>NZ_JACHYM010000004.1:0-6196 GCF_014192765.1 Pseudoxanthomonas sp. OG2 | reverse complement strand
TGGAAGACATCGATGGACAGCGGGGCGCCGCTGACTTCCTTGGCGGCCATCCAGCGGCCGGTCAGCCAGACCTTGCGGTCGAAGGCGTAGGAGGCGCCCAGGTAGTAGCCCTTGGCGTTGGTGCCGCCGAGATGGAAATTGGAGTCGTTGAACCCGTCCGGCAGCGCGTCCGGGTCGATGCGCTTGTAGCCCAGCCAGGCGTTCCAGTCGCCGGCCTGGGCCAGGGCCAGGTCGCCGAAGGTGGCCTGGACCAGGTAGGCGGTGTCGCCGCTGTCCAGGTCGGCCACGGTGGGGGTGGCGCCGGCCGGGGTGGCCAGGTTGGTGACCAGCCCGCCATGGGCGCGGGTCCACATCCGCTGCGGGTCGTAGGCGGTGTTCTTGACCCCGTGGGCGTCCAGGCGCAGGCGGGTGCCGGCCAGGGCCGGGGTCTCCCAGCTCAGATTCACGTCCACCAACCTGAAATTGGCCGCCAGGCCCACGTACTGCGGCAGCGGGGTGTTGGCCGGGTCCAGCGGGTCCAGGGCGATGTTGCGCAGGAGCATGAGGGTGTTGCCCTTCTGCATGAACGCCGGGCGGGTGCCGTCGGTGCTGCAGACCTGGGCGCCGGCGTACAGCGCGCAGGGGGCCGAGTACTCGCCGGAGATGTTGCGGAACTGGTAGTAGGCCAGCGCCGCGCGCAGGGTCTGGTCCTGCCCGAAACGCCAGTTGGCGCCCACCTGCAGGCCGTTGAGCCACTTGTCGCGGCTGGCCTGCTTGTCCTGGCTGGTGGCCGGGAAGTTGTCGGCCGAGTATTCCAGCGGGCTCAGGCCCAGGGTGGCGAACAGGTCCAGGCCCTGGCCCACGGCCCGTTCGTACTTGACCGCCAGGCCGTCGAAGTTGAGGTCGTTGGAGAACAGGATGTCGGTGGACCAGTAGGGGTTGGCGAAGCGTCCGCCGGTGAACTCCAGGCCCGGCAGCGGCGACCAGGCCAGCCAGGCCTGGTCCAGCCAGGCGTCCTTCTTGGCCAGGCCGCCGCCCAGGGTCTGGGTGGTGGAGACCGGGCCGTCGTCGTTGCCGGTGGCCAGGCGCACGCCGGCGCGGGTGTGGTCGCCCAGTTGGGCCAGCACGCCCAGGCGGGCGCGGATGCGCCAGGAGTTGTTGCGGTCCTGGCGGGTGTTGCGCAGCGGCGGCAGGTCCAGGTTGGTGTTGGGGTTGATGTCGTAGCCATCGCCGGCGTTGATGCGGGCCCAGTCGGTCTCGATGGTGCTGTTGCGTTCGGAGAACAGGCGCGACTCGTTGCGCACGCGCACATCGCCGGTGACCTGCACGCGCTGGGTCCACTCCGGCACCGCCTCCGGGGCGGCCCAGCGTTCGGCCTTGGCCTGGGCCAGCACCTCGGCCTTGACCTCCTCGCGGATGCCTTCGCGCACGGACTCGGGGATGTAGGGCACGCGCACCTCGCCCGGTTCCAGGGCCGGGCCGGCGGTGCTGGCGGCCGGGCGGGCGGCGGCCTCGCGGCGGGCTTCCTCGAGCAGGGCCTGGCCCACCTGGGGGGTGAGCGCGCCGCTGTCGATGAGGCCGCGGATGAGCTTGACCAGGGTGCTCTCGGCGGCCGGGGCGTCCTGGGCCTGGGCGGCGGTGGACAGGACCAGGGCCAGGCCGATGCCGGCGGCCAGGTGGCGCAGGCGGGAAAGGGGAAGACGGGTCATGGGCAACTCACAAGGCAGGAAAAAGGGGCGGAAAAGGGGGGCAGTGGTCGGCACGGGGCGGTCCGGGTCAGCCGGCGGGCCGGCGGCCCTGCACCAGCACCCGGGCCGGGAAGGTCAGCGAGGCCGGCGGGCGTTCGTCCACCCGGCCCAGGGCGCGCACGGCTTCCAGCACGGCCTGGTCGGCGTCGGGGTTGCCGCTGCCGCGGGCCAGTTCGACCCGGCTCAGTTCCCCGCCGGGGCCGAGCCAGACGTGCAGGGTCAGCTGGAAGGCCAGCGGGCGCAGGCGTTCGTCGCGGGCGATGGCCTGCTGCAGGACGTAGCCCAGGTAGCGGCCGTAGGAGGCGTTGCCGGCGCCGCCGGCGCCGACCCCACTCATGCCGCCGCCGCGGCCGGACTGGATGCCGAAATTGTCGGTGCCGGCCTGGGCGTCGGCGTTCATGGTCACCGGGTCGGCGGTGTCCGGGGGGGGCGCCTCCTCGGCCGGCTTGGGCACGTCCTCCAGCGGCTCGGGCTCGGGCATAACCTCCTCCGGTTCCACTTCCGGCTCGGGTTCGGGCTCGGGTTCGGGCGGCGGCGGGGGCGGCGGCGGCAAGGTCAGCACCGGCACGGCGGCCACCGGCCGGCGGGTGCTGGCCGGGTCCTTGAGCAGCAGGTAGCCGACCAGGCCCACCAGCAGCGCGGCCAGCAGCAGCGCCCCGAGCAGGGCCGGCCAGCCCGCGCGCAGGCCGCGTCCGGGACGGGGGTCGGGCGCAGTCATGGCCTCACCCCTGCGCCTTGCCGGTGACCAGGCCGACCTGGGTCAGCTCGATGCGCCGCAGCAGGTCCAGCACTTCCACCACCCGGGCGTACTGCACCTGGGCGTCACCGCGCACGATGACCGGGAAGTCCGGGGTGATGGCCTGTTCGGTGCGCAGGCGCTGTTCCAGCTCGGCCAGGCTCACCGGGTAGGCGTCCAGGAAAATCTGCCCGGCGTTGTCCACCGTGATGGCCTTGGTCTGCGGCTTCTCCAGGGCCTGGCTGCTGCTGGCCTTGGGCAGGTTGACCTCAATGCCGGGGATGGTGGCGTTGCTGGTCAAAATGAAAATGACCAGCACCACCAGCAGCACGTCCACGAAGGGGGTGACGTTGATGCCCTTCTCGCGTTTTTTGACACCCAATCGCTTGGCGGCCATGGCGCGGTCCTCAGGCCCGCACCGAGTGCAGCACCGACGGCACCGGGCCGGCGGCGTCGAACTCCTCGGCCAGGCGGGCGCTGAACTCGTCCACGAACACGGCCATGTCCGCGCCGATGGCCTCGGCGCGGGCGGCCAGCCAGTTGTAGCCAAACAGGGCCGGGATGGCCACGCCCAGGCCGGCGGCCGTGCACAGCAGCGCCGCGGCCATGCCCGGGGCCACCGAGTTGATGTCCACCGCCCCGGCCATGGCCGCCACCGCGAACACCAGCATGATGCCGATGACGGTGCCGAACAGGCCCACGTAGGGGGCGCCTTCAATGGTGGTGGACAGCCAGTTCATGCGCCGGCTCATGCGCTCGCCTTCGCGGATGACCTCGGCGTCCATGGCCGCGCGGATGGCCGCCAGCGCGGCCGCGCTCAGGCCGTGGGCATGGGCCTGGCGGCCCTTGAGTTCGTCCATGGCGATGGCGTACAGCCGCCACAGGCTGGCGTGCTCGCGGATGTCCGCGTCCAGGGTGCCCTGGCGGGCGCGTTCCTGCAGGCTGGCCGCCGGCAGGCCGGCCACCTGCTGGTACTGCACGGCGAAGGCCGCGTTGGCCCGGCTGACCCGCCCGAAATACCGCCCCTTGGCCAGCATGATGGCCCAGGACAGCAGCAGCATCAGCCCCAGCACGATGACCACCACCCAGGCGTCCACCGGCATGGACTTCAAAATGAACCCGAAATGGCTCACCCCGGCGTTCTGTTCGTCCTCGCCCAGGCGCACCAGCCGCGCGGCCGGGCCCTGCGAGGCCACCTCGGCCAGCAGCGCGGCCGCCGGCCGGGCCACCTTGGACAGGCGCATCTCGTCCAGCGCGCCGGTGAACGGCGCGGCGGCCACCGCCCCGGCCGGGGCCGGGGCGCCTTCGCCGCCGACCCAGGCCGGACCGGCCAGCGCCGGCAGCGGCGTGGCCACCCGCGCCACTTCCCGCCCGCCCACGTACAGCACCACCGCCCCGGCGTCGGCGGTGAAGGCCAGATGGCTCCACTGCCCGCTTGGCAATGCGGCCACCGGCGCGCTGCGCGCCTGGTCCACCTGCACGAACGGCACCCCGTTGTCCACGCCCAGCCACAGCAGGTGCTCCCCGTCCCGGCGCAGGTACACGCTCTGGCCCGGACCGGCCGCCTCGGGCTTGACCCATGCCGAGAAGCTCATCGTCCCGCCGGCCGGCACCGCCAGCGAGGCCGAGGCCGGCAGCTGGAAGGGCGCCTTGCCCAGTTGCGCGCCGCGGCCGATGAGGGCCGCCTCCAGCGCGGTCAACGGGCCGCTGGCGTGGTTGCCGTAGGCGGTGGTGTCCTGGACCTGGGCGGTGGTGCCGGCGAAGTGGTAGACGGCGGTGTAGTCCGGGTCGAACACCAGCTGGCCGTTGCCCGCGGCCGGGGCCTGCGGGTTGCCGTAGTACATCCACAGGGTCTGCGCCGCGCCCGGGGTCACCGCCGGCACGTCGACCCAGACCAGGGCCATGGCCGCGGCCGCGTCGTAGCGCTCGACCTGGTGGTTGAGCACGGTGTGCCCGTCGGCGGCGATGAAGCGCAGGTCCCGGCCGCCCTCGCCCACCCCGTCGAAGGCGAAGTTGCCCGCGTGCAGGCGCACCAGCACCGGCAGCCGGCCCGGGCCGGTGGCCAGGCCCGCGCCCTGCGGGCCGGCGTCCACCGTCAGCGGCTTGCGGTACTTCCAGTCGGCCTGCCACCAGGCCGGACCGGGTTCCTGGGCCCGGGCGCTGGCCTGCAGCGACAGGCCCAGCAGCATCAACAACAGGAGAAGGACGCGTTGCATGGAAAAATCTCCAGAAAAAGAAATGAGGGTCAGTAGCTGGCGCCGACGCTGACGTGCAGCCGGTCCGCGCCGCGGGTGGTGGTGGGCCCGTCCAGCAGGCTGTGGCCGTAGTCCAGGCGCACGTCGAAGTGCTCGCCCACCCGGAAGCTGGTCCCGAACCCCAGCGACGCCAGCGAGGCCTCGGCTTCCTGTTCGGGCAGCGGCCGGCGCAGGCCCAGCCAGGCCCCGTCCAGGTAGCCGTGGAAGCGCCACTCGCACAGGCCCCAGCGGGTCAGCGGCGCGCTGCGCCACTCCAGGGTGAACATCGCCCCGTAGTCGCCGATGGCCTCGGCCGAGCGGTAGCCGCGGGTGGTGTACATGCCGCCGGCGGCGAACTGCTCGCCGGACACCAGCGGCTGGTCGGTCAGCTGCGCCGACACCCGCGCGTACCACTGCGCCCCGCTGGCGAGGCTGTAGGTGTCGCTGACATCGGCCTTGAGCACGAAGAAGCTGGCATCGGCATAGGCGCGCTTCCAGTCGAACGCGTCCGCCCCGCTGCCGTAGCCCAGCACGCTGCGCGCGCCGAACACCGCCTGCAGGCCCAGCGCGAACTGGTGTCGCTCGCCCTGGCGGAACCCGCTGTAGGCCAGGGTCACCGGCGCGTACTTCAGCGGCGCGAAGTCGCTGGCCATCCCGGTCAGGGCCACCGCCTCGTCCATGTCCTTGAAGTCCACCCCCAGCGTCCACTGGTGCCACCAGGCCCCGGCCTGCGGCAGGGTGTGGCTGAGCTTGAGGCCCACCGCGTGGCCCTTGCCGGTGACCTGGGTGGTGCCGCTGGAGACCACGTTGCTGTCGGAGCGGTAGCCGGCCGCTTCCAGCTGCCAGTCCGGCCCGCCCAGCGGCAGCCGGTAGGACCCGGACCACACGCTGGCCTCGTCCACGTCCTGCGGGGCGGCGAACCAGCTCAGCGAGGCGCTGTGCTCGCGCTGCCACAAATTGTCGTGGCCCACGCTCAGGATGCTGCGCAGCCGGGTGGTGTCCACGCTGTGGTCGTTGTTGACCGTCAGGCTGGCCCGCCACGGCGCGGTGTCTTCCACCTTCAGGTCCACGTCCATGGTCCCCTCCGTGGCCCCGGGCTTGACCAGCGGCACCACCTGCCGGCGCGCGGTGCGGTTGAGCGCGGCCAGCTGGTCCTGGGCGCGGCGGAAGTCCGGCACCTGCCCGGTGGCCAGCGCCGGCACCGCCGCGCGCAGCCGCGCCGGGTCGTGGTGCCGGGCCCCGACCACGTTCACTGTCCCCACCCGGGTCTGGGTCACCTGCAGCACCACCACCCCGCCGCTGACCTGCTGCTCGGGCAGGTCCACGTACACGGACTGGTAGCCGCGCTGCTGGTAGGCCGCCTGCAGCGCATCGCGCGCGGCCTCCACGTCGGCCAGCGTCCGTCCCGGGCCCAGGTACGGCATCACCGCCTGCTCAATCTCCCGCGCCGCCAGCACGCTGTTGCCGCGCACCCGGTACTCCTGGATGCTCACCCGCTG
>NZ_JACHYM010000003.1:0-91877 GCF_014192765.1 Pseudoxanthomonas sp. OG2 | reverse complement strand
CCCGGGCCCAGGTACGGCATCACCGCCTGCTCAATCTCCCGCGCCGCCAGCACGCTGTTGCCGCGCACCCGGTACTCCTGGATGCTCACCCGCTGACCCGCTCCGCCCGGCGCGCTCGGCGCCTCCGGTGCCTCGGCTGCGGGCGGGGCGTCCTGCGCCTGCGCGGTGGTTCCCACCATCAGCACGCATACGATCCGCGCGAGCGCGGATGCTGCTCTTGATCCATCCATCGATTTGTTCACCCGAAGCGAAATGGCCGTGGTGGATGCGACGACGCGCATTCCACTCGTCTCTGTTTTCTAGACGCATGCAGCCGTGGGGATCCGCAAACATTTTTATGACAGTGCTGTCATATTCGGCCGCGATCGCGCGAGGGCGTCAGCCGTGCGAAAACCCGCCATGCGCGCTCCCGCGAGAAGCACGCAAAAAAGCCCCGGGCGGCGGATACCGGCCGGGGCCACACGGACATGTTTCATCCCGATGCGCGCGCCGGGATCCCGATTGCCTCCCGTACGCCGCACGAATCCCTGTTTTCCGTATCAGCCTTCGCAGAAGCAGGTGGCGGAGGCAGCGGTCCATCCCTTGGCCGGAGCACCCACCGCCACGGTGCAGCTCGCCTGCTCGGCGACCGACGTCGGCAGCTGGAAGCTCTGCTTCTGCGCCATGCAGGAACGCACTTTGCCCGGATCCTTGCTGATCGCCTCACAGCTGGCGAGGATCGCTTCGGTACCGTCGCTGGCGGCGGCGTAGTTCTCCGTGGCGATCACGCCCTCGACGTGACTGCTGTAGCCGACACCGAACACTTCGGCCGACTTTGCGTTGGCACCGCACTGATAAGTGGTGCTGCAGATGCGGAAGTCGCCCTGGGTGGCGTTGCCCCACGCCTTGCCCACCACGGTGACCGCGCCCGGGTAATGGGTGATGGTGCCGCAATGTTCCGGATCATCACTCTGCTGCGCGAACACCTGTCCTGCGACCAGGCAGGCGGCCAGCGCCAACAACACCATCGTGGCTCTCCGGATCGCACTCTTTACGCTGTTGGTATGCATGTGTTGGTTCCTCGATGCTGTTCCGCTCATGGAAGCGGCGGGGATACTTCCCCGCCGCCGGTGTGGAAGGACGCCGGCTTACCGGCGTCTTTCGATTGCGTGGATCAGAGGACGCAGGTGGTGATCGTGTTCTGGACCGAGCTGCGGTAGGTGGCGCTGCCATCCAGGTAGGCGAAACCGGCCGGCGGAGCGGGACGGTTGGCCTGGGTCGCCAGGAAGTAGCCCAGCAGATCGCGCAGCGCAGTGGTGCTGGTGCCATTGGTGTTGCGATAGCCGGCCAGGTAGGTGTACGCCAGGATCGGATAGGTCACGCCGGCCGGGATCGTGCTCGGGCTGATCAGGCGCAGGCAGGCCGGGTTCGCCATGCCGGTCACCGCGACCGGCGCGTTGCTGGCATTGAGCACCTGACCGGACAGCGGCGCCGAGATGCTGATGGACGCCGGCAGCGCGGCCGGGCTGGCGCTGTTGACGGTCGGGAACTCGGCGCCCTGCGCGTCCACTTCCGGATAATCGGCGTAACCGATCGACGCGGCGGTGGAGACGACGGAGGTCACCACGCCCGGGTTGCCGGACACGGCCGCCGAGGCGGCATACAACGGCGCCGCCGAACCAGCCGCCGGAACCGCCGCGGCAAAGCTCTGGTTGGGCTTGAAGTAACCGGCGGGGATGCTGAACTTGCCATTGCAGGCGGTCGCCAGATAGCTGGTGAAGGCGAAGCTGGTGCCGCTGCCATCCGCGCGGTACACGACGCGGATCGCCGCGGTCGAACCGGAGCCCGGGATGCTCGACCAGTTGGTCACGCGCGCCGAGAAGATCTGGCACACCTGCTCGGTGGTGAGGTTGGTGAAGCCCAGGGCCGAGTGGTTCGGCAGCGCGATGGCGCCGGCCAGCGTCGGGATCTGCCACAGCTCGCGCGCCGCGCGCGGGCCGCCGTTGAAGCTGGTCACGTCAGCCTGGCTGATCGGCGAATCGGTACCGATGTAGTTCGGCGCGGCGGCGGTGCCGCTGAAACCGGCCGGGCTGGTGCCGGACTGGTAGTTGCCGCACTCGCCGTTGGCGTTGATCACCGAACCCACGCCAATCAGCACGGTCTTGCCGGTGCCGCTACCGGTCTGGCAGTAGGAAATCTTGTTGCCGGTACCCGAGGCGAAACGGGCGAACAGGGTGTCCGGCGGCGTCAGGGTGGCGATCGGCGTGGTGGCCACCGTGTTGGTGGTGTTGCGCGACAGGCGCGCGCGAACCGGGACGGTGGTCAGGAAGTTGTCACCCACATAGGACTGCACCGGGAAGGTGGCGCCGCCGCCAAACAGATCGGCAGCACCGGCGGAGCCGGCAACGGTCATCGCGGCGAAGGCGACGACGGCAAGCGGACGGACACGCAGGAACTTGGAACGACGCATAACGAGAACTCCTTTTGAGAAGGATCACCATGGCGAGGAAGGAAACAACCGCGCATCGAATCGTGCGCGGTTGCCTGTCCGCCCGTGACCACGGGCGGCAGGTTCAAGCCTGCGCCCGCATTGTTCCCGCGCGAAGAAACTACGGTGTCGTTCCGGTGAACCCACCGTCACCGTTTCGCAATGTTTCCCGTCTTCTGCATCGCTTCCGGATGCACGCGCGCCAGATGGCGAAGCATCCGCTCGCGGGTGATCTCCGCGTTGGCCGACGTGTACGACTCGATCGCCTCCTTGACGTCCGCCTCGTCGTATCCGCTCATCTCCAGGATGGCGGAGATGAGCTCGTTGAATACCTCGACCGTGGCGCGGTCGTGCCAGACCTTGGCGGGAATGAAGTAACCAATCGGCATGCCGCCGTGCGATACCACCATGGGTTGCCTGGCGTGGAGCATGTGCTGCTCGAGCCGCTTGCGGAACTCGTAAACGCTCACGAATGCGTCACTCATGATTCCCCCTGTGCGTGCCTGTCCATCTGCATGTGCCTCCTCTGCCATGAAGTCCGATGCACCGCGTCTCGCTGCGATGCGCCCGCGGACACCGGGTGGTGTTGTCCGCATCTTGTCCGCGTTCCGGCGTACTTCCCCTGCGCGGTCCGGCGGGCATCGTCCCTGACGCCCATGCAGGACTGATCGCTAGGGCTGATCCAGCCGGCTGCGCTCAGCGGTGTTCAGGCGTGCGCGCTGCGCCTCGCCCAGCGCGCCGTTGCCGAGCACCTGGAACGCATTGCCGGGGTCGTAGCCGGTTTGCGTCACCGCGCCGGGAGAAACCCGGGGCGACGGTGCGCTGCTGCTGGGGCTGTCGCCGAAGCCGAGCACCTGCACGCTGATGATCGAGGGACGCGACTGCTGCGCCTGCCGGCGCACGGTGTCCTGCGCGGCCTGCACCGCATGGGTCGCCGCCGCGCTGGCGGTGCTGAGCGCCGCCACGTTCACCGCCGCGGCGGTCTGCAATCCGGTCGCCTTGCCCTGCACCTGGATGTTGTCGGCATTGACCACCCGCAACGCGGCGAGGTTGACGTTGCCGGACACGCGGATGCCGGCTTCACCCGCATCGATGGTGCCCAGCGGCGCGATCAGATCGATGTCGCCCGGCGCCACTTCCGGAATCGGATTCAGGGTCGCGATGCCCGCGCCGGAACTGGGCACCTGCGGCGACAGGCTGACGTTGCCGAGATCGTCGTAAACCACGCGGGGTGGCGTGTACACCACGGTGGTCTTGGCGCCGCGGCCGGCGTTGATGTCGCCGCGCGCCGACCACAGGGTGATGCCGCCGCCGAAGGTGGTGAACACGCGTGACAGGCCCAGCAGCACGCTGTCGCGGGTGAACGCCTCGATGTCGCCGTTGCCCTGGGTCAACAGGCCGGTGGTGGGCGGCGGCGCGACGCCATCCACGCCCAGGGTCAACCCGCCTCCGGGCGCCAGTACCTGGATGCCACCACCGAAATCGGTATGCGCGCCGGCGCCTTCGCTGAAAACGATCGAGCCCTGGTAGCTGCCCGGATCATCCCCTTCGGCCATGCCCGGCAGGAAGCTGGCAATCGCATCACGGCCACGCAGGTAGCTCTGGAAACGACGGCTGTCAGGGTTGTTGTATTCACGTCCGGCCAGACGCAGTTCCTCGAAGTAGACCTGGCGCAGGAAGATGCCACGCTGCTCCACCGGCAGCGCCTGGAACCAGGCCAGCGCCGCGTCGGTGTTGCCCTCGTAGGCAAAGCGCTCGCGCAGCCACTCGACCAGTTCGCGTTCGTAGGTGCGGACCACCTTGTCCGGCTGGTCCGCCAACGGCCGTGCCGGGTCGGCCATGTTGGCCGGATCCAGATAGCGCGCGGCGAAGCCTTCGAGGTCCGGCCCCTTCGCCCCCATTCCCGCCGACAGCACGATGCCCGCGCCCGGCCGATCGTCACCGGCGACCACCGGGCCCAGACTGCGGAACACGCCGAGATTCAGATCCGGCAGATTGGAGACGGGATCGTCGACGGACGTCTGATAGATATTGCGTCCAGCCGCGACGTCCAGCAGGCCCGGTCCGGCGATGCGGAAACTGGTGTTGAGGATGTCGCGTCCCGCACGCACCAGCGACACGTCGTTGGCATCGTTGTTGAGCAGCACATGGCTGCCGGCCAGGATGTCCCGCCCGGCCCGCAGTTGCACGGGCCCGGCCGCAAGGTAGTAGGTGCGGGTTCCATACAGATCCCGGTATATGCGACCAATGTCGGCGTCGATGTCGCCGGTCAGCGCGTAGATCCGGAAGGATGGCGCTTGGCCTTCATGCAGATCACTGGCCGTGTCCGGCGCGAATGCGAACAACCGCCCGCCTGTCTGCCAGTTGTAGGCCGCGCTGCCCTCCATCAGTTCCACGTCCGCCACTTCCGCGCCAAGGTTGCTGGAGGTGACCCCCGCCACGCCCGAGCCCAGCTCTTCGAGTGCGCCTCGCACCCACAAGGGCCTTTCCGGCGTCGCAATACTGTCCATGGACGCGCTCGACATCGCCGCCCTGCCGATGACATGTTCGTCCGCCAGCAGTTCCAGACGGCCCTCACGCGATGGCGCCAGCAACAGGTTTTCCAGCACGATCGAGCCAGCGGCCGCTGTCGCGCCGAAGCGGCCAGCGTCGTATTGAGTCGTGCCGCCGCCCAGCATGCTCGACTGGAACTGGAGCAGATTGCCACCGGCGGTGAACAGATCCAGGCCACTGCGATTGGTCCACAGGCTGAAAGAGCTTATGGCACTGTCGGTTCCCGCTTCCGCGCCCGGAACCCGGGTAGCCCCGCCATTGAGTGCCACGCGGCCGAAATCGACGCCCGTCGCCACTTGCATGCCACCCAGGGTTTTCACCTGCATCCGACCGTCGCCGACGGCAAGGACCAGCGACGAATAGCCGAAGTAGGCCGACGGCATCTGCACATCTACCGCTCGGGGATCGCCAGGCCGGTTGACGCCATAGCCATTCACCAACGACTGTCCGATCGAACCGGCCTGCAGGCGGGTGTCTCCGCGGAGATTCGCCACCAGCCCGGCGGTCCGTCCGAAGCCCCCGACCGTGCTCGGATCGAGCAGCCCGGTGTTGACACGACCACCGGCACTCACACTGAGAGTGCCACCTCCCGATTGCATCTGGTGGCCCTGCGCGTCGAAACGGCCGCTGCCGCCCACCACGATGGCCAGCGCCTCGTTGCTGGTCCATATCTGGGCGGGATTCTGGCTCACGCTTGCCCCCATGTCCCCGCCCGCGCTTACCCGGACGTTGCCGCCACCGAGCGTGCCGATTCCGGAGAATCCGGCGAACTCCAGCATGAACGTTGTCGGGTTGTAGACATACTGGCCGAAGTTGATTCCCCATGCGGTCGACTGGCCCAGTTCCTCCCCGCCCTGGCGCCACAGCCAGTTGCCGATACCGGTACCGCTGTTCTGCCCGTACTCGGTAAAACCGCGCACATCGCCCTGCGCGGACAGCTGCAGATCGCCACCGCCGGTGGTGAAGTACATCCGGCGCGCGGCCAGGGTGGCCTCATAGGCTTCGTTGCCGAAGCCCAGCACGGTGCCGTCGGCCAGCCGCGCGCGCTCCTGATCCCAGGCCTCCGCACCGGCGACCTGGGTACCGGCGGTGTACACGCCGAACAGGGATTTCTGCACATAGTCGCCGCCGGCCAGCACCTCCAGATCGCCGGTACCGGTGCGGATGACCGAAAGCGCGGATTGCTGGCGCAACGGGCCGACCTTGCCCGGTCCGTCGAGGATGACGTCGCCACGTCCGCCCAATTGCGAGGCGGCGGCCAGCGTGCGGCTGTCGGCCGCGGCGAGATCCGCGCCACCGACCAGCCGCATCGACCAGGACTGCATGCCGGCTTCCAGCATCGGCGCCGCCGCCCAGTTGCGGCGCTCGACCTGTTCCTGCAACGCGATGTCGGCATTGACCGGATCGACCGCGGTCAGGCGGGTACCGGCACCGAGAGTGATGGTGCCGTAAAGCATGCCGGGAATCTGATCACCCGGCCCGTAGTACGCGCCCAATCCATCGGTAACCCAGCCCGATTCCACGAAAGGCAGGTCCGCTCCGGTCATGGCGCCAGGAAACAGGAACCAGAAATCACCGAAGTCGGGATTGAACGGTGCTTCGAAGCTGATCTCGCCCTCCGTCGCCTGCCCGCCGGCCAGCAGCATCCGCAGTCGCGAGAAACCATCGTCGTCCGGGGTGACCGGCGGTGGCGCGAAACCATCGCTGATACTGCCGTTGACCCGCAGATCGCCACCGGCACGCAGCACCACCACGCCGGGCTCGCCGCTACCGCGCAGCGCGGGGTCCGCATCCGGTCCATAGCGGTAGCCGGAGAAATCGATATCGCCGGTGACCGTCAGATCACCCTCGGCGGTCCCGCTGCGGATTTCCACGCCGGGGCGCAGGTGGAACGCATCCCCATGGCTGGACAGGCCCTGCAGGCGCGCGGCGAGCGCTTCGTTGCCGAGCGCCGCATCGATGAACGCCACGCTGTCGGCATGGATGGCGTCCAGGCGCGTCTGATCCACCGTGCCGTCCTCGGCGACGTATCCGCGGAACGCGTTGACCGCGATGCTCGCCGCGCCACGGATGTCCACGCCGCTCGCGGCATCCACCGCGACGTCATCGGCGCCCAGCCGCGGCGCGTTGATATCCAGTTGTCCGCGGGCGATGCCGTCCGGCGTGCTCAGATCAATCCGCGCACCGTCCTCCAGCGACACCCGGCCCGCCGCGCTGGTGAGTTCGACATGGCCCCGGTTGGACGCGTCGATCACCGCGCCGTGGCCATCCAGTTGCAACTGCGTGCCGTGCGCATCGAGCATCGCCGTCGATGCCAGCACCAGGTCATCGCGTGCGGCCAGGCGGATGTCGCCTGGCTGCGCGCCGCTGGCGTCGATGCGTCCGTTCACGGTCAGGCTGCCGCCATTGGCGGCAATCGATACCTGGCGGGCGCGCACCTCGTCGCCAATCACCAGATCACCGGTACCGATCGAGAAACCACGTGCCTCGAAGAACCCGCCCGTGTTGAGGCGTGCGTTCAGGCCGGCGAAATCCGGCAGCACATGCGCCCGCACATCGATCCCGCCGCTCAGGTGGGCGCCATCGCTGCCGCCGAGCAGTTGCCCATCCAGCGCCACCCGGCCTTCCGCGCCGGTGGCGGTGATACGGATCGTGCCGGCGTCGTTGCCCTGCGCGGACACGTCGATCCGCGAACCGGCGGCCTGGGTGATCGCGCCGTTCTCCGCCTCCATCACCAGGTCGCCGCCCCAGCTGTGCCGCTGCGCGTCGAAGAAGTTCAGCGTGCGGCCCGCCAGATCCAGCGTGGCGCGTTCACCCAGGGCGATGCCGTCCTCCGCTTCCAGCACCAGCCGGCCGCTCGGCAGCGCCACCGCGGTATCGACGTTGACGCGCTGGCCGGACAGGCGCACTTCCGCGCCCAGTTCGTTGAAGTCCGCGCGATCGTAGGCCGGCGCGCCGGCCGGCGCGTCCACGGTCAGCGCGCCGCCCGCGCGGTAGGCCATGAACGAGCCCGCCGCGCCGGTCAACACCGGCGTCGACAGGTGCAGGTCGCCGCCGGTGTAGCTGTCGGCGTCGGTACCGCTGGCATACACCGACAGCGTGCCGCGATGGTTGGCGGTGATGCGTTCGCTGGCGCGCAGATCCACACGGGCGAAACCCAGCGCCAGCCGATCCAGTTCAACCTGGTCCTGGCCGCGCGCATAGGGCGCATAGCCGAATTCGATGCGCTCGGCCTCGATGCTCAGCCGGCCCGCACCGGTACCCGCACCGCCGGCCAATACCGCACCGGGCGCCGCGCTGGCGTAAGGGCTCGCCGGCGTGCCAAGGCCCGAGGCCAGGCCATTCCAGACCACGGTGCCGGCGGCGATCCGCGCGGTTTCGTCCGTCTCGCCCCAGCCATACAGCGCCGGTGTTTCCAGCCACAATTGGGTGTCCGCGTCGCCACTGGCGCGGCCGAGATCGAAATCGACCTCACCGAACAGATTGATTGAATTGCCCGCGCTCAACGACACCCGTTCCACCGCCTGCTGGCCCGCCGACGGATGTATCAGGCGTTCCAGCAGCGTTTGCGACAGGCGCACGCCATCGCCGATCGCGCCGGCTTCCTCGGCCCGCGCGAAGGCGGCATCGGTGCCGATGTGCAGGCTCGGCGCGGTGAGCGCGAAGTAGCGCGCGTTGTATTCCGCATCGCCCAGCGCCAGTTCGCCGTTGGTGGAGAACGCCAGCGTGCCTGGTGACCGCAGCACCGCGCCGTCGCCGATGCGGATGGCGTTGGGGTTGATGCCCGCGTCCGCGTTGGCGCCCGTCGGCGGGGTGAAGCGCACGTCGCCGGCGGACACCGCCAGCACCGCGCCGCCGATGGCCTGTTCGCCATTGGCGCTGTCGGAGAACACGTAGCCACGGCTGGAATCCAGCAACAGGCCATCGGTGGCGCGTGCTTCCAGCGTCGCGCCACCTTCGACCAACACCTGCTCGCCGCTGGTGAGGAAAATCTGATCCGCGCGCAGTTGCGCGCCATCGCGTACCGCCACCTTGCCCTTGCCGCTCTCGAACACCACGCGGGGACCGAGCGCGAAACTGCCCTGGCTGGGAGCTGCCGTGGCTTCGACCAGCGAGAACGTGCCGCCCACGGTCAGGATGCCGGCCTGGATACCGGCCAGATCCTCGCTGTCTACGGAAGAGAAACCCTCTGTCGCGGCCTGGCCGGCTTGCTTGATTTCCAGCGCGCCGAGCGAAGTCAGGAACAGGTTGCCGTCCGCGCCGTCGCCTTCGCCGGCCATCCGCACCTGGCCCTTGAAGTCCATCGCCTCGCCGACGGCGCGGGCGAAGTCCAGGTGCAGGCTCTGCGCGTCGCGCTCAAGGCGCGGGCGGCGCGTGCCGAAACGCGCGGCCTCGGCGATGGCGAAATCGGCGTAGCTGGTTTCGTTGTACTGCGAGAACCGGCGCACCGTTTCGCCGGACATCAGCGTCACCGTGGTCGGCAGGACATCGCGGATGTCTGTGTTGGCGATGCCCAGGTAGGCGCTGGCGCGGAACGTTCCGCCCGGCATCGTCACCGCGGCGGCTTCGCGGCTCGCGCCCCCGGCCAGCTCCACCCGGAACGCGCCCGGCAACAGCGCATAGGTCGAGGGCATCAACGTGTAGGTGCCGGCCGGCAGTCCGCCGACCGCTTCGGTCAAAGTGATCTGCTGGCCGACCCGCGGCGCACCCGCGCCGGCATCGGGCGAGACCGGCGCATACTGGCCCGGCATCGACGGCACGATCGCGTAGACCTCGGCATCGGGATCGCTGAAGCCGTTCGCCGGATTGGCATTGGCCAGCGGCGTGCGCAGGATGTCGACCGAGCCGCCGCGACCGGTGAAGAAGCCGGCGCCGGTCAGTTCGCCACCTCCGGACACGTCGATGACCGAACCGGCCTCCGCGGTGAGCGTCACCTGCCCCATAAGCACGCCACGCTCGATCGCATCGACCGTCCCGCTGCTGGCGCTGTCACTGCCGTCCCCATCCAGGGCCGCGAGGTCATCGAACTCCACCACCTGGCCGTTGTAGAGGTAGCGCAGTCCGTCCGCCGTGCCACCGTAGGGCATGCGCAGGCCGGCCGCGCTGGTGGAGGTCAGGCTGCCCTCGCGCAGCAGGACATGGAACTGCTGATCGACCAGGAAGGTGTCGGGATCCGGCGTGCCACCGAACACAATGCGGCCCAGCGGTGCGCGCACCACGCCACCCTGATCGATGTTGGCCGCGCGCAGGGCGAGCGATCCGAATACCGAGAAGGGCGCATCGGGCGTATCGCCCAGGCCACGGATGGTCAGCGTGCGCTCGGGATCGAAGTGCTTGCCGGTGTTGTCGAAACTGACGCCGGCCGCCACCTCCGCGCTGGCATGGGTCGTCGGATAGATCTGGCGCGCGGTCAGGTTCAGATCGCCGCCCGTATACAGCAACCCATCGCCGAAACGCAGATCGCCCTGGCTGACCAGGTTGACCTGATCGAAACCGAAGCGATCCACGGCCACCGGCGTCCAGCTGTTCGGTGCGGTTTCCAGGAAGACCTGGCCGGCGCCGCCGAACTGCACCGCGTCCCGCACATCGATCAGGTTCGCCTGGATGGTCAGCGCTGCGTCATTGCGCGATCCCGGGGAATAGTCGCGATACGCACTGCCGATCGTGTTGACCAGCCCCGGCTTGGGAACATCCGGTGCCGTCACCGGGATGTCGACCTTGCCCACCAACAGCACATGCGGCGCCGACAGCGTCACCCGTGCCTCGGGCGTGCCTTCGGCCACCGACAACAACCCGCGGCGCAGCGCCAGTCGCTGGCTGAGCGCCAGGTCGACATCGCCCTCGAAGGAGATCACGTCGCGGCTCCACAGATCCAGCGTGCCGAACCCGCCGGCTTCGATCTGTTCGGCGCTGATGCGCGCACCCAGGTAGTCCTCCGGCGCGAACGCATCGCCCGCCACCGCGTCGTCGGCCAGCCCGCTCCGCACCCGCGTCTGGCTCACGGTCAGCGTTCGCACGCCCTCGTGCCCGTTGCCTTCGCGGTTTTCCAGAATGAGGTTCAGTTGACCGCCGGCCGCGCCCGCGCCGCCGGCGGACGCACGCAATTCGCCATCGTTCAGGATGCCGGCCTGCGATCCCAACTGGATCAGGCCGCCGTCGCCGGCCAGCGTGATCGGACGTGCGAGTACCGGCAGTCCTTCCGCCAGATCCACCGTGGCGGCCGCGCCGGAAGCATCGAGCCGCGCACCCTCGCGGATCACCACCATCGCGCGCGAGGTGCCGGGGACGTCCTTCACGTCGATGCCGTATTCCTCCAGGCCGATGCGGATGGCGCCGCCATCCTGGGCCAGGCCGTAACGCCGACCCGCCGCGTCACGCGCGGTCCAGGCACGGCCCGCGACATCGAGCGCGCCGTTCTCGCCCACCCACAGCGACACGCCGGTTCCGCCCGCGGCCAGATTGCCGGACACGCCGATGGGCGCGCTCAGCAGCGAGATCTCGCCGCCGGATGCGGTGATGGTTCCGTCCATCACCAATTGACGCGCGGCCGCCAGGCGCACGTGGTGGCCGGGATCGACGCGGATGTGCGCGCCCTCGCCGACCTCCAGCGAAGCGCCGTGCAGCGACAAATCCGCGCCGGCACGCAGGCGCAGCCGGCCCGCGGTCGGGTCTTCCGCCACCACCGGCGGCGTCCATGCCGCCAATACTTCGGACAGCGCGCTGTCCGAGGGACGCAGGAATGCGTCGGCCGTCGGGCGCAGCAGCGGCATTTCGGCGGCCAGCTCCGTGCCTTCCGACACCACCAGCCCGGCCCGGCTGCCGATGCGGTAGTCGGCAAAACCGCTGCGCAGCAGTCCGGCGTCGAGCTTCAGCGCGGGGTCGAAAGTGATCGCCTGATCGAACCAGGTACCGCGCGGCAGCAGTTGCCCCGCCGGCACGGTCACCGCGACCGGCGCGATCTCGCCGGCCTGCATGGTCAGCACATAGGGAAACACCGCGAACCCCTGCGGGAACACCGACGAAGGGAACACCGTGCCCGCCGGAATCGTCGTGTTGGCCAGGAACTGCATGCGCGTGCCGGCCGGCAGCACGGTGCCGCCGGTCAGCCAGTTGCCGTCCACGTTCACCCACACGTTCTCGGGTACCGTCCACTCGCCGGCCAGCACCACTTCCGGTTGCGTGCCGGTATCCACCGTCACCGCCGGCAACGGCCGATCCGGAATCACCGTGGTCACCGATGTGGAGGCATCGACCGGCAGGCGTCCGCCGATCCCGATCGTCACCGCTTCACCCAGCACCACATCGGCCGGCAGGCGCGTGCCCGGTTCCAGCACGCCGCTTTCCAGCACCGCATCCGTACCGAACACCACCGGCGTGGGCGCCTGCAGGGTCAGGGTGCCGCCGCCGGCTACGCCCGCGGCCAGGATCTCGCCATCCAGCACCAGCTCGCGCCCTGGGCGATCCAGCACACCCTCACCGGTGACCGCGACGCGATCGTCATTGGCGATCAGGCTCAGGTCACCGCCACGACCGCCGCTCAGTTTGCCGTCGCCATGCAGGGCTGCGCCCGAGCGCAGATCGACGCGGCTGTCCTGTTCCAGGCGAATGGAGCCCGCCACCATCCGCACCGACAGCGCACCACCGTCGATATGCGCCAGGGAGACCGCACCGGCGCCGTCGAGCAGGCCGTTGTGCCAGGTGCCCGACAGGTCCAGGGTCGCGCCGGTGCCCAGGGTGAAGTCCGCGCTGCCGTCCTCGCGCAACAGGAAGGTGGACGCTGGCTCGGCAACCGTGGCCACCTCCACCACGTTGTCGGCCTTCACGTTGCCGCTGCGGGCGGTGACATCGGCGTTGATGGCGATTTCGGCCGCCGACAGATCCAGCACGCCGCCGTCGGCCAGCGACAGATCGGCATCGATGTGGATGGCATCGGCGCTGGTGAGGGTCAGCCCACCCAGGCCGCTGCGGTTCAACCGGTCCGCGTCCAGCAGCACGGTGCCGATGCGGTCCTCCGGCAGCGCGGCGTCCGGTTCGCCCGTCGCGACATCGTCGAAGTCGCCGATCACCACCCGGCTGGCATGCGGCGCATCGAACCCGCGCGCATTGACCCGCCCGATGATCAGTTCGCCGGAACGCGCCACCGCGCTCTGCGCCTGCCGGTAGCCGTCCACGGCGTCGCGCGCGCGGGTCTGCCGTTCGCCCTCGAACACCTTGGCCTCGATATCGCCTTCGAGCACGACGGTCGGCGCATCCACGATCAGGCGGCCGGCGTCGCGGCCGACGGTGTAGCCGTTCTCCAGCCGCTGGCGCGGCGCGATGATCGGATTGAGGTAGGCGTCCTGCACGCCCCAGCGCTCGTGATCCACCTCGTAGCCCTGGTAGACGCCGGCGTAGATCAACTCCGTCGGCGCATCCTGCAGCGTGTGCAGGCGGCCGTCGCCATCGCGCAGCCAAGTCTGCTGCACGTAGCCGGTCTGCACGTCCAGCGCGCCGCCGGACAGGTTGATCTGCGATCCGGCGCGGGTGATCACCTCCTTGCCGCCCAGGGTGATCGTGCCGCCCTGCGCGGCCCACTCGCCGATGCCGTGGCCCTGGTTGTTGAGCCAGCCGCTGACCTCCAGCAGGCCGCCGGCGGCGTACCAGCGATCCGAGGCATAGCCGCCGGTGCCGGCCGGTACCAGCACCAGATCGCGGCGATCGACCCAAATCGTGCTGTTCTGCAGCTTGCCGCCATCGCGGTTGTGCGGCGAGTCGCGCAGTTCGTTGCCCTGCACGTTGACCTGCACGGTGTTGCTTTCCATCGCCACCTTCACGCCAACCGCGCCGGACACGTCCAGTCGCGCGCCCGCATCGGCCTGGGCACGATTGCCGGCGGTGACCGCGATCTGGCCGCCGGTGGCGAGCGTCAGCGAATCGCCCTCGAAGTTCACGTCGCCGCCGGAGACGATCTCCACCCGCGACTGGTCGCGTCGATCCGACAGCCGCGAATAGTTGTCGAACGCGCCGGGGTCGGTCTGCATCCGCAACGCGTCCAGCTTTTCCGATTCGGCGATCAGCGCATCGCGCTGGCTGTCCAGCGCCGTGGTCTTGCCATCGTCCTCCAGCAGCACCGCGGTCAGCGCGCCTTCGCCCAGCGTCACCGAGCCTTCCGCGTCGCCCGCCGAATTGAGCAGGTGCACGGTGCCGCGCGCGTTGACGGTGGTGGTCGCGACCGCGACGCCCGCCTGGCGCACCTCGTGGCCGGCCAGGGTGACATCGCCTTCGCGCGCCTGGATGAGGCCGGTATTGACGACCCGGCCCGTATGGGTGGAAGCCGCGTCGCGCAGGGCGGCGACTTCATTTCCGCGCGTGGTCGATGCCTGGTTGCCTTCGGTGCCGGCGCCCTTGCGGATGACGAAACTGTCACCGGCGGCGAGTTGTGTCTGCCCCTTGCGGGTGAGGATCTGCCCGGCGTTGTCGACCTCGCCCCCCAGCAGCAGCACGTAGCCACCGCCCTGGGTGACCGATTGCGGTTCGCGGGTGCGGATCAGCGCACCGGCCTCGACCTTCACCGCGCCGCCGGCATCGGTGAAACTCGGCGCGCCGTTGGCGCCATACAGCCCGTTGCCGAGGAACTGCGTATCGCTCATGTGCGCGGCCGCCGCGACCAGGTTGCGCACGTTGACCTGCGAACTGCCGTCGAACACCACGCCATTGCGATTGAGCACCAGCACCGTGCCGGCGCCTTCGATCTGTCCCTGGATCTGCGAAGGCCGCGCCAGCGGATCGTTCACCCGGTTGAGCACCGCCCAGTCGGCCTGCTGGTCGTACTTCACCGTGGTGTTGCGGCCGACGTTGAAGGTTTCCCAGTTGAGGATCGCCTTGCTGCCGGTCTGTTCGATGGTGACGGTGGTCTTTCCGTCGGCCACCTGCTGGGTGGGATCCTTGGCGTTGTGCCAGCCGCGGGTCAGCGCCTCCTCGTCGATCTTCAGGCCGCCCTCGCCCAGGCCATCGGGCACGTCGGATGGGCGCGCCAGCGCGGCCTGCCGCGCCTGCTGCTGCAAGGCCTGGCGCAGCGCGATGGCCTGCGCGGCGACGCCCAGGTTGTTGATCGACTGCTGCAGGCGGTCACGCGCGGCCTGGGATTGCTGCTGCGGTCCGGTCGGACGCAGCGGCGCGGGCGCGCCGTTGGGCAAGCGGCCGGTGGAACCCACCGCGCCCTGCACCGCGGCCTTGTTGGCGAACCAGGCGGAACTGAACGCCTGTTGCGCCAGGGCGGCATCCATGCCACCGCCGGCAAGCAGGAACAGGCCGATCGCGCGCGAAAGCGGATGCGTACGGAACGCGGGACGTGAAGGGGCAATCGCTTGCTTGGGCACTGCGGGACGCTCCGTGGAGAGGGGGACGATGGCGTGTGCCATCGATGGCTTTCCTTCTTCACGACGCTCGTTGTCGGACGAACCCGCAAAGCTCCGATGCGTCCGACGTGCACGCGAGGGTGAACGTCAAGGTTCCTGAATGCGCCTGCCGGCGCGTCAGCGCGAACGGAGCGGCATGGCGCTCGGCGCAACCCGACTCAACCGAGCAGGACGATATCGCCGGGCAGCGTGGTCACGCGGGCCGAGAAGGCCTGCTGGATCTGCGTGATCGCCAGATCCATCCGGGTGATCGGGAAGCGCCCGCTGACCGACCGTCCTTCCAGCGCCTTGTCCACCAGCATCACCCGGCCGCGACGGTAGCGGTTGATCTCGCTGATCGCGTCCGGCAACGGCGTGTTGCGGAATACGATGACGCCGTCCCGCCAGGCCGATACCTGTTCCGGCTCGATCGCGCGCACCGCCTGCAGTCCGTCTTCGCCATAGTCCACCTGGTAGCGCGCGGCCAGCGTGCGCTGCTGGTCGCCCAGTTGCACCGCCACCCTGCCGCGCAGGCAGGTGACACAGGTGCGCTCGCCGACGCGGCGCACTTCCAGCCTGGCCGGCAGCTCCGCGGTGATCCTTCCGGCACCGGACGAAATCCGGAACAGTCCGCCGGTCGCGGTCATCGCATCGATCGCCGCCTCGCCCGCCAGCAGCGTCATCCCGTCGATCCTGCCGTCCTGGCGCTGCACCTCGATGCTGGTCTGCGTGTTCATCGCCAGCACCACGTCCTCGCGCAGGCGCACCGTGCGCTGTTCACCGGTGGCGGTGCGGTAATCCGCGCCCCACTCCGATATCGGCGTCCAGCCGCCCAGCAGCGGGTGTTCCGCCAGCAACGCCACGCCGGCCACCGACGCCGCCGCGGCCATGCCGCCGAGGAAGGCGCGCCTGTTCATGCGTGGTCCCGTCGGCCGCGCGGCGTTGGCCGCCGCCTGCGCGATCAGGCGCTCGCCGGCCGGCCCGAAATCGCGCCACAACCGCTTGGCATCCTCGAACGCGGCCCGGTGCATCGGTCCTTGCGCACGCCAGCGTTGCAATGCGCGCGCGTCCTCGTCGGTTGCCCGGCCCGACGCCAGCAATCGCACCCAGGCATCCGCCTCATGCCGCAGCCGCTTTTTCGATTTGTCGTCGTTCGTGAATGTCATGCCGCGCTTTGCCCGCACCCGGCGGACCGCCCTGGCCGGGATGGCCAACGGTGCCTGTCAGACAATAGACCGATTTGGATGGCCAATCCCGCATGGCAGGCCTTCCCGGCGTGATCCGGGGCGCTTCCCGCCGCGCGCGTCAACGGCCCAGCCGGGCCGCGCAGTAGGCCTGGGCTTTCTGCAGTTCCAGTTCGACCAGACGCAGGGAAATGCCCATCCGGCGCGCCACTTCCGGCTGTGTCAGCTGCTGCACGCGCACCGCCAGCAGGATGTTGCGGCGTCGTTCCGGGAGTTCCCGCATCACCCGGACCAGGGCTTCCAGTTCGGCCTGCGAGGCCGCCGCCTCGGCCGGACCGGGCGCCGGGTCGGCCAGTTCCAGCAAGTCGTCCACCTCGCGCGCACTGAGCTGCCGGTTGGCGGAGCGATGCAGGTCGATCGATGCGTTCACCGCCATCCGGAAAACGTAGTGCCAGGGATCGGACACGGTATCGGCCACCCGCCGCGTGGACAGGCGCACCCAGGTCTCCTGCAGCGCGTCGCTGGCCACTTCGTCCGATCCCAGACGTTGCACCAGCCGCCGCTTGAGTTCGTGATAACGCAGCACCAGGAACTGCTGCAGGCCCGCCGCCGCCGCCTCCACCGCGCTCATGGCCGTATCCCGGGCGCCGGACAGGCCCACCCGTAGCCGGCCGCGCGCGGCAGCACCAGCAGGGTGAACGGCTGCGCCACCTGCGCCGGCACCGGTGCTCCCAGCGCCAGACCGTCCATCGCCTCGCGCACCGCCGCATCGACCGCCGCGTCGCCGGTGGATTCCAGCAGGCGGGAACGCGCGACGCTGCCGTCGGCGGCGAACCACAGTTGCAGGGCAAGACGATGCCGCCCTTCGGCCAGTTCGCTTCGACGGCAGAACGCTTCGCCCAGGCGATGCTGGATTTCGCCGTAGTACCAGGCCGGATCGCGCGCAGGCACCGCCGGGGCTTCCGGATCGCGCGTCAGCACCAGCGCGCCCTGTCCCACCTGGCGCGTCCGCAGGCCGCTGCCCTGCAGGATCCGCGCAAGCGCGTCGGCCGCGCCCAAACGCCCGCGCACGCCGGCGGAAACCACGCCGGCGGTCAGGCTGCTGTCGTAAATGACCGATTGGCCGGTCGCATCGCCGAAGGCCTCGATGGCGCGATCCAATGGCTGCGGACCGATGTCGAAATCGAAGTCGCCGCCCGCGCAGGACGACGCCGACCGTTCGGGAACCGGTTCTTCCTTCACGTCGCAGGGCGCAACGCGTCCTTGCGCCAACGAAGCCGTAGCCGCAGCCATCGCCAGTACTCCCGAAAGGATCAGGGCAGGCGCAAGGGTCACCTTTCCGGTGCGTTTGACCTTCTCTGGACCCAAGGTTCGATACCTGCCTCGGGCCATCCTAGGTAACCAATATGACGCTTTGGTGTCCGCTCCCCGGAGCGGTGCGGAAGCGTCAAATTCCCCCGCGCCGGGCGGCCGAAGGTCGCGCATGCGCCGCATTAACGCGGGAGGAGCTAACCTGAATCCGCACTCGGTCCCCCCTGCCGTGTCCCCGGAGCCTCCGTGCAGCTTCCGTTACAGGAACTGCCCGTGGCCCACCGCTCTCTTCGCGCGACCCGTTTTTTCGTCCTCAGCCTGTTCGCCCTGATTTCGCTGCTTGCCTTGGTGCTGGGCACCTGGTGGTGCATGCAGTGATCCAGAACGCGCGCCCGAGATGAATGACGACGATTTCCATTTTCCCCCCGTCCGCGGGGACCAACTGGGCCAGGCCCTGGCGATCTTCCAGTCCGCCCTGCATGCGCCGCTGGACGGCGCCGGCGTGGGTGTACACGTGGAAGAAGCCAGCGACCGTCTCGCCGATGAAGTGGAAAGCTGGGATCTCGACTTCGATCAACGCAATTCGCTGATCCTGCGCGTACTGGCGTTCAACGAACTGCTCGGCCGCGCCGCGCGGGATGATCGTTTCGGCGCGCATGTGGAAACCGTGGGCGGCGCCTACAACGTCAGCGACGATTTCATGCGCGCCGCGGCCCGGGCCGAACTCGCACCGTCCGGCCCGGATCAGGAAGGCCTCGCCTTCAACCTGGAAAGCGTGCTGCGCGACCTGCGCCGTTGACAGCCCGCTTGCCCGGCTTGCTTCCAGGCAGGCCTCAATGCGGCGTCGCCACACCGCGCCCCATCGTCTGCGCGGCCGAACGCTTGGAATGCATCATGTTCGCCAGCGACACGATGCCGACCAGCCGCTTGTGGTCGTCCACCACCGGCAACCGGCGCATCTCCAGGTCGGCCATGTTGGTGGCGACCGATTCGACCTGATCGCCGGCGCGGCAATACATCACCTCCTCGGACATTACATCGCGCACGGTCTTGCCGGCGACGTCGTTGTCGGTGAGGCCGCGCACCACGATGTCGCGATCGGTGATCATGCCAATCAGGCGATCGTTCTCGTGCACCGGCAGGCTGCCGACATCGCGGCTGCGCATGAGCTCGGCGGCATCCAGCAGGGATTGCTCCGGACGGATGGTGGCCACGTCGCGGGTCATGATCTCTTCGATGATCATCGGATCTCTCCTATCGTTGCGGACCTGACCACCGTAGGCAGCACGCGGTTACAAGAACATGAGGCATGGGGCGCCCTCAGGTCACGGGATTTTCATGGCGCCCGGCGCAGCGTTGCTGCGCGCGGCAGCGCGCCGCGTATCACGGAGCCTTCCATGAAAACGAACCCACTGTCCCGCCCGCTGGCCGGGCGCGAAGATCCCGCACCGCAACCCGATCCCCGCCGCGACCGCGAGCCGGCGGAGGAAGAAGAGGAATAACCTGTGGCCGAACGCCCGCTTGCGCCCGGTTCATGACCGGGCGGCAAGCGCCCTTGCCCGTGCGGTGGCGTCCTCGCGTATCCGCGTCAGGTTATCCGGATCCGTCAACGTGGGCGCCAGCGCCACTTCGCCGGCCACTTCGATGCCGAGAAAGCGCAGCCACTGGCGCATGTAGGGCTTCTGGAAATCCTGGTACTGGGGCGTGGCGCCTTCCGAGAAATCACCGGCGCTGGAGTACATCAGGAAGGCGCGCTTGCCGGACAGCAGCGGCTGGTAGCCTTCGTCACGCGACCAGCGCCAGTTCTGCCCCGGCAGGGTCACGATGTCGATGTAGTGCTTGAGCCGGTAGGGCAGGCCGTAATTCCACATCGGCAGGCTGAACACGTACACCTCGGCGCGATTGAACTGCCGCGAGACGCGCACCGCGCGGTCCCACTGCGCCTGCTGGCCGGCGGTCGCGTTCTGCGCGCGCAGCACCGCGAACTTGGCGGCGATCATCGACGCGTCGAACTCGGGGAGTTCGAGGTTCCAGACATCCGCCGTCTCGTGCGTGTCCGCGGGATGCGCCTGTCGCCAGGCATCGAGGAAGGCGTCGGCAAGGGCGAGCGAACGGGAAGCCTCGCCGCCGGGCGAGGCACTGACGTGGAGCACGTGGGCCATGGGAGCATCCTTGTGCGGCTCGCCGCACCGAGTGGGGAGCGGCATTCTTGGGAACCCGCCTGCCACCGCACAAGTACGCACTTCGAGGTGCCTACCCACTTCTGCGGGGATGAAGAGCATGCGGTATCCACGGCCACGCGGCTTTTTCCTCCCCCTTTTTTAAAAAGGGGGATTGAGGGGGATTTGCTCTTGGCGCCAAAAGCAAATCCCCCGTCACCCGCTTCGCGGCTGCCCGCCCCCTTCTCCGAAGGGGGCTGAAGAGCCAGTGCCCTCCACTACGATGCAGTTTTTTTACCTCCCCCTTTTTTGAAAAAGGGGGACCGAGGGGGATTCGCTCTTGGCGCAAAAAGCAAATCCCCCGTCACCCGCTTCGCGGGCGCCCGCCCCCTTCTCCGAAGGGGGCTGAAGAGCCAGTGCCCTCCACAACGATGCAGTTTTTTACCTCCCCCTTTGAAAAAGGGGGACCGAGGGGGATTCGCTCTTGGCGCAAAAAGCAAATCCCCCGTCACCCGCTTCGCGGCTGCCCGCCCCCTTCTCCGAAGGGGGCTGAAGAGCCAGTGCCCTCCACTACGATGCAGCTTTTTTTCCTCCCCCTTAAAAAAAGGGGGATTGAGGGGGATTTGCCTTTGGCGCAGGCCCCCAACCCAAACTTCACCCACCCCGCAACAACGGCGCAATCTCGCGCATCCGCAACTGCGTGGCCGGACCCACCAGCGCGAACGCGGTGTCACCCTCGGCCCAGTACTGCGCCAGCAGGCGGCCGTCGCGGCGCTCGCCGGTGACGTTGCGCGGTGTTCGTGGACGCAGGTACAGGCCGATGCGCGCACCGTCCGCATCTTCGTAGACCAGCATCGCCGCGGCGCCTTCCGACGTGGACAGCAACCGGCCTGCACGCAGGCGGAAGCCCTGCGTACGCAAATCCGGCACCTCGCCGGCCGGGCCAAAATGCGTGCGCAGCCATCCCTGCAATGCATCCGGTGCGATCTCGCCCGTCATCGCATCGCCATCGCCGGCAAACAGGCGATACGCCGCCACCGCATCGGCCATCGGCAACTGTTCGCTGGCCAGCCGCGCATCGCGCCACTGCCAGCCCGCCATGCCACCCATGCCCAACGCCAGCAGGCAACTGGCGGCCATGCCCAGCCGCGCGCGTCGCTGGCGGCGCAAACCGGCACGCAACCGATGCGGCTGGAGCGCCGGTGGAACCGATGCCTCCAGATCGCGCGCCCAGCCTGCGCGCAGCGTCTCGGCGTCGCGCTTCCACGCATCGATTCTGGCCTCCTGCCCGGGATGCTCGCGCAGCCATTGCCGCACCGCCTCGCGCCGTTCCGGCGCCAGCCGCCCATCGATATAGGCGTGCAGTTCCTCTTCGCTGGGAGACCATCGATTCATTTGAGTACCCTCAGGGTGCGCGCCGCCGGCGCGTCTTCATCGGTCAGCGTGCGCAACCTTTCGCGCGCGCGTGACAGCCGCGACATCACCGTGCCCACCGGCAAGCCGAGCATGTCCGCCGCCTCGCGATAGCTGAAACCTTCCACGCTGACCAGCAGCAACAGTGCACGGTGATCCGGTGGCAGGCGCGCGAACGCGGCCAGCACCGACCGTCCCTCGTGGATGCGTTCGGGCGAAGGCGCCATCTCGACCGGCTCGGCGCCAAACAGCTCCAGCGCCCGCTGCCAGCGCCGCGCGCGCCGATGCTCGGTGACGAACTGGCGGTAGACGATCGCGAACAGCCATGCCTGCAACGCCTCCTCGTCCCGGCGCGAATCCCAGCGCCGCAACGCCCGTTCCAGCGCCGCCTGCACGATGTCGTCCGCGCCATCGCCGGCCAGCGAGCGCGCGAAGCGCCGCAGCCGGGGCAGGAGCGCACTCAGGCGCGGGTCGTCGGAAGCATCCATCGTCATCGTTTCGGAACGGGTCGTGGGGTAAGACGCACCCGAGGCCGGATTATTCCATCCCTCTCCGGAAAAAGATTCGGGAATAAATCCGCCGCCAGCGGCGTCTGATCCCCAGTCCCGTCACCAGGAGCCCGCCGTGCAAAGTCCTTCCCCGCCGCCTCCCCGGGCCAATGCCCGTCGTTGGTGGCCGCTGCTGGCCATCGGCGCGATCGCCGCGGCGTTGGCCGCCGCGTTCGCCTGGACCGCCGGCTGGCTGGGCGGCGCCTCCCGCCTGACCGCGTCCGCGATGACCAACGCCATCGAAGCCGGCGGCCCGTCGCATCCCGGCTTCCGCCGCGCCCACGCCAAAGGTGTGTGCGTGACCGGTGTGTTCCGCAGTTCCGGCCAGGCCGCCGCGCTGTCGTCGGCGCGGGTGTTCCGCCAGGCGGAGACGCCGGTGCTGGGCCGCATGTCGATCGGCGGCGGCGATCCGCACGGCGCCGATGCACAGGCGCGCGTGCGCAGCATGGCGCTGCTGCTGCGCACCGACGACGGCCAGCAATGGCGCACCGCGATGAACAGCTTTCCGTTCTTCGTGGTCGCCACGCCGGAAGGCTTTCACGCGCAGACGCTTGCCTCGCGGCCGGATCCCGCCACCGGCAAACCGGATCCCGCGCGCATGGCCGCCTTCGCCGAACGCTACCCGGAAGCACGCAAGTTCCAGGTCTGGGCCAAGTCGGCGCCATGGTCGAACAGCTGGGGTAACACCCAGTACAACGGCGTCAATGCTTTCCGCTTCATCGCCGAAGACGGCAGTGAACACGCGGTGCGCTGGTCGATGCGCCCGCATCTTCCGTTCGCGCCATTGAGTCCGGAACAGCGCAAGCAGGCCGATGCCGATTTCCTCGCCGAGGACCTCTCCCGACGACTCGCGCAAGGACCGCTGCAATGGGATCTCGTGCTGACGCTCGCCGAACCGGGCGACCCGGTGAACGATCCCTCGCAGCCCTGGCCCGAAAACCGGCGGCAGGTCGTCGCCGGCACCCTCTCGCTGACCGCCGCCCAGCCGCAGGCCACCGGCGCCTGCCGCGACATCAACTACGACCCGCTGATCCTGCCGACCGGCATCCGCGGCTCGGACGATCCGATCCTGGCCGCGCGTTCGGCGGTGTATTCGCAATCGTTCAATCGCCGCGAACGCGAAATCGGCCGTGGTCATGCGCCCGAAGCCGCCGGCAAGGGAGGTACCCGATGATCCGCCCCGCTTCCTTCGACCGCGTCGCGCGCCTCCTGCACTGGACCATGGCGCTGATGATCCTGGCGATGCTGTTCATCGGCGTGGCGATGGTCGCCTCGGTTTCGCAGCGGCCTTGGCTGATCGCCCTGCACCGTCCGCTTGGCGCGGCGATCCTGCTGCTGGCGATCTGGCGATTGATCCACCGCCTGCGTCACCGCCCGCCGCCGCTGCCGGCGGATCTGCCGCGCTGGCAGGCCATGGCCGCACTCGCCTCGCACTGGCTGCTGTACGCGCTGATGCTGGCGATGCCGCTGGTCGGCTGGGCGATGCTGTCGGCGGGCCACTATCCGATCGTGCTGTTCGGCGGCGTGCAGTTGCCGCCGTTGCTGGCGCCGGATCCCGCCGTCTATGCCTGGCTGCGCGATGCGCACGGCTGGGGCGCCCGCCTGCTCTTCGCCACCGTCCTGCTGCACCTGTCGGCCGCGCTGTATCACGCCTGGGTGCGGCGCGACGGCGTGTTCGCGAGCATGGCGGGAACGCGCGAACAAGCTCCGGCCGAACCGGACGGCGACAGGTGATGCAACCTCATGGAGGCGGCGAAACGCCGCCTCCCCTCAGGGCCGGACCTTCTTCCACTCCTCGAACTCGACCCGCTTGCCGTCCTTCCACCGCTCCAATCGCCAGACGTCGCCGTCCACGCGATAGCGGAACGAATACACGCCACTGTCCTCCGCGGGAAAGGAACGCTGCATCAGCGTCTCGGTGTACTGGCCCTCTTCAGCCGCGTACCGGCCAGCCCCACCCGCCCAGAACTTGTCACCGGACTGCATGGTGAAGGAAAACCGGCCATCGGCCAGCACCTTCTGCCCGTTGAACTTCATCTCCGCATAGCTCTTCGTCTGCCCGTCCGCGGTGACGTACTCGCCGCCCTGGAGTTCCCAGGCGCCTTCGAGGGACTTGTCGGCGGCGTGCGCGGGGGTGATGGCGAGCAGGATGGTCAAGGCGAGGGAGAGTTTCAGCCGCATGTTCCTTCCAAGGATTGGTTCGAAGAGAGCGCAAGCTTACGGCGTATTCGTGTCCCGAGACTTCAGGGAACTTCCGCGACGCCGTCGTCCCTGCGGCACAGAGTCACGCCCCTACTCCGCCGCCTCCGGGAACATCGGCAACTTCCCCACATCCGCTTCCTCGTGCTGGATGATCAGCGTCGCCTTGAGGTTCCTCGCAAGACTGGCGAAGCGATCCATCGAAGCCAGCGACTGCGCGCGATCGGTATTGAACGATGGCACACCACGGGTATCGAGGTTCTCGTGCAAATGCACCACATCGCCGGACAGCAGCACCGGGCCACGCCTGGGCAGGTTCACCAGCAGGCCGTGGTGGCCCGGCGTGTGTCCGGGCAGATCCAGCATCACCACGCTGCCGTCGCCGAACACATCCAGATCCCCGCGCACCTTCTCCACCTTCGCGTCCTTGCCCAGCCACGGCGCGAACCGCCTGGTCCGCTCCTCATGGCCCGGCGTGCCCAATACCGCGTAGTCGCCCGCGCCGATCAGCAGCGTGGCCTGCGGAAACTCCGCCGCCTGGCCGATGTGATCGAAGTGGTAGTGGCTGATGCCCACCTTCGAGATCTGCGCCGGCTTCACGTCGATCTGCGCCAGCTGGTCCACCACGGTTCTTGCCAGCGCGGTGGAATCCTCCTTGCCCTGCGTCAACGGCTTGCCCAGATACTCGCGCGACAAGCCGGTATCCCACAGCAGGTAGTCGTTGCCGTGGCGGATCAGGTAGCAGCTGCCGACGAACAGCTTGCTCTGTCCCACGTAGGCGCGGGTATCGGACATCTCGTCCAGGTTGTAGGTCCACAGCTGCCCGCAATCCAGCCGCCACAGGCGCAGCTCGACCGGAGTCGAAGGTTCGGCGGCAGACAGAGGCAACGACAACGCGAACAGCGCGAAAGCGAACCGGCGGAGACGTGCGTTCACGAGGCCTCTCGGGCAGGGAGTGCGATGGCGCGCAGTATGCCTTGGCATGGGGGATTTCCGTCGCAGCCCCGGGTCAGGTGCCGGTGGAAGATGTACTGTAGCGACGCCGCTGCCGTACCGGCTCTTTCGGTGGGCAGAACGCCTCTCCGCGACCCGACCTCCCTCCACACTCCCATCCGGTCCCTCGGCGCAGAATGCCGCTGGCTTCCTGGCGCCCGTGCCGCGGGAACCTCGCCGCCCCTGCCGCATCCGATGGGTAAGAGAGGAGATCGCATGAGCCCTGTTCATACGCCACTGGCCGTGGACTATGCCGCCCTGGACGATGCCGCCCTGGTCGCCCGGGTCCAGCGTGGCGACCGCGACGCGTTCCGCCAGGTCATGCGGCGCTGCAACCAGCGCCTGTTCCGGGTCGCGCGCGGCGTAGTCAACGACGACGCCGAAGCCGAGGACGTGGTCCAGGAGGCCTATGTGCACGCGTACGAGAAGATTGAGGGTTTCCGTGGCGAGGCTTCGCTGCTCACCTGGCTGACCCGCATCGTGCTCAACGCCGCCTATGGACGCCTGCGCCAGCGCCGCGCGACGGTGGGCGTGGAACAGATCGAGGCCGCGCAGCACGACGAGCGGGTGGTGGCGTTCCCGTCCCGCTTTGGCCACGAGGATCCCGCCGCGGCCGCCACCCGCGCGCAGATCCGCGTCCTGGTCGAGCGCGCCATCGACGGGCTGCCCGAACCGTTCCGCGTCGTGTTCGTCCTGCGCGAAATCGAGGAGTGCACGGTCGAGGAAACCGCCGCCGCGCTCGACCTGCGCGAGGAAACCGTGAAGACCCGGCTGCATCGCGCTCGCCGGCAACTGCGGGCGGCCCTGCGCGACACCCTGGCGACAACCCTCACCGATGCTTTTCCCTTCCTCGGTTCCCGCTGCGAACGCATGACCGACGAAGTGCTGAGGCGGCTGGATCCGTCACCGGCCGAACCTTCCCGCTCCCACCTGCCCGATAGCCCGCCCGCCATCTGAAGGGAGAACACCATGTTGATCACCGCCTTGATCGTCTTCGCCATCGCCGCCATGGGCGGCCTGTTCCTGGCCAGCCGCGTGCTGCGCGGGCATCTCGCCCCATGGGCGATCTCCATCCTGCACGCCCTGCTCGGCGCCAGCGGATTGATCCTGCTGATTCTCACCGTGGTCCAGGGCGGCGCCTCCGCACGGGTCACCGCCGCCCTGGCCATCCTCATCCTCGCCGCGCTCGGCGGCTTCTTCCTGGCCTCGATCCACCTGCGCGGCCGGGTTGCGCCCAAGGCGGTGGTGTTCGTGCACGCCGGCGTCGCCGTCGCTGGTTTCCTCACCCTGTTGAGTGCCGTGCTGGCGGTATGAAACATCCGCTGCATCCCGCGCTGGTGCACTTCCCCATCGCCTGTTGGACATTGGCCACGCTCGCCGATGTCGGCGGTCGGTGGTGGGGCGAGCCGGTCTGGCAGTTCGCCGGCGGCCTGCTGCTGGTCGGCGCGATCAGCGCGCTCGCCACGATGGCGGCCGGATTCGTCGAACTGATGAATATTCCCAACGACAGCCCCGCCCTGCGCGTGGCCAACCGCCATCTGCTGATGGCGCTGATAGCCTGGAGCAGTTACACCGCCAGTCTGATGCTGCGCGTGCACGGCAAGACCGTGCACGCGCCCGACGCATTGGCGCTGAGTCTGAGCGTCATCGGCTTCCTGGCCCTGTGCGTGACCGGCTGGCTGGGCGGCAGCCTGGTCTACACGCATGGCGTGGGCGTGCAACGCGAGGGAAGCGATGAATCGCATGCGCGTGGGCTCCCACCATCGCACCACAAGCCCGGCTAGCCGCCGGCCTTGATGCAGGTCAAGACCCGCCACCTCGTCTCCGGGCGACAATGCATCTCGCCCGGAGCCGACCATGACCACCCTGCCCCTGTCTTTCCAGCCCACCCGCAACAACACGCCCATCGAAGTGGACGCCACGGCGGTGGCGCGCGAACTGGGCCTGGACGTGGCGGCGTTCCGCCAATTGATGGACGCCGAAAAGATCACCGTGCTGTGCGAGCGCGGCACCGGCGAGGACGAGGGCACCTGGCGGGTCAGCTTCTATCACGCCGGCCATCGCGCCCGCTTCGTGGTGGATGCGCAGGGCCGGATTCTCGACACGCCCGCGGCGTCCTGAGAAGCACGGCCGTCCGAAGACGGCCATGCCCGGATCTTCGCCTGATCAGAAGTCGTACTGCACCATGAAGCGCACCGAGCGCGGAGTCTGGAACGAGAGCGGCAACAGGTAGGTGTCCACCGGGATGCCGGTGGATCCGTCCTCGGCGCTCTCGCTGACCGAGGTGACCTTCTGCTCGTTGAACACGTTGAACACGTCCACCTTGAACTGCAATCCCTTCGCCCATGCCGGCGCGTAGCGCAGATTGAGGTCCAGCTGGCGCGTCCACGGCAGGCGTCCCTTGGTGCCGCGCGGAAACGCCTGCACCGGATTGGCCGGGTTGCCGTCCGGTCCCAGCGCCTGGCCGGCCTCGGTGGTGCCGCAACGCATGAACGACGAACCGTAGGGATGGAAGCCGGTCCTGCTCGGCCACGGCGCGTACACGCCGAAGCAGTTGAGCGGCCGTCCGGATTGCACCACCAGATTGGCGCCGATCGACCATTCCTCGTTGAACTCGTAGTTGCCGAACAGCTTCAGGCTGTGGCGGCGGTCGTTGGGCAGGTAACCGTAGGTATCCGTGGTCAGCTCGATGTAGTCGAAGTCCTGGGTGGTGTTGGTGTTCGCCTGGCCGATGTCGGACTTCACCCCGCCTTCGGTGTTGCCGCGGCTGCGGCCATAGGTGTACGAACCCTGGAAGAAGAAGTTGTCCCAGCTTCCATCCATGAACAGCTCGATGGCGCTGTACGACCGCTTCGCCTCCGGTGATAGACGCGAGCCTTCCACCCGCACGGGGGTGAGGTTGCCGTCGCCGTACAGATCGGTCAGGAACACCGCGTCCTTGCCCGGATTGAAGATGCGGCAATACGGGAATCCTGCGCCCGGCAGCGCCGCGGCGCGACCCTGCGCGTCGAGCCAGCCATCTTCTTCGTCCAGATGGAAACCGGCCGATTCCAGGATGGCGGTGTAGTCGCAGTTGTCGTCGATGGCCGCCTTCAGCTTGCGGTAGATGCCACGCACGCCAAGATTCAGGTGCTCGGTCAGTGCCGCCTGGAAGCCGAGGATGAACTCGTCCTGGTACATCGGGTCCAGGTCCTTGGCCGCGATGGTCCGCGGATTCTTCGGTTCGCCGAACTCACCGTTGATGTAGGTCAGGTCGCCTTCCGGCGTCAATCCGACGGGCGCGCCGGTGATCGGATCGACATCGGTGAAGCGGAACTCCTGGCGGGTGAACACCGAGGCAGAGGCGCCGCGCGTGGCGACGTCGGCGGTCAGCGGCAGCGCATAGCGGCCGGCGTTGCCGAAGATCTTCAGGGTGGAATCGCCGTTGACGTCCCAGGAGAAGCCCAGGCGCGGTCCCAGCTGGTTGCTTACCTTCACGAAGCTGTTGCCAAAACCGTCGCGGTTGTCGAAGGTGTCCCAGCGCAGGCCCAGGTAGGCGATGAAGGTGTCCGTGACGTTCCAACTGTCCTGGAGGTAGAAGGCGCGCTGCTTGATTTCGTTGGACGAGCCCTGGTTGACGATCTGCTCGCGCACGACGTCGTATTCGTCGCCCGTCTCCGGCTGCCCATCCGTGCCGTTGTTGGTCGCATATCGCCAGGTCCGGCCGCCTTCGATCGACGTGCCGGCCACGGACTCGTAGTTGTCGATGTCGATGCCGAACTGCAGGCGGTGGGTCGCCAGCTGCCATTCCGCATCCACCCGGAACTGGTGGCGGGTGTCCTCGTTGTTGGCGCCCTGGATCGCGCCGCCAGTGATGTTGCAGGTGCTGACGTAGGGCAGGCCGCCATTGGTCAGATCGCGGCGGTACTGGGGACGCGCGTCCACGATCAACGGGCAGCCGCTGGCAGGCTGGTCGAGGTTGCCGCCGTAGCGCACATCCCGCCCGTCGGCGGTGCGCAGATGCTGGGCGCGCGAGGACTTGCCCAGGCCGGCCAGCGCCGACAGGGTGAAGTTGTCGGTCAGGTAGCCGGTGTACTTGAGGATGTAGTTGTCGCCGCCGGCCTCCTGGAAGTTGGTGCCGATCAGCGCCTGCCGATCCAGCCGGCCCACGGTATTTCCGTACACTGCGGTCTCGACTTCCCGCTTGTCCGAAATGCCGGTGAATTCCAGCAGGTGGCTGTCGGTGATCTGCCAGTCCAGCTTGACCACCCAGTTCGGCGTCTTGGTGACCGCGCTGGTATTGGTGCTGGCCACCACACTGTTCCAGGTATCGGCTTCCTCGCGCTCGTACTGGATCAGGCCGTAGGCGAACAGGCGATCCTGGATCAGCGCGCCGCTGGCCCAGACCGAGGCGGTGGCCTGCCATTCCTTGTCACGGGAATTGTCTTCCTGCACCCGTCCCAGGCTGCCGGGCACCAGCGGATTGGAATAGTGGACGTTCTCGGTTTCCTCGCGCAGCGACTTGGGTTCGTAAAAGATGTTGGCGCCGGCATGGAACTCGTTGCTGCCGCGCTTGGTGATCTGGTTGAGCACACCGCCCAGCGAACGACCGAACTCAGCGCCGTAGCCGCCGGTCTTGACCTGCTGTTCGGCAATCGCCTCGAACGGCACCTGGGTGAAGTTCAGTCCGCGGAAGGTGTTGGTGATGTTGAAGCCGTTGACGTAGTACTGGTTCTCGGCCACCGACGAACCGCCGAACGAGGCCAGGTTGCCGAACGCCGCATCGCCTCGCACCGTGCCCGGTGCCAGCAGCGCCACGCTGGTGGCATCGCGCGCCACCGGGATCCGCGCGATCTGTTCGGCGGTCAGGATAGTGGTGGACTCCACCGAGGACACGTCGATCGGATTGACCGCGCTGGACCCGACCACGGTGACCGCATCCAGCGTGGTCGCGCTTCCGCCGCCGCTGGCGACGAGATCGGCGGTGGTCGCCGTGCCCACGCTGACGCTGACCGTGCGGCTGGCGCCGCCGGCGGTGGTCACCGTGTACTGGCCGGTCGGCAGAGCCGAGAAGCGGTAGCTGCCGTCGCCGCCCACGGTCACGCTGCGGCTGAAGCCGGTCGCCGGATTGGTGATGGTGACGGTTTCACCTGCGGTGGCGCGTCCGGTGATGGCGCCGGACGTATTCGATTGCGCATGCACGCCCCCGACGAAGCACACGCCCAGCGCGGTGCTCAGGGCGGTGCGTTTCAGTCCCCGGTAAAAGCGGTGCATGTTTCGGTTGATGCTCATGGTTCGCACTCTCTGGTTCTCCTGCAGATCAAGGATCACGACCACGCGCCGGGCGCGTGATGCGGCGAATCAGGTGCCGGTCTCCCCCACGCCTGACGCGAGGAGGCTAACGATTCGTTTACTTTCGGGATGTGCGGAAATTGAGTTTTGTGGCGCGTCCACTAGCGGATGAGCCCGGTTCGGGTGCGGTCGCTTCCGCGCACCTGCGCAACCGGCGCATACGATTTGCGCGATGACGGCACAACACGCGTCGCTGCACGCGCGCAGTATTCAGGCCGCCGGAACACCGCTCTCTCTCGATCCGGCCTGAAGGCCACGACCGCGATTCGTGGCCTTCTTTTTTCCCGCGCTTCGCGAGAAAGGGATTGGCCTCCTCGCCGGACGCGCGATTGGCTCTCGGTGAAGCACGCGCCAGCTCCTAGGGTGTGGCCGTTGCCGGCGGGCATCCCCGCATGCGCCGGCACGGAGAGAGAATCGCCATGTTCGAACTCGTCCCGCACCGGCTGCGCCAGTTCGGCCAGCTGGATCTGCATCGCGAAACCGCGCACGGATTGCACGTCGTGCTGGCCCAGGGACGGGGCAGCGGACTCATCGTGCCCGCGCAATGGATGAGCCTGTGCTGGGCCATGCGCGGCGAGCTCCGCCTACAGTCCGGTGATCTGGAATGGCACCTCGGCGCGGGCCACGGCCAGGCCTGGGGCGATGGCGTGCTGCGCTGCCGCAGTTCCCGGCCGCAGGCCTGGCTGGTCGTCACCGGCGCGCGCCAGGCGTGGCCATGGATGCCGCATCGATACACCGGGGCCGGTCCGCTGCTGCCCTGGCAGGCGCGCGTGCCGCGCGGGCTGGCCCACGGATTGATCGCGCTGGCCGCCCCGGCCCGCGACCGCCCGCGTGAACCGGCGCAGGATGCCGCCTCCGTCGTGATGGAGAACATCGCGCACTGGCAATCGGATCTGCACGGCCTGCTTGCGCGCTGCGCGGGACGCACGCAGCCGCTGCGCCACCAGACCATGACCCGGCTGTTGCGTGTCCGCCATGCCATCCATTGCGACCCCGGCCAGCGCCTGGATCTGGACGCGCTTGCCCGGTTGGCCAACTACTCGCCCTGCCACCTGCTGCGCATGCATCGCCGGGTATTCGGCGAAACGCCCTTCGAATACGCGTCGCGCCTGCGGGACCGGCGCGCGCTGGAACTCATCCGCGGCACCGATCTGTCCATCCTCGACATCTCGCTGCGGCTGGGCTATGAAAACCAGAGCGCGTTCTGTCGTGCATTCAAGACCACGTTTGGCGCCACGCCCACGGGCATCCGCCGGCACGCCCTGTCGCGGTCTTCGCGGGCCGCCTGAAAGAAGCGACCCGTCCATACCATCCATCACAAGGGGAATTGCGATGCACCGCGAAGATTCACGCGTCTCGGGCTGGCCGCGCGTCGGCCTCGGCGCCCTGGTGGCGGGCATGGCCGATCTGGTGTTCGCGATGGGGTTCTGGTGGATCAGCCATGGCGTGCCGCCAATGCGCATCCTGCAATCCATCGCCGCCGGCTGGTACGGCGAAGCCAGTTTCGCCGGCGGGGTGCAGACCGCCGGTGTCGGCGCGGTGTCCCACTTCGCGATCATGTTCCTGTTTGTCGCCGCCTACCGGCAGATGGCCACGCGCGTGACGCTGCTGCGGCAGCGTCCGTTCGCGATGGGCGCGGTCTACGGACTCTTCCTGTATCTGTTGATGAACTTCGTCGTGCTGCCGCTGTCGGCCGCCGGCATGGCGAGCTTCAAGGACGCTGGCTGGGTCGCCGCCAGCATCGCGATGCACGCGCTGATCGGCGTGCTGTGCGCACGCTATGCGCTCGCGCCAGGCGCGCCCGGCGATGCCGGACTGGCGCACGGCCGGGCCTGAACCCGGGCCGCGCTGCGCACCGCCGTCAGCGCGCCTGGATGCGCGCCAGCAGCGCGGCGGGAATACCGACCAGCAACACGTACGCCGCCACGCAGATCGCATGCCACTGCCATGCGTGCGCGGCGGGCGTGGCCGCGCTGAAGTGCGGCACGAACACCAGGAAGATCAGCCCGTACATCGACGCGCCATACACCGCGCCCGCGCCGAACGGACGGCGCAACAGCACCGGCGAGCGCCGCGCCAGCAGCCGGTAGGCACCCATCACGCCCGACAGCACGCCCACGTACAGCACCGCACCGAGCGCGACCGTGCCCTCGCCGCCGGTGAAGGCCGCCGGCCCCAGCAGCCACGCGGCAATCGACTGGAAGATGCGGTCCGGCGCGACCCCACGCGGCCCCCAGTAGGCCGCCGCCACCGCCAGATCCAGCATCGCCGCGGCGGTGCCGCCCATGACCGACCAGAACACCGCCGGCGGAACCGGCGGCAGCGGGTGGAACGCCTCGCTTCGACTGGCCATCACGGCCTCCCGATTGCCAATTTGGCCCTATCTGAAACAATGCGAATGGCTCCATCAAGGGCCAATCCACCCGGATCTAATAGGGCCATTGGGAGGAACCGGATGCTCACGCAACTGCAACTCGATGGAAATGGCCCCCTGCACGCGCAGCTGACCCGCGCGCTCAAGCAGGCGCTGGCGACCGGCCAGCTGCGCCAGGGCAGCCGCCTGCCGCCGACCCGCTTCATGTCCCAGCAGATGGGCGTATCGCGCAACACCGTGCTGGCGGCCTACGAGCAATTGCGCATCGAAGGCTACATCGATGGCCGGGTGGGTTCGGGCAGCTACGTGACCCTGCCCGCGCGGCCCGCGCCCGCGCCGGTGGAAACACCGCCGCTGCCGCCGCAGACCCGCTTCACCGCGCGCGCGCGCCAGGCCCACGATCAGGACAACCTGCCCGGCAAGCGCGTGCCCGGCGTGCGCTTCTCGTTCCAGTACGGCGCGCCCTACACGCACCCGGCCGTGACCACCGCCTGGTCGCGCGAACTCGGCCACGCCGCCCTGTACACCTCGCCCGGCTATCCGTGGGCGCAGGGCCTGCCGGAACTGCGCCAGGCCATCTGCGAATACGTGCTGCGGCGCGGCGTGGAAGCGCGCCCCGAGGACGTGGTGATCGTCGCCGGCACCCAGCAGGCGGTATCGCTGTGCGCGCGCGTGCTGTTCGATCCCGGCGATCCGGTCGCCATCGAGGAGCCGCAGTACTACGCCGCCCGGGTGATCTTGCAGGCCTACGGCGCACAGCTGCAGCCGGTGCCGGTGGACGACCAGGGCCTGATCGTCGAGGCCCTGCCCACGACCGCGCCGCGCGTCATCTACACCACGCCCTCCCACCAGTTTCCGCAGGGCGGCACCCTGCCGCCGGAACGGCGCGCCGCGCTGCTGGAGTACGCCGCGCGCAATGAGTGCTGGATCATCGAGGACGACTACGATGGCGAAATCCGCTACGACGCCCGCTCCCTGCCTTCGCTCAAGTCGCAGGACGAGCACGGCCGGGTGATCTACGTCGGCACGTTTTCCAAGACCCTGTTCCCGTCGCTGCGGCTGGGCTACCTGGTGGTGCCGCGCGGATTGAGGCGGGACTTCATTTCCGCCAAATGGATGGAGGACTTCGGCGCCTCCGCCATCGATCAGGCCGCGCTGGCCGGCTTCATGACCTCCGGCGCCTGCGACCGCCACCTGCGCCGCTCGCTCATCGCGCTGCGCGAACGCCGCGACGCCCTGTTGAACGGCCTGCACCGGATGAACGAAGGCCGGTTGAGCTTCGTGGACTCGCAGGCCGGCATGCACATCCCGGTCTGGCTCAACCAGCGTGATCGCGAACAGGGCCGCCAGTTCGTCGACCGCGCCCGCCGCATGGGCCTGGGCCTGTACTCCATCGCCCCCTACTACCTCGACCCACCGGATCGCGCTGGCCTGATCCTCGGCTACGCCGGCCTGCCGGTCGGCGACATCGAACAGGCGCTGGAAGTGCTGCGGCAGTGCCTGGACGCGGAGTACGGGCCGCGCAGGCATTGAGTGGAGTGCGGATTGCGTCGGACGCAATCTGCATTTTTTTTTTTTTTTTTTCCCGCAGTCTCGTCCGCCTGGTTAGCCAGTCATCCGTTCGAGCGCTTCCTCGTCCGCCGGTATTGCCGGCGGTCACGACTCCGCCACGAAATCCCCCGGCCCGGCGGGGGCATCAGGACGCTGCAAGGCAAATACGCAATCGAAGAAGGGGGCCATCTCCTCCCAGGGCACCTTCTGGTCGCGCGCCTTGACCAGCAGGCGTCCCACTTCGACCACATCTCCCGCTTCCTGATATCCGCGCATGAAGGCGGCACGTGAATCCGCGTCCGCATGCTTGCCGTGGTCCTGCTGGTTGTACGCGTGGAACTCCAGAATGTTGCCGGGCGCCGCGACCGACAGTCCCCGCACCGAGCACTGCCGGATTCCGCCGCTGTCCTCCCGGTCCACATGGCCTTCCGCATAGCTGTCCTGCAGCGTATGCAGCAGCGAGCCGAATGCCACGTCGTCCACATAGCGGCGCAGCCCCCCGCTGGCACCCTGCGTATACAGATCCAGCAGGCGCCATTCCCCGCGTCCATAGCCTTCCTGGATGGTCGGAATCTGGATCTCCTTCAGGCGCTTTTCCAGGTCGTATTCACCGCGCGCCGCGCGCCAGGTGAACTCGAACCAGCCCATCAGCCGCGCCTTGGTCTGTGCGGCGGGTTCGCCGTTCCGGCTCGCCATCGCATGCAGGTACTGGAGATCGCCAAAGTGGGAGCGATACAGCATCGCATCGCCCGGACCGTACACCTTGCCGGCGGCCGCGCCCTTGTTGGCATCCAGGAACAGACCTACCCAGCAACTCGGCTGGGTCTCGAAGCGGATGGTCTCCCTCGTCTTGCAACTAATCCCGCGTGCCTGCTGGAGCGACATTCGGAAAGGCGGATCATCATTCCAGCGGATCCCCGCCAGCACGGGAACAGGCGCTGCGGTCGCCGCGCTTCCGCTGCAGATGTCGCCATTGCAGCCATAGATGCGGTTGGTGATCTCCTCGTGGACCGGCTCGGTGAAGGCGGATACCGACAGCCGCGCCAGCATCCTCTCCACGCTCGCCATCGTGCCGGAAGTGATTCCCGCCAACCGCCGTTCTTCCGCGGTCGATTGCGTTGCCAGCTTGTGCGCCAGTGCAGGCCCGATGACCGCGACCGCCAGTGCCGCCACCAGGGACCGCTTGATGTTCACGCCATGCTTCGCCATATCACACCTCCTCCCTTTCTGATGTGCCCGCGTTTGATTGCCTCGGAATGAGGGTCCGTACTACGTCGAACCGCGTTCCAAAATCCATGCATTTGGCCCGCGCCCCGTCTCCTTTACCGCTGGAGCTGGCGCACGCTGCTTACGATCAGGCAGGCGCCCATCACGATCATGGCGCTGATGATGAACATCGCCAGGCCATCCCCATAGGCCACGTTGCGCAGGACGATTACCCACTCTCCTCCCCGGTAGCAGCGCTCCAGCGCATGCAGCCCACTGCCCAGCAGGAAAACCCCGCTGACCAGCAGAATCATCTGGGTTCCCCTGCCGATGTGGCCCATGACGCCTTCAGTCCTTGTCCATCGCGTGGATGGTCTTGCCGTCCAACTTCCACATGACACCATTAGGCTGCGTCATCACATAGAACGTCTTCTTGGCCCATAGGCTCCAGAAGACGTGGATTTCGGTGGGCTCCGGATCCAGCAGATGCGTGATCATGAGTCCCACTGCCTTGGGATCATCCTTCAGCACAATGCAGCTGCGGCTGTATCCACGCTGCGAGACGATTTTTCCATCCTTCACGCTCACCCGCTGGGCGCCGCCGACCGGTAGATCCTCGTACGTGGTCGTGCCAGGAATCAGGTAGACCGTCCATCCGCTGGTGTCGTCGGTTGCCGGCAGCGTAATGGTGTTATAGCGCTCGCCGCACCGTTCGAAGCTCGCGTCCTTCGCCACCGCGCGCGCGGCGGCGGCCCCGGCCTCATAGGCGCTCAGCGGCTCCGGAGCGGCCAGCGCGTTGACCGGCCCGGCCACGCCCGCATCGGATACCGTGACCCGGTACAGCGCTTCCGGCGTGCGGTCCACGAACACAACGGCAACCCCGCCTTCCGCTTCCTGCGTGATCCAGCCGGCCACACGGGAATCCGGCGAATTCTTCCAGAGCGCCATCAGCGCGTCGGTCGCGTGCCAGGCCGCCTGGTCGTGCCGGTACAACGCCTCGCCGGTCGTCGAAGCCGACTGCAAGGCTGCGGATCGTTCGGCGGGCGTCAGGGGCTTGAACGCAGGCTCATCGGCGGATGCCGTCAGGCTTGCCAGCGCCAGCAGAATGACAAACAGGTTGTGCCGCATGTGATCTCCCTTTCAAACGCGTCCGGTTCGATATCCCCACGGAAACACACCGTCTTCCAGCAACCGGCCAAGCGGTCTCAGAAACCGATTTTCGTGCTCACCGAAACCGAATGGTCCGGTTGCACCACCACGCTGACGCTATACGGGCCGGTCCCCTCGAAATACCCCTGCTCCGGCAAGGCAAACCCGCGCTCCCCTGCCCGGAAGGATACGGCGATTCCGGACTCTCCGCGCGGGTCTACCCGGACCGTGCGGATCTCCCCCTGCGCCAGCACGGGCGCGACCGGTACTGAGAAGCCGGCACCGGAAACCCGGACGTCATGCAGCGGAGTCTGCGACCGGTTGATGACCTGAATGGGCGTACCCGCCGAGCAAGCGCTCAGCAAGAGGAACAGGAGTACGGCGCAGCCTCGTTTCATGAGCGTTCCATCAGAAGATCCGGCAGGTCCATCGGTCCCCATCCATCCAGCCCTCACCCCATCCCGAACCCCAGCAACGCCACCAGGTCCATCAACCCGTGCGCGATGATCACCGGCCATAGACGGCCCTTGCGGGCGAACCACCAACCCAGGATCAGGCCGACCACAGCCACGCCCAGCGCGCCGATGGCGCCCTGGTACAGATGGTAGGACACGCGGATGGCGACGCTGGCGTTCACCGCGAACGCGACGCTGCGGGTGCGCTGCAAGGCGCGTATCACGTAGCCGCAGACAAAAACTTCCTCGAAGATCGGATTGACGATCGACACCGCCACGATGGCCGCCATCGACAACGGTGCGCCTTCCATCCGCTCCCACAGCGTCCCCATGCCACCCGCCATCAGAGCCAGGCCCGTCATCAACAACGACGCGGCGATGATGCATGCGAGAAACAGCGCGCACCCCACGCCCACATCCTGCCAGGTGAATCCCAGCCCCAGCGCTTCCGGCCGCCAGCCACGCCACCACAGCAGGGGCGCCAACAGGGCAAACAGCACGAGTTCCGCCAAGACCATCCCGATCACGCTGGCATCGCTGAACGCCAGATCGTCCGAGGGGTGCGCGAACCAGGCCGCCCACACGCTGCCGGCAATGAAGTAACCGAAGGCCACGATCACCACCACCCAGAATTCGATCCGTCGAGACAATGCCGTCATGTGTCCTTTCCAGTCCTGGCCATGGTGATGCGGTTTCCACGGGATGCGCGGCGGCTAGGCTCTGGGTCCCACTGCCGCAAATGGGCGCCTCGCCGACGGCGTTCCCCGCTCGCCCCCGGCGCTGCGGACACCCGTGCCGCGTCTCCCCCGGCGCTCCAAGATTCGCAGGCGAACGCGGCGCCATGATACCCGAGGGGTCGGGTGCCTCCAGCGATTTCGGACTATCCGGTTGTTCGATGCGCATGTGATGCATCGATGCGGATAGCCAAGTGCGTGCAGAGATCAATCAGACAACCGGACAAAAACAGCGTTTCTTCAAGTCCATTGGTGTGATGCGAAGATCTCTTCTATCCGAAGCGGTCGAATCCGATTGCCGCGCCCAGTCTGGCGTGGCAGGCTTCGGTGGCTGCATTTCCAAGCGCGAACCCACTTTCGCGAAATGAGATTCCGCTACGCGAATACCGATTTCATCATCGGCGATTTTGCACGCTCACCCGAATGCAGCGGATGTCGATGGCGATATCCAGGATCCCCTCCGGTTCGACGGCCTTCGGTGTTTCCTCATCCTTGTCGTCAACGAGGAAGAGTGAGCACATGACTCAAACACACCCTCATCTGCCAGAAAATTGATTGAACATGCCTTCGCTCCCCGTCCTTTCCCATGCGGTTTCCACGGAGATTGCAGCCATCTCCCCCGATAAGCACACCGATGCGCCGAACCCCGCATCACGCATGGCGGTGTCCTTCCCGCGGAAAGCCGTCGCGTGCCTGTCGCTGCTCCTGATCGCAAGCGCCTGGACCAGCGCGGCGCATGCCGATTGCCGTAACTATGGCGCGGAAAGGTATCCCCAACAGGTTCCAATAAAAAATTTTCCGGCCAGCTTCACGCTAAAGAAGGCCAACATTGGCGAAGTCATCGCTACCCACACGGAGTACTTTTACTCGACACCTTCATCTGCCCCTTACTGGAATTGTGGACCCGATGATTGGTACCGCATGACGCCTCCGAAGATCACGTTACTTGCCTCGCACCTTCCTCAGGTGTATGAGACTGGCATCCCCGGCGTGGGCATAAGAATCAAGTTCAGCGCTACCACTAATCCGCACTATTACTCACTCCCCCCTCCTATCAACCAGTCAATTTCCCAAGGAGGGGGCGGATCACTGTACCCCCCGCAAATTGTGACTATTGATTTCATCCGTACTGCCATGGGTGTAGGCAAGGGAGACTTCACCTTCAGCTATGAAACCGAGTTCTCCGTCCAAACAAAAATTCCCACTGCCGGATCATGGCACAAGATCGTGGGCACATCCTTGAAGACCACCCTGAAACAGGACGTCTACTTCACCAGTTGCCACACCCCTCACGCCCTTCCCCCTGTCGAGATGGGACGGACGATGATTGCCGAGATCAAACTGGGCCGGACCAAGGAACATGCGTTTTCCCTTGACGTCCAATGCGAAGGCATGAACCCCGCGACCAAGCCGCCCGTCAAGGTCTATTTCGAGGGAAACGCCGTTCGGGACGGCCTGCTGAATCTGGATGGCGGTGGCGCAGCCAATGTCGCCAAAGGCGTCGGCATCGCGGTGACCAATGACAAAGGGAAGGATGTGCCTTTCACGAAGGGAGGCGCGTTGCCGCTGACGTGGCAATCGAGCGGAACCAACCTTGAGCGGTACCGCTTCTCGGGAAAGGCGCGCTACGTGGCCACCACCGGCGAGATGACCGCCGGAAAAGCCGACGCCACCCTCACGTACGTACTGCAATACGAGTGACCATCGGGGTGACGCGGCGCCCGGAAGCGGTAGTCCTGCACGCCCCGGTGCGCGTGTGCATGCCCGAGAGGGATCGCCTCGCTCTCGACCGTCCTGCCGATGCACGGGAACCGATCACCACCGGTTTCCGCGAAACCATTGAAGGTATATAGTCACGCCCGGCCCCGCTTTGCGCGGCCCTGACATCTTCGGCCACGCGGTTCCGCGCGCCGCCATCCTCCCGCTCCGGCCTTCGTGCCAACGCGGCTCCGCTGCCTGCGTTGCGGCCACGATGTTGTCCGCGTCGCCGCATTCTCTTCTTTCTCCCTGAATCGCCTCGCCTTGTCACACGACGGGCGCGGCGGCGACGCCGTGCGTCTTCATTCCCCCTACTGCAAGGAGGGCTTCATGCCTTCACGATTCCTGTTGCCCACATTGGCGCTGGCGGTGTTTCTCGTTGGCGCGTCCGAGTTCATGTTGTCCGCGATGCTGGCGCCGCTGGCGCGTGTGTTCGCGGTCGCGCCCGCGCGGGCGGCGTGGCTGGTGTCCAGCTACGCGCTGGCCTATGCGCTGGCCGCGCCCGTGTTCGGCTACCTGTCCGACCGGATGGACCGGCGGCGGTGGCTGCTGCTGTCGCTGCTGTTGCTGGCGGCGGACCATCTGGCGTTGACGCTCGCGCCGAATTTCGAAGTCGCGTTGGGCTTGCGGATGCTGGGCGGGCTGGCGTCGGCGGCGCTCATTCCCACCGCCTTCGCGCTGGTGGCCGATACCGTGCGCGCGTCACGACAATCGGCCGCGATGGGCGCGGTGATGGCCGGGATGACCTTCGGCCTTGTCGCCGGCCCCGCGCTGGCTGGCGTGCTGGCGGAAACATGGGGCTGGCGCATGCCTTTCTGGACGATGGCGGCCGGATGCGTATTGACCTTCGGTGTGGCGCGCGGCGCGGTGACGTCCACGCCACCCGCGCGCGCCTTCGCCGGGTCGGGCGCCGTCCGCTGGCTTGCCCAAGGCAGGCTGGTGCGCCTGCTGCTGGCCAAGGGACTCTGGAACGGCGCCGCCGTCGCCGGCTTCCTGCTGGCAGGTGAAGTGCTCCGCCACCGGCATGGCCTGGGAACCGCCACCGTCGGCCTGTCGGTCTCCGTCTTCGGCGGCGGACTGTTTCTCGGCAATCTGGGTATCGGCTCGGTACGCCGCCTGCTTTCAGGGGACGAGGCGGTATTGATGGCCGCGTTGTGGCTGCTCCTGCCGGCGATGGGCGCATTCATGGCCGCACCATTGCCGCTTCCGGCCGGACTCGTCTGTCTGAGTTTGTGGGGATTCGCCCTCGGCCTGGCCGCCCCCGCCAGCACCGCCCTGCTCGCCCACCGCAGCGGCCCCGACAAGGGTCAGGTACTGGCCGTCTCGGAAAGCCTCAACAATGGGGTGCTGTTGATTGTCTTGCCGATTTCCGCCGTGCAGTTGGAGGCTTCGGGCGCAGTACGGGCGATGCTGGTTCTTGGTGCTCCATTGCTCGCTGCGCTTGGCTTGTTGTTGGTGAAGGGAAGAAGCGCATCGCGGCGATGCGTGGATGGCGGAATGTGAGCGCACGCCCTGGATACGACGGCGATGATATCGGACGGGTCCCCTCGTCTCAGCGCACTAATTTAGAAGTGATAGAAGAAACATTGTTTCGCCAAGCGCTCAAAGTTAGTCGACTTGGCCCTCGCAACGTAGTAACTATTCATAACGCCATCCCTGATGGGCTGCATCATGCAGCAGAATTCTCACGCAAAATTCTCCCGAATCAGATCGACCGAGTTCTTCAAGATGAGCAGGAAGTCCCAACCATCTAACCGTGCCCCGGGAGACCAGGACCTAAGCACACGTCGAGGATGAGCATTCGAAGCTCATTCTCCAAACAATTTGGACATCCGGTCCAAATTGGTGCGGCGAGCACGCCACGCCATTCTGTTGCGCAGATCTAAACGTAGAAATGGAGAAAGAATGAACACAATGACATTCAATATCAGCTCCCTGGAGGCCGAACTGGTGCAGTCTTCTCAAAATTCACTGTCCCTAAGGGGGCTATTCGAAGTATCTAATGTGGTGCTCGCGTCGGTTGAAGGAAGCATGTGCTCGGACTGCTGCGGTTCAAACGGCAATAGCTGCTCCCCTGGCGTCGACACCAACCTCTTGTAACTGGCCGAATAACAAAGGGCGAGGTCTTAATACTTCGCCCTTTCGTCTATGGGGATCCACTTTATGGATATTGCAGTCCTTCCTGAAGCTCTCTTTCATCATCAGGAATTCAAAAACCGGGTTTCCGGCCTAGAGAATTCCCGCCATGGTCCAGCGGCCTTCATTCTACCGACGACACCAGAAACCGTTAGCTTCGTGGGCCGCAATCCAGCAATCGGGTTTCCATCAATCGTGGGTGCGTTGAAATTGCCGGAGTCCGGAATTACCGCAGGAGAACTTCTATCCTTCCTGCCCCATAGCAATTGCCCCAACGTACTGATTTTTTCTGACCAACTCGTAAACCCGGTCGATGCAACCGTCATGTTGCGAACGCACTCCGGAAATTTCTTTGTATCTCCAATTGAACTCATACTTAACCAGCGCCATGGTTATCGGATTGTCTCGTGGAACGCAAGTGCTTTCATGGAAATAGAGCCCGCATGCTCGGACAGCTCAAGAATCTACCGAAACGTTATCGAACACCTCAAAAGTTGCGACGCGCTCGGTGACCAATGGCTGGCGCGCACTCATCAATTCATTCGGACGCCCGCAGCACGCGTCCACAACGCAAAACGAAAACTGCGACTGTTCCATTCAGCGGTTCTCGACGCTTATCTCGAAGATCTTGATGACGAAGCCCTAAAGAAGGCCGTTGAACGCATAGAAGTCCTACGCCGCCAAGTAGGCAAATGGTCTCTACATACATGCTAACCCCTCATCTACTCACGCACTTCGCCCGACCTTTACGCCTAATCGACAGGCGCATAGGACTAATTGAGAAGTGGCTAAAAACTCCACTAAGCGAGGATGACGAGCACAGCATCAGGATCGCATGCGAAGAGTCAGGGAAACGTAGATTCGGCGCATATTATCACTGGTACCTGCAGAAGAAGATCGTTGCCGAAGCTGTGCGAGACGCGGATAGAGAGCGCTTCCTGGGGTTGATGCAAAGTTCCGACCACACGAACTACAGGGAAGTTATTGATTTACTGGATTCTGACCAAGGCCTGCTTATAGCCATCCCACATCATGCGCACTACATCCTATCCATCGCGATGCTTGCCGAAGTACTGAGGCCCCGACGCTCCGTCTACCTGTTCTACGGAAATCCGGAGAGCCATCCCGGAAATGAAGTATTCGACAAATTAAACGATTGGTTCTGGGGCAGGAACAGCAATGTCGCTTTTGCCCACGACACGCCAAAGGGATTGGCAACAGCGATGCGCCAATTAAAATCCGGAGCAGCTATATTCATCATGCCCGACGTCTTTAAGGACGTGAATCAAACCCTATCCATTCCATTCTGCAGCCGATCGCTTAATGTGATGCTAGGAACATCAATACTTGCTCGAAAGACTGGAGCAAGAGTTCTGCCGATGATATCAACGCCGCACGGCAATGGCCTTGGGTTTAAAAGCGAGTTTGGCGAGTCTTTCTTAGTAGCGCAACCTTCACGCGGACACCCGGAGATTGTCGAGGCAAATGATTACAGAATAGTTCGAAGAATATTCCATTTCTACGAGCAGTTCATGTCAGTCCAGATGCTCTACTGGCAAAACATGAGATCACATATATCGAGATCTCATTCCTTCTCTCGCCTGTCCAAAGACATGGTTTTACGAGCGTCCGAACTCATTCTTTCCGACCCTGACGTGCGTTCGCCTGAGCACGTTGTTGATTTGCGTGGGTTCGCATAGCAGCAAGCACGCCGTTACTTCACCCTTATCCCGCATGCTGAGGCAAACCATGCACTTTCTGCGAGCCATCAAGCTGGCTGTCCTTATCCTTGTCGCGCCAGCAGCTGGAGGCCAATCTATTTCCAACAACTCGATCGGCGCAGAATCCAGTCTGGATGAGAGCCTCCCGACGCTAGACACCGTCGTTGTGACCGGAACCAAGCCGGGGCCAGGCATGTGGCGGGTTACCAAAGGAAACCACGAGTTGTGGATATTTGGTACGTTGAGTCCTGTGCCGGCCACTATCGAGTGGAATGCTCAGCCTGTGCTGGACGTCGTATCAAACGCACAAGTTGTGCTATGGGAGCCTTATTTCACAGTTGATGTGAATGTGGGACTCTTCAAAAGACTGTGGCTTGGCTATGGATATTGGAAGGCGCAAAAGAATCCTGGCCAGAAACCATTGAAGGACGTTCTACCTGCACATGAATATGCACGATGGCAGGCGCTAAAGCAAAAGCACCTTCCATCTGATGGCAAGGTGGAGAAGGCACGACCGGCAATTGCGGCGGGAATCCTGCTCAATGCAGCCATCAAGAATTCCGGCCTCAGCAAAGAAAGGATCGTTGTTCCACCGGTATTGGCCGTCGCCAGGACAAAAAAGATCAAAATCAGTGCTCCTAGCTACGTGTTCGGCCTATCTGACGCAGAAGCGAGACGTATCCTTCAAGATGCGCGGCAGGAATCAATGAATGACATACACTGCTTTGCAGCCACCATGGATGTGATCGAGCATGACTTGCCCCAACTTATTACCAATGCTAACGCTTGGGCTACGGGCGATATTGACCGTATAGACCTGAATCGACTCGACCGTCGCGACCGATTGTGCTCGGCCGTACTAAGTGACACTAACTTCTCACGTAAGCATGGCATCCCTAACATCCAAGAAAGCGTTATCGCTGCCTGGATGGATGCCGCGAACTACGCTTTGGATAATAACACTACGACCGTTTCTTTTTTACCTATTGGCAGCGTCATTAGGGAGGGAGGGTACATCGATCGACTTCGCTCTGAAGGCTACGAAGTAGATCCCCCATAACGAACTCGGACCGTTGCATCGACGTCACACGACTCGATCTCCTTTACCTTCTTGAAACATCATCTACTTCATTTTATCCAAAATACATTCCATTTTGAGATTCGCTTCTCCAACACAATTTCAATCTAAAACGGATGAATTGTTATCAACATTCGCGGCGATAACTATAAACCTCATCCTCATTGTCTTCTTGCTGCGGACCGGAAACCCTACCGCGCCAGCGCGAACAGAGAGCATAGAGAGAACGCGCCTATTCTTTACATCGGCCCACCGACATGACACAGAAGCCCATGACGCTCGAGACATAAGAAGCATGGCTCTGCGCAGCAATGATGGCGCCGAATCCACGTTCGTGGGAAAGAGCGTTGTCACAACCAAGAGCGACGGCATAGCTTTCGAAGAGAATAAGGTACCGGCTGCTGATTCAGACATCTCGACCGAACCATTGAATCTTGGACCTCCAACGGAGCACATCACATTTTCTAGTAATGCGCTCGGACGCCCTAAGACTACTGACCTCCTAGAGGCAAGACCTGTTTTGCGAACGCAGGCTTTCGATAGTACGCTGATGGGGCGGCTTCAGAGGCTGCAAAGAAGAATGGGTTGCGCTGATCTGCGGAAAGCGCTCTTAAAGGAACCAGATAGTTCAGGAACCATTCTGACAACGATGCGCGAGCGAGGGTGCGAGAGATGACCTTGTTTGAGCTTTTGTCCGCTGTACGTCCCGAATACAGTTCTTCGCGCAATTTCTCATCCCGCAGGACTATGATCGCTAGTACTAGAGCAGACCTCCTGCATTGGCCACCACGCACTCGCTCGGCGTGGACTATTCAATCAACGTTGTCAAGCAGGGCATTTGCATTCTGATAGCGCACCTTGGCCAGCTCCTGCTCGTCCAGGCCCAAACGGTTGAGCGCGTCGGCGTTCTGCTCAAGCGAGAACTGCGGATAGTCGGACCCCAGCAGGATATGGTCGATGCCAACATTGCGCATGGTCCAGACGAACTCCTGCTCCACCGGCGAATCCGCCACCAGCGCCACGATGGCCGAGACGTCGAAATAGATGTTGTCGCCCAGCAGGCCTTCGGCGGTGCGCGCCGCCTTGAGGGTATTCCAGAAGCGGAAGTTCATCCCGCCCATGTGGGCGAAGATGATCTTGGTGCCGGGTGCGTGCAGCGCCAGATTGAACATCTTCTCGCTGTCGCCCGGCAGGATGTTGGCGTTGTCGATCAGCACGATGACGCCGAGTTCGCCGGCGCGCTGGACCAGGACCAGCACCCGCGGGTCATCGGCCTCGAACTTCTGGGTGTGCGGATGAATCTTGAGGATGCGCGCGCCCTGCTTGACCACCCGCGCCAGCTCGTCCAGCGCCGCCTGCCCATCATAGGGGTGCACAGTCACCACCGCCGTCATCCGGGGATGCCTGGCCGCCAGAGCCAGAATGCCGTCGTTACCGGCTCGGATGGCCGCCGTGTCCCCGGCCAGCGTCTGATTGGGGCCGCCAAACCACATCCCGGCGAAATCGGCCGGCCCCAGCTTCTGCGCTTTCAACTGCGCCTCGTAGGCCTGTAGCGACTTCTCGCCGTCCCAGAGGTGGACGTGCGAATCAAACAGCGTGGATTGCGCGGCGGCGGCCGGCGCGAGGGCGGCCAAGGCCAGCACCAGGACGGCGCGCATGCGGTATGCCCGTGCGGCGACGGAGGTCTGAGCAGAATGACGTCGGGTGCCTCTGAACCTCATTGCGCTTCTCCAGAGTGTTTGACGCGGCAAGCACTTCATGTGGGCGACGCCACGACCGCAGATCGCCGATGGTATGGCTGCATGCGGCCGGGCTGAATAGGTCATAGGTTGGGAGCCAATCCGTCCATGGCCGGGATGACTACCGTGGGCTGGTTGGCACTGATTGACGGCCTGCCGGTGCCTGCCCAGAATCGCGGCATCCCAGTCGTGTATCGCCAAAACCACGTCGATGACCCTTCATATCGAGCATGCCGTTTCGGACGAGCAGATAGCCGCGACGTTCGACGTCATGCGCCAACTGCGACCCCAGATCGAAAGAGCCAGCTACGTCTCCCTCATCCGGGATCTGATGGCCAGCGACAACCTCAAGCTGCTCGCCCTCACGGACGACAACGTGGTACGGGCCGTGGCCAGCTACCGCGTCATGAACATGATCTATTGCGGTCGCCTGCTCTATATCGACGACCTGGTAACGGACGAGCGCGTCCGCTCCAAAGGCTACGGATCAAAAATCCTCGCCAGACTACGCGCCGAAGCCGAAGCCCTGGACTGCTCCGAGATTCAACTGATCTCCCGAACCATCCGCGAACAGGCCCATCGCTTCTATTTCCGCGAAGGGTTTGGAATTGAGTGTTTTCAGTTCAGGATGCGGTTGAGGGAGTAGGTGGATTGAGATTGGGCCTTGGGGGCTGATAGAACCGCCTTGGCTAGTCCGTGCTTCCGCTCGGATGAAACGCTCCGCTTGCTGATGTCCCCGCGGGCCCTGGACGGCTTCTTCGTCTACCTGGCTCAGGATGTCGCTCAGGACATCATCCTGTCCGCACCGCATACCACTACGGCGAACCTGAAGCAGACACCACGAACGACGCGTAGCAAAACGCGAGCAGCCGATGCCTGCGTTCTGTTGCTCCTCCTCCGTCGCTGCGGATCCTGTCACAACCAAAAATCAACCCCGTTTCTCCATGTCCTCGCTAAGCGTCATGAGGCAATTTCCACCGTCGTGACAAATGCTGAAATCAGCATCTGAGGGCTACTTAATTTCGGCCATCCGGAGAGATCACATAAATATTCCAATAAAATCAATTAATTATACAAATAACTGACAAATTCTTGTGTTTCAAGTAGCGTTATCTCCAGCCAGAAGTCAATCAAGGAAGATTTAATGAAGATTACTGAGAGATTCGGCCTAACTGTTGGTCAGCATCAAGTTGATTTTATTGATATCGACACTTCGATCGACACCCCTCTCTTTTTAGATCCTTTTTTTATCGGGATAAGAAAAGATGCGTGGTCCAGATCGGCAAGCCAGACCATCAGAAATTTCTTTCAAACATTTGTTGAGCTTGTCCGCTCAGATGAATTAGAGAACGCGCGCTCGATGTTTGATCATCTTCATGAGCCGAATGAAACTTGTCTCGGGCTTTCTCGAGGGAACCCCAAGGGTCGAGCCATTGGAAAAATGGATGCTGACAAGCTATTCGCAAGCATTGTAGGCAGCGATGCAGTGTCATCAGGCGTCGTTGAAGACCTTGAAGATTTCAGATTATTCATTCCCGGAATAGACAAGGACAAGATATCCGACATGACTACGAATATAGTTCGGCGACACCTTATCGACTATACGATTAGTCAGTGCGAACTGTGGGGAATCCCTGTTGATGAGAATAGGCCAACAGGATTTTACTGGAGCGCCGCAGAACGCAGATGGCGCAATGATTATGCAAATTGTCTGGTAGTCGATGGAAAGCGAATACTGCTAACACCAAAAGGTGTAGTGTCCTTTGTCAAAAAATACACGCCCAAGAAGTATTACAGCAGCTTTGTTCTTGAGTACTTGCAGCACGAGAACATTGAAATGATGACTTCACTCGTTCAACATCGTAAAGATGGATCACCTTTTGTCACGAAGGTTTCGCTAACCGAATCTATTGCACCATTCTCAAAGGAATTCGTTTCTGAGTTCACAAAGAACCATCCTCGCGTCTTTGCTGATTTTAAAGAATGGGCGAAGAACAACTCTTCCTCCATAAAGAACTATGAAATCTGCGCAGATGACCCAGTAGCTGTTTCAAGCTACCTGATAGATCAAATCAGAAACATTCCTAGTGGGCCAGACTCCGCGTCTCGGTATCACCGGCTTTGCACAGGTGCGCTTGAGTATCTTCTATACCCGAACCTGACATCTCCTGTTGTTGAGCGAGAGATCAATGAGGGAAGGAAGCGAATTGATATTGTTTTTGATAACGCGGCTCAAGCGGGATTTTTCCACCGGGTTCATGCGGTGTCACATGTACCTGCTCAGTTCATCATGGTGGAATGCAAGAATTACACTAAAGACATCGCGAATCCGGAAGTCGACCAGCTTGTGGGCCGCTTCTCTGTAAATCATGGATGCGTCGGTCTTCTTCTTTTTCGCGAAGTCAATGATATGCGCGGACTTCTCGCCAAGTGTAGCGATGCTTGGCTGGCAAACAGGCATTTGATTGTACCCATTTGCGATGAGGACCTTATACAAATGCTTATCGGCGTTACCGAAGATGGAAGCCAGATCGTAGAAGAATTCTTTAGCTCAAGATATCGGACGATCGCAATGCGTTCTAGCTAAATCGAATGCTGAGCTATGCATGCTGCACTAGAACGGGAGTCCTTCTCTATCTATTTCTTCAATAATATCGTCTAAAATATCATCTGCACCGCTCGCATGCCTCTGAGCCACCTCGAACGTTTCTTTCAGTGCGGTGTACAACCGCCCGCGTTCATCAATGTCACTTGGGTCTTCGTCTCCCAACTCGGCTACTACATCTCCATCGGCATTCAATACTTCAATAAAGTATTCATTCGATAACTCATCAATCTTGCTCCTTCGCGTTGCGATTCGAATGGAGCTACGCGCAAAAGATGTTTGATACATGCCGTCAACTTCTGTCTCCTGCCATTTCGTATGGCCGGCATTGGTTGAGCTAGCCAACTTAAAAGCAACTGTCATAAGCTTTGGATAGATCATTTTGACACCGTCATGCTCAGTTTAATGCCTTCATGAAGACTCATTAGCGCATCCACACAAGAAGCCAATGAACTATTGGAGCGAACCAGCGCATTCGACTTCTCCAAAAAATTGGGATCTTTGTCGTAGGCACGCTCAAGGGAAGATATTCGGACAATGACGTCTTGGATCTGCTTTTGTGCACTACCCTCGCGAAAGAATGCCTGCTCTCGCATCGAGATCAACTTTGCGCGAACACCCGCATAGCGTTCTGGAAGCAAATCCATGGCTTTACTTCTGTGAAGCCTCTTAAGCTCTTCAATTAGCCGTATTGCTGTCGCCATCTCTGCAACTAGATCCAGTTTTCTGATCGTATTCGCAGCAAAATCAGCAGCTTCTCGTGCAGATTCTGCTGCCGATTTTGCTCGATGGGCAGCAATGATCGTTATTGCAAACCCAATTAACGTAAGCAGCAGGCCAAGTATGGATAACCAATCAGAAAAAAGCGGGAGCTTTGAGAAAGCATCCATTTAAAGGTCAGTGCTCTCTTAGCCGCACTTCGAATACCCACAGTTCAAGCACGTCGCGCAGCCGTCCATGATGACGAGCGCCTTGGTGCTGCACTTGTGGCAGAGGGTGGCGGAGGGCGGGAAGCTGGCGCCGTCGCCGGTGACGGCGATGTCTTCGGAGGCGCCTGGGGTGTTGGTGGTGGTGTTTGAAGGGCCTGCGCCAGGAGCGCCCCCTTCTGCCCTTCGGGCGTCTTCCCCCGCTTGGGCGGGGGAAGGGATGGGCGGGGGGGTTATTTCAGAGTTTTTTTTTGCGCGGTCTTCGTACTGCTTGCGCTTTTCGGCCAGGATGGCGCGCTGGTGGTCGCTCATTTCCGGGTCGTGGATGAGACCGATCGACTTCATGTGTTCTTCGACGATGGCGCCCAGTTCGGCGACCAGGGACGGCATGTAGACGCCGCCGGCCTTGAAGTAGCCGCCGCGCGGGTCGAACACGGCCTTCATTTCATCGACCAGGAAGGTGACGTCGCCGCCCTTGCGGAACACGGCGGACATGATGCGGGTGAGCGCGACGATCCACTGGAAATGCTCCATCGACTTGCTGTTGATGAAGATTTCGAAGGGGCGGCGCAGTTCGTGCTCGGTGCCGGCGTTGAGCACGATGTCGTTGATGGTCACGTACATGGCGTGTTCCACCAGCGGCGACTTGATCTTGTAGGTGCTGCCGACCAGCACTTCCGGGCGCTCGATGCGCTCATGCATGTGGATGATGTCGGCCTTGGGCAGTTCGGCTTCGGCCTTGGCGCGGGTGATCGACTCGGCCTGCACCGGGGGCGCCGCTTCGCGCGCCTTGTCTTCCGGGGTGAGGACGCTGTAACCCTTGATTTTCTTGTCGATCTTGACGGCCATGGCGGGAAATCCTGTTGTGTCGTTGTGCGAGGTGATGAGGGGACCGCCTTCCGGGCGGTGGTGCCCTTAAAGCCTGTCCCCTCTCCCGGTCAGGGAGAGGGGAAGGCGGTGTTGCGGGTTACTTCCTGGCTGCCTTTTTGGCGGCTTTCTTCACGGTCTTTCTCGGGGCTGCTTTGCGGACGGCTTTCTTGGCCGCCTTCTTGGGTGCTGCTTTCTTCGGTGCTGCCTTTTTGGCCGTGGCTTTCTTCACGGCTTTCTTCACCGCCTTGCGGGCGGTCGTCGCCTTCTTGGCGACCTTGCGCTTGGCCGTGGCCACGTCACGCTTCACCGTGCCCTTGGCCTTGGCGACATCCTTCTTGGCGGTGCGGCGCGCGGCCGACACCTTCTTGGCCGCCTTCTTCTTGGCGCCGGTGGCCTTGCGCTTGAGCGCGGCGGCCTCCTTCTTGGCGCTGGCGCTGGCGGCGGCCAGTTTCTTCTTGGCCTTGTCGACGGTCTTCTTCACCGCCTTGCTGGCCTTGCTGGTGCGCTTGGCGACGGCCTTCTTCGCCTTGGCGACGGTGGCGCTGGCGGAGGAGGCGACCGCGCCGCCGATTTCCATCGCCTTTTCCTTCACAGTCTCGGCGGCGTCGGAGAGCGTCGCCGTGACACCATTACCGTTGCTCATGTGCCCTCCTGTGGGCGTTCTGTCGGATTACGTCGCCGATGCTATACCCAGCTTCGCGGTTTTGCAGCGGGGCTGGGGGTTGTGGGTTTTTGCCTTGTTGGCGGATGGTTGAAAAGCAAGAGCAACTCGCTGCGCTCGCCCCCCTCACCTGCCCTTCGGGCATCCTCTCCCGCAGGCGGGAGAGGGGACTTTCGGTTGGTTTGTCGGTTAGGAGCAGCTCGCTTTGCTCGCCCCCCTCACCTGCCCTTTGGGCATCCTCTCCCGCAAGCGGGAGAGGAGACTTCGTTCGGTTGCCACTTGAACGGTGGTTCTTGCGGGTGGGTGCGGCTGCTGGGCAGCGCGCGCCGGCCGTCAGAACTTGCCGTAGTAGCCTTCCTTGAGCGCGTCGAACAGGTTGGCGGCGGTGTGCATTTCGCCGTCGTATTCGATCTGCTCGTTGCCCTTGACCTCCACCACGCTGCCGTCGTCCAGTTCGAAGCGGTAGGTGGTGTTTTCCAGGTCCGCTTCCTTGACCAGCACGCCCTGGAAGGCGGCGGGGTTGAAGCGGAACGTGGTGCAGCCCTTCAGGCCCTGCTGGTGGGCGTAGCGGTAGATGTCCTTGAACTCCTCGTAGGGGTAGTCCGTGGGGACGTTGGCGGTCTTGGAGATGGAGCTGTCCACCCACTTCTGCGCGGCGGCCTGCACGTCCACGTGTTCCTTGGGCGAGATGTCGTCGGCGGCGATGAAGTATTCCGGCAGCTTGGCGTCGGCTTCGTCGCTGAACGGCATGGCCTTAGGGTTGACCAGTTCGCGGTAGGCCAGCAGCTCGTAGGAGTAGACGTCCACCTTTTCCTTGGACTTCTTGCCTTCGCGGATCACGTTGCGGCTGTAGTGGTGCGCGAACGAGGGCTCGATGCCGTTGGAGGCGTTGTTGGCCAGCGACAGGCTGATGGTGCCGGTGGGGGCGATGGAGCTGTGGTGGGTGAAGCGGCTGCCCACCTCGGCCATTTCATCGACCAGATCCGGCGCGACCGAAGCCACGCGCTGCATGTAGCGGCTGTACTTGGCGTGCAGGACCTTGCCGGGGATTTCCTGGCCGACCTTCCAGCCGTCCTTCGCCATTTCCGGACGCTTGCGCAGCATCTCGGCGGTGACGGTGAACAGCTCTTCCATGATCGGGGCGGCGCCCTTTTCCTTCGCCAGCGCCAGGCCCATTTCCCAGCCGGCCACGGCCATTTCGCGGGCGATGGATTCGGTGAACTCGCACGATTCCGGGCTGCCGTACTTGTGCTTGAGCATGGTCAGGGTGGAGCCCAGGCCCAGGAAGCCCATGCCGTGGCGGCGCTTGCGCAGGATCTCGGCGCGCTGCTGTTCCAGCGGCAGGCCGTTCACTTCCACCACGTTGTCGAGCATGCGGGTGAACACGCGCACGACTTCCTTGTATTCCTCCCAGTCGAAACGGGCCTGGTCGGTGAAGGGATCCCGCACGAACTTGGTCAGGTTGACCGAGCCCAGCAGGCAGGCGCCATAGGGCGGCAGCGGCTGCTCGCCGCACGGGTTGGTGGCGCGGATGGTCTCGCACCACCAGTTGTTGTTCATCTCGTTGACGCGGTCGATCAGGATGAAGCCCGGCTCGGCGTAGTCGTACGTCGAGACCATGATCATGTCCCACAGGTGGCGGGCGCGGATGTGGCCGTAGATCTTGCAGGCGACCAGGCCGTCGTCGCGGACCACGTAGTTCTTGTGGGTCGGCCAGTCGCGCCAGACCACCTGGTTGGCGTCTTCCAGGTCCAGGTCGCCCTTTTCCTTGATGTTGACCGGGAACACCAGCGGCCAGTCGCCGTCGTTGTTGACCGCGTCCATGAAGCCGTCGGTGATCAGCAGCGACAGGTTGAACTGGCGCAGGCGGCCGTCTTCGCGCTTGGCGCGGATGAAGTCCTTCACGTCCGGGTGGGAGACGTCGAAGGTGCCCATCTGGGCGCCGCGACGGCCGCCGGCCGAGGACACGGTGAAGCACATCTTGTCGTAGATATCCATGAAGGACATCGGGCCGGAGGTGTAGGCGCCGGCGCCGGCCACGAACGCGCCGCGCGGGCGCAGGGTGGAGAACTCGTAGCCGATGCCGCAGCCGGCCTTCAGGGTCAGGCCGGCTTCGTGGACCTTGTCCAGGATGCCGTCCATCGAGTCCTCGATGGTGCCGGAGACGGTGCAGTTGATGGTGCTGGTGGCCGGCTTGTGCTGCTGGGCGCCGGCGTTGGAGGTGATGCGGCCGGCGGGAATGGCCCCGCGGCGCAGCGCCCACACGAAACGCTCGTACCAGTAGGCGCGCTTCTCGTTGGTGGTTTCGGCATCGGCCAGGGCACGGGCCACGCGCTGGTAGGTACCGTCGATGTCGGCGTCCAGGGCTTCGCCCTGCTTGGTCTTCAACCGGTACTTCTTGTCCCAGATGTCCTGGGACGCCGGCTGCATGGGAATCTCGGTCCCGGTTGCCGCTGTCTTGACCGCCTCGAGGCGCACCGTGCTCATGTTGTGTCGTTCTCCTTGGTTCCTGAACCGGGTTCTTTTCTAGTTGTGTGTTAACGCAGCGTGCCCGGACGACGGGGACGACCGGCCCGCGCGCAGCGCTCCATCATGCGCGGCGCAGGTTGCCGGAGTGTGTTGGCGGGATTGCGGGAAACGTGCTCACGTAGGCTCACGCTAGTTTTCTCACACCCTTCCATCGCTTTGGCGCCCCTCCCCGGGGAGCCTTCCTTTGTCAAGCAAAAACACCAGTGCTTGGGCCGCTTTCGCACCGGACCGCTATATGTAGTGGCGGCACGAGGTAGCCAAGCTACCCCCGGCCGGGGGGTCTGTCAATCGGCTTATGGTGCTTTTTTTCATGACAATCCGGGGTGATCCGGTGAAACCGCGGACAGTCCTGGCGTGGAACTTCATTGCGGGTTTAGTGGTCGATGCGCACACTCGTTCAGGAACGGCGGACGCCCCTTGCAAGCCTCGCGGGGCGCCGCCATCCGAAGTCCCAGACCCTCACGACCTGCCGCGATACGACCGATGCGACCGATCCGACCGCTCCCCACCCTGCTGGCCCTGACCGCCGCCGCCGCCTTCGGCGGATTTGCCGCCACGGCCATCCACGAAACCTTCCAGCAGCCCGCGCAGGCGATGCCCGCGGCCGCCATTCCCGTCGCCGCCACGCTGCCGGCCGCCGTCGGCGGCCAGCCGGTGCCGTCGCTGGCGCCGATGCTCAAGCAGGTCACCCCGGCGGTGGTCAGCGTGTACAGCCGCCAGACCGTGCGGGTGGCCAGCCCGCTGGGGCCGTTCGCAGACGACCCGTTCTTCCGCCGCATCTTCGGCATCCCGGACATGCCGCGCGAACGCGTGGAGCGCGCGCTGGGCTCGGGCGTGATCATCGATGCCCAGCAGGGCCTGATCCTGACCAACCACCACGTCATCGAGAATTCCGACGGCGTGTCGGTGACCCTCAGCGACGGCCGCACCATGGAAGCGGAGTTCCTGGGTTCGGACCCGGACACCGACGTGGCGGTCATCCGCATCCCGGCCACCAACCTGACCGCCATCCCGATGGCCAACAGCGACCAGTTGCAGGTCGGCGACTTCGTGGTGGCGATGGGCAATCCCTACGGCCTGGGCCAGACGGTGACCTCGGGCATCGTCTCGGCGGTGGGTCGCAGCGGCATCCCGATGGCGGGCTTCCAGAACTTCATCCAGACCGACGCCTCCATCAACCCGGGCAACTCGGGCGGTCCGCTGGTCAACCTGCAAGGCCAACTGGTGGGCATCAACACCGCCAGCTTCAACCCGCGCGGCAGCATGGCCGGCAACATCGGCCTGGGCTTCGCGATTCCGATCAACCTGGCGCGCAACATCAAGGACCAGCTGATCGCCAACAACGGCGTGGTCAAGCGCGGCACGCTCGGGGTGGAAACCCAGAACGTGGACGAGCGCCTGGCCAAGGGCCTGGGCCTGGAGAACCCGCGCGGCGCGCTGGTGACCCGGGTGTATCCGGGCTCGGCCGCCGCCGCCGCCGGCCTGCAGTCCGGCGACGTGGTGCTGGCCGCCAACGGCCAGCGCATCGACAACGCGCCGTCGCTGCACAACTTCGAGGGTCTGCAGGATGTCGGCAGCCGGATCAGCCTGGACGTGCGCCGCGACGGCAAGCCGTTGCAGCTGACGGCGACGTTGCAGGAAGGCCTGCGTTCGCTGGATGGTTCGACGGTGGATCCGCGCCTGACCGGCGCGACCTTCAAGGATCTGGACGAAGGCTCGCGCCAGCAGCTGCGCAGCATGGGCGCGGTCGGAGGGTTGCAAGTGGCCAATGTCGCTCGCGGCAGCCGAGCCTGGAACAGCGGCCTGCGTCCGGGCGATCTGGTGGTGGGTGGCAGCAGTGGCGATTTCGCCGATCTGGCCAGCTTCCGCGCCAGCTTCGAACGCAAGCCGCAGCAACTGGTGTTGCAGATTCTGCGTGGGCGCAGCTCCGGCAATCTGCTGATGCAGTAGGCGAAGCAGCGCAAAGCAGAAGCAAATCCCCCCTGCCCCCCTTTTTCAAAGGGGGGATTCCTCGCTGTGCTTCATCTCCGCCGGATGCCGCTTTGCCTCCCCCTTTGCAGCGCTTCTCAACAGCCGAATGGCTGGTCAAAAGGGGGATTGAGGGGGATTTGCTTCTGATCCTGGGATTTGCGCAAAGCCCCCAATCGGCCACATAACAGCCCATTCATGCCCACCTGCTATAGAGTGGAGCGGCAATCCCTCACTGCTGGAGACGACGATGAGCAATCCCACCGCTACCGATGCGATGAAGAGCAATCTGGGCGAGGCTGGTTCGCACCTGAAGTCGGCCGCATCCGCCGCCGGCGAGGCGATCAAGGGCGCCGCCGGCGCGGCCGGCGACGAGCTGAAGCTGGGCAAGGCCAACGTGAAGTCCGAGCTGGCCGACAGCGCGCTGGCCGGCATCGCCGCCGCCGAAGTGGGTGGCGCCGCCGCCCGCGAACAGGTGGATGCGTTGATGGACAAGGGCCGCGATCTGATCGACAGCGCCGCCGACCTGATCCGCGAGCGTCCGCTGGCCTCGTTCGGCGTGGCCTTCGCCGCCGGCTGGATCATCGCCAAGCTGGCACGCAGCGGCGACAAGTAAGCCCCACGCGTGAGCGTTCCGCCGGAATCTTCCGACACCGAAGCACCCCGAGCCGCCAAGCCCGGGCTGGACGACAGCCTGCGCGAGGTCGGCGCGGCCGGCAAAGCGGCGCTGGCGTCGGCCGGTGACACCGGTCGCGCGCTGCGCCGGCTGGTGTCGGCGGATCTGGCGCTGGCGCGCAGCGCGTTCGGCCGGGCGCTGGCCTGGGCCGGCGTGGCGATCATCTTCGGCGCCTCGGCCTGGCTGTTGTGCGCCGGTGCGTTGATCGCGTTGCTGCAGCGGCTGGGCTGGACCTGGCTGCAATCGCTGTCGGTGACCGCGCTGGTCAGCATCGGCGTGACCGTGCTGGCGGCGTGGAAGGTGGGGCAATATTTCGATCACACCGGGCTGCACGCCACCCGCCGCCAGTTGCAGCGGCTGGGCCTGTTCGACGAGCACGACGACGCCGACGAGGATGGCGACACCGACCCGGGAGCGGCGCGATGAATTTCGAACGCCTGCAACGCCGCGTGGATCGCGCCGAGCAATTGGTCGAGGGCCGCGCGCTGCAGACCCGGACGCACTGGCAGACCCTGAGCCAGGTCTGGCGCGACAGCTGGACGCCCGGACGCATCATGATTGCCGGACTGGTCAGTGGTTTCCTGGCCGGCCGCGCCGAACCGCTGCGCTCGATGAACGGCGCGCGCTGGTTGCAGATGGTGGGTTCGCTGAGCAGCCTGTTCGCCACCGTGCAGGCGGCCACCGCCGCCGATCAGGCCAGCGAGGCCGCCGACACCGCGCAGGCGGTGCAGGAAGAACAGGCGGGCTCGCAGGCTTACCCGCCGGAAGAGCCGTTGGTGGATGAAGCCTTCGACGAGGAAGAGATGCCCATCCGCCAGCCCATGCCGGCGGAAGCGGCGACCGAGATGTCCGAGCGCTAGGCTCGCGAAATCCGTCCAGTCGTTGCCCCCGCACGCCCTGATGTTGCTCTTGCCTCCCCCTTCGAAGAAGGGGGAACGAGGGGGATTGGCTCTTCCGCGCAAAAAGCAGGCGCTCCACAACCGCCGCATGGCGGGTCAATCCCCCGGTCGCATGCGGCGCCCACCCCCTTCTTCGAACGGGGTAGTTCGCAACCACTTCTCGCAACGCGCGGGGTTCTTCTTGTGGCTCTGCTTTGCCTCCCCCTTTGAAAAGGGGGACCGAGGGGGATTGGCTCTCCCGCGTAAAGCAAATCCCCCGGTCGCCTGCGGCGCCCACCCCCTTCGTCGAAGGGGGTAGTTCACAATCACTTCTCGCGAGCGCGCGGGGTTCTTCTTGTGGCTCTGCTTTGCCTCCCCCTTTGAAAAAGGGGGAACGAGGGGGATTGGCTCTTCCGCGTAAAAGCAGGCGCTCCACAACCGCCGCATGGCGGGTCAATTCCCCGGTCGCCTGCGGCGCCCACCCCCTTCTTCGAAGGGGGTATGGCTTGTGTCGCCCGATGCCCGTCGATTCGGCGTGAACCAAACCCGCTTCCCTTTCACGCCATGACGATGACGCCTGCCGGAACCCGTCCGGCCACCGCGCCGGCCGTGCGGAACCGGCCTGGAGCGGCATAATCGGACTCCATTTCCGGAGTGCCCCGATGGCCCTTTCGCCCGCTGGCGACACCCCCGCTGCCGCCGCCGAATCCACGCCGCTGCCGCCGCGCCCGCGTGCGCCGATCGCGCTGGTGGTGCTGGCGACGCTGGCGGTCGGGTTCACCCTGTGGGCGGCGCAGGACGTGGTGCTGCCGGTGCTGCTGGCCGCGTTCTTCGCGCTGGTCGGCAATCCGATCATCCGCACGCTGCGGCGCCTGCGCCTGCCGCGCTTCCTGGCCGCGCTGATCGTGCTGCTGGGCGGACTGGCCGCCGCCGGGGCGCTGGGCACGCAGTTGTGGCAGCCGGCTTCGGTGTGGTTCCGCGAGGCGCCGAGCGAACTGCGCCAGCTGGCGCCGAAGCTGCGCGAGTGGACCAAGCCTGTGCAGGAGGCCAACCGCGCGGCGGAGAACTTCGCCCGCGCCGCCGGCGGCGAGACCGGCAAGCGCCCGCAGATCGTGCGCACCGCGCAGGACGATCCCTACCGCATGCTGACCACCACGCCCCGCTTGCTGGCCTCGATCCTGGCGGTGGTGTTGTTGACGTTCTTCTTCATGGTCTACGGCGAGAACCTGCAGCGGCAGGCCATCGCGCTGCTGTCCAGCCGGCAGCAGAAGAAGTTCACCGTGGACATCCTGCATTCCATCGAGCGCGAGGTCTCGCGCTACGTACTGACCATCAGCGTGATCAACACGGTGGTGGGCCTGATCTTCGCCACCGCGCTGTACCTGCTGAAAATGCCACTGAGCGAGGCGATGCTGTGGGGCACGCTGGTGGCGCTGCTCAACTTCGCGCCGTATGTCGGCCCGCTGATCGGGGTGATCATGATGCTGCTGGTCGGCTTCATCACCTTCGACGATCCGCTGCATACGCTGCTGCCGGCCGGCATCTACCTGGTGCTGCATACGCTGGAAGGCCAGATCATCACGCCGATCATCCTGGGCCGGCGGATGGCGCTGTCGCCGCTGGTGCTGATCCTGGCGTTGATGCTGTTCGGCTGGGCGTGGGGCATCATCGGCCTGCTGCTGGCGGTGCCGCTGCTCGTCTGCGTGAAACTGGTGCTGGCGCGGGTGGAAGGCATGGAAGGCTGGGCCCGCCTGCTGGAGTAACCCGCCCCGCCCCCTCCAACCTGTGGGAGCGACGTGAGTCGCGAGCTTTTGGCACGGAACCGGCCATACCCCGTCTGTGGCTTTCCTGGCGATGGTCGGGTATCGCGACTCACGTCGCTCCCACAAGAAGGGAGTGGGTAAGCGTTTTCGGCGGCTGGAAGCGGGGCGGGGTAAAATCGCCCCGTGAGCTTCCCCGTCCGCGCCATCACCCTCGACCTCGACGACACCCTCTGGCCGTTCGCGCCCATCGGCGCGCGGATTGAACGGGTGCTGCACGAGTGGCTGATCGAACACAGTCCGCGTACCGCCGAACTGTTTCCGGTCGAACGCATGCGCGCGCTGCGCGAGCAGGTGTTCACCGCCCATCCGGAACTGATCCACGACCTCAGCGCGTTGCGCCGCCTGACCCTGCAGCGCGCGCTGCACGAGAGCGGAGCGGATCCGGCGTTGCTGGAACCGGCCTACGAAGTGTTCTACGCGGCCCGCAACCAGGTCGAATGCTACCCCGATGCCATCGACGCGCTGCTGCGCATCGCCGCGCGGGTGCCGGTGGCGGCGGTCACCAACGGCAACGCCGATCTGGAGCGAATCGGGCTGGCCCGGCATTTCGTGTTCCAGTTGGGCGCACGCGAGCACGGTTCGGCCAAGCCGGAACCGGGCATCTTCCTGGCCGCCTGCGATCGCTTGGGCGTGCCGCCCGCGCAGGTGCTGCACGTGGGCGACCACATCGATCTGGACGTGGTCGGCGCGGCGCGCGCCGGCCTGCGCACCTGCTGGCTCAACCGGATCGACCACGTCGATCACCTGGCCGGCTGGCCGCATCCGGATCCGTTGCCGGACCTGGAATTCGCCACCCTCACCGCACTGGCCGACTGGCTGGATGCCCATCCCGATTTCGCCACGGAGCATGCCCGCGCATGAACCTTTCCCCCGGCTACACCCAGGATTCCCCCCAGGCCCGACCCCTGCACGTCGTCGCGCGCGGCGGCTGGGAAAGCTGGCGCGATGCGCAGCCCGCCGCCGTGCGCGCGTGGCTGGAGGCGCAGAACTACAGCGCCGCGCCGGGCACGTTGGCGCTGCTGCCGGATGCCGAGGGGCTGGCCGGCGCGGTGATGGGCGTGGGCGACCCGCTGGATCCCTACAGCTACGCGCACGCGCCGTTCGCGCTGCCCGCGGGCGACTGGCGGATCGCGCATGACCTGGATGCCGATGCGCACGCGGCGTTGCAACTGGGCTGGGGCCTGGGCAGCTACCGCTTCAGCCGCTACAAGACACCCTATCGGTTGCCGGCGCGGCTGGTGCTGGGCGAGCCCGACGCCGAAGCGCAGGATCTGCTGACCGCCAGCCTGCGCGTGCGCGACTGGGTCAACACGCCGACCGAGGACATGGGTCCGGACGAACTGGAAGCGGCCGCGCGCGCGATCGCCGAGGCGCATGGCGCGGACATCGACGTCATCGCCGGCGATCAGCTGCTGGCGCAGAACTTCCCCGCCATCCACGCGGTCGGCCGCGCATCGCATCGCGCGCCGCGCCTGATCGCGCTGCAATGGGGCGACCCGGCGCATCCGCACGTGGCGCTGGTCGGCAAGGGCGTGTGCTTCGACACCGGCGGGCTGGACATCAAGCCGGCCGACGGCATGCGCAACATGAAGAAGGACATGGGCGGCGCGGCGCACGCGCTGGCGCTGGCCGGGCTGGTGATGGCGCGGGGGCTGCCGGTGCGCCTGACGCTGCTGCTGCCTGCGGTGGAGAACAGCATCGGTCCGAACGCGTTCCGCCCCGGCGAGATCATCGCCACCCGCAAGGGCATCAGCGTGGAAATCGACAACACCGACGCCGAAGGGCGGGTGATCCTGTGCGACGCGCTGACCTACGCCGGCGAGCAGTCGCCGGAGATCGTGCTGGATTTCGCCACCCTCACCGGCGCGGCGCGGATCGCGCTGGGTCCGGATCTGCCGGCCCTGTTCGCCAATGACGACGCGCTGGCCAACGACTGGATCGCCGCCGGCGATCGCATGCGCGATCCGGTCTGGCGGATGCCGCTGTGGCGTCCCTACCTGCGCTACCTGACCAGCAACGTGGCGGATCTGGCCAACGCCGGTTCGCGCATGGCCGGCGCGGTCACCGCCGCGCTGTACCTGGAACGCTTCCTGCCGGCCACCCAGAAGTGGGCGCACCTGGACGTGTACGCGTGGAACGACAGCGATCGTCCCGGCCGCCCCGCCGGCGGCGAGGCGCTGGCCCTGCGCAGCGCCTACGCGCTGCTGAAGGCGCGCTACGCCTGATGGACCACGTGGCCGCCTGACTCGGCGGCCGCTTCCACCCGGTCCCGGCCATCGCGCTTGGCGCGGTAAAGCGCTTCGTCGGCGTGGCGGATCAGGCTTTCGCCCTGGCGCCCGTGCAGCGGGAAGCTGGCCACGCCGATCGACACGGTGACCGCCGGCAGTTCCTGGCCCATGTGGCGGATGCGCATCGCGCCCACCGCCGCGCGGATGCTCTCGGCGCGCTCGCGCGCGGTGTCCAGATCGGTTTCCGGCAGGATCAGGGTGAACTCCTCGCCACCGTAGCGGCAGGCAATGTCCTCGCTGCGCGCCAGCTTCTGCAGCAACTGGCCGAACCCGGACAGCAGGGTGTCGCCGCCGACATGGCCGTGCAGGTCGTTGAAGGCCTTGAAGTGATCCAGATCCATCATCATCACGCTCAGCGGCAGGCCGCGCCGTTCGCAGCGCGCCAGTTCGCGCGCCAGCGATTCCTCCAGGTAGCGGCGGTTGAACAGGCCGGTCAGCGGTTCGCGGATGGATTGCAGGCGCAGGCGTTCCTGCAGGTCCAGGTTGGACAGCGCCATCGACAGCTGCTCGGCGGCGGTCTCGATCAGATCCTGGCGGGCCAGGAACCCGTCGTCGTGGCTGGACAAGTACAGCAGGCCCAGCTGGGTGCCCTGGGCGATCAGCGGAATGCAGGCGGTGGTCGGCGAGGCGTGCAGCGCCGGCGACATGACGTGGGTGCAGCCCAGCATCTCGGCATGCGCGCGATGCACGTGCGGCTGGCCGCGGCGCAGCGCCCAGCAGGCTTCCAGCGGGAACATGGCGTCGCTGTGCAGCGCGTGCTCGCCCCAGTGCGCGGCTTCCTCGGCGTAGTCCTGCGAGGCGCGAATCCGGTACAGCGTCCCGCCGACGTGCGGCAGAAGGCGGGCGAAATGCTGGGTGGCCAGCCGGATCGCCTCCTCGGTACGCACGCAGCTCTGCAGCATGCCGCTGTAGCGACTGAGTTCATTGAGGTCGGCGCTGTGGGTCTCCAGCTTGTCGATGGTCACCATCAGTTGCCGGCGGGCATCGCTGCTGGCTTCCTCCGCGCGGGCCCGGCGGCGGATCTCGCCCACCAGCAGCCAATAGACCAGTCCGGTCACCGCCAGCCCCAGCGGAATGCCGAGCAGCGCCAAGCCACGCAACAGGTTGGCACTGTCCTGGCTGGATCTGGCGCGCTGGGCCAGCAGTTCGCGCTCGGCGGCGATCAGCGTTTCGGCCTGATCGCGGATGCTGACGCTCGCCTGCCGCACTTCATGATTGATGGAACGTTGTGCCGCCGCCAGGCCGCCGAGCCGGAAGTTGCCCACGGTGGCTTCCATCTGCGAGAGCCTGCGCAGGATTTCGATCCGCCACGCGACCACCCGCCGGGTCTGTTCGGGGTTGTCGCGGACCAGCAGTTGCAGGCGCTCGATCGCATCGGGCAACTGGTCGCGGCTGCGCCCGTAGTCGGCCAGGTAGTTGACGTTGCCGGTGAGCAGATAGCCACGCTGGGCGGACTCGCTGTCATGCACCGCCGCTTCGATGGCGCCGATGAGCGCGATGACCTCATTGGTGTGGGTCACCCGGTTGGCGTCGGAAATGAAGCGTTGCGCCCCGTAGAACACGCCCGCACCGATGGCCACGAAGATCAGCGCGGCGGCGAAAAGACCGAGTCGGTTGGCTTGGCGGGGTCTCACGGGAATGCGTCAGTGCCGGGTCGGGACCGGCCCCAGCCTAAGCACAGGCACCGGACACGACAATCCCGCAGGCACCGTTATGGAACCAGCGACACATCATGACGCGCGTCACGCGGACCGCATCGAAAGCGCGCGGGCGGCTTCCGTTGCGCTTTGCGAGGTTTCGCCGCGCCCGCTGACGGCGGGTTGTCGGCGCGTGAGAACGTACGCTGACGAATGTGGAAGCCGCGATTACAGCGCCGACTACAGCAGGCCGCGCTGGCGCGCCAGCCGATAGGCCTCGATGCGGTTGCTCACGCCGAGCTTGCCAATGGCCTCGGACAGGTAGTTGCGCACGGTGCCCTGCGAAAGATTGAGCTGGCGCGCGATGTCGCCGGCCGACAGGCCCTCGCCGGCCAGCCGCAGCACCTGGCGCTCGCGATCGTTGAGCGGGTCGGCTTCGTTCCAGGCTTCCAGCGCCAGCTGCGGATCGATCGCGCGGCCGCCGGCATGGACCTTGCGCAGCGCGGCGGCCAGCTGGTCGGCCGGCGCGTCCTTGAGCAGATAACCCGACACGCCCGCGTCCAGCGCGCGGCGCAGATAGCCGGCGCGGGCGAAGGTGGTGACGATCACCACCCGGGTGGGCCACGCGTGGCGATGGATGCGCTGGGCCAGTTCCAACCCGGTCAGGCCGGGCATTTCGATGTCGGTGACCAGCAGGTCCGGACGCAGCCGCTGCAATTCGCGCCACGCCGATTCGCCGTCGGCGGCGGTGCCGACGACTTCGATGTCCGCTTCCAGGTTGAGCAGCGCGGTCAACGCGCCGCGCACCATCGCCTGATCCTCGGCCAGCAACACCCGGATCATGCGCGCGGGGATTGCGCCGGATGCGGGGCGTGCGGCATGGGGCGTCCTCAGGTCTGCGCGGGCAGCAAGGATGCCGCGCCGGAGGCCTGTGGCGCCAGCGGGCCTGCCGGCAGACTGGCTTCCAGCACGGTGCCGCGGCCGGGGCGTGCATCGACGCGCAGGCTGCCGCCAAGTGCTTCCAGCCGCTCGCGCATGCCGCTCAGCCCGTTGCCGGGCACGATGGCGCCGCCGCGTCCGTTGTCCTCGATGCGTAGCCGCAAGCGTCCGTCTGCCACTTCCAGCTCCACCCGCGCGGCGCTGGCGCGGGCGTGCCGTTGCAGGTTGGTCACCGCCTCGCGCACGGTCAGCGCGAGCACGGTTTCCTGTTCCGGCGACAGCGGCGGAATCCCGGCCGGACAGGTCAGCGTCACGCCGTCGGATTCCAGCAGCAGCCGTGCCGAGGCCAGTTCGGCGGCCAGGCCCGCCGCGCGGATGCCGGTGACCGCGCTGCGCACCTGCGCCAACGCGTCGCGGGCGACCCGGCTGACCTCGTCGATCTCGCGCCGCGCGCCCGCCGGATCCCGATCCAGCAGCTTGCCGGCCAGATCCGACTTGAGCGCCACCAGCGACAACGTGTGGCCAAGCAGATCATGCAGGTCGCGGCCGATGCGCTCGCGCTCGGCCATCGCGGCCAGCCGGCGCACCTCTTCGTGGCTGAGCATCAGCGCCGCGTCGGCCTGCGCCTTGCGCGCGAAGCTGATGTTCATCAGGCCCACCGCGAACCCGACCATGAGCGTGCTGGCCAGGTAGATCAGCGGCCAGCCCAGCGCCATCCATTCCACCGAATACGCGGCCAGCAGCACCAGCATCCAGGCAATCGCGGAACGGGTGGGGCCGGCGAACGCCATGAAGGCGCAGGCGTAGATCATGTAGCTCTGCGCACCGGGATTGAACGGCGTGAGCGCATAGCCCAGCACCGCCATGCCCAGCGCGTTGAACAGCATGTACCGGCGGTCGCGGTAGTAAGCGCCATGGAACAGCAACAGGAACACCGCGTAGCTGGCCAGGGTGGGCCACAGCCAGTTCGGGAACGACGCCGGGTTGGACATCGGGGTGACGAAGATCCAGATCGACCAGATCAGCATCAGCAACGGGAACCAGCGCCCGGTGCCGCGCCCGCGCAGCTCGCTGCGCCGCTCGTGCAGGTTCGCCAGCGAGTTCTCGGATACGGGCGGGAAGTACATGAACACGCGGATTCTCCGGAACGGAACCGAACCTCAGGCCGGACGCGCCAGGCGCCGCCAGGCCAGCAGGCCGAACACGACGGTGACGAGCGCCAGCACGGCCAGATGCAGGATCAGCGGCTGGCCCGCATCCTTGCCGACTACCCGCAGCGCGATCTGGGCCAGATGATACGCCGGCCACAACTGCGCCAGTTGCGACAGCACCGCCGGCAGCATGCTCAGCGGCAACCACAGGCCGGACAGGAATGCCATCGGCAGGTACACCAGGTTGATCACCGCCGGCGCGCCCTCGCCACCGACCAGACAGCCCAGCCACAGGCCGAGCGCGGCGAACGGCAATACGCCCAGCACGTTGACCAGCCACAGCGCCGCCCATTGCCACGGCGACAGCGAAACCCCGGCCAGGCCCGCGGCGATCAGCGCCAGCAGCACGGACACCACGGCGGCGAAGATCATCGCCATGGCGGTCTTGGCCAGCAGATAGGCCGCCGGCGGCATCGGCAGCGCGCGCTTGAGCGCCAGCAGGCCGCGTTCGCGATCCAGGGCCACGCTCACGCCGAAACCGAACAGGGCCACGCCCATCACCCCGAACACGCCATAGGTCGCCAGGAAGTAGCGCGCCGCCACGTCACCGCCCTGCCGCGCGCCCAGCAGCACGCCGAACAGCAGGTAGAACAACGCGGGAAACAGCAGGGTCGGCAGGGAGAACGAAGGCGTGCGCAGCAGGCGCAGGAATTCGTAGCGGGCTTCCAGCAGGTAGGCGCGCAGCGGCGCGCGCGCAGGAGCGATCGTGGTGTCCATCAGGCGGCCTCCTGTTCGCGGGCCTGCCGGGTGAGGCTGATGAAGGCCTCGGCCAGGCCGGCGCGGGCCACTTCCAGTTCGGTCAGCGCGGCGTCCTCGGCCAGCAGCCGGCGCACCACGGGTTCGGCCAGATCGGCGACGATCTCCAGGCGCTCGCCGTCATGCCGGGCGCTGCGCACCTGCGGCCAGCCGGCCACGACCTCGGCCGGCAACGCGGTGAGGCAGCGGATGCGCCGCTGCGCGACCCGCGCGCGCACCTCGGCCACGCTGCCCTCGGCGATCACGCGTCCGCCATCGATCACCGCGACGCGATCGGCCAGCGCCTCGGCTTCCTCCAGGTAATGCGTGGTCAGCAGCACCGCGCAGCCGCCCGCGACAAGTTCGCGGATGGCCTGCCAGAGGATCTGGCGCGCGTCGATGTCCAGGCCGGTGGTGGGTTCGTCCAGGAACAGCAGTTGCGGACGACCGCAGATCGCCAGCGCGAACTGCACGCGCCGCTGCTGGCCGCCCGATAGCTGGCCGTAGCGGCGTTCGAGCAGGCCATCCAGTCCGGCCATCGCCACGCAATCGGCGACGCTGCGCGGGGCCGGATAGTAGCTGCGGGTCAGATCCAGCAGTTCGCGCACCTTGAGCGTGTCCGGAATGCCGGCGCTCTGCAGCATCACCCCGATGCGCCGGCGCACCGCCATCGCGCCGGGCGCCTGGCCGAACAGGCGGGCCTCGCCGCCATCGGGCGGTTGCAGGCCCAGCAGGATCGCGATGGCCGTGCTCTTGCCGGCGCCGTTGGGACCCAGCAGCGCCAGCAGGCGTCCAGGCGCCAGTGCCAGATCCAGTCCGGCCAGGGCGGTGATCGGTCCATAGCGCTTGTGCACGGCGCGCAACCGGGCCGGTTCGTACTGCGGTGCCTGCGTATCCATGTGGGGCGCGCTCCCGAGGTGTCGGCGATGCGACCAATCTAGGCCGCCGCCGGCGGACCCGGCAGTGGCGGTCTTCATGCGTGGTGGATGACAGCTGTCACTTGGTCGTCCGGCCCTGGCCGGGCATCCTGTGCCCTCCCCGCTCCGGGCGCGGAGCCGCCAGGGCCGGCAACAAGTGACTTCCGGCAACTGGGCCGGGTTACCCTAGCTGGTCACACTTTCCGCGTTCGCCCGTCTGGATAAGCGATGAACTCTTCCGCCGACCTGTTGAAGGAACTCCGCATCGATCGCAAGGCCGCGCCGCCGGAACCGCCGTCGCGCCGCGGCCTGTGGATTGGACTGGGCGTGGCCGCCGTGCTGGTGCTGCTGGCGGTGGGCGGCTGGTTCGTGTTCGGGCGCGACAAGGGCGTGCCGGTGCGGACCGCGCCGGTCATCGCGATCGGCAGCAGCGGCGCTTCGGCCTCGGTGCTGGATGCGACCGGCTACGTGGTCGCGCGGCGGATGGCGACGGTGTCGGCCAAGGTCACCGGCAAGGTCCAGGAAGTGCTGATCGAGGAAGGCATGCAGGTCGAGGCCGGCCAGGTGCTGGCGCGGCTGGAACCGATCGACGCCGACGCCGAGCGCGCGCTGGCCGAAAGCCAGTTGCAGGCCGCGCGCAGCCAGAGCACCGGCGTGCAGGCGCGGCTGAAGGAAGCCGAGGCCAACGTGCGCCGGCTGTCGCAGCTGACCCAGCAGCAACTGGTCGCGCGCTCGCAATACGACCAGGCCGTGGCCGAACGCGACGCCCTGCGCGCCGAGGCACTGACCTCGCAGCGCAACCAGCGCGCCGCCGCCGATCGCCTGCGCATCGCCGACATCGGCAAGGACAACACCGTGGTACGCGCGCCGTTCTCCGGCGTGGTGATCGCCAAGGCCGCCCAGCCCGGCGAAATCGTGTCGCCGCTGTCGGCCGGCGGCGGCTTCACCCGCACCGGCATCGGCACCATCGTCGACATGGATTCGCTGGAAGTGGAAGTGGACGTGGGCGAGGCCTTCATCGGCCGGGTGCAGCCGAAGATGCCGGTGGAAGCCACCCTCAACGCCTACCCCGACTGGAAGATTCCGGCCGAGGTCATCGCCATCATTCCCACCGCCGATCGCGGCAAGGCCACGGTCAAGGTGCGCATCGCGCTGAAGCAGAAGGATCCGCGCATCGTCCCGGACATGGGCGTGCGGGTGAGCTTCCTGGAAGCGGCCAAGCCGGCCGAGGAGAAGAAGCCGCAGGGCGTGCGCGCCCCGTCGGCGGCCATCGTCGAGCGCGACGGCCAGCCGGTGGCGTTCGCCCTGACCGAGCAGAACACGGTCGAACAGCGCCTGCTGAAGGTCGGCCAGCCGATGGGCGACGATCGCCAGGTGCTGTCGGGCCTGGGTGCGGGCGACACGGTGGTGCTCAGCCCGCCGGATGAATTGCAGGACGGCAGCAAGGTCACGCTGGCCGAGGACGAAGCGCAGTAACGGTTCCGGTTCCATCGCGCGCGTCGCGGACGTTGCGACGCGTGCCCGGCAGGCTCCACCGGCTGCCGATTCATGACCGCCGCCACCCGTCGGTAGCGCGGCCCGCAGGACGCCAGGGAAACCATGCCCGGGCGCGCACCAAAGTGGTTGGCTGCAACGCAAGACAACGCAATGCCGTGCGCGCGGGCGACGATCACGTCGCCGGCGCGCGCCTCCGAACACCACAGAAGGGAAAACACGATGTCCTCACTGGTCACCATTCGCAACCTCGTCAAAACCTACCAGCGCGGTCCGGAAAAGGTGCAGGTGCTGCACGGACTGAACCTGGATATTCCCAAGGGCGATTTCGTCGCCCTGATGGGACCGTCCGGCTCGGGCAAGACAACCCTGCTCAACCTCATCGGCGGCCTGGACACCCCGACCTCGGGCGAAATCGAGATCGAGGGCCAGCGCATCGACAGCATGAGCGCCGCCCAGCTCTCCACCTGGCGCAGCCACCATGTCGGCTTCGTGTTCCAGTTCTACAACCTGATGCCGATGCTGACCGCGCAGAAGAACGTGGAGCTGCCGCTGCTGCTGACCAAGCTCGGCGCCGCCCAGCGCAAGCGCAACGCGGAAATCGCCCTGCAGCTGGTCGGCCTGGCCGAACGCGGCGCGCACCGTCCCAACGAGCTCTCCGGCGGCCAGCAGCAGCGCGTGGCGATCGCCCGAGCGATCGTCTCGGATCCGACCTTCCTGATCTGCGACGAACCGACCGGCGATCTGGATCGCCACTCGGCCGAGGAAATCCTGGACCTGCTGCGCCTGCTCAACCGCGAGCATGGCAAGACCATCATCATGGTCACCCACGATCCGAAGGCGGCCGAGTACGCGACCCACACCATCCACCTGGACAAGGGCGAGCTGGTCGACGCCCCTGCGCTGGCCCACTGACGGGAGGCGGCGATGAAATATCTGTCCCTGGTCTGGGCACAGTTGTTCCGCAGCAAGACGCGGACGCTGCTGACCCTGTTGTCCGTGGTCGCGGCCTTCCTGCTGTTCGGCCTGCTGGATTCGGTGCGGGTGGCGTTCAACTCCGGCGGCAGCGTCGATGGCGCCAACCGCCTGGTGGTCGCCTCGCGCCTGTCGATCACCCAGTCGCTGCCGATCAACCTGCTGCCGCAGATCGAATCGGTGCCCGGCGTGCGCAAGGCCACCTACGCCATGTGGTTCGGCGGCATCTACCGCGATCCCAAGGATTTCTTCCCCAACTTCTCGGTGGCGCCCAACTTCTTCGACGTCTACACCGAGTACACGGTGCCGCCGGATCAGCTCAAGGCGTTCCAGGACACCCGCAACGCCGCCATCGTCGGCGAGTCGCTGGCCAAGAAGCACGGCTGGAAGATTGGCGACACCATTCCGCTGAAGGCCACCATCTTCCCGCGTGGCGGCAGCAACGACTGGCCGCTGGAACTGAAGGCCATCTTCCGGGTGAAGGATCGCAAGAACGTCGGCGCGGAAAACCAGTTGATGATGAACTGGAAATACTTCGACGAATCCAACGACTACATCAAGAGCCAGGTCAGCTGGTACACGGTGCAACTGGCCAACACCAACCAGGCCAACCAGGTGGCGCGCGCCATCGACGCGCTGTCGGCCAACTCGGACCACGAGACCAAGAGCCAGACCGAGTCGGCGTTCCAGCAGGCCTTCGCCAAGCAGTTCGCCGACATCGGCCTGATCGTCACCTCGATCATGGGCGCGGTGTTCTTCACCCTGCTGCTGCTGACCGGCAACACCATGGCCCAGGCGGTGCGCGAGCGGGTGCCGGAACTGGCGGTGCTGAAGACGCTGGGCTTCAAGGACGGCACGGTGCTGACCCTGGTGATGATCGAGTCGGTGCTGCTGATCGTGCTCGGCGGCCTGATCGGCATGGGCTTGGCGGCGGTGATCATGCCGGGCCTGACCGCGGCCAGCCAGGGCGCCATCTCGCTGCCGAACGTTCCCACCCAGACCTGGCTGGTCGGGCTGGGCCTGATGGTGGTCATCGGCATCGTCGTCGGCCTGCTGCCGGCGCTGCGCGCCAAGCGCCTGAAGATCGTCGATGCACTGGCTGGACGCTGAGGAGAACGACATGCCCAACTGGATTGCAAACATCATCTCCGTCGTCGGCCTGGCCGTCTTCCTGGTGGTCTGGATCAACCTGCCGTGGTTCCTGGTACTGGGCCTGGCCGTGCTGCTGGCGCTGTGGCTGCTGCTGACCCGCGGTGGCCGGCTGGCGCTGGCCGCCGCGCGCATCGGCATCAGCAGCCTGCCGCAACGCTGGGGCGCGTCCTCGGTGATCGTGGTCGGCATCGCCGGCGTGGTCGGCGTGCTGGTCGCCATGCTGGCGATGGGCGAAGGCTTCAAGGCCACCCTCAACAGCACCGGCGACGACACCACCGCGATCGTGCTGCGCGGCGGTTCGCAGGCGGAAACCAATTCGGTCATCACCCGCGAACAGGCGCCGCTGCTGTCCAGCCTGCCCGGCGTCGCCAAGGGACCGAACGGCAAGCCGCTGATGTCGGCCGAACTGTCGCAGGTGGTCAACCTGCCCAGCATGGCCGACGGCACCGATGCCAACGCGCAGTTCCGCGGCGTGGGCGAGGAGGCCTGGCTGGTCCGCGACAAGATCAAGCTGGTCGAGGGCCGCAAGTTCGGCGCCGGCCTGCGCGAGATTGTCGTCGGCCAGGGCGCGGCCACCCAGTTCCGCGGCCTGAAGGTCGGCAGCAAGCTCAATCTCGGCAACCAGGAATGGACCGTGGTGGGCCGGTTCGCTTCCGGCGACGCGCACGACTCGGAACTGTGGGGCGACGCGCAGACCCTGTCGTCCACCTACAACCGCAGCGCCTACCAGTCGATCACGGTCAAGACCGACGGCAAGGCCGGCTTCGACCAGTTCAAGGCCGCGGTCGAGGGCGATCCGCGCCTGAAACTGGACGTGGAAACCACCCGCGCGTACTACAGCAAGCAGTCCGGGCAGCTGGCCACGATCATTAAGTGGCTGGGCATCGTGATCGGCACCATCATGGCAATCGGCGCGGTGTTCGGCGCGCTCAACACCATGTACTCGGCGGTGGCCGGGCGCGCGCGCGAAATCGCCACCATGCGCGCGATCGGTTTCCGCGGCCTGCCGGTGGTCACCGCGGTGATGCTGGAGACGATGCTGCTGGCACTGCTGGGCGGCGTGCTGGGCGGCGTGATCGCCTGGGCCATCTTCAACGGCTACAGCGTCTCGACCCTGGGCAGCAACTTCAGCCAGGTGGTGTTCCAGTTCAAGGTCACGCCCGAGTTGTTGTGGAACGGCCTGAAGTGGGCGCTCGGCATCGGCTTGGTCGGCGGCCTGTTCCCGGCGCTGCGCGCGGCGCGCCTGCCGATCACCACCGCATTGCGCGCGTTGTGATCGCATCGGCGTGAACAGGAAAACGGCCGGCGCCTGCCGGCCGTTTTCGTTTCAGGGGGAAGGATCCGGCATCGCGTCCGGAACCGGATCGATCCAGCCACGTCGGCGCGCTTCGCGCAGATCGTCCAGCGTGTCGATGTCGCGGGCCAGTTCCGGGGCGTCGAGCAGGGCGATGTGCTCGTCTGCACGCGCCGCAAGCAGTCCGCGCAGGCCGCGATCGCCTTGCAGTGAGCTTGCCTGCGCCAACAGATCCGCCGGCACCCATGCCGGGACGCCGCGGCCCTCGCCGTGGCGGGTCGCCGCGCAGCCACGGACGATGAAGCCTTCGCGCAACGCGGCCAGGTGCGCCGCTTCCAGCGCCGGCTGATCGCAGGCCAGCAGCAGGCAGGCGGATGACGAATCCGCGCATGTGGGCGCCAGTGTCGCCGCGGCCAGACGCAGGCTGCTCGCCAGTCCTTCTTCCCATTCGGGATTGAACAGGATGTCCGCCGGCAGATCGCGCACCGCCGCGCTCACCGCTTCCGCATGCCCGCCAACGATTACAAGCAGCCGGCGCGGCGCGGTTTCCATCGCCAGCCTGACACCACGACGGACCAGCGTCTCGCCTTCGCGGGTGAGCAGTTGCTTGGGCTGGCCGAGCCGGCGGCTGCCGCCGGCCGCCAGCACCACCGCGTCGTGCGCCGAGGTCATGCCGGTTCGCCGGCCAGCACCGCCTGCAACTGCGCGGCGATGCTGAGCGCGATCGCCTCCGGTCCCTGCCCGCCCAGACGCAGGCCGATCGGCGAGCGCAGGCGATGGCGCAGGCGTTCGCGGGTCGGCGCCGACAGCACCTTGAACAGATCGTCGCGGCGGCGCCCCGGTCCGAGCAGGCCGATGAAGGGCAGCTCGGTTTCGGCCAGCGCCGCCAGCGCCTCGCGATCCAGTTCGAAGTGGTGGTGCATCACCAGCGCGGCCGCATGGCCGTCGGCACGCGCGGCCGCGTCGGTGGGCGACACGTCCCAGGCCAGATCCGCCAGCGCGGCGTGCGGCTGCCAGCGCGGGCGGCGTTCGGCTAGGGTCACCCGCCAGCCCAGTTCGCGCAGCCAGGGCACCAGCAGCGGCGTCTCCGGGCCGGCACCGCAGATCAGCACCTTCGGCGCGGGCCGGATCGCCAGCCCGTAAGCCGGCCGTTGCGGCGTCTCGGCGCCAGCGGTCACCGGCAATCTCCAGTGCGCCTGGCGCGCGCCGATGCCGGCACGCACTTCGCCGCCGGCATCGAAGGACCAATGCAGTGTTTCGCCGCCCCGCTGCCAGTCTTCCAGCAACGCCGCCAAACCTGCCAGCCGGGCCAGCGGCAGCAGCGCCAGGTGCAGGCGTCCGCGGCAGCCGACCGCGGATCCGGACAGCAAGTCCTCGTCGTCGCGGGTGTCGATGTCCATCCAGTCCAGCGCGCCCGCGTCGGCCGCGGCCAGCGCGCGGCGCTGGATGTCCGGCTCCAGGCAGCCGCCGCTCAACCAGCCGGTCTGGCCGTCGCGCGCACTGAACAGGGCCATCGCCCCGGCATGCACGTAGGTCGATCCCTCGGTGTCCACCACCACCGCCAGGCCCGCGCCGGCATCGCCGGTCGCCACGGCCCGCAGGGCGGCTTCCAACACCTTGCGCTGGCTGGACATGGGCCTCCGAAAAAAGTCGCCGGATGTCTTGGCAATGTCGCATCCGCGGGCGTAATGTGCCAACTCCCCAGCCGACGCCAGGGATCGAGCATGAAACTGCACGTGAATGGTTCCGAGCACGAGGTCGCGGCGCCGCCCGACATGCCGCTGCTCTGGGTCCTGCGGGACCTGATGAAACTCACCGGCACCAAGTTCGGTTGCGGCATCGCCCAGTGCGGCGCCTGCACCGTGCACATCGACGGCGTCCCCTTGCGCGCCTGCGTCACCCCGGTCTCCGCGGTGGCCGGCAAGAAGATCACCACCATCGAAGGCCTGTCATCCGACGGACGCCATCCGGTGCAGCAGGCGTGGGCCGAACTGGACGTGGTGCAGTGCGGCTACTGCCAGTCCGGCCAGATCATGACCGCCGCCGCGCTGCTGGCGGTGGTGCCCAGCCCCACTGATCAGGACATCGACCAGGCGCTGGCGGGCAATCTCTGCCGCTGCGGCACCTACCCGCGCATCCGCGCGGCGGTGCACCGCGCCGCGCAGTTGGGCAAGGCCTGATTCCTCTTCCCCCCGCGCCGGACCACAAGGGCCCGGCATCCGATCGGAGAATGTTCGTGGACGCCAAGCCTGCGGATTCCGTCGCTTCCTCTTCCCGCCGCCAGTTCCTCAAGGCCGGCGCCGTCCTCGGCGGCGGCCTGGTCATCGGCTTCATCGTGCCGGCCGCCGGCCGCTTCGCGCTGGCGCAGAACGCCGCCGCCGCGCCGGCCACGGTCGCACCGTTCGCGCCCAACGCCTTCCTGCGCATCGCCGCCGACGACAGCATCACCGTGCTGCTGTCGCACTCGGAAATGGGCCAGGGCATCTGGACCACGCTGCCGATGCTGATCGCCGAGGAGCTGGATGCGGACTGGACGAAGATGAAGGTCGAGCACGCACCAGCCGCACCGGCCTACGCGCATACCGCCTTCGGCATGCAGATGACCGGCGGCTCGACCAGCACCTGGTCCGAGTTCGATCGCTACCGGATGGCCGGCGCCACCGCACGCGCCTTGCTGCTGCAAGCCGCGGCCGCGCGCCTGGGCGTGCCGGTGGCGGAGCTGAAGACCGAGAACGGTGTGGTGGTGCATGGCGACCAGCGCCTGCGCTACGGCGAACTGGCCGACGCGGCCGGGCAGCTGAAGGCGCCGGATCCGAAGACGCTCACCCTCAAGGATCCCAAGGACTGGAAGCTGATCGGCAAGGGCGCCAAGCGCCTGGACACGCCGGAGAAGATCACCGGTCGCGCGATCTTCGGCATGGACGTGCAGTTCGACGGCCTGCTCACCGCGGTGGTCGCGCGCGCGCCGGTGTTCGGCGGCACGGTGAAATCGTTCGACGCCACCGCCGCCAAGGCGGTGCCCGGGGTCCGCAACGTGGTGCAGGTGCCCAGCGGCGTGGCGGTGATCGCCGATCACTACTGGGCCGCCTTGCAGGGCCGCAACGCGCTGAAGGTGGAATGGGATCGCGGCCCGCACGCGGATCTGGACAGCGCGCGGCTGCGCGAACAGTTCGCCACGCAGGCGCGCACGGCCGGTGCGGTGGCGGTGCAGGCCGGCGATGCGGCCGCGGCGATGGCGCAGGCGGCCAAGGTGGTGGAAGTCGAGTACAGCGTGCCCTACCTGGCGCACGCACCGATGGAACCGCTCAACTGCACGGTGAAGATCGACGCCGAAGGTTGCGACATCTGGACCGGCACCCAGTTCCAGACCGTCGACCAGCAGGTCGCCGCGCGCATCACCGGGCTGAAGCCGGAACAGATCCGCATCCACACCACCTTCCTCGGCGGCGGCTTCGGCCGGCGCGCGACGCCGGTGTCGGACTTCGTGTCCGAGGCGGTGGAAGTGGCCAAGGCCGCCAAGGCGCCGGTCAAGACGGTGTGGCCGCGCGAGGACGACGTGCGTGGCGGCTATTACCGCCCGGCCTACGTGCAGCGCGCCAAGGTGGGGCTGGCCGCGGACGGCACGCCGGTGGCCTGGCAGCAGGTGATGGTCGGCCAGTCGATCACCGCCGGCACGCCGTTCGAGCCGTTCACGGTGAAGAACGGCATCGACGCGACCTCGGTGGAAGGCGTGGCCGATTCGCCGTACGTGCTGGGCACGCCCGCGCACCGGGTGGATCTGCATTCGCCCAAGACCGGCATCCCGGTGCTGTGGTGGCGCTCCGTGGGGCACAGCTACAACGGCTTCGTGATGGAAAGCCTGGTCGATGAACTGGCGCACGCGGCGGGGCAGGATCCGCTGGAATACCGCCGGCGCCTGCTCAAGGATCATCCGCGCCACCTGGCCGCGCTGAACCTGGCGGCGGAGAAATTCGGCTGGAGCAAACCGGCGGCGAAGGGACGCGGCCACGGCATCGCCGTGCACGAATCGTTCGGCAGCTACGTCGCGCACGCGGCTGAGGTCTCGGTCGACAACGGCGTGATCAAGGTCCATCGCGTGGTCTGCGCGATCGACTGTGGCCTGGCGGTGAATCCGGACAACGTCAAGGCGCAGCTGGAAAGCGGGCTGGCGTTCGGCCTGGGCGCCGCGCTGCACGGGCGCATCACCTTCAAGAATGGCGAGGTGGAGCAATCCAACTACCACGACTATCCGGTGCTGCGTCTGCCCGAGATGCCGGTGGTGGAAGTGCACATCGTGCCGAGCACGGACAAGATGGGCGGCGTGGGCGAACCCGGTACGCCGCCGATCGCGCCGGCAGTGGCCAACGCGGTGTTCGCGCTCACCGGCCAGCGCCTGCGTGATCTTCCCTTCACCCTGGCCCCCGCGGCCAAGCCCGCCTGAGGATCCGACGATGCGCGCCGCCGCCCTCTTCTTCATCGCCTTGCTGTCGTTGCTGCTGGCCGCCTGCGGCCCGCGCATCAGCGCCGAACAGAAGGCGCAGGCACTGCAAGCCTTCGCCACCGTCGAGCAGGTGTTCCAGCATCCACGTTGCAGCAACTGCCACATTCCCGGCGATCAGCCTTTGCAGTTCGACAGCCAGACCCCGCACATGATGAACGTGGTGCGCGGTCCCGAAGGCAAGGGCGCGCCCGGCCAGCCCTGCTCCACCTGCCACGGCGAAGCCAATCCGCCGGCCGGCTACAGCGCGCACGCGCCGCCGGGCGCACCGCACTGGCAACTGCCGCCGCCGGATCACAAGATGGCCTGGATCGGCCTGCCGGCCCACGAGCTGTGCGCGATGATCCAGGACCGCAAACTCAATGGCGATCGCGACATGCCCGCGCTGATCAAGCACGTCGCCGAGGACAAGCTGGTGCTGTGGGGCTGGAACCCCGGCGGCAACCGTGCCCCGGTGCCAGTCCCGCACGACAAGTTCGTCGCCGCCTTCAAGACCTGGGCCGACGCCGGCGCCCCCTGCCCCTCCCCGTAGAGCCGAGCTCGCTCGGCGGCTTCTTCGCACCATCCACCCGCCGCGCCCTCGCGGCGCGGTGCTCCCTTTCCGGGCCAACCGCCCACCCGCCAGGCAAATCCCGGCTTAACCGTCATCTTTCTGTCATCGTTCTGCGATAGCGGCGACGGCTCCCGCGCCGGTAAGGTGCGCGACCGCTGTCCCTCCCCCCGATGATCGCCATGCTGCTGCGCCTGATCGCGCTGGCCTGCGTCTGCCTGTCGCTGGTCGGCTTCACCACTGCCCATCTGCCCGCCCTGTCGCTGAGCGAACGCCTGGCCGCGCCCGGCGGCGTGTCGCCGCTGCTGCCGCGCGATCGCATCGAGGCGATGTTCGCGCGCCTGCCGCATCGCGAGGGCTTCGTGCCGGTGAATGGCGTGCCGCTGTACTGGCGCGCGCTGGATCCGGGCGACTACGGCCTGCGCTACCGCTATGCCGGCGGCACCGCCGCCAACCGCATGGATTTCCAGCTCGACTTCGACGCGGCGGCCAGGCCGTCCGCGCAGAAGCCGCGCGGCACCGTCGTGCTGCTGCACGGCTGGATGATGGACGGCGGCTCGCTGCTGCCGTGGGCGCTGGAACTGGCCCAGGCCGGCTACCGCACCATCAGCGTGGACCTGCGCAACCACGGCCGTTCCGGCGTCGCGCCGTCCGGCTACGGCACCCGCGAGGGCGAAGACGTCGTGGCGATGCTGCGCGCGCTGCGCGAGCGCGGCGAGGTCACCGGTCCGCTGCACGTGATGGGCGTGTCCTACGGCGCGGCCACCGCCATCTTCACCGCGCGCGATCTCGGCGTGCAGGCCGGCGGCGTGGTGGCGATGGAATCCTTCGACAACGCCGGCAGCGCGATCCGCGACATGGTGCCGCACATGCTCACCCGCCCGGCGTCGAACTGGCGCGATCGCCTGGCCCTGCCGCTGGCGCGCTGGCGCTACAGCGGCGACAGCCTGAACGTCGCCATCGCCCAGGCCGACCGCAAGCTCGGCCTGGATCTGGACAAGGTGGACGTTGGCGCGGCACTGGCGCAGGCGCCGGCCTGCGTACTGCTGATCCATGGCGACGCCGACCGGCACATTCCGGTCGCGCATGGCCGCCTGCTCGCGGCGGCGTCCAAGCGCGCCCGCTACCTGGAAATCCCCGGCGAGGATCACCTGAGCCTGCCGATGCGGCTGGATCGGCTGGCGCCGACGGTGATCGACTGGTTCGAGCGCACGCCGACGGCGACGCCGGCCTGCCCGCAACCGCTGGCACCGGGCGGCGCCTGAGCGCGGCGCATCACTCCGAGCGCGCTACTCGGTGACCGTGGCCGCCACCGGCGGCCGCTGGCGCGAACGCCACAGCCCGTCGCCGGCGAAAATCAGCAGGCCGGTCCAGATCGCGGCAAAGCCCAGCGCCTGCGCCGCGCCGAACGGCTCGCGGAACACGAACACGCCGATCAGGAACTGGATGCTCGGCGCGATGTACTGCAGCAGCCCCACCACCGTCAGCGGAATCCTGCGCACGCCGTAGGCGAAGCCGATCAGCGGAATGGCGGTGACCACGCCGCCGAAGATCAACAGCAGATCGATCTGCCAGCCCCAGCCCTGCAGGAAGCCGCCGCCGTGGCCGTTCTCGCCCCAGGCCACGAACGCCAGCGCCGGCAGGAACAGGTACAGGCTTTCCACGCCCAGCCCGGCCACCGCGTCGACCGCCACCAGCTTGCGCACCAGCCCGTACATGCCGAACGACAGCGCCAGTCCCAGCGCGATCCACGGCGGCGAACCGGCCTGCCAGGTCAGCCAGGCCACGCCGATCAGCGCGAAGCCCACCGCGACCCATTGCAGGCGGCTCAGCCGCTCGCGCAGCACCAGCACGCCCAGCAGCACGTTGAGCAGCGGGTTGATGAAGTAACCCAGGCTGGTCTCGACCACGTGGCCGGCGTTGACCGCCCAGATGTACAGGCCCCAGTTGAACGCGATCAGCAGGCTGCTCAGTCCCAGCGCGGCCAACGCACGCGGCTGGGCGCGAATCGCGCGCAGCCAGCCCAGGCCGTTCTTCAGCACCAGCCAGCCGATCACCAGCAACGCGCTCCAGACAATCCGGTGGGCGATGATCTGGAACGAGGGCACCACCTTGAGCAGGTGCCAGTACAGCGGTACCACGCCCCACAGGACGAAGGTCAGGCTGGTGATGACCAGCCCCTTGCGATCGATACCGTGCTGGCTCACGAGCGCTTCGCCTTCGCCAGGGTGATCACCACCACGCCCAGCAGGATCAACGCCATCGCGCCCAGGTCATGGGCGCTGAAACTCTCATGGGCGATCCACGCGCCCAGCGCCACCGCGATCACCGGGTTGATGTAGGCGTAGCTGCCGGCCACCGCCGGACGCACGTTGTGCAGCAGCCAGACATAGGCGCTGAAGGCGACGATGGAACCGAACAGCGCCAGGTAGCCCACCGCCAGCGTGCCCTGCAACGTCGGCCACTGGGTGAAACGCTCGCCGATCGCCGCGCCCACCACCAGCATGATCACGCCGCCGCACACCATCTGCGCGGCTGCCGACATGAACGGCGACGGCAGATCGCGGCCGCGGCTCCACACCGAACCGTAGGCCCAGGCGATCGGCGCGATCAGCAGCATGATCAGCCCCTTCGGGCTGGCGGTCAGCGCGCTGCCGGAGTTGAGCCAGACCACGCCCAGGAAGCCGATCACGATGCCCGCCCATTCGGCGCGGCTGGGATGCTGTCCGCGCATGGCGCCGAACAGGCCCATCCACAGCGGCATCGAGGCCACCGCGACCGCGGCCAGACCGGAGGACACGGTCTGCTCGGCCACGCACACGAAGCCGTTGCCGAACAGCAGCAGCGCCAGCGCCATGAAGGCCACGTTCTTCCATTGCGCGCGGGTCGGCGCGGCATAACCGCGCCAGCGCAGCACCGCGTACATCAGCGTGCCGGCGACGATGAAGCGGCCGCCGGCCATCAACAGCGGCGGATAGCCGCCTTCCAGGGCCAGGCGGATACCGAGATAGGTGGAGCCCCAGACGACGTAGACCAGGGCCAGGGCGACGACGACGGCGACGCCACCGCGCGCGGGCGCGGCGGTGCTGGAAGCGGAGGAGTTCATGGGGGAGGCGCCAAGCGTATTGACGCTTATTCTAGGCCAGCCCCGACGGCCACGGCGCGACCCCACCGTTGAAAGCTTTCACGGTCCGCCTTTCATCTGGCTCAAGTCTCCCGCCCCATCCTTGTAGGAGCGACATAAGTCGCGACCGTAAACCCCTTCCCCGGCGTCCCGGAAAACAACCCAACACCCCACCCCGCCGCGAGCACCCCCAAAAAAAGCGCGACCCGAAGGCCGCGCTTTTCTCATCTTACAAACCCATGCCCAGCTTCAATCCGCCCAGCGTCCCGGTCCCGTCGATTCCGGCAGCACCTGCGCCGACAGCTTGCGGTCCTGGTTCAACACGCCGATGGCGTCACCCAGGATCGCCGCCGATTCGCGCAGCAGCGGATCCGGACGCTTGTCGACCAGCTTCTCGCGGGCCGCATCCTTGACGATGTCGCGCTCGCTCGCGCCCAGGCCGTCGTCGGCCAGATCGTCGGCCAGCGGATCCAGCGCCAGTCCCAGCGCCTTGCGTTCGGCCTGGCGCGCCTTGAACTGCGCATCCTGCTTCTCACGCTCGGCGCGGCGCTCGGCCTCGTTGAGCGAGACGTACTTCTTGGCCGCCTCGGCACGGAACTGAGCCACGTCCTCCAGCTTCCACTGGAATTCCTTGTCCTTGGCCACGCGCGAGGCGTGCAGGGCTTCCAGCTTCGGCAGCAGCGGCGCGAAGTTGCCGTACTGGGTGTGCGGCACCGCGGCGATGCGGGTCCACGGCAGCGCGTTGTCGTAGGTGCTCTCGCCGTATTCGTTGGCGTCCACGCTCACCGGGAACGCGATGTCCGGCACCACGCCCTTGTGCTGGGTGCTGCCGCCGGCCACGCGGAAGAACTGTGCGATGGTCAGCTTGACCTGGCCGAAGCGCGCGGTCTCGTTGGCCGGCCAGCGATCCAGATCCACCATGTTCTGCACGGTACCCTTGCCGAAGCTGGTCTCGCCGATCACCAGGCCACGGCCGTAGTCCTGGATGGCGCCGGCGAAGATCTCCGAAGCCGAAGCCGAACCGCGGTTGATCAGCACCGCCAGCGGACCGTCCCAGGCCACGCCCGGCTTGCGATCGCTGTTGACGGTGACGCGACCGCCGGACTCGCGCACCTGCACCACCGGGCCCTTGTCGATGAACAGGCCGGTCAGCTCGACCGCCTCGTCCAGCGAACCGCCGCCGTTGTTGCGCAGGTCCATGACCACGCCGTCGACGTCCTGGGTCTTGAACTGGGCCAGCAGCTTGGCGATGTCGCGGGTGGCCGAGGTGAAGTCGTTGGGATTGCGGCGACGCCCCTCGAAGTCCTGGTAGAACGCCGGCAGCTTGATCACGCCGATGCGCCGCTGCGGCTCGCCGTTGGCGGCCGGCAGGGTGATGGTCTCGGCCTTGGCCGCCTGCTCCTCCAGCTTGACCTTCTGGCGGGTGATGGTGACCTGCGCGTGCTTGCCGTCGATGCCGGATTCGACCGGGATGTATTCGATCCGGACCTGGGTGTCCTTCTTGCCGCGGATCTGCGCGACGACATCATCGATGCGCCAGCCGATCACGTCGGTCATCGCGCCGGACTTGCCCTGGCCGACCGCGACGATGCGATCGCCGACCTTGAGCTTGCCGCTCAGATCCGCCGGGCCGCCGGGCACGATCTCGCGGATCGCCACCAGATCGTCCTGCCGCTGCAGCACCGCGCCGATGCCTTCCAGCGACAGCGACATCGACTGGTTGAAGTTCTCGGCGGTGCGCGGGGTGAAGTAATCGGTATGCGGGTCGATCGCGCCGGTGTAGCTGTTGAGGAACGCCTGGAACACGTCCTCGCTCTTGAACTCGTCGACCGTGCGCTGCAGGTTGGCGTAGCGCTTGTCCAGGGTCTTGCGGATGTCCTCGGGCTTCTTGCCGGCCAGCTTCAGGCGCAGCCAGTCGTTCATCACCGACTTCTTCCACAGCGCATCCAGTTCCTCGGTGCTGGCCGCCCACGGGGCGTCCTTGCGGTCGTACTCCCAGCGCTGGTCGCCGCTGAAGTCGAAGTCCTGCTTGAGCAGCGAGCGCGCGTAGGCCACGCGCTGCTGCACGCGCTGGCGGTAGATGGTGAAGACGTCGTAGGCCGGATCCAGTTCGCCGCTGCGGACCGCCTCGCCCATCTGCGCCTTGAGCGGCGCGAACTTGGCCACGTCGGCGGCGGTGAAGAACTGCTTGCCGCCGTCCAGCGCTTCCAGGTAGCGCTTGAAAATGTCCGCCGACAACGTTTCATCCAGCGCGCGCGGGCGGTAGGCGTAGCGGCTGTCGGACAGCAGGCCGTAGACCAGCTTGGAGGTGGTGGCCTGATCCGCGGTGGGCGCGGTCGGCAGCGCGACGCGGTTGTCGCCATCGCCACGCGCCAGCAGCGCCAGCGGCGACGCCAGCGCCAGGGACAGCAGGAAGACGGCGGGGACTTTCTTCACTTTCATCGGGTACTCGCGGCCCGGAGGCCTTGCAGGAGAACGGCGGGGACATCTGACAGCCAGACAGTGCCCAAAGTTGCGGCGCTTGTCATCCCTGTCTTTCGGCAGGCGGATGGGCCTGCCGAAAGAGACCCTAACCCCGGGCCCGTAGAGAAAAGTGAACCTGTTTCGGCTGGCCGTCCGTCGGCCAACCCGCGGTTCAGCCGGCGGCGGCGTTGCGGGCGCTGGCGGCGGCCTCGGCGGCCTGGCGATCGGCGTGGTAGGACGAACGCACCAGCGGGCCGGAGGCGACGTGGCTGAAACCCAGCTCGTTGCCGTAGAGCTCCAGCTCCTTGAACTCTTCCGGCGTCCAGTAGCGCATCACCGGGTGATGGTGCGCGGTGGGCTGCAGGTACTGGCCGATGGTGACCATCTCCACGTCATGCGCGCGCAGGTCGCGCAGGGTCGCCTTCACCTGCTCCATGGTCTCGCCCAGGCCCAGCATGATGCCGGACTTGGTCGGCAGCTCCGGATGCTGCTGCTTGAACTTCTGCAGCAGGGTCAGCGACCACTGGTAGTCGGCGCCGGGGCGCACGTTGGGGTACAGGTCCGGCACCGTCTCGATGTTGTGGTTGAACACGTCCGGCGGATTCACCGCCAGGATTTCCAGCGCCCGGTCCATGCGGCCCTTGCCGCGGAAGTCCGGGGTCAGGATCTCGATGCGGGTGCCCGGCGAATGCTCGCGGATGGCCGCGATGCAGTCGACGAAATGCTGGGCGCCGCCGTCGCGCAGGTCATCGCGATCCACGCTGGTGACGACGACGTACTTCAGGCCCATGTCGGCCACGGTATGCGCCAGGCTGAGCGGCTCGGACGCATCCGGCGGCTTGGGCCGGCCGTGGGCGACGTCGCAGAAGGAACAGCGGCGGGTGCAGACCTCGCCCAGGATCATGAAAGTCGCGGTGCCGTGGCCGAAGCACTCGTGGATGTTCGGGCAACTGGCCTCCTCGCACACGGTGACCAGCCGGTTCTCGCGCAGCTTGGCCTTCAGCCGCGCCACCGAACCGTCACTGGGAATGCGCACGCGGATCCACGACGGCTTGCGCAGCACCGGCGCGTCGGCGAACTGCACCGGCGAACGGGAAATCTTGTCGCCGCCCAACTGCTTGACGCCCGTTTCCAGCGGGGCGGAGGCGGCGGCGGCGGTGGAAACGACCTGGAGGGGAATCTGGCGCGGGGAGGACTCGTTCATGGCGTGAATTCTACGCCTCCCCCACCCCACCGACAGCCGCCCTACCGGAATCCAGCATTGCGGCCACACCGCGCTGTTGCGAATCCCCAATCCCGAATCCCAAATCCCGGGCATAAAAAAGCCCGCAATGGCTAGGCCAGTTGCGGGCTTGCTCCCTCCCCCACGTCGGGATGCGGGGCCATCGTGAAGGAGCGGTTGCGGGGCTTGCACGCTGCACTGCAAAACAAAACCGGGCAGTACATTTGAGCCGGGAACGGGGTTTTTCCGAAAAGCCTTGTTCTGCTTGGATGTTACCGATGCCAGACCAATTTTCGGGCCGATCCTGTAACCGGTTTCACGATTCACACGGCTGAAACCTGAATAGGGGCCAAACCGTTCAACTGCGCAAAACGGTCCTCAACGCAGCAGATCCGGCTGCCCCTGGTACCACTCCCGCGCCTTCACCAGGTGCCAGCGGCGGGCATTGTCCTGCAATTCCAGCCCCGCGCTGAGCACGCCCCAGCGCGCGTAGAGCTGGCCGCTGCGACGCGGGCCCTGCAGGCGCAGCCGGGCCTGCAGGTCGAAACGGTCGTTGTTCGCCTTCACCCGGTCCAGCACCAGCACGTCGTCGCGCCACTGCACGCGGCCATCGGCCTGCGCCTGGCCGGCGTCGACCAGCCGGTAGACCCATTTGGGGTAGTCCTTCTTGCGCGAGAACAGCGCCAGCAGGAAACCCACGTCCTTCATCTGCACCGCCGCGCTGCCTCCGGCGCTGAGCGGGCGATCCACGTCCAGGCGCGCGCGATCCAGCCGCAGCTTCGCCCACCAGCCGCTGCGCGCATCGCCGCCGGGTTCGCGGAAACCGAGGTTGCGGAACTGCACGGTACTGCCGTCGGCGACGAACGCGCGCCGTCGCAGATCCGCGCGGCGCAGGGCCAGGCCGATGTCCACGTCGCCACGCAGATCGATTCCGGCCAGATGCATGCGCGCGCCGCGCCCGGTGATGCGCAGGCGGCCGTGGCCGACATCGCCGGCGGTATCCAGCGACAGATCGCCGCTGAGGAAACCGGCGCCGCCGTCGAAGCGCATGTGCCGGCGCGGCAGGTACGGGTTGTAGACGCGCAGGTCCGGCACGTTGGCGTTGTCGAACACCACCCGCCCGCGCATCGCGTTGCGCAGGTCCTGCAAGGGGCCATCGGCGTTGAGGAACAGGCGCAGGTTGCGACCCTGCACATAGGGACGCTGCGGTGCGCGCACCGAGGCGACATGGAACTGCTCCATCACCGCCTGCAGGCGCGGCACCAGTTCGCCCTTGGGACCGGCGTCCAGGCGGATATCGGCGTGGGCGCGGCCGCGGATGCGGTTGCCCATCACATCGGCCACCGCGTCCACCTCCGGCACGCCGATGCGGCTGCCGGCGGCCAGTTGCCCGTTCACCACCTGCACGTCGGCATCCACGTCCCCCGCGCCTTCCAGTTGCAGCCACGGCGTCCGCGGAAACAGGCTGGTGATCCAGTGCAGCGAGGAGAACCGCCAGCGCCCGACCACGTGCCCGGACGCGCGCGGCAGCAGCGAGGGGAAATCTCCCAGCGGAAGCTCGCGCCCGCGCAGGCGCAGATCCGCGTCCACCGACATCCGGCCCTGGGCGAGCGGCGGCGCCTTCACCTTCAGCGCGATGTCCTGGCGATCCACCGCCAGCGCGATGCCCAGCGCGTCGGTGCGGGAGACGCCGGATGCGTCGCTGCCGCCGATCGGCATGCTCCATTGCAGGCGGCTGCCCGGCGCGAGCGCGCCCCTGGAGAAACCGAGCTCGATATTGGCCTGGCCGCGCCCGGGCACGAGCGCGAGGGTGACGCCGCCCGGCACCGGAGTGACGTCGATGGCGCTGGTGATGCCGCGCAGCTTCAGCCGCGCGTCGGTCTTGAGCAACTTGCGCAGGCCCGGCGCCTCCTCGCGGCGGTGCCTGGCGATCGCGAAGGTGGCGTCCAGTTCCGCCTCGCGCAGCACCTCCTCGCCATCACGGGCCAGGCGCGCCTTGCGGAACGCCGCGCGCGAGGGCAGCAATTCCATTGGCCCGCCGCGAAGTTGCTTGACGAAACCGACCTGTGCGCTGCCTTCACCGTCCAGGCGCAGGCCGTCGAACTCGCCGCGGGTCAGGCTGTCACTGGCGATGCGATCGAAGCGCAACACCCAGCCGCCATCGCGCGGCGGCGGCACCGGCAGTTCCCGTTCGGCGCGATGGACGCCGCCGCTCACGCCGTCGGCCTGTACCCACGGCACGTGCAGTTCCCGCCGTAGCAGCGGCCACAACGCAATCTCGCCCTGCACCGCGCTGGCCTGCGCCTGCCAGGCGATGCGCCGCACCTGGCCCTGCAGTTTCACCTCGCGCAGGCTGACCCGTCCGGGCCACCAGCTGTGGCCGCCGGCCCAATGCATCTGGAATTTCTCCGGCTTGCGGTTGAGCGTGCTCTCGCCCAAAGCGGTGTTGATCCACAGATTGGCCGCGGCCAGGTACAGCGCGTACAGCGCCAGCAGGGCCAAGGCCGCGCGCAGCAGCCAGCGGCGTGTGCTGCTCCAGCGGGGGGCGAGCCCGGAAATCGACGTCCTGTTCATGCGCACAGCATGCCCGAACCACGGGACACGAAACATCGCATGCGGTGTATTCCCCGATCGTCTTGGCCCCCGGGCCGGGCCCGCGGGCGATAATGCGCGCTTTCCGCTTTCTGGTTCCGCTCCCCCGCATGTCCAGCGACCGTATCCGCCATCCGCGCCTGCGCGCGCTCGCCGTTTCCGCCGAAGAAGCCGCCGCGCACATCCAGCCCGGCGAGACCGTGGCCATGAGCGGATTCACCGGCTCGGGCTATCCGAAGGAAGTGCCGCTGGCACTGGCGGCGCGGATCGACCGTTGCCACGCGCAGGGCCAGGGCTTCCAGATCCGCCTGCTCACCGGCGCGTCCACCGCGCCGGAACTGGACGGCGCGCTGGCCAAGGTCGACGGCATCGCCCTGCGTTTGCCGTTCCAGAGCGATCCGGACACCCGCCAGCGCATCAACGCCGGCACCCTGGAATACCTCGACACCCATCTGAGCCACGTCGCCCAGCACACCTGGTTCGGCTTCTACGGCGAGGTCGATACCGCGGTGGTGGAAGTGTCGGCCATCCGTGAGGACGGTGCGCTGGTGCCGTCCACCTCGGTGGGCAACAACAAGACCTGGCTGGATCTGGCGCGCAAGGTGATCGTCGAGGTCAACGACTGGCAGCCCGAAGGCCTGGACGGCATGCACGACATCTACTACGGCACCGCGCTGCCGCCGCACCGCAACCCGATTCCGCTGATCCATCCGGACGATCGCATCGGCGACACCGCGCTGCGCTGCGACCCGGACAAGATTGTCGCGGTGGTGCGCACCCACGGCCCGGATCGCAACAGCCCGTTCAATCCGGCCGATGCGACCAGCGAACGGATCGCCGCGCACCTGATCGAATTCCTGCAGCACGAAGTGAAAAAGGGCCGGCTGCCGCCCAACCTGCTGCCACTGCAATCGGGCGTGGGCAACATCCCCAACGCGGTGCTGGCCGGCCTGAGCGCCAGCGGCTTCCGCGACCTGACCGCGTTCACCGAGGTCATCCAGGACGGCATGCTGGACATGCTGCGCGATGGCGTGCTGCGCAGCGCCTCGTGCACCGGCTTCGCGCTGAGCCCGGAAGCCAACGAGGTGTTCAAGCAGAACATCGGTTTCTACCGCGAGCGCATCGTCATGCGCACGCAGGAAATCTCCAACCATCCGGAACTGGTGCGCCGGCTCGGCTGCATCTGCATGAACGGGATGGTGGAAGCGGACCTGTACGGCAACGTCAATTCGACCCACATCATGGGCTCGCGCATCCAGAACGGCATCGGTGGCTCCGGCGACTTCGCCCGCAACGGCTACCTTTCGATCTTCCTCAGCCCCAGCACCGCCAAGGGCGGCAGCATCTCCTCGCTGGTGCCGATGGTCAGCCACGTGGACCACACCGAACACGACGTCTCGATCATCGTCACCGAACAGGGGCTTGCGGATCTGCGCGGCCTCTCGCCCAAGCAACGCGCGCGCGTGCTGATTGCGCAGTGCGCGCATCCGGACTACCGCGACGCGCTGACCGACTATTTCGAACGCGCCCTGCATGCCAGCTATGGCCGCCACACCCCGCATCTGTTGCCCGAGGCACTGTCGTGGCACCAGCGGTGGCTGGACACGGGCAGCATGAAGACCTGAAAGAGCAAGCGCTTTTCAACAGCCGCATGGCTGATCAATCCCCCTCGGTCCCCCTTCTCCGAAGGGGGAGGTAAAAGCAGAAGTCGCAGCATCGATAGCCCCCTTTTTCAAAGGGGGCGGGCACCTGCGCAGCAGGTGACGGGGGATTTGCTTTTGGCGCCAAAAGCAAATCCCCCTCAGTCCCCCTTCTTCGAAGGGGGAGGCATAAGCAAAGGCGCCACATCGATAGCCCTCTTTGCAAAAGGGGGCGGGCACCTGCACAGCAGGTGACGGGAGATTTGCTTTTGGCGCCAAGAACAAATCCCCCTCAATCCCCCTTCTCCGAAGGGGGAGGCAAAAGCAGAAGTCGCAGCATCGATAGCCCCCTTTAACAAAGGGGGCGGGCGGCCGCGTAGCGGGCGACGGGGGATTTGCTGTTGTCGCCAAGAACAAATCCCCCTCAGTCCCCCTTCTTCGAAGGGGGAGGCATAAGCAAGGCGCAACATCGATAGCCCCCTTTGCAAAAGGGGGCGGGCACCTGCGCAGCAGGTGACGGGGGATTTGCTTTTGGCGCCAAGAACAAATCCCCCTCAATCCCCCTTCTCCGAAGGGAGAGGCAAAGCCAATGTCAGTCCCGCGCGGTTTCCGTCGCCTCGAACGCCACGCTGTACGCCACCGGCCCCTGCGGCCGGCTGCCATCCAGGGTCAACGCCATGAAGTATTCGGCCGGTGCGCCCTCGTAACGCAGCTCGGCCTCGTTCGCGAAACCGAAACGCGCGTAATACCCGGGATCGCCCAGCACCACGCAGCCGCCCGCGCCGGTTTGGCGCAACCGGGCCAGGCCGGCTTCGATCAGCGCGGCGCCGATGCCGGCGCCCTGGCAGTCCGGCGCCACCGCCACCGGCCCCAGCCCATACCAGCCGGCCGCGCCATCGCCGATGGCCACCGGTGAAAACGCCGCATGCCCGATCACCCGCCCATCCTGTTCCGCCAGCAGCGACAGGGTCAGCTCGTCGCGCGCGCGCAGCGCGTCGACGATCGCCGCCTCGGTGCCGCTGCTGTGTTCGGCGCCGGCGAAGGCTTCCGTGATCAGGGCGCGGATGGCGGTCAGGTCGGCGGGGGTTTCGGAGCGCAGCGCGTAGGCGATCATGGGGACAGGCAGGCCAGTGGAGCCGGTATTTTCACATCGGTCTCTGCTAAAGTGCGCGCCAGATGCAGGAGAGCGGAGCCGCACGGCTCCCGCCGAAGGCGCAGGCTCCCATAATCGCTCAGGCCCGGTTGCTGGACGCAACCATCCACTGCATCCACCCACGCCGATCTGGAGAGAGGTCTTCGATGACCCGCCGAAGGGGCAAGCGGCCCACGCCGCCGAACTCTCAGGCAAAAGGACAGCGGGAGCGGCACCGGATTCCGGTCATGAATTGAGTGTTCCGTCCCACGCGCCCTCCGCGCGTGGACCGCGTGCGCGCAATTCCCGCCGGTTCCGGCCACCTCCCGCCGGAACCTTCCCCATGCTACTGTCCCTGATCTACCTCGTCGCCATCACCGCCGAAGCCATGACCGGCGCGCTATCCGCCGGCCGTCGGCGGATGGACCTGTTCGGTGTCGTCATCATCGCCTCGGTCACCGCGCTCGGCGGCGGCTCGTTGCGCGACATCGTGCTCGGCCACTACCCGCTGGGCTGGGTGAAGCATCCGGAATACCTGGGCTACACGATTGGCGCGGCCATCGTCGCCACCTTCGTCGCCCGCTGGATGCATCATCTTCGCCAGGCGTTCCTGTGGCTGGATGCGCTGGGCCTGGTCGCCTTCACCCTGATCGGCTGCGCGATCGCGCGCGAGGCCGGGCACGCGCCGGCCATCGTGGTGATCGCCGGCATGCTCACCGGCACCTTCGGCGGCGTGCTGCGCGATGTGCTGTGCAACGAGATTCCGCTGGTATTCCAGAAGGAACTGTATGCCAGCGTCTCGCTGCTGACCGGCGCGGCGTATCTGCTCCTGCTGCACGCGGGCGTGAATGAGTCCACCGCCACCCTGGGCTGCCTGGGCGGTGGCTTCCTGCTGCGGCTGCTGGCGATCCGCTACAACTGGGACGTGCCGAAGTTCGTCTATCGCGGCGAAACGCACTGATCGCATCGGGCGATGCGGGCATCCCGCGATGGCGCTCCGCGCAGGAGCGGCCCCGGGATTGCGCCGACGATCCGGAGAGAGGGGAACGGATCGCCGTCGCGCCCGGGCCGCTCCTGCGGCCCTCCACGATGCGGACTAGGCCGCCTGCGACACGTTGCGCTCGCGGCGGCGGCGCACGGCGGTGGCCAGGCGTTCCAGCACGGCCACCGACGCGTCCCAGCCGATGCAGCCGTCGGTGATGCTCTGTCCGTAGGCCAGCGGCTGGCCCGGCACCAGATCCTGGCGGCCGGCGACCAGGTGGCTTTCGATCATCGCGCCGATGATGCGGGTCTCGCCGGCCTCGATCTGCGCGGCGATGTCCTCGATCACGCGCGGCTGGTTTTCCGGATCCTTCAGGCTGTTGGCGTGGCTGGCGTCGATCATCAGGCGCGGTGCCAGGCCCGCCTTCGCCAATACCTGGCTGGCCGCCTCCACGCTGTCGGCGTCGTAGTTCGGCGCCTTGCCGCCGCGCAGGATCACGTGGCAATCCGGGTTGCCGGTGGTGGCGGCGATGGCCGAGCGGCCTTCCTTGGTGACGGCCAGGAAATGATGCGGATGCGAAGCCGCGTTGACCGCGTCGGCGGCGATCTTCACGTTGCCGTCGGTGCCGTTCTTGAAGCCGACCGGACACGACAGGCCCGAGGCGAGTTCACGGTGGATCTGGCTCTCGGTGGTGCGCGCGCCGATGGCGCCCCAGGCGACCAGATCGGCGATGTACTGCGGCGAGGTGGTGTCCAGGTATTCGCAACCGGCCGGCAGGCCCAGGCGGTTGATGTTGCGGAGCAGGCCGCGTGCCAGCCGCAAGCCCTCGTTGATGCGGAAGCTGCCGTCCAGGCCAGGGTCATTGATCAGGCCCTTCCAGCCGACCGTGGTGCGCGGTTTCTCGAAATACACGCGCATGACGATTTCCAGCTCTCCGCCCAGCGCATCGCGCAGCGGGCGCAGGCGCTGCGCGTATTCCATCGCGGCGATCGGGTCGTGGATGGAACATGGGCCGATCACCACCGCCAGGCGATCGTCGCGGCCATGCAGGATCGCGTGCAGCGCTTCGCGGCTGCGGCTGACGGTTTCGGACACGGCTTCGTCGCAGGGCAGTTCCGCGATGACCTCGGCCGGAGGCGTGAGCGGTTCCAGCTTGCGGATGCGCAGATCGTCGGTGTGGGGCGCCATCGGGAAATCTCCAGTTCGTTGTCTGTGTGCGATGTCGCCAGCCCTGGAAGCAAAAAAGCCGCCAGGTTCGCTGGCGGCTTTCGGGAATGCGTCTGAATGTTTCTTCAGGGTGAGCGCAGTCCTTCCTCCGCCAGCGGCATCGGAAAGTAGTACCAAAAGTAAAAGCTGGCGCGGGCTGCGTTCATTGGTTTGCATTGATAGCACAGCTTTGCCGCAACGCAAAATGTTTCATTTGCAAGCACCCGCCCTCTCCTTGTGGGAGCGACGTCAGTCGCGAGCCTTCCGTTCATCATTCGGGAAGGGCAGAGGCGCCGATGGCAAAAGCTCGCGACTGACGTCGCTCCCACAGGAGAGGAGGTTGCCGGGCCCAAAGAAAAGCCCCGCCTTGCGGCGGGGTTTTTCGTCTTGCGGGTTTGCCTGGAGGGCCGGATCAGAAATCCATGCCGCCCATGCCGCCCATGCCACCGCCCGGC
>NZ_JACHYM010000002.1:0-1355112 GCF_014192765.1 Pseudoxanthomonas sp. OG2 | reverse complement strand
GCCTCCTACGCCTTCGACCGCAAGGTCTGGCTGACCGGCCGCTGGATGGCCGCCAAGGAAGTCAGCGGCGCCCCGCTGTCCATCGATGTCTTCCAACTGGAGGTCAATGCCGGGTTCTGACCGGACCTTGGCGACGTGTCCTGGCGACGCGTCCTGATGCCGGGTCGCGAAGCATGCGAAATGTGGCGGGCCGGATCACGACACCGGCCCGCCGGGAGGACTGGTAGGCTGTGTCCTCCTTCGATGATCACGTGGCTGGACCATGACATCGCCACGGCGCGCGACGCGTTTCCGGATCACCGCATGCTTGCTGCTATCGGTCGCCCTGGCCGCCTGCACGCATGCGCCCGCGGACAGCGGCGCGGATGCGGGCAGCGGAAACAGCGGAAACAGCGGAAACACCACGAGCGCGGCCACGACGGCGAGTACGGGACAGGCACCGCTGCCGGATTGGCTGCGCGCGAGAATCGCCGACTACGAACGACTGCCCGCACGCGGCGCGCCCGGTTCGATCTGGCGGATCACCCATCAGGGATCGCCGGCGTTCTACCTGGTGTCGCCCTGCTGCGATCAGTTCAACCCGCTGCTCGATGCGCGTGGCAAGGAGATCTGCAGTCCGTCCGGCGGTTTCACCGGCGCCGGGGACGGCAAGTGTCCCAAGCCGATGGATGCGGGTACCGAGGCGATCCGGGTCTGGGTGCATCCCGGCCAAGCCGAGCAGAACCCGCCGCCCCCCGAACTGTAGGGCGATAGCGCAAGCTGCGCATGGGTTCCCCCAACGACGACGGGACCTGATGAGGTCCCGTCGGGAGACACTTCAGCGAAGTGCAGGAATCTTCATGAGCATTCGAACAGATCCTCATGATAGTTGTTGGTGACCACGCCCCAGGTCGTCGGTGGGCCTTGGCAGGGAATGACCTCCCAGCCGACGACGCTGCCGTTCTCGTCAAAGTACGTGGTATGACTTGCGTACTGGCGCCCGCTGATGGCCGGAAAGCTGGCCACCAGAAGCAGCAAGGAAGACAGGGCAAGCAGGTTGCGGGTTTTCATGTGCAAACTCCATTTGACGTTGGCCACCCGTGTGGCATGGAGACCATAGGTGGCGTTTCCCCGCGAAAACGAGGCGTGTTTCACAACCTGTGCGCGTCCAGGACAGATCTTCATGCGCCCGGGGCACGCCGCCCCTGCTGGGCGGGACCAAGCTAAGATAGCCGCGGCCTTTCCACGCATTCCGGTCCATTTGCCATGGTCTACGCGTTCCTGGCTTCCGTCCTGATTTTCGCCGCCGTGGTGATGCTGCATGTCCAGCACAGCCGGGTGGGCGATCGCCTGCTGCAACGCTCCTTCGAGGGACTGCGGTTTCCAGCCGGGACCGGTACCTTGCGGGTGGATGAAATCACCGTGGTCAAGCGGGTGACCCATGAGGTTTCGCGGCACAGCGACCACGCACCGCTGGCGGCGTTCTGGTACTGCGTGGGTCCGGGACCGAACTACTACGTCGCCGTCGCCGAGTACCAGCGCAACGGCTGGCGCAGCGGGCGCTACCAGTGGGTGGTGCGCCCGATCGACGAGGAGCGCATGCGCGGCGCGTTGGGCGGCGATCCGGACGCGCTGCACGCGGCGTTCGGCGATCACGTGGAAGGCGTGCTGCGCGCCTGAACCGGCGCGGCGGTCAGGCCGCCTTGGCGTCGCGGTGCTTGAGCACGTGATCGATCAGGCCCCACTCCCTGGCTTCCTCCGCGCTCATGTAGTGATCGCGGTCGAGCGTTCGTTCGACTTCCGCGCAACTGCGTCCGCAATGCTCGGCGTACAGGCGGATGACGCGCTCCTTGGTTTTCCGCATTTCCTCGGCGTGGATGAAGATGTCCGAGGCCTGCCCCTGGAAACCGCCCAGCGGCTGGTGCACGTGCAGGCTGGCATTGGCCAGCGCCTTGCGCTCGCCCGGTTCGCCCGCCATCAGCAGGAACGAACCCATCGAACGGGCGGTTCCCATGCACAGCGTGTGCACCGGCGCCTTGATGTATTGCATGGTGTCGTACATCGCCAGGCCGGCAGTGATCAATCCGCCAGGTGAATTGATGTAGAGATGGATGGGCTTGTCCGGATTCTCCGCCTCCAGGAACAGCAACTGCGCGCACACCAGCGCCGAGACGGTGTCGTTGACCTCGCCGTTGAGGAAGATGATCCGTTCGCGCAGCAACCGCGAATAGATATCGAAGGAACGTTCCCCCCGGCTCGATTGTTCGAGCACCATGGGGACGAGTTGCATCGTTTCGCGCATGCGCGAACTCCCGGTTTCCAGAAAGTGGCGAGGGGCGCGCGGTGTCAGGCCGCGCGCATGAGGACGGGGGCGTCGTCGTTGGCGGCCGGCACGGCGGAGGTCAGCCGCGGATCCGGCGGCGCATGGATGATCCGCAGCGTGCTGCCGCCGCCTTCGTTGGGACGTATCCGGAAGGTCACGACGCTTTCGAGGAAGGGTGGTTCGTCATCGCGCACCCGATAGCGGATTTCCTCGCCGCCCACGGTGGATACCGGCGTGGCGTCGGCCAAGGCGCCGTCGGGCAGCCACTGTTCGCGGAATTCCGGGATGCTGATGGCGCGCCAGACCTGGGCCGGTGGCGCGTCCAGATCGTATTCGAGCACCAGATCGCCATCATCGGCCTGCGTTTCGATCGCGGAGTCGTTCATTGGTCCATGTCCTTCAACAGCGCCTTCAGGGCGTCGATCCGGGCAGGCCAGTAGGCGCGGTACTTCGCCAGCCAGCGCGCGATGAGCGCCAGGCCGTCCGGATCGACTTCGTAATTCACGAACCGGCCCTCGCGTTCCTCGCGCACCAGTCCCGCGCCGCGCAGCACGGCCAGGTGCTGGGACATCGCCGGCTGGCTGATGTCCAGGCCCGTGCGCAGGGCGCTGGCGTTCATCCGTCCCGCCGCCAGCTTCTCGAAGATCGCGCGGCGGGTGGGATCGGCCAGGGCCTTGAAGATGTCGTTTTCGACCATGCGCAACACATTAGCGATTACTTATGTGTTGCGCAAGTGCCTTCCGGGGAAGCGTGACCGCGCGGCTAGAAGGTGACTTTTACCGACGGTGCGCTGCGCTTGGCCTCGCCGTGATAGACCGCCTCGATGTTGTTGCCGTCCGGATCCAGCGCGAACGCGCCGTAGTAGCCCGGGTGATAGGCGCGTTCGCCGGGCGGGCCGTTGTCGCGACCGCCGTTGGCGAGCGCGGCGCGATGGAAGGCCTCCACCATCGCGCGGTCCTGCGCCTGGAACGCCAGGTGATGGCGGCCGGTGAGTTCGCCCTGCGCGGCCTCGCTGCTGGCGGTGGACACGAACAGTTCGTCGGCCCAGAAATAATCGTCGCCGCTGCCGCTCATCGGAATCTGCAAGGCATCGAAGACGGCTTGATAGAAACGGCGGCTGGCCTCCAGATCGCGCACCACCAGTTGCAGGTGATCGATCAGGCGACCGCGGTGGAGTTCGTTGGTATCCATGGACGAAGTTCCCGAGATGGCGTGGATTCGTCTTATAGCATCGGCGCGTGGCGCGCCGCTTCACGATTTCTTCAAGCCGGAACAGCATTGCTTCAAGACGACGTCGGAGATGGCGATGGCGCGCGCAGGTATCCGATGACCGGTTGCTGCCGAGCAGGTGCGCGGATCAGGGTGAGCGCAGCAATGCCTCGATGCGCGCGCGCAGGTCCGCCTGCATGTCCGCGCTGAAATCATGGGCGATGCCGGGATACGGGGTGAGCGCGGCATCGAAACCGCGCTCGCGCAAGGTCTCCACCCCCGCCCGGGTCGGGCCGATCGGCACCGTGGCGTCGTCTTCCCCGTGCAGCGCATGCAGCGACGGGCAGTCCGCCGCGCACGCCGGACGCGCGGGCAGCCACTCCGGCAACAACCGTGCCGCCACCGGGAACGCCGCACGGAACTGAGCGGGATGATCCAGTGCCAGCAGGAACGCCAGATCGCCGCCATAGGAAACGCCGGTGACGATTGCCTTGCCGCGTCCCGGATACCGCGCTTCCACCGCGCCGACGACCTCAAGCAACCGGCGTTCGCTTTCGCGTGTCAGCGCCGCCTGTTCGATGTCGGGACGCTGGCCATACCCCTGCGGGAACCATGACTTTCCCTGTGGACGCGGGTGCGGGCCTTCCGGCAGCACCACCCGCGCCGGCACCTGCAGGCCGGTGAAGGCGTCGACCAGCACCTCCGGATGGGCGCCGGAATAATGAAGGGCGACGATCAGCGGCAGCGCATCGGCGGGTCCGGCAGCGCCGGTTTCGTACACCAGGTATCGCGATCCGGCGGCCAGTTCCTCGCGCGGCGGCGACGTTTGCGCCAGGACGCCCGACGCAGGGACCAGGCAGGCCACCATCAGCAGGTACATGAACAGGCGCATGGCGGAGTCGGACCGAGGAGGGACCGCCACGCTAGCGCCGGAGCGGGCGCGCCGCAATGAACGCGCTGCAATGAATCCGGGATTTGACCGGATCGTCACCCGGAATGGGGCAACCTGCGCTGCACGGTCGACCCGCGCGCCGACCCGGAGAAACAGGATGAAAAGCGCGACACGCCACATGCTGCTGCTGGCCGGCATGTTGTGCCTCTGGGCCAGCGCCTATTCGCTGGGACGGGATGCCGCGCACGAGCGCGCCGGAGCGCCCGGACAGGCCATGTCGTCCAATTCGCCTGATGCGATTCCGATCCCCGCACGTCAACCCGCTGGTGCCACTCCGGCTCGATTGCCGCGCGTCGCCAGCGCGGCGGCGATCGCGGCGCCGATGCTCGGACCCGAGACCGAGGCGGCCGCGAGGCTCGTGGTGCGCCATCCTCCCAGGCCGTAGCCACGCGCCGCGTCCCGCGGCGCGCGACCACTTCGCCCTTACGCCGCTTGCAACTGTTCGACCTGCGCCATCGCCTGGCGCATCGCCACATCGGCGCGCTCGGGACTGATGCGCACCCCTTCCGCGCTGACCACGTCCAGGCGGGTCACGCCGAGGAAACCGAAAAACGCGCGCAGGTGGCTTTCCTGGTGTTCCAGCGCGGCCATCGGGCTTTCGGGGCCATAGAAGCCGCCGCGCGCCGACGCGACGATGACCCGTTTTTCGCCGAGCAATCCTTCCACGCCCTGTTCGCTGTAGCGAAAGGTCCGGCCCGGGATGGCCAGCGCGTCGAGCCACGACTTGAGCTGGCTGGGCACGCCGAAGTTGTACATCGGCGCGCCGATGACGATGACGTCGGCCGCCAGCACCTCCTCCAGCGCGACGGCCAGTTCGCCAGTCGACGCCGGTGCGGGATCGGCAACGAATGCGTCCGTCGAGAATTGAGGCAGCGGTGCGGCGGCGACATCGCGGTAGGTCACCCGCGCTTGCGGCTGGTGCTTGCGCAGGTGGGTTACGATGGCGGCCGAAAGCGAACGGGTGACCGACAGGTCGCCCTGGATGCTGGAATCGATGTGCAGGATGTTCATGCGCGATTGCTCGTGTGGGGCGCATGAAACTATTGGCGTATCGCGCTTCCTTCAAGAAGGATGCTTTTCAATACCTAGTATGCAAAACCATACCGAACCCTGCGAAGGCAGCTACGAGGAAGTGGCTCCACGGCATGACCAGATTCGTGCCGCGATGCAATCGATCGGCGGAAAATGGAAGCTGGAGATCCTGTGGCTGCTCAGCCACAGGATGCATCGCTTCAACGAACTGCGTCGCGCGATTCCGGGCGTCACCCAGCACATGCTGACCCAGCAGTTGCGCGAGCTGGAAAGCGACGGGCTGATCAGCCGCACCATCTATCCCGAAGTACCGCCGCGCGTGGAATACGCAATCGCCGAGCCCGCGCGCCGCCTGCGCCCGGTGTTCGAAGCCCTTTTCGCCTGGATGGCCGAGGGCCGCAACGCCACGGAACCGGTGATGGCGGAAGCCGCGTCCGGCGCCACGCCCCTCGCGGGAGCGAGGTAAGCGGCGTCCGCCCACCGTTGCTCCGTGGGCGCTACTGGGCCAGGCCGATCTGCTTCATCAGCGCCTGGTTGTCCCAGTAGAGGTATTCCTCCTTCATCACCCCGTTCTCCCATACACCCACCGTCAGCATCGGCAATTTGAACGGCTTTGTTTGGCGTCACGGCCAGGCAAACGGAAATTCCGGCGCGGTGGTGCCTGCGTCCAACCATCCTTGTGGGAGCGACGTAAGTCGCGACCGCGCGCTCGACTCCAACCAAATCCCGGTAATTCCGTCAATCGAAACCCGTCCTAAGCGCCTCGCGCCGCCAACGCGCCCAGATGGAGACCCAACTGGAACGCCGCCTCCGGATCACGATGGCGCACGCTGCCCGCCTGGCTTTCGGGCAACGAATCCAGATCCAGCTGGAATCTTGGGTCGCCGCGCTTGCCCGCGTCATAACCCAATTGATAGGCACAGCCTGCGCAACGATGGCGCCCCGGCCCACCCTGGTCGAGGGGCAACGATTCGAAGCGTTCGTCGTAACGGTGCTCCTGCTTGCAGATGTTCATGCGATCTTCCTTGTGTCGTGTGGCGCCGGGAGCCAGTGCGCGTGGACCATATTGCCTCACTCCCAAGCCGAAATCCGCAGCCGCACCTTGCCGCGGATGCCCGGCACGCTGGGCCGGCGGCTGCCGTCGGCGGCGACAGTATGGCTGTCGAAGGGAATGGCGATCTCGACTTCCTCGCCGCTGATCTTCTTCGCGTCGATTTCGGTATGCGCCGCCGCCACGCCGGCGTCCTGCCAGGCATAGCTGATCTTCCACTTGCCGCCAGCCTGCAATGGCGGGGTCAGATCCAGGATCAACGAATTGCGGAACAGGTAGCCGCCCTCGTAGTGCTCGTTGATCCACAGCTTGCGCTCAATCTCGTAGTCAGGCACCCGCACACCCAGGGTCATGCTGTAGGACAGCGAGCGGCGATCCGGATTGACCCGGGCACGGTTGGCGAGGAACACGCTGGACAGGTAGTGCGACTTCTGCTGCTTCCATTCGGCGTGCGAGAAGCACGACACCGAGTCCTCCTCCGACATGCGCCGGGTCAGGTACCACAGCTTGCCGCGTGGCGCCGCCAGCGCTTCGACCTGGTACAGCGCGTCGATCTGGCGGCCCTGGTCGGCGGCCTTCTGCACCGGTTCGGGCAGGCGTATCTCGTCCACGTCCAGCCACACGTCCACGCGCACGTCGCCGAACAGGAAGCGGGCGAGGTTCTGGAACGCCTCCTCGCTGTTGACGATGCCGAAAAAGCCCGAGTGCGCGCGGTAGGCGAACGCCTTGGCGCAATACGCGCCGATGGAGCCGTCCGCATTCAGCCCGCGCAGGGTCGCGTTCTTGATCAGCACCAGCCCATCGCTGCCGTGTCCGACGAAGGTGCGCGACAGGCCGGCGGCGGTGGCGTAGTCCATCCGGTTGGTGCCGACCATGCAGAATACCCGCCGCGACGGGAAGCGATCCTCGGGCAGCAGGTCCACGCGCTTGTGCTGCTTGAATGCCGTCTTGAGGTCCAGGTATTCCGGCATCCGCTTGTCGCGGTCGAAATTGTTGATGTCGAAGGCGGACAACCACTGCGGCACGTTGACCCCGGCCACGTCGATGCCATTGTGCGGAGTCGCGTAGGTGAACAGTTTGTCCACGTACTTGCGCGCCTGCTTGGGATCCAGCACCGGATTCTGCAGGAATGCGCGGCAGACCAGCCCGCCCATCGAATGGGCGACCAGATAGCAGCGGAAATTGGCCGGACTCACCCCGTTGTCGGGATTGCCGCAGATGAGGTCGCGGGTCTTGACGATCAGATCGCCAAGCTCGCGCGCGAACGTCTCTATCTTCGGCGTGTTGCCGGTGCCGAACAGGCCCGACGCGTTGTCGTAGTAGCGATGGATGATGATGGAGCGGCTGCCGAGCCGGTTGCGGGTGGGCTGGCCCTCCGCATCGGTTTCCCATTCCGGATCCAGGATGTCGCGCCCGTCCTCGTACACGTCCGAATAGCCGAATTCGGACATCAACCGCACGATCGGCGATTCGAACACGTACTTGCGCGGTTTGCGCGAGGGATCCGAGACCGCGCGATACACGGTCGAGCCCAGGTTGAATCCGCAGAACGGGTCCGCGGTGGTCTCGTCGATTTCGCCGCGGGTCATCGCGTAGCCGCGGACGTAGATGATCGGGTAGTAGGGCGCTTCCATCTTGGCCATCGTGAACTCCTGTCGGCGGGGGAACCGTATGCGCGGGACAGCTTAGTCCCAGACATGGCTACGGATTTGGACGCCGGTCACGGCCAATGCCTTCAGCCCGGTGCCGCCTCGTCGGCCAGGCGCCGGCAGAACGCGGCGGTGGCGTCGTCCATGGGAAAGCAGCATTCGATGCGCAGTTCGTCCAGGGTGACGTCGCGAGGCGCGGCGAACACCGTGATGCTGGAGAAGAACTGCAGGCGCCGGCCATCGCGCTCGAAGATCGTGGTCAGCAGCGGCGAGGTCCGCTGTCCCGGATCGCGCTGGCGCCAGCGCTGCGGCACGCCGGGATGGGCCAGGATTTCCTCCAGCAAGCGGCGCGGAACCGGATCGGAAGGATGCGCGGCGATCTCGGCGTGCAGATGATGGACGAGATCGCCGGCGACTTCCTCCCAGTTGACCAGCGCGGCGCGCAGGTCGTTCGGATCGAATACGTGCCGCAGCATGTTGGCGTGCGGACTGGCACGCCCGGCCAGCAGGAAGCCGTTGACCCGCAGGGCGGCGGCATTGGCGCGCAGGATGTTCCAGTGCCGGTCCAGGACGAAGGCGGGATACGGTTCCTGCTGGGCGATGATGAAGTCGATGGCGCACTGGATGCGCGCGAGTTCGGGCGCGTCCAGCGGTGTTTCCGGGTATTGCGCGACATAGCCGGCGGCCTGGAGCAGGGCATTGCGTTCGCGCAGCGGTAACGCCAGCGCGTCGGCCAGTCGCACCACCATCTCGCGGCTGGGCTGCGACTTGCCGGTTTCCACATAGCTGAGATGGCGCGCGGAGATGTCCGCGGCCAACGCCAGATCGAGCTGGCTGAAACGACGCGCCGCGCGCCATTCGCGCAGCAGCGGACCCGGACCCGGCACGGAAGCGATGGCGTTGATCATGGCGCCGAGCATAGCGGCCGCCCGGTCATCGCCGCCATGACCTCCGAGGTAATTGAGCGTGGATGCCGGGACGCCCATCCTGCCGCCACCCCAACGTGGACTACGGAGAAAGGAAATGCAGCGCAGAGACATATTGAAGCTGGGACTGGGCATGGCGGCGGTGGCCTGGGCCGGTGGTGCGGGGCGGACGTGGGCGGCGGCATCGGGCGGTTCCGTCGCGGCCGGTGCGGACACCCTGGACGCGGCGGCCTGGAACGCCGCGCGCCAGTGGACGCGTACGGCGTTCGGGCGCATCGCCCACGTCGAGCGCGGCGGCGGTCCCGCGGCGTTGTTCCTGCATGGCTTCCCGCTCAACGGTTTCCAGTGGCGCGGCGCGCTGGAACGGTTGTCCGCGCACCGCCGCTGCATCGCGCCGGACATGCTGGGATTGGGATACACCGAAGTGGCCGAAGGCCAAGGCGTGACGCCGGCGGATCAGGTGCGGATGCTGGCGGACCTACTGGATCGGCTGGGCGTGGAAAACGTGGATCTGGTCGCCAACGACAGTGGCGGCGCGGTGGCGCAGTTGTTCGCGGTGGCGCATCCGGCCCGCGTGCGCAGCCTGCTGCTGACCAACTGCGACGCCGAGATCGACTGCCCGCCACCAGCGCTGAAGCCCGTCATCGACCTGGCGCGCGAAGGGCGGTTCGTCAGCGAATGGCTGGCCCCCTGGCAGGCGGACCACGCGCTGGCGCGCTCGCCGCAGGGCCTGGGGGGCATGACCTTCACCCATCCGCACAACCCCAGCGACGAGGCCATCGACATGTACCTGCGTCCGCTGGTCGACAACGCCGCGCGCACCCACGCCTATGCGATCGGCCTGGACAGCAATGTGCTGGCCGGCGTGGAAGCCGCGTTTAAGCAGGGCCGTTACCCCACCCGCATCCTGTGGGGCACCGGCGACGACATCTTTTCCAAGGCAAGCCCGGACTACCTGGCCGGGGTGTTTGGCGATTCGCGCGGCGTGCGCCGGATCGATGGCGCCAAACTGTTCTGGCCGGAAGAGTTCCCGGATGTGGTGGCCGAGGAGGCACGCCGCCTGTGGGCTGTGTGATAACCCCATCCCTGTAGGAGCGACATGAGTCGCGACCGTAAATCCGAACCGCCATCGCGGCCCACGCCGCTCCCACAGAAATCCCCACCCTGTAGGAGCGACATAAGTCGCGACCGTAAATCCGAACCGCCATCGCGGCCCACGCCGCTCCCACCAGGAATCCCCACCCCGTAGGAGCGACATAAGTCGCGACCGTAAATCCGAACGCCATCGCGGCTCACGCCGCTCCCACAGGAAATCCCCCCTGTAGGAGCGACATAAGTCGCGACCGTAAATCCGAACCGCCCATCGCGGCTCACGCCGCTCCCACAGGAAATCCCCACCCTGTGGGAGCGACGTCAGTCGCGATACCGTAAATCCGGAACCACCGGTCGCGGCCTACGCCGCTCCTGCCGCTATCGGTTCCCGACGCAACGCGTTGTAGGATCCCCGGCGACACGGCAGGAACATGAAGCATGTACGGCAAGGTCCTGGTGACGGGCAGCTCGGGGCATCTGGGCGAAGCCCTGGTCTCCACATTGCAGGCGCGCGGGCACGCGGTGGTGGGCGTCGATCTGCTGCCCGGCGCGCACACGCACCGGGTCGGCACGATCGCCGATCGCGCCTTCGTGCGCGAGGCGATGGCGGGCGTGGACGTGGTGTTGCACCCGGCCACCCTGCACAAGCCGCACGTGGCGACCCATTCGCGGCAGGAATTCATCGACACCAACCTGACCGGCACGCTCAATCTGCTGGAGGAAGCGGTGGCCGGCGGGGTGCGCGCGTTCGTCTACACCAGCACCACCAGCGTGTTCGGCGATGCGCTGGTGCCGCCGCCGGGCGAGCCGGCGGCCTGGATCACCGAGGATGTGCGGCCGGAACCGAAGAACATCTACGGCGTCACCAAGGCCGCCGCCGAGGATCTGTGCCAGCTGTTCCAGCGCAACCAGAAGCTGCCGTGCATTGTCCTGCGCACGTCGCGCTTCTTCGCCGAGGAGGACGACGACCGGCGGGCGCGCGAAAGCTTCAGCGACGCCAACCTGAAGGCCAACGAATTCCTGTACCGGCGGGTGGACATCGAGGATGTGGTGGACGCGCATCTGCGTGCGATCGAACGTGCGCCCGCGCTGGGCTTCGGCCGCTACATCGTCAGCGCCACCACGCCCTTCGCGCAGGCGGACATGGCGCGGCTGCGCGCCGACATGGCGGGCGTGCTGCGCGACCGCGTACCGGGATTCGAACCGGAATACGCGCGGCGCGGCTGGCATCTGCCGGCCGGCATCGATCGCGTCTACGTCAATGCGCGGGCGCGCGAGGAACTGGGCTGGCGGCCGCGGCATGATTTCGCCGACGTGTTGGCGCGTCTCCAGGCGGGAGGCACGGTACTGAGCCCGTTGGCCGAGCGCATCGGCGCCAAGGGTTACCACGCCGAATCCTTCGCGGATGGACCGTATCCCGTCGAAAGCCACTGAAGCGAAGCGACCGTGGGCGAAGCCTGCGTCCGTATCGGTACTGAGTGACGGACGATAACCGTGCCGTCCATTCCACGGTGTCCGCCCCCCCTCTCCCGCGGGCGGAAGAGGGGGGGCGCCGACGTCATCAGCCGAACAGCTTGTTCGCCACTTCCGCGATATGGCGGCCCTGGAAGCGCGCGCCTTCCAGCTCGTTGTCGCTGGGCTGGCGAGAGCCATCGCCGCCGGTGATGGTGGACGCGCCGTACGGGCTGGTGCCGGTGACTTCGTCCAGGCGCATCTGGCCCTGGAAGCTGTAGGGCAGGCCGACCGTGACCAGGCCGAAATGCAGCAGGTTGGTCAGGATCGAGAACAGGGTCGTTTCCTGCCCGCCATGCTGGGTGGCGGTGGAGGTGAAGGCGCCGCCGACCTTGCCGTTGAGCGCGCCCTTGGCCCACAGGCCGCCGGCCTGGTCCAGGAAGTTGGCCATCTGCGAGGCCATCCGGCCGAAGCGGGTACCGGTGCCGACGATGATCGCGTCGTAGTTGGCGAGGTCGTCGATCTTGGCGATCGGCGCGGCCTGATCGAGCTTGTAGTGCGAGGCCTTGGCGACGTCTTCGGGCACCAGTTCGGGCACGCGCTTGATGTCGACGGTGGCGCCGGTGGAACGCGCGCCTTCGGCGACGGCTTCGGCCATCTTCTCGATATGGCCGTAGGCGGAGTAGTAGAGGACGAGGATCTTGGACATGGAAATCTCCACGGGTGGCAGGAGGGGGAGCGGGTCGTACTGCGGCAGCGCGGTGACTATAGGCCAGCCCCCCGCGCCGGATTGAGGCCCTTGGGGGAATTGGATTGTTCCATCCGTGCAGCTGACAGGACCCGGTCAGCGCGGTTGTTGGTGCATCCGCAACAACCGGATCGGCGGTGGCACAGGCCACTTAGACGTTAGCGGTGTTACATTTCGAAACACCCCGATGGAGCAGCGGCGGGCGCGCGGAACGATCCGCGTGCAGGCGTCCGGTGGCGGCTTCAGCGTGGCATCCCGTCCATGGAAGAACGAATGCCTATGCCCGCAGCCGATGCACCGGTCAGTCCCGAAGATCGCCATCACCTCATCGACGCGCTGCGCGGATTCGCGCTTGCCGGCGTGCTGCTCGCCAACCTGGGCTATCTCAGCCTCTACAACCTGCTGACCGAACCGGCGCGCGCCGCGCTGCCCACCGCGGGCTTCGACGCAATGGCGATCGGAGTCATCGAATGGCTGGTCAGCGCCAAGGCCATCACGGTGTTCTCGCTGTTGTTCGGACTGGGCTTCGCCATCCAGATCGAGCGCGCACAGGCGCGCGGCGCAGGGCTGTCGCGGTTCGTCAGGCGCCTGTGCTGGTTGCTGATCATCGGAGTGGTCCACAGCTACTTCGTCTGGTGGGGCGACATCCTGATGACCTACGCGGTGGTCGGCCTGCTGCTGGTGCTGTTCCGGCGCGCGCCCGATGGCGTGCTGCTCTGGGGCGGCCTGTTCGTCGCGCTGGTCCTGCCCACCTTGCTGGTGCCCTGGCTGGGAGGCGGATTTCCCGGCCTGCCGTCGCGCGCCGAGATCGACGCGACGACATTGCAGGCTTTCCGCACCGACGACTGGCAGCGCGTATTCACCGCCAACGCGGCGATGGTGAACTGGACCCGCCTGTCCGGCGGCATGCTGCTGTGTTTCGTGCTGGGCCGTTTCCTGCTGGGTTACTGGGCCGGTCGCCGGCGATTGCTGCAACAGCCGCGAAACCACCGGGCGCTGTTCCACAAGTTGTTCTGGGGCAGCCTGGCGATCGCGGTCGCGGGTACCTTGCTCCAGTTGGCAAAAGCGCACCTGGGCTGGGGCGCGGAGTTCCTGCCGCGTTGGATCAACGGATTCCTGTTCCGGCTCGACTCCCTGGCGCTGGGCATCACCTGGGCGGCCGGCTTCACCCTCCTGTTCCTGCGCCCGCGCGGCGAGCGCCTGCTTGGCGTGCTCGCGCCGGTCGGGCGCATGGCCTTGACCCACTACCTCGCGCAGAGCGTGGTGGGCATCTTCGTGTTCTACGGCATCGGCCTGGGCGTGGGGCCGGAGACCGGAGCGGTCGGTTGGTTGCTGGCGTGGGTCGGCATTTTCGGCGCGCAGATCCTGTTCAGCCACTGGTGGCTCGCGCGTTTCCGCTACGGACCCTGCGAATGGCTGTGGCGCAGCCTGACCTACGGGGCGCCGCAGCCGATGCGCCTGCCGCACGCCGCCGTCGCTTCGTGACCGCCGCCACGGATCGCCACGCCAGGATCACGAATCGCTACGGTCTTTTTAACGCGCCGCGGAATAGTCTCGCTTGCCGTCGTCGAGAGGAGGCAAGCATGAATACCGATTACTTCTTCGCCCAGGACGATGCGGGCAACCGCTGCCGCGTCGATGTGCTGCGTGCCTGCGACATGAGGGAGCGGGAGGCGACGCTGCACGACAACGCGCCGGTCTACCTGCTGGAAGACGGCTCGCGCCTGCATCGGATCGACCGCGATACCTTCCGCGTGCTGGGCACCGGCGCCTACGTCACCGTGCTCCGCGATTGAGATCCCGAAGCCGAGCAGGCTCGGCTCTACGTTAGGTAGAGCGGAGCCTGCTCCGCTGATCGCGAACGCCCATCGGGCAACGGTGCTTTCGGGAATGCGCAGCCGAGCAAGCTCGGCTCTACAGGGAGGGGTAGAGCGGAGCTTGCTCCGCTGATCGCGAACGCCCATCGGGCAACGGTGCTTTCGGGAATGCGCAGCCGAGCAAGCTCGGCTCTACAGGGAGGGGTAGAGCGGAGCCTGCTCCGCTGATCGCGAACGCCCATCGGGCAACGGTGCTTTCGGGAATCCGAAGCCGAGCGAGCTCGGCTCTACGCGGGTGGACCGGCCGACCGGTTCGTGCCAAAGAACCGTCACGCAGTGCTGGCGGCCATGACCTTGCGGCGGGCATGCAGTCGCAATGCCTGGTAGCCCGCGCCGATCACGAACAGCACGAACACGACCGACACCAGGCCCAGCACCAGCGGTGACTGCGGTCCGTCGGCCAGCGGCTGCGATGGCGGCACGCGGCGCAGGGTCTCGTTGATGGCGGGAATGAACAGCAGCATGTAACTGAAGGACAGGCTGAGGTTCTGCAGATACTCGGCGCCAGCACCCAGCCAGGCATGGCGGCGCGCGGTGAAGCCCACGGCCAGCGCCAGCAGGGCGAGGACGCCCAGTGCGTGTGCCTCGTTGAAACCGCCGGTGCTGGACAGTCCGAACGAGGTAAAGATCGAGATCAGCATGCCGGCCAGATACGCCTTGCCGATACGCGAGGTGGGTTCGATGCGGCCGTCGCGGATCAGCGCGATCGCGCCGAACACGACGGGCAGCAGGCTGAGGACGGTATGGACGATGCCGAGCGGCGAGAACGAGGGCGTCATGGTGCGTGTCCTTTCGAAGGGAGGAAAAGGAACTTCGACCTGCCGCACGGGATGCCCCCGGTCGTCGTGCCTTCCCCCTCCGGGACGGTCACCGCGCGTCCGCGCAGCCTATGCCGGACGCGACCGTGACGCCAGCCCCTCGATCAGGGCATGGCCGTCCAGCGCAATTCGGCCACCACCGGGAAGTGATCCGAAGGGTAACGGCCGTTCTCGTGGTCGGTCACCGTGGAGACCGGACCCACCTCGAAGCCACGCACCAGGATCCAGTCGATGCGGCGATCGGCCTTGCCGGAGAAGGCATGGAACGTCGCCTCCGGACCGCTGCGTTGCGTGCTGCGTTCCCAGGCATCGGCCAGATCGGCGGTGAGCAGCGCATGCACGCGGCTTTCCGGACCGGTGTTGAAATCGCCGGTGACCACCACCGGCACCTCCGCCGGCAGCGCCGAGAGGCGCTTCAGCAGCAGCGCGGCGCCGCGCTCGCGGATGGGTTCGTCCTCGTCGCGATAGGGCAGGTGGGTGTTGAAGAAATAGAAGCGGCGGCCATCGGCGATGCGTTCGAACAGCGCCCAGGTGACCATGCGCGGATACAGGTTGCCCCAGGTGATGCTGCCGGCCACCTCCGGCGTGTCCGACAGCCAGAAATCGCCGGACTCGATCACCTTCAGTTCGTCGCGCAGGTAGAACACGCCCATGTGCTCGTCGCCGGCGCCTTCGGCGTCGCCGCGGCGGCCGACACCGAACCAGGCGTATTCCGGCAACTGCCGCACGATGTAATCGCCCTGCTCGGCGAACAGTTCCTGGGTCCCGAACACCACGGGACGCTGGTCGCGGATGGTGTCCACGAGGATGTCCTTGCGCGCCTGCCAGCGGTTGTCGCCATCGGCGTCGGTGGGCAGGCGGACGTTGAAGGCCATCACCTTCAAGGGAGCGATGGCGGCGTCGGCCGCCGAGGCGGCAAACCCCGTCAGGGCGGTGGACAGGACGAGCAGCAGGGCGGCGAGTCGGCGCATGGCTTCCGGGTTCGTGCGGGGGAGCGCCGGAGTGTAACCGTCGCCCACGAACCCCTCGTGACGTGGCGCAGCAACGATCGGAACCGGCGGACGCTTGCCTGATATTGCATGATTGTGCATGTTTATGCACAATCATGGCGAATCCGCACCAGGTCATTCCCCCATGAACCGCCCGGAACCCGCTCCCGTGCCCGCCCAGGCACCGGCCATCGACGCCATCGTTTTCGATCTGGGCGGCGTGCTGGTCGACTGGAATCCCCGCTATCTCTACCGGCAATTGTTCGGCGAAGACGTCGCCGGCATGGAATGGTTTCTCGCCGAGGTGTGCAGTCCGGCCTGGAACGCCGCGCAGGATGCCGGCCGCAGCTGGGACGAGGCGGTGGACGAGGCGATCGCGCGGCATCCGGACCAGGCCGGGCGCATCCGCGCCTACCGTGACCGCTGGATTGAAACCCTGGGCGAGGCGCTGGCGCCGACCGTGCGGGTGCTGGACGAACTGCGCGGTGGCGACTGCCGGCTCTATGCGCTGACCAACTGGTCGCGCGAGACCTTCCCGCATGCGCTCGAACGCTATGACTTCCTCGGCTGGTTCGACGGCATCGTGGTGTCCGGCCAGGAGCGCCTGGCCAAGCCGGATCCGGCGATTTTCCGGTTGCTGATGGAGCGCCACGGCCTGCTCGCCGAGCGCACGGTGTTCATCGACGACATGGCCTACAACGCGGAGGCCGCCGCGCGCCTGGGCATGCATGCGATCCACTTCCGCGACGCCTCCCTGCTGCGCCACGAACTCGCGCGGCTGGGCGTGGCCATCAACTTGGCGGAGACGATGCCATGAGCCAGTCGACCGGCATCGATCTGCTGCCCGAGGAACGCCAGCAGCGCATCCTGCAGCGCCTGCACGCGCAGGGCCGGGTTCTGGCGGTGGAACTGGCGCAGGAATTCGCGGTGTCCGAGGACTCCATCCGCCGCGATCTGCGCGAACTGGCCGCACGCGGCCTGTGCCGGCGCATCTATGGCGGCGCGCTGCTGCATGCGCCGGAAGTGAAGCCGCTGCTGCAGCGCCAGGGCCAGGATTCGGAGCGCAAGCAGCTGCTCGCGCGCAAGGCGCTGGGCCTGCTGCGCAAGGGCCAGACGATCATCCTCGACGCCGGATCCACCAACAGCGCGATCGCCGACGCGCTGCCGCGCAACTTCGAGCTGACCGTGGTCACCAACGCGCCCGACATCGCCTTCCGGTTGATGGAACGCACGGACGTGGAAGTGCTGATCATCGGCGGGCGCATCGAACACCGGATCGGCGCGGCCATCGGCGCGCAGGCCGTGCAGGAGCTGCGGCGCGTGCGTGCGGATCTGTGCTTCCCCGGTACCTGCGCGGTCGACATCGACAGTGGCCTGTGGGGCAACGATGCCGAGGAATCGCTGTTCAAGCGTGCGATGATCGAGTGCAGCGGCGAGACCGCGGTGGTGGTGATGAACGAGAAGTTCGGCGCCGACGCGCGCTTCCAGTTCGCCTCGCTGCACCAGATCGACCACCTCATCGTCGAGCACGATGCGCTGGAAAGCCTGCGCAGATCCTTCGAGCAGCAGGAAATCGCCGTGCTCCGCGCCGATCGGCGCTGAACGCCGCTGCTCCGTTCCCGTCCCCCGCGAGAATCGTCCGATGTCCGTTGCCGCCTCCGATTCCCCCATCTCCCGTGTCGAGTACCGCGCCACCCGCCTGCTGTTCTTCGCCGCCGGCTGCGCCGTGGCGGTCTGGGCGGCGCTGGTGCCGTTCGCCAAGGCGCGCACCGCGCTGGATGAAGCCTCGCTCGGCGCGCTGCTGCTGTGCCTGGGCCTGGGCTCGCTGATCGCGATGCCGCTGGCCGGCGCCTGGACCACGCGACAGGGCTGCCGGGTGGTGCTGGTGCTGTGCACGGTCGTGTCCAGCCTGATGTTGCCGCTGCTGGCCTGGGTGCCGTCGGTGTACGCGCTGGGCGCGGTGCTGTTCGTGTTCGGCGCGGCGATTGGCGCGGCGGACTGCGCGTTCAACGTGCAGGCAGTGATCGTGGAGGAAGCGGCGGGCCGTCCGATGATGTCCGGCTTCCACGGCTTCTTCAGCCTGGGCGGTATCGTTGGCGCGGCCGGGGCGGCGGTGATGATGTCGCTGGGCGTGGCGCCGCTGGCGATGACCCTGTTCTGGTCGGCCTTCATCCTGCTGCTGCTGGCTTTCAACTGGCGTGGCCTGCTGCCCTATGGCAGTCCGCACGAGGGACCGCTGTTCGCGGTGCCGCACGGCTTCGTGATCCTGCTGGGCGTGTTGGGCTTCGTGGTGTTCCTGACCGAAGGCGCGATGCTCGACTGGAGCGCAGTGTTCCTGACCGAACAGCGGGGCATGGCGTCGGCGCAGGCCGGGTTCGGCTACGCCTGCTTCGCGCTGGCGATGACCGCCGGACGGTTTGCCGGCGATGCGATCGTCGCGCGGCTGGGACCCTCGCGGGTGGTGTGGCAGGGCGGCCTGCTGGCCGCCGCCGGCATCACCCTGTCGGCCTGCCTGCCTCAATGGCAGTGGTCGCTGGTCGGCTACACGCTGGTGGGCCTGGGCTGCTCCAACATCGTGCCGGTGCTGTTCACCGCCGCCGGCCGGCAGAAGGTCATGCCGCAGGCGCTGGCGGTGCCGGCGATGACCACGATCGCCTATGCCGGCGTGTTGACCGGTCCGGCCGGCATCGGCTTCGTCGCCCACCACAGCAGCCTGCCCATCGCGTTCCTGCTGCTGGCGGCGATGATGGTCGGTGTGGCGATGTGCGGGCGCGCGCTGCGCAACTGACGTCCGGAGGCTAGGGCAGCACCCACGCCCAAATCGAAGGGGCGGCCAGCAGGAGCAACACGATCGCCACGCCGATGGCGCCTGCCCATGCCAGCGGAAGGCGCTGATGCCGGTAGACCGAGGCGGCGGCCAGCAGGCTTCCCCATGCGACCGCGCTCCAGAACGCGGTGTTGGCGGAACCGATGCGGCCGAACCGCAGGCCCAGGCGGTCCAGCAGATGCGCCAATAGGGGAACCACCACCAGCCCCGCAGCGAAGGCCGTCACCACGTGGGCGAACCTGCGCTTGCGGGACGGCGCGCCGATGGGTGATTGCGGTGGTTGGTAAGGCGAGTTCATGAAGGATTGCTTTTGCGACGGACGAACGCATGTCTACGACACGGAGGCGCCAGTCGCAAGCGTGGCGTGGCGAAGACGCTCAACGCAGCAACGGCACCTCGATATGGCTACTGTCCCGCCAGCGGATTTCCAGCGGTGCGCCGGCGTCGGCGATGGTTTCTTCGCCGACCTCCTTGCCGCTGCCGTAGTTGACCTGCATGTCGCGCTGCTTGTTGACACCCAGCACCACCACCAGCCGGCTGCCGGGCTGCAACTGCCGGCTGACCAGGCGTTCGCTGCGGAAAGTGATCGATTGCGGCTTGCCGGGCGTCAGCAGTTCGCGACGGCCGCGGTCACGCGCGTGGCTGGCGCGACCGAGATGCCAGGACAGCAGCAGGTGGCGTCCGTCGGGTAGCTGTTCGTACAGGGCCAGGTTGAGGTCGAAGTCGCGCTTGTTGGTGATGAAGTCGAGCTGGCCCGAGAACAGGCCCGACAGCTCGGCCGGCGCCGTCAGCGGCGCGCTGCGGAACACCAGCGCAGCGTGCGGATCCAGCGCATCCAGCATCGACAGCGCCGGCGGATTCCAGTTGGCGTCGTTGCGGTCGGAAAGATCCACGGTCAGCAGGCTCTCGGCGCGCTTGCCAGGCGCCTGTTCCGACAGCGCTCCCTCTGTGCCGCCGGACATGGCCGGTTGCAGGTACAGGCGCTGGCGCTGGTTGGCCATGGCGTCGAGGGAGGCGGCATGCTTCCACGTGTTGGCCCCCATCACCTGGTAGTTGATCCGGTCCTTCAGGACGTCCGGACGCGGGCCGCCGCGCAGGACGTGATCGAACCACTGGAAACGCAACGCTGGCAGATCGATCAGCGCAACCGGATCCACCTCGTAGCCTTCCTGGACGCGCGCCACGCCGGCCTGCATGGAGAAGTGGTTGTACGGTCCGATCAGCAGGGTGTGATTCGCGTTGGGGTTGTGCCGCCTGTGTTCGTCGAAGTAGTGCTGCACTCCCACGCGCGCGCCGTCGAAATAGCCGGTGACCGCGAGCACGGGGATGTCGATGGCGGCGAATTCGTCGCCCTGCGGGGTCATCGCCTGCCAGTAGGCGTCGTAGGTGGGGTGTTCCAGCCAGCGCGAGAAATAGGGATTCGGGTGGCCGTCGATGGCGGGCAGGTCGCGGTAGGCGCGACCGCTGCGGTACCAGTTCGCATCCAGTTGCCGCCAGCGTTCCTCGTCGCCGTAGCTGTCGGCGTCCAGGGTCGCGTTGGCGGCGGTCCAAAGCGGCCACGGGTACAAGAAATTGAGGAAGATGTTGCCCTGCATCGGGATATCGATGCCCGGCGCGGTCGAGGCCGAAGTCAGCATCGCCTTCAGCGCGGGCGGGCGGTGCTTGGCCGCGGACCATTGGGTGAAGCTGTTGTAGCTGTTGCCGTACATGCCCACGCGGCCGTCGCACCACGGCTGCCGGCTGATCCAGTCGATCGCGGCGGCGGCGTCTTCGCCGTCGTGTTCATAGGGTACGGGCTCACCCGGCGCGCCGGCCTTGCCGCGGCTGTAGACGAACATGCCCACATAGCCGTGCGCGGCCGCCGCCTTCGCATCGGCCAGCGACCAGCTGTCGTTGACGTAGATGGTGAAGCCCAGCAGCACCGGCTGCGGCGCGGCCATACGTCGTGGCCGCACCACCAGGCCGCGCAGGCTCGTCCCGTCCGCACCGGGGACGACCACGTCGCGTTCGATGACATAGCGCCTGGCCTCGTCCTCGGCCAACAGGTCCGGAAGCACCGGCAGCAGCGCCGCGTAGACCGTGTGGAACTGGTACAGCCGGATCAGTTCCAGCGCGTCGGTTTGCTCGATGCGCGTCTTGCCGCGCTGCTTTTCCAGCGCCGCGTCGAGATCGCGACGCGCGCGCGGCAGATCCGCGCCCATCACCGGCAGGGTGCGGGCGGCCTGTCGGTCATCCAGGCGCGCGAATGCGCGGCGGAACGCGGCGGCCGGATGGGTTTCGCCGCGCAAGCGCGCATCGGCATCGATTGCGTACTGGATGAACAGCACGTCGGCCTGCTCCGGCGCTGTTTCCCGGCGCACCTCGCGCAACGCGGCGATGCTCGCCAGCGCGGCCTTCGGTTGCCCGGCGGCCATCTGCAGGCGCACCCGGTTGATCAGCTCGCGTTCGCGATCCGGATCCTCGTAGCCGGCCAGCACTTTGCGGGCGAGCGCGGGCACCTGTCCTTCGAGCGCCGTGCCGGAGTCCAGCGGCTTGTCCGGCCAGGCCAGGGTCTGCGCGTGCACGCCGAGGGGAATGACGAACCATGCGAATACCAGCAGTGCCGCTTTCCATGACGCCTGTGTCCGTGCCTGCCGGTTCCGCGTCCGCATGCGTTGCTCCGTGGTGTCCGGCCGGTGGCCGGAAGGTCGGCGGATGATGCCGGAAGCGCCGGCATCGCGCACCTGCCGCCCATCGGCGGACGCCAGCGGCCGCGATGGCGGTTACCGGCGTGCGGGTGCGCGCACGCCCATCACCAGCAGCCACAGGCAGGTGCCTATCTCGCCCAGGGTCGCGGGCAGGGTGATATATCCCGCCACGGCGGTCTCCGCGAAGCCGGGCATCAGCAGGCGGGCGGATACATCGATCACGTAACCCAGGCAACCCAGCATCAGCAGGATGCCCAGTACGCGCGGCAACAGGCGCGAAGTGAACACCAGCCAGCCGAACGGCAGCAGCCACAGTCCCCAGAACAGCTTGGACACCAGGATGCCGTTGGCGTAGCCCTTGAGCGCCAGCATCACCTGCGCGTTGAGTACGTCGGGAGAAAACGCGCGCAGGTCGTCGGCGCCACCGAGCAGGCTCAACACGTCGAGCTTGTGCAGCAGGTTGAAGAACGACAGCGGCACGCTGGCCACCGCCAACGCCACCATCAGCGTGGCCGCGGTCCTGCCATGCGGTGCCAGCAGGCGGTACAGCGCCAGCGGCAGCAACAGGAACGCGAGATAGCAGACCAGTCCGGCGGAGATGCCGAGCCGGAACAGGCCTTCGTTCGCGGTGATCTTCGCGACGGTCGCGGCGGCGTCGCCCGCCACCTGCGTCTGTGACGGTACGTAGGCAATGCTGAAGATGCCGGCCAACACCACGATCAGGTAAAGCAACCCGGCGATGCGGGCGGTAGTGCGCGGATGGTGCAGGGTGACGGCGGAATCCATGTTCATGGGCATGAGTCCGGGAGCGTCAGAGCGGCCGGCGCGGCCATTTCAGCGCGAGGCCGACGATGGCCAGGCACAGCAGGATCTCGACCACGCCGAGCAACTGGTAGAAGCGCCATGCGCCCGGCATGGTCAGCACCATGATGGCGGCATAGGCCAGGCCCAGCAGCGCGTTCACCCAACGGCTGATCGCCGGCTTCATCACCAGCGACAGGAACACCATCAATGCCGGTATCGCCATCATGATCGAGGTGCCGACCAGCACGTTCTGGGTCACCGCGCCGAGCGGACCCATCCGGCCGTCAATCATGTTGCCCAGCTTGCCCGGCACGTACAGGCCGAAATAGTCGCCGTACACGAAACACAGCATCAGGCTGGCCCACAGCGCGGACAACTTGATCTTCACCGGTATCTTCGCGTCCTCCAGCGGAGGCGCGGCTTGCTTCATCGATGCCATGGATTCCCCTTGCCGGAACGTGTCGTGGAAACGGACAGCTGGAGCGTGGTGCGGAGCAGCGGCGGCCGGGGAAGCGAATGCGGGCCGGGAGAAACCAAGGAGCCGACAACGGGCAGGCCACGCGTCTCTCCTCGCCTGTCCACGCCCGTTGTGGCCGTGGGCGACGTTAGCACGGGCTCCCTGCCGGGCCATATGCCGGATGGGCTAGTGCCTGTCGGCAGGGAGAAATCCGGTCCGCATTCCCAATGAAAGCGATGCAACCATGGGCTGCCGGAAAAGCTCGCGACTCACGTCGCTCCCACAGGCTAGCAAGACGATCTTCCTATGCAGGAGCGACGTCAGTCGCGACCCTGCCTGGGTGAAGGTACAAGAGCTCGCGACTCACGTCGCTCCCACAGGGGAGAGGGGGACGGAGGTCAATCCGGTGCGTAGGTACGCCAGTGCACCATGTGGCGGCCGTCGTGGCGCATCCCGACGAACTCGAATCCAGTGTAAGGGGCGGGACAGGTGAAGAAGTTGTACTGCGAGGCAAGCATCCCCTGCGAAGGCCACCAGGAACGCGCGAACCGAACCGGCAGCGTCTGCGCATAAGTGGCCGGGAGGCAGCCGTCGGGCAAGGGTATGCGGGTATCGCCGGGCAGGTCGAACGCCAGCGCACTGACGTTGGTGTCCAGGTTGTGCACTTCATGCAGCGCGGTCGCGCTCTCCGGCACCCAGGCGGGAATCCAGCCGCGGTCGATGGCGCCATCGGCGCGAGCCTCGGCCAGGTTGTCATAGACCGCATCGAGGGTGTCCGACAGGCATCCGGCGAGCAGGCCCAGGCATGGCAGGATGATCAGGAGCCAGCCTGTGGGAACGACGTGAGTCGCGAGCTTTTTTCCTATCGTCATCGCGGGCTGTCGCGACTTACGTCGCTCCTGCAGGGGGAATGGTGTTTGCGCTCAGAACGCCAGGACGGACCATAGCAGCGCCGGGTCGTTCCAGCGTTCGCGTGCGCCGAGGAATGCCAGTTCCACCAGTACCGCGGCGCCGACCACTTCGGCGCCCTGCTGGCGCGCCAGCGCCACCGCCGCGCGCAGGGTGCCGCCGGTGGCGAGGACGTCGTCGATCACCAGCACGCGCGCGTCGGCGGGCAGGGCGTCGGCGTGGATTTCCAGCCGGTCGCTGCCGTATTCCAGCGCGTAGTCCAGGGTCAGGGTGCGCGCGGGCAGCTTGCCGGGTTTGCGCACGGGCACGAAGCCGATGTCGAGTTCGCGCGCCAGCGCCGCGCCCAGGATGAAGCCGCGCGATTCCACGCCGATCACCGCGTCCAGCGCGGTGCCGCGCCAGGGTTCGGCCAGTTCGGCCATCGCCTCGGCGAAGCCGTCGGCGTCGGCCAGCACCGGGGTGATGTCCTTGAACACGATGCCCGGCTTGGGGAAATCGGGTACGTCGCGGATCAGATCGGACCAGTGGGACATCGGGAGGCTCGCCAGGGAACAAGGGGGAGGGCGATGCTACCGCGTCCCCGCATACGAACGAAAACCGCCGGACGGGCCGGCGGTTTTCCAGGCGCGACTTGCTGGGGGATCAGAAGTCGTAGCGGACCTGCAACTGCGCCAGATCCAGGTCCGCGTCCTCGATCTCGAAGCGGCTGTATTCGCCGCGCAACGCCACCTTGTCGGTGAAGCGGTACTGCAGGCCCAGGCCGTAGGTGGCATCGGTGCCGCTGTCGTCGCGGGTGCGGGTGACTTCCGGCAACGCGCGATCCAGATCCCAGCGCTGGATGCCGGCCTTGGCATAGCCGGAGAACTTGTCGGTGAACGGCACGGTGGCGACCGCGGTCAGCGAAATACTGCTGGCTTCCAGCGGACGGCCGAGGTTGCCGCGCGGTTCCAGCTTGCCGAGATCCGAATAGCCGGCTTCCAGGCCGAACCAGTGGTTGAACTGGTAGCCGCCGAACACCGAGAACGCAGTGTCCTCGTCGTCGTAGCGCTGTTCGTCCACGCTGGACTGGCCGGCGCCGACGCCGGCATAGAAGCCCTTGGGTTCGGCGGCCTGCGCGCCGAAGGCGATGCCGCCCAGCAGCACGGCGGAAAGAAGGGCACGGGACAGCTTGTTGTTGTTCTTCATGTCTGAAACTCCTGCATGCATCGCGCGGGGGAGGGAGTTGCGATGCGTGTGGCGACGGGTCCTGGCGGAGTGCCTGGGCAGCCGTCGTGCGAAGCAAAGATAGGGATGCGGACGCCGGAACAAACGGCGGCATCGGCGATGCAGTTTCCCGTCGATGGAACGAAGGAATGACGCATCGGCACTGGACTTCCGCGATGGATTGCGCGCAACGCGCGCCCGTTCCTTGACGCGGGGGATGCGGACGCAGCACGCGATTCGGGATGGACTCTCCCGCCGGGAAGGACTAATCACCGCCATCGGACTTGTCTAAGCTGCGCGCTTCCCTGTCCCGAGCCGCCGCCATGAGCGAATCGCTGTCGATGTACCAGGCCTCCGTTCCCGTGCTGATCCGCGCCCTGCGCAACTTCAAGCACATCCTCGCCAAGGGCCAGGCGCATGCGCTGGCGCAGGGCTACGACCCGGCGGTGCTGCTGCAATCGCGCCTGTATCCGGACATGTTGCCGCTGCTGCGGCAGGTGCAGATCGCCACCGATACCGCCAAGTTCGCGCCGGCGCGGCTGGCCGGCGTGGACTCGCCGCGCTTCGAGGACAATGAAACCAGTTTCGATGAGTTGCAGGCGCGGCTGGATCGCGCGCTGGAGTTCCTCGGCAGCTTCACGCCGGCGCAGGTCGACGGCAGCGAGGGCAGGGACGTGGTGCTGCCGCGTCGCAGCGGCGACCAGCATTTCAGCGGTCGCGACTATCTGCTGGGCTTCGTGTTGCCCAACCTGCTGTTCCATGTCGGCATCGCCTACGCCATCCTGCGCCACAACGGCGTGCCGCTGGGCAAGATGGATTACCTGGGCGAAACCTGACGCTTCTTCACGCGCGCGGGCTGATTCGCCGGCGTCGTCGTGGTGCCGGCGATCTCCCGCTGCCGCGCGCGACTCAGCGTGGCCAGCGCCGCCCGGTACGACCAGCGGATCAGCGATTGCAATTCCTCATCGGGCATCGCGCACACGTCCACCACGGTGATCCAGCGGTAGCGGCCCAGCCAGCGTGCCGGTTTGATGCCCGGTTGATCGGTCAGCTCCAGGAAGCGCTCCGGCGCGACCTTGAAACTGAAGCGCCAGCGCTCCGGCGCGCTGGTCTTGAAGTGGGCGAAGCGCTTGCCGCCGACGAAGTAGGCCAACAGGTTGGCCGGCTCGCCCCATTCGGTGACGGTGGCGCCGGGAAGGCCGGCGCAGAAGCGTTGGGTCTGTTGGAGGTCCATGGCTGCGGGCGGGGGGACAAGCTGGCATGATGCCACCGGGGCCCCTCGAGTCGTCGTCATGCTGCGTCGCCATCCCGTGGTGCTGTTCCTGCTGCTGACCGTTCTTTTCAGCCTGCCGTTCTATCTGTTGCTCAACCTGTCCTTCGCCAACGCCGAAGGGCGGCGCCTGTACGTCACCGGGCTGATGTGGAGTCCGGGCCTGGCCGCCGTGGCCGCCTGCCTGCTGGCGCGGATACCGCTGGCGAACCTGGGCTGGCGCTGGCCCGGCGGGCGCCTTGCCCGGTTGAGCTATCTGATTCCGATTGGTTACGGCCTGTTCGCCTACGGGATCATCTGGGCGACCGGCCTGGGGCGGCTCTCCACCGAGATCTACCTGCCGTACGCGCGTCGCGTGATCGGCCTGCCCGATGCCTCCGACGGCGAAGTCATCGCGATGATGCTGGCCCTGCAACTGGGCATGGGCTTCATCCTCAACGTGGCGATGGCGCTGGGCGAGGAAATCGGCTGGCGCGGGCTGCTGGGGCCGCGGCTGGCGCGACGATTCGGGTTCGGGGCGGGTGCCCTGTCCACCGGCCTGATCTGGGCGGCCTGGCACTACCCGGTGCTGTTCTGGCTGAACTTTCCCGGCGATCCGCCCAAGCCCTTCGCGATGGCGTGCTTCACCGTCATGGTGACCGGCCTGAGTTTCGTCTATGCCTGGCTGCGCGAAAGCACCGGCAGCGTCTGGACCGCCGCGATCCTGCACGGCAGCCACAACGCGGTGATCACGCCGGTATTCACCCTGCTGACGGTCGAGACGGGTCTGGTCACCGTGTACGCGGTGGACGAGTTCGGTTTCATGCTGGCGATCACCAGCGTGCTGATGGCGTTGTGGTGCTGGCGCCATCGTGCCCGCCAGGCCGGCGCGCGGGCGTTGGCGGAGGCCGCGGCATCCTGACCGACGTGCGACATTTCGTCGCACGCCCGCCGGATCAGGCACTTGCGCGGCTGGCCTGGCGCGCACGGGGCGTCGCCGATGACTAGAATCCCGGTCGTGATCCGGAACCCCGCCTTTTCCCGTCCGATGGCCCGGCTGGCGCTCTGCGCCATGCTGCTGCTGGCGTTCGCGCCCGCGCTGAGCCGGGTGCTGGCCGCGGGTGCTTCCGGCGCGATGGCCGGCTGGGTCGAACTGTGCACCGCCAGCGGTCTGAAGTGGGTGGACACGGCCGCGCCGGCCGGAGACGCCACGCCCGCGCATCCGGCCACGCCCGCCGACGCGGATTGCGCCTATTGCCCGCTGGCGTCGTCGTTGCCGCCGATGCCGCTGTCGCTGATCGCGCAGGTGCCGTTGCCGCCCTTGCCGAGGCTCGTGGTACACGGACGCCATTCCATGCCACGTGCGCCGGTCCGCGTGCGCGGACTGGGCGGACAGGGCCCGCCCACGATTTTCTGAACCACGCGTACCGAGCTGTTCCCGCGGTCGTGTGGCCGCGCCCGTGCTTTGGAGAATGCCGATGTCCGTTCATCTGCCGACGCGCCGGAGCGCGTCGCCGTTTGCCGTCCGCGGGAGCCGTCGTGCTCCCGCTGTTGCCGTTTCCACCTTGCTGCGCGTGGGCGCGCTGGGCCTGCTCGGCCTGCTGGCCGCCTGCGGTGAACGCGAACGCATGGAGCCGGAAACGGAGCGCGCGGCATCCACGCCGGCGCAACCCGCGCCCGCCCGGGTGCGCGAGTGGAGCCTGCCCGCGCCCGTCGGCGCCGCGCAGCCGGATCTGGTAATCGCGCCGGATGGCCGACGCCTGCTGAGCTGGGTGGAACCGGCGACCGGCGATGCGCATCGCCTGCGCCTGGCGTGGGCCGACCAGGAGAACTGGCAGGCGCCGATCACGATCGCCGAAGGCAACGACTGGTTCCTCAACTGGGCCGACACCCCGCATGTGCAGGCGCTGCCCGATGGCTCGCTGTGGGCGCACTGGCTGCGCAGCACCGGGCCTTCGCGGATGGACTACGGCATCGATCTGGTGCGTTCCGGCGATGGTGGACGCAGCTGGAGCGCGCCGCAGCTGGTGCATCCGGCGGGTACCCGTGGCGATCACGGCTTCGTGACCTTCTGGGCACAGGCGCAGGACCAGCTCGGCATCGCCTGGCTGGACAGCCGCCAGAAGGCGGCCGCCGGCGTCGATCGTTCCGCCGATGCCGCGCACGACGGCGACCATCACGGCGGTGGCGGCGCGATGATGCTGCGCGCGGCGCTGTACGGCGCGCAGGCGCGGCAACTGGCCGAATGGCCGCTCGATGCGTCCACCTGCGATTGCTGCACCACCGCGTCGGCGATCACCGAACGCGGCGTGGTGGTGGTGTATCGCGGACGCACCGCGGGCGAGATCCGCGACACCCGCATCGTCCGCTTCGATGGGCAGGCATGGACCACGCCGCGCGATGTGCACACCGATGGCTGGCACATGCCCGCATGCCCGGTGAATGGTCCGGTGGTGGCCGCGCGCGGCAACGATGTCTGGGTGGCGTGGTACACCGAGGCCGACGGTACGCCGGAACTGCGCGCGGCCCACTCCGGCGACGCGGGCGATCATTTCGACGCACCGGTCACGCTCGCGCGCGGCGGACAGGTGCTGGGCCGGCTGGGCCTGGCGCTGGGTGATGGCCGCGTGCTGGCCAGCTGGCTGGAGGAAACCGGCGCGGGCGGCCAGCGCATCGTGCTGGGCAGCTACGATCCGCGCTGGCAATCCGCCACCCGCGTGGAGGTCGCCACGCTGGCCGCGCGCGGACGCGCCAGCGGGATGCCGCGCCTGCGCTGGGCCGATGGCGCCGCCTGGCTGGTGTGGACCGATGTGGATGACGGAAAACCGCGGTTGAAAGGCGCGTCGGTGCGCTGAGGGAGCGCGCGGGTGCGTCCCGGAATTCCGATCGCGCGGGCGGCGGCGCGGCTGGCGTTGCTGGCCGCGCTGCTGCTCGTGTTCGCGCCGTCGATCAGTCGCGTGCTCGCCAGCCGCGGCGGCGACGTGCTGACCAGATGGGTCGAACTGTGCACGCCCGTCGGATTGAAGTGGGTGGATACCCGCGCGAACGCGGCACGGGAAAAAGCGCCGGCCGCGCCGACGTCTAGTTGGCCGGACGAGGGCGACGCCTGTCCGCAATGCCCGCTGGCCGCCGCGCTGCCGCCGCCACCGGAGGCGTTCGACTGGGCGGCGTCGCCGTGCCCGCCCGCGCCTGGGCGTGGATTTGAAACATCATTGACGCGAAAAGCATTCCGGCCGGCGGGAGCGGGTTGCCGGGGACCACCAGCGGCGTAGCGCAACGCCATCACCGCCCCTGTTCCCCACGGCGCCGCATGCGCCGCTTCCGGAGTCTTACGTTCATGTCGATGCATCATCGCGGCGCGCTTCGCGCGTCCCGCCTTTCCCTGGCCGTGCTCGCGGCCCTGTCTTCCGTTCTCCCGTCCGCGATGGCGCGCGCCGCCGATGCGGATTCGCAACCCGCCGATGCGCAGGCCACCACCCTCGACGCCGTCCGCGTCGAAGGCCGGCGCGCCGCGCTGGATGCGCCGGCCGGAACCGGCACCCGGCTCGGGTTGAGCGTGCGCGAGACGCCAGCCTCGATCACCATCCTCGATCGCGACACGCTCGATGCGCGCGGCGTGCGCACTACCCAGGAGGCGCTGTCCGGCATTCCCGGCCTGACCGTGGCTTCGCCGCCGGGCAACGGCAACGCGGTGACCCTGCGCGGTTTTTCCGGCAGCCAGATCACCCAGCTGTTCAATGGCATCGACGTGCAGTACGCCTCGATCGCCGCGCGCCCGGTCGACGCCTGGCAGTACGAACGGGTGGAAGCGATCGGCGGCCCGTCGAGTTTCCTGTACGGCGCCGGCGCGGTCGGCGGCACCATCAACTACGTCACCCGGCTGGCGAACCTCGAACGCGACGACGCGCAATGGCAGGCCGGCATCGGCTCCTTCCGTGATCGCAGCGTGGCGATGGGCGCCAACCTGCGCCTGGGCGGCGACGCCGCGCGCCAGGCGTTGCGGCTGGATGTCAGCACACGCGATGCCGGCAGCGCCATCGACGGCCAGCGGCGCCAGGCGACCACCGTCGCCGCGTCGTGGCTGGCGCAATGGACGCCCACGCTGCGCCACACGCTGGCGCTGGAGCATCAGCGGGAAGACAACGACCGTCCCTACTGGGGCACGCCGGTGCGCCAACCGGCCGGCGGGCGCCTGGCGGTGCTGCCGGAAACGGTGGGTCGCAACTACAACGTGTCCGATGGCTACTACGGGCAGGACGTGCTGTGGGCGCGCTCGATCCTGGAGTGGTCGCCGGGCGCGGCGGACACCGTGCGCAACACGATCTACCACTACGACGCCCTGCGTGATTACCGCAATGTCGAAAGCTATCGCCTGAGCGCCGACAACCGTAGCGTGATCCGCTCGGGCGCGCTGCTTCAGCGCCACGATCAGCAGGTCTACGGCAACCGGCTGGAGTGGTCGCACGACGGAGCCCTGGGCCGGCTGCCGTCGCGCTGGAACGCGGGACTGGACATCAGCTACAACCGCCAGACCCGCTTCCCGCAATCGCTGCCGGCGGTGATCGACACCGTGCCGCTGGATGCGGTCACCCCGGGCGATTTCCTCGACGTGCCCGGCGCGCAGCTCGCCTACCGGCCGGATCGCACCAATCGACTGCATACCCAGGCCCTGTTCGTCGAGAACCTGACCGAACTGACCCCGTCGCTGTCACTGCTGACCGGCCTGCGCCGGGATCGCATCCGCCTGGACGTGGTCAATCATCGCGCCGCCAGCGCGAGCAATCCGGCACGGTTCGAACGCGAGTACACGCCCACCACCGGCCGCGCCGCGCTGAACTGGGCGATCACGCCGCAGGCCAGCGTGTACGTGCAGTACAGCACCGCCGCCGATCCGCCTGCCGGCATCCTCAGCACGGCCAGCTTCGCCAACGTGCGCGACTTCGATCTGACCACCGGCCGCCAGGGCGAACTGGGCGCGAAATTCCAGTCGCGCGATGGCCGCCACTTCGCGACATTGGCGGCCTACCGAATCGTGCGCCACAACCTGGCCATCAGCGATCCGGCCAATCCCGGCCAGACCCTGCCGATCGGCAGGCAATCGGCGCGCGGCGTCGAAGCCACCTTCGGCTGGCAACCGCTGGAGGGACTGGATGCGCAGGGCAACCTGGCCTGGGTGGACGCGAGCCTTGATGATTTCTTCGAGAACGTTGGCGGCGTGCCGGTGTCGCGCGCGGGCAACCGGCCGGCTAACACGCCCGCGCGGGTCGGCAACCTGTGGGTGGACTACGCCTTCGACGATCGCTGGTCGGCCGGCGTGGACCTGCGTGGCGTGTCCTCGCGTCATGCGAACGCGGCCAACACGCTGTCCACCGCCGGCTACGCGCTGTGGGGCGCGCACGTGAGCTGGCAATGGAATCCGCACACGCGGCTCACCCTGCGCGGTCGCAACCTCGGCGACCGCACCCACGTCGTGTACGCGCTGAACGACAGCATGGTCTACCTGGGTGATCCGCGCAGCTGGGAATTGGTGCTGCGGCAGTCGTTCTGATCGCGATGCGCCTGCGCGCGGGTCAGGCGGGTTTGTCCAGTACGTCGCGCAGGGCGTCTTCCAATTGCGGAAAGCGGAAGCGGAAGCCTTCCACCAGCGCGTGCATGGGCATGACGCGCTGGCCGGTCAGCATCAACTGCGCGCCCTCGCCAAAGGCCAGCCGCAACAGCGGCGAGGGCGTCGGCAGCAATGCCGGACGATGCAGTACCCGCCCGAGGGTGCGCGCGAACTCGCGGTTGCGCACGGGTTCGGGGGCGGTGCCGTTGTAGGCGCCGCCCGCGGATTCGAATTCGAGCAGCCACTGGATCAGGCCGATCAGATCCTCGCGGTGGATCCAGCTCATCCATTGGCGGCCGTGGCCGATCGGGCCGCCCAGGCCCCAGCGGAACGGCGGCAGCATCTTCCCCAGCGCGCCGCCGTCGGCGCCGAGCACGATGCCGGTGCGCAGGCGGCACACCCGCAGGCCCAGATCCTCGGCCTGCATGGCGGCGTGTTCCCAGTCGCGGCACAGGACGGCGGCGAAATCGTCGCCGGCCGGCGTGGATTCATCCAGCAGGGCGTCTCCGTGCGCGCCGTAGTAGCCAATCGCCGAGCCGGAGACCAGTACATGCGGACGGCGCAGGCGCGGGGCCATCCAGCGCACCAGCTGGGCGGTGGTGTTCAGGCGCGAATCGCGGATGGCCTGCTTCTGCCGGGCGCTCCATCGGCGTCCCACCAGCGGTTCGCCGGCCAGGTTGACCACCGCCTCTATCTCGCCCGCCTCGGCCAGATCCTCGATGACCGCCACGCCGGGCAGGCGCTGGCGGGCCAGGGCGGGGCGGCGGGACCATACGGTCAGGCGATGGCCGCCGGCCAGGAGCCGGGTACACAGGGCGCGGCCGATGAAGCCGGTGCCGCCGGTGAGCAGGATGCGCATTCAGGAGGGGCGTCGTGGGGCCTTTCAGGGTACGCCCAGGCGCGTGTTCCGCCCGTGGAAAGCATCGTGCGCTCGGCTTCGGGGCGCGGGGCGACTAAAATTCGCGGATGCCCGTTTCTTCCCCGCGCCCGTCCCTCCTGCTGCTCCCCGGCCTGCTGTGCGATGCACGGCTGTGGCGGGACCAGGTGGAGGGCCTGGCCGACCTGGCCGACATCACCGTCCCCGACCTGACCCTGGACGACAGCGTCGGCGCGATGGCCGCGCGCGTGCTGGCGCGGGCGCCGGCGCGGTTCGCGCTGGGCGCGCTGTCGATGGGCGGCTACGTGGCGTTCGAGATCCTGCGCCAGGCGCCGCAGCGGGTGGAGCGGCTGGCGCTGCTGTCGACCAGCGCGCGTGCCGATCCGCCCAAGCGCGCGGCGGTGCGCCGGGCCAGCCTGGCGCTGGCCGAGCGCGGCCGCTTCGCCGGGGTCACCCGCAAGCTGCTGCCGCAACTGGTGCATGCCAGCCGGGTCGACACGCCGGTCGGCGAGGAGGTGATGGCGATGGCCGAGCGGGTGGGCCGCGACGCCTTCCTGCGCCAGCAGCGCGCGATCCTGGAACGCCCCGATTCGCAGCCGCTGCTGCCCACCCTGTCGATGCCGACCGTGGTCGGCGTGGGCGACGACGACCGCATGACCGCGCCGGAGGAATCCAGGATCCTCCAGACCGGCATCGCCGGCGCGCGATTGCACGTGTTCACCCATTGCGGCCATCTTCCGCCGATGGAAAAGCCGCGCGAAACCAACGACCTGCTGCGGGCCTGGCTGGCCGCCTGAGCCACGCGATTTCCCCCTCCACTCACTTCCCCCGAACTCAGGAGCATTTATGGAACTGGCAATGATCGGCTTGGGCCGCATGGGCGCCAACATGGCCGAACGCCTCACCCGCGGCGGACACCGCGTGCACGGCTACGACCCCGGCGAACCCGCGCGCAAGCAGGCGGCCGAGCGCGGCATCGCCATTGCCGATTCCCTGCAGGCGGTGGTGGCCGCGCTGCCGTCGCCGCGCATTGTCTGGGTGATGGTGCCGGCGGGCGTGGTCGACGACACCCTGGATACGCTGCTGCCGCTGCTGTCGGCCGGCGACACCGTCGTCGACGGCGGCAATTCCAACTACAAGGAAACCATGCGCCGCGGCGCGCGCCTGGCCGAGGCCGGCGTGCACTACGTCGACAGCGGCACCAGCGGCGGCGTGTGGGGCCTGGCCGAAGGCTACAGCCTGATGATCGGCGGCGATAAGCAGGCGGTGGAAGCGCTGCGGCCGGTGTTCGAAACCCTCGCGCCGGCGGCCGATCGCGGCTGGGGCCATGTCGGTCCCTCCGGCGCGGGCCATTTCACCAAGATGATCCACAACGGCATCGAGTACGGAATGATGCAGGCGTTCGCGGAAGGCTTCGCCATCCTGGAGCGCAAGGAAGCCTTCGGCATCGATCTGCAGCAGGTCGCGGAAATCTGGCGCCATGGCAGCGTCGTGCGTTCCTGGCTGCTGGACCTGACCTCCGATGCACTGAAGAAGAATCCGACCCTGGCCGGCATCGCGCCGTACGTCGAGGATTCGGGCGAAGGCCGCTGGACGGTGGCCGAGGCCATCGATCTGGACGTGTCGGCACCGGTCATCACCATGTCGCTGCTGGAGCGCCTGCGTTCGCGCGAGGACGATTCCTTCGCCGACAAGCTGCTGGCGGCGATGCGCAACGAATTCGGCGGGCATCGCATCAAGCAGGGCTGATCCGGAAAGTTGACAGGGCGGTGACGGTAACGCGATCGCCACGGGATCGTTACCTGCCTTTAGCGGTTGCGCTGCTAGCGTCGCCACTTCCCCGATGTTCCCGCATGGAGCCGGATCATGAAGATCCTGATGGTGTTGACCTCGCACGATCGCCTGGGCGAAACCGGCCACAAGACCGGTTTCTGGCTGGAGGAGTTCGCCGCGCCGTACTACGTGTTCAAGGATGCGGGCGCGGAGATCGTGCTCGCCTCGCCGCGCGGCGGCCAGCCGCCGCTGGATCCGAAGAGCGACGCCGCCGACGCGCAGACGCCGGCGACGCTGCGCTTCAACAACGACACCGTCGCGATCGCCGAACTGGCGCAGACGCGGCCGCTGGCGGACGTGCTCGACGAGGACGTGGACGCGGTGTTCTATCCCGGCGGGCATGGCCCGCTGTGGGATCTGTCCGAGGATGCGGATTCGATCCGCCTGATCGAATCCCGTTTCGCCGCCGGCAAGCCGGTGGCGGCGGTCTGCCATGGACCGGCGGTGCTGCGCCACGCGCAGGGAACGCTCAGCCAGCCGCTGGTGAAGGACAAGCGGGTCACCGGCTTCACCAATGCCGAGGAAGCGGCGGTGGAGCTCACCGACATCGTGCCGTTCCTGCTGGAGGATGAGCTGAAGGCCAAGGGCGCGCGCTTCGAGGCCGCTCCGCCGTTCCAGCCGCACGTGGTGGTGGATGGCAAGCTGGTCACCGGGCAGAACCCCGCCTCGTCCGAACCGGCGGCGCGCGCGCTGCTCGAGCTGATCGCCTGACGGTCCGCCACCTTCACGGGTGCTTATCGTCGCGGCGCTAGAGTGGAATCGTCCCTCCCTGGAGCGGCGGCCATGATCGAAGTTCCGCAGACGCTGTACACGCGGCAGGCCGACATCGAACGGCTCGAGGCGATGGTGCGGGCGCTGCCCGACGAGGCGGTGGTGGAACTGCGCCTCACCGATGGCGGCACGCTGACCGGCACCGTCTCCACCCGCCCGAGCGTGCAGGTGTTCCGCGACGCCGACGGCGTGGAAGGCTTCAACGCGGTGGTCCGCCTGGACGACCAGCGCGATCCCGCACGCGCGCACTATCTGTGGATGGATCGCATCCGCGAGATCGTGCAGCTCGGTTCCGCCTGAGCCGGCATCGACCCATGCCGCAACTGCCTTCCGCCGATATCGACTGCCCTTACTGCGGTGAAGCGATCACGCTGTTCGTCGACGATACGGCCGGGGATCAGGACTATGTCGAGGATTGCCAGGTCTGCTGCCGGCCCATCGAAATCCGTGTGCGGATGGACGAGGACGGCGTGCCGGCGGTGTCGGTGCAACGCCAGGACGACGCCTGAGCTGGTCTTGACACGGCGTTCGCCCTCGGAGGGCCAGCATGAATCGTCCTTCTCGAGGAGCGCGGCCATGGGCATGCGGAAGATCCTGGGAGGAGGGCTGGCGCTGCTGATCACCGCATGCGCCCCCTCCGTTGCGCAACAGGCCAGCGAAACCGGGCCGCGGCCGGAACTGCCGGCTCCGCAGAAGCGCTGGATTCCCACGGTCAACATTGCTCCCGCGGTCGGCTGGCCGGAGGGCGCGGCGCCAACCGCCGCCGAAGGACTGGCGGTGCAGGCGTTCGCCCGCGATCTGGATCATCCGCGCTGGTTGTACGTGCTGCCGAATGGCGACGTGCTGGTGGCGGAAACCAACGCGCCACCCAAGCCCGGCGAGAAGGGGGGACTGCGCAGTTGGTTCATGAAGCGCACGATGGCCAAGGCCGGGGCCGGCGTACCCAGCGCCAACCGGATCACCTTGTTGCGCGACGCGGACGGGGATGGCGTCGCCGAGACCCGCCACGTGTTGCTGTCGGATCTGTTCTCGCCGTTCGGCATGGCGCTGGTCGGCGACCAGCTCTACATCGCCAACGCCGACGCGGTGGTGCGGGTGCCGTACCGCGCCGGCCAGACCCGCATCGACGCCACGCCGGTGAAGCTCGCCGATCTGCCCGGCGGGCCGATCAACCACCACTGGACCAAGAGCCTGCTGGCCAGCGCCGACGGACGCCGGCTGTACGTCGGCGTGGGCTCCAACAGCAACATCGGCGAGAACGGGATGGCGCACGAGACCGACCGCGCCGCGGTGCTGGAAATCGACATCGCCAGCGGCCAGCGGCGCGTGTATGCCTCTGGCCTTCGCAATCCGGTCGGACTGGCATGGGAACCGGTCACCGGCGCGCTGTGGACGGTGGTGAACGAGCGCGACGAAATTGGCGATCAACTGGTGCCGGACTACCTGACCCGCGTGCGCGAGGGCGCTTTCTACGGCTGGCCCTACAGTTATTACGGCGCGCACGTGGACGCGCGGGTGCAGCCGCAGGATCCCGCGCGGGTCGCGCGCGCCATCGCCCCGGACTATGCGCTGGGCGCGCACGTGGCGGCGCTGGGATTGGCCTTCGCGCGCGGCGAACCGATGCCGGCGCGTTTCCGCGAAGGCGCGTTCATCGGCCTGCACGGCTCCTGGAACCGCTCCGAACCGGCGGGCTACAAGGTGGTGTTCGTGCCGTTCGCGCAGGGCCAGCCGACGGGATCGCCGATCGACGTGCTCACCGGCTTCCTCGATGCCGAAGGCAACGCGCGCGGTCGGCCGGTCGGCGTGGCGTTCGACCGCGGCGGCGCGTTGCTGGTGGCGGACGATGTGGGAAATGTTGTCTGGAGGCTCGCCCCGCGTTGAGGACGTAAGCGCAATGACAGTCCGCCGGGCGTATGCTCGCGCCGTCCGACAACCTGGGGAGGGAAGGGCATATGAACGGCACGATGGAGATTCCGCGTTCCAAGGGGTTCTGGCTGGTCGCCGTCCTCGCGCTGATCTGGAACCTGATCGGCGTGGCGATGTTCTGGATGCAGGTGAACATGAGCGCCGAAGCGCTGGCAGCGATGACCGAGCAGCAGCGCCAGGTCTACGAGGCGACGCCGATGTGGCTCAACGTGGCCTTCGCGATCGCGGTGTTCGGCGGCGTATTGGGTGCAATCGGCATGCTGATGGGGAAACGCTGGGCGGTGACGATGTTCTTCGTCTCCCTGCTCGCGCTGCTGGTGCAGATGATCGGCGCCTACCTGGTGACGCCGGCCTGGGATGCCTACGGCGTGGCGGGGCTGGTGATGCCGGCGGTGTTGATCGTCATCGCCCTGCTGTTCTGGCGCTACGCGCAGAAGTGCGTGGTGCGCGGATGGCTGGTGTAGGGAAGAGCAAATCCCCCTCACCTCAAGCGCTTCTCAACCGCCGAATGGCGGGCCAAGCGGGAGGCAAAAAACCGGAGCTCGCAATTGCCCCCTTTGAAAAAGGGGGCGGGCACCTGCGTAAGCAGGTGACGGGGGATTTGCTCTTGGCGCCAAAAGCAAATCCCCCTCAATCCCCCTTTTTCAAAGGGGGAGGCAAGAGCAGCATTTCCCGATTCCCGATTCCCGATTCCCGATTCCCGATTCCCGATTCCCGATTCCCGAATCCCGAATCCCGAATCCCGAATCCCGAATCCCGAATCCCGAATCCCCGCCGTCACCCCACCTCCGCCACATCCAATCCGATAAAACCACCGGACTGCCGACGCCACAGCGCCGCATACAGGCCGTCGCGCTGCAGCAGTTCGTCGTGGCTACCGGTTTCGATGATGCGGCCCTGGTCCATCACCACCAGGCGATCGAGCACGGCGATGGTGGACAGGCGGTGGGCGATGGCGATGACGGTCTTGCCTTCCATCAGCGCGTAGAGCTGTTCCTGGATCGCGGCCTCGACTTCCGAGTCCAGCGCCGAGGTTGCTTCGTCCAGCACCAGGATCGGGGCGTCCTTCAGCAGCACGCGCGCGATCGCCACGCGCTGGCGCTGGCCGCCGGACAGCTTCACGCCGCGCTCGCCGACATGGGTGTCGTAGCCGCTGCGGCCCTTGGCGTCGGTCAGGGTGCGGATGAACTCATCCGCGTGCGCGCGCCGGGAGGCTTCGACGATCTGCGCCTCGTCCGCGTCCGGCCGTCCGTAGCGGATGTTGTCGCGGATGGAACGGTGCAGCAGCGAGGTGTCCTGGGTGACCATGCCGATGTTGCGGCGCAGGGACTCCTGGCGGACCCGGGCGATGTCCTGCCCGTCGATCAGGATGCGCCCGCCCTCCAGGTCGTAGAAGCGCAGCAGCAGGTTGACCAGGGTCGATTTGCCGGCACCGGAGCGGCCGACGATGCCGACCTTTTCGCCCGGACGGATGACCAGCGACAGATCCTCGATGACCTTGGAGGTGCGGCCATATTGGAACTGCAGGTGCTCGAAGCGGATCTCGCCGCGGCTGACCTCCAGGTCGCGCGCGCCGTCGCCGTCGGTGATCGCCAGCGGCTGGGCGATGGTGTTCATGCCGTCCTCGACCGTGCCGATGTTCTCGAACAGGCTGGCGACTTCCCACAGGATCCAGTCCGACATCGAGCGGATGCGCATCACCAGGGCGATCGCGACCGCAATCGCGCCCAGCGAGATCGAACCCTGCAGCCACGCCATCACCGCCAGTCCGCCCACGCCGGCCAGCAGCAGCGCGTTGATGCTGTGCAGGCTGACGGTCAGCTGGGTGACCAGCCGCATCTGCCGGTGCACGGTGACCATGAACTCGTCCATCGCGTCGCGTGCGTAGTCCTGCTCGCGCATGGTGTGGGCGAACAGCTTGATGGTCTGGATGTTGGTGTAGCTGTCCACGATCCGGCCGGTCATCTGCGCGCGCGCGTCGGACTGGGCCATCGACACCCGCTGCAGGCGCGGGACGAACCAGAACAGGATGACCAGGTAGCCGACCAGCCACAGCGCCAGCGGCAGGATCAGGCGCAGGTCCGCGCGCCCGACCAGGATCACCGTGCCGACGAAATAGACGGCGACGTAGACGAACACGTCCATCAGCTTCATCACCGTCTCGCGGATCGCCAGCGCGGTCTGCATGACCTTCTGCGAGATGCGGCCGGCGAACTCGTCCTGGAAGAACGACACGCTCTGCCGCAGCAGGTAGCGGTGCGACAGCCAGCGCGCGATCATCGGGTAGTTGCCGAAGATGGTCTGGTGGATCACCAGCGACTGCACCAGCACCAGCAGCGGGTACACCACCACCACCAGCGTGCCCATCCACAGCAGGGTCGAACCGTGGGTGGACAGGAAGCTGGCGCGATCGGCGCTGCCGAGCCAGTCGACCAGATCGCCCATGAAATCGAAGAACAGGATTTCCAGCGCGGAGATGGCACCGGTCAGGACCGACATCAGCAGCAGCCACGGCAGCAGCGGCCGCGAGTAATGCAGCAGGAACGCGAACAGCTTGCGCGGCGGCGTGGCGGGTTCGCCGGCGGGATAGGGATCAATCCGCTTTTCGAAGAATCGGAACATCGGTCGGGTCTTCCATGTGCACGCGGCACGTCAGGGGGAATGCCGCCCCGCCATCTCCGGCGGCGGTGGGCCGTCATCGCGCGGGATAGGGCCAGGCCGCGCGCGCCTGGCGCAGGGCATGGCCCATCCAGGCCAACTGGTCGAGCATGGTGGAGGCGGCCTGCGCGCTGGCCGCCGCGTCGCGCGGCTGCCCATCGGCGCCGAAACGGTCCCACGCCATCGGGAACAGTACCGAATTGCGCACCGCGCAGGCGTGCAGTCCGGAGAACACCTGGCGCAGTTGCTCCACCGCGCGCGAACCGCCGCTGACGCCGCCATACGCGACGAACGCCACCGGCTTGGCCTGCCAATGCTCCTGGACCGAATCGATCAGGAACTTCAGCGCCGCGGGATAGCCGTAATTGTACTCCGGCACCACCAGCAGGAAGGCATCGGCGCGCCAGATCCGCTGCTGCAGGTTGACCAGATCGGCGGAGGGCGTCATGCCGTGCCGACGCGGCAGGTCCATCAGGGCGGGGTCGACCACGTCCACCGCGTAGTCGCGGCGCTGGTCTATCTGGCCGCGGATCCAGTTGGCGACCACGTCGCAGAAGCGGCCTTCACGGTTGCTGCCATAGATCAGGGCCAGGTCGAGGGGAGGAGTCATGACGCATCAAGGACTTGCAGGGAGAGGCTGCACAGGGTAAAACCTCAATCAATATTGAGGTCAAGCGAGTGTGGCCATGTCCGCGCAAGCCAAACCGGAAACGGCGAAGAAAAAGGCGAACGTCTGCATGGAATTGACCGTGGGCGAAGTGGCGGCGAGAGCGGGGGTGGCGGTCTCCACCCTGCATTTCTATGAAAGCAAGGGCCTGATACACAGCTGGCGCAATGCCGGCAACCAGCGCCGCTACCCGCGCGAGGTGCTGCGGCGGGTCGCGATCATCAAGGTGGCGCAGCGCACCGGCATTCCGCTCGCCGAGATCCGCGAGGCCCTGTCTTCGCTGCCGGAAGGGCGCACGCCCACCGCCGCCGACTGGCGCAAGCTTTCCGCGCGCTGGCAGGCGGATCTGGACGACCGCATCGAGCGGCTCACCCGCCTGCGCGATCACATGGACAGCTGCATCGGCTGCGGCTGCCTGTCGCTGAAGGTCTGCCCGCTGCGCAACCCGCTGGATGAACTGGCGGACGAAGGCCCCGGCCCCCGCCTGCTCGACCCATGACGTAGAGCCGAGCTCGCTCGGCTCCGGGGCGTCCGGAGAATAGAGAAACCTCCCCGCGCGCGGCACCAGCGGAGCAAGCTCCGCTCTACACGTAGAGCCGAGCTTGCTCGGCTCCGAGGCATCCGGAGAAAAGAGAAACCTCCCGTGCGCGGCACCAGCGGAGCAAGCTCCGCTCTACACGTAGAGCCGAGCTTGCTCGGCTTCGAGGTGCCCGGAGAAAAGAGAAACCTCCCGCGCGGCACCAGCGGAGCAAGCTCCGCTCTACACGTAGAGCCGAGCTTGCTCGGCTCCGAGATGTCCGGCGAAAAAGAAACCTCCCGCGCGCGGCACCTGCGGAGCAAGCTCCGCTCTACGCGTAGGGGATTTCGCGGCGTTCGTCGGCGCTGCGGATGCCCAGTTCGATCAGCCGCATCACCGCCAGCGCTTCCTCCGGGGTGACCGGCAGCGGCGCGCCGTCGACGATCGCCGCGCGCATCGCCGCGTAGTAGTGCCGGTAGTCGCCGGGCAGGCTGTCGACCGTATGCGTGGTCGGTACGCCGTCCTCGCCGGCCAGGACCAATTCGCCCGGGCGGGGATCCGCGCCCCAGCCGGTGTCGCCGGGCAGGCCGCCGGCGCGCAGCCGATCTTCCTGCGCGTCCAGTCCGTGCTTGAGGTAGCTGCCGCGATCCCCGTGCACGGCGTAGCGCAGGCCGTTGCCGGGCACCAGCGAACCCGCGTGCAGGTGCACCCGCACGCGCGGGTAGCGCAACTGGACGTGGAAGTAGTCCGGCGCGCGCGCGCCATGGCGCTGCTTCGCCAGATCCGCCTGCACCGCCAGCGGCGTGCCGAACAACTGCAGCGCCTGATCGGCCAGGTGCGGGCCCAGGTCGTACCACAGACCCGCACCGGGCACGTCGCTTTCGCGCCAGCGCTGCGCGACCTGCGGGCGATGGCGATCGAAATGGGAGTGGAACTCCGCCACCTCGCCGAGCACGCCATCGGCCAGCAATTGGCGCACGGTCAGGAAATCCGCATCCCAGCGCCGGTTCTGGAACACGCTGACAAGCCGATCGCTGGCACGCGCCTGTGCGATCACCCGCTCGGCTTCCGCCAGCGACAGGGTGAACGGCTTGTCCACCACCACGTGCTTGCCTTGCGCGAGCGCGGCGATGGCCAGCGGCGCGTGGGTGTCGTTGGGCGTGGCGATCACCACGACGTCGATCGCCGGATCCGCGAATGCCTCCGCCGGATCGGCCACCACCCGCGCATGCGGCAGGTCCGCATGCACCTTGCCGGCATCGCGCGACACCACGGTGTGCAGGATCCAGCCGGGCGTGCGGCCCAGCAGCGGCGCGTGGAACACCTTGCCGACGAAGCCATAACCGAGCAGGGCGACATTGAGGGAGGTGGTCATGCGCGGGTTCTCCGGACTCATCGTGCCGCGATCTTAACGTCTGCATGGCGCAACTGAATGGCGCACCTGCCGGAAGCGGCGCAAACCGCCGCTCTTCACGCCTGCTGTACGCCGGCGTGGGAAGACTGGCCACGGTTTCCGCAAAACAGGAGGAACCATGAACAGGTCAACTCCCCGTGTTTTCCGTCCGTTGCTGGCCGTGGCCTGCGCCACCGGCCTGTCGCTGATCTGCGCCGGCGCGCTCGCGCAGCAGCAGACCGAACCGGAAGAGCAGCGCGCGCAGTCCGCCTCGCAGGGCGATTCGAGCCAGCCGGTCAACGACACCTGGATCACCACCAAGGTGAAGACCGAACTGCTGGCCGCCGAGGACGTCTCCGGCCTCGACATCAAGGTCGAGACCACCAATGGCGTGGTCAAGCTCTCGGGCCGGGTCGACAACCAGGCCCAGGTCGACAAGGCCGTATCGGTGGCGCGTGGCGTCAAGGGCGTCGGCAAGGTCGACAGCAGCGGCCTGAGCGTCGGCGCGAAGTAACCGGAAACGACAAACGACATCAACGTGTGTGGCACGAAGCGGGCGCATCCCAACGCAGGATGCGCCCGTTTCTCTTTCCGCCGGCAATCGCATCCATCCCCATCGGCGGGCGCACGCCGATGCACGGATGCGCGATCACTCCTGCAACAGATCCAGCAGCGCCTGGCGCTTGCGTGGACTCAGCCGGCCCAACAGCTTCAACAGGCGGCGCTGTTCGCTGGCGAGCCGGTAATCCGCGCGCGATTCGGCGACGTGGCCGCGGCGCGGCTGCTGGCCTTCGCCGGTTTCCAGCCAGTACGCATCCACGCCGAGTACGTGGGCGAGCGAACCGATCTTCGAAGTGCTCTTGCTGACACCGCGTTCCAGCGCGGAATAACTCGGCTGGGTGATGCCGACCGCCTGTGCGATCTGTTCCTGTGACATGCCGATCGCGGCACGCGCTTGTGTGAGTCGCTGAGCGAGAGTGGGGCCTGACTTGACCATGCGCATACGCTAACGGTCGCGCCCGTCGGCAGGCAAACAGGCTTGCCTATCACGGGTGCATATGCAAGGCTCTCTAACCATCGTGATGTGCGTTTTTATAGTGTGGTTTTTCACGTTTTTCATCCGCGCGCACGATGCAAGGATCGCTGACAGGAGGACGACGATGCAGGCACGCGGAACGCCGGACGAAGATCCCGGTTACCACCTTCCGGAAGAAGCGCAACTGCAATTGCAGCAAGTGCGTGATCAACTGGAAATGATGGCGGCGCTGGTGATGCCGGCACATCGCCGCGACGATGCCGACGACGCGATCCGGCTCAAGCCTTCCGCGCTGGCCCGCTGCTTTCGCCAACTGGCCGACGAGATGACCCGCGCGCTCGGTACCACCCGCTGGCATGGCTGAAATAAGCGGGGCCGGGTCCACCCGACCCGGCCCCACGCCTTCCTTGGCGTCATCGGCTCCGCCGATGGCCTGTCCTGTACTTCTACTTCACTTCAGCGCTGCACCAGCGTCGTGTCGCTTTCGCCACGCGGCGCGGGATCACCGATCTCGCGCTTGACGCTGGCCAGCGCCGGATCCACGTCCGGTTCGCCCCAGCCGCCCAGCGACTTGTAGACCGCGACCACGCCGACGTTGACGCCGGCCTCGGCCTGCGCGAGCGCGTCGTCGGCGGCCAGTTGCGTGCGCTGTGCATCGAGCAGGGTGAGGAAGTCCGACGCGCCGGTCCGGTAGCGGGCCTCCGCCAGATCGGCGGCACGGCGGGCCGCGGTGGCCTGCTCGTTGACCCGCAGCAACTGGGTCTGCCGCTTGGCGTAACCCAGCAACGCGTTCTCGGTGTCTTCCAGCGCGCCCAGCACGGCCTTCTCGTACTCGGCCACCGCGCCGTCGTTCTGCGCCTGCACCGCGCGCAGGCGCGCACGCACGCTGCCCAGATCGAACGCCGCCCAGCTGATCGACGGCGTCACCGACCAGGCCTTGTTGTCGCCGTTGATCAGCCCGCTGAAATCACCGGCGAGGAAGCCGACGAAACCGCGGATGCTCACCCGCGGAAACAGATCCGCGGTGGCGACGCCGACCCGCGCGGTGGCGGCGGCGAGCCGACGCTCGGCCGCGCGCACGTCCGGACGCTGGCGCAGCAGGCTGCCGGTGTCGCCAATCGGCAGCACCTTCACCAGCGCCGGTGTTTCGCGCGGCGCCAGCACCGCGTCGAGCGTGCCCGGCCGGCGGCCGGTCAGCACTTCGATGCGATGGCGCGATTGCGCCTCGGCGGTTTCCAGCACCGGCAGGGTCGCCTCGATGGCCTTCATCCGCGCCAGGCTGCTCTGCACTTCCAGTTCGGTGCCCGCGCCGAGCTCCCAGCGCGACTCGGTCAGGCGCTGGGTCTCACCGAGATTGCCCAGGGTCTTGCGGGCCACGTCCAGGCGTTTCTGCGCGCCGCGCAGTTCGAAGTAGTTGCGCGCCACTTCCGCCGCCACGCTGACCTGCATCGCGGTCATGTCGTTGCGCTGGGCCTGCAGGTCCGCATGCGCGGCCTCGGCCGAACGGCGCAGCCGGCCGAACAGATCCAGTTCCCAGGCGGCGTCGAAACCGACGCTGTCGGTTTCGGTTTCCACCCGGCCCTGATCGGCCACCGGCTGCTTGCTGCGGGTCTGCTCCACGCCCAACTGCACGTGCGGGGCGAGATCCAGCCGACGCTCGCTGAACACCGCGCGCGCCTCCTGGACCCGGGCAGCGGCGATCCAAAGATCGGGATTGGCGGCGAGCGCGTCGGCGATCAGCTGGTCGAGGGTGGGATCCTCGAACTGCGACCACCAGTTGGCGACCGGCCGGGTGTCGTTGAACGCGGTCTCGCTGGCGCTGGGCAGCGTGGCCGGCGCCAGTTCCGGCGCACGGTAGTCCGGGCCGACGATGGCGCAGGCGGCCAGCAGCGCGGAGGCGATGCCGACGACGAGGGAACGGATCACCATGGCAGCACCTCTCCCTGGTAGAAGAAGCCGCCCTGCGGACCGTTGTCGTCGATCAGCGCCAGGGCGACGCTGGTGCGGGCGCCGTCGGCGATTTCCAGTTCGCCTTCGCCGGCGTTCATGTCGGTCTTCACGTAGCCGGGATGGATGGTGTTGACCTTGATCCGGCTGTCGCGCAGTTCGTAGGCCAACTGCACCGTCCACGCGTTCACCGCGCTCTTGGAGACGTTGTAGGCCGGCACCTTGAAGTCATAGATGGGCGAGGACGGATCCGCGTTCAGCGCCACCGAGCCCAGGATGCTGGACACGTTGACGATGCGGCCGGACGAGGACTTGTGCAGCAGCGGCAGGAACGCCTGGGTCACCGCGATCAGGCCGAACACGTTGGTGTCGAAGGTCTTGCGCCAGGTCGCGGCGGTCTGCTCGGAGACCTTCTTGCCCATTTCGTCGACCAGGATGCCGGCGTTGTTGACCAGGATGTCGAGGCGGCCGTGGCGCGCCTCGACGGTGCCGACGGCCCCGGCGATGCTGGCATCGTCGGTGACGTCCAGCGTGATCGCTTCCACCGGCAGGCCTTCGGCCTGCAGCTTGAGCGCGGCCTCGACCGCCTTGGCACGATCGCGGCCGGCCAGCAGCGTGTGCACGCCGGCCTCGGCCAGTTGCCGCACGGTGTGCAGGCCGATGCCGCGGGTGGCGCCGGTGACCAGGGCGATGCGGGATGTGTCTTGCATGGGATTCTCCAGGGAGTGGGGGAGGGAGAAACGAACCAAAGGACGAAAGGGATGCTTACGGGTGTGCTTCACCGGTCGCGTGCGCCGGGGCGTGCGAGACCAGCGGGCGATGCGCGAGCTTGCGCAGCGCCACGTAGAACACCGGGGTCAGGAACAGGCCGAACAGGGTCACGCCCAGCATGCCGGCGAACACGGTGATGCCGGTGACCGAGCGGACTTCCGCGCCGGCGCCGGTCGACAGCACCAGCGGCACGGTGCCGGCGATGAACGCCACCGAGGTCATGACGATGGGACGCAGGCGCAGGCGGCAGGCTTCCAGCGCCGACTCGACGATGCTCTTGCCTTGCAGTTCCAGCTCGCGGGCGAACTCGACGATCAGGATCGCGTTCTTGCACGCCAGGCCCATCAGCACCACCAGGCCCACCTGCACGAACACGTTGTTGTCGCCGTTGGTCAGCCACACGCCCAGCAGCGCCGACAGCAGCGTCATCGGCACGATCAGGATCACCGCCAGCGGCAGGGTCCAGCTTTCGTACAGCGCCGCCAGCACCAGGAAGGCCAGCATCACCGCCAGCGGGAACACCACCAGCGCGGCCTTGCCCTGGGTCGCCTGCTGGTAGCTCAGGTCGCTCCAGTCGATGCCCATGCCGGTCGGCAGGACCTTCTCGGCCAGCTCGGTGACCTTGGCCATCGCCTCACCGGACGACAGCACGCGCGGATCGGCTTCACCCAGCAGGTCGGCGGCCGGATAGCCGTTGAAGCGGATCACCGGATCCGGACCGTAGGTCTGCTTGATGTTGACCATGCTGCCGACCGGCACCATCTCGCCGTTGGCGTTGCGGGTGCGCAGGTTGGCGATGTCCTCGACGTTGTCGCGGAACTGGCCGTCGGCCTGGGCGATGACCTGCCAGGTGCGGCCGAACATGTTGAAGTCGTTGACGTAGGCCGAACCCAGGTAGGTCTGCAGGGTGTCGAACAACTCGGTCAGCGGCACGCCCTGCGCCTTGGCCTTGACGCGATCGACCTCGGCGTCCAGCTGCGGCACGTTGGCCTGGTAGCTGCTGATCGGGAAGCCCATGCCCGGCGTCTGCGACGCCGCGCCCTGGAACGCCTGCACCGCATTCTGCAGCTCGCCATAACCCAGGCGGGTGCGGTCCTCGATGAACAGCGACCAGCCCGAACCGTTGCCCAGGCCCTGGATGGGCGGCGGCATCAGCGCGAAGGTGAAGCCTTCCTGGATGGTGGAGAACTTCTGGTTCAGCTCGGCGGTGATCTGCTCGGCGCTGTTCTTGCGGTCACCGAACGGCTTGAGGTTGAAGAACACCACGCCGCTGTTGGGGGTATTGGTGAACTGCAGCGGGTTCAGGCCGGGGAACGCGATCTCGTCCTGCACGCCTTCCACTTCCATCGCCATCTTGGCCATCTTCTTCAGCACCGCATCGGTGCGTTCGATCGAGGCGCCTTCCGGCATCTTCACGCCGGCGATGATGTACAGCTTGTCCTGCAGCGGGATGAAGCCCGCCGGCACGGCCTTGAACATCACGCCCGCGCCCAGCAGCAGCAGCGCGTACACCGCGAACACCGCGCCGCGACGGCCCAACGCGCGCGAGACCGCGCCCTCATAGCGCTCGGAGCTGCGCTTGAAGAACCGGTTGAACGGGCGGAACAGCCAGCCGAACAGGCGGTCGATGATGCGCGCCGGGGCGTCCTTGGGCGCGCCGTGCGGCTTCAGCAGCTTGGCGGCCAGCGCCGGCGACAGGGTCAGCGAGTTGATCGCGGAGATCACCGTGGAGATGGCGATGGTGACCGCGAACTGCTTGTAGAACTGGCCGGTCACGCCGGTCAGGAACGCCATCGGCACGAACACCGCGCACAGCACAAGCGCGATCGCGATGATCGGGCCTGACACTTCCTTCATCGCCAGGTGCGCCGCTTCCAGCGGGGTGGCGCCTTCCTCGATGTGGCGTTCGACGTTCTCCACCACCACGATGGCGTCGTCGACCACGATGCCGATCGCCAGCACCAGTCCGAACAGGGTCAGGGTGTTGATGGAATAGCCCAGCAGGTACAGCACCGCGAAGGTACCGACCACCGACACCGGCACCGCCAGCAGCGGGATGATCGAGGCGCGCCAGGTCTGCAGGAACAGGATCACCACCAGCACCACCAGCAGGGTGGCTTCCAGCAGCGTCGTGATCACCGACTTGATCGAATCGCGCACGAACACCGTGGTGTCGTACACCGAGGTGATTTCCACGCCCGGCGGCAGCTTCTTGCGGATTTCCGCCATCTTGGCGACGACCGCGTCGCGGATTTCCAGCGCGTTGGCGCCGGGTGCCTGGAAGATGCCCAGCGCGGCGGCGTTCATGCCGTTCAGGCGGGCGCGCAGGGTGTAGTCGCCGGCGGCCAGTTCGATCCGGGCCACGTCCGACAGGCGCACGATTTCGCCCTCGCTGCCGCTCTTGAGCACGATGTCGCCGAATTCCTCGGCGCTTTCCAGGCGGCCCTTGGCGTTGATCGGCAGCAGGAAGTCGCTGCCGTTGGGCATCGGCTCGGCGCCGAGCTGGCCGGCCGAGACCTGCACGTTCTGCTCGCGCACCGAGCGCAGCACGTCGCTGGCGGTCAGGCCGCGCGCGGCGACCTTGTCCGGATCCAGCCAGATGCGCATCGCGTAGTCGCCGCCACCGAAGGCCTGGGCATCGCCCACGCCGGTGATGCGCGCCATCTCGTCCTTGACGTGCAGGCGCATGTAGTTGCGCAGGTACAGCGAGTCGTACTTGCCGTCCTTGGAGACCAGATGGACGACCATCAGGAACACGGGGGACTGCTTCTGCGTGGTCACGCCCTGGCGGCGCACGTCCTCGGGCAGGCGCGCCTGCGCCTGGGCGACGCGGTTCTGCACGCGCACCGCGGCCTCGTCCGGATCGGTGCCCGGCTTGAAGGTCACGGTCAGCTGCAGCACGCCGTCGGAACCGGCGACGGACTTGATGTACATCATGTCCTCGACGCCGTTGATGGCTTCTTCCAGCGGCGTGGCGACGGTTTCGGCGATGACCTTGGGATTGGCGCCGGGATAGACCGTGCGCACGACCACCGAGGGCGGCACCACTTCGGGGTATTCGCCGATCGGCAGCATCGGGATCGAGATCAGGCCGGCGGCGAAGATCACGATCGACAACACCGCGGCGAAGATCGGCCGGTCGATGAAGAACTTTGAGAAGTCCATGGGTGGATTTCCTGGAAAATGGGAAAGCAGAGGACTCGCCCCTCCCACGACGTGGGGGAGGTGGGGAGGGACGGCTCAGTCAATGCGTTGCCCGCCTCCGGCGGGCGCGGCGGGGCTTACTTCATGGCGACGGCGTCGGGCGCGGGGGCCTTGTCTTCCGGCTTGGCATCCATCGCGACCACCTTGGCGTTCACCGGCATGCCGGGGAAGAACACCTTCTGCACGCCGCTGATGATCACGCGGTCACCGGCGACCAGGCCCTGTTCGACGATCCGCAGGCCCTGCACCATCCGGCCCAGCTTGACGTCGCGGCGCTGCGCCTTGCCTTCCTTGTCGACCACGTAGACGTAGCGGCGGTCCTGATCGGTGAGCACGGCCTTGTCGTCGATCAGCGCGGCCTTGAATTCGCCGCTGCCCAGCAGGCGCACGCGGGCGTACAGCCCCGGCGTGAACAGGCGATCCTTGTTGTCCAGCACCGCGCGGGCGCGGATGGTGCCGGTGCTGCGATCGACCTGGTTGTCGAGGAAATCGACCGTGCCGTTGTAGGGGAAGCCCTGGTCGTCAGCCAGCGCGACCTGCACCGGCACCTTGCCGTCGCGTTCGCTCGGGCGTTCACCCTTGCGGGCCATCTCGGCGTAACGCAGGAACGCGCGCTCGTCGGCGTCGAAGTGCACGTGCACCTTGTCCAGCGACACCAGCGTGGTCAGCACGCTGGCGCTGTCGCCGGCGGTGACCAGGTTGCCGGCGGTCACCAGCGCGCGCCCGGCGCGGCCGTCGATCGGCGCGCGCACCTGGGTCCATTCCAGGTTGAGGCGGGCCGAGTCCACCGCGGCCTGGGCGGCGGCGACGTTCGCCTGCGCCTGGGCGGCGGCGGAACGGCGCTGCTCGTATTCCTCGGTGGAGATGGCCTGCAGCTCGGACAGCTTGCGCGCACGCTCGGCCTCGCTGCGGCCCAGTTCGGCCTGGGTGCGGGCACGCGCCAGTTCGGCCTGCGCGCGCGCCAGTTCGGCGCGGTAGCTGCGCGCGTCGATGGTGAAGAGGACTTCGCCCTTCTTCACTTCCTGGCCTTCGGTGTAGTTGACGCGATCGATGTAGCCGGACACGCGCGGACGCAGTTCGACGTTCTCGATGGCCTCGATGCGGCCGCTGAATTCGTCCCACTGGCTGACCGGCTTGATCAGCACCGGGGCGACGCTGACCGAAGGCGGCGGCGGGGCGCCGGTTTCGCTGGCCTGGCCGCCGCTGCAGCCGGCCAGGATGGCCAGCGACAGCACGCTGGCCGCGCCCAGGGCAAGGAATCGTCGCGTACGCGGAGCGATGTCGATGTACTTGTTCATGGAAGTCTCGTGGTGGGTGGGGGAGGAACAACGGGCGTGAAGCCTAAGACCTGAACTTAAGTTGAGGTCAAGCGGGGGCGGCATCGCCCCAGCGGGAAGCGGGAAAATCGGAGAACAGCGTCCGGGTCGGTGCCGCCGCCAACTCCTTCGAATAGGAGACGATTGGCAGTGGCTTGCCGTGACGGCTCAGCAACGACACCGCATTGCGTCCCACCGCCAGCGCGTTGGGCCATTCGGCGCAGGCGTTGCCGGCGTTGGCCGGCGTGCAGATCGGCTTGTCCACCGACAGCAACTGCACGCGCACGCCCAGTGCGTGCGCTTCCTCGTGCAGCACCTGCGCCATCATCCGCATGGTGGCGCCGGTCACCGAAGCATGTCCGTAGCCGGACCATCCGCGTTCGGCGAACGGGCCGCCGACCAGGATGTAGTGCGTGGTGCCACCCGACTCGGCCAGCAGCGGCAGCAGGTGCCGGGCCGCGGCCAGGTGCGGGATGACGTCCATTTCCAGTTTGTGGCGAAGCACGTCGGCGGGCTTGTCCAGCAGGCGCCCGGATTCGAGCGGGCTGGTCAGGCTGGCGAACACCGCGCGCAGCGGCCGGCCGCGCGCACGGATGTCCCGGGCCAGCCGCGCCGCATCGTCATCGCTGAAGATGCAGCCGCTGTGCATGAACTCCAGGCCGGGCTCGTCGGTGAAGCGATCGGCCAGCGCCTGCATGCGCGGGCCTTCGCGTCCAACCGCCAGCACCGGGCTGCCGACTTCCAGCAGCGCGCCGACCACACCGGCGCCGACCGTGCCGGCGGCACCCAGCACCAGCGCCTGCGGATGCGTGGCGGTGCCTTTCATGGCCGGCTCCGGCGGGAACCCGCGCCGGTCAACAGCGCGCGCTGGCCGAACGCGCGGGCGCGCAGCACGGTCGCGGCGCCCGACTGCATCCGGCGCGGCACGGTGAATTCCCGGAAACCCGCCACCGGCGGCCGCGGGGACAGACGCGCACGCGACGGTTCGGTCGACGTGTCGGCGGACTGTCCCCGTGACCAACGGCGCCACCACCTGGCCAGCAGGCCGGACACGCCGCCAGGCGCTTGGGGGAGGGAGGCGGCGGCATTGTCCGGGGCGGTGGCTTTCACCGCGTCGGCGGGGGAGGGTTCCGACGTGGGGGAAAGTGTGGGGCGGGCGGACGGGAAAGCGATATCCGGATCCTGCGGCGTGATTGCACGATCCTGCGATGCGGAACCGGAACGCACGGTCGCGGCCAGGTTCAGGCGCAGCGCCGGGGACGGCGACGCCGCCTGGCCGGAGAAAGAAGAAGCAAGTATCCCGCTCATGGGATGTTTACTCCCGCATTCGGGATAATTATCGGGAACAGCCAGGGAGCGGTCGCCGACGGGGTGCTGCCTTGACCCACCTCCACCGTTTCGGCCGCGCGGCGCGGACGCAGGCGGATCTCCACGCCAGGCGCGCGATGGGCCAGCGCAAACGACCGCATGACCGGTGTTTCGGACAGACGGCGGACGGCCAGGGGAAGGCGGTTGGGCAGGGAAAGCGACATGGGGAGGTCATCGCCAGCGGAACAGGCGGCTACCTTATGCCTTCAATGGGGACTTGATTAGTCCGGATTTAGGGGAATAATCATCCCGCTGGCGGTCCAATCCGGATCCGCCTCCCCGGAGTCTCCCCCATGAGCCACGATCTCAACGACACGCTGATCTTCGTCAAGGTGGTCGAACAGGGCAGTTTCATCGCCGCCGCCAAGACGCTCGGCCTGCCCAAGACCACGGTCAGCCGCAAGGTGCAGGAACTGGAAACGCGCCTGGGCGCGCAGTTGCTGCATCGGACCACCCGCAAGCTGGGCCTCACCGAAGCGGGCAACATCTACTACGAACACTGCCAGCGCATCGCGCGTGAACTGAGCGAGGCCGAAAGCGCGGTCAACCAGTTGCAGGGTGGCCCGCGCGGCTGGCTGCGCTTCACCACGCCCTACTCGATCGGCATCGACAAGATTGCCCCGCTGCTGGGCGAATTCCATGCGCAGTTTCCGGAGATCCGGGTGGAAATGCTGCTCAGCAACGAACCGCTGGATCTGATCGGCGGCGAGATCGACGTGGCGCTGCGGCTGGGCAACCTGCCCGATTCCAATCTGGTCGCGCGCCGGCTGGGCGTGCTGCGCACCCAGGTCTACGCCAGCAAGAGCTACCTGGCCCGCTACGGCGAACCGTTGGGCCCGGACGATCTCCAGCACCATCGCGCGCTGGCGATGCCCAAGCACCGGCGCGGCGGCGGCAGCTTCTGCTGGACCCTCAACGACGGCAACCAGGACAAGGACTTCGCGATCAACCCGATCCTGGTCGCCAACGATCCGGCCGCGCTGAAGGGCGCGCTGCTGTGCGGCGAGGGCCTGATGGTGGCGGCCGACGTGATGGTCAAACCCTACCTGGAACAGGGCTACGTGCAGCGTGTGCTGGCCGGATGGACCGGCCCGGAATTCGAGTTCAACGCGGTGTTTCCGCGTGGCCGCATGATGTCGCCGAAGGTGCGCGCGTTCGTCGATTTCCTGGTCGAGCGGCTGAAGTTCGACATGGACTACATGATGGAACACTGCCCGGTGTACCTGAAGCAGCAGGCCGAGGCGTGCGCGAGCGCGCTGGCCGAATCGGCGCGCCGCGAAACCGAAGCGGAGGAGGCGGTGGAGATCGCCACCGGCCGCCGCGTGCTGGCGGAAGTCGTGGAGTGACACGCTTCCCGCGTCGCCGCCACGGAACCGGCTAACATGCCGCCGTGGCGCGACGCGCGCGCCTTTGCCGGAGGCGAACAATGAAAGCATGGATTCCCGTGGCCGCGATGCTGCTGCTGGCCGCCTGCAAACCCGCCGCGGAACCGCAACCCGCAGCCGCTCCCGAACCCGCTGCCGTCCCAGCCGAAGCCGCGGCCCCGGCGGCGGACGCGCCGGCGTCTTCCACGCCCGAACCGATTGCGCAGACCCATGGCGGCGCGGCCGCGCCGACGCCCGCCGCGGCCGGTGAAGCCGACGATCACACCGAGGTCAACCAGCGCATCGGCCAGCTGCTGGGCGACGCCGCGCGCTATGAAACCGCAATCCTGGCGTTCCAGCAGGCGGTCGCGCAGAAGGACGCCGCCACGGTGGCGGCGATGATCGACTTCCCGTTCAAGACCACGGTCGACGGCAAGGCCACGACCATCCGGAATGCGCCGGAATTCATCGCCCAGTACGGCCGCATCGTCACGCCGGCGATGGCCGACGCGATCGTCCGCCAGCGCTACTCGGAACTGTTCGTCAACTACAAGGGCGTGATGTTCGGCAGTGGCGAGGCATGGCTCAACGGCATCTGCGTGGACAAGGCCTGCAATTCCTTCAACGTGCGCGTGGTGGCGCTGCAGCCGACCCGGTGAGTCCCTGACCTGTGGGAGCGACGTAAGTCGCGAGGCTCTTACGGGACCGCATCCGTCGAAGATCGGCGCATCGCGACTTACGTCGCTCCCACAAGATGGGGTATCCACAACAAACAGGGCGGCCATGGGCCGCCCTGTCTGATTGCGCCGACGAATGCCGGTTCGCGCTATTCCACCTTCACTTCCACCCGCCGCGCCTCGTCGGCGTTGCCGTTGCCCTCGGTCTGCATCGGCTTGTCCAGTTCGATGCGCTCGGCGGCGATGCCATTGACCACCAGCCACTGCTGGATGGCCTGCGCGCGCTGCTTGGCCAGCTCCTGGTTGGTCGCCAGATCACCGCTGGCGTCGTGGAAGCCGGACACCCGCGCCTTGCTGTCGGATTTGGCGTGCAGGCTGCCGAGCACGCTGGCCAGCCGCGCGCTGGCATCGGCCGGAACCACCGCCGAGCCGACATCGAAGTACACCTTGGCCAGGCGGGCGTCGGTCATCTCCGCGACGTGCATGGATTCGGCCGAATGGGCGCCGCCCGCCGCCGCGCTGGCGCCGCCCTTGAACCAACCGTCCACCGGCAGCAGCGGCACCAGCAGCAGGGCGACGATGTTGATGATCTTGATCAGCGGATTGATGGCCGGGCCGGCGGTGTCCTTGTACGGATCGCCGACGGTGTCGCCGGTGACCGCGGCCTTGTGCGCATCCGAACCCTTGCCGCCGTGATGGCCTTCCTCGATGTACTTCTTGGCGTTGTCCCAGGCGCCGCCGCCGGTGCACATCGAGATGGCGACGAACAGGCCGGTGACGATCGTGCCCATCAGCAGGCCGCCCAGCGCGGCCGGGCCGAGCAGCAGGCCGACGATGATCGGGATGATCAGCGGCAGCAGCGACGGCACGATCATTTCGCGGATCGCCGACCTGGTCAGCAGGTCCACCGCCTTGTCGTACTCCGGCTTGCCGGTGCCTTCCATGATGCCCTTGATCTCGCGGAACTGGCGGCGCACTTCCTCCACCACCGCGCCGGCCGAACGGCCCACCGCCTGCATCGCGAAGGCGCCGAACAGGTACGGAATCAGGCCGCCGATCAGCAGGCCGACCACCACCTTGGGATCGTTGATGGCGAAACTGACCGCGCCCTCGCCGAACTTCTCGCCCAGCTTGTGCGCGTAGTCGGCGAACAGCACCAGTGCCGCCAGCGCGGCCGAACCGATCGCATAGCCCTTGGTCACCGCCTTGGTGGTGTTGCCGACCGCGTCCAGGGCATCGGTGATCTTGCGGATGTCCGGGCCCAGCTCGCTCATTTCGGCGATGCCACCGGCGTTGTCGGTGATCGGGCCGTAGGCATCCAGCGCGACCACCATGCCGGCCATCGACAGCATCGCGGTGGCGGCGACGGCGACGCCGTACAGGCCGCCCACCCAGAAGCTGGCCAGGATGGCGATCGCCACCGCGATCACCGGCAGCGCGGTCGACTTCATCGACACCGCCAGGCCGGCGATGATGTTGGTGGCGTGGCCGGTTTCGGACGCCTTGGCGACCTGCTGCACCGGCGCGTACTCGGTGGCGGTGTAGTACTCGGTGATTACCACCATCGCCGCGGTCAGCACCAGGCCGATCAGCGCGCAGCCGAATAGCGGCATCAACAGTTCCGGCGCGAACATCGACTTGGTGACGAAGAAGAACGCGATGGCGGCCAGCACGCCGGAAACCGCGAGTCCGCGGTACAGCGCGTTCATGATCTTGCCGCCTTCACGCGCCTTGACGAAGAAGGTGCCGATGACCGAAGCCAGGATCGACACCGCGCCCAGCACCAGCGGATAGACCACGCCGGCCCAGCCGTAGGTGGCGAAGGAGATGCCGGCGATCAGCATCGCCGCGATTACCGTCACCGCATAGGTCTCGAACAGGTCGGCGGCCATGCCGGCGCAGTCGCCGACGTTGTCGCCGACGTTGTCGGCGATCACCGCCGGGTTGCGCGGGTCGTCCTCGGGGATGCCCGCTTCGACCTTGCCGACCAGATCCGCGCCGACATCGGCGCCCTTGGTGAAGATGCCGCCGCCCAGGCGCGCGAAGATCGAGATCAGCGAGGCACCGAAGGCCAGCCCGACCATCGGCTGCAACGCGGCCTTGATCGCGGCCTCGGTGGGCTGGCCGTTCCAGACCACGATGAAATAGCCGGCCACGCCCAGCAGGCCCAGGCCGACCACCAGCAAGCCGGTGACCGCGCCGCCGGTGAAACTGATCTTCAACGCCTGGTTCAGGCCGTGGGTGGCGGCCTCGGCCGTGCGCACGTTGGCGCGTACCGAGACGAACATGCCGATGAAACCGGCCACGCCCGACAGCGCCGCGCCGATGGCGAAACCGATGGCGGTGGGCCAGCCCAGCGCGGGCACGAAGCCGATGATCAGGAACAGGATGACGCCGACGATCGCGATGGTGGTGTATTGCCGGCGCAGGTAGGCGCTTGCGCCTTCCTGCACCGCCGCCGCGATTTCCTGCATGCGCGGATTGCCGGCAGGCCGGGACAGAATCCAGCGTGCCGAGAATATTCCGTAAAGAATTGCCACCGCGGCGCAGACCAGCGACAGCGTCAAACCGTGTTGTTCCAGCATGACCCCTCCCAAGGTAGATGGATGACGTCCGGCGAGTGCATGACCGGTCGAAAATCCGGGTGGGGCGGTGATCCCGATGGAGCCTGTCGAACGGGATACAGCCACTGCGGCGAGGGGCCGCGCGGATACCGACGTGTTCAGACAATCCCTGGAGCGCCCCGAGTATGACCCGAGCCCGGCCCGCCCGCCAACCACGAGCCGGGGTTCAGGCAGGCCGTGCCAGCCTTGCGCGGTCGTGTTCCCGAGGTTGCCCGATGCGTCCGATTTCCTCCCTCGTCCTCACCGCCACCCTGGCCGCCGCCGTTGTCCTGCCGGCGTTTGCGGCCGAACCGCAGCCGGAGATCAAGCGGCCCGGCGCCGCCACCGCGCAGGCGGTGGGCGCGGTCCATACCATCCGCCAGATTCCGGAGGCGTGCGCCCGTTTCGAGGGCATGTTCACCGGCGATGCGGCGCAGCCCTACCGTTTCAGCGTGGTCCGCACCAGCGCGCAGTGCCAGCCGCGCGCGCGCCTGCTGGACGCGGCCAAGGCCAAGCCGGACACGGCGTCGGGCTGGCTGCTCAACGACGTGATCCGCATTCCGAGCGCGGCCTGCGCCTCGCAGCAGGCGGTCGTCCGCATCTGGCGCAAGCCGGTGGCGGTCAGCACGCCGGACAAGGATGGCCAGGGCCAGGCCCGCATCTACCTGGAAGACGCCAAGCAGGACATCGCCGCCGGCAAGATCGCGCAGGCGAAGATTCCGCTGTTCGCCGCCGGGATGAAGGTCGAGGGCAAGTGTCCCTAGGGTGGGGACCTGCCTGACGGCCATCGTCGTTGCTCGACGATGGTCGAGCAATCCGTTCCAATCACGCCGCGTCATTCCCACCATGCGTGCAATGACCACACGCGGCGCACGCGGGCCCAGCCGCGCGTGCGCCGGTGGATGAAACTCAGTTCTTCAACGGCTTGGACGGCTTGAGCTTGCCGGACATGGCGTCGAACGCGGCCTGATCCGACGGCGACAGGTTCGGCCGGCCCGCCAGGAAGCCCATGGTGATGCCGCCGATCACGTAGTAGGTCTCGCCGGCTTCCACTTCCAGGTTGAGCACGTCCTTGGCTTCCGAATGCACGGTGTAGGCGTGCGCGCCGGGTTCCACCGCGACGACGAAATAGCTGCCGCTGCTCAGCTTGCCCAGTTCGGTTTCGCCTTCGCGGACGATGTAGTTGACGGCGGCGCCGGCAAATTTCTTTTCACGGAAGAACACGATCTGGCCCTTGCCGGCCTCCGGAGCGGCGATGGCGATCGCGCCCTTGGACTGCGATGCCGGCGCGGGCGCGTCGGCGGCGGGGGCCGGCGCAGGTGCTGCTTGTTCCCGTGGCGCGGGCGAGGGGGCGGCATCGGCCGCTTCCGCCGGCGCCGCGGTGGCGGCTTCCTGGGCGGCGATGGCGAACGGGGCACACAGGACTGCGGCGATCACGAGGCGGGTCAGGCGGAAACGCATGGATGCTCTACTCCGTTGGTTGGGTGGTGGTGCGTGGGGATTCGGTTGGCGGCGTCCGCGCGATGGCGCAGGCCGGCGACGGCGATGCCGATGGCGGCAGCGCCTGCGCGAGCCGGGCCCGCGCGCGGGTGCCGGCGGGCAGTTCGATTTCCCTGCCCTTGAGGAAATAGGCGAAGGGACCGGCCACGACGGCCGTGCCGATCGCGGCACGCGAGCGATCCTGGCCGCTGCCGCCCAGCTTGAAACCGCGCAGTCGTATCTGCTCGCCCTGGTATTCGAGATACCGCGCCGCCAGCAGGATTTCGCCCGGCTTGCCGCCGCCGCGCGACGGCTCGGCATGCACGACTTCACCGACGCCGGCGGTGCCGGCGGGCAAGGTGCCGTCGGAAGTGATCACGGGCTCGACAAGCGTCAGGCGAAAGCGTTCGCCGCGTTGGGTGCGGGCGGAATTCAAGGTGTCCGCGAGTGCGAGTTCCAGCTCTGCGCCTTCCGATGGCGGGCAGGCCGGTACCGTGACGGGCGCCGAGGGTGGAACCGCGGGAATGGAGGGAATCGCCTGACCCGGCGTGACGGCGCCAGCGACGGCGGACGCGCACAGCAACGCCAGCGCCGGCAAGGCGCGAACCGTCGACATCGGGTTTCCCCTCCAGATTTCCCCGCGCGCAGGCTAGCGCAGGCGTGGGGAACTGCATAGGGGATATCACGCCGAAGTTTGGGGCGACGGTGGGACTTGGTCCCACCCGCGTCATTGAACGATGAACAAGGAAACGAGCAGGAAGACGGCGCCACGATGTTTCATCGCGGACGCCATCTCCCGCTCACCCCTCCCACTTCGGCAGCTTCTGCTTCACCGCCACGTTCTTCAGCGCGACGTACTTCGGCAGGCCGTCGCGGCCGAACTCGGGATAGGCCTCGCCGCGGATCAGCGGCTCCAGGTATTTGCGCGCGGCGGCGGTGATGCCGTAGCCGTCCTTGCGCAGGAAGCCGTTCGGCATCTTCTTTTCGTGGTTGGCGACTTTTTCCAGCGGCGCGGCTTCGATCTTCCAGCGGTACGGCGCGTCGGACGTGCGCACGATCACCGGCATCACCGCGTTCTGTCCCTTAAGCGCGTACTGGACTGCGGCCTTGCCGACCGCCTGGGCCTGTTCCCAGTCGGTCTTCGAGGCGATGTGGCGGGCCGAGCGCTGCAGATAGTCGGGCAGGGTCCAGTGGACCTTGAAGCCCAACTGGTCCTTGACCCGGCCGGCCAGATAGGACGCCACGCCGCCGAGCTGGGTGTGCCCGAACGAATCCTTGCCGCCGCCGGCGTCGGCGACGAAGCGGCCGTCGGCGTGCTGGATGCCCTCGCTGGCCACCACCACGCACCAGCCGACCTTGGCCACGACCTTCTTCACCTGGGCCAGGAACGCCGTCTCGTCGTAGGCGCGCTCCGGGAACAGGATGATCTGGGGCGCGTCGTCCGGCGACTGCCCGGCCAGGCCGGCGGCCGCGGCCAGCCAGCCGGCGTGGCGGCCCATGGCCTCGTACACGAACACCTTGGTGGAGGTCTCGGCCATCGCCGCCACGTCCAGCGCCGCCTCGCGCACGGATACCGCGGTGTACTTGGCGGCCGAACCGAAGCCCGGGCAGGTGTCGGTGACGGCCAGATCGTTGTCGACCGTCTTGGGCACGCCGATGCAGGTCAACGGGTAGTCGAAGGCCTTGGCCAGCTGCGACACCTTGAGCGCGGTATCGGCCGAGTCGTTGCCGCCGTTGTAGAGGAACCAGCGCACGTCGTGGGCCTTGAATACCGCCAGCAGGCGTTCGTAGCGGGCGCGGTCGGCCTCCAGCGACTTCAGCTTGACCCGGCAGGAGCCGAACGCGCCACCGGGGGTCTGGGCCAGCGCGCGGATGGCCGCGGCGGACTCCTTGCTGGTGTCGATCAGCTCCTCGCGCAGGGCGCCGAGGATGCCGTTGCGGGCCGCCAAGACCTTGATTTTACGGGCGCGTGCCTCGCCGATGACGGCCGCTGCGGTGGCGTTGATGACGGCGGTGACACCGCCGGACTGCGCATAAAGTAGGGTGCCCTGGGACATGGGGGGTACGTTCCGGGTTGCTGGGATGCGGTAAGCTTCACACAGATGACGCGGTGCAGCGAGGCGCGGGGGATCCCGCCGCCCGGCACCGCCAGCAGGATTCTAGTTCGGGAGTTACACAATGCGATTGGTTCTACTGGGCCCCCCCGGGTCGGGCAAGGGCACTCAGGCGGCGCGTCTGAAGGAATATCTGCAGGTTCCCCACATTTCCACCGGTGATCTGCTCCGCGCGGAAGTCGCGGCGGGCACGCCGCTGGGCGTGCAGGCCAAGGAAATCATGGCGCGCGGCGATTTCGTCAGCGACGAGATCCTGCTGGGCATGCTGGAGGATCGGTTCGCCCGTCCGGACACCGCCAACGGTTTCATCCTCGACGGCTACCCGCGCAACCTGGTCCAGGCCGACGCCCTGGGCGTGCTGCTGGAGCGGATCCGCCAGCCGATGGATTTCGCAGTGCAGCTGGAAGTCCCCACCGATCTGCTGGTGGAACGCATCGCCGGCCGCGCCAAGGCCGAGGGCCGCGACGACGATTCCCCGGACGTGGTCCGCAACCGCCTAGACAAGTACACCAGCCAGACCGCGCCGGTCATCGAGTACTACCGCCAGCACGGCCAGCTCACCGTCGTCGATGGCGTCGGTTCGCTGGACGAGGTGTTCAGCCGCCTGATCGAAGCGTTGGCGCCGGCCAAGGAAGTCGGCTGAGGCCGGCTTCCGCACGGCTGCGGCCGCTGTGTGATTGCATGGCGGCCCACCGCGAGGCGGCGGAACGCCGCTGATAACGCGCTCCCTGTCTCGCTGGCCCGGGCCTCCCGCCCCGGTTGCATCGTCCGTGCGCCGGGCCGCACCGCCGCTGGCGCACCGGCGTGCCGAAAGGGGAGCACTGGGCTAAAGTCTCGTCGTTCACCACGGAAACGTCGTCTTGAAGATCCACATTCTGGGAATTGCCGGCACGTTCATGGGCGGCGTGGCCGCGCTCGCCCGCGAGCTGGGGCACGAGGTCGAAGGCAGCGACCAGGCAATCTACCCGCCGATGTCCACGCAGTTGGAGAACCTCGGCATCGCGCTGGCGCAGGGTTACCAGGCAAACAACATCTCGCCGGACTGCGAGGAGATCGTCATCGGCAACGCGCTCTCGCGCGGCAACGACGCGGTCGAGGCGGTGCTGGACGAGGGCCGCCGCTACACCTCCGGCGCGCAGTGGCTGTCCGAGCGCGTGCTGCCCGGCCGCGACACCCTCGCGGTGGCCGGCACCCACGGCAAGACCACCACCACCACCATCCTGACCTACCTGCTGGAAGCGGCCGGACGCTCGCCGGGTTTCCTGATTGGCGGCGTGGCGGAGGACTTCGGCGTGTCGGCGCGGGTGGGCCAGGGCCGCGAGTTCGTGGTGGAGGCGGACGAGTACGACACCGCGTTCTTCGACAAGCGCAGCAAGTTCGTCCACTACCGGCCGCTGGTGGCGATCCTCAACAACCTGGAATACGACCACGCCGACATCTTTCCCGACGTGGCCGCCATCCAGCGCCAGTTCCATCATCTGGTCCGCACGGTGCCGCGCCGCGGCCGCCTGATCGTCAACGGCGAGGATGCGCGCCTGGCCGAAGTGCTGGCGATGGGGTGCTGGACGCCGGTGGAACGATTCGGCTTCGATCCCGCGCTGGAATGGAGCGCGCGCTTGATCCGCGAGGACGGCAGCGTCTTCGCCGTGAGCCACCAGGGCCGCGAACTCGGTGAAGTGCGCTGGCCGCTGCTGGGCCGCCACAACGTGCTCAACGGACTGGCCGCGCTGGCCGCGGTGAACGCGGTCGGCGTGGACCCGGCGACGGTGATGCCGGCGCTGGCGCATTTCCGCAGCGTCAAGCGGCGGCTGGAAGTCATCGGCGAGGCCGACGGCATCACCCTGTACGACGATTTCGCCCACCATCCCACCGCCATCCACACGACCCTGCAAGGACTGCGGGCGAAGGTGGGCGACGCGCGCATCGTGGTGGCGATGGAGCCGCGCAGCAATTCGATGCGGTTGGGCGCGCACGCCGATGCGCTCGCGCCATCGCTGGCGCTGGCCGACGCGGTGGTGTTCCTGCATCGGCCGGAATTGCCGTGGGACGCCGGCAAGGTGGTCGACGCGATCCGCGGCGACGCGCGCACGGTGCCGGACGTGGAGGCGTTGATCGCCGCGCTGCGGTCGATCGCGCGCCCGGGCGACCACGTGGTGTTCATGTCCAACGGCGGCTTCGACGGCGCGCCGCGCCGCTTCCTGGCGGCGCTGCGGGAAACCGCGTAGGGTGGATCCCGCCCCACCACCGCCCAGTGTCGATGACTGTTCCGTGGATGGATTCCGATACGCCACCCTGGACCGTGGTTGACGGAGATCCGATGATCGAAATCCTGCCGTTGTTCCCCCTGCATGCCGTGTTGCTGCCCGGTGCGGGGCTGGGCTTGCGGGTATTCGAGCGGCGGTATCTGGACCTGGTGCGCGATTGCGGGCGATCCGGTCGCGGTTTCGGCATCTGCCTGATCCTGGAAGGCGAGGAAGCGGGACAGCCCGCGGTGCCGGCCGCCTACGGCACCGAGGCCATGATCGAGGACTTCGATACCGGCCCCGACGGCCTGCTCGCCCTGCGCGTGCGCGGCGCGCGCCGGTTCCGGGTCATGCGCACCCGCGTGCGCGACAACGGCCTGGTGATGGGCGAAGTGCAGTGGTGCGAGCCCGAGCCCGACGACGAACTGCAACCCCAGCACGGCCTGCTGGCGACGCTGCTGCAGAGCCTGCTCGAACAGGCCGGCGCGGATCTGGCGCGGATCACCCCGGCGCAGATGGACAGCGCCGCGTGGGTGGGATGGCGGTTGGCGGAACTGCTTCCGCTCAGCGCGCAGCAGCGGGCGATGCTGCTGCAGGAAGACAATCCGCACGTGCGCCTGGATCGGCTGCTCGCGGCGATCGCCTGATCAGGCTCAAGGTTTCCTGGCGGCAGGTTCCGGCGGAGCGGTCGGCACGGCATCCGTGCGTACGCGCAGCACCGGCAGTTTCGATTGCGGGTGCGGTTCGATCCGGTGCTGCATCGGCGCGGTGGCGGCACTCACCGCGAGCAGTGCCGCATCGGCTTCGCGCAACGGGCGCCACACGCCCACCAGCCGGAACGCCTGCTGGTGCTTCAACACCTGCGCACTGCCGATCCACAGCGGGGTGTCGCCCGGTTGCAGCAGCGTGTTCGCCGGCCACAGCCGCAGCACGAAGCGCAGGCCGGGCTGGGCGCCGTCGCGCACCATCAGCAGGCTCTCGGCGCGGGTATCCAGGGTGGCCGGCAGCACCGGCTGCTCGGCCGGGGACAGATCGGTATCCAGCAGGTTGAGCGCGTCCTCCCAGCCGGCCTGCGGCTGCGCCCGCCAGCCGGCCGCTTCCAGTCGCGCCTGCAGCGGCGCCAGCGGCCCGGCCACCTGCACGTCCAGCGGCCAGCGCTGTTCGTCGTCGAACTCGTTGCGGCGCGCCGGCAGTCGTTGCCAGCCTTCCCGCCACCAGTCGTCCATCGCCATCGCCCGCACCATCACCGGGGTCTCGAACTGCGCCAGCATGCGATCCACGTTGCGCGGCGCGTGCCACAGCGCGGCGACGGCGAAGGCGCCGTAGAACAGCCAGCCCAACGGGGTGATCCAGAACGAGCGCACCATGCGCCGCCGGTAGGCGATGCCCAGCACCAGCAGCCAGACGATGCCGAACAGCATGCCGCCGATGATGTCGCTGAGCCAGTGCGCGCCCAGGTAGATGCGGGCGAAGCCGATCAGCGCCACCACTATTCCCGAGACCAGGTAGGGCCAGACCCGCTGGCGGCCCGGCAGTTCGCGCGCGATCAGCACCGCGAAGAAACCGAAGGTGATGGTCGCCATCGTCACCGCGATGGACGGGAAGCCGAAACCGCTGCTGACCGACGGCGGCTTGGGAATATCGACCGAGGCGCCGAGCCACGCGGTCAGCGCGAGGCCGAACGCCAGCGCGGCCAGCCAGTGCGCCGCCGCCATCCAGCGTCGGCGCCAGCACAGGTAGACCAGCACCAGCAGCGAGGCCGGCGCCAGCACCTGCTCGTCGCCGAGCGAGGCGATCGCGGCCAGCGGCTGGTCGGCCAGCGGATTGCGCAGCACCTGCATCAGTTCGTGCACGGCCAGATCGATGCCCAGCGGCTCGCCGTGGCCGATGACGATGACCAGGAAGGCGAACCACACCCAGACGATCGCCAGCAGCAGGATCGCCAGCAGCGCCAGCGGCACCGACTCGCGGCGCCCGGGATCGAACACCGCCGCCGAATAGCGGCCAATGACCGGATGCGCGTGCGACCAGGCCAGCGCGCGCGCCAGCAGCGCATCGGCATGGGCGGCGAACCAGCGGTAGCTGTACAGCACCAGCGCCCAGGCCAGGGCCAGCACCACCAGCAACAGGCCCAGCACCAGGCCCAGGCGGCCGGCGACCGCGGCCACCGCGTCGTAGGCGTGCCCGAATATCCAGCCCGGCAGCAGGAACAGGGCCGCCCACGAAACCGCCGCCAGCAGGCTGGCCGGCAGGTAGCGCTTCATCGGCATCCGCAGCATGCCGGCCACCGCCGGCACGAACGGCCGGATGGGACCGACGTAGCGGGCGATCAGGATGCTCTTGATGGCGTTGCGGCGGAACAGCACCTCGCCCCGGTCCAGCAACTGCGGATAGCGGCTGAAAGGCCAGTGACGGCGCAGTTGCGGCCCCCAGCGGTGGCCGACCCAGAAACTGGTGCCGTCGCCGGCCAGCGCGCCGATGGCGGCGCAGATCAGCGCATAGGGGCCGGAGATCTCGCCCAGGCCGATCAGCACGCCGACCGCGAACAGCAGCGGCAGCGCCGGCACGATGGCGCCCAGGATGATCACCGCGTCGCAGAAGGCGATCGCGAAGATCACCGCCCCCGCGGCCACCGGATGTGCGCTGATCCAGGCCAGCAGCGAGTCGAACCAGGACGGATTCATCGCCCGGATTATAGGCGGCCGTTCATGACTGGCATCCCGTCTGATGGGCGTGGACTTTCAACGTGAAACGTGGCTGGCGACGTGCTCCCGGCCCCGTATCCGGACGCTTCGTCCCGCTGCCGCCGGCCCGCCGCCCGGCCGGGGTATCCTGAAAGGCATCCCATTTCCATCGGCGGACGCAGGACTTCCATGGCCAGCTTGCAGGGCAAGACTCTCTTCATCACCGGCGCCTCGCGCGGCATCGGCCTGGCGATCGCCCTGCGCGCGGCGCGCGACGGCGCCAACGTGGCGATCGCGGCCAAGTCCTCGGTCCCCAACCCGAAGCTGGCGGGCACCATCCACAGCGCGGCGCAGGCGGTCACCGAGGCGGGCGGGCAGGGCCTGGCGCTGAAATGCGACATCCGCGAGGAGGACGACGTGCGCGCGGCGGTGGCCGCGACCGTGGACGCCTTCGGCGGCATCGACATCCTGGTCAACAATGCCAGCGCGATCTGGCTGGCCGGCGTGCTGGACACGCCGATGAAGCGCTTCGACCTGATGAACCAGGTCAATGCGCGCGGCAGTTTCCTGTGCGCGCAGGCGTGCCTGCCGTACCTGCGCCAAGCGGCCAATCCGCACATCCTCACCCTGGCGCCGCCGCCGTCGCTGGATCCGCGCTGGTGGACACCGCACACCGGTTACACCCTGGCGAAGATGGGCATGAGCTTCGTGACCCTCGGCCTGGCCGGCGAGTTCGGTCCGCAGGGCGTGGCGGTCAACGCGCTGTGGCCGCGCACGATCATCGCCACCGACGCCCTGAACATGATTCCCGGCGTCGAGATTCCGCGTTGCCGCACCCCGGCCATCGTCGCCGACGCCGCGCATGCCGTGCTCACCCGGCCGGCAGCGGGTTTCCACGGGCATTTCCTGATCGACGAGAACGTGCTGCGAGAAGCCGGCGTCGAGGATTTCTCCGGCTACGCCGTGGACCCTTCCCAGCCGCTGTTGCCGGACCTGTTCCTGGATCCCTGATGACGTGCATCTTCTGCGCCATCCTCGAAGGTCGGGCCGCGGCCAGCCGGGTGGCCGAGGATGCCGACGTGGTGGCGTTCCTGGATCTGCGCCAGCCGGTGCCGGGGCATGTGCTGGTGGTGCCGCGCGCGCATGTCGAGACGATCTACGAACTGGCGCCGGACACCGCCGCCGCGCTGATGCGGATGGCGGTGCGGGTCGCACAGGCGCTGCGGGCGGAACTCGATCCACCCGGCCTCAACCTGTGGCAGTCCAACGGCCACGCCGGCGGGCAGGAAGTCCCGCACGTGCATCTGCATGTGCAGCCGCGCCAGCATCGCGATGGCCTGTTCCGGCTGTATCCGCAGGGGCTGCCGGCACCGGCGGCGCGCACCGATCTGGATGGGCTGGCCGCGCGCCTGCGCCCGCACTGCCATATCGCTTCCTGAAGGTCCAGGCCACTTTTCCAGAACGTCTTTTCCACCGGAGCATCCCGATGACCGCCGACGCCGCCTCCTTCCGGCAAGGACTGACCCTGATCCGCTGCGTGCTGGCGGCGTTGCTCTTCATCCATGGCGCGGCCCGCCTGGGCGCGGGAGGCGTGGCACCGTTCGGGCAGTTCCTGGACGCGCAAGGGTTTCCCTTCGGCGCGGGTATCGCCTGGTTCATCACCGGGTTCGAACTCTCCGCTACCCTGCTGCTCGCCTGGGGTCGCTGGGTGACCCCGCTGGCGCTGGTGTTCGCCGTCATCTACGCCTGCGGCATCTGGCTGGTGCACGCGCAGGAAGGCTGGTTCGTGGTCGGCCTCGGCCGCAACGGCATGGAGTACAGCGTGCTGATCCTGGCCTGCCTGCTCGGCCTGGCCTGGGCCTGCCGGCCCCGGCGTTCCGCCATCCCCCATTGAACCGCAACAACGATTCACGAGAACGACATGAAATACCTGCACGCGATGATCCGCGTCCACGATCTGGACGCCACCAGCAAGTTCTTCACCGAGGGCCTGGGCCTGCGCGAGACACGCCGCATGGACAACGAGGCCGGCAAGTTCACCCTGGTCTACTTCGGCGCGCCGGCCAATCCCGAGTCGGAAATCGAACTGACCTACAACTGGGGTTCGGACGAGGATTACGGCAGCGCCCGCAACTTCGGCCACCTGGCCTTCGAGGTCGACGATATCTACGCCACCTGCGCGCACCTGCAGTCGCTGGGCATCACCATCAACCGCCCGCCGCGTGATGGCCGCATGGCGTTCGTGCGCACGCCCGATCTGATTTCCATCGAGCTGTTGCAGAAGGGCGCGGCATTGCCGCCGCAGGAGCCGTGGACGTCGATGGCAAACGTCGGCGTATGGTGAACGCGACCTCGATGATGGCGGTCGCGGGCGCGCGCGACGCACTTGGATTCGCCATCCAGATCGGGGAAGCTGTGCTCCCGCGATGACACGACGGATGCATGATGAGCCTGGCACTGCTGGTGATTGATGTGCAACGTGGATTGTTCGAGACCAGCCCGCCACCGGCCGACGCGGACGGCGTGATCGCCGGCATCAATGCGCTCGCCGGGCGCGCGCGCTCGCGCGGCGTGCCGGTGATCCACGTGCAGCACGAGCGCGCGGGCGGGATGGAGCCGGAATCGTCCGGCTGGCAACTGGATCCGCGGCTCGACGTCGTCGATGGCGATCGCCGCATCCGCAAGAGCACGCCGGATTCGTTCCTGCGTACCGGGCTGGACGAAGTGCTGGCTTTCCTGGGTGTGGAGGAACTGGTGATCTGCGGCTACGCCACCGAGTTCTGCGTCGATACCACCACCCGCAGCGCGGCCGCGCACGGCTATGCCGTGACGCTGGCGGCGGACGCGCACACCACCCATGACAAGGCGCACGCCAGCGCCGCGCAGATCCGCACGCACCACAACGCCACCCTGCCGGACATCACCAGTTTCGGACCGCGGATCCGGGCGGTGCCGGCCGACGCGATCGATTTCGCCTGATCCGCAACGCCCGTTCCGGCGCATGCCGGCGCGAGCCTTGCCGACGCCGCCGGGGATGACGGCGCCGGCGGCCCGCGGGGACCGCCGATCGGGGGGAAATCAGCGACAATATCGCTCTTGTCCCGCCCGCCCGCCGACGCCATGACCGCCAGCCCCGCCTCCGACCTGCTCGCCAAGGGCAAGCAGTACTACCTGCCCATCTATCGCCAGCGCGAGCTGATCCTGGATCGTGGCCAGGGCGCGCGCATCTGGGACAGCGAAGGCCGCGAATACATCGATCTGTCCGCCGGTATCGCCGTGTGCGGCCTGGGCCACAACGATCCCGATCTGGTGGCGGCGCTGGTCGAGCAGGCCGGCAAGCTGTGGCACACCAGCAACGTCTTCCACAGCGAGCCGCCGTTGCGCCTGGCCGAGGAACTGGTGGCCTCGTCGCGCTTCGCCAGCCGCGTGTTCCTGTGCAATTCCGGTGCCGAGGCCAACGAGGCGGCGATCAAGCTGGTGCGCAAGTGGGCGGCCGGTCAGGGACGGGCGCCGGACAAGCGCGTCATCGTCACCTTCCGTGGCAGCTTCCATGGCCGCACGCTGGCGACGGTGACCGCGACCGCGCAGCCCAAGTACCAGGAAGGCTACGAACCGCTGCCCGGCGGTTTCCGCTATGTGGATTTCAATGACCTCACCCAGCTGGAAATCGCGATGGCGGCCGGTGATGTCGCCGCGGTGATGCTGGAACCGATCCAGGGCGAGGGCGGGGTGATGCCGGCCGCGCCCGGCTTCCTCAGCGCGGTGCGCGAGCTGTGCGATCACCACGGCGCGCTGCTGGTACTGGACGAGATCCAGTCCGGCATGGGCCGTACCGGCACCCTGTTCGCGCACTGGCAGGATGGCGTGACCCCGGACATCGTCACCCTGGCCAAGGCGCTGGGCGGCGGCTTCCCGATTGGCGCGATGCTGGCCGGCCCGAAGGTGGCCGAGGCGATGCAGTTCGGCGCGCACGGCACCACCTTCGGCGGCAATCCGCTGGCCGCGGCGGTGGCGCGGGTCGCGCTGCGCAAGCTGGCCGCGCCGGCCATTGCCAACAACGTCGCCCGCCAGTCGGCGGCGCTGCGCAAGGCGCTCGCCGAGATGGACGCCGAACTGGGCCTGTTCTCGCAGGTGCGCGGCCGTGGCCTGATGCTCGGCGCGGTGCTGAAGCCGGCCTTCGCCGGACGCGCCGGCGAAATCCTCGACCTAGCCGCCGCGCAGGGCGTGCTACTGCTGCAGGCCGGCCCGGACGTGCTCCGTTTCGTGCCGGCGCTGAACATCCACGACGACGAGCTGGCCGAGGGCTGCAAGCGCCTGCATGCCGCGCTGCGCCAGTTTGTGGGGAAGTAGGCGCACAACCGATTGCTCCCCTTGTGGGAGCGACGTCAGTCGCGAAGCTTCTGCGCGTGTGCCGACAGCAGCTCGTTGGACGGCAATCGCGACTTACGTCGCTCCCACAACACAGGCCGGAATGCACGCTGGGTTTCAGGCCAACCGGTAACGCCTGAACACCTGCCGCAGGCTGGCGGCGTCGGTGACGGTTTCCGCGTGCAGGCCCACGCTGCGGGCGCCCTGGACATTGGCGAACACATCGTCGACGAACAGCGTGCGCGCGGCGTCCCATCCCAGTTGCGCCAGCGCCAGCGTGTAGATGCGCGGCTCCGGCTTGCGCAGCTGCAGGGCGCCGCTGCAGATCACGCGGCCTTCCAGGCGCGGATGGATGGGCGCGACGATGCGCGGGATGGCCCGGGCCATCAGCAGGCCGTTGTTGGTGAGCACGCCCAGTTCCAGGCTGGCGTCGAGGGCCAGGATCTGGTCCAGTACCGCCGGGTCGGCGTGGCTGCCGGCCATCCGCGAGGCAATCCAGGTGTCTTCGTCGATCGCCCGGGCGATGCCTTCGCCCAGGCGCGACAGATACAGCTCCGTGCTGATCCGGCCACCGTCGTACTCGGTTTCCAGGCCTGAGGTGAACAGCACCTCGCGCACGCGTTCATGCTCCGCGCCGGCGTGGGCGGCCAGGTGGGCGATACGCTGTTCGTGATGGTAGTGCGCGAGCACGCCATCGAAGTCGAACAGCACCCGCTCGATCCGCGGCGGCACCATCATCCGGCGGCCACCACCTTGAATGCCTCGTGCGCGGCGGCGACGGTCTGCTCGATGATCGCCGCGTCGTGCGCACTGGACATGAAGCCGGCCTCGAACGCCGAAGGCGCCAGGAACACGCCGCGTTCCAGCATCGCGTGGAAGAAGCGGTTGAACGCGCCGATGTCGCAGGCCACGGCCTGCGCGTAGGTGTCCACGTACTGGTCGGTGAAGAACATGCCGAACATCGCGCCGACGCGGGTGGTGGAGAACGGCACGCCGGCCTCGCGCGCGGCGGCCTCCAGGCCATCGCAGAGCGCATTCGTCGCGTCCGCCAGGCCGGCGTGGAAACCCGGCGCCTGGATCAGTTCCAGCATTGCCAGGCCGGCGGCCATCGCCACCGGATTGCCGCTGAGCGTGCCGGCCTGGTAGATGGGGCCGGCCGGGGCGATCTGCGAGAGCAGTTCGCGGCGGCCACCGTAGGCGCCCACCGGCATGCCGCCGCCGATGACCTTGCCGAAGGTGGTCAGGTCCGGGGTGATGCCGTAGTGCGCCTGCGCGCCGCCGAGGGCGACGCGGAAGCCGGTCATCACCTCGTCGAAGATCAGCAGCGCGCCGTGCCGCGTGCACAGCGCGCGCAGATGCTGGAGATAGCCTTCGCGCGGCGGCAGGCAGTTGGCATTGCCGACCACCGGCTCGATGATCAGGCAGGCGATTTCGCTGCCGTATTGCTCGAACAGCGCGGTCGCGCCCTCGAAGTCGTTGTAGCTCAGGGTCAGGGTCAGTTCGCTCAGGCCCGCGGGCACGCCGGGCGAAGTCGGCACGCCCAGGGTCAGCATGCCGCTGCCGGCCTTGACCAGGAACGAATCGCCATGGCCGTGGTAGCAGCCTTCGAACTTGACGATCCGGTTGCGGCCGGTGGCGCCGCGCGCCAGCCGGATCGCCGACAGCGTGGCTTCGGTGCCGGAGTTGACCATGCGCACCATTTCGCAGGACGGCACAAGACGGGTGATGGTCTCGGCCATGGTGACCTCGGCCGGGCACGGCGCGCCGAACGACAGGCCGTTCTGGATGGCGGCCTGGACCGCTTCGCGCACGGCCGGATGGTTGTGGCCGACGATCATCGGTCCCCACGAACCCACGTAGTCGATGTAGCGGTTGCCGTCCACGTCATGCAGGAAGGCGCCGTCGGCGCGCTGCACGAAGAAGGGCTCGCCGCCGACCGACTTGAACGCGCGCACCGGCGAGTTGACGCCGCCGGGAAGCAGTTGCTGGGCGCGGGAGAACAGGGCGTGGGACTGATCGTGGTTCATCTGGATTCCAAACAGGCAGGAGGCGTCCGGTGGGAGCGGCCTGGACCGCGAAGGAACGCCGGGGAAAGCTTCATCGCGACGGGCGTCGCTCCCACAGCAGGCCGCCGGTCAGGCGGCGAGGCTTCGCCGGTAGGCGCGCACCGCCCCGATGGGGTCGGTGGCCTCGAACACGCCGCCGATGACCGCCACCAGATCGGCTCCGGCGGCGACCAGGGCAGGTGTATTGTCCGGGGTTATGCCGCCTATCGCCACCCGCGGCACGCCCAGAACGGCGGCGTCGGCCAGCAGCGCGGGCGTGGCCCGGCGCGTGGTGGCCTTGCTGCGGGTGGGGAAGAACGCGCCGAACGCCACGTAGTTGGCGCCCGCGGCGACCGCGCGCCGGGCGCGATCGAGTTCGTCATAGCAGGATGCGCCGACGATGGCCGCCTCGCCCAGCAACGCGCGGGCGGCGGCGATGTCGCCGTCGTCCTCGCCCAGGTGCACGCCGGCCGCGTTCACCGCCAGCGCCAGCGCCGCGTCGTCGTTGATGATCAGCGGCACGCCGGCACGCGCGCACAGCGCCTGCAGCGCGCTCGCCTGCTGGCCGCGCAGCGCCGCGTCGGCGCCCTTGTGCCGGTATTGGAGCCAGGTGACACCTTCGGCGAGCAGCGGTTCCACCCGCGCCAGCAGCCGCGCGGTGTCGGCCTCGTCGGGGGTGATCAGGTACAGGCCGCGCGGCGCGGGGCCGCCGGCGGGCCAGGGGGAATTCATCGGCGAAACTTCCGGTGCGGGAACGGGAGTGGGACAATGGACGGCCCACCGACCCGCATTATCCGATGACCGACGCCACCGCCACCACCTACCGCACCTGGATGTGCGTGGTCTGCGGCTTCCTCTACGACGAGGCGGAGGGGCTGCCGGAAGAGGGCATTGCCCCCGGCACCCGCTGGGAGGACATTCCCGACACCTGGACCTGCCCGGACTGCGGCGTGACCAAGGACGACTTCGAGATGGTCGAGGTGCCGTAGCGCCGGGTTTGCCTGCCCTGGCGCGATGCCGGGAGCGGGCGAGTCGGGGACGTGTGTCAACTCCAGGGCAGCGGAGCAAGCTCCGCTCTACATGACGCGCAGAGGAAGATCCTGCTCCGGGAGCCCCCTTTGCAAAAAGGGGGCGGGCGCCTGCGAAGCGGGTGACGGGGGATTGACCAGCCATCCGGCTGTTGCGGAGCGCTTGCTCTTCGCACCCAAAGCCAAATCCCTCTTAGTCCCCCTTTTTCAAAGGGGGAGAAAAGGCAAAGCTTCGAATCCCGAATCCCGAATCCCGGCTTTCAACGGCCGCACGGCCGGTCATCCCGAATCCCGGTCCTCAATGCATCCGGGACGGCGGCGTGGCATTCAGTTCCACCAGGCGTTCGCGCAGTTCGACCGCGTCGGTGGCTTCGGGAGCCAGTTGCAGGTAGCGCGCGAGGTCCTGGCGGGCCCCGCCGAGGTGTTCCATCTTCAGGTAGGCCATGCCGCGATCGCGCAGGGCGTCGGCCTGGTCGGGAATCAGCTTGAGCACGCGGTCGGCGCTGCGCGCGGCGCGATCCCATTCGTCGCGTTCGGCGTACACGCCGTGCAGATTGCGCAGCACGCGCACCAGGATGGCGCGGTGGCTGGCCGGGTCGAGGATGCGCAACAGCGCGTTGTCGTCGGGAATGTCGCCGCCCAGGTGCGGTCGGGCCCGCTCGCGCAGTTCGTCGGCGCCGAGCGGGCGGCCGCCGTTGAACGGATCCATCACCAGCAGGCCATCGTCCACCGGCAGGCGGACCAGGAAGTGACCGGGAAATGACACCCCGTCCAGCGGTACGCCGAGCCGGCGCGCGACTTCCATCTGAACCATCGCCAGCGAGATCGGATTGCCCAGGCGGCGTTCGAACACCTGGTTGAGATAGCTGTTGCGCGGGTCGTAGTACTGCTCGTGGTCGCCGCTGTAGCCGAGTTCGTCGAACAGGTGGCGGTTGATCGCGGCCATCTTCAGCGGCCATGCCGCGATGGCGTCGATTTCCGCGCGCAGGTGCGAGACGTGGCCCTGCACCATCGTGTCATACGCATCCGCGTCGAGATCGGGGTACTCGTCGCGCGCGATCAGCAGCGCGGTTTCCAGCAGCGGCAGCGCCTCGTCGGCGCGGGTCGCCAGGCTGTTCCAATCCGGCAATGTGAGGCGATCCCCCATGACGCCAGACTGCGGCCAATTTCCGCCGCGATCAAGCCCTAGCGGGCGGGCGCGATGTCCTTGCCCAGATGCAGTTCAGCCCCGTCCTGCAGCTTCAGGCGCTCGGCTTCGCCCGCATTCAGTTCCAGCACGTAGCGTGCCGGCGCGTTGCTCGGATAGGACGGGCAGGCGTCGCCGGCCGAGCAGGGCGGGGTGTCACGGCGCTGGGCAACCAGCTTGCGTTCGTCGTCGAAATACAGGATGTCCAGCGGGATGCGGGTGTTCTTCATCCAGTACGCCTGCGGTTCCTCGCGGTCGTGGATGAACAGCATGCCGGTGCCGTCGGCCAGCACGTCGCGGAACATCAGCCCGCGCGCGCGCTCGGCGTCGTCGTCGGCGATTTCCACCTGGTAGCGCTGGCCGCCGATTTCCACCCAGCGGCCGTCGGCGCTGGCGCATCCGCTCAACGCCAGCGACGCGGCGACGGAAAGCAGGCCGGTGACGAGAATACGGTTGAGCATGCGGAGCCTCCTGCGGCGCGGGCGGAAAAGGGGATTACAGCACCTGCGGCGGCTCGCCGCCGATGATCACCACGTCCGCCGGGCGGCGCGCGAACAGGCCGACGCTGACCACGCCCGGGATCTGGTTGAGTTCGCGTTCCAGGCCGACCGGATCGACGATGGACAGGTTGTGCACGTCCAGGATCCAGTTGCCGTTGTCGGTGGTCACGCCGTCGCGCCAGACCGGCTGGCCGCCGGTCATCGCCAGGATCTCGCGCGCCACCAGGCTGCGCGCCATCGGCACGACTTCGACCGGCAGCGGGAACTTGCCCAGCACCGGCACCTGCTTGATCGGGTCGATGATGCAGACGAACTTGCGGCTGGCCTCGGCGATGATCTTCTCGCGGGTCAGCGCCGCGCCACCGCCCTTGATCAGGCGCTTGTGCGGATCGCACTCGTCGGCGCCGTCCACGTACAGGGACAGGGTGCCGGTGGCATTGAGATCCATGACTTCGATGCCATGCCGGCGCAGGCGCTCGGTGCTCTGCTCGGAACTGGACACCGCGCCGGCGATGCGATCCTTGATCCGCGCCAGCGCATCGATGAAGTAGGCCACGGTGGAACCGGTGCCGACGCCGACGATCATGCCGTCCTCGACGAAATCGATGGCCTTTTCGCCGGCCAGGCGCTTGTGTTCGTTCTGCGACACGACGGTCATTCCATGGAGAGGAGGTGTTTCCACTGCGCGGCGGTGACCGGCAGGACGGACAGGCGGTTGCCGCGGGCGATCAGGGCGAAGCCGTCGCCGAGGGCGTCGGCCTGCTGCTTGATCTCGTCCAGCGGGATGGTGCGCTTGAGCTTGCGTTCGAAGGCGACGTCGACCAGCACCCAGCGCGGTTCCTCGGGCTTGCTCTTGGGGTCGTAGTAGTCGCTCTTCCTGTCGAACTGGGTCGGATCCGGATAGGCCGCGCTGGCCACCTTGGCGACGCCGACGATGCCCGGCACCGGGCAGTTGGAGTGGTAGAACAGCACGCCGTCGCCCACCTGCATGCCGTCGCGCATGAAATTGCGCGCCTGGTAGTTGCGCACGCCGTTCCACGGTTCCACGCCCACCTTCCGCAAGTCGTCGATGGAGAAGGCATCCGGCTCGGACTTCATCAACCAGTAGCGCTTGCGTGCGGTCATGCGGGCATTCCGTGGGGGCTGCGGGACGGGAACAGGGTCTGGCTTTCGGTGCAGATGGCATCCACCTGCACATCCCAGGCAGCGGGCGCCAGGGTGTCGATGCGCTGGGCGGAGAAACCCACTCCGACCAACCAGGGCGGCGGGTTCGAGCGCTGGCGGAAAGCGAAACTGCGATCGTACCAGCCGCCTCCCATGCCCAGCCGGTGGCCGTCGCCATCGAAGCCCACCAACGGCATCAGCACCAGCGCCATTTCCGTCGGATCCAGCGCCGAGGCGGGCTCGACGTCGGGCTCGGGAATGCCGAAGCGGTTGGTGACCAGCGCATCGCCGGGACGCCAGGGCGCGAAGCCCAGGGTATTGTCCGCGCGCAACACCGGCAGGCAGTAGACCAGGCCCGCGGGCAGGCGCAACTGCCAGTTGTGCAGGCCGATTTCACCGTCCATGGCCCAGTAGCCGGCGGCATAGCCGGATGCGGGCAGGAAGGGCAGCGCGCGCAGCCGCTCGGCCAGCGCATCGGCGGCGGCGATGCGTTGCGCGGCGGGAATCGCCCGGCGGCGCTGGCGCAGTTCGCGCCGGAGCGCGTCGCGATCTGAACTCATGAGAGCGGGCGGGACGAATCCATGGCCCGGAATTTTAAGCCAAGCGGCCGGTTCCGGGTCGTTTGCCGGACGATACCGTCATCGGGGGAGCGGGACATGCCGTCCGCGCGCGGAGCGGATGCCGCCAGGCCGAGACCGCCAGGACCCGTAAACGCGCGAACGGCGGGTGGTGCGGCGCGGGTGCCACGCGGGCATGACAACACGGGAATGGCAGCAGCGCCGTCAGTCGCGGCCGCGGGAGGACGGTCCGGATACGACGGCTTCGTCGCGAAGCAATCCGGCAGAAGGTGGATGGCAAGACCGGCCGGGTCGCGACTGACGGCGCTGCTGCGCGGGAAAAAATACGTCCTCCGCCATGGCGATGCTCGCGAAACGACCTTGAACCCGGGGTTCAAGTGGGAAGGCTGGATATCCATCGGGCTTCCCGCTGCGAAGGCGGACCTGCACTCCCGGCTACCGTTGCCATCCCGTGGTCGTCATTAAGGGACAAGGCGAATGTTTGCGCGCGCTGTCGTTCACAGCAGAGGACGCGGCGCCAGTATAGCGGCCCGTCGGAAATTGCCTAGTCCGTTCGTCGGCACAATTCAGTCGCGGTTCGCGACACCGCGCGATCACTGCACTAACGCGGTGCGTCGAGTACTTCGTCCAGCCTGCGGTGCAGATCGTCGAGCGCGCGCGAGAATTCGCGATCGCGCGAATGGCGTTCGTCGCGCAATTGTTGCAATTCGTGTGCCAGGTTCAGCGCGGCCAGGACCGCGACCCGGTCCACCGCCGCCATCCGGTTGCTGCCGCGCACTTCGCGCATCTTGCTGTCCAGCAGCTTGGCGGCGGCCATCAGGCTGCTGCGTTCCTCCGGCTCCACGCCGACGGTGTACTCGCGATCGAGGATGTGGATGCTGACCGGCTCGTTGGCGCTCACGTGTGCTGCTCCAGGGACTTCAGGCGGCTGATCATCGCTTCCACCCGCGAGCGGGCCTGTTCGTTCTTGGCCAGCAGTTGCGAACGCTCGCCGACCAGTTGTTCCTGCTGGTGGCGCAGGCTGCGGTTCTCGTCGGCCAGTTGCTGGCAACGATCGGCCAGCGCCTGGATGCGCGTGGAGAGGCGTCGAATCTGTTCCAGCGGGTCGGCGTTGTCCATGGGCGGCACGATAGGGGCGGGGCCGGAGGCCGGTCAAGGGCGTCCGGCGGGCGCCCCGTTCAGGAGACCGCGCGGATGCCCGAACCGGGGTAGTACTCCTGGATGAACTGCAAACACTGTTCCGGTTCCAGCGCCCGCGAAACCCAGTGGCCCTGCACCTCGTCGCAGCCGTGATCGCGCAGGAATTCGAACTGGTCGTAGGTTTCAACGCCCTCGGCGATGACCTTCAGCGCCAGCGAACGGCCCATGGTGATGATGGTGCTGGTGATGGCGGCGTCGTCGCTGTCGTCGGGCAGATCGCCGATGAACTCGCGATCGATCTTCAGGGTGGTCAGCGGCAGACGCTTCAGGTAGGCCAGCGAGGAATAGCCGGTGCCGAAATCGTCGATGGCCAGGGAAATGCCGAGCCGCCGGCAGGCGCGCAGGGTGTCGGCGTTCTGTTCCGGGTTGGCCATGACCACGCTCTCGGTGAGTTCCAGTTCCAGCCGATCGGCGGGAATGCCGGTCTCGGCCAGGATCCGCGCCAGCACCGCCGGCAGGTCGCCGCGCTGCAACTGCATCGCCGAGATGTTGACCGCCACGGTCAGTTCTTCCAGCCCGCGATCGTGCCAGCTGCGCATGATCCGGCAGGATTCGCGCAGGGCCCATGCGCCAATCTCCAGGATCAGGCCGGATTCCTCCGCCAGCGGGATGAACTGCGCCGGCGACACCATGCCGAACTCCGGGCTGTCCCATCGCATCAGCGCTTCCACCGCGGTGATCCGCTGCGGGGTGATCGCCAGCCGCGGCTGGAACACCAGCGACAGCTCGTTGCGCTCCAGCGCGCGCCGCAGCGCGCTGGCGAGGATGGCGCGATGGCGGGTCTTCTCGTCCATCGATTCCGAATACACCTGGTAGGTGTGCCGGCCCATGGCCTTGGCCTGGTACATCGCGGTGTCGGCGTGCTTGAGCAGTTCGGTCGGCACCTGCGCGTGCTGCGGGTACAGGCTGATGCCGATCGAAGGCGACACCGACATTTCCAGGCGTTCGCCGAAGTTCAGCGGAGTGCGGAAGGCTTCGATGATCTGCTGGGCGATCCGCTCGGCGTCCTGCAGCGAGTCGATGTCCTCCAGCACCACCGTGAACTCGTCGCCGCTCAGGCGCGCGACGGTGTGCTGGGCGCCGACGGTCTGCTGCACACGCGAGGCGGCCGCGCGCAGGATGCGGTCGCCGGTGGCATGGCCGAGCGAATCATTGATGTCCTTGAAGCGGTCCAGATCGATGAACAGCACCGCGACGTGACCCTGCTCGCGCCGCGCTCGGACAATCGCGCGCGACAGCCGCTCGGACAGCAGCGAGCGGTTCGGCAGGCTGGTCAGGGTGTCGTAGTTGGCCAGGTAGCGCAGTTCCTGCTCGGCGCGCTTCTGCTCGGTGATGTCGGTCAGCACCTGCACGTACAGCTGGCGTTCGCCGGACGCGTCGGGCACCACGTTGGTCTCGATCCGGCAGAGGATTTCCTCGCCGTCCTTGCGCACCTTCCACACTTCGCCGGACCAGTGGCCGGTATGCAGCAGCTCGGCGTTCATGCGCTCGAAGAACGTCTCGTCGTGCTGGTCGCTGTCCAGCATCCGCGCCGGCCGGTCGAGCACTTCGTCCTCGTTGTAGCCGGTGATGCGGGTGAAGGCGGGATTGATGGTGATGAAGTGGTGCGCCCAGTCCAGCACCGCCACCGCTTCGTTCATGCTGCGCATCACTTCGCCGGCGATGCGGTGTTCGTACTCGGCGTTGCGGCTGAGGGTGATGTCGCGGGCGGTGCCGGCGATGCGGACCGGACGTCCTTCCGGATCGCGCTCGACCACGCGACCGCGCGCGCGCACCCAGATCCAGTTGCCGTTCTGGCCCATGTCCATGCGGTGCTCGGACATGAACAACGGCGCCTTGCCCTGCAGGTGCAGGCGCAGGCGTTCCATCACCAGCGGCATGTCGTCGGGATGGATCGGCGGCACTTCGCCATGGCGGGTGAACACGGTGATGTCGGAGGAATGCAGGGCGGTCTCGTCCGCGCGCATCCGGTACAGCTTGCGCTGGACCAGGTCGTAGTCCCAGAAGTGCTCGCCCGAGGCCCACAGCGCCAGCTTCAGGCGTTCGTCGCGGGTGCGGGTGGACTCGGTGCGCAGGGGTTCCGGCGGCGCGCGCCGGGCATCCAGCCACGGTCGCCAGTAGCGGCGGGTGGCGACCAGCGCGACCCCGGCCAGTACCAGCAGCGCCACCGCCAGCAGCGGCAGGCGCGCCGACAGCGGCCAGCTGGGATGCGTCACGGCGGCGAGTGCGCAGAGCATGAAGTCGCTGGGAGCCGTCCGGAGCCTGGAGACGGGCCAGTGTAGGGGCGGGTGAACAGGCACAACAAGCGGCCCGGGGGCAATTCATTGCTACACTTCGGGATCTGTCCGACTCCGTTCGCGGATTGCGTTAGTCCATGTCTCACCAGCCGTCCGATCTCCCTTCCTACGCCGAAATCGGCGAAGCCTCGCGCCGGGAACACCTGGCCGCCGACCCCGCCGAACTCCACGGCGCGCTGTGTGGCTGGCTCGCCGGCGGCGGCGCGGACGTGGCCGACTGGCCCGCGCGCGCGCTGGCGGATCCGCAGTTGCCGACCCCGCAGCCGGAAAGCGCGCTGGATCGCCTGCGCACGGCCAGCGTGGCGCAACTGGAAGATCGCAGCTTCGCCTTCGAACTGCTGCTGCCCGACGAGACCAGCACCGTGGATCGCGCCGACGCGCTGTTCGCGTGGTGCCGGGGCTTCCTGGGCAGCTTCGGTTTGGCCGCGGGCGCCCATCCGCCGTTGTCGGAAGAGGGTGCCGAGGCGCTGCAGGACCTGGCCCGGCTGGCCCAGGCCAGCCCGGAGGGCGGTGACGACCAGGAAGACGAGGATGCGCTGTCCGAGATCGAGGAATACGTGCGCATCGCGGTGCTGCTGCTGCATGGCGATTGCGTGATGGGGCCGCGTCACCGCAAGCGGCTGAACTGATGAAGGCCGAGACCGGCCTGGCCGCGGCCGAGTTCGCCCGCCGTCGCAGGCAGTTGATGCGGATGGCCGGCAACGACGCCATCCTGGTGCTGCCGGCCGCGCCCGAGCGCGTGCGCAGCCACGACACCCATTACCCCTACCGGCAGGATTCGGATTTCTGGTACCTGTGCGGTTTTCCGGAACCGGAAGCGGTGCTGGTGCTTGTGCCCGGCCGCCGCCATGGCGAAACGCTGCTGTTCTGCCGCGAGCGCGATCCCGAGCGCGAGAGCTGGGACGGCCCGCGCGCGGGGCAGGAAGGCGCGGTCGAGCACTACGGGATGGACGATGCCTATCCGATCGAGGATCTGGACGAAATCCTGCCTGGCCTGCTGGAAGGGCGCTCGCGGGTGTATTACCACTTCGGGCGCGACGCCGATTTCGATCTCAAGCTGATCGGCTGGGTCCGCCACGTACGCGCGCAGGTGCGCCAGGGCGCGCAGCCGCCGCACGAATTCCTCGAACTCGGCCACCTGTTGCACGACCTGCGCCTGTTCAAGTCGAAGGAAGAACTCAAGCTGATGCAGCGGGCCGCCGACATCAGCATCGAGGCGCACCGCGCGGCGATGCGCACGGTCCGGCCCGGCATCCACGAATACGAGCTGCAGGCGGACGTGGAGCGGGTGTTCCGCGCCAACGACGCCTGGCCGGCCTACGGCAGCATCGTCGGCGCCGGCGCCAATGCCTGCGTGCTGCACTATCGCGCCAACAACGGCGTCGCCCGGGACGGTGATCTGGTCCTGATCGACGCCGGCGCGGAGTTCCGCGGCTACGCCAGCGACATCACCCGCACTTTCCCGGTCAACGGTCGCTTCAGTCCGGCGCAGCGCGCGCTGCACGACCTGGTCGGGCAGGCCCAGCAGGCCGCGCTGGCGCAGGCGCAGCCGGGAGTGCCGTACGAAGCCGGCCACCTCGCCGCGGTCGAAGTGCTGACCGAGGGCCTGCTGCGGCTGGGCCTGCTGAAGGGATCGCTGGAGCGCAATATCGCCGAGGGCCACTACCGCCGCTTCTACCGGCACAAGACCGGCCACTGGCTGGGCCTGGACGTGCACGACGTCGGCGACTACCGCATCGAAGGCGAATCGCGGCTGCTGGAACCGGGCATGGTCTTCACCATCGAACCGGGTCTGTACGTATCGCCGGACGACACCAGTGTCGCCGAGAAGTGGCGCGGCATCGGCATCCGCACGGAAGACGACGTGGTCATCACCGCCGACGGCCACCGTGTGCTGACCGATGGCCTGGCACGCAGCGCCGAGGAAATCGAAGCGGCGATGGCCGGCTGAAACCCGTCCAGACCTCACCTGTGGTGTGGGAGCGACGTAAGTCGCGAATCCTTACCCGGAGGCAGGAAAAGCATCGCGACTTACGTCGCTCCCACAGGGGGAAAGGTCATCAATCCGCCGCGAAGGCCGGGCGGGTCAGATTGAGAGGGGCGCCGTCGGTGCACAGGACTTCATCCTCGATGCGAATGCCGCCGTAGGGACGGAACGCATCCACACGCGCCCAGTCGATGCTGTCTGCGTGGCCGTTCTTCTTCGCCTCGTCCAGCAGCATGTCGATGAAGTAGATGCCCGGCTCGATGGTCACCACCATGCCCGGTTCCAGCACCCGGGTCATGCGCAGGTAGGGATGGCCTTCCGGACGCGGGATGCGGCCGCCGCGATCGCTTTCGGCAAAACCGGCCACATCGTGTACCTGCAGGCCGATCGGATGGCCCAGGCCGTGCGGGAAGAACGCGAAGCTGACGCCGCTGGCCAGCGCCGCCTCCGGCGACACCTTCAGCACGCCGAAATCCTTGAGGATGCCCATCAGGCGCAGGTGCGCGTCCAGGTGCAGCTGCTTGTAGTCCACGCCCGCGCGCACCGCCTGGCCCAGCGCGACCTGCACCTGGTCGACCGCGTCGATCAGGGCCTGGAATTCGCCGGCGGAATCGGCTGCGTAGGTGCGGGTGATGTCGCTGGCGTAACCGTGGAAGCTGGCGCCGGCGTCGATGAGGAAGCTGCGCGGGGCGGCGGGCGCCTGGCGATCCAGTTCCATGTAGTGCAGCACCGCGCCATGTTCGTTGAGCGCCACGATGTTGCCGTACGGCAGTTCGGCGGGATCCTGGCCGACCGCGGCGCAGTAGGCCATGTGGATGGCGAATTCGCTCCTGCCCTCGCGGAACGCCGCTTCCGCCGCGCGATGCCCGCGCACCGCCAACCGCTGCGCCTCGCGCATCAGCGCGATTTCGTAAGCGGACTTGTACGAACGCTGGTACTCCAGGTAGTTGACCACCGCTTCCGGATTGTTGGGTTGGTAATCGCCCAGCGCGCTCTGCGGTTCGCCGAGGATGGCGCAGCGCGCCGCCGGGCCGGGCAGCAGCGCCAGCGCGTCGGCGGGCTTGCGGATGATCTGGATGTCGAAATGATCCACCCACCAGCCAGTCGGCGCGGCGGGTACCACGTGCCAGTAGTCGAAGGGCTGGTGGTAGATCACCTTCGGGCGCTGGCCGGGCGTGTACACCAGCCAGCTGTCTGGCACCCGCGTCAGCGGCAGCCAGGCCTTGAACTGCGGGTTGACCGCGTACGGATAGTCGCGATCGTCGAACACCTGGTAGTGCAGGCCGCCACTGGGCACGACCAGGTGATCGAAACCGCCACGCGCCAGCGCTTCCTCCGCGCGCCGCTTCATCAACGCCAGGTGTTCGGCGTACAGCGGGACGAGTTCGGTGGCCTGGGGGGCGGAGGCGTTCATGGCGGCGGCTCTTGCGGGCGAAACCCGCATTTTGCCGCATCCGCGCCCGCCTTTCCCGTGACGTTCGCTCAGGCCGTGCCGGGCGCGTTCACCCACGCGCGCAGGGTTTCCAGCGAAGCCGGTTCGATGGTCAGGAACCGCAGGCCGGCGAAACCCTGTCCGGGCGTGTTGGCCTCGGCCATCCAGAGTACGTGCGCGCCGACATCGATCGGCACTTCGCGACCGCCGCCCAGGCGAAGATGGAAACGCAGCTGGTAGATCGCGTCCTCCACCACCGGCGCGCTGGCGAGCAGCAGCATGCCCGACTCGGACACATTGCCCAGGCGGCCGACCAGCTGGTCGGTGAAGGTATCCATCACCGCAACCGGCTCGGGCACGTTGCGGCGGCGGGCACGGCGGAATTCCTGGATCATGCGCCGTTTCCTCCGATGTCCGCGGCCTTGCCCATTCCAGTGAGGCTGCGCAGCGCGCGCAGCGTGGCGTTCCAGGCGCGATCGATCAACCGGCCCTTGTCTTCGGTCACGACCTGCGCCTGGCCCTGGGCCATCAGCCGGGCCAGGCTGTCCAGCGTGTGCTCGCCGGTGCGCTGGCCGCGCTGGTTGACGAACAGCGCGTGGCCGGTGACCGGGCTGAACCATGACAGCCGCTGGCGCTGCACGTCGCCCTGCTGGTTGAGGGTGAATTCGAACCAGGTGCCGTAGGGCAGCGAGCGGAGCAGGTCGTAGCACTCCTGTTCCCGGGGCGAGCGCGGCTGGATCGGTTCGCGCCGGATCATGTTCTGCTCGCCCAGGCGCGCGCGCGCCTTCAGCTTGGCGGTCAGTTCGGTGCGCGAGGTGCCATCGTCCTCGCCGTCGGCGCTGGACAGGCGGCGGGCGATGGCCTGCGCCTCGTCCTCGTGGTAGCCGACCTGCAACAGCGCCTTCTCGATCCGCGCCGGCAATTGCGAGTCCTTGGGCGCGTCCGCCGGCGCGGTGGTGGCGGCGACGATCTGCAGGGTGGTCTGCAGTTGCTCGGTCCACTCGTCCGAGTTTTCGCCCTGGCGCAACTGGGTCAGGGTCAGCACGTCGGCCCAGGCCTGGTTGACCAGCGCCTGGACGAACCGCGGCGGCTGCTGATCGTTGAAGGCGGTCTCGATGGTTTCGCTCGCGCGCTGCTTGGCGATCTCCAGCCGTTCCTTGCCGCGTGCGGCCTCGATGTGCCGGCGCTCGGCCAGTTCGGCCTTGCGCGCCGCGGCTTCCAGGTGCCGCTGCACCTCGGTGTTGGCCTGGGCGAATACCGCTTCGTCGCCCTGGTAGTGCTTGACCACGAAGTCCACCGACTGGTGCAACTGGTGCAGCAGGCGCGGGTCCAGATCATCGTCGGTCTGCCAGGTGGCGCCGGATTCGGCCACCGCGTTGAGCAGTTCGCGGGCAGGGTGTTCCGGACGCAGGAAGAATTCGCGATCGCGCAAGGCGACCTGCGCCAGCGGCACCTGCAGGCGGGTCAGCAGATCGCTGGCCGGCGACTCCGGGCGCACCTCGCGCTCGACTTCGTTGTAAAGCAAGCCCAGCAGTTCGAAGGTGTCCGAGTCCGGCGCGGCCAGGGCGGCCTGGGCGCCATGCTGTTGGCGCATCCGCGCGACCAGCGCCTGCTGGATGTCCTTCAGGCTCCGCTTGGGCTGGCCCTCGATGCGTGGCGCGGCCGTGCCCTGCAGGGCCTGCAGCGCGGACAGCACTTCCGGGGTCGGCACCAGCTTGCGGGTGCCGTCGGCGGTCGCGGCCGCCGGCATGGCCGGGCCGGCGGTATTTCCCGCCGGCACGCCGGCGCCGCCGGTTTCCGCTCCGGCGAAGCGGGTGGCGGCCGGCTCGCTGAAGCGCGCGGTCGCCTGTCGCCGGACCGCCAGCAGTTGCTGCAGGAGTTCGAAACTGGGGCCGTCGCCGGCCGCTCCCCGGCTGCCCGGGACATCCGGAAGCGGCGGCGGGGTGGCGCCGGGCGCGGGCGTGGGGATGGTCCAGGCCGATGGCGTGGACGGGCCGTGCCAGCCGGTGAGCGGCCTGTTCGCGTCGGCGCGCCCGGCGGCGCGGGCCGCATCGGCGCCGGCGCGCGCGGGCGAGGCCGCATCCACCGCCCGGGTACGCCGGGGCAGGTAGATCAGGCCGGGCAGCACGCCTTCCTGCGACAGGTACTGGTTCAGTGTTTCCGCCCACTCCTGATAGTTGGCCATCACCTTGTGGTCGAAGGTGCGATAGAGGAGCAGGCGCTCCTCCAGGTCCAGCTCCAGGGTGCGCGCGGCCAGCTTGAGCATCCGGCACAGGCCCTGCGGTCCAATCGGCAGGCGTTCGTTGTCGAAAGCGGGCGCGCCGCCGAGGGCGCCAAAGCGCTGGCCCAGCAGCAGCAGGGATTGGGAGGCGCGGGCCTCGTGCCGGCGGGCGATGTCGCTGAGGACGATTTCCTCGTCCATCGCGGCGTCTTCCACCAGGGTCAGGGTGCGGAACTCGATGCCGGAGGGTGCCGTCGCGCGGGTGCGCGAGGGCGGCGTGCGGACAGCGGCCAGCTCGGCTTCCAGCGCGAACATGAAGTGCGGGACGAACTCGCCGCGGTTGCGCTGGAACGCGCGCAGGTTGCTGAAGAATTCAGCCTGGCGGTTGTCGCTGCGGGCCTGTTCGGCCTGCTTGAACAAGGCCTGCTCGTACTCCGGCAGCATCGCGTTGAGCGACTGGATGATGTCGCTGGAGATGTGATCGAAGAAGCCGCGGAGAAGCTTGCGCACACGCGGCGGCAGCGGTGCGCCGGCGAGGCTGCCTGCGGCGGCGCTGGGCGGTGGTGGTGGTATCGCGGTCACGGCGTGGTGGATCTCCCCTGAGGCGACAATTATCACAACATTTTGGAATCGTGACCGCCCCGGCGTGGGGGAGGGGTGATGGCGGGCCGTCAATCGGCCAGGAAGGCCGACACGACGTCGTTGGTGAAGCGCCTGCCCAGTTCGGTCGGGATGAACCGGTCCCCTTCGCGCCGCAGCCACCCGGCGGCCACGACCCGCGCCAGCGGCGCTTCCATGGCGGCCAGCGGAAGCCCGGTGCCATGTTCGAAATCGGCCACGCGGAATCCCTCGTGCAGGCGCAACAGGTTCAGCATGTACTCGAACGGACGCTGTTCCGGCGCGATGCGATCGTCGCCGCCCAGCGCCTGCGCGGTCCCGGCCGCGGCCAGGTAGGCGGTGGGATGCTTGACCTTCCAGCGGCGCAGGATCGCCTGCTCCGCGCCCAGGCTGATCTTGCCGTGCGCGCCGGCGCCGATGCCCAGGTAGTCGCCGAAGCGCCAGTAGTTCAGGTTGTGCGCGCACTGCCGGCCCTCGCGGGCATAGGCGCTGATCTCGTAGTGGCCGAACCCGGCTCCGGCCAGTAGCGCCTGGCAATGGGCCTGCATCTCCCAGGCGCCATCGTCGTCGGGAATGCCCTGCGGCGGCCGGGCGAAGAAGACCGTGTTCGGTTCCAGGGTGAGCTGGTAGTGGGAGATGTGCGCCGGTTGCAGGGCGAAGGCGCGTTCCAGATCGCGCTCGGCCATCGCCAGGGTCTGGCCGGGCAGGGCGTACATCAGGTCCAGGTTGAAGTTGTCGAAACCCGCGTCCTGCGCCAGCTTCACCGCCGCTTCGGCCTCGCCGCTGTCGTGGATGCGGCCGAGCCGCTGCAGGCAGCCATCATCGAAACTCTGGATGCCGAAGCTGATGCGGTTGACCCCGGCGGCCAGGTAGCGGTCGAAGCGGCCGTGCTCGGCGGTGCCCGGATTGGTTTCCAGGGTGACTTCCAGGCCCGGCGCGAATCGCAGCCGCGCCGCGGCGGCCTGCAGGAAGCGGTCGATGGCCTCCGGCGGGAAAAGGCTGGGCGTGCCGCCGCCGAAGAACACCGAATGCACGGTGCGGCCCCAGACCAGCGGCAGGTCGAAATCCAGATCCCGGATCAGCGCGTCGACGTAGTCGTCGAACGGCAGCGGTCCCTTGCCCTGGTGCGAGTTGAAGTCGCAGTAGGGGCATTTGCGGACGCACCAGGGCAGGTGCACATACAGCGACAGCGGCGGCGGGATCAGCATGGCCGGCACATTGTCGCATCCCGCCGCCGGCGGGATGCCGGTTTTGCGATCAGGCGCGGGCCAGGCGCTCGCGCAGCGCGGCCAGGGCGCGGCCGCGGTGGCTGATGCGGTTCTTCAGCGCCACTTCCAGTTCCGCCGCCGAGCGGCCCAGCTGCGGATCCAGGAACACCGGGTCGTAGCCGTGGCCGCCGGTGCCGCGGCGCTCGTGCAGGATGCGCCCGCGCCATTCGCCTTCCACGATCAGCGGCTGCGGATCGTCGGCATGGTGCAGCAGCACCAGCACGCAGTAGAAATGCGCGTCGCGCTGCGCGTCGGGAACGTCCCTGAGCGCGTCCAGCAGCTTGTCGATGTTGCGGCCAGCGTTGCCGTGCTCGCCGGCATAGCGGGCCGAATACAGGCCGGGCGCGCCATTGAGGGCATCGACGCAGATGCCGGAATCGTCGGCCAGCGCCGGCAAGCCGGTCAGGCGGGAAGCGTGGCGCGCCTTGATCAGCGCGTTCTCGACGAAGGTGGTGGCGGTTTCGTCGGCGTCGGTGACGCCGAGATCGGATTGGGCGATCAGCTCGATGTCGGTATCGGCCAGCAGGTGGCGCAGTTCCTCGAGCTTGCCGGCGTTGGAGGAGGCGAGTACCAGTTTCACGGGTGGGGATCCGTCAGGGGGATTCGGGGGGATCAGGATTTGAGCTGCAGCAGGTCCCAGCGGTTGCCGTAGAGATCGCGGAACACCGCGACCGTTCCATAGCTTTCCTCGCGCGGGGTTTCCAGGAATTCCACGCCTTGCGCCAGCATCCGCGCATGGTCGCGATGGAAGTCGTCGGTCTCCAGGAAGAAACCGACCCGTCCACCGGTCTGGTCGCCGATGCGCGCGCGCTGGGCGTCGTTGCCGGCAACGGCCAGCAGCAGGCAGGTTTCCCGCGAGCCGGGCGGAGCGACCCGCACCCAGCGCTTGCCGCCGCCCTGGTCGGTGTCCTCGCGCAGCTCGAAGCCCAGCGCGCCGGTGTAATGGGCGATGGCCCGGTCGTAGTCGTCGACCACGACGGTGATCAGGCTGAGCGTCTGGCGCATCGGATTGAACCGGTGGAGGGAGGGAATGCTTGCGCGGGGCGTCAGCCCGCCAGTGCCGCGCGCTGGGCCGCGAACAGCTCGGCGGTGCCCTTCCCGCCCAGCGCCAGCAGCGCGTCCAGTTCGTCGCGGCGGAAGGCGTGTCCTTCGGCGGTGCCCTGCAACTCGATGAAGCCGCCGCCATCGTTCATGACGATGTTCATGTCGGTGTCGCAGTCGCTGTCCTCGGCGTAATCCAGGTCCAGCACCGGTGCGCCTCGGTAGATGCCCACCGAGACCGCGGCGACCGCGCCGAGCAGCACGTCGCGCTTGATTTCATTGCGCTGGCGCAGCCAGCCGATCGCATCGGCCAGCGCCACGTAGGCGCCGGTGATGGCGGCGGTGCGGGTGCCGCCGTCGGCCTGGATCACGTCGCAGTCCAGGGTGATGGTGCGTTCGCCCAGCGCGGCGCGATCCACGCAGGCGCGCAGCGCGCGGCCAATCAGGCGCTGGATTTCCAGCGTGCGACCGCCCTGCTTGCCGCGCGAGGCTTCGCGATCGCCACGGGTATGGGTGGCGCGCGGCAGCATGCCGTATTCGGCGGTGACCCAGCCCTCGCCCTTGCCGCGCAGGAACGAGGGCACCTTGTTCTCGACGCTGGCGGTGCACAGCACCCGGGTCTCGCCGAAGCGGATCAGCACCGAGCCTTCGGCGTGGCGCGTGTAGCCGCGCTCGATGCGGACCTCGCGCATCTGATCGGGAAGGCGGCCGCTGGGACGAAGGACGGACATGCAGGGAACTCGACTGGAGGAAGGAGCGGATGACCGCGTGGGCCGGACGGCCCGCCGATTCGGCCGACCGGGGCGCGCTAGGGTACCATTCGCGCTTTCGATCCGACCGGGTTTCCCATGATCCGCAGCATGACCGCCTTCGCCGCCGTCGAACGCGCCACTTCCGGTGGCACGCTGACCGGCGAACTGCGCGCGGTCAACCATCGTTTCCTGGAGCTGGGCACGCGCCTGCCCGAGGAACTGCGCGCGCTGGAACCGGCGCTGCGCGAACGCGTGTCCGCGCGGGTGTCGCGCGGCAAGCTGGACTTCACCCTGCGCCTGCGCGCGCCGGAGGGCGAGGGCGCGCTGCAGATCAATCCCGCGCTGGTCGCCCAGCTGTCCGAGCTGGCGCTGGACCTGCATGCGCGGTTCCCGGCCCTGCGCACGGAGTTCACCGATCTGCTGCAGTTCCCCGGCGTGGTGCAGAGCAAGGCGGTGGATCAGGCGATCCTGCAGGCCGAGGCGCTGGCGCTGGTGGACGCGGTGGTCGAGCAGTTCGTCGTCGCCCGCGAACGCGAGGGACAGAAGCTGGTCGCCGCCATCCTGGAGCGCGTCGACGCGATCGCCGCCCGCGCCGCCGACGTGCGCGAACTGTTGCCGATCATCCGCGCCGGCCAGCGGCAGAAGCTGGAAGCGCGGCTGGCCGAGCTGTCCCAGCCCGCCGATCCCGGCCGGCTGGAGCAGGAACTGGTGCTGTGGCTGCAGAAGCTGGACGTGGACGAGGAACTGGACCGGCTAGACAGCCACGTCAAGGAAATCCGCCGCGTCCTCAAGCAGGCCGAGCCGGTCGGCCGCCGGCTGGATTTCCTGTTGCAGGAATTCAACCGCGAGGCCAACACGCTGGGTTCGAAGTCGGTGGACACGCGCACCACCAACCTGGCGGTGGAACTGAAGGTCCTGATCGACCAGATCCGCGAACAAGTGCAGAACATCGAATGAGCCGCCGCGGCACCCTCTACATCGTTGCCGCGCCCTCGGGCGCCGGCAAGAGCAGCATCGTCAACGCCGTGCTGGCGCGGGATCCGGAAATCGCCCTGTCGATTTCCTTCACCTCGCGCGCGCCGCGTCCGGGCGAGCGCCACGCCCAGCATTACCACTTCATCAACGCCGACGAGTTCCAGGCGATGATCCGCGCCGGCGACTTCTTCGAATACGCGCTGGTCCACGGCGACTGGAAGGGCACCGCCCGGCAGTCGGTGGAACCGCAGCTGTGCGCCGGCAAGGACGTGCTGCTGGAAATCGACTGGCAGGGCGCGCGCCAGGTGCGCGAGAAGGTGCCCGACGCGGTCAGCGTGTTCATCCTGCCGCCTTCGCGCGATGCGCTGGAACAGCGCATGCGCGCACGCGGCCAGGACAGCGAGGAGGTCATCCAGCGCCGGCTGGCGGCGGCACGCGAGGAGATGTCGCACTACGACGAGTTCGACTACGTGATCGTCAACGACGTGTTCGACACCGCTTGCGACCAGATGCATGCCATCTTCACCGCCAGCCGCCTGCGCCGGGAAGCCCAGCAGCAGCGGCACGAGGCGCTGATCGGGGCGCTGCTGGCCGAGTAGGGGCCGCGTGGGCTGCTAACTGACTGATTTGTAAAGAAACGGTTGCCTCGGGCCAGCCGAGGCCGTACAATCGCCGCCCCTTTCCCTATTCATCGCGCGACCCCCGGGTCGCCGGGAGCCCGCATGGCCCGCATCACCGTCGAAGATTGCCTGGAAGTCGTCAACAACCGTTTCGAACTGGTCACGATGGCCGCCAAGCGCGCCCGCCAGCTCGCCAATGGCGTCGAGTCCACCATCGACAACAGCGAAACCGCCGACAAGCCCACCGTGCTGGCGCTGCGTGAAATCGCCGCCCGCAAGATCGACAACGATCTGATCGATCGCGTCGAGAAGGCCGAGCGCGAGCGCGCCGAGCGCGAAGCGCTGGAATGGGCCGCCGCCGAAGTGGTCGCCGACGACGACATGTCCAAGGGCGACGACTGACGCCGGACGCCGCCCGTCACCCGAGGGGCGGCACCGCCAGGTCACACTTGTCGGAAAGGCCCGCGCGAGCGGGCTTTTCGCGTTTTCCGGGTTTGCCGTACCGCCACGTCTGCACTAGGCTGGCGGCATGAACCCAGGCCGTACCGCCAAGGCGCTCCGCACTCCCGCTTCATCGCGCAACGATGGCGTGCCGGACTATCTCGCCCAATTCGAAAAGACCGCCCGATACCTGCCCAAGGAACAGCTGCCGCTGCTGCGCCGTGCCTGGGAGGTCGGCGCCGCCGCGCATGAAGGCCAGACCCGCAAGTCGGGCGAGCCCTACATCACCCATCCGGTCGCGGTGGCCGGCGTGCTGGCCGAACTGGGCATGGACGCGGAGACCCTGATCGCCGCGATCCTGCACGACACCATCGAGGACACCCCGCTTACCCGCGAGGCCATCGCCGGCGAGTTCGGCGAGTCGGTGGCGGAACTGGTGGACGGCGTCACCAAGCTGGACAAGCTGAAGTTCCGCGACCGCCAGGAGGCCGCGGCCGAGAGTTTCCGCAAGATGCTGCTGGCGATGTCGCGCGATCTGCGCGTCATCATGATCAAGCTGGCCGACCGCCTGCACAACATGCGCACGCTGGGCGCGCAGAGCGCCGAGGCGCGCCAGCGCATCGCCCGCGAGACCCTGGAAATCTACGCGCCCATCGCCCAGCGGCTGGGCATGAACCTGGTCAAGTCGGAGCTGCAGGATCTCGGCTTCCGCGCGCTGCATCCGTGGCGGCACGCGGTGATCGACAAGCACATCCGCAGCCAGCCGGTCATGCGCCGCGAGTCGATGGCGCAGATCGAGGCGCATTTGTCCCAGCGACTTACCAAGGAGGGCATCGAACATCGCCTGGTGAGCCGCATCAAGACCCCGTGGAGCATCTACAACAAGATGCGCGCGGAGGGCAAAAGCTTCGACCAGGTGATGGATGTCTTCGGCTTCCGCGTGGTAGTCGATTCGGTGCCTTCCTGCTACCACGCCCTCGGCGCGGTGCACGCGCAGTACAAGCCGCTGGACGGTCGCTTCCGCGACTTCATCGCCATTCCCAAGGCCAACGGCTACCAGTCGCTGCACACGGTGCTGTTCGGCCCCTACGGTTCGCCGATCGAGGTGCAGATCCGCACCCAGGAGATGGATCTCATCGCCGAGCGCGGCATCGCCGCGCACTGGACCTACAAGTTCGGTACCGATTCGCCCAACAGCGCGCAGAACCGCGCGCACGCCTGGATCAGCGAACTGATCGACAACCAGCGCGCCGCCGGCTCGTCGCTGGAGTTCCTGGAGAACGTCAAGGTCGATCTGTTCCCGGACGAGGTCTACCTGTTCACGCCCAAGGGCAAGATCCTGTCCTTGCCGCGCAACTCCACCGCGCTGGACTTCGCCTACGCGGTGCACACCGATGTCGGCAACCAGGCGGTGGCCTCGCGCGTGGACAAGAAGCTGGTGCCGCTGCGCACCAAGCTGGCCAGCGGCCAGAGCGTGGAGATCATCACCGCCAAGTCCGCCGCGCCCAAGCCGCAGTGGCTGGAGTTCGTGGTCACCAGCAAGGCCCGCACCGCGATCCGCCACCAGCTCAAGCAACTGGAGCATGAGGACGCCGTGCAGCTGGGCCACCGCATGCTGGATCGCGCGCTGGAGGAACTGGACAGTTCGCTGGAGCGGTTGCCGCAACAGCGGCTGGACACCTTCCTGGCCGAGCACCGCTATCCGCGCCTGGAAGCCTTCCTGGCCGACATCGCGCTCGGCAACTGGATGCCGGGACAGGCCGCGCAGGCACTGACCGCGCACGCCGAACTGCGTGCCGGCGCGCACTCGCGCCACTCGCAGGAAAAGATCCTGATCAAGGGCACCGAGCGCGGCGTGGTCAGCTTCGCCAACTGCTGCCAGCCGATTCCCGGCGACGAGATCATGGGCTACCACACCGCCGGCAAGGGCATCGTGGTGCACCGGATGGACTGTCCCAACGTCACCGAATTCCGCAAGTCACCCGAGCGCTGGGTGCCGATCGCCTGGGACGCCAACGTCACTGGCGACTACGACGCCTCGCTGCTGATCGACGTTGAAAACCGTCCGGGCGTCCTGGCCCAGGTCGCCGCCGCGGTGGCCAAGAGCCAGTCCAACATCGAGCGGGTGGAATACCTGGAGCGCGACATCAACGTGGCGGTGCTGCGCTTCTCCATCCAGGTGCGCGACCGCAACCACCTGGCCGAAGTGATGCGTCGCCTGCGCCGCCTCAACGTCGTCCACGGCGTCCGCCGCCAGTAGAGCGGATCTCGCTCCGCTGCCTTTCCGGTGCCCGGATTTCGCCCTGTGGGAGCGACGTGAGTCGCGATTGCGGTCGCCCGGTACATCCCGTCGCGACTCACGTCGCTCCCACAAGGGGATGGCGTGTACCGTGCCGGATTGCTGCCTCGGTTAAAATCCCCGCCTTTCCCGTCAGGAGCGCCCCATGAGCAAGCAGATCATCCACACGGAACAGGCGCCCGCCGCCATCGGCCCGTATTCGCAGGCGGTGCGCGCCGGCAACACCGTGTATTTCTCCGGGCAGATTCCGCTGGATCCGGCCACCGGCAACCTGGTCGAGGGCGACATCGAGGCGCAGGCGCGCCGCGCGTTCGATAATCTCAAGGCGGTGGCCGAGGCGGCCGGCGGTTCGCTGGGCGACGTCGTCCGCCTGGGCCTGTACCTGACCGACCTGGGCGAGTTCGCCAAGGTCAACGCGGTGATGCAGGACTACTTCCAGGCGCCGTTTCCGGCGCGCTCCACCATTGAGGTGGCCGGCCTGCCCAAGGGCGCGGCGTTCGAGGTTGACGCGGTGATGGTGGTCGGCTGACCGCCCGCCGTTGACCCCGGCGCGCGATCACACCATCCGATCGCGCGCCTCGCTGGGCGTGTGCCCGGTCCAGCGCTTGAATGCGCGGCGGAATTCGCGCACGTCGTTGAAGCCCAGCTGGGTGCCGATGTAGGCGATGGTCAGTTCGCGATCCTGCAACAATTCCAGTGCGCGATCGGTGCGTACCCGGTCGTGGATGTCGCTGAAGCGCTGGCCTTCGTCGGCCAATTGCCGGCGCAGGGTGCGCTCGCTGAGGTGCAGCGCGGTCGCGATCTCGGTCATCTGCGGGTTTTCGCGCAAGCGTGGTCGCAGCTGTCGTTCCACCGCCGCGGTCGCCTCGCCCGAGGTCGCCACCGCTGCCAGTTGCGCGTGGCACAGCGCCAGCACCTGCTGCGAGCCGACCGGGTTGTAGCTGGTGAACGGCAGCGAGAACCAGCTGCGATCCACCAGCATCCGGTTCTGGCCCTGGCGGAACCGCACCTCGCATTCGAACATCCGGCTGTATTTGCTGGCATAGGCCGGAGCGGGGTAGGTCAGATCCAGCCGCACCGGATGAAATTCCGGGCCGGCCAGTTCCCGCGCCAGCATCAGCACGCTGGAAAACATCTCCTCGCACAGGAACGGCAGGATCTCCGGCAGATCCAGCGGCGTGGTCGCCACCACCGACACCACTTCGGGATCTTCCTGCAGCAACTGCAGGTCCATCAGCGGCCCCAGGTTGCGCTGGTAGGTCAGGCCGATGTTGACCGCCTCGCCGAAATTCGGCGCCATCCGCATCGCCAGGCCCAGCAGGCCGAAGTTGGCGCCGTTCTGGTTGCCGCCCAGGGTCAGGCCCACGTCCTCGATGGGCAGGGTCGGCAGCGCGCGGCGGATGACCTCGGTCGCCTGCCGGTAGGAGACCCGTGCCAGCGGATCCTGGATCTCCCGCGGGGTCAGGCGGAGCCCGCTGAACCAGGACTCGCAGTTCACGCCCAACTCGCCCGCCAGCAGCACCAGGCTGCACAGCATGTTGGTCGGCAGGTTGGCGATGGACAGGCGATTGCCCCCGTCCAGGCCCAGTTTACGGCGCATCGAAGCCCCTCCAGCTTGTCCGCTTTGCCCCCCCAAGTATGCCGCTCCTGCCCTACTTCAGGGAAACCAGTGGGACAAGACTCTCAATTACTGAATTCGCACGCGTATGGTGGCCGCCGGCCGCCGCGCGAGGACCGGGGAGGGAACGCGATGCAGCGGACGATGTTGATGGCGGGTCTGGCACTGGCGCTGGCCGCCTGCCAGCCGAAGGGCGACGAACAGGCACCGAAGGCGGATGCGGCCAGCACGGACTTCGCCCGGCAACTCCACGAGCGGCTGCTCGACGCCAAGCCCGGCGAGGTCATCGAGATTCCCGCCGGCACCTATCATTTCGATCGCAGCCTGACCCTGCGCGCGGACGGCGTGACGATCCGCGGCGCCGGCATGGACAAGACCGTGCTCAGCTTCAAGGGCCAGAAGGCCGGCGCCGAGGGCCTGCTGGTCAACGGCGACGACTTCGCCATCGAGAACCTGACCATCCAGGACTCCAAGGGCGATGGCCTGAAGATCAGCGAATCGGAGAACATCACCATTCGCGGGGTGAAGGTCGAATGGACCGGCGGTCCCAGCACCAAGAACGGTGCCTACGGGCTGTATCCGGTGCTGACGAAGAACGTGCTGATCGAGGATTCGGTATCCATCGGTGCCTCGGATGCCGGCATCTACGTGGGCCAGTCCGACGGCGTCATCGTGCGTCGCAGCCGCGCCGAGAAGAACGTGGCGGGCATCGAGATCGAGAACACCATCAACGCCGACGTCCACGACAACGTCGCCACCGGCAACACCGGCGGCATCCTGGTGTTCAACATGCCCGGGCTGAAGCAGCAGGGTGGCAACATCCGCGTGTTCAACAACAAGGTCATCGCCAACAACCACGAGAACTTCGGCGCCAAGGGTACGCCGGTGGCGAGCGTGCCGGCCGGTTCCGGCATCGTGGTCAATTCCAACGACGACATCGAGATCTTCGGCAACGAGATCCGCGACAACGCGACCACCAACATCATCATCTCCAGTGTCTACTCCACCGGCTACAAGGATTCGAGCAAGTCGGAAACCTTCGATCCGTATCCGGAGCGCATCTATGTGCATGGCAACACCCTGTCCGGCGGCGGTGATTCGCCCGACGGTTTCGATCTGAAGGCGCTGAAGGTGGCGATGTACGGGTTGCGCGGCAACTTCCCGGACGTGCTGTGGGATGGCTATTTCAACAAGGACCGCAAGGTCGATGGCCAGGCGCGTGGACCGGAGATCTGCCTGCGCGACGTCAGCGGCGTGATCAACGCCGACGGCCCCGGCGGCTACAAGAGCCCGAGCAAGGACACCCGGTCCCATCAGTGCGAACTGCCGCGCCTGCCGGCGGTGGACCTGAAGCGGGGTTGATCACGATGCGGAAGTACCGGGCCGCGTGGATGGCCATCGGCGCGCTGTTGGCCGCCGGGTTGATCACGAGCTGCAAGCGTCAGCAGGAAGTGACTTTCTTCGCCGAGGGCCAGCCGGCCAGCCTGGACGACTGGCACGTGCTGCGCATCGAGAACGGCCGGCTGCGCCTGAATGGCGGCGTCGTGCCCTACGATCTCAACACCCCGTTGTTCAGCGACTACGCGCACAAGCTGCGCACCATCTGGATGCCGAAGGGCAAGGCGGCGGCCTATCGGGCCGACGCCGCCTTCGACTTCCCGGTCGGCACCATCATCAGCAAGACCTTCTACTACCCGCTGCCGGAAGGACAGGCATGGGATGGCCGCTCGGTGGCGCGCACCCCGCCCTCGGCCAGCATGCTGAAGCAGGAGTCGCTGGACCTGTCGAAGGTGCGCCTGATCGAAACCCGCCTGCTGGTGCGGCGCGAATCGGGCTGGGTGGCGATGCCGTACGTCTGGAACGAAGCCCAGACCGAAGCCACGCTCAAGCGCACCGGTGATCTGATCTCGCTGGAACTGGTCGACGCTTCCGGCGAGCGCGAGGAAGCGTCCTACCAGGTACCCGACCAGAACCAGTGCGGCGGCTGCCACATGACCGACAACCGGTCGCGGCAACTGTCGCCGATCGGGCCGAAGGCGCGTCATTTGAACCGGGATTTCGACTATGGCGATGGTCGCGAGAACCAGCTCGCGCACCTGGCCCGGATCGGCTACCTGACCGGCGCGCCCGCACCTGCGCAGGCACCGCGCGATGCCGACTGGATGGACACGAACGCCGGCCTCGACGCGCGCGCGCGCGCCTACCTGGACGTCAACTGCGGGCATTGCCACAGCCCGACCGGACCGGCGATCACTTCCGGCCTGTGGCTGGACGCGGGCACCCGGGAGCGCCTGAAGCTGGGTTTCTGCAAGCAGCCGATCGCCGCCGGCAAGGGCACTGGCGACCGGCGGCACGACATCGAGCCGGGCAAGCCGGACGAATCGATTCTCAGCTTCCGCATGGACAGCGCCGATCCGGCGGTGATGATGCCGGAACTGGGGCGCTCGGTGGTGCATCGCGAAGGCGTGGAACTGATCGATGCCTGGATTCGCGCGCAGCATGGCAGTTGCGATGGGGAGGCGCCGGGGGGAGAAGCGGTACCGGCGTCCATTTGAGGGAAACATCCGTAGGAACACAACGCTTCTGGGAGGGAGTGATGAAGTTGAATCAACGGTGTCTGGTGGTGGGGCTGCGGCGCGCCCTGTTCGGAAGCTGCGTGTTGCTGGGCGTGTCGGGTACCGCATGGGGGCAGGCCGCCGCCGCGCCCGACGATGCGACCACGCTGGACACCATCAAGGTGACCGCGCAGAGCCGCGAACAGGAACTGAAGGACGTGCCGATCGCGATCAACGTGCTCAACGGCGAGATGATCGACCAGGTCGCGGCCGCCGACATCGGCGACCTGGACATGTTCGTGCCCGGCCTGGAGGTCAGCGACGGCAGTCCGACCCAGCCGCGCTACGCCATCCGCGGCATTTCCACCGGCGACTTCGGCATCGGCACCGATCCGGCCGTGGGCGTCTATATCGACGGCGTTTATTCGGCCCGCACGGGCGGAGCGATGCTGGCGTTCAACGACATCGAGCGCATCGAAGTGCTGAAGGGGCCGCAGGGCACCCTGTTCGGCCGCAACAGCGCCGCCGGCGCGGTGTCCATCATCACCAACAAGCCGAGCAACGTGGCGGAAGGCAATGCCCGCATCCGGGTGGGCGAGGATGGTCGCCGCTATCTGTCCGGATTGTTCAATGTCCCCTTCGGGGAGCGTCACGCGCTGCGCTTCAGCGCACTGTCCAACCACAGCGACGGCTGGATGACCGATGCCGCGACCGGTGACCGGCTCAACCCCGAGGACACGATGGCGCTGCGCGCGGCCTGGCGTTCGGATCTGGGCGAGTCGACCACCCTCAACCTGTCCTGGGACTACGAGAACATCGACCAGCTGGCGCGTCCGGCGGTCGGCCTGGTGGCGCTGGACCCGTATCCGGCCCCGGCTCCGTATCCCGCCAATCCGCTGACCTATCGGAACCCGCTGAAGGCTCCGGTTTTCAACGACGTGGTCCACAACGAGGAATCACGCACCTTCAACGGCCTGACCCTGCAGATCGACCACGCCTTCCCTTGGGGCAGCCTGCAGTCGACCACCGCCGTGCGTGATTTCGACACCGTGAACCGCGAAGACGAGGACGGCACCAACCGCATCAACCTCTATTTCGACACCGCCAACATCGAGAGCAACCGCAGCTACTACCAGGAGTTCAAGTTCTCCGGCGTGTCCGGCAAGTTCGACTGGGTGGCCGGCGCCAGCTGGTTCAAGGAGGAGGCCGACCAGACCAGCGAGACCAACCTGTTCACCGACAGCGTGGGTACCGCGATGGGCAACCTTCCGGATTTCGGCGGGCTTAACGTCATCGCGTTGCTGGACCAGGTACTGGAAGGGGCGGGCCTGCCCCTGCGGTTCCAGGGACACCCCTGGCGCGAGAGCATGGTCAACGAGGGCAAGGCCGAGGCATACGCGGCGTTCGGCGACGTCATCTGGCACGTCAACGATCGGCTCAACCTGACCTTCGGCCTGCGCCTGACCCACGATCGCAAGGAGTTCTCCTGGTTCAACGGCCCGCGCGAGGCGGCGACGCTGGATGCCACCGTGGCGATGCTGGAGCAACAGGGCTTCTTCGAGCTGTTGCAGCAGATGTTTCCCGACTTCCCGATCACGCCTGATCTGTTCCAGCGCGATTTCGTGTTCGCCTTCGGTGAACTGGATGGTGTGCGGAACAGCCGGAAGAAGTCGTGGACCGATGTCAGCCCGCGCTTCGTCGTCGACTACGCGATCAACGACAACACCATGGTGTTCGGCTCGCTGGCCAAGGGCTACAAGGCCGGCGGTTTCAACAGCGTGCAGCCGCAGTCGCAGTTCGACAACGAGGACGTCTGGAACGCGGAGTTCGGCGTCAAGACCGTGTTCCCGGAACAGAAGCTGTCGCTCAATGCGTCCAGCTACTACTACGTCTACAAGGATCGCCAGGCGATAAGCCTGGACCTCAATACCGCCGGCTCCGGCGTGCCCCGCTATGTGGTGGATACCAGCGACATGCAGGCCTGGGGCGTGGACGTGGACCTGCAGTGGCGGCCGGTCACCGGCCTGGACCTGACCTTCAACACCTCGTTCATCGACGCCACCTACAAGGATGGCCTGTCCACCAACGGCCGCGACATTTCCGGCGATCCGACCGGCGAGCCTTACCTGTCGGCGTCGTTCGGCGCCGGCTATACCTGGAACCTGGACGACGGCGGCGACGTGCGTTTTTCGCTGCTGCACGCCTACCGCGGCAAGAGCCGCTGCAACGCCGAGTCCGAAACCCAGGGCACCTGCCAGGCCAGCCCGGCTTTCCGCACCGGCGAGGCGCAGAACCGCACCGACATGCGCGTGCAGTGGTCCTCGGCCGATGGCATGTGGGGCGTCGGCGTGTACGGCAACAACGTGTTCGACAAGCGCTACGTGACCGGGGTGAACAACATTTCCGCCTCGGTGCTGGGCACGCCGTTCGCCTCGATCTCGGCCTCGCGCCAGGTCGGCGTGGAGTTCAGCGCCCGGTTCTGATGCCGGCGGGCGGTTCCGGCCGCGCGCCGGAACCGCCGCGGACTGGCAATCGCACCGCGATACCCGGCATGCTTGCACCATGCCGCATGCCATTCCCGGGGCCGACGAGGTGGCCCGTCTTCCGATCGCGTCGCTGAAAGGCGTGGGCGCGCGCATCGCCGAAAAGCTGGCGGCGCGCGGCCTGCTGACCTTGCAGGATCTTTGGCTGCACCTGCCTCTGCGCTACGAGGATCGCACCGCGCTGACGCCGATCCGCGCGCTGCGCCCAGGCGTGCCCGCGCAGTTGGAGGGGCGGGTGGAGGCGGTCGAGCGCGGTTTCCGCTACCGGCCGGTGTTGCGGGTGGCGATCGGCGACGATTCGCATGCCACGGTGGTGCTGCGGTTCTTCCATTTCCGTGCGGCGCAGGTGGCGCAGTTCGCGCCGGGCACCCGGGTGCGCTGCTACGGCACGCCCAAGCCGGGCCAGCATGGCCTGGAGATCGTCCATCCCAGCTATCGCGTGCTCGACGCCGATGCCGAGATCGCCCTCGGCGAGGCGCTGGATCCCATCTATCCGGCCGTGGAAGGCGTGGGGCCGGCCAGCCTGCGCAAACTGGTCGGCCAGGCACTGGATCGCCTGCCGGACGATGTCGCGCTGGAACTGCTGCCCACAGCCCTGCTGCGTGAATCCGGGCTACCGTCGCTGCGCGAGGCGCTGCTGGTCATGCACCGCCCGCCGCGCGACGCCGATCTGCAGGCCCTGTCGCTGGGGCGGCATCCGGCCCAGCGGCGGCTGGCGCTGGAGGAACTGCTGGCCCATCACGTCAGCCTGCGCCGCCAGCGCATCGCCCTGCAGCGCCATCACGCACCGGCGCTGAACGGGCGCGGCACCCTGGCCGCGCAACTGGCGAAATCGCTGCCGTTCCGCCTGACCGGCGCGCAGCAACGGGTGTTCAAGCAGATCCGCGAGGACCTGAAGCTGCCCTCGCCGATGCTGCGGCTGGTGCAGGGCGACGTCGGCAGCGGCAAGACCGTGGTCGCCGCGATGGCGGCGATGCTGGCGGTGGAAGCCGGCCGGCAGGCGGCGCTGGCCGCACCCACCGAACTGCTGGCCGAGCAGCATTTGGCCAACCTGCGGCAATGGCTGGAACCGTTGGGTATCCGGGTCGCGTGGCTGGCCGGCAAGGTCACCGGCAAGGCGCGCGCGCAGGTGCTGGACGAGGTCGCCACCGGAAAGGCCCAAGTGGTGGTGGGAACGCATGCACTGATGCAGGAAGCGGTGACCTTCAAGGACCTTGCCCTGGCCATCGTCGACGAGCAGCACCGCTTCGGCGTGCACCAGCGGCTGGCGCTGCGCGACAAGGGGGCCAGCGGGAAGTCGGTGCCGCATCAACTGGTCATGACCGCGACGCCCATCCCGCGCACGCTGGCGATGGCCGCCTACGCCGATCTCGATGTTTCGGCGATCGACGAACTGCCCCCCGGCCGCACGCCCGTGCATACCGTCGCCTTCAGCGCCGAGCGCCGTCCCGAACTGGTCGAGCGCATCCGCGCCGCCTGCGCCGAGGGGCGCCAGGCGTACTGGGTGTGCACACTGATCGACGACAGCGACGAGGTGATCGCGCAGGCCGCGCAGACCACCTACGAACAGCTCTCCGCCGCCCTGCCGGAACTGCGCATCGCGCTCGTCCACGGACGCATGAAGGCGGCGGAGAAGCAGGCGGCGATGCGTGCGTTCAAGCAGGGCGAGAGCGATCTGCTGGTCGCGACCACCGTGATTGAGGTCGGCGTGGACGTACCCAACGCCTCGCTGATGATCATCGAGAACGCCGAGCGCCTCGGCCTGGCGCAGCTGCACCAGTTGCGCGGGCGGGTCGGGCGCGGCGCGGCCGCCTCGACCTGCGTGCTGATGTACCAGGCGCCGCTCTCGCAGATGGCCAAGCAACGCCTGGCGACCATGCGCGAGACCAACGACGGTTTCGTCATCGCCGAGAAGGATCTGGAACTGCGCGGCCCCGGCGAACTGCTGGGCACGCGGCAGACCGGCCTGGCGACGTTCCGGGTCGCGGATCTGGCGCGCGACGCGGCACTGCTGCCGCAGGTGCGCGAGATGGCCGATCGCCTGCTGGCCGAATCGCCGGCGCTGGCCGACCGCATCGTTCAGCGCTGGGTGGGCGGGGCGGTCCGCTACGCGGGTGCCTGAGCACTCGACTTTCGTTCGTCATCCATCGGTGCCAGACTCGCAGGCCAACCGACATGAATGAAAAAAGATGAGCGACAGGATTCCCTTGCTGATTGATACCGATCCCGGCGTCGATGACGCGCTGGCGCTGTTGATGGCGTTCAACGACGATCGCCACGACGTGATCGGCCTGACCATCGCCGCCGGCAACGTCGGCCTGAAACACACCGTGCGCAATGCGCTGAAGCTGTGCGAGATCAGTGGCCGCGCCGACATCCCGGTATTCGCGGGCGCACCCGAACCGCTGCTGCATCCGGCGCCGGACGCCGGCTACGTGCATGGCCAGGACGGTTTCGGCGACATCGGCTACGACGCACCGTCCAAGCAGGCCGAAGCCGAACATGCCGCGCTGGCCATCCTGCGCCTGTCGCACGAACACGCCGGCAAGCTGCTGCTGGTCGCGCTGGGACCGCTGACCAACATCGCGCTGGCGCTGAAGCTGGATCCGACCCTGCCGCAGCGTGTCGCGCGCTTCGTGGTGATGGGCGGCGCGGTAACCTGCCACGGCAACATCACCCCGGCGGCGGAGTTCAATTTCTACTTCGATCCGGAAGCGGCCCACCTGGTGTTCGAGGCGTTCGACCGCATCGAACTCGCGGACTGGGAGGCCACCATCGCCCATGGCCTCCACCACGACCGGGTCGTTGGCTGGCTGCGGGCCGATTCGGACCGGGCCAGGTTCTATGCCGGCATCTCGGAAAAGACCCGGCTGTGGTCGATCGACCGCCGGGGCGACTACTGGTACGCGGCCGACGCCCTGGCCATGGCCTTCGCGCTGGCCCCGGAAGGGACGCTGGAACGGGCCGAACGGCCGCTGGCCATCGAGCTGCAGGGCACCCACAGCCGGGGCGCCAGCGTGGTGGACTGGCGCCGGGAAGGTGGCAAGCCGGACAAGGCCGACATCCTGCTCAAATACGACCAGGAGCGCTTCGAGGCCCTGATCCAGGCCGCCCTGGCCGCCCGCTGAGGCCGGGCAAGGGGCTGGGTTGCACCGGGACGGGAGGGCAGGCTACAATGCCGCTCTTCCCTATCCCGCAACACGGTGTGCCCGCCATGAAGGCCGACATCCATCCCGATTACCGCGAAGTCGTCTTCCACGACGTGACCTCCGATTTCAAGTTCCTGACCCGCTCGACCCTGGGCAGCAAGGAAACCACGAAGTGGGAAGACGGCAACGACTATCCGCTGATCAAGGTTGAAATTTCCTCCGCTTCGCATCCGTTCTACACGGGCAAGCACAAGGTCATCGACACCAGCGGCCGCATCGACAAGTTCCAGAAGCGCTACGCGCGCTGAGCGAACGGTCGGTTCGTCCTGCAACGGCCGCGCCAAGTGCGCGGCCGTTTGCATTTCCGTCTTTCGCGTAACGCGCGTTGCGCGGCGCCTTATGCTTTGGTCTGAGTTTGGTCTGGAACCGAGCGACGACTCCAAACCGCGTGTGCGATAATCGACGTTATCCGAGGAACCCCCTCCGGACTCCCGTCACACACCGCCCGTGCAAGCGGCCGGTGCTTCCCCACGAAGGAGCGCACACTGTGTCCGAACTCGACCAGGTCACGCTGACCGCCGGCGACAAATCCGTCAACCTGCCGGTCCTGAAACCCACGCTGGGCAACAACTGCGTGGACATCTCCAAGTTGACCAAGGAAACCGGTCTCTTCACCTACGACTCCGGTTTCACCGCCACCGCCAGCTGCAAGTCGGCCATCACCTACATCGACGGCGACAACGGCGTGCTGCTGTACCGCGGTTACCCGATCGAACAGCTGGCCAAGAATTCCAGCTTCCTGGAAGTGGCCTATCTGCTGATGAACGGCGAACTGCCGAGCAAGGCGGAATTCGAGAAGTTCGATCACGAAGTCACGCATCACACGATGATGCACGAGTCGCTGAAGAACTTCCTGCACGGTTTCCATTACGACGCGCATCCGATGGCGATGCTGGCCGGCACGGTGGCCTCGCTGTCCGCGTTCTACCACGACACCCTGGACCTGGAAGATCCGGAACAGCGCCGCCTGGCCGCCATCCGCCTGATCGCCAAGGTGCCGACGATCGCCGCCGCCGCCTATCGTTATTCGATCGGCTGGCCGATCCGCTATCCGCGCAACAACCTGGACTACGTCAACCGCTTCCTGCACATGATGTTCGAAGTGCCGAGCGAGCCACTGGAACTGAGCCCGGTGGTGGCCAAGGCGCTGGATCTGCTGTTCATCCTGCACGCCGATCATGAGCAGAACGCCTCGACCTCGACCGTTCGCCTGGTCGGCTCCACCGGCGCCAACCCGTACGCTTCGGTCGCCGCAGGCATCACCGCGCTGTGGGGCCCCGCGCACGGCGGCGCCAACGAGGCGGTGCTGAAGATGCTGGAAGAGATCGGCACGCCGGACAAGGTGGACAGCGCCGTCGCCAAGGCCAAGGACAAGGAATCCGGCTTCCGCCTGATGGGCTTCGGCCATCGCGTCTACAAGAACTTCGATCCGCGCGCCAAGATCATCCGCGAGATGACCCACAAGGTGCTGGGCGAACTCGGCGTCAACGATCCGCTGCTGGAAGTGGCGCTGAAGCTGGAAGAGGCCGCGCTGAAGGACGATTACTTCATCCAGCGCAAGCTCTACCCGAACGTCGATTTCTACAGCGGCATCATCTACAAGGCGCTGAAGATCCCGACCGAGATGTTCACCGTCATGTTCGCCATCGGCCGCACCGCCGGCTGGGTCGCGCATTGGCTGGAACAGCAGGTCGACCCGGAAGCCAAGATCGGCCGTCCGCGCCAGATCTACACCGGCTACGATGTGCGCGACTACAAGGGCATCGACCAGCGCTGAGCAATCCGCCGCATCGATGACGCACCGAAACGCAGCGCCCCGCTTTCGCGGGGCGTTTGCTTTTTCAGCAAGGTGAATCGATCGCGTCCTGCCGGGGCGCATTGCGGCGGAAGCGGGAAGCAGGTGCTCGATGCCGCCCCCTGCCGCGCTCAGCCCTGCATGCCGGACTCGTAACCGGCGATTTCCTCTTCGGCCAGCATCTGCCGCAACTGCGTCGCGGAAGCGCGACGCATCGGCTTTTCGTCGATGCCCGACAGCGGCGCCTGGCGCAGGGCGTCCAGCGGCAGCACGGTCACGTCGAAACTCAGCTCCTCCGCGCTGAACAGCCATACCGGCGCGTCGAGGCTGCGCTCGCGATCCAGGCGCAGCCGGCGCGTGCGGGATTCGGTGGGCATGCGGTTCTCTTCGAGGAAGTGGGCCACCGCCTCCGGATCATCGCTGTGCACATGCAGTTGCACGGCGGCGTTGTTGTCGGACGTGCCATCCAGGACCGGCCCTACCAGCCGGGGCGAGAAGCCATTGAAGAATTCCAGCGCCCTCAGCGCGGCCTCGCGGCGGCGGCGTACGCCGAGCGTATGCGCCTCGCCGACGAACAGGCGCTGGTACTCGCGCAGCGCGTCTTCGATCTCCCGGTTGCGGGGCAGCGAGGCGTCGTCGTGGATGCCGAGCCGGTTCGCGGCCTTGAGCTTGGCCTGGTGGAAGTCGCGGATGCCGCCTTCGGCCATCAGCCGGGCGGCCTCGTGGGCAAGCCGCCGGCGGCGTTCGCGGGTGCGGGTTTCGGCGTGCTGACGGGCGTGGTGCATGGCGAGCCTCCGCGTCGAAACTAGCGGCGACTGTACACCAAGGATTGTGAATGTAAATCGGTGGATCACCGGGTGATCCACCGATTCGGCCGCAAGCGGCGTCAGAAGATGTCGAAGGCTTCCTCGTCCGGCACCGCGTCTTCCGGACCGAAGTCGTCGAACTGCTCGATGCGTTCCAGGTCCTCGGCCTTCACCCATTCCGTCGCGCCGTTGGTGGTGACCTGGACCATGCCGGCCGGCGGGTCGTTCGCGGCGATCGGCTTGTCCTTCAGCGCGACCCGCATGTAGTCGATCCAGATCGGCAGCGCGGCCTTGCCGCCATATTCGCGGTAACCCAGCGAGCGGAAGTCGTCGCGACCCACCCAGACCGTGGTGACGTAGGTGCCGCCGAAGCCGGAGAACCAGGCGTCGCGGTGGTCGTTGGTGGAGCCGGTCTTGCCGCCGACATCTTCGCGTCCCAGGGTCTTGGCCGCGGTTCCGGTGCCGCGCTGGACCACGTCGCGCATCATCGAGACCAGCTGGTAGGCCGTGCGCTCGTCGATGGCGCGCGGCGCGGCCACCGTGTCGGCCGTCTGGATCGGCGGTTTGGCGGGCGCGGGCGTGGCCGGCTTGACCGGCGCGGGCTTGGGTGCGGACGCCTGCTGGGGCCCGAAATTGAAACCGTCGACCACGTCGTTGGCGGGCGCGGCCGCGTTGCCCAGCGAGGTGCCGCCGCAGCCGCGGCAGGCGACCGCCGGCTTTTCCTTGAACAGCACGTTGCCTTCGCGGTCCTTGACCTCGTCGATGAACCAGGGCGTGACCCGCGAACCCCCGTTGGCGAACACCGCGTAGCCGCGCGCCACCGACATCGGAGTCAGCGAGGCGGTGCCCAGCGACATCGACAGGTTGGGCGGCAGTTCGGCTTCCTCGAAGCCGAACTGGCTGATGTACTTGCGCGCGAAGTCCACGCCGATGGCGTCGAGCAGGCGCACCGACACCAGGTTGCGCGATTGCACCAGCGCCTCGCGCAGGCGCATCGGGCCGCGGAATCCGCCGCCATCGTTCTGCGGGCGCCACATGTGGCCGCGGCGATCGCGGAACACGACCGGCGCGTCGAGCACGATCGAAGCCGGGTTGAAGCCCTTCTCGAAGGCCGCCGCGTACAGGAACGGCTTGAAGCTGGAACCCGGCTGGCGGCGTGCCTGGGTAGCGCGGTTGAACTTGTTGCCGGCGAAGCTGTAGCCGCCGATCAGCGCGCGCAGCGCGCCGGTGTCGGCGTCCAGCGATACCAGCGCGGCCTGCGCACGGGGCACCTGGTCGACGATATAGCTGCCTTCGGTCTTGCCGGCCTTCAGCCGGACCAGGTCGCCGCGCTTGAACAGCTTGCCGGGCGCCTTGCCGGTCCACTGGCTGGCCGACGGCGGCAACACCACTTCGCTGGCGTCGGACAGGACCACGGTGGCGCTGCCGTCGGCGGCGGTGGCGGCGACGATGGCCGGGCGCATGCCGCCCTGCGGCGGTATCCCGGACAGTTGCCCGGCCAGCGCCTTGGCATCGGCGTCGGCGGCGACATCGAAATGGCGCTCCACGCCGTTCCAGCCGTGGCGACGGTCGTACAACTGCAGGCCCTCGCGCACCGCCTGGTCGGCGGCGGCCTGCAGGGTCGCGTCGATGGTGGTGGTGACGTGATAGCCCTTGGTCAGGACGTCGCCGCCGAAGCGGGCGATCATTTCCTGGCGGACCATCTCGGCGACGTAGGGCGCGTAGACCTCCACCGGGCGTTCGTGCGGCGTCGCGTGCATCGGTTCGGCCTTGGCTTCCGCCGCCTGCGCCGGGGTGATGTAGCGGTCCTCGAGCATCCGGTTGATGACGTAAACGCTGCGCTGGTGATTGCGCACCGGGTTGCTGATCGGGTTGCCGCTGGAGGGAAACTTCAGCGCGCTGACCAGCGTCGCGGTCTCTGCCAGGGTCAACTGGTCAAGCGATTTTCCGTAGTAGTACTCGGCGGCCGCGGCCACGCCGTAGGAGCGGTTTCCGAAGAAGCTCTTGTTGAGATAGAGCTCGAGGATCTCGTCCTTGCTCAGCATCTTTTCGATGCGCATCGCCAGCATCATTTCGACGAGCTTGCGCGTGTAGCTGTATTCGGAGCTGAGGAACCACTGCCGGGCGACCTGCTGGGTGATGGTGCTGCCACCGGCGACGCGTCCTTCCTTGCGGCTGAGGATCTGCCAGACCGCGCGGCTGACGCCGGTCAGGTCCACGCCGTTGTGCTTGTAGAAATCCGAGTCCTCGGCCGCGATGAAGGCGCGCTTGACCGGCTCGGGGACATCCTTGATCGACACCGGATAGCGGCGGGTCTCGCCAAACAGGCCGATCAGCCGGCCATCGCTGGCATAGACGTAGAGGGGTTCCTGCAGCTCGACGCTGCGGAGGGACTGGATGTCCGGAACCTTGGCCGAAACCACGTAATAGAGGATGCCGATGGCGGCCAGGCCGGCGAGGGTCAGGGCCAGGCCGGCGAACAGGGCCCAGCGGAAGAGGCGGCGGAAACGGGGCATCCAGAGGGATCCGATTGCAGAATTCTCAAGGGCAGAGTATAGATGACGGCTGGGGTTGCCACCGGCGATCCTAGGGGGAACAGTAACTTGGGTGACAACCTTCGTGAACCGTGACAAGCCGCACAGCCACGAAAACTCAGGTTGCCAAGCGTAAAGAGTTGGTTATTAATGTGGCCGGTAGAAGTACCGTCCAGTGCCCGTCGGAAGGGGAAAGACCGTGGGGCTAATCCCAAGAAGCCAGGCGCCGCTGGTCGGCGTCGATATCAGTTCGACCGCGGTCAAGCTCCTGCAGCTTTCCCGCGTGGGTAACCGTTACCGCGTGGAACACTACGCGGTCGAACCGTTGCCGCCCAATGCCGTGGTGGAGAAGAACATCGTCGAGGTCGAGGCCGTCGGCGAGGCCATCCGGCGCGCGGTGACGCGGGCGGGAACCAAGGTCAAGCACGCCGCCGCCGCGGTGGCCGGCTCGGCCGTCATCACCAAGATCATCCCGATGCCCGCCGACCTGGACGAGAGTGATCTCGAGGCCCAGGTCGAGCTGGAGGCGGTCAACTACATCCCGTACCCGATCGAGGAAGTGAACCTCGACTTCGAGGTGCTCGGCCCGATGCCCAACAATCCCGAGATGGTGCAGGTGCTGCTGGCGGCCTCGCGCTCGGAGAACGTCGAGCTTCGCCAGTCGGCGCTGGAACTCGGGGGGCTGACCGCCAGGGTGATGGACGTGGAGGCCTTCGCGGTCGAGAACGCCTTCGCGCTGATCGCCGACGAACTGCCGATTCCGCAGGACGGCGTGGTGGCGCTGGTCGACATCGGTGCGACCATGACCACCCTGAACGTCCTGCGTCGCGGCCGCAGCCTGTACAGCCGCGAACAGGTGTTCGGCGGCAAGCAGCTGACCGACGAGGTGATGCGCCGCTACGGACTCACCTACGAGGAAGCCGGCCTGGCCAAGCGCCAGGGTGGGCTCCCCGAAAGCTACGAAGTCGAAGTGCTGGAACCGTTCAAGGAAGCCACGGTGCAGCAGATCAGCCGTCTGTTGCAGTTCTTCTACGCCGGCAGCGAATTCAACCGGGTCGACCAGATCGTGCTGGCCGGCGGTTGCGCCGCGCTGTCCGGCCTGCCGGAAATGGTGGAAGAGCAACTCGGCGTGCCGACGGTGGTGGCCAATCCGCTCTCGCAGATGACCCTCGGGCCGCGTGTCCAGGCCCATGCGCTGGCCCAGGATGCTCCGGCGCTGATGATTGCCACCGGGTTGGCGCTGAGGAGCTTCGACTGATGGCAAGAATCAACCTACTCCCGTGGCGGGCCGAACGGCGCGCGCAGCGGCAGCGAGATTTCTACGCCATGCTGGGCCTCGCCGCGCTGGGCGGCGTGCTGCTGTCATTCCTGCTCTGGTTCCATTACGACCGCCAGATCAGCGGCCAGATGGTGCGCAATGATTTCCTGACCGGCGAGATCCAGAAGGTCGAATCCCAGATCAAGGAAATCGAGGCGCTGGACAAGCAGAAGGACCGCCTGCTGGCGCGCAAGAAGGTGATCGAGCAGCTGCAGGCCAACCGGTCGCAGATGGTCCACCTGTTCGACTCGCTGGTGCGCACCATCCCCGATGGCGTCGCGTTGTCGAACATCAAGCAGGAAGGCGAGGTCCTGACCCTGGAAGGACGCGCGCAGTCCAACGCCCGGGTCAGCGAATACATGCGCAACCTGGAAGGCTCCGGCTGGATGACCAAGCCCGACCTGGCGATCATCGAAGCCAAGGCGGAGGATGCCAAGGCGTTGACCGGCGGGATCAGCAGTTCGCTGCCCTACGTATTCAACCTGCAGGTGCGGCTGGCCAACCCGAATGCCCCGGAAGGCAAGGACGGCCAGACTCCGGAAAGCGCAGCGCTGTCCGAAGCCAGTGCGGTCGAGGCACCCTCCGCCACCGCCACGCCGGCCACCCCGGCGGCTCCCGGCGACGGGCAGGCACCGGCCGCCGCTCCCGCGCCCGCCTCGCAACCGGCGGCGCCAGCCACCACTCCGGCCGCTCCCTCGACTCCGGCCCAGACGCCCGCCAACAGCCCGGGGAATGCGTCATGAGCCAGAAAAAGACATCGCTCAAGAATCTCGACATCAACAACATCGGCGCCTGGCCGCAGAACGCCAAGATCGGTTTCTGCGTGATCGTCGGCCTGTTCATCGTGGTGATGGCCTATCTGCTGGTGATCAAGGGCAAGCGCCAGGATCTCGTGCAACTGGAACGCCAGGAGAGCACGCTGCGTAGCGACTTCGAGGACAAGCAGGGGCGTGCCGCCAACCTGGGCCCGCTGAAGCAGCAACTGGCGCAGATGGAGCAGGTGCTGCAGCAGATGCTGCGCCAGCTGCCCAGCAAGACCGAGATGCCGGACCTGATCATCGACATCTCGCAGACGGCGCTGTCCAGCGGCCTGTCCAACGAGCTGTTCCAGCCCGGACCGGAGACGCCTAAGGAGTTCTACGCCGAGAAGCCGATCGCCCTGCGCATGGTCGGCAGCTACCACCAGTTCGGTGCCTTCGTCAGCGGCGTGGCTTCGCTGCCGCGCGTGGTCATCCTGACCATGCACGACATCTCGCTCAAGCCCAAGGAGGGCAAGGGCGCCATCACCAGCCGCGGCGCGCTTGAACTTTCGGGTACGGTGAAAACCTATCGTTACCTCGACGAGAAGGAAATCGAGGACCAGGAGAAGGCCGCCGCCGACGCGGCAAAGGCTGGGAAGAAGTGAAGAACATGCACTCCGCTTTCCGCCCCTTGTTCCTGGCTTGCCTGATGGTGTTGCTGGCGGGCTGCGCGCGTGGCGTCACCAGTACGCCGGGCGACGCGCCCAACCTGGAGAAGTGGGTGGCGGACGTACGCGCCCGTCCCGCGCCTCCGCTGGATCCGCTGCCGGTCATGCAGCAGTTCGAAACCTTCGAATATGCCGCGCAGAGCCTGCGTGATCCATTCAGCAATGCCTGGAGCAACGTGGACAACGGGGGCCTGCGGCCCGACCCGAATCGCCGCAAGGAAACCCTCGAGCAGTATCCGCTGGACAGCCTGGACATGGTGGGGACCATCGGCAAAGGACCGGGCCTGATTGCCCTGGTAATGGCGCCGGACAAGGTGACCTACCGGATCCGGCCGGGCAATTACATGGGCCAGAGCGATGGTCGCGTCACCGCGGTACGCGAGGACGGCATCGAAATGGTCGAACTGGTGCCGGATGGCGCTGGCGGCTGGCTGGAACGGCCCGCTTCGGTTGCGCTTGAAGATCAATGATTGGGGGAAACACGATGACCGCTTCAAACGCTAATGGCCTGCGGCCGATCCGGCGCCTGGCTTCGCTCAGGATCCAGGGCCTGGGTTTCGCCATCGGCCTGCTGGTCGCCACGGGCGCTGCCGGCGCGGCCAATCCGGTACCCCAGGCGACCGCGCCAGCCACGGCACCGGCCGCCACGCCGGCAGCCGGGCAGGTCGCCATCACCAATATCGACTTCCGCCGCGGCGACGACGGCGCGGGCAGGCTGGTGGTCAAGTTCGACCGGGCCGGCGCGGCCCCCGACCTGCGCAACCTGGGCTCCTCGGTGGTGGTGGACGTCGGCAATGCCGAGATTCCCGCCACCTTGCAGCGCGGCCTGAACGTGGTCGACTTCGCCACCCCGGTGCAGCGGGTTGACGCCCGCCCGAGTGGCAAGGGTACCCAGCTGGTGCTCAGCACCCAGGGCGCCTTCGAATCACTGGCCTACCAGACCGGCAACGAATACGTGGTGGAAATCGCCCCGCGGGCGGACAAGCCGGCTATGGGAGCGCCCGGCGGTACGGCGGCGGGTACGGTCGCTAGCGCGGCGGCCAAGGTGGCGGCCACGCAGAACGCCCGCGCCTACGGGGGACGCCCGGTGACGTTCAATTTCCAGGATGTGCCGGTCCGCACGGTCCTGCAGCTGATCGCCGAGGAATCCAACCTCAACATCGTTGCTTCCGACACCGTGCAGGGTAATGTGACCCTGCGACTGGTCAACGTGCCCTGGGACCAGGCGCTGGACATCGTCCTGCGCGCCAAGGGCCTGGACAAGCGGCGCGATGGCGGCGTGATGTGGGTGGCCCCGCAACCGGAACTGGCCAAGTTCGAGCAGGACAAGGAAGACGCGCGCATCGCGATCGAGAATCGCGAGGACCTGGTCACGGACTACATCCAGATCAATTACCACAACGCCGCGGCGATCTTCAAAGCCATCACCGAAGCCAAGGGCATCGGTAACAGCAGCGGTGGCTCCGGCGGCAGCGGCCCGGGCGGTCAACAGGAAAACAGCTTCCTGTCGCCGCGCGGGCGCATCGTTGCCGACGAGCGCACCAACACGCTGATGATCAACGACATCCCGAAGAAGATCGCGCAGATGCGCGAGCTCATCAGCGTGATCGACCGCCCGGTCGACCAGGTGCTGATCGAAGGCCGCATCGTGATCGCCACCGACAGCTTTGCCCGCGATCTGGGCGCGCGATTCGGCATCGGTGGACGCCGCAGCTACAACAACGGCGACAACACCGGCACGATCGGCAGCGGCTTGCCGGATGCGGGGACGTCGCCGGCCAATCGCGGCCTCAACGTCAACCTGCCGGCGAAGACCTATACCCTGGGGACGCCCGCGTCCATCGCCTACACGCTGCTGGGCCGCAATTTCAACCTGGACATCGAACTGCAGGCGCTGCAGGAAGAGGGCCGTGGCGAAGTGATTTCGAACCCCCGCCTGGTCACGACCAACCAGCGTGAAGCGGTCATCAAGCAGGGCCGCGAGGTCGGCTACCTGACCGTCACCGGCGGCGGCACCGGCGTGCTGACGCCCACCGTGCAGTTCAAGGAAGCCGTGCTGGAACTGAAGGTCGTGCCGACCATCACCAGCGACAATCGCGTGTTCCTGTCGCTGAACGTGAAGAAGGACGAAGTGCTGCGGTTCATCGAGATGGGCGACTTCGGTTCGGTGCCGGAAATCGCCAAGCGCGAGATCAACACCGCGGTGCTGGTCGACGATGGCCAGACGGTGGTCATCGGCGGCGTCTACGAGTTCACCGATCGCACCAGCATCGCCAAGGTGCCGTTCCTGGGCGACATCCCTTTCCTGGGCAACCTGTTCAAGAAGAAGGGACGCAACAAGGAAAAGGCGGAGCTGCTGATCTTCGTCACCCCGAAGGTCCTTCGGGTGGCACCGCAGCAGGCGCTGTCGCGCGCGGCCAACTGAAGCACGCGCAATCCGCCATCGGAATGACGACGGGGGCTTCGGCCCCCGTCCGCGTTTCCGGGATGGCGGGGACCACGTGCACGCGGGCTAAACCGGTGGATGGGGCTGGCTGAACCAATCCATCTTTCCTTGGGTCACAATGGCCCTCCGATTCCGCACAGCCGCTCCCGATGGAAAATTCCGCTTCCGCGCCGCTTCCGCCGCCCGAGCAGGGGCGCCTGCATGCCGCGTTCACCGCGTTGAGACAGGACCTGTCGGACACCATCGTCGGCCAGGCCGCGCTCATCGAGCGCCTGCTGATCGCGCTGCTCGCGGATGGGCATCTGCTGGTCGAGGGCGCGCCGGGCCTGGCCAAGACCACGGCGGTCCGGGCGCTGGCGGGCCGGCTGGAGGCGGACTTCGCCCGGGTCCAGTTCACCCCGGACCTCCTGCCCGCCGATCTGACCGGCACCGAGGTGTGGCGTCCCCAGGACGGCCGTTTCGAATTCCAGCCGGGACCGATCTTCCACCCGTTGCTGCTGGCCGACGAGATCAACCGCGCGCCAGCCAAGGTGCAGTCGGCGTTGCTGGAGGCCATGGGCGAGCGCCAGGTCACGGTCGGCCGGCACACCTATCCGTTGCCGGCGCTGTTCCTGGTGATGGCGACCCAGAACCCGATCGAACAGGAAGGCACCTTCCCGTTGCCGGAAGCCCAGCTCGATCGTTTCCTGATGCACGTGCGCATCGGTTATCCCGAGGCTTCCGCGGAAGCGGAAATCCTGCGTCTGGCGCGCGAGCGCGCGCAGCAGACCCTGAAACCGGTGCCGGCCACACTGACCCGGATGCCGCAGGAAGACGTGTTCGCCGCGCGCAAGGCGGTGCTGGACCTGCATGTGGCGCCGCAACTCGAGCGCTACCTGATCGAACTCGTGCTCGCATCGCGCGATGCCGCGCGTTACGACCCGAAATTGGCGCGGCGCATAGCATGGGGCGCGAGCCCGCGGGGTTCCATCGCGCTGGAACGCTGCGCGCGCGCCCGTGCCTGGCTGGCCGGACGCGACTACGTGACGCCGGAGGACGTGCGCGCGATCGCCCCGGACGTGCTGCGCCATCGCGTGTTGCCCAGCTACGAAGCCACTGCCGAAGGCTGGGATGGCGATCGCCTGGTCGCGGCGCTGCTCGACATCGTGCCGTTGCCCTGAGGGAACCGGCATGGCGATCAACGGCGACGGCATCGCCCCGACCCTGGCCGAACTGGTCGCGTTGCGCGCCACCGCGCAGCGACGCAAGCCGGCGCGCCACGGTCGGCATTCGATCACCGGGCCGGCAGCGTCGACCCTGCGCGGAAGGGGGATGGAATACGCCGAATCGCGCGAGTACGTGCCCGGCGACGACGTGCGCCACATCGACTGGCGATTGACCGCGCGCAGCGGGCGGACCCATACCAAGCTGTTCCAGGCCGAACGCGAAAGACTGACGCTGATCGTGGCCGATACCTCGCCGCTGCTGTATTTCGGCACCCGGGTACGCTTCAAATCCACCCAGGCCGCGCGCGCCGGCGCGGTGGCGGCCTGGAGCGCGATACGCGACGGTGATCGCGTCGCGGCGCTGCGCGGTACCGCCGCCGAGCCGCCGGTGCCGCCGGCGTCCGGAACGCGGGGAGCGCTGCGCGTGCTGGATGCGCTGGTGCGCTGGTACGAGCGTCCGCCCACGGACGATCAGGGACTGGCGGTGGCGCTGGATCATGCCGCGCGCCTGCTGCGGCCCGGCTCACGGATGATCGTGCTGGCCGATCCGCACAGTGTCGCGGCCATTCCGCAGAGTGACTGGCCGCGTTGGGCCGCGCATCACGAGATCAGCGTGGTGATGCTGTTCGATGCGCTGGAAGCCTCGCCGCCGGCGTCCGCGCTTCCGTTCCAGGCCGGTGGAAGCCGGGTGGAACTCGATCTGGCCGACGCCGCCCAGCGACAGCGCTGGCAGCGGTTCTTCTCGGAACCCATGCAGGCCGCGGTGCGCGGGTTGCCGCTGCGTGGCGTGCGTGCCTATGCCCTGCGTGGCGATGCGCCGAGTGAATCCTGGCTGCCCGCGGGCGCACCGACACCGCAGGTGGCCTGATGAAGCCGGCCGATCTGGTCCTGCGCGATGTCCATCTGCCGCCCACGCCGGCCTGGTGGCCGCTGGCGCCCGGCTGGTGGTTGCTGGCGGGATTGCTGGCGGTGGTCGTCCTGTTTTTCGTGGCGCGCCATTGGCGTCGAAGCCGGCGCCAGCGCCAGTGGCTGCGCTGGTTCGACGAGAGCGGCCTGGGCGACGCACCGGCCGCGCAGGTGGCGGCGATGTCCGATCTGCTGCGTCGTGCGGCGCGCGAGGCCGATTCCGGCACGACCCGCCTGTCGGGCGAAGCCTGGTTGCGGTTCCTCGATGGCGACACCGCGGGAGCGTTCTCGCAGGGGGAGGGCCGCCTGCTGCTGGATGGCGGCTATCGACGGGAAGTCGACGCCGATGCGGTCGCGCGCCTGCGTGGGCTGGCGCGTGCGCGTTTCCTGCAATTGATGGCGGGCAAGCGATGATCGGCGACTGGCCGCTGCTGCAGGCCTTGCGCGACGCGTACGCCGGATTCGCGTGGCCGTGGATGTGGCTGGCGTTTCCGCTTCCGTGGCTGATGCGCTGGTTGCTGCCGCCGGTCCGGAGCACCTCGGCGGCGCTGCGTGTTCCCTATGGTGGAAACCTGCAGGCCATCGCGGCGACGCATGGATTCCTGGGCAAGCGCCGGGTGGCGGCGCTGGCCTGGCTGACCTGGTTCCTGCTGTGCGCGGCGGCGGCCCGGCCGCAGACTTTCGACGAGGCCGTCACGCCGCCGCAAAGCGGACGTGACCTGATGCTGGCCGTGGACCTGTCCGGCAGCATGAGCGAGGCCGACATGGAGCTCGGCGGCAGTGTCGTGGATCGGCTGACGGCCGCCAAGGCGGTGCTCGCGGACTTCCTCGACCGCCGCGCCGGCGATCGGGTGGGCCTGCTCGTGTTCGGGCAGCGCGCCTACGCGCTCACTCCGCTGACGATGGATCGGCAGAGCGTGCGCGAGCAATTGCGCGACAGCGTGGTGGGACTGGCCGGCAGGGAAACCGCGGTGGGCGATGCGATCGGCCTGGCGGTCAAGCGATTGGCGGCGCAGGAGAAAGGGCAGCGCGTACTGATCCTGCTGACCGATGGCGTGAACACCGCCGGCATGCTCGAGCCGTTGAAGGCGGCCGAACTCGCGGCGCAGGCACGCGTGCGTGTGCACACCATCGCCTTTGGCGGCAGCGGCATGACTTCGTTCTTCGGCATGGCGGTGCCGTTGCCGGGAGCTGGCGGAGAGGAGATCGACGAGGACACCCTGCGGCGCATCGCCAAGCAGACCGGCGGGCGCTTCTTCCGCGCACGCGATATCGAGCAGCTGGCGAGCATCTATGCGGAGCTGGACCGCCTGGAACCGGTGGAACTGCCCGGTGAACAGGTGCGTCCGCGCGTCGAACGCTATCCGCTGCCGCTGGCGGCGGCGCTGTGCGTGGGATTGCTCGCCTTCGCATTGCCACGGAGGCACGCATGACGACATGGATGGAATCGCTGCATTTCCTGCGTCCGCAATTGCTGTGGTTGTTGCTGCTGGCGCCGCTGATCGGCGCGGGTTGGCGGCTGCGCCAACGGCGGGCGAATGTCTGGCGGCAGGCGGTGGACGCGCACCTGCTGCCGCACCTGCTCGCCGGCGCGGGACGCGCCGGCTGGATCGCGCCGATCCTGCTGGCGCTGGGTTTCGCGATGGCGATAGTGGCGTTGGCCGGACCGAGCTGGCGCCAGGGCGAACAGCCATTGTGGGAACAACGCGCTCCGCTGGTGATCGCCCTGGATCTGTCCAGCGCCAGTGAAGCCGCCGATCTGCCGCCGTCGCGCCTGTTGCAGGCGCGCGGCAAGCTGGCCACGTTGCTGCGCCAGCGCCAAGGCGGGCAGGTGGCGCTGGTGGCGTACGCGGGCGATGCGTTCACGGTGGCGCCGTTGACCGAAGATGCGGACAACGTCGCGTTGTTCCTCGACGCGCTGTCTCCCGACGTCATGCCGGCCGATGGGCAGCGGATGGATCGTGCGATTGAGGGGGCGGCGCGGCTGCTGAAGCAAGCGGGTTTCGACCGCGGCGAGATCCTGCTGATGGCGGATCATGCGGACGCGGCCGCGCTCGAAGCGACGGCCCGGGCGTCCCGGCAGGGCTATCGCGTGTCCGTGCTGGGCCTGGGCAGCGAAGCCGGAGCGGCCTACCGCGCGCGCGATGGCGCGCTGGCCCGGACACGGCTGGATGCGGCCTCGTTGCGCCAGCTCGCGCAGCGCGGAGGCGGACGTTTCGAGGTACTGGCGCGCGAGAGTACGGATCTGGAAGCGCTCGGCGTGCTGGCGCCGGACAGCATCGACGCCGCCAGTCCATCCGGTACGCGCGGCAAGGCGTGGCTGGACGAGGGTTACTGGTTGTTGCCTCCGTTGATGCTGCTGATGCTGCTCGCCTTCCGTCGTGGCGCCGCATTGATGCTGCTCGCCGGTTGCTCGTTGCTGTGGGCACAGCCTTCTCAGGCCGCCGATGGCAACTGGTGGCGCCGTGCGGATCAGCAGCAGCACGCGCGGATGGAACAGGGCGTGCAGGCCTACCGCAAGGGCGACTTCGCCGCGGCGGAACAGGCGTTCGCCGGTCAGGACAATGCCGAAGCGCAGTACAACCTCGGCAACGCGCTGGCCAAGCAGGGCCGCTACGACGAGGCCATCGGTGCCTACGACAGGGCGTTGCAGCGGCAGCCGGGCATGCAGGATGCGATTGCCAACCGCCGCGCGGTCGAACAGGCGCGGCAACGCCAGCAAGGGCAGGGACAGCAGGGCAGGAATTCCTCCGATCGCGGCGCCGGCAACGCCGGCGCTTCGCCGAACGCTTCGCGCGCGGCGAACAATGCCGCCGCCTCGCAGCAGCAGGGACAGCCACCACCGGCGACACCCGGCAAACCGCCGCAGCCGCAAGCGGATTCGGCGCAATCCCCGGCGCGGACGGCCTCGCAGCCGCCGGATTCACCCGCGAATCCGCAGGCCCAGCAGGCCGCCGACGCGGCCCAGCGCGAGCGCATGCGCCAGGCGCTCGCGCGGCAGCCGGAAAAGCGTGACGGCAAGGCTTCGACGGGCCAGGCCGCCGCCGACGAGACGCCCGCCGAACGCGAGCGCCGCCAGGCACTGCAGGCCTGGTTGAAGCGGGTGCCGGATGATCCGGGCGGATTGCTGAAGGCCAAATTCCAGCTGGAACACGAACGTCGGATGAGGGAAGGGCAATGAAAGCGTGGTGGCGACATCCGATCGGCGTGTTGATGTGGCTCGTGCTGGCATTGGCCGCATGGCCGGCGCAGGCGCAGGTCGAGGCGCGCCTGGATCGCAACCCGATCGATCTCGGTGACACGGTGGCGCTGACCGTCCAGTCGACGGGCGCGGCGTCGGCGCCGGATCTCACGCCGCTGATGCAGGACTTCGAATTGCTGGACCAGAGCAGCGGCCGCTCGTTCGAAATGATCAACGGCGCCAGCGCTTCGCGGGTGACCTACCAGATCACGCTGCGGCCGCGCCGCGAAGGCAATCTGGTCATTCCCGCCTTGCAGGTCGGAAAACAGCGCACCGCGCCCATCGCGCTGACCGTCCGGCCCGCGCCGCCGGTCGCCACGCGCGCGGGCAATGCCGATGTGTTCCTGGAAACCGAAGTGGACGACGCCACGCCCTATGTCCAGCAGAGCGTGGGCGTGGTGCTGCGCCTGTTCTATGGCGTACCGCTGGTGTCCGGCGAACTGGATCTGGACGCGCCGGATGGCGCGGTGCTGCAGAAGATCGGCGACGACGTGCAAGGCAGCCGGGAGATCAACGGTCGTCGCTATAACCTGATCGAAAGGCGCTTCCTGCTGGTGCCCGAGCGCAGTGGAACCGTGACCCTGCCGGCGCCCCGGTTCAACGGGCGCGGCGCGGGCGGCTGGTTCGACGATCTGGTCGGCAACGGGCGGCGTGAGTTGCGGGTTGCCGGTGCGCCGCGCGCACTGGTGGTACGCGCGCAGCCACCAGGGGCGCCGCAACCCTGGCTGCCGCTGCGGGATCTGCGCGTGCGCTATGTCGGCGCGCCCACGGCGGCGCGGGTGGGCGAGGCGGCGACGCTGGTCGTGGAAGGCGTTGCCGAGGGCGCCACGCGGGCGCAGCTTCCGGAGATGCCGGTGCCATCGGTGCCGGGCGCGCAGGTATTCGCCGAACCGATTCAATACGACGAGACCTTCACTGGCGGCACGCCGCAGGTGAAGTGGACCCAGCGCTATGCGGTGGTGCCGGATCGCCCGGGACGCCTGATGGTGTCGGGGCTGGGAATTCCCTGGTGGGACGTGGCGGCCAGCGCGGCGAAAACGGCCCGGTTGCCGGATCTGCCGTTGCAGGTGGCCGCCGGCGCGCCCGCCCCTGCGGCCACCGTGCCCGGTGCCGCGCCCGCCACGCTGATCGGCCCGGCGGGGAACGGCCGCGCGCTCGCGGGCGATGGCGTCTGGCCATGGCTGGCGGTGGCGTTCGCGGTGCTCTGGCTGATCACCCTGGTATGGGCGCTCCAGCGCCGGCGTGCTCCCGCGACGGCGCCGGCGCATGACGGCGCCGCTCGCACGGCGCCGGCGCCTCGCCATGCGTTGCCGGATCTCAAGCGCGCGCTGGATACCGGCAGCCTGGACGAGGTGGGCGAAGTGCTGCGCGGCATGGCCAGCCCGCCCGCGGCGGATCTGGACGAACTCGTGCGGCGCCTGCAACCGCCCGCGCAACGCGATGCGGTGGAACAATTGCGGCGGGCCCGATGGGCCGATGGCGACGGCAGTGCCGCCCGCGGCGCGCTGAGAACGGCATTCGCCGACGGTCCCCGCTGGCATGAGGAGGTGACGCCGCCGCGGGCGCCGTTGCCGCCGTTGTATCCACCGGCCTGAGCGGACTGACGCAGGCGCACAACGGCCGGACGGGGCAGGTTTGCTAAGCTGGATGCTTCGTTCCGAAGGCATCCCTCATGACCGAAGCCCCGACCACCGGCAAGAACAAGCTACCGCTGCACTGGAAAATGGCGATCGGTTTCATCGCCGGCCTGGCAATGGGATTGCTGGTGTACATGACGGGAATCGGCCAGCTGACCGCCGCCGGCACCGGCAATCCGGCCTGCGTCGCCGGGGCCGCCGATCTGCCTTGGCAGTGCATGCCATGGGTGCAGCTGATCACCAGTTACGTGACCGGGCCGATTGGCCAGCTGTTCCTCAATCTCATCTTCATGCTGGTGGTGCCTCTGCTGTTCTCGGCGCTGGTGGTCGGCGTTTCCGAGATGGGCGATATCCGGGCGTTCGGCCGGGTAGGCTGGCGTACCCTGGGCTATACCGTGCTGATGTCGTCCATCGCGGTGGTGCTGGGCCTGCTGCTGGTCAACTGGTTGCAACCGGGCAGCGGCATTGACCGCGAGACCGCGCAGCACCTGCTGGCCGAGGGGGCGCAACGCGCCAGCGCCATCGTCGCCAGCACGCACGAGCAGCCGCACGGACTCGACATGCTGCTGTCGATCGTGCCGGACAACGTCATCAAGGCGGCCGCCGACAACACCATCCTGGCGGTGATGTTCTTCGCCCTGATGCTGGGCATCGGCATGGTGCTGACGCCCGGCAAGGCCACCGATACGCTGCGCGAGGGCATCCAGGGTCTGTTCGACGTGTCGATGACCCTGATCGGCCTGGTGATCCGCCTGGCCCCGTACGCGGTGTTCTGCTTCATGTTCGACCTGGCCGCGAAGTTCGGCTGGGACCTGTTGTTCAAGCTCGCCAGCTATGTCGGCGTGGTGGTGCTGGCGTTGGCCCTGCACCTGTTCGTGGTCTATTCGATCGCGTTGCGCGTGATCGGCGGCTACTCGCCACGCGCGTTCTTCCGCGGCACCCAGGAAGCGATGGTGCTGGCGTTCTCCACCGCGTCCAGCAACGCCACCCTGCCGACCTCGCTGCGGGTGGCGGAAGAGAAGCTCGGCCTGCCACCGCGGATCTCGCGCTTCGTGCTGACCGTCGGCGCCACCGCCAACCAGAACGGCACCGCGCTGTTCGAGGGCGTGACGGTGATCTTCCTGGCCCAGTTCTTCGGCGTGGACCTGACCCTGTTCCAGCAGGTGCTGGTGATGCTGGTGTGCATCCTCGGCGGCATCGGCACGGCCGGCGTTCCGTCCGGCTCGCTGCCGGTGGTGGCGATGATCTGCGGCATGGTCGGCGTACCGCCGCAGGGCATCGGCCTGATCCTGGGCGTCAACCATTTCCTCGACATGTGCCGCACCACCCTCAACGTCACCGGCGACATCGCGATCGCGGCGATGGTGTCCAAGGGCGAAACCGATCGCGGGCACACCTGAGTTCGTGATCCGGCCGAATCCGCTCCCGACGCCCCGCCAATCGCGGGGCGTCGGCGTTTCGTGGCCGGGAAACACTGAAGACAGGAAATCCTGGGTCCCCGCAAGTCACTGATTCAAGGGGGGATTCGGTTCGCCGGGCGATGCCGCCGTTTCTGCCCGGCCGCCGGTCTATGGGACAATGGGCGGCCCGCATTCCGGCGCGCCACTCCAAAGCCCCGAACTCCCCATGACGACGCCCTCCCGCCGCCAGCTCGCCAACGCCATCCGTTTCCTCGCCGCCGACGCGGTCGAAACCGCCAAGTCCGGTCACCCGGGCATGCCCATGGGCATGGCCGACATCGCCGAAGTGCTCTGGAACGATTACCTGAGCCACAGCCCGAAGAACCCGCACTGGTTCAACCGCGATCGCTTCATCCTGTCCAACGGCCACGGCTCGATGCTGCAGTACGCGCTGCTGCACCTGAGCGGCTACGACCTGCCGCTGGAAGAGCTCAAGCATTTCCGCCAGTTGCACAGCAAGACCGCCGGCCATCCGGAACGCCATGAAACCCCCGGCGTGGAAACCACCACCGGTCCGCTGGGCCAAGGGTTCGCCAACGCGGTCGGTTTCGCGCTGGCCGAGAAGCTGCTGGCGCAGCGCTTCAACCGTCCCGAATTCGAAATCGTCGATCACCGCACCTGGGTGTTCATGGGCGACGGCTGCCTGATGGAAGGCGTGTCGCACGAAGCCGCCTCGCTGGCCGGCACCTGGGGCCTGAACAAGCTGGTCTGCTTCTGGGACGACAACCACATCTCGATCGACGGCAACACCGATGGCTGGTTCACTGACGACACCCCGGCGCGCTTCGAAGCCTATGGCTGGCAGGTGGTGCGCAACGTCAACGGCCATGATCCGGTCGAGATCAAGGCCGCGATCGACACCGCGCTGAAATCGGAAGACAAGCCGGTGCTGATCTGCTGCCGTACCACGATTGGTTTCGGTTCGCCGAACAAGGCCGGCAAGGAATCCTCGCACGGCGCGCCGCTGGGCAAGGAAGAGCTGGAAGCCACCCGCAAGGCGCTGGAGTGGCCGTACGGCCCGTTCGAGATTCCGCAGGAAATCTACGACGGCTGGCGCGCCGGCAACACCGGCCTGGTGCGCGAGGAACAGTGGAACATGCTGTTCGACAAGTACGCCGCGCAGTATCCGGAACAGGCCGCCGAACTGAGCCGCCGCTCGCATGGCGACCTGCCGGAAGGCTTCCTGGCCGCCGCCGATGCCTTCATCGCCAAGACCCAGGCCGAAGGCCCGGTGATCGCCTCGCGCAAGGCTTCGCAGCTGGCGATCGAAGCGTTCGCCCCGCTGCTGCCGGAAATGATCGGTGGTTCGGCGGATCTGGCGCACTCCAACCTGACCCTGTGGAAGGCCAGCAAGTCGGTCGCCACCGATGATCCGAACGCCAACTACGTGTACTACGGCGTGCGCGAGTTCGGCATGACCGCGATCAGCAACGGGCTGGCGCTGCACGGCGGTTTCCTGCCGTTCGACGCGACCTTCCTGGTGTTCAGCGATTACGCGCGCAACGCGGTGCGCATGAGCGCGCTGATTCCGGCCCACGCCATCCACGTCTACACCCACGATTCCATCGGCCTGGGCGAGGACGGTCCGACCCACCAGCCGGTCGAGCACCTGGCGTCGCTGCGCTACATCCACAACAACGACGTGTGGCGCCCGTGCGACGCGGTCGAGTCGGCGGTGTCGTGGAAGGCGGCGATCGTCCGCCGCGACGGCCCGAGCTGCCTTATTTTCTCGCGCCAGAACCTGCCGCACCAGGCGCGCAGCGAAGCGCAGGTCGCCGACATCGCGCGCGGCGGTTACGTGCTGGCCGATGCCGCCGGCACCCCGGACGTGATCCTGATCGCCACCGGCTCGGAAGTGGGCCTGGCCATGCAGGCCAAGACCACGCTGGATGCCGAAGGCCTGAAGACCCGCGTGGTGTCGATGCCGTCGACCGACGTGTTCGATCGCCAGCCGGCCGAGTACCGCGAAGCGGTGCTGCCGAAGGCGGTGCGCAAGCGCGTGGCGGTGGAAGCGGCGACCACCGATTTCTGGCGCAAGTATGTCGGCCTGGACGGCGCGGTCGTGGGCATGGAGAGCTTCGGTGCCTCCGCGCCGGCCGAAGCGCTCTACAAGCACTTCGGCATCACCGTGGAGAAGGTGGTCGAGGCGGTGAAGTCGCTGGATTGAGACGGACTTGCCGTCGTGAGTCACGAAAAAGGCCGGGCGTGAGCCCGGCCTTTTTCCTGGGTGCGTACCGTCGCCGCCGACACCCGTCGATTGCACCGTAGAGCGGAGCTTGCTCCGCTGCCGTGGTCGTTGCCGTTCGATTGGCGGCGGTTGCAGCAGACGAATGGTCGGTCGGGCCTGGATTTCAGGGTGAAGGTCCTGGTGGGAGAAACAGCAAAAATCAACAACAAAAGCAAAGCAGCGGAGCGAGCTCCGCTCTACGTCGGTGATGGCGATGCGATCTGGGTTAACCCCGGGTTTCGCGCAATCCCAATGCCAACAGCTTCGCCTCCACGCGCTCACCCCAACCGGCGGGATTCCTCAATCCCATCCGCTCCATCGCCTCGGCATCGGCGGTGCCCGCTGACATTGCCCGCAACACCGTGTCCACCTTGCCCAGTGGCGTGGTGGTCTGGCTCTTCACCCAGGACAGGGCTTTCACCAGGCGCTGTTCCACTTCGGTGAAATCGCTGCCCAGCGGGTAGTCGGGCAGGGTGCCGTCGTGGCGGAAGCGGCGCAGGCGCGCGGTCAGATGCGCGGGCGTGTTCTCCGTCCAGGCCGCCGGCGGGACGAATTCGCGACGGAGCTTGCGGCTGCGCTGCGCTTCCTCCAGCAGGCTGGACTGGAAGCGCGCGTCGGTGATGCCGGCCATCGCGATCACGCAGTCCTCGTCATTGCGGCCGCGCAGATCGGCGATGCCGTATTCGTTGATGCACAGATCGCGCAGATGGCGCGGGATGGTGGTATGGCCGTAGTTCCAGCGCACGTTCGAATGGGTCTTGCCGCCGGCGTCGCGGATGGCGCGGAACATCAGCGCCGAACGGGCATCTTCCAGCGCATGCGCCATCGCCACGAAGTTGTACTGCCCACCGACGCCGGACACGACCCGCCCATCTTCCAGCCCATCCGACACCGCCGCACCGAGCGCGGTCATCATCATCGCCGAGTTGAAGAAGCGCGCCTCGCGGCGTTGCAGGCGTTCCAGCGATTCGTGGCCGCCATAGATCTGGTTGACGCTGCCGATGCGGCGCATGCCGATGGCGCGGCGCTCGTCATCGGGGAGCGTGCGCAGCCAGTCGTAGAAAGCCGGCGATCCCAGGTAGAACGCGCCGTGCAGGTACTCGCCGTCGCGCTGCAGCCGCGCCTGGTCGCCGAGGTTCGCGGTGCCGTCGGCGATGCGTTGCATCAGCAGTTCGTCGTCGACCACCTTGCGGCGGATGACGCCGGTTTCCACCAGTCGCTTGAATCCCTCGTTGATCATTTCGCTGCAGCCGTACAAGCCCGCTTCGAAAGGATCCAGGCCACCGCTCTCGATCACGGCGGGATGCTGTTCGATCCGGGGATCCAGTGCCGCCAGCACCGCGCGATAGGCGGCGTTGTCGGTATGGCGCAGCACCAGCGCGTGGCAGAGCGCGTCGGCCAGCGCGCCGATGCCGATCTGCAGGGTACCGCCGTCGCGCACCAGCGCACTGGCGTACAGGCCGATCGCGTATTCCGCATCGGAAACAGGCTGGCGCGGCAGTCCGAACAGCATCGGATAGGGGCCGGGCGGGGTCACCACCGCGTCGAAGTAGTCCTCGTCCACCGCCGCGGTACCGCCCAGCCAGGGCAATTGCGGATCCACTTCCGCCACCAGCAACGGACGGGGCAGGCCGCGTGCCAGCACCGCCTCCACCGCATCCTGGGTGAGGTCGTTGTTGCAGGAGAGCGACAGCCGGCTTCCACCGGGCTCGCGCGCCACCTTCTGCACGATCACGTTGAGCGCGCGATCGCCCAGCGCCCGTGCCACGTGGGTGTAGTTGAGGCTCGCGTAGCGCCGCTGCGCCTGCGAGGAGGACAGCAGCGCGCCGGACTGCATGTAGAACTCCTCGATTTCGATGTGCGCGGGCAATGCGTCGCGCTTCATCGCCTGCACGTAATCCAGGCGCGGGAAGTCGTCGCCGAAGTGGCGCGAGGCGAAGGGGGCGAGGAAGCGCGCTTCCAGGCCCGCGTGCGCCTGCGGTGGATCCAGCGACAGCGCGGTGTAGAGGAACCATGGGCGGGAGGCGTCCTGCCGCAGCCGCGCGTACAGCGCGTTGAGCAGGCGATGCGGTTTGCCGATGCCCAGCGGCGCGCCCATGCGCAGGGTCTGCGGGGTGTGCTGGAGGATGAATTCGACGGCGCCGTCGAGGGAGTCCAGGTGAACGGTCATGCGCGCAAGCTTAGGCGAAAGCCGGTGAGGGAGGCAGGAACGGGGCGTCTGCCGGGGGGCTTGACAGGCGAACTGTTTACGCGCGTAATCGATGAAAATTTACAGGTGTAAACGCCATGCCGATCAGCGATGCCGAAGCCCTGGTAATGGAGGTGCTCTGGCGGGAACACCCGCTCGGCGCCGACGAGGTGCTGGCGACCCTGTCCGCGCAGACCGGCTGGGCCGAGCCGACGGTGAAGACCCTGCTCAACCGGCTGCTCAACAAGGGCGCCATCCAGGCCCGGAAGGAAGGCCGCCGTTACCTCTACACGCCCGTGCTGCCCCGCGAGGACTGGGTACGGCAGCAGAGCGCGGGAATGCTCGAACGCCTGTTCGGCGGACGGGTGGCGCCACTGGTGGCGCATTTCAGCGAACAGGGTCGGTTGTCGCCGGCGGACATCGCGGAACTGAAGAAACTGATCGCGGAGCTCGACGATGAGCAGTGATTTGCTGCGCCTGCTGTTGGCGACCACGCTCGCCACGTCCCTGATCATCCTGCTCCTGTATCTGCTGCGTGCGCCACTCCGGCGCTGGCTGGGAGCGGGTGCCGCCTACGCGTCCTGGCTGTGCGTACCGGTCGCCGCGCTCGCGGTGCTGCTGCCCGCGCGCGAGGTAGCGGTGGAATGGGACGCGGTGGGCACGGTGCTGATGCCGATGCGGGCGGCCACCGCGGCGGTGGCGCCGTCCCTGTCCTCGATGTGGGAAACATGCCTGCTGGTCGCCTGGCTGGGTGGCGTCGTCGCGATGGCGGGGTGGCTGTGGATGCGACAGCATCGCTTCGTGCGCGGCCTGGGCGAGCTGCGCCTGCGCGGGGATGGGCTATGGAGCGCGACGAGTACGCGCGGACTGCCGGCGGCGACCGGACTGTTCCGTCCCCGCATCGTGGTGCCGGCCGATTTCGAGTCCCGCTACCTGGAGCGGGAACGGGTTCTCATCGCCTGCCACGAGCGCCTCCACATCAACCGCGGCGATCTGGTGGCCAATGCGTTCATGTCGGCGCTGCGGTGCGTCTACTGGTTCAACCCGCTGATCCATCTGGCCGCGCGCCGCTTGCGCATCGATCAGGAACTGGCCTGCGACGAGGACGTCATCCGCCGGCATCCCGGTGCCCGGCGCAGTTACGGCGAGGCCATGCTGAAGGGGCAACTGGATGTCGGTCCGGTGCCGCTCGCCTGCCATTGGCCCGCGCCGCATCCGCTCAGGGAGAGGATCGCCCAACTCGGAAAGCAGCTTCCCTCTCGGCGCCGCCGTGCTCTGGCGACGCTGCTGGTGGCCGCGATGGTCGTCGCGGCCGGCTACGGCGCCTGGGCCGCGCAACCGGCGCCGCCGCCCGCGGTCGCGCAGGAGGGTCTGTACCACATCGCCATGCAGGTGAGCCTGGGCGGTGCGACCCGTGCGTTCGAGATCCGCGAGAAGCCCGGAAAGGTATTCGCGGTGTCGGGCCAGACGGAGGCCGGCGAGACGTGGAAGGGCACGTTCCGGGTCGAAGCGATGACGGCCGGGCGTGCCCGCGTGCTTGCCGATATCGACGTCGCCGGCAAGCCGGCGGGAAGCCCCGAGTTGCTGATCGAGCTCGGCAAGTCGGCGAGCCTTCGCATCGACGGTGAAAACGGGAAGCCTTCCCTCTCCATCGAACTGATGGTCACCCTCGAACCGGGAACCACCTCGCCGCTGAGCACCGGCAGCCGTCCAATCAGCCGCATGAAGCGCGCCGTCGATCATTCCACGCTCGCACCGCCGCGATATCCCGCCAGCCGGCATGAGGGGACGGTGGTGATGAGGCTGGTCATCGGGACGGAGGGAGGGGTGAGCCAGGTCGGCCTAGAGCGCAGTTCCGGCTTCGACGATCTGGACCAGGCCGCGATGACCGCCGCGCGCGGATGGCGTTTCGAGCCGGCCATCGAAGGGGGCCGTGCCGTGGCGTCGATGGTGCGGGTGCCGGTGGAGTTTTCGCTGGATGAACCGGATGACCTGGCGCAACAGGCCGCACGCGATCCGACCGAACCGGCGTGGAATGGACAGCGGAGTGCGCGGCGATGAGGCGCACCGCGCATGCGATCGCGCCACGCTGGATGCTGGCGGTGACGATCGCCGGCCTGACCGCTTGTGCCAGTCCTCCCGCCACCCGCATCGACAGCGTCGAGCGCCGCCTGATCATGCCGGAAGGCAGCGCGCGCTACCCAATGGCGGCGCACCAGGCGTTCGCCTATCCGGTTCCGCAGGACAACGTCTCGCCGGTGTTTCCCGCCGACTATCCCGCGCGCGAACTGGCGCCCACCACGCTGTGCGTGTCGTTCGTCGTCGATGCAGCGGGCAATCCTGCACAGGTCAACGCACTGGCCCAGGAAGGCTGCGCGCCGGCGGAGCAGTTCGTCCCGCTGCGCGACGCGATGCTGGCCGCGGTGAGCCAATGGCGGTTCGAACCGGCGATGTTCTGCGACTATCCCGATGCCGCCACCCGCGATCGCGACTGGAATGGCGTCGGCTGCGCGGGTGCGACCGTGCAGAAGCGGATCGTGCCGGTATCGCTGGCCTATGCCTTCACCTTCAGTCTCCGCAACGGCAAGGGCGAGGTGGCGTCGGCCAAGCGCTAGTCGCTGCCCGGCGCCATCGCATGCACGGCGTCGGCCAGGCGGCGCACTTCCTCGGCGTGGTGGCTGACGTAGACGATCGGCAGGCGGATTTCATCGCGGACCCGCTGCAGGTAGGGAATCAACTCTTCACGGCGTGCCTGGTCCAGTGCGGACAGGGGCTCGTCGAACAGCAGGATCGCCGGTTGCGAGAGCAGCGCACGCCCGATCGCCACCCGTTGGGCTTCGCCGCCGGAAAGGTTGCGCGTGCGCCGTCCCAGCAGCGCACCGATGCCCAGCAGTTCGACCACCGCGTCGAAACCGAAGCGTACCGGCGTGTTTCGGCCATGGCGCCCGTAGCGCAGGTTGCCGCGCACGTCCAGGTGCGGAAACAGGCGCGCATCCTGGAACACGTAGCCGATGCGGCGTCGATGGGTGGCGATATCGATGCGGTTCGCGCTGTCGAACAGCACCCGGCCATCGACTTCGATATGCCCGGCCACCGGCGATACCAGCCCGGCGATGGCGTTGAGCACGGTGGTCTTGCCCACGCCGGACGGACCGGAAAGCGCGAGCACGCGCGCGTCCGATTGGATGCGCACGCGCCGATGGAACGTACCGCGCCTGAGTTCCACGTCCAGCCGCAGCATCAGATTTCCTCCCGGCCAACGTGGCGCCGCGTGAGCCATTCCGACAACAGCAGCGCGATCAGCGAGATCGCGACCGCGACCGCCGCCAACCGCCAGATGCCGGCTTCGCCGCCGGGGACCTGCATCAGCCCATAGATCGCCGACGACAATGTCTGGGTCTCGCCCGGAATGTTGGACACGAAGGTGATGGTGGCGCCGAATTCGCCCAGTGCCTTGGCGAACGCCAGCACGGTACCGGCGACCAGGCCGGGCCAGGCCAGCGGCAGGGTGACGGTGAAGAACACCCGCCAGGGACCGGCGCCTAGCGTGGCCGCGGCCTGTTCCAGCCTGCGGTCGGTGTTCTCCAGCGAGAGCCGGATGGCGCGCACCATCAGCGGAAATCCCATCACCGCGCAGGCCAGCGCCGCGCCGGTCCAGCGGAACGCGAACACGATACCGAAGTGCTGTTGCAGGAAGGCGCCAACCGTACCCTGCGTTCCCAGTGTCATCAGCAGGGCGTAGCCCATCACCACCGGCGGCAGCACCAGCGGCAGGTGCACCACCGCGTCGAGCAGCGCCTTGCCGGGAAAACGGCGCCGTGCCAGCAGCCAGCCCACCAGCACGCCGAACGGCAGGCTGGCGATCGCCGCGGTCACCGCCACCTTCAGGCTCAGGCGGATGGCGGTGATTTCCTCGGGTGTGAACCAGTCCAAGCGGCGCGGCCTACTTCAGCAGGACGAAGCCGTGCCGGCGAAAGATCGCGCCGGCTTCCGGCGAAGCGAGCCACTTCACCAGGGCATTCGCCTGCGCGTTGCGCTCGCCGCGCAGCGCGGCGACCGGATAGACGATGGGCGGATGGCTGTCGGCGGGAAAAGTCGCCACCACCCGCACCGCGGGTTCGGCGCGCGCATCGGACAGGTAGACGATGCCCAGCGGGGCCTCGCCGCGGGCGACCAGCATCAGCGCCGCGCGCACGCTTTCGGATTCGGCCAGGCGCGTCTCCACGCCAGGCCACTGGCCCAGTTTCTGCAGCGCCGCGCGCGCGTACTTGCCGGCCGGAACGGTGCGGGTCTGCCCGACCGCCAGCCGGCCCTGGCCCAGCGCGGTCGCCAGCGATCCGGGCCTGGCCAGGTTCACCTGGCGCGTGCTCGCCTTGGGAGCAATCAGCACCAGCCGGTTGCCGAGCAGGTTGCGCCGCTGCGCCGGATCGAGTTTGCCGCGCTGCTGCAGGTAGTCCATCCATTCGAGATCGGCGGAGAAGAACACGTCGGCGGGCGCGGCCTGCTCGATCTGCCGCGCCAGCGCGGAACTGGCGGCGTAGGACACCCGGACCGGCGTGCCGGTGGCGCGCTGGTAGGCGGCGGCGGCCTCGTCCATCGACTCCTTGAGGCTGGCGGCGGCGAACACCGTCAGCGACGCGGGTTCCTGCGCCGGTGCAGTCGTGGTGAAGGCAAGTCCCAGGACCAGCAGGCTTGCCCAACGACGAAGCGGGAAGGGGCGGATCATGGCGGGGCTCTGCTCGGGTGCGCCAGGGAATGCCGTGGCGCGCGCCGCGTGCGAAACGCGCGCGATGGCGCGGGGCGCGCACGCCGCGATCGCCGGCGGAGCGAATGCGAACAACGAAAACAAGCGTCGGACATTCATCGGGATGCGTCCTGGGCCGGGGGATTCAGTGCGGGGCAAGCGCCGCGTTCAACAGTGATGCCAGGCGCGCGCCGCCCAGCCTCAGCTGGCGCTCGGCGATCGGCCGCTGCTGTTCGTAGTACGCGGTTTCCAGTTTGGCACGGGCGGGATAGAAGCCCGGCGCGACGACAATCGCGCAGGATTGGCGCGCCCAGTCCGCCGAGGCGGGAGGCAGCGCGGCGGCCCGATCAGGCGCGGGAAGAGGCAGCGCGCGCAATACCCGCAGGTAACCGTCTTCATTCAGTCCGCGGCTGTTGAGCAGGCCACTGTCCCAGACCCGGTGCAGGTTGCCGCCCTTGCCCTGGTAGCTGGTCTGGAAATCGTTGCCGCCCTTGTCGCGCGCATAGCCGGCATGCAGCGGCTGGTGGGCATCGCCGACGAAATGGACGACGAACTTCAGTGCCTGCAGGCGTTCGGCGTCCGGTCGCCTGGGGTCGGCGAGAATGGCGCTCTGCGCGCGGATCGCCTCGACCACGCATTTGCCGTCGGGGCAATCACGCGCGGGCTGGTAACTGCAATCGTGTTCGCCGATGTTGACGTAGTGCCAGCGTGCGGCGGCCTTGCCGAGGTCGGGATCGTTCTCGCGCAGGTCATCGGCCCAGTTGGCGATGCCGGCGAGCGTGGGCTCGGCTTCGCCGCGCAGCAGGCGCTGGATTTCCGCGCGCGCCCGCGGATCCAGATCGGCTTCCGCCAGGCGTGCCACCAGCCGGTGTCCCAGCGGACCCCACGCGCCTGCGCGGGGCGCGAGCGGCAGGAGCAGGCAGAAGGAAAGGAATGCGGAAAAAACGGTGCGGGTCATGCCGGCCACTTTAACCGACATGACCCGCTCCGGTGGTTACAGGCTTAGAACTTCAGTACATATGCCGCGCCGTAGACGAGCGGATCGATCTTGGCCTGGCCGAGCTTCACGCCGTCGAGCTTGACGTCGCTGTCGATGTCCATCCAGCGCACGTCCACGCGCACGGCGCCGCGTTCGCTGACCTTGAAATCCAGGCCGGCATGCGCGGCCAGGCCCCAGGAGTCCTTCAGCTTCAGCTTGCTGCCGGCGAGCGCGCCGTGGGTGTCTTCGCTAAAGAACGTGGTGTAGTTGACGCCCGCGCCCAGGAACGGCGACACCTTGCCCTGGCCGTTGAAGTGGTACTGCAGGGTGAAGGTCGGCGGCAGGTGCTTGGTGCTGCCGACCCGGCCCAGGCCCTTGATCTCGATGTCGTGCTTGAACGGCAGCGCGGCCAGCACTTCCAGGCCCAGGTTGTCGCGCAGGAAATATTCGAAGGTCACGGTCGGCTTGACGTCGCTGTCGATGTCCAGCGCCAGCGCGCCACTGGCCAGCTTGCCGTTGTCGGATTTCGGGTTGACCTGGTGGACGCCGAAACCGAGCGTCCAGTCGCCCTTGGATTGCGCGAAGGCGGGCAGCGCGGCGCCGGCTAGGGCAACGGCGAGAACGGCGGATACGAGGGGCTTGTTCATGGGGCTTCTTCTTCTCGATGGGACGTGTGGGTGAATCGATGTGCGCAGTGTCCGCGCCCGCGCGGCGCGTCGCCTTGATCCGGATCAATGGGGCGTGAAGAGGCCGGGAATGCATGCGGAGCGGGCATGGCCCCGGCATTCGCGCCCGCCCCTCCGTCCCGCATGGCCGGCCGCGCCGGCCCTGATAGAATGGTCATCCCGTCAACCCCGCCGCGCCGGGCGCGGCCGCAGGAGTCCCGAGCAATGTCGATCAAGGTTGGTATCAACGGCTTCGGCCGCATCGGTCGCAACGTGTTGCGTTCCGCCGTGCAGAATTTCGCCGACGACATCGAAATCGTCGCCATCAACGATCTGCTGGAACCGGACTACCTGGCGTACATGCTGCAGTACGACTCCGTGCACGGCCGCTTCAAGGGCGAGGTGAAGGTCGAAGGCAACACCCTGATCGTCAACGGCAGGAAGATCCGCCTGACCCAGGAACGCGATCCGGCCAACCTCAAGTGGGACGAAGTCGGCGCCGAAGTGGTGATCGAATCCACCGGCCTGTTCCTCGACAAGACCACCGCGCAGAAGCACCTGGATGCCGGCGCGAAGAAGGTCATCCTGTCGGCGCCGTCGAAGGATGACACCCCGATGTTCGTCTACGGCGTCAACGACAAGACCTACAAGGGCGAGGCCATCATCTCCAACGCCTCGTGTACCACCAACTGCCTGGCACCGCTGGCCAAGGTGCTGCACGACAAGTGGGGCATCAAGCGCGGCCTGATGACCACCGTGCATGCCGCCACCGCCACCCAGAAGACCGTCGACGGTCCGTCCAACAAGGACTGGCGCGGTGGCCGCGGCATCCTGGAAAACATCATTCCCTCCAGCACCGGCGCGGCCAAGGCGGTCGGCGTGGTGATTCCGGAACTCAACAAGAAACTGACCGGCATGAGCTTCCGCGTGCCGACCAGCGACGTTTCGGTGGTGGACCTGACCTGCGAACTCGAGAAGCCGGCCACCTACGCCGAGATCTGCGCCGAGATGAAGTCGCAGAGCGAAGGCGCGCTGAAGGGCATCCTGGGCTATACCGAGGACAAGGTGGTCGCCACCGATTTCCGCGGCGACACCCGCACCTCGATCTTCGACGCCGACGCCGGCATCGCCCTGGACGGCACCTTCGTCAAGCTGGTGAGCTGGTACGACAACGAGTGGGGCTATTCCAACAAGTGCCTGGAAATGGTCCGCGTGGTCGCCGGCAAGTAATCAAGCCAACCGGGACTTTCCGGAAGCAATACGCGAAGGCGCCTGCGGGCGCCTTCCGCGTTTACGGGTATCGCCGTGATATACCGGTTGGCCAGCGGGAGGCGACCCGGGGGCAGCTTCTTGCAATGCCCCGGGCTTTGCCGGAGGCTGCGGACGCGAATCCGGACGCGGACCCGACTTGCGGCGCGCCGGATCCATGACGAGGACGGGAAATGGATGACTTGGCGGGAGTGTTGGTCCTGATCGGTCTGGCCGTGCTGGCGGTGCCGGTACTGCTGATCCTGGCGCTGGTGTCGGTCGCCGGATTGAAACGGCGGGTCGCCGCGCTGGAACAGCAACTGGATGCGCTACGGAGAAACGCCGCGGCCGCCACGGGCGCGCCCGCGACGGAACAGGCGCCGCGCGCGACCGCACCGGTCCGCGAGCGGGTCCCGTCGGAGCCGCAAAGCGACGATGTGTCCACGCCCACGCCCACGCTCGCCGAGCTGATGCGCTCGTCCGCGCCCGAACAGGCGCCGCCGCCGCGTGCGGCCGCGCCGGTACCGCCGCCTTTGCCCCCGGCCGAGGCGACCGCGCCGGCCGCCGCATCCACGCACGTACCGCCGCCTTCCGCGCCTGCCGAACCGCCGCGTCCGGATTTCATCAGCCTGGGGCTGCGGGCGGTCAAGCGGTGGTTCACCGTCGGCAACGTGCCGGTGAAGATCGGCGTGCTGGTGCTGTTCGCCGGCGTGGCCGCGCTGTTGAAGTACGCCAGCGACCAGGGTTGGCTGCGCCTGCCGATCGAACTGCGCCTGGCCGGCATCGCGGCCGCATCGCTGGCGGCGCTGGTATTCGCCTGGCGCAAGCGGGAAAGCAATCGCAGCTTCGCGCTGTCGTTGCAGGGCGGCGCCATCGGCATCCTGCTGTTGACGGTGTTCGCCGCGTTCAAGCGCTACGAACTGCTGGAGGCCGCACCGGCGTTTGCCCTGAGCGTGATCCTGATCGCCGGAGCGGGGGCGCTGGCGGTGTTGCAGAACGCCAAGGCGCTCGCCGTGTTCGCGATTCTCGCCGGCTTCCTGGCGCCGATCTGGCTGTCCACCGGCAGCGGCAACCATGTCGCGCTGTTCTCGTACTACGCGGTGTTGAACGCCGCGATCCTGGGCGTCGCCTGGTGGAAACCGTGGCGTATCCTCAACCTGCTGGGCTTCGTCTTCACCTTCGGCATCGGCACGATCTGGGGCGTGCTCGACTACCAGCCGACCAAGTTCGCGACCACCGAGCCGTTCCTGCTGCTGTTCTTCGCGTTCTACCTGATCATTCCGCTGCTGTATGCGCGCCGGCAGCCGGAAGGCCGGCGCGGACTGGTCGAAGGCTGCCTGGTGTTCGGCACGCCGCTGGTCGCGTTCTCGCTGCAGGCGGGATTGCTGCAGGGCGAACGGCTGCCGCTGGCGTTCAACGCGCTGGGATTGGCGGCGCTGTACGCGTTGCTGGCGGCGGCGCTGCGCCGACGCGGCGGTTTCGAACGGATGGTGCCGTCGTATGCGGTGCTGGCGGTCGGTTTCGCCACCCTCGCCGTGCCGCTGGCGCTGTCTGCGCATGCCACCGCCAGCGTGTTCGCGCTGGAAGGCGCGGCGCTGGTCTGGCTCGGCCTGCACCAGCGGCGGCGGTTGCCGCTGATTAGCGGTACCGGTTTGCAGTTGCTTGCGGCGTTCGCGTTCCTGCTTGGCCTGAGCCCGGTGCTCCCCGATATCGCCGTCGCCAATCCGGCCTTCATGGGCGCGCTGCTGATCGCGCTGGCCGGACTGGCGAGCGCGTGGGTGTTGCGGGCGCACGGCAAGCCGATGCCGGCGCTGGCGTTCTATCTGTGGGGAATGGCGTGGTGGCTGGGCACGACGGTCAGCGAGATTGGCCGGTTCGTGGCCTGGGATGCGCGCGCCGATGCGCTGCTCGTGCTGGTCGCGTTCACCGGCTGGATCGCGGCCGAGGTGCATCGCCGTCGTCCCGCGACCGCGCTCGCGATGACCACCTTGCTGGCACTCGCGGCGGCCCTGCCGCTGGCGCTGGCGCAGACCCAGGCCCACGGACAACCGTTCGCCGGCTACGGCGCGCTGGCCTGGCTGGCGTATGCGGTCCTGGGCGTGCGCAGCCTGCTGTGCCTGCGTTCCAGCGAACACGCGCTGGCCGGCTGGGCGCAATTCGCGTGGCTGCTGGTGTGGCCCGCGGTGCTGTCGATGCTGCTGGAATGGACCGGCGGACGTTTCGAACTGGCCGAGGGCTGGCGCGTGCTGGGCATCGGCCTGCCGTGGCTGGCGGCCGCGGCGCTGGGCCTGTTCCGCTGGCCGTGGCTGGCGGCGCCGCTGGGCGAGCGCTTCGAAGGTTATCGCGGCACGCTGCTGGCGGTGCTGTTCGTGGTGCTGGGCATCGGTGGACTCGGATCGCTGTGGCTGGCCGGCGCGGCATCGCCGCTGCCGTGGGTGCCGCTGCTCAACCCGCTGGAACTGGCGCAACTGGCGATCTTCGTCCTGTTCGCATGCTGGGCATGGTCGCCGCAGGCACCGGAACTGCTGCTGCGGTGGCGGCCGATGGTGCTGGCGCTGCTCGGCTTCGTGCTGATCACCTCGGTCGTGTTGCATGCCGTGCACCATTGGGGTGGCGTGGCCTGGAACGATCGGTTGATTTCCACGGGCCTGGCCCAGACCAGCCTGACCGTGGTGTGGAGCGTGCTGGGCGTGATCGGCTGGATCGCCGGCTCGCGTCGCGGCCAGCGCGGCCTGTGGCTGGCCGGCGCCGTGTTGATGGGCGTGGTGCTGGTGAAACTGATCCTGGTGGATCGCGGCAACCTGGGCGATGTGCTGGGCATCGCTTCCTTCATCGCCTATGGCCTGCTGTGCACGGTGGTCGGTTATCTCGCGCCGGCGCCGCCGCGCGTGGCCGGCCCGGAGAATGACGGAGAACACGCATGACCCCGATCACACCGCGCGCGGCAAAGGCCGCGCTCGCCCTGCTGGCCTTGCTGGTGGCCTCGCAGGCGCTGGCCGGTTCCCGCAGCGACTATGCGCGCGAGTGGCCATTGAAGGCGGCGCAATCCGACGCGGGCGCCTACCGGGTGACGCTGGATGCCGCCGTCTACCGGCAGGTGCAGTCGCCTGAGCTGAAGGATCTGGAAGTGTTCGATGCACGCGGGCAGGCGGTGCCGACGGCGTTGCTCGAAACCGATCGTCCGCAGGCGGCCACAGCCCGCCGGCAAACGCTGCCCTGGTTTCCCCTGCCGGTGATGAGCGGCACGGCATCGCGCGACATCGCCGCGATCAGCGAGATTGCCACTGATGGCAGCCTGCGCCGGGTCGAGCTGCGCGGCACGGACGCGCAGGACGGCGGCATCCTGATCGATGCCAGTCGCCTGGAGGCCGCGCCGGTCGCGCTGCGGGTGCGCTGGAGCGCGGGACAGGCGCCCTTCGATCGCGCCTACCGGGTGATGGCATCCGACAATCTGCGTGACTGGCAGACCGTGCAGGAGGAAGGACACCTGGTCGAACTGGAGAATCAGGGCCAGCGGGTCATGCGCGATCGCATCGAGCTTGAGCCGGTGAAGGCGCGCTACCTGCGGCTGGCCCCGCTGGCGGCGGGGACGCCGCTGCGCGTTGAACAGATGGAGGCCGAACTGGCGACGGCGGCGCACGAGCCCGACTGGGCCTGGCAGGAACTGGCGGGAACGCGCACCGAGGAGCCCGCAGGCGCCGTGCACTACGAATTCGTCTTGCCCGGACGCTTTCCGGTGGAGCGCGCCGACGTGCTGCTGCCCGGCAACAGCACCCGCGCGTGGACCTTGGAGTCGCGCGACGATCCGGCGTCGCCCTGGCGCCGCGCGGCATCGCCCTGGGTGGCGTACCGCTTGCAATCCGGCGACCGCGTCGATGCCTCGCCGTCGCAGCCGCTGGATGGCCTGCGCCGGGATCGCCACTGGCGCCTGACCGGCGCGCGCGGCGCGCAGACCGAAGCGCCCCGCCTGCGGCTGGGCTATCGGCCCGAGACGCTGGTGTTCGTGAGCCAGGGCGAACCACCGTTCGCGCTCGCGGCCGGCAGTGCGCGCACCCGCCGCGACGATGCGCCGCTTGCGGAACTGGTCGCCGCGCTGCGGAGCCAGCGCGGCCCCGCCTGGCAACCGGCGGTGGCGACGCTGGGCCAGGCGCGCGTGCTGGCCGGCGATGCCGCGCTGGCGCCCGCGCCACCGCAGCGCGACTGGAAGGCCTGGCTGCTGTGGGGGCTGCTGGTGGCCGGTGCCCTGCTGGTGGCGGGATTCGCCTTCAGCCTGCTGCGCAAGCCGCCACCCGCGGGCTGAGGGCCCGCGGTTTGCGGCGCCTGCGCGCAGCCGGGACAATAGGCGTCTTTCCCCGCCCCGAAGGAATGCCCATGTCCATCGTCCGCATGACCGACCTCGACCTCGCCGGCAAGCGCGTGCTGATCCGCCAGGATCTCAACGTGCCGATCGAGGACGGCCGGATCACTTCCGAACAGCGCATCACCGCGTCGCTGCCGACGCTGAAGCAGGCGCTGGGGCAGGGTGCGGCGGTGATGGTCACCTCGCACCTGGGACGTCCGAAGGAAGGCGTGTGGAGCGAAGCCGATTCGCTGGCGCCGGTGGCCGCGCGGCTGTCGGAACTGCTGGGCGTGGAGGTGCCGCTGGTGCGCGACTGGGTGGACGGCGTGGACGTCAAGCCGGGCCGGATCGTGCTGCTGGAAAACTGCCGCATGAACGTGGGCGAGGGCAAGGATGACGAGGCTCTGTCGAAGAAATACGCCGCGCTCTGCGATGTGTTCGTCATGGACGCCTTCGGCACCGCGCACCGTGCGCAGGCTTCGACCCATGGCGTCATCCGTTTCGCCGGCGTGGCCGCCGGCGGCCCGCTGCTGATGGCCGAGCTGGACGCGCTGGCCAAGGCGCTGGACAAGCCGGCCCGTCCGCTGCTGGCGATCGTGGCCGGCAGCAAGGTCTCGACCAAGCTGGAATTGCTGTCCAACCTGGTCGGCAAGGTGGATCAGCTGATCGTCGGTGGCGGCATCGCCAACACGTTCATCGCCGCCGCCGGTCATGCGGTCGGCAAATCGCTGTACGAGCCGGATCTGCTCGACACCGCGCGCAAGATCGACGCCGACGCGAAGGCACGCGGCGCCGACATCCCGCTGCCGTCCGACGTGGTGGTGGCGAAGGAATTCAAGGCCGATTCGCCGGCCGAGGTGAAGGCGGTCGATGCGGTGTCCGCCGATGACCTGATCCTCGATATCGGCCCGCAGACCGCGCAGCGCTACGCCGAGCTGATCCGTTCGGCCGGAACGGTGGTGTGGAACGGACCGGTCGGCGTGTTCGAGTTCGACGCGTTCGGCAAGGGCACCGAGGCGCTGGCGCGCGCAATCGCGCAGTCGCCGGCGTTCTCGATCGCCGGCGGTGGCGACACCCTGGCCGCGGTCGACAAGTACGGCATCGCCGGCGAGGTGAGCTACATCTCCACCGGTGGTGGCGCGTTCCTGGAATTCCTGGAGGGCAAGACCCTGCCGGCGGTGGCCGCGCTGGAGGCACGCGGACAGTGACGCGCGACACCCTGTTCTTCGATCTCGACGGCACCCTGATCGATTCCGCCGTCGGCATCACCCGTTGCGTCGCCTATGCACTGGAGCAATTGCGGCATCCGGTGCCAGCCGACGCCGAGCTGCGCCGCTGGATCGGCCCGCCGCTGCGCACCAGTTTCGGTCCGCTGCTGAAGGAGCCGCGGCAGGTGGAACTGGCGGTCGAACACTATCGCACCCGCTTCGAATCGCACGGCTGGGCCGAGCACGAGGTCTACGAGGGCATCGGTGAGGCAGTGGAGGCGCTGCACGCGCGGGGACATCGCCTGGCGATCGTCACCGCCAAGAACGAGCCGCATGCGCGCAAGATCATCGCGCACCTGCCGTTCGGTCATCGGTTCGAGGATGTCATCGGTTCCACCATCGACGGCAGCCTCAGCCACAAGCCGGAGCTGATCGCCGAGGCGATGCGCCGCCTGTCGCTGGCACCGGAACAGTGCCTGATGATTGGCGATCGCCACATGGACATCGATGGCGCGCGCCATCATGGCATGCGCAACATCGGCGTGCTGTGGGGATTCGGCGGCGAGGCGGAACTTCGCCAGGCCGGCGCTGATCACCTCGCCACGCGACCGCCGGATCTGCGCGCGCTGCTGGCCTGAGTATCGCGGGCACGCGCGGACCGGCGCGCAAACCGGGGTGCGATCGCAGCATGGCAACGCACTCAAGAGACCAAAAAAATACCAGTATCGGCATCGGCGCGAAGTTCACGAAACCGCTGTAAAACAGCGGTTTCACTGGATCCCGCGCAGGCTCGTGCCGCACCTGCCGACGCGCGGTACGCCACCTGTCCGCGTGGATCATTGCAGTGCCCGTGCGGTGTGGTAGCGTTTGCGCCAATTCAGGGAAACGCACCAATGATCGAACGCCAGCGCCGCACCAAGATCCTCGCCACCCTCGGACCGGCCACCGACCCGCCGGGCGTGCTTGACGAGCTGTTCCGTGCCGGCGTCAACGTGGTCCGCCTGAACTTCTCCCATGGTGATCCTTCCGGCCAGGCCAAGCGCGCCGCCGCGGTTCGCGCCGCCGCGCAACGTGCCGGTGCCGAAGTCGGCATCCTCGCTGATCTGCCGGGGCCGAAAATCCGCATCGAGCGTTTCGCCGAGGGCAAGGTCGTGCTCAAGGCCGGTGCGCGTTTCGATCTGGTCGCCAATGCCAGTGCGCCGGCCGGCGATGTCTCGCAGGTGGGCGTGAGTTATCTGGGGCTGCCCGGAGACGTGACCCACGGCGACACCCTGCTGCTCGATGACGGCCTGATGCAGCTGCGGGTGGAGCAGGTGGAAGGCGAGCGCATCATCACCACCGTGCTCAACGATGGCGTGCTGTCCGATCGCAAGGGCCTGAACAAGCTCGGTGGCGGCCTGTCGCTGGGCGCGCTGACCGAGCGCGACAAGGAACTCATCGCCATCGTCGCCGAGATTGGCGTCGACTTCATCGCGGTGTCGTTCTGCCGCAATGCCGAGGACATGAACGAAGCGCGCCGCATCGCACGCGAGCATGGCAGCGATGCCGCGCTGGTGTCCAAGATCGAGCGCACCGAGGCGATCGAGAACCTGGCCGAGATCGTCGAGGCGAGCGACGTGGTGATGGTCGCGCGTGGCGACCTGGGCGTGGAGATCGGCGACGCCGAGCTGCCCGGCCTGCAGAAGAAGATCATCCGCGAGTCGCTGGCCCGCAATCGCGTGGTGATTACCGCCACCCAGATGTTGCAGTCGATGGTGGACAACCCGATTCCCACCCGCGCCGAAGTACTGGACGTGGCCAACGCGGTCATCGACGGCACCGACGCGGTGATGCTGTCGGCGGAAACCGCGGCCGGCAGCTATCCGGTCAAGGCGGTCGAGGCGATGGCGCGCATCTGCCTGGGTGCGGAAAAGCAGTTCGAGACCGATACCGATTTCGAGAAGGCGCCGCGCGATCTGGCGCGCGCCGACCAGGCCATCGCGATGGCCGCGATGTTCCTGACCGAGCACATCGGCGTGCGCGCGATCGTCGCGATGACCGAATCCGGCGGCACCGCACGTTACCTGTCGCGGTTCCGCGCGCGGGCACCGGTCTATGCCTTCTCGCGCCACGACGGCGCGCGCCGGCGGATGGCGATGATGCGCGACGTGTTCCCGATCGCGTTCGACAGCCGTGGCCTGGCGCCACGCGAAGCCGCGCGCGAGGCGATGCGCTGCCTGTACGACCGCAAGCTGCTGTCCGAAGGCGACCGCATCATCTTCACCAGCGGCGACCACATGGAAAAGCACGGCGCCACCAACACCTTGCGTCTGCTGCAGATCGGCATGCAGGGCCAGGCCGAAGGGCTGGGCGAGTTGTAATTGCCTTCCATTCGGGCGAGGCCGCACGCTCCCGCCCGGAGAATGAAAGCGGAGTTCATGACCAGGACCAATGCCTATACGCTGCTGTGCGTCGCGATTCGTGCCGTCGTGGTGTGGTTCTCCGCTTCCCTGTTGCTGATGACTCCCGGCCTGATGATTGCCATGCGCGATGGCACATACCAGGGCGATGCGATCTGGTTGGGCCTGGCGGCGATTCTGCTGCCGGCGCTGGTGCCGGGCTTGGCCTGGCTGTTTGCCGACAAGCTGACACGCCTGGCGCTGGCGCGGCCGCAGGAGTCCGTGTTCGAGAGCCGGATTCCGTGCACCGCTGGCGTTATGGCCGACTGGAAGCGGAGGAGTCCGCTCCGGACTGAATCGTCACTCCGTTGTTACGCTGTGCTTGTAACCGTTTGCAAATTTCCGGTGGCCCAAGCTGTTTCCGTGATTGGGCTATAATTGGTATCTTTCCCGCCGCTCCTCCAGGACCCACATGAGCATCGAACAGCTTGCCGAAACCGCCCAGGCCATGGTGGCCGCGGGCAAGGGCATCATCGCGATCGACGAATCCACCAGCACCATCGCCAAGCGCTTCGCCGGGGTGGGCATCGAGAACACCGAGGAAAATCGCCGCGCCTATCGCGAACTGCTGCTCACCACGCCCAAGCTGAGCGACTACATTTCCGGCGCCATCCTGTACGACGAGACCATTCGCCAGTCCACCAAGGACGGCGTGCCGTTCGCCAAGTACATGGCCCAGCACGGCATCATCCCGGGCATCAAGGTCGACAAGGGCACCCACCCGCTGGCCGGCTGCCCCGGCGAAGTGGTCACCGAGGGCCTGGACGGCCTGCGTGATCGCCTGAAGGAGTACTACGCGCTGGGCGCCCGCTTCGCCAAGTGGCGCGCGGTGATCAACATCGGCGAGGACATCCCGACCGGCACCTGCATCGAGGCGAACGCGCACGCGCTGGCCCGCTATGCCGCGCTGTGCCAGGAAGCCGGACTGGTGCCGATGGTGGAGCCGGAAGTGCTGATGGATGGCGAACACGACATCCAGACCTGCTACGAAGTGACCGAAGCGGTGCTGCGTTCGCTGTTCGCCGCGTTGTACGAGCACAACGTGCTGCTGGAAGGCACCATCCTGAAGGCCTCGATGGTCGTGCCCGGCAAGGACTGCCCGGACCAGGCCGACGTCGAGGAAGTGGCCGAATCCACCGTGATGTGCCTGAAGAGCACCGTGCCGGCGATCCTGCCGGGCATCGTGTTCTTGTCCGGTGGCCAGAGCGACGAGGACGCCACCGCGCACCTCGACGCGATGAACCGCCTCGGCGCGCTGCCGTGGCCGCTGTCGTTCTCGTATGGCCGCGCCATGCAGCAGGCGGCGCTGAAGCTGTGGTCCGAGGATCTGAAGGGCAACTTCGCCAAGGCCCAGTCCACGGTCTACGCCCGCGCCAAGGACAACGGCCTGGCCGCCCTTGGCAAGTGGGAAGGCTGAGCCCGTAGCGCCGAGCTTGTTCGGCGAAACGAGAGTCCAGAAAGTCCAAAACGCCGGCCACGCGCCGGCGTTTTGCTTTTCCTCCCCGGCAATCGCCGGACAGCGAGGGCGCTCCAAACTGAACGCCCGTTCAAGAAAACGGCCGCTCCTGTATTTAGCTGCCTAGGCAGCTATATCATAGGCAGCCATGAGCGAGTCCTGTAATCCCGCTTCCCTCGGCTACCTGATTGCCGACCTCAGCCGCCTGTATGGGCGGGTGTTCGATCGGCGTGCCGCGCACCTGGGCCTGACCCGGGTCCAGTGGCGCGCGCTCAAGCGCATCCACCAGAACGAAGGCCTGACCCAGGCGGCGCTGGCCGACGTGATGGACATGGAGCCGATCGCGGTCGGCCGGGTGGTCGATCGGCTGCAGAAGGCCGGCTTCGTCGAGCGTCGCAACGATCCCAACGATCGCCGTTGCTGGCGGCTGCACCTGTCGCCGCAATCGAACGAACTGATGGATCTGATCGAGGACGTGGCCACCGGTCTGCGTGAGGACAGCCTGGCCGAAGTCGCGCCCGATGACCTGCGGATCACCCTGCAGGTGCTGGGCCAGATCCGCGAAACCCTTTCCCAGCTCGACCGCGCCAGCCGCGGCGAGTCCTCCCTTCGCAAGTCCTGACCCCGCCCCCCATGACCACCAAGATCAATGCCGCCGCCGAGCAGGCGGCCACTCCCGCATCTCCCAAGCGCCGGCGCGTGCCGGTCTGGCTGTGGATCGCCGCACCGGCCGCGGTCATCGGTTTCTTTGCCTGGGAATGGGTGGTATCCAACCGCCAGGTCGGCACCGACAACGCCTACATCAAGGCCGAACGCATCCTCATCGCGCCGCAGGTCGGCGGCCGGGTGGTGGAAGTGGCGGTCAGCCAGAACCAGGTGGTGAAGAAGGGCGATCTGCTGTTCCGCATCGACCCCGAACCGCTGCAGATTGCGCTGGCGCAGAACGAGGCGACCCTGGCCTATGTCGCCAACACCACCAGCGCGAGCCGCGCCAAGGTGACCGGCGCCGGCACTTCGGTCGCGGCCAAGCGCGAAACCCTGGCCTGGGCGCAGCGCGACCTCGCGCGCATGCAGCAGCTCGCCGGCCAGCAACTGGTCTCACGCAAGATGCTCGACGACGCGCGTCACGCCGTGGCGGAAGCGAAGACCGATCTGGCCGACGCGATCGCATCCGAATCCGAAGCCAACGCGGCGCTGAGCGGCGATTCGCATACCCCGCTGCAGGATCTGCCGGGCTATCGCGGCGCGATGGCGATGCTGGCCAAGGCCAAACTGGACCTGGCGCACGCCGAAGTTCGCGCGCCGGTCGATGGCATCGTCGGCCTGCACGATCTGCAGGTGGGCGAATACATCAACGTCGGCCAGACCGCGATGCCGCTGGTCGCCACCAACCCGATATGGGTGGAAGCCAACTTCAAGGAAACCGAGTTGACCCGGATGCACGTCGGCCAGCAGGCGACCGTCGAAGTGGATACCTATCCGGGCGTGAAGTGGAAGGCGCACGTCGCCTCGATCGCGCCGGCGTCCGGCGCCGAGTTCAGCGTGCTGCCGCCGCAGAACGCCACCGGCAACTGGGTCAAGATCGTGCAGCGCATTCCGGTCCGCCTCGAAATCGACGGCGCCGATCGCAGGGACGCTCCGCAACTGCGCGCCGGCATGAGCGCCGACGTGGAGGTCGACTTGCGCGATCCCGACGGCGGCGGCCATGCCGGCAAGGCCACCGCGGCGCGCTGAAGCAAGCTGTTTGTTACCGTCATTCCGGGCGTCTGCGGACCGCATAGCGGCGCTGTGGTGGAGTCGCGAAGGGTTCCGCGGCGCTCCGGGATGACCTCTGATTCTCCATGGCGCGACGCATGCGCGCGCCGCCCCGTGCCACGCCGGTGACGCCATGATCAGCCGATTGAAGAACGACAACGCGAACGGCAACCGCACCCTGCTGGTGGTGTCGGTGATGCTGGCCACGCTGATGCAGGCGCTGGACACCACCATCGCCAACGTCGCGCTGCCGGACATGCAGGGCTCGCTGTCGGCCACCCAGGACCAGGTGTCGTGGGTGTTGACCAGCTACATAGTGGCTGCCGCGATCCTGACTCCCGTCACCGGCTGGCTGGCCGGTCGGCTGGGACGCCGGCGCCTGCTGATCATCGCGGTGGGCGGATTCACCGTCGCCTCGCTGCTGTGCGGCATCGCCACCGGCATCGGCGAAATGGTGTTCTACCGCGTGCTGCAAGGCGTGTTTGGCGCCTCGCTGGTGCCGATCTCGCAGTCGCTGCTGCTGGATTCATTCCCCAAGGAAAAGCACGGCGCGGCGATGGCGATGTGGGGCATGGGCATCATGGTCGGCCCGATCCTCGGTCCGCCGCTGGGTGGCTTCCTGACCCAAAACTACAGCTGGCACTGGGTATTCCTGATCAACCTGCCGATCGGCATCCTCGCGCTCATCGGCATCCTGGCCAGCGTGAAGAAGGACCAGCCGCACGAGCGCCCGCTGGACGGCATCGGCCTGGGGCTGCTGGCGCTGGGCATCGGCGCGTTGCAGCTGTTCCTGGATCGCGGGCAGGGCGAGGACTGGTTCGGCAGCCTGGAAATCCAGATCGAAGCGGCGCTGGCGTTCCTGGCGTTGTACACGTACGCACTGTGGTGGTGGCGCCACCGCGAGCACGCGCTGCTGGATCTCGGGCTGCTGAAGAATGCCAACTTCGCGGTCGGCTGCGCGCTGATCTTCATCGTCGGTATCGTGCTGTTCGCCACGCTCGCGCTGCTGCCACCGTACCTGAGCACGCTGATGAACTACCCGGTGCTGACCATCGGTCTGGTGCTGGCGCCGCGCGGTGTCGGCACCATGCTGAGCATGATGGTGGTCGGGCGCCTGCTGGGACGGGTGGATGCGCGCGGCCCGATCCTGGTCGGCATGGGCCTGATGGTGCTCTCGCTGCATGGCATGACCCAATTCGGCCCGACCGCGTCGATGTCGTCGATTGTCTGGCTGGGCGTGATCCAGGGCCTGGGACTGGGATTGGTGTTCGTGCCGATTTCAACGGTCGCCTATGCGACGCTGGAACCGCACCAGCGCACCGAAGCGGCCGGCTTGTTCAGTCTGGTCCGCAACATCGGCTCGTCGGTGGGCATCTCGGTGGTGATGACGCTGCTGTCGCGCGCCGGCCAGATCAACCACGCGGAGATCGGCGCGCGCATACCCGCCTTCGGTGCCGAGACTACCCTGCTGCCGCCGATGTGGAATCCGGATACCGTGAGCGGCGCGGCGCTGCTCAACGCCGAGGTGATGCGGCAATCCGCGGCGATTGGCTATCTCAACGACTTCAAGCTGATGATGTTGCTGACCCTGGTGTCGATGCCGCTGGTGCTGTTGATGCAGAGCGGCAAGCATCCGACAGGCGGATCCGCGGGCGCGGATGCGGCAGCGGCGCATTAGCGGGCATCACCTCATTGTAGGAGCGACGTGAGTCGCGACCGCATGCCTGGCACTGGATTGGGGCGCGACTTGCGTCGCTCCTACATCGCGATCGCGGCGAGCAGTCGCGACTCACGTCGCTCCTACAGGATGCAGGGATAGAATGATGTCCATGAAACTGCTCGGCATCCACCACGTCGCCATCATCGCTTCGGACTATGCGCGTTCGCGGCGTTTCTATGTCGAGGTGCTGGGATTGGATGTGATCGCGGAGCATTACCGCGAGGCGCGCGATTCCTGGAAGCTGGATCTGCGGTTGGACGAGCGCACCCGGATCGAATTGTTTTCGTTTCCCTCGCCGCCAGCGCGGGTGTCGCGGCCCGAAGCGTGCGGCCTGCGCCATCTGGCGCTACGGGTGGCGGACCTGGATGCCGCGGTCTCCCATCTGGAAGCGCATGGCGTGGCGGTGGAACCGATCCGGGTGGACGAGTTCACCGACCGGCGTTTCACCTTCTTCGCGGACCCGGACGGGTTGCCGCTGGAGTTGTACGAGGATTGACGCTTGCCTGTGGGAGCGACGTAAGTCGCGATTCGCGATGGCACCGTCAGTCAGGATTTCGCGACTCACGTCGCTCCCACAGGAACGGGGAATCGATCAACGACCCGCGTCGGTATCGCGCAGGAAATCGATCAGCCCGTTCACGTAGGTGCTCTGGTCGTCGTACATCGCCATGTGGCTGCCTTCCGGGCAGAACAGGTAGCGACCTTTCGGCAGCCGCTTGCTCATCATCTCCATGTAGGCCGGATCCATGGTGTCGTGGCGTGCGCCGATGACGAGGGTGGGTACGGGGATCTTTCCCAGGTCAGCGGTGCGGTCCCAGTCGGCGAGGATGCCGCTGGCACCCAGTTCGCTCGGGCCCTGCATCGGTACGTAGACCTTCTTGTTGATGTGGGCGAATGAGCGGTTGACCGGTTCCGGCCACTGCGCGGCCGGCATGCGCAGGACGTGCGCTTCGTAATGCGGCAACAGCAATTCCATGTAGCGCGGATCGTCGAAGCGCTTGTCCTTCTCCAGTTGCCTGATCTCGGCCAGCGCGACGGGATCCATCTTCGGTTCCAGCACCTTGTGCGCGTAGTCGTTGTACGCTGGAATGCTGGACATCATGTTGGAGATGATCAGGCCCTTGAGATGCTGCGGATACTTGAGCGCGTATTCCATCGCCAGGATGCCGCCCCAGGAATGCCCGAGCAGATAGAAGTTGCTCCCGTCCAGCTTGAGCGCCTGGCGGACATGCTCCACTTCCTCGACGAAACGCGCGGTGTCCAGCAGGCGCGGGTCATCGGGTTGATCGCTGTAGGCCGAACCGAGCTGGTCGTAGTAGTAGTACTCGATGCCGGCGGCCGGCAGGAAGCTGTCGAAGGCCTCGAAGTATTCGTGGGTGGCGCCTGGACCGCCATGCAGCAGGAGCAGCTTGATGCGCGGATTGTTGCCGACCCGCTTGGTCCAGACCTTGAAGTCGCCGGCGGGCGTGTGGATCGGAATCATGCGCGCGCCGCCGGACAACACGTCGTCTCGGCCGGTGTTGTCGAAGTAGCTTGCCGGTGGTGTTGGCGGCGAGGACTGCGCGGCAGCCGCGATGCCGGAGACGAGGAACAGCGACGACAGCAGCAGCGAACCGGCCAGCTTCATGGCGGACTCCAGGCGATGGACCATGCCGAGCCTAGCAACGCGCCCGAAGCCGCCGCAACCGGCGGCGTCATAACAGGATTGTCCGGGACGGGAACCGATGTGCCGATGTTCGCGCCGGATGCATGCGCGGGCACCTTCCGGCATCGACGAGAGCCACGGACGTTGATATGCGGCGTACCGGGACACGCACCGGCGACGATCCGTGCCCGGATCGCCGCCACCTCAACGCCGGCTCAGCCCAGCGAGGCCAGCCACTCGTCGTCGGAGCCTTCGTTGACGCCCTCGAACAACGGGGTGGAGAAGTAGCGTTCGCCGGTATCCGGCAGCACCGCCAGGATGACCGAACCTTCGCCGGCCTTTTCCGCCACCTGCAAGGCGGCGGCGACGGTGGCGCCGGCGGAGATGCCGACGAAGATGCCTTCCTCGGCGGCCAGCCGCCGCGAGGTGGCGATGGCGCTGGCATCGTCCACCGTCAGCAGTTCGTCGAATACTTCGCGGTTGAGCACTTCAGGCACGAAATCCGGGGTCCAGCCCTGGATCTTGTGCGGCGCCCATTCCTTGCCCTGCAGCAGCGACGCGCCGGCCGGCTCGGAGGCGGTGATGCGCACTTCCGGACGGGCCACGCGCAGCACTTCGCCCACGCCGGTGAGGGTGCCGCCGGTACCCCAGCCGGTGACGAAGTGATCCAGCCGGCGGCCGGCGAAATCGCGCAGGATTTCCGCCGCGGTGGTCTGCCGGTGGTAGGCGGGATTGGCCGGATTGGCGAACTGGCGGGCGAGGAACCAGCCGTGCTTCTTCGCCAGTTCCTCGGCCCGGCGAACCATGCCGCTGCCGCGTTCCGCGGCGGGGGTCAGGATGACCTTGGCGCCATAGGCGCGCATCAGCTTGCGGCGCTCGATGGAGAAGGTCTCGGCCATCGTGGCGACGAACTTGTAGCCGCGTGCGGCGGCGACCATCGCCAATGCCACGCCGGTGTTGCCGGAGGTGGCTTCGACGATCGTGTCGCCCGGTTTGAGCAGGCCCTTGGCCTCGGCATCCAGGACGATCGCCAGCGCCAGGCGATCCTTGACCGAACCGCCGGGATTGAACGACTCCACCTTGGCGTACAGCTCGACGTGCGAAGGCGCGACGCGGTGAAGTTTGACCACCGGCGTGCGGCCGATGGTGTCGAGGATGCTGTCGTGGATGGGCATGAGGGAATCTCCTGGAGAAGGGAAGTCAGGCGGCGTGCGGGAGTGTGGCCGCCGCCAGGTCATCGGGATGTGGTGGCGCGGCCAGCGGCGCGGGTCCGAACCAGTGCAGGGCATCGGCCAGGCCGGCGACCTCGCCGAGGATGAGCAGGGCGGGTGACCGCACCTGGTGATGGCGTGCGGTCCGCGCCAGCCCGTCCAGGCGGCCGGTGATCACGCGCTGTTCGGCACGCGACCCACTTTCAATCAACGCGAATGGCGTCCGGTCCGGACACCCTTCGGCGGAAAGTCGCGCCTGTACGGTTTCCAGCCCGGCCACGCCCATGTAGAACGCCAGGGTCTGCCGGCCCCGCGCCAGCGCGGCCCAGTCGAGGGTATCCAGCGAGTCCCGGCAGTGGGCGGTCACCAGCCGCACCGACTGGGCGTGGTCCCGGTGGGTGAGCGGGATGCCGGCGTAGGCCGCGCAGGCCACCGCCGCGGTGATGCCGGGGACGACCTCGTAGGGAATCCGGTGCCCGCGCAGGAACTCCAGTTCCTCGCCGCCGCGGCCGAACACGAACGGGTCGCCACCCTTCAGCCGCACCACCCGGCGGCCGGCTCGCGCATGTTCGAGCATCAACGCATGGATGCTTTCCTGGCGCACGCTGTGGCCCTGCGCCGATTTGCCGACCTCCACCCGCAGCGCGTCGCGGCGCGCCAGCTGCAGCACTTCATCGCTGACCAGGCGGTCGTGCAGGATCACGTCGGCCTCGTTGAGCGCGCGCAGGCCGTTGAGGGTCAGCAGGCCGGGATCGCCCGGACCCGCGCCGACCAGGACCACCGAACCCCGCGGCGGCGAAACAGGCGCCGCCAGGGCGTCGGCGAGCGCGCGTTCGGCCTGCTCCGTCCGCCGCTGCCGCAGCAGCCGCGGCAACGGGCCTGCCAACAGGCGTTCGAAGAAACGGCGGCGCGCGCCGGTTTCCGGGAAGCGCGCGCGGATGCGGCCGCGTTCGCGCGTCAGTAGCGCGGTCAGCGCGCCCCAGGAGTCATCCAGCCAGGTTTCCAGCTGGCGCCGCAGATGGCGGGTCACCATCGGCGCGCCGCCCCCGCTGGACACCGCGACCTGCAGATCGCCGCGGCGGACCACCGCCGGTACGTGGAAGCTGGACAGCACCGCGTCGTCGACCACGTTGGCGAACACCCGGCGGCGGCTGGCGGCATCGGCGACGGCGCGGTTGACCGTCGCGTCGTCGGTGGCGGCAATGACCAGCCAGACGCCGTCGAGTGCCCCGGCACGGAAGGTGCCGGGATCCCAGCCGATCAGGCCGGTGTCGGCCAGCAACTGCAGGGCCGGGGTCAGCGCGGGTGCCTGCACGTGGATGCGGGCGCCGGCTTCGCGCAACGCCTGCACCTTGCGTTCGGCGACCTCGCCGCCCCCCACCACCAGCACCGGACGGTCATGCAGATCGACGAAAAGAGGGAACAGGGTGGCCACGGCGGAGCATCTGGTTCGAGGCTCATGACCGTAGCTTTGGCACAGCGGCACAAGGAAATAACTTGCGCCGGATCGGACATGCCTTGCAGTTATAAGCCACCGGCGTTACGGTCCGGGAAAATCCTCTACAGTCCTCGCTCCCCCTGCGCCGCCCGCCGCGGCGCTTCCGAGACGGATTCCGATGACGCTGACCCAACTTCGCTACCTGGTGGCGATCGCCGATGCCGACCTCAACATCACGCTGGCGGCGGCCCGCGTGCATGCCACCCAGCCGGGCCTGTCCAAGCAGCTCAAGCAACTGGAGGACGAACTGGGCTTCCTGCTGTTCGTGCGCAAGGGACGCAGCCTGGAATCGGTGACCCCGGCGGGCGAGGAGGTCATCGAGCGCGCGCGCGCGGTGCTGGCCGAAGCCAACAACATCCGCACCTACGCGGCCAACCAGCGTCGCGAGAGCCAGGGCCAGCTGATCCTGGCCACCACCCATACCCAGGCGCGCTTCGTGCTGCCGCCGGCCGTCGCCCGGATCAAGCGGGCCTACCCGCAGGTCAGCGTGCACCTGCAGCACGCCGCCGAGAGCACCGCGTTGGATCTGCTGAGCCAGGGCGATGCCGACATCGCGGTGATCAGCACCGCCGGCGACGAGCCGCAGGGCGGCATCGCGGTGCCGCTGTACCGCTGGCGCCGGCTGGTGCTGGTGCCGCGCGGCCATGCGCTGGATCGCGACGGTGCCGCGCCGAGCATCCGCGAGCTGGTCGACCTGCCGCTGGTCAGCTACGACTCCTCGACCCGGCCGGGTTCCTCGCTGCAGCGCGCGTTCGCCAGCGTGGGGCTGGAGCCGACCATCGCCGTGACCGCGCTGGATGCGGATCTCATCAAGACCTACGTGCGCGCCGGCCTTGGCGTCGGCCTGCTGGCGGAAATGGCGATCGGCAGTGGCGACACCGACCTGCGCGCGTGGCCGGCCCCGCCGGAGATCAAGGAATGCGTGGCCTGGGCCGTGCTGCCGCGCGAGCGCGTGCTGCGCGATTATGCGCTGGAGCTGGTGCATGCCCTGGCGCCGCAGGTGGACCGGCGCGATCTGCGGCGGGTACTGGACGGCAACCAGGTCGCCGACTGGCCGACACCGCCCACCTGGGAATCCCTGACCCAGACCATCACCACCTGACGACGGCGGGACTACCGGCGCCGGTGGCGGAATCGCATACTCCCGCACTGATTCGAAAAGGACATCGACATGCGCATCGCGATCCTTCCGGCAATCCTTCCGGCAATCCTCCTGGCGTTCGGCCTGCCCGCCCTTTCCGCCGAACCGGCCGCCGGCCAGGTGACCTTGCCCGCACCGGAGGAACTGAAGCGGATCATCCGCGAACAGGATCTCGCCCTGTTCGCGATCACCTTCGAAACCTGCGACATCGAGGCGCTGAAGCCGATGCTGGCCGATGACCTGGAGTTCTATCACGACAAGGGCGGCGTGGTGTCACGCTCGGCCGCCGACTTCATCGCCGTCATCGAGAAGAATTGCGCGGCCTGGAAGGCACCGGATGCATGGCGTTCGCGCCGGGAACTGATCGAATCCTCGTTGCAGGTGGATCCGATTCCCGGCTACGGCGCGATGGAAATCGGCGAGCACCGGTTTCACGAACGCAAGGGCGATGGCCCCGAGAAGGCGGTCGGGATGGCAGGTTTCAGCCAGGTCTGGAAACTCGAAGGCGGGCAGTGGAAGCTTTCCCGCGTGCTCAGCTACGGCCACCGGCCACTGGTTCCCTGAGGGACGAGCGATGAAGATGATCTCCCGGATGGTGCTGCGCATGTACGCGCCGGCGGTGGTGATCGCCGCCGGTGGTTTCGTCGTGGCCGAGACGGTGGCCCGCACCCAGACCACGTTCAGCGGTTTCAGCAGCGGGCGCACCGCGTCGCTGTCGTTCCTGGCGGCGATCGTGCTGGGCACCGCCTGGGCACTGCATTCCAGCTGGCGACTGTACCGCTGGGCATTGGGGCGGGAGCGCCGCTGCGGTTGCGGTGGGCTGATGTCGCGGCCACGGTTGAACCGGCGCGGCGAGATCTATCGCAAGTGCATCGGCTGCGGCGGCAAGACGGTAATCCGCCACGTGCATTGAGCGGCGCGCGCCGCTAGTCCAGGCAGGTCGCCGCGTCGGGTTCGCGTTCGCGATCCACGCAGGTCCGTACCCCGCGCGGCAGGTTGTCGATGCGGCTTTCGCCGCCGACGTCCAGGACGAATGCCTGCAACTTGCGCGGCGGGCAGCTTTCGCCGGCGCGGCATTCGTCCGTCGCGACGATCAGGTAGTGGCATTTGCCTGTGGCGCTGGCCCTGCAGCGGAACAGGCCCTCGCCGGCGCGGATGACACTGCGGCTGTGGATCAGCTCCACACCGTTGGCCTCGCTGCGCACCACGGAGGTCACGGACGGTTTGTCCTGGCAGCCGACCAGGCTCAGCAGGAAGGACATGGCGGTGACGATGATGCGCATGGCGGGCCTCGACGAACGATGGGGAGCGGCGTTCACATGCCGCGGAACAGGGACATGAAGGGCTGGCTGACCAGCAGCGTTTCGGGGCGGTTGCGCAGGCGAAGCACGCCGCGTCCGACATCGTCGCGGGTGATCGAGGCGACCGCCTTCAGGTTGACGATGGTGGAGCGATGGATCTGCTTGAAGGTCCGCGGATCCAGCGCCTCCAGCAGTTCGCGCAGCGGCGTGCGCAGCAGCGCCTCGCCTTCGGCGGTCATCACCACCGTGTACTTGTTGTCGGCGCGGAAGTAGGCGACATCGTCGATCAGGATCAGCCGGGTTTCCTTGCCGGTGTTGGCGGTGATCCAGACCAGCGGCGGTTTGCCGGCGGCGGGCAACTGGTCGCCGAGCTGCTTGAGCAGGGCCGCCAGCGTGGCCGCGTCGGGATGGTGACCGCTGCGCTGCTGCAGGCGCTGGACGGTGGTGGCCAGGCGCTCGCGGGTGATTGGCTTGAGCAGGTAGTCCACTGCGCCCTGTTCGAATGCGCCGATGGCGTACTGGTCATAGGCGGTGACGAACACGATCTGGGTCGCGGGACTGGCCTCGGTCATCGCGGTGGCGACTTCCAGCCCGGTCAGGCCCGGCATGCGGATGTCCAGGAACGCCACGTCGGGCTGGTGCTCGGCGATGGCTTCCAGCGCGGAGGCGCCATCCTCGCATTCGGCGACCAGTTCCAGTTGCGGCCAGGTGTCGCGCAGCAGCGACGCCAGCGCGGTGCGCAGCAGTTCCTCGTCTTCGGCGATCACGGCCTTAGGCATGACGGGCGACTCCGGCCGGCTTGGACGGCAGGTTGAGGGTGGCGGCCACGCCCTGCGGGAAGTTGGAGATGATGGCGAACGAGGCATTGCCGCCGTAGGTCAGGCGCAGGCGTTCGCGCAGGTTCTTCAGGCCGATGCCGGTGCCACCGGTCTGGTTGCCGAAGCCCTGGCCGTCGTCGGCGACGGTGATCGCCACCTGGCCTTCCTGTTCGCGTGCGATGATCCAGATGGTGCCGCCGCCGGGCTTGGGCTCCAGGCCGTGCTTGATGGCGTTCTCAACCAGCGTCTGCAACATCATCGAGGGCATCGCGACATCGCGCAGCGCCTCCGGAATCTCCACCTGGGTGTTGAGGCGGTTGCCCATCCGGATCTTCAGGATCTCCAGGTAGGCCTCGGCGCGTTCGGCTTCCTCGCCCAGGGTGGAGACGGCATTCTCGGCGCGGGGCAGGGAGCGGCGCAGGTACTGGATGAGGTGGCCGAGCATGAGATCGGCGCGGGCGGGATCGGTGCGGGTCAGTACCTGCGCGCTGGCCAGGGTGTTGTAGAGGAAGTGCGGTTCCACCTGCGCCTGCAGCAGGTTGAGCTTGGCCACCGTCAATTCCTTCTCGGTGACGGTTTGCACGGTGTCGGCCTTTTCCTCGCGCCGGCGCTCGCCGATCCGGCGTGCGATCGCACGGACGATGGCTTCGGCGTTTTCCAGGTTGGTGCCGTTGTCCACCTTCAGCAGATCGCTCCAGGTGCTGGCTTCCGGCTCGCACAGCAGCGACACGCTGCAACTGCCGGCGCCCGGCGTGACGGTGGCGAGGATCTGGTTGCGCTTGGTGCTGAACCAGTTGAACACGTTGTATCGCGCCGGGCGGTCGTTGCCATAGGGATCCACGCGCTTGAGCTTGGCCTTGACCTGCAGGCTGTCGCGCGCGCTTTCCAGTTCCTCCACCCGCGGCAGTTCGCGCACCGCCGATTCGACCAGCAGGAAGGCTTCGTCGGCCTCCAGCGGAATCTCGATCCGGCGGTGCTGGCGGTTGGACAGGGTGTCGTGATCCAGCCGGCCGGCGACCAGGCTGACCCGGCGCAGGTGCGAGAAGGTGCTGATGACCACCGACAGCGCGACCAGCAGCGCCAGCAGGGCGAACACCGGTCCGGGTGCATCGTCGTTGCCGGTGATGACATTGAAAGTCCCGGCCCAGATCAGGCCGGCGAGCAGGAGCACGCCGGACCAGGCGGCGAAGATGCGGATGATGAAGAACAGGCTGGCGAACACGGCGGATCCATCGGTGTTGGATTGCCGCGGAGCATAGCCGGCCGGCGCCGGCGGGGAAGGGGGCCGGCGACGGAAGCCGGATTCGGGCGACGGAAACCGCCCGGGGCCGGATGGTCCGTATCAGGCGGCGGCGCCGGCGGCGGCCCTCGCGCCGATCCCTGCCATCGACGTGACGGTGCGCGGCCGGCGTCGCCGGTCAGCAACCGATGGCCCGAAACTCCCGGTCAGATGTCCAGGTGCAGGCCGCATTCGCGCTTGAGGCCGAAGAAGCGCGTGTCCTCCTCGCGCATGCCGGGTTCCCAGCGGGTGGTGGTGTGGAAATCGCCGATGGAGACGTAGCCCTGTTCCCACAGCGGGTGGTAGGGAAGATCGTGTTGCTTGAGGTACTGCCAGACTTCGCGATCGGTCCAGTCGGCAATTGGATTGACCTTCAGGCGGGCGCCGCGCCACTCGACGACGGGCGCGTTGGCGCGGCTGCTGGCCTGGCTGCGGCGCAGGCCGGTGAACCAGGTGCCGACGTCCAGTTCGGCCAGCGCGCGCCGCATCGGTTCGACCTTGCGCAGGTTGTTGTACTGCTCGATGCCGACCAGGCCCTGTTCCCACAGGCGGCCGTGGCGCGCCTCCATCCAGGCACGGCTGACCAGTGGACGGAACACCTTGAGGTTGAGCTTGAGCCGTTCGGTCAGTTCGTCGGCGAACCGGTAGGTCTCGGGAAACAGGTAACCGGTATCGATCAGGATCACCGGGATGTCCGGTTGCTGGCGGGTCAGCATGTGCAGCAGCACCGCCGCCTGCGCGCCGAAACTGGAGGACATCGCCGCCTGCGCCGGACCATTGGCCAGGGCCCAGCGCACCCGCGCTTCGGCCGGCTGCGCTTCCAGGCGCGCGTTGATGGCGGAGATGTCTTCGGTGGCTTCGGGCAGCGGTGCGGTTTGCGGCGCGCTCATGCGTGCAGTTCCAGGGCGATCTGTCGATGGGTGGGGTAGGGCGGCAGGGCGACGATGCCGCTGCGGTGCAGGAAATCGCCGAAGCCCTCGTCGGCCTGGCGCTCGCGCGCGTAGCGGGCCAGCAGCGGATCCAGCGCTTCCAGGATTTCCGCTTCGGTGATGTTCTCGCGGTACAGCGTGTTGAGGCGCTGGCCGCGGTGATCCGCGCCGAGCATCAGGTTGTAGCGGCCGGGCGCCTTGCCGACCAGCGCGATTTCGCCCAGGTAGGGACGCGAGCAGCCGTTGGGGCAGCCGGAGATGCGCAGCAGGATGGGCGCATCGCGCAGGCCGTGCCGATCCAGCAGTGGCTCCAGGCGGGCGGTGAAGTCGGGCAGGTAGCGCTCGGCTTCGGCCATGGCCAGGCCGCAGGTCGGCAGGGCGACGCAGGCGACCGCCGCACGCGCCAGCGCGGTGCCGGCGCGGCGGCCGTCGTCCAGGCCATGCGCGCGCACGAGCGCGTCGATGCGCTCGCGCTCGCCGGCCGGCACGCCGGCGATGACCAGGTTCTGGTTGGGAGTGAGCCGGAACTCGCCGCGGTGGATGCCGGCGATCTCGCGCAGGCCGGTCAGGTGCGTGGCCTGCGCGGTGTCGGCGATGCGCCCCGCGAAGAAGTGCAGGGTCAGGTGCCAGCGGCCATCCTCGCCCTCGACCCAGCCATAGCGGTCGCCGTTGTGATCGAAGTGCCACGCGCGCGCGGGCTGGAGCGCATGGCCGGAGCGGGCCTCGATCTGACCGACGATCGCCTCCAGGCCGTGATCATCGATGGTGTACTTGAAGCGGGCGCGCTTGCGCAGTTCGCGGTTGCCGAAATCGCGCTGGGTGGTGACCACCGCGGTCGCCACGTCCAGCAGTTTCTCCGGTGGCAGGAAGCCGACCACGTTGCCGATGCGCGGATAGGTCGCGGCGTCGCCGTGGGTCGCGCCCATGCCGCCGCCGATGACCAGGTTGAAGCCGACCAGCTCGCCGTCCTCCAGGATGGCGATGAAGCCCAGGTCGTTGGCGAACACGTCGACATCGTTGAGCGGCGGAACCGCGAACCCGATCTTGAACTTGCGCGGCAGGTAGGTGGCGCCATAGACCGGCTCCTCCTCCTCGCCGCTGCCGGCCACGCGTTCCTCGTCCAGCCAGATTTCGTAGTACGCGCGGGTATTGGGCAGCAGGTGCTCGGACAGGCGCGCCGCCCAGGACTGCACCTGCGCATGCGCCTTCGACAGCAGCGGATTGGCCGCGACCAGCACGTTGCGGTTGACGTCGCCACAGGCGGCCAGCGTGTCGATCAGCGCCGCATTGATTGCCTGCATGGTCGCCTTCAGTTCGCGCTTGATCACCCCATGGAACTGGAACGCTTGGCGGGTGGTGACCCGCAGCGAGTGGTTGGCGTAGCGGGTGGCGATCGCGTCGAGTTTCAGCCATTGCTCGGGCGTGACCACGCCGCCGGGCGTGCGGGTCCGGATCATGAACTGGTAGGCCGGTTCCAGCTTCTGCCGCCGGCGCTCGTCGCGCAGATCGCGATCGTCCTGCTGGTAACTGCCGTGGTACTTGATCAGGGTCTGGTCCGACTCGCGCAGCGCGCCGGTCACCGGGTCGGCCAGGCTCTCCAGCAGGCTGCCCCGCAGGCGACGGCTTTCGGATTTGATGTCTTCTACGGAGTGGGACATGGGTGGGGGCCGGGATTCGGGATTGGTGATTCGGGATTCGCAAGAGCGCAGCAGGAGATCGGAGAAATCAGGAACGGGACGGGCTTTCACGAATCCCCAATCCCGAATCCCCCATCCCGGCCGTCAATACACATCACGACAGTAGCGGCCTTCCGATTGCAGTCGGGTCAGGTATTCGGCGGCGGTGTCTTCGTCGTGGCCGCCTTGGGTGCGGAGGATGTCCAGCAGCGTGGCGTGCACGTCCTTGCCCATGCCGATGGCGCCGCAGACATACAGGTGGGCGCCGCCCTCCAGCCAGGCATGGACCTCGCGGGCGTGTTCGCGCAGGCGGTCCTGCACGTAGATCTTGTCGGCCTGGTCGCGCGAGAACGCCAGGTCCAGCCGGTGCAGCGAGCCGTCACGGAGCGCGTCCTGCCATTCGGACTGGTAGAGGAAGTCCTGGTTGAAATGGCGGGCGCCGAAGAACAGCCAGTTGCGGCCCTGCGCGCCGGTTTCGGCGCGCTCCTGCACGAAGCCGCGGAACGGCGCGATGCCGGTGCCGGGACCGATCATCAGGATGTCGCGGGCGCCGTCAGCGGGCACCCGGAACCGTTCGTTGGCCTCGACATAGACCGGCACCGCTTCACCTTCCGCACGCGCGGCGAGGTAACCGCTGGCCGCGCCGCCATGCGCTTCACCGAACGCTTCGTAGGCCAGCACGTCCACGGTCAAGTGGACTTCTTCGCCGACCCGCTTGCGGCTGGAGGCGATCGAGTACAGCCGCGGCGCGAGCGGACGCAGCGCGGCGACCAGTTCATGCGCTTCCCAGCGTGCCGGCCAGCGTCGCAGCACGTCGACGACCTGATGGGTGTTGAGCAGGCCGGCGAGCGCGGACTGCTGCGCCGGCGCCAGCAGCGCGTTCAGATCCTCGGCGCGCGCCTGCGCGGCGTGTTCGGCCAGGAACGGGCGCGAGAGCCGGGTCAGTTCGCGACGGCTGGCCAGCCACTCGCGCAGCGGCAGCGTATCGCCCTGGAGCTCGATCCCGGCGTCGCCGGACAGCGCGGTGGCCTGGAGGATCGATTCCACCAGCGAATCCGGATTGCGATGGCGGATGCCAAGCGCGTCGCCCGGTTCGTAGTGCAGTCCGCTGCCGGCCAGCGACAGTTCGAGATGGCGCACGTCCTTGTCGCGTTCGCCATGCCGCCCGAATGCCTTGCCCTTGAAGTCGCGGCCGCTGACGTTCTGGTTGAGCAGGACTTCGGCGGAGTAGGGTTTTTCGTGCGACCACGGCGAGGCCGCGTGCGTTGGCCGCAGCGGGGTGACCGTGGCCAACGGGGCGCTGGGGTGGGATTTCAGGTGTTCGCGCGCCGACGACAGCGCCTGGGTGCGCCAGGGATCGGCCACCGTGTCGATGTCCAGATCGGCCAGGCCGGGTTCGAACAGGCGCTGGGCACCCAGTTCGGCCAGGCGGGCATCCAGGCGGCGGGCGATGCCGCAGAAATCGGCGTAACTGGAATCGCCCAGGCCGAGCACCGCGTAGCGCAGTTCCGGCAGCTTGGGCGCGCGCCGGCCGGACAGGAACTCGACCAGGCCGATGGCATCGTCCGGCGGATCGCCTTCGCCCTGGGTGCTGATGACCACGTACAGCAGGCGTTCGCCGGCCAGTTCGCGGGTCGGATAGGCGTCCGCCCGCAACAGGCGCACCGGCAACCCGGCCGCCTCGACGGCCTGGGCGATCTTCTCGGCCGCGCGTCGCGCATTGCCGGTCTGGCTGCCGTAGACCACGGTCAGGCGCTGGCCCGCCTGCGCCTGGCCGCCCGGCAGCACCGCCAGTTGGGGCGCGTGCTGGCCCTGGGCGAGCCCGGCGGTATAGCCGGACAGCCACCACAGGGTCGGCGCATCCAGCCCTTCGACCAGCCGCGCCAGCAGCACGCGCCGCTCCTCGGCCAGGGGACTGGGCGCCAGTGCGGAGGAGGAAGCGGTCATCGCGGGCAATCGCTTTGCGCAGGAGGGAGTCCGATGTTAGGAACCCGTTGTCCCGTGCAGAAAGGACGGCTGGTTATGGGCTTATCCCGCTGGCTTATTTCCCGGCGCGGGGGAGGCATGGAATGCTCGTTGGCCTCCTGGGGCAGAAGCAACGGCGGTAGCTGGTACGCTTTGCGCCGGCATCCCGTCACGCACCGCAGCCCGTTTTGATGAGCGCCGAACACCGCCTGTCCCACCTCGACCGCCTGGAAGCCGAGAGCATCCACATCCTCCGGGAGGTGGCCGCGGAGTTCCGCAATCCCGTGCTGCTGTATTCGGTGGGCAAGGACAGCTCGGTGCTGCTGCACCTGCTGCTCAAGGCGTTCGCGCCGGGCCGCCCGCCCATCCCGCTGTTGCACGTGGACACGCGCTGGAAGTTCCGCGAGATGATCGCGTTCCGGGATCGCCGCGCGGCCGAGACCGGCGTGGATCTGCGGGTGCACGTCAACCCCGATGGCATCGCCCAGGGCGTCGGCCCGATCAGCCACGGCGCGACCGTGCATACCGACGTGATGAAGACCCAGGGCCTGAAGCAGGCGCTGGACCAATACGGCTTCGACGCGGCCATCGGCGGCGCCCGCCGCGACGAGGAGAAGTCGCGCGCCAAGGAGCGCGTATTCTCCTTCCGAAACGATCGCCACCGCTGGGATCCCAAGAACCAGCGACCGGAGCTCTGGAACCTCTACAACGCCCGCATCCACAAGGGCGAGAGCGTGCGTGCGTTCCCGCTGTCCAACTGGACCGAACTGGACATCTGGCTTTACATCTATCGCGAGGGCATTCCGGTGGTGCCGCTGTACTTCGCCGCCGAGCGGCCGGTGGTGGAACGCGATGGCGCGCTGATCCTGGTGGACGACGAACGCCTGCCTCTGCATGAAGGCGAACAGCCGCAACTGCGCAGGGTGCGCTTCCGCACCCTGGGGTGCTACCCGCTCACTGGCGCGATCGAGTCCGACGCCGACACCCTGGAAAAGATCATCGCCGAGATGCTGGTGGCGACGTCCTCCGAGCGCCAGGGCCGGGTGATCGATCACGATCCGGGCGCGTCGATGGAGAAGAAAAAGCTGGAGGGGTACTTCTGATGAAGCCGGGATTGGGGATGACCGGCCATCCGGCCGTTGAAAACCGGGATTCGGGATTAGGGAAAGCGGGAAGCGATCCGCTGGCGGAAGCGCCCGCCGTTGCGAATCCCGGATCCCGAATCCCCAATCCCGAAAACACCAGCATCACCGACTACCTGCGCCAGCACGAAACCAAGCCGCTGCTGCGTTTCATCACCTGCGGCAGCGTCGACGATGGCAAGAGCACGCTGATCGGTCGCCTGCTGCACGACAGCAAGCGGTTGTTCGATGATCAGCTGGCGGCGCTGGAGAAGGACAGCCGCCGGCATGGCACCCGCGGCGGCGACATCGATTACGCGCTGCTGCTGGACGGCCTGGCCGCCGAGCGCGAGCAGGGCATCACCATCGACGTGGCCTACCGCTACTTCGACACCGAGCGGCGCAAGTTCATCGTCGCCGATTGCCCGGGACACGAGCAGTACACCCGCAACATGGCCACCGGCGCGTCCACCGCGGATCTGGCCGTGGTGCTGGTCGACGCGCGCAAGGGCCTGCTCACCCAGACCCGCCGGCACAGCTATATCGTCTCGCTGCTGGGCATCCGCCACGTCGTGCTGGCGGTCAACAAGATGGATCTGGTCGGCTTCGATCCCGCGGTGTTCGACGGCATCGCCACCGCCTACCGCGCACTGGCCGCGCAACTGGGCATCGCCGACGTGACGTGCGTGCCGCTGTCCGCGCTGGAGGGCGACAACCTGATCGAACGTTCGGCACGCACGCCGTGGTACGACGGCCCCAGCCTGTTGCAGCACCTGGAGAGCGTGCCGGTGGACGATGCCGGCGCCGAAGGCGGGTTTCGCCTGCCGGTGCAGTGGATCAACCGGCCGGACCAGAATTTCCGTGGCTTCGCCGGCACCGTGGCGGCGGGGCGGGTGCGCCCGGGCGACGCGATCGTGGCGCTGCCCTCGGGCCGGCGCTCGAAGGTCGCGCGGGTGCTCGGGCCGGATGGCGATCGCGAACTCGCCAGTGCCGGCGAAGCGATCACCCTGACCCTGGACGACGAGATCGACATCAGCCGCGGCGACGTCATCGCCGCCGCCGGCGATCCGCCACAGGTCGCCGATCAGTTCGCCGCGCACGTGCTGTGGATGGACGACGCCGCGCTGCTGCCCGGACGTCCGTACTGGCTGAAGATCGGTACGCGCACGGTCGCCGCCTCGATCAGCGAGATCAAGCACCGTGTCGACATCAACAGCCAGGAGCACCTGGCGGCCAAGCGGCTGGAACTCAACGAGGTCGGCTACTGCAACCTCAGCCTGGACGAACCGATCGCGTTCGCACCCTATGCGGACAACCGCGCGCTGGGCGGCTTCATCCTGATCGACCGGCAGAGCAACCACACGGTCGCGATGGGAACGCTGGACTTCGCCCTGCGCCGCGCCGGCAACGTGCACTGGCAGCACCTGGACGTGGACAAGGCGGCGCGTGCGCGCATCAAGGGCCAGCAGCCGCGGGTGCTGTGGTTCACCGGCCTGTCCGGCGCCGGCAAGTCGACCGTGGCCAACCTGGTCGACAAGCGCCTGCACGCGCTGGGCTACCACAGCTTCATTCTCGACGGCGACAACGTGCGTCATGGCCTGAACCGGGATCTGGGCTTCACCGCCGAGGACCGGGTGGAGAACATCCGCCGCGTGGCCGAGGTCGCCAGGCTGATGACCGACGCCGGATTGATCGTGCTGGTCAGTTTCATCTCGCCGTTCCGGGCCGAGCGGCAGATGGCGCGCGAACGGTTCGGCGAAGGCGAGTTCCTGGAAATCTTCGTCGACGTGCCGCTGGCGCTCGCGGAGGAACGCGACGTGAAGGGCCTGTACCGCAAGGCGCGGGCGGGCCTGATTCCCAACTTCACCGGCATTGACTCGCCGTACGAAGCACCGGAACATCCCGACCTGCGGCTGGATGCCGGCGCAGAGAGTCCGGAACACTTGGCGCTGCGGGTCCTGGAAAAACTGGGATTGACCTAGCGAACCACGCTGCACAAGGGTCGTTAGTCATGGCCCTGTCAACGCTTCCGTACGCATATTCGTTCATGGCGTGAAGGTAAACTTCACGTGATAACGATCATTACGGTACTTTCATGCTGAGCCGAACCGGAATCCGGGCGACGCTGGCCGTCGCCGCGTCGATGTTCCTGTTGACCGCCTGCGGAGAAAAATCCGCCGGCGCGGGCGGAGGCGGGCAGGGTGCGGATCGGCCGGTGCCGGTGAACACCCAGGTGGTCCAGCTCTCGGCGTGGAGCGACGCCCTGGAGGCGCTGGGTACCGCCAAGGCGCGTGAGTCGGTGACCCTGACCGCCAAGGTCAGCGAAATCGTCCAGGACGTGCACTTCGAAAGCGGCCAGGACGCCAGGGCCGGGCAGGTGCTGGTGACCTTGCGCGGCGACGCCGCCAAGGCGTCGCTGGAGCAGGCCGAGGCCACCTACGCCGAAGCCGACCGCCTGTACCGCCGGCAGAAGGAACTGGCCGAACAGCAACTGGTCGCCCGCTCCACCCTGGACACACAATTGGCCCTGCGCGACGCCGCCGCAGCGCGCGTGCAGCAGATGAAGGCCGACATCGGCGATCGCACGGTGCGCGCACCGTTCGCCGGCGTACTGGGCATCCGCCAGGTCAGCCCGGGCTCGCTGATCACCGCCAGCACCGTCATCGCCACCCTCGACGATGTTTCGCGGATGTACGTGGACTTCCAGGTGCCGGAAGCGGCGCTGGCCACGGTCGACAACGGCGATACGGTCAACGCGACCACCGCCGCCTGGCCGGGGCGCACCTTCGAGGGCGCCGTGGAAACGGTCGATGCGCGGGTGGATCCCGCCACCCGCGCGGTCACCGTGCGCGCGGTGTTCGCCAACCCGGATCGCGCGCTGCGCCCGGGCATGCTGCTCAACGTCAATCTGTTCCGGCCGGAGCGGCAGGCGCTGGTGATTCCCGAGATCGCCGTCGTGCAGGTGGGCCGCGACACCTTCGTCTACCGGGTCAAGGCCGACAGCAGCGTGGAGCAGGTCACCGTGAGCACCGGCGTCCGTCGCGAGGGTCGGGTGGAGATCACCGAAGGCCTGAAGGCCGGCGATCGCATCGTCGTGGACGGTACCGGCAAGCTGCGGCCCGGCGCGAAGATCACCGAGGCCGGCGCGGCCACGCCACCGGCCGCCGCGCCCGCCGCCGCACCCGCCGTCAAACGGGGCTGAACCATGAAGCTGTCCGACCTGTCGATCAAGCGGCCGGTGCTGGCCGTGGTGATGAGCCTGCTGCTGATCGTGCTCGGGGTGATGTCGTTCATGCGCCTGACCCTGCGCGAGCTGCCCAACATCGATCCGCCGGTGGTGTCGGTGGAAGTGACCTACCCGGGCGCGTCGGCGGCGGTGGTGGAAACCCGCGTCACCCAGATCCTGGAAGACGCGCTGGCCGGCATCGAGGGCATCGAGACCATCGAGTCGCGCAGCTCCAACGGCCGTTCGCAGGTCACCATCGAGTTCACCCTTACCCGCGACATCGAGGCCGCCGCCAACGACGTGCGCGACAAGGTCAGCCGGGTGATGGATCGCATGCCCGACGAGGCGGATCCGCCGGAAGTGCAGAAGGTGGAAGCCGATGCCGACGTGATCCTGTGGTTGAACATGAGTTCGACCAAGATGGACACCCTGCAGCTGACCGACTACGCCGATCGCTATATCGTCGATCAGCTGTCGGCGCTGGACGGCGTGGCCCAGGTGCGCATCAGCGGCGCCCAGCGCTATGCCATGCGGATCTGGCTGGATCGCGCCGCGATGGCCGCGCGCGGCGTCACCGCCAGCGACGTGGAGGCGGCGCTGCGGCGCGAGAACATCGAACTGCCCGCCGGCCGCATCGAATCGGAAACCCGCGACTTCACCCTGCGGGTCGAACGCGGCTACATGACCGCCGAGCAGTTCGCGCGGATGCCGCTGAGCAAGGGCGCCGACGGCTACGTGGTGCGGGTGGGCGACGTGGCCCGGGTGGAGCTGACCACCGAGGAACGCCGCGCCTATTTCCGCAGCAACGGCCGCCCGAACGTCGGCCTGGGCATCGTCAAGACCTCAACCGCCAACGCGCTGGATGTGGCGCGCGCGGCCCGCGCTGCCGCCGACCGCATCCGCCCGACCCTGCCGGAGGGCACCCAGATCTTCGTCGCCTACGACAGCACCGTGTTCATCGAGGCGTCGGTCGAGCGCGTCTACGCCACCCTGGTGGAGGCGATGATCCTGGTGTTCGCGGTGATCTGGCTGTTCCTGGGCAGCCTGCGCGCGGCGTTGATCCCGGCGGTGACGGTGCCGGTCTGCCTGATTACCTCGTTCATCGCCCTCTACGCGTTCGGCTTCTCGATCAACCTGCTGACCTTGCTCGCCCTGGTGCTGTGCATCGGCCTGGTGGTGGACGATGCCATCGTGGTGCTGGAGAACATCCAGCGCCGCGCCGACCTGGGCGAGCCGCCGCTGGTGGCCGCGCGTCGCGGCACCGCGCAGGTGGCCTTCGCGGTCATCGCCACCACCGCGGTGCTGGTGGCGGTGTTCCTGCCGGTGGGGTTCATGGAAGGCAACACCGGACGCCTGTTCCGCGAACTGTCGGTGGCGCTGGCGGCGGCGGTGGCGATCTCGGCGTTCGTGGCCCTGACCCTGACCCCGATGATGTCCTCCAAGCTGGTCCGGCCGCACAGCAAGCCCAAGGGTTTCAACGCCTGGATGAACCGGCAGCTGGCCCGGCTCAGCGAGGGGTATGGCCACCAGGTCCAGCGGATGGTGGCGATGCCCGGCCGGCGCATCCTGTTGATCCTGCTGATCGCGATGGGCGCCTGCCTGGCGGTGGCGGCGGTGCTGGGCCTGCGCGTGCCCAAGGAACTGGCGCCGATGGAGGATCGCGGCTCGTTCTTCGTCTCCATCCAGGGACCGGAAGGCGCAGGCTTCGATTACACCGTGAAACAGATCCAGCAGGTCGAGCATCTGTTCGCCGACAACATCGGCGAAGGCAAGCCGATCCAGCGCGCCAACGCCCGCGTGCCGGGCGGCTTTGGCGCGAGCGAGGAAATGCACACCGGCCAGGTGATCGTGTTCCTGCAGGACTGGAGCAAGCGCCACGAAAGCACCACCGAGGTGCTGGAATCGGTGCGCGGCCAACTGGAGCAGATGCCGGGCATCCGCGCCCAGCCTTCCCAGCGCACCGGCCTGGTTCGCGGTGGTGGCCAGCCGTTCCGGATGGTGCTCGGCGGTCCGGATTACAACGAGCTCTCGCAGTGGCGCGACCGGATGATGGCGCGCATGGAGCAGAACCCCGGCCTGTACGGCGTGGACTCGGATTACAAGGAAACCCGGCCGCAGATGCGGGTCAACATCGACCGCAGCCGCGCCGCCGACCTGGGCGTGTCGGTGCAGGAAATCGGCCGCACGCTGGAAACCATGATGGGTTCCCGCCAGGTCACCACGTTCGTCGACAACGGCGAGGAGTACGACGTGCTGATGCAGGCCGACCGCGAGCGCCGTTCCTCGCCGGCGGACCTGGCCAACACCTACGTGCGCGGCAGCGCGGGCGAGCTGATTCCGCTGTCCAACCTGGTGACATTGTCGGAAATCGCCGAACCCGGCAGCTTCAACCGCTTCAACCGCCTGCGCGCGATCACCCTGACCGCGTCGCTGGCGCCGGGCTATACGCTGGGCGAGGCGATGGGCTGGGCCCGGCAGGTGGCGCAGGAGGAACTGCCCGACTACGCGCAGATCGACTGGAAGGGCGAATCCCGCGAGTACCTCAAGGCCGGCGGCGCGGTGCTGCTGACCTTCGCGCTGGCGCTGCTGATCGTCTACCTGGTGCTGGCGGCGCAGTTCGAGAGTTTCATCCACCCGCTGGTGATCATGCTGACCGTGCCGCTGGCGGTGCTGGGCGCGCTGATCGGCCTGTGGGTCACCGGCGGCACGCTCAATCTGTTCAGCCAGATCGGCATCGTGATGCTGATCGGCCTGGCGGCAAAGAACGGCATCCTGATCGTCGAGTTCGCCAACCAATTGCGCGACGACGGCATGAGCGTGGCGCGCGCCATCGCCGAATCCTCGAAGGTGCGCCTGCGCCCGATCCTGATGACGTCCGTGGCCACGGTGATGGGCGCCGTGCCGCTGGTGGTGGCCGGCGGACCGGGGTCGGCCAGCCGCGCGACGATCGGCATCGTGGTCATCTTCGGCGTCTCCTTCTCCACCTTGCTGTCGCTGTACGTGGTGCCGGCGTTCTACGCGCTGCTGGCACCGTTCACGCGGTCTCCCGAGGCCGTGGCCCACGAACTGAAGCGACTGGAAGAAGAAACTCCCCCGGTAGGCGGTCATGGTTGATCTGGAAAGCATGGAAGACAGCGTGGTTCAGGGCGACGGGTTCACATTGCGGCGTTGGCGGGCGGAAGACGCGCGCTGGCTGCTCCGCCACGCCAACGACGCGCAGGTCGTGCGCGGCTTGAGCGAACGTTTCCCGCATCCCTACCGGCGCGAGGACGCCTGGCGGTTCCTCGCCGGCGAAGTGGTGGATCTGAACGATCCGGTGTTCGCCATCGATATCGACGGCCGCGCCTGCGGCGGCATCGGCGCGCACCCGCGCCTGGGCGAGCGTGGGGGCAGCGCCGAGCTGGGGTACTGGCTCGGCCGCCGCTACTGGGGCCAGGGACTGATGAGCCGGGTGGTCGCGGCCTACGTGCCGTGGGTGATGGATCACCTGCAGCTGCACCGCATGCAGGCCAACGTGCTGGACATCAACCCGGCCTCGGCACGGGTGCTGCTCAAGAACGGCTTCCAGGAAGAAGGCCTGCTCCGCCACGCCATCCGCAAGGATGGGCAGTTGCACGACCTGCGGGTCTTCTCCCGCCTGCGGACGCCGACCACGCACTGAACACCCCGGGTTTCCCTGTTCAGCAGGGTGATCCCCCTCGCCGGGCTTCGCAGAGCGGGCCGATTCGTGGAGAATCGACCGGTCCCCGGTGACGGGGACTTTTCCTTTTAGGGCAGGGGAGACTGCGTGGAAGCCATTATCAATGCCGTCAACGGCATCATCTGGAGCAAGGCACTGATCGTCATGTGCCTGGGCGCCGGCCTGTATTTCACCATCCGCACCCGCTTCATGCAGGTGCGTGGCTTCGCGGAGATGCTGCGGCTGACCGTGAGCGGGCAGAAATCCGAGGCCGGCGTGTCCTCGTTCCAGGCGCTGGCCATGTCGATGGCCGGCCGCATCGGCATCGGCAACATCGCCGGCGTCGCCACCGCGATTGCCTTCGGCGGTCCCGGCGCGGTGTTCTGGATGTGGGTGATGGGCTTCCTGGGCGCGTCGACGTCCTACGTCGAATCGACGCTGGCGCAGATCTACAAGGTCAAGGATGCCGAAGGACGCTATCGCGGCGGCCCGGCCTACTACATCGAAAAGGCGATGGGCCTGAAGTGGTACGCGCTGCTGTTCGCCATCGCGACCATCGCCGCCACCGGCTTCCTGATGCCGGGCGTGCAGGCGAACGCGATCGCCGACAGCGCGGCCAACGTCTGCCAGGGCACGTCGCTGTGCGGCGCCATGGACGGCCAGTGGCTGGGCATGCCGGCGCGCGATGCATTCAAGCTGGGCATCGGCATCACGGTGTCGATCCTGCTGGCGGTGATCATCTTCGGTGGCGTCAAGCGCATCGCCAACTTCGCCGAAATCGTGGTGCCGTTCATGGCCGCCGGTTTCATCCTGATGGCGGTCACGGTGATGGTGCTCAACGCCGAGCTGGTGCCGGAAATGTTCCGCGTCATCTTCAGCAGCGCCTTCGGCACCCATGCCGCGTTCGGCGCGATCCTGGGCCTGGCGGTGGAATGGGGCGTCAAGCGCGGCATCTACGCCAACGAGGCCGGCCAGGGCACCGGCCCGCACGCCGCCGCCGCCGCCGAGGTCTCGCATCCGGCCAAGCAGGGCTACGTGCAGGCCTTCGCGATCTACTTCGACACCATGATGGTGTGCACCTCGACCGCGTTCCTGGTGCTGACCACCGGCAAGTACAACGTGTACTCGCCCACGGGCGGCGCGCACCTGTATACCGGCATGCCGCCGGGCGTCGAGGAAGGCCCGGGTTACGCGCAGGCGGCGGTGGAATCGGTGCTGCCGGGCTGGGGCGCGGGCTTCGTGGCGGTGGCGCTGTTCTTCTTCGCCTTCACCACCATCATGGCCTACTACTACATGGCCGAGACCAACCTGAGCTATGTCAACGGCAACCGGCGTCGTCCGCTGACCGTGCTGCTGCTGCGGCTGGGCATCATGGGCATGGTCATCTTCGGTGCCTTCCACAATGCCAAGACCGCGTGGGCGCTGGGCGACATCGGCGTCGGCCTGATGGCGTGGCTGAACATCATCGCGATCCTGATCCTGCACAAGCCGGCGATGGCGGCGTTGCGCGACTACGAGCGGCAGAAGAAGCTGGGCCTGGATCCCGTCTTCGATCCGGACGTGGCGGGCGTGAAGAACGCCGACTTCTGGAAGAACCGGCAAAGCTGACATGAGTGGTCCCTGGGACAAGCGGCCACCGCCGCGCTCGCATGGCACCGGCCGTCCGGCGGGCCCGCGCCAGCCGCGTGCGCCGCGTCCCGCCGAGCCCCGCGATGACGCGCGCGGGTCGGCGGGGGCGCAGATGGGAGCGCCGATGGGCGCGCGCGACGAGTTGCGCCTGTATGGCATCAACGCCGTGCGCGCGGTGTTCGAACGGCGTCCGGAGGCGATCCGCAAGATCTACCTGACCGAGGCGCGGATTCCCGCGTTCAAGGCGCTGCTGGCGTGGTGCGTGAAGCAGCGCGTCGGCTACCGGGTGGTAGCCGAGGATGATCTGGATCGGCTCGCCGCCAGCCAGCACCATGAGGGCATCGTCGCCGAGGTGCTGAAGGTGGAGCCGACGTCGGCCGGCGATTGGCTGCGCACGCTGCCGGCCGGTCCGGCGCTGGCGATCTGGCTGGACGGGGTCGGCAATCCGCACAATTTCGGCGCCATCCTGCGCTCGGCCGCGCACTTCGGCGTATCGGCGATCCTGCTGCCGCCGCAGGGTGGACTGGCGCTGTCAGGCGCCGCGGCGAGGGTCGCCGAAGGTGGCGCGGAACAAGTGCCGCTGGTGCGCCTGGGCAACACCGCAAACGCCATCGCGCAACTGCGCGGCGCCGGCTTCTCGCTGGCCGCCACGGTGGTGCGCGGCGGTGACGATCTGTTCGCCGCGCGCTTGCCGGAACGCCTGGTCTACGTGATGGGCGCCGAGGGTGAAGGCATGGATCCGCAAATGGCCGCCGCCTGCGATGCGCGCCTGTCGATTCCCGGCACCGGCGCGGTGGAGAGCCTCAACGTGGCCTCGGCGACCGCCGTGTTCCTCGCCCAGTGGCGGCAGCGTCTCGCGAGGGGCTGAGCGACGCGCTGGCCGCCCCGGCTTCCGGCGCGAACATCGCTTGCAGAACGAAAGAGCGGGCCGAATGGCCCGCTCTTTTTTTTCATCCACGGAAGACGAAAGCATCATTCCTGCGGCGGCTTGACCTGCTTGGGCTCGCTGCCGAAACCGCCCTCGGCCTCCGCCGCCAGATAGGCGAACACGGTATAGGCGGCCACGTTCTGCGCCAGCGCCTTGGGATCGATCTTGTCCAGGGTGTCGTCGGCGGTGTGGTGCAGGTTGAAGTAGTCGGTGCCATCCTGCGCCAGCCAACCCCAGGCCAGGCCCCGCGCGGCGAACGGGCTGATGTCCGGGCCGGGACCGCCCTTGTCGGCCTGGTACTCGATGCCCAGCGGCGCCAGTGCCTCGGCGATCTGGCGGGTGGCCTCGCGGGCATGCTCGGGCGCGCTGGTGTTGAAGGCGTAGATGCGGCCGGCGCCGAAATCGCTCTCCGCGCCGATCTGGTGCAGACGCACGTCGGCGGCGTGCTTCTCCGCATAGGCGCGGCCGCCGTACAGGCCCTGTTCCTCGTTGGCGAAGGCGACCACGCGGATGGTGCGCTTGGGCGCCTGCTTCAGTTGTCCGATCAGATGGCCGGCGGCCATGGTCAGGGCGACGCCGGCACCGTCGTCGATGGCGCCGGTGCCCAGATCCCAGGAATCCAGGTGGCCGCCGATGACCACGACTTCCCTGGGCAGGCTGCGCCCGGTGATTTCGCCGATCACGTTGTAGGAGGTGGCCTCGCCATCCCAGCCGCAATCCAGCGCCATCCGCACCTTGACCGGGCCGCGCGCCAGCAGGCGGGCGAGCTGGTCGGCGTCGGGGATGGTCAGCGACGCCGACGGTACCGGGGTCAGGCCGTCGTCGAAGCGGGTGATGCCGGTGTGGGCGACGCGATGGTTGTCGGTGCCGGCCGAGCGCATCAGGTAGCCGATGGCGCCCTTGCGGATCGCCGCCGACGGGCCGCGCGAGCGGATCGCGCCGCCGTTGCGGTAATCGCTGCCGGAACGATCCGCCTTCATTTGGTAATCGACGAAGGCGATCTTGCCCTTCAGCGAATCCGCGGGCGCGGCTTCCAGCGCGGCCAGATCGGCGAAGCGCACGATCTCCGCTTCCACCGTGCCGCCGGGGCTGCCACCCAGCGCGGTGATGGTCAGCGCCTGCGGATGCGCACCCAGTACCGCGGCGTGCTCACTGCGGCGTTCCCACTTGGGAAAGGTCACCGGTTCGGTCCATACCTTGTCAAAACCCAGCGCCTTGAACTTGGCGGTGGCCCAGGCCACCGCGCGCGCGTCGGCCTCGCTGCCGGCCAGGCGCGGACCGACTTCGGTGGTCAGCGATTCCACCACCTTCCAGCCGGTGTCGTCGGCCAGCGCCTGCTCGCGCAGCTGCGCGGCGGTGGCCAGGGCGGCGTCGGGAATGCGGGTGGGTTTCTGCGCGGCGTGCGCGAGGGGAGCGGAAAGGGACAGGCTGAGGGCGATCAACAACGGCGTCAGACGCATGGAGTACCCCTGGGAGCAGGCTGGAAATTGGGCAGGAAACAGGAAAGCCGCGAGCTTAGCAGCCCGCGGCTTTCCCCGATTGTGAAACAAGTCGTGGCTTACTTCTTCAGCGCGTCGCGGATCTCGCGCAGCAGCAGCACGTCTTCGGGCGGAGCGGCCGGTGCGTCCGGCGCCTTCTTGTAGAGGCGGTTGACCGCCTTGACCAGCAGGAAGATGGCAAAGGCGACGATGACGAACTGGATCAGCGTGTTGATGAACTCGCCGAAGCCGATCACCACCGCGGGAATCTCCTTGCCGGCGGCATCGACGGTGGCTTCCTTCAGCGTCCATACCCACTTGGAGAAATCCACGCCGCCAACCAGCAGGCCGATCGGCGGCATGATGATCTTGTCGACCAGCACGGTGACGATCTTGCCGAACGCCGCGCCGATCACCACGCCGACCGCCAGGTCGACCACGTTGCCGCGCGCGATGAATTCCTTGAACTCGCTGATCATGCCCATGCTGGAGGTCCTCATGTCCGGGCGACAGCGCCCGTAGGCGCAAAACTATACCGTGGCGGGTGAAGATCGCATCCCTTCCGCACGTTTTTCGCGCGAACGACGGGGATCAGACGATCGTGCCGCGCAGTTCGACCACGCCGTCCAGCGAGGCGGCGAAGCGATCCCCGGCCACCAGCGGACCCACCCCGGCCGGCGTGCCCATGAACACCAGATCGCCGGCCTTGAGCGCGTAGAGCCGGGACAGTTCGTGCAGGATTTCCGGCACGTCCCAGATCAGATCCGACAGCGCGCCATGCTGGCGCACCTGGTCGTTGACGGCGAGGGTCAGCGTGAGCGCCGCGAGATCGCCCACGTCCGCCACGGGCACCAGATCGCTGATCGGCGCGGAATGATCGAAGCCCTTGCCGGTGTCCCACGGCAGCCCCTTGGCCTTGGCCGCGCCCTGCAGGTCGCGGCGGGTCAGGTCCAGGCCGACGCCATAGGCCACCACCAGCGCCTGCGCCCGTGCGGGATCCAACTCGCCGGCCGGGGCATCCTGGCCCAGCGCGGCAACCAGTTCCACCTCATGGTGCAGATCCTGCGTGCCGGGCGGGTAGGGAACATCCGCGTTACCGGCGACGAGGGCATCGGCGGGCTTGTGGAAGAACACCGGCTGCCCGCGCTCCGTTTTCGAGGCCGGGGCGGCGGCGCCCATCTCGCGCGCGTGATCGGCGAAGTTGCGGCCAACGCAGAAAATACGGCGCACGGGAAACGTGCCGCCGCCACGCACGGTCACGCGCGGAACGGGAGGAGCGGGGAACAGATCGGTCATGTCGGCGGCCGGCCGTGCCGGGCAGGGAAACGGCCGCTGAGTGTAGGACGCGCGCCGTCAGTGCGACAGCGGCAACACCGGCTTGCGCACCACCTGGTACTCGGCTTCGACCACACCGCCACGCGCGATCGGCTTGCCGCGCTGCTTGAACAGCCTGTACAGCAGGCCGGCGGCGATCATAGCCGCGCCGATGAACACGCTGAAGAACACCAGCACGCACAACAAGGCCAGGCCCAGCAGGCCGATGGCCAGCCGCAGCAGCGGATGACGGGGCTTGCGCGGAGCGAAGGCGGAACGGAAGGCGTTGAACTGGAAGCTGCGTGCGAACATGGCGATGGGTCGTGACACAATGCGGCCGGAGCCGGATGGCGTGCAGTATCCGGTGACAAGAATATGACGGTGTGAGAAGTTCGTTAAGGCGACCATGGCCCTTATAGCGCTGGACAGAATAGAAGACGGCGGGTTCGCCGAAGTCGAAGCCGATATCGACGGAGATAGCGAGTCTCTGGTGCTTTTTCGGCAGGGCGGGGAAGTTCGCGCCTGGCTGAATGTCTGCCCGCATGCCGGCCGCCGGCTGGACTGGGCGCCGGGCAAGTTCCTGAAAAGCAAGGACGGCCTGCTGGTCTGCGCCGCCCATGGCGCCTCGTTCGAACTGCAGCGCGGCGATTGCGTCGCCGGTCCCTGCCGCGGCGACTCGCTGCGGGCGGTGCCGGTGCAGGTAGTCGAGGGCATGGTGCGGCTGGTGTAGCGCGCGTGGTCAACCTTGTGGGAGCGACGTCAGTCGCGATGATCCACGGTGGCCCGCTCGGGCAATAGCTCGCGACTGACGTCGCTCCCACAGTCGAGATGACAGGGGGCTGCGGCTAACCCGCCCGGCCGTTCCACCAGAACAGCGCGTTGACCGCCAGCACCACCACCACGGTGTAGATCAGCGACAGCGGTCCGCCGACGCGCCACATCTGCCGCGAGGTGTAGTTGGCCGGGCCGGTGACCATCGAGATCACCGGGTTCGACGCGGTCATCAGGTTGTTGGAGGCCGACAGCGCGACGATCAGCGCAAACGCGGTCGGATTGCCGCCGGCGGCCAGCGCCAGGTTGATCGCCATCGGCACCATCACGATGGTCGCGCCGACGTGGCTGATCACCAGCGAGAAGCCGGTGGTGAGCAGCGCCACCGCGATTTCGATCAGCCAGACCGGCATGCCCTCGGGCAGGCGCTCGACGGTGTGCCCGGCGACCCACGCCGCCGCGCCGCTGCTGTCCATCGCCCAGCCCAGCGGAATCAGCCCCGCCATCAGGAACACCGTCTTCCAGTTGATCGCCGCGTAGGCCTCGTCCATCCGCAGCACGCCGGTCAGCAGCATGCCGGCCACGCCGGTCATCAGGGTCAGCGAGACCGGCAGCTTCGAGGTCAGCGCGATGATGATGGTGACCGCGAAGATGGTCATCGCGATCTTGAACTTGTGCGGCCGCTGCTCGCCCTTGGGATAGTCGGTCACCACCACGAAGTCGCGGCTCTCGGCGGCCTGGTGCAGGTCGGTCCAGATGCTGTGGAAGACCAGCATGTCGCCGGCGCGCAGCGGAATCTTGCGCACGTCCTCGCGCAGCACCTTCTTGTCGCGGTTGATCGCCAGCAGGCTGATGCCGGCCTGCTTTCGCAGGCGCAGGTCGGCGGCGGTCTTGCCGATCAGCTTGGAGGTCGGCGGAATCACCGCCTCGGAAATGCCCGCGCGGCTGGGATTGAACAGATCGCCGAAGTGGCGCAGGCGCGAGGACATCCGCAGGAAATGGTTCTGCGCGAAGTCGGCCACCTGCGGGCGCGAACCCATCACGCCCAGCACGCTCCCCACCCAGATGCGCATGTCCGCCGGCGGTGCCAGGCGGGTGTCGTTGCCGGTCTGCAGCGCCAGCATCAGCGGCGCGTCGTGCATCGCCTCGGCCTCGCCCAGCGACATGCCCACCAGCGGGCTTTCCGCGGTGACCAGCAGCTCGAACACGTCGCCCTCGATGCCGTAGGTATTGGCGAAATAGCTCTCGGTGCGCGCCGGGGTCACGCTGGTTTCGGTTTCGTCCTTGAGTTTCTTGTCGCCGTAGTAGCGGAAGTACAGCAGCGAGGCCAGCAGCAGCGCCACGCCGATCGGCAGCGGCGCGAACATGCGCAGCGGCTCCAGCGTGGCCATGCCGGAGGGCAGGTTGTTGTTGGCCGAGACCAGCAGGTCGTTCAGCAGGATCAGCGGCGAATTGCCGACCATGGTCAGCGCGCCGCCCATCACGATGGCCGCGGCGATCGGCAGCAGCAGGCGTTGCAGCGACAGCGAGGTGCGCGAGGACAGCCGCGAGGCGACCGGCATGAACAACGCCATCACCGACGGGTTCTGCATGAACGAGGAATTGAGGCCGGCGATGGCGGTGGTCATCAGCAGCAGCCGCTGCTCGACGCCGTGGCCGCGCCGCAACAGCCAAGAGGCCAGCCGGTTCAGCGCGCCGGTGCGGTCCAGGCCGGCCCCCAGGATCATGGTCGCGATGATGCTCATCACCGCGTTGCCGGAGAAGCCGCCGAAGATTTCCTCCGGCGCGATCAGGCCGGTGATGCCCAGGATCACCAGCACCACCAGCGCGACCAGATCGGCGCGGATGCGCTCGAACAGGAACATCGCCATCGTGAAGCCGACCAGCCCGAGCACGAGCTTCATGTCGTTGGTCAGCGTCAGCGCAGTGGTGATCACGGCTGGGATTCGATATTCGGGATGACCGTCCATTCGGACGTTGAAAACCGGGATTCGGTAGGGCGGGCGCGCCGGTGGCGCGGGCCGAGTGCGGTGCCGGCACGGTTATCAGGCAATTTGGCGAAGACGTCCAATCCCGAGTTCCCTATTCCCTAATCCCGGTCATAAACCAGATCCCAGACGCCGTGGCCCAGCTTCTGGCCGCGGGTCTCGAAGTGGGTCTGCGGCCGCCAGGGCGGGCGCGGCACGTGTCCGCGCGGGCCGGCCCGGTTGCGCAGGCCGGGCGTGGCGTCGAGCACGTCCCACATCTGCTCGGCATAGTCCTGCCAGTCGGTGGCCGCATGCAAGCGTCCGCCGCTGCGCAGCTTGCCCGCCAGCAGGGCGGCGAAGCCGGGCTGGATCAGGCGGCGCTTGTTGTGGCGCTTCTTGTGCCAGGGATCCGGGAAATAGATGCGGATCTCGTCCAGCGAGCCGTCGGCGACCTCGTGCTGCAGCACTTCCACCGCGTCGTGGTGGTAGAGCCGCACGTGATTGCTGCCGTCCTCGGCCAGCGCGTTCAGCAGCCGGCCGACGCCCGGCGCGTGCACTTCCAGGCCGATGTAGTCGCGCTCCGGATCCTGGGTGGCGGCGAAGCGCAGCGCCTCGCCGTTTCCGAAACCGATCTCCAGCACCCGCAACGCCTGCCTGCCGAACACCGCGTCGTAGTCGCGCGACTGGCCGGTGTAGTCCAGACCAAAGCGCGGCCACAGCGTATCGAACGCGCGTTGCTGGGCCTCGGTGAAGCGGCCCTGGCGCAGCACGAAGCTGCGGATCTGGCGCCGTCCTTCCTCCACCGTGAATGGCTTGGGCGGGGTCTTGGCGCCCGGGCTGGAGAACGGATCGGTCATCGGATCAGCCGATCAGGCCGTCGATGGGGCTGGAGGCCGACGCGTTGCGCTTGCGCGGGATGCGCCCGGCCAGGAACGCCTCGCGGCCGGCCTCGACCGCCTTGCGCATCGCGCTGGCCATCAGCACCGGGTTGCGGGCGCCGGCGATGGCGGTGTTCATCAGCACGCCGTCGCAGCCCAGCTCCATCGCGATGGCCGCGTCCGAGGCGGTGCCCACGCCGGCGTCGACCAGCACCGGGACCTTGGCGTTCTCGATGATTTCCAGCAGGTTGTACCGGTTCTGGATGCCCAGGCCCGAACCGATCGGAGCGGCCAGCGGCATCACCGCCACGCAGCCGATGTCCTCCAGCCGGCGGGCCAGGATCGGGTCGTCGCTGGTATAGACCATCACCTGGAAGCCGTCGGCCACCAGTTGCTCGGCCGCGGCCAGGGTCTGCACCACGTCCGGATACAGGGTCTTCTGGTCGCCCAGTACCTCCAGCTTGACCAGGGTGTGGCCGTCCAGCAGCTCGCGGGCCAGCCGGCAGGTGCGCACCGCATCGTCGGCGGTGTAGCAGCCTGCGGTGTTGGGCAGGATGGTGTAGCGATCCGGTGGCAGCACGTCGAGCAGGTTGGGCTCGTTGGGCGACTGGCCCAGATTGGTGCGGCGGATCGCGACGGTGACGATTTCGGCGCCCGCGGCCTCGGTGGCCAGGCGGGTTTCCTCGAAATCCTTGAATTTTCCGGTGCCGGTGAGCAGGCGGGAACGGTAGCTTTTTCCCGCAATGACCAGCGGGTCGGTGTGGGTATCGTGAGGCATCGGCGGATTATCGCCGATCCCGGCCGGGCGTGCGTGAGCGGAGCGACGCGGGGCGCCGGAAAAGCGGGATCGGCGTCGCGATGGTCATCGGATTGACCCGCCGCGGTCACCCCGACGACATATCCGCTGGCCAACATCCCGTCGATCACGGCGCGGCGCCACTGCCGCGCGATCGCTCTTCCTCCCCCAGGAAACAACCATGCCCATACGCCTCCACCGCCTCGGCGGTTCGATTCGCTGCGTCCTCGCGTCCGGCGCCTGCCTCACCGCCGGCCTGCTTCCCGCCCATGCCCAGGAGGCCGCCGCGACGGCCACGACGGGCACGACCGCCAGCGCCAAGCAACTGGATACGGTGATTGTCACCGGCCGCGCCGGCGTGCAGGAACGCAGCAAGGCCGAGACCAGCTATTCGATCACCGGCATCGACGAAGAACGCCTGCGCCTGCAGGCACCCACCAGCGTCACCGAATCGCTGAAGAGCGTGCCGGGCTTCTGGGTCGAGGCGTCCGGCGGCGAGGCCAGCGGCAACGTGCGCGCGCGCGGCGTGCCGGTCGACGGCTTCGGTTCGATCACCCTGCTCGATGACGGCATGCCGGTGCAGCACGACCCCGCGCTGGGCTATCTCAACGGCGACCAGGCGTTCCGCCTCGACGAGACCACCGAGCGCATCGAAGTGGTGCGCGGCGGACCGTCCTCGATCTTCTACTCCAACGCGCCCGCCGGCGCGGTCAACTACATCCCGCGCCAGCCGGGTGATCGCACCGAGGGCGTGTTCAAGTACACCGTCGGCGACTACGGCCTGCATCGCGGCGACTTCTGGGTCGGCACGCCGATTGGCCAGGACTGGAAAATGTCACTGGGCGGCTACTACCGCCAGGACGACGGTGTGCGCGATCCGGGCTTCAAGGCCAACGACGGCGGCCAGGTGCGACTGAACCTGGTGCGCGCGCTGGACGGTGGCAGCCTGTCCTTCGACGTCAAGCACATGGACGACAAGGTGATGCTGTACCTGGGCATCCCGATGCGCACGATCGGCGGCAAGATCCGCGCGGTGCCGGGCTTCGACGGCAACCACGGCACCCTGGCCGGGCCGGAAACCGAGCACGTGCGCATGCGCATGGCCGACGGCGGCATCTACGATTTCGACAACGGCGAGGGCACCCACGTCAAACGCGACCAGTTCACGGTCAAGTTCGACAAGACGCTGGGCGACTGGCGTTTCGTCGACAGCCTGCGCTACAACGACACCGAGACCCAGCGCAACGGCATGTTCCCGAACGCGTTGCAGAGCGCCAGTTCGTTCCTGGCCAACGGCGACAACCTGGCCCTGCTGGCCCGCTACCCGGGCGCGACCGCGCTGCAGTTCCGTTATACCCACGGCGGCCAGATCTACGACACGGCCAACCAGAACGGCAACGGCCTGATCGTCATCGGCGGCCTGCGCGGCGTCACCGCGCCGGTGAAGGAACTAATGAACGACGCGCGGGTGTCGCGCCGTTTCGAGTTCGGCAGCCAGTCCCACGACCTGACTTTCGGCTATTACTACGCCAAGGTGGATCAGGACTTCGATCGCTATTCCTCCACCGTCCTGCTGGACGCGCGTGACAACGCCCGCCTGCTGGACCTGGTGGCGGTGGACGCCAGCGGCAATCCGGTGGGCACCATCAGCGACAACGGCATCTGGCGCTACGGCTACGAATGGGAGAACGCCAGCGGCCGCTCGCAGACGCACGCGTTCTACGTGGCCGACGAATGGCAGGTCAACGACAAGCTGCGCATCGATGGCGGCGTGCGCTGGGAAAAGGTCAACGTGGAAGGCTGGGTGGAAGGGCGCGTGCAGCCCAACCTGACCGCCGGCGGTCCGATCACCGACAGCCAGATGTGGATCGGCAACGGCCGCTTCTCGACCTACGACCGGGACTTCGACAAGGTCGGCTGGACCCTGGGCGGCAACTGGCAGTTCGACGAGTATTCCGGCCTGTTCGCGCGCTGGACCTCGACCTTCCGCCTGCCGAACCTGGGTTCGTTCATCACCAACGCGACCGCCAAGCCGGTGATCCAGACCATGGACCTGGGCGAGCTGGGCTACAAGTTCACCCACCAGAAGTTCGATCTGTTCGCCACGGCGTTCTTCACCAGGTACGACAACGTCGGCTACAGCAACTACGTGTTCGATGCGAACACGGGGGCTTCGACCCGGCAGGAACTGTTCGCCGACACCCGTACTTTCGGCCTGGAACTGGAAGCCGCCTACTATCCGGTGGACTGGTTCGACGTTTCTATGACCGCGACGGTGCAGGAACCGGAGTATCGCGGATTGCGCTATACCGAAGTGGTCAACGGCCAGCCGGTGCTGCGCGATTTCGTCGGCAACCAGTTGATCCGGGTGCCGAAGAACAGCCTGCGGGTGGTGCCCGGGTTCAACCTGGCCGGTGGCAAGCTGCGCCTGCAGGCGTCCTACGAACGCCAGGGCGAGCGCTACGTGGATACCGCCAACAGCGTGCGCCTGCCGTCCTACGACGTGATCAACCTCAGCGGCAGCTACGCCTTCGATGACCGCTGGTCGCTGTATGCCTACGTCGACAACCTGGACAACTCGCTGGGACTGACCGAGGGCAACCCGCGCGCGGGCGAGGTATCCAGCGGCGACGCCGGTGCCAACACCTTCATCGCGCGTCCGCTGCTGGGGCGTTCGTACCGCCTGGCGTTGATGTACCGCTTCTAGTGAGCGCGTTCTGATGGCGGGACGAGGCTGGCGGGTACTGCGCCCGCTGTTGCTGTGGCTGCCGGCGACCTGGGCGTCGGCGGCCTGCGACTTCACCGCGGCCGACGCGGCGGGGGCGGGTGCCGGGTGCGCGCAGGCCTGGATGGATCGGCACCTGCGCCTGGACGACATCCAGTTGCTGGCCACGCACAACAGCTACAAGCGCGCGTTGCCCGGCCACGAACTGGCGGCGCACCGCGCACGTGATCCTCGTGGCGCGGACGGCATCGACTACGCGCATCGTCCGCTGGCCGAACAGTTGGCGCGCGGTGTGCGCGGTTTCGAGCTGGATGTCTACCACGACCCGCGTGGTGGACGCTTCGCGCACGCGGATGCGCCGGCCGGACTGGCGCGGTCGATGCGCCAGCCGGGCTTCAAGGTGATGCACCTGGCCGACATCGACTGGCGCAGCCGATGCCAGCCGTTCCGCGAATGCCTGCGGCAACTGCGGGCGTGGTCGCGCGCGCATCCCCGGCATGTACCGATCATCGTCCAGATCAATGCCAAGGACGGACCGTCCGCGCCGGGACAGGTGCAGCCGTTGCCATTCGACACCGCGGCATTCGACGCGCTGGATGCCGAAATTCGCGACGTGTTTTCCGGGGCCGAATTGATTCTGCCGGATCAGGTGCTGGGCGCCGGCGACCCTCCACGCTGGCCGACGCTGGGCCAGGCGCGCGGGCGCTTCCTGTTCGCGCTGGACGAAGACGAGATCAAGGTGGCGCGGTATCGCGGTGATCGCAAGGGACTGGAAGGGCGGGTGATGTTCGTCAACACCGGCGTGGATTCGGCGGCGGCCGGCTGGCGCACGCTCAACGACCCGCGGGAACAGGCGGAAGCCATCCGGCAGGCGCTGGCGGCCGGCTTGCTGGTGCGCACGCGCGCCGACGCCGATACCCGGGAAGCCCGCGCCGGCGATGCCCGGCGCCGCGACGCCGCCTTCGCAAGCGGCGCGCAGATCGTATCCACCGACTACATCGACGCGGACGCCCGATTCGGCGAATACCGCGTCGCCATGCCGGGCGGCGGCATCGCCCGCTGCCGTCCGCGGCCCGGGGATGATCCCTGCGCGGGCCTCGCCATTGGAGAAACTCCGTGATGCAACGACTTGTCGCCCTGCTGGGCCTGCTGCTGTGCTGTCTTTCGCTGCGCGCCGGGGAAGCGCCGGATCGGATCCTGCAAGGCAGCATCCGTGGTGGTGATCACCAGAGCTACCGCCTGCTGCCGTTCGAGGTGCCCGCCGGCACCGGCCGCATCAGCGTGGAATTCGAGTACAGCGGACGCGAGCGCCGGACCACGGTCGATCTCGGCCTGCTGGGGCCGGACGGCTTCCGCGGACGCGACGGATTCCGGGGCTGGAGCGGCGGCAACAAGCAGCGCTTCACGGTGTCGGCGACGGACGCCACGCCCTCCTACCTGCCCGGGCCGATCACGCCGGGAACCTGGTCGCTGCTGCTGGGCTTTCCGAATGTCCGCGCCGATGCGGACGATCGCTTCACCGCACGGGTGTGGTTCGACGACACCCGCGCCGAGGCGCCCCTGCGCGGGGAAGCGGGCTGGTATCGCGGCGATCTGCACATGCACGACGCGCACAGCGATGGCGGTTGCGCCAGCCAGGCCGGCACGCGCGTGCCCTGCCCGTTGTTCCTGACCGCACAGGCAGCCGCGCGACGCGGACTGGATTTCATCGCCGTCACCGATCACAACACCATGTCGCAGGCCAACGGCCTGCGCGAACTGCAGCCGTACTTCGATCGCCTGCTGCTGATGCCGGGCCGCGAGATCACGACCTTCAGCGGCCATGCCAACTGGATCGGCAGCATCGCGCCGCTGGATTTCCGGGTGGGGTCGGCCGAGGTGCCGGACTGGAACGCGGTGCTGGCGCAGACCCGGGGGCAGGGCATCGTCTCCATCAATCATCCCATCCGCCCCTCCGGCGAGGCCTGCATGGGCTGCGGCTGGAGCGCGCCGGACAGGACGGATCTGTCGCGGATCCAGGCGGTGGAAGTGGTGAACGGCGCCGACGCCGACAGCGAGTGGTCGGGCATTCCGTTCTGGGAGCGCCAACTGTCGGCCGGACACCGGCTTACCGCGATCGGCGGCAGCGACAACCACGATGCGCTGCGGGAGGTCACCGATGCCGGCGGCGCGGCGCTGGGGACACCGGTCACGGTGGTGCGGGCGGCGGAACTGTCGATGCCGGCCATCCTGGACGGCATCCGCCAGGGCCAGGTGTTCGTCGATGTCCAGGGCAGCCGCGATCGCGCGATGAGCTGGGAAGCCGAGGCCGGGCGGGTGCGCGCGGTGATGGGGCAGGCGTTGCCGGTGGCCGCGGATGGCGAAGCCGCGTTCGTCCTGCGCGCCAGCGCGGTGGGCGGCGGCGCCGTCGAACTGATCGTGGATGGCCGGATCGTGGAACGCCGTCCCATCCCGACCGGCGCGCATGAGCAGGTCCTGCGGTTCACCTGGCGCGGCGATGGCGCAAGGCACTGGGTGCGCGCCAACGTGCGCGGCGCCGATGGCCGCCTTTGGCTGCTCGGCAATCCGATCTACGTCGAACCGCCCGCGGGCTGAGCGGGCGGCCGGCGGCGCTCAGCCGCCGCCGAGCGCGTGGACGATCTCGATGCGGTCGCCGTCTTGCAGCGCGTGGGAGGGATGCAGGCCGCGCGGCACGATTTCGCCGTTGACCTCGACGGCCACGCGGCGTTCGGCCAGGCCTTCGGATTGCAGCAGGCCGGCGATGGTGAGCGCGGCCTGGATGTGGCGGGCTTCGCCGTTCAATACGATGTTCATGCGCCTATTGTCGCCGCCCCGCCGTGCCGGTGCACGCCGGTTTGCCGCGTTGCAGCGTGAACGCCCCGGGCCTTGGTGGAACGATAGCCTCCCATGCGCCGCCGTACGGCCAACGCAGCCCACGCCGCATCGCATTCATAACGACAACATCGACATTGCCCCGGGAGAACACCATGAAATCGACCCAACGGCCGTTGCGCCGCCTGCTGGCCTTGGCCCTGGCCGCTGCCGCGACGCCTGCCTTCGCGCAGAGCAGCCCCTTCTCGCAAACCATCTTCTTCGGTGACAGCCTGACCGACAGCGGACATTTCCGGCCGACCCTGGTCCAGCTCAACCCGGGCGCCGCGGTCGCGGGCCGCTTCACCACCAACCCGGGCTTCGTCTGGTCCGAATTCCTGGCCCAGTACTACGGCACCGGCGCGGTGAGCGCCAACCAGGGCGGCACCAACTACGCGGTGGGTGGTGCCCGCACCGGTACGGATGGTTCGCAGGCCTTCGGCCCGATCACGGTGCCGGTGCCGGCGCTGACCACGCAGTTGGGCGCGTACCTGGGCGCGACCGGCGGCAAGGCCGACGCGCGCGCGCTGTATACCGTCTGGGGCGGCCCCAACGATCTGTTCGCGGCCGTCGCCAACCCGTCGCAGACGCCGGCCATCATCGGCGCGGCGGTGACGTCGCAGATCACCGTGGTCGCCGGTCTCAAGCAGGCCGGGGCCGAATACATCCTGGTGCCGAACATTCCGGATCTCGGCCGCACGCCGGCCTTCCTCAACAACGCCGGCGCCACCCAACTGGCCGCGACCTACAACGCGGCGCTCTACAACGGCCTGACCGCGCAGGGCCTGCGGGTCATCCCGCTGGATACCTTCAACTTCCTGCGCGAAATCACTTCCGCGCCGGGCCAGTACGGTTTCGCCAACGTGACCACGCCGGCCTGCGGCGCGGTGTCGTCGCTGTTGTGCGTACCGCAGAACTACGTGGATCCGAACGCCGCGGCGACCTATGCGTTCGCCGACGGCGTGCATCCGTCGATGACCGCGCACCAGATGCTGGGCCAGTACGCCATTTCGGTGCTGGAAGGCCCGCGCCAGCTGGCCGTGCTGCCGTACACCGCCTCGGTGATCGGCCGCTCGCGCGCCGACCGCGTCGCCAGCCACATCGACGCCAAGCCGGAATCCGACGGCGTGCGCTGGTGGGGCGACCTGCGTGGCGACTCACTGCGCTACGACGAGGGCGATTTCGACGGCATCACCCCGACCGGCACCTTTGGCCTGGACTGGACGCGCGGTGATTTCGTGTTCGGCGGCTTCGCCGGTTTCGGTCGCGGCAAGATGGACTTCGGCGACAGCCGCGGCAGCTTCAAGCAATCGGATGCCACCCTCGGCGGCTTTGCCGGCTGGTACCAGGATCGCATGTGGGTCAATGGCCAGGTCAGCTACACCTGGCTGTCCTACGACGTGGACCGCGAGATCCCGTTCGGTCCCGCCACCCGCCGCCACAGTGGTTCGCCGGACGGCAGCAACCTGACCGCGGCGATCAGCGCCGGCTACGATTTCGAGCACGGCAAGCTGCGCCACGGTCCGGTCGCCAGCGTGGTCGCCCAGCGGGTCAAGCTGGACGGCTATTCGGAAAGCAACCCCAGTTCCACCGCGCTGACCTATGGCGACCAGGATCTGGATTCGCTGATCGGCAGCGTGGGCTGGAAGGCCAGCATCCAGGCCACCGAGCACACCCGCCCGTACGCGCAGCTGACCTACGATCACGAGTTCGAGGAAGCCGATCGCCAGGTGTTCGCCAGCCTGCAGTCGATGCCCGGCGTGATGCCGTACGCGGTGCCGGGCCTGAACTTCGATCGCAACTACGGCACCCTCACCGTCGGTGCCCGCACGCAGGTCTTCGGCCTCGACGCCGACGTCGGCGCGCGGGTTTCGGCCGGCAAGAAGGACGGTCACGATGCGACCGTGTTCGTCAGCCTGGGTGGCGGCTTCTGATTCCACCGATCACCTGCTTTGCCTTGCGGCGCCCCTCGTGGGCGCCGCATTGCATCGGCGCCCCGACACCGCATAGACTCGTTCCCGTGCGGGTGTAGTTCAATGGTAGAACTGCAGCTTCCCAAGCTGCTAACGTGGGTTCGATTCCCATCACCCGCTCCACTTTTCCCTTCCCCCCTTCCATGTCACCGGGCCGTCATCCACGGTTGCCGGGGACGTGCGATTCTCTGGGCCTCAGCCGCGGCGACCCGCCATGAAACTGGCCATCCTTTCGCGCAACAGCAAGCTCTATTCCACCCGCCGGCTGGTCGAGGCGGCCCGCGAGCGCGGCCATTCGGTGCGCGTGCTGGATCCGCTGCGCTGCTACATGCGCATCGCCTCGCACGGGTTCGCGATGCACTACATGGGCAAGCCGATCGCCGGGTATGCGGCGGTGATTCCACGCATCGGCGCCTCGGTGACCCGCTATGGCACGGCGGTGCTGCGGCAGTTCGAACTGATGGGCAGCTTCAGCCCGAATCCGTCCGACGCCATCCTGCGCGCGCGCGACAAGCTGCGCGCGCACCAGTTGCTGGCGGCACAGGGCATCGGCCTGCCGATTACCGTGTTCGGCGACAACCCGGACGACACCACCGACCTGCTGTCGATGCTCGGCCCGCCACCGCACGTGATCAAGCTCAACGAAGGCGCCCAGGGCGCCGGGGTGATGCTGACCGAGAAGCCGTCCGCCTCGCGCAGCGTGGTGGAAGCCCTGCGCGGCCTGTACGCCAATTTCGTGGTGCAGGAGTTCATCGGCGAGGCCGAGGGCGCCGACCTGCGCTGCTTCGTGGTCGGTGGCCAGGTCATCGCCTCCATGCGCCGGCAGGCGCCCGAGGGTGATTTCCGCTCCAACCTGCATCGCGGCGGCACCGCCGAGGCCGCCCCGGCGACCGAGGAAGAGCGGGCGGTCGCGGTCCGCGCCGCGCAGGTGCTGGGATTGGGCGTGGCCGGGGTGGATCTGATCCGGTCCAGGCGCGGTCCCCTGGTCCTGGAAGTGAACTCCACCCCCGGCCTGGAAGGCATCGAGGCGGTCTGTGGCGTGGACGTGGCGGGGGCCATCGTCGACCACCTGGCGGACGGGGCCGCCTGTTCAGGCTGAACCTTTGCCTGAACAGGGCGTTTTCACGTGGAATTAACGCGAGCTTTAACGGTTTTTTAGTCGAAATCCGCGTAGCCTTGCCCGACCGCAGCTCTGCGTCTTCCCTGGATTGGGTTACTTCCGGAAAGCACAGGATTACGGTAATCGGGGCACATCTTGGCCCAGGTCGGCGCCCGCCGGCCTGGGCTTTTTCTTTGCAATGAGGGCGTTGCGGGGCCGATTGATCCGTGCACGGAGCCGTGCAGGGAGAATTTGTTAAATTCAGGGCCTCACTTTTGGAACCGCGGCCCGCAGGACGGGTCGAACGGATCCCAACACAGGAACCGCCATGCGAATTCTGGTCATTGAAGACAACAGCGACATCGCCGCCAACCTCGGGGACTACCTGGAGGAACGCGGCCACACCGTGGACTTCGCCGCCGACGGCGTCACCGGCCTGCACCTGGCCGTGGTCCACGAGTTCGACGCCATCGTGCTGGATCTCAACCTGCCGGGCATGGACGGGCTGGAAGTCTGCCGCAAGCTGCGCAACGAGGCGCGCAAGCAGACCCCGGTGCTGATGCTGACCGCCCGCGACTCCCTGGACAACAAGCTGGCCGGCTTCGACTCCGGCGCCGACGACTACCTGATCAAGCCGTTCGCCCTGCAGGAGGTGGAAGTGCGCCTCAACGCGCTGTCGCGTCGCGGCAAGGGCGTGCAGACGCGGGTGCTGGAAGTCGGTGATCTGGAATACAACCTGGACACCCTGGAAGTGCGCCGGCAGGGCAAGCTGCTGCAACTCAACCCGACCGCGCTGAAGATCCTGCAGGCGCTGATGGAAGCCTCGCCGGCGGTGGTCACCCGCCAGGAACTGGAAACCCGGGTCTGGGGCGAGGAATTGCCCGACTCGGATTCCCTGCGCGTGCACATCCACGGCCTGCGCGCGGTGGTCGACAAGCCGTTCGAAGTCCCCCTGATCCAGACCCGCCACGGCATCGGCTACCGGATCGCCGCGCCCGATGGCAACGGCTGAGCCCGGACGCCCGGCGGCGGCGCGCGCCCGCAAGTTCCGCCACCGCCTTCGCACCCGCATCATCCTGTCGTTTTTCCTGCTGGGCACCGGCCTGACCGGCCTGTTCGCCTATCTGACCGACGTCGCCCGCCAGCGCGTGGAAACACAGCTGGTGGAAGACGTGATGAACCAGAACATCGACGAGTACATGCGTCGTTTCTACCTGGACCCCAGCGGGAACCCGGACATCAAGGTCCAGCAGATACGCGCCTACGTGTTCGCACCCGACAGCGAGCGGCTGCGGACCGAGTTCCCCGACTGGATTCGCCTGCGCGACGGAACCCACAACATCACCGGCGTCGATGAAACCGGCGTCGAGTACGCCTACAAGCTGGCGGTGAGGAAAGCCCCCGAGCAGTGGTTTTTCCTGGCCTATGACATGACCCAGTCGCGCAAGGGCGAAGTGCAGCTCAAGCGCTGGCTGTACCTGGCCGTGCTGTTGTTCGGCGCGCTGTCACTGATCATCGGCTGGTGGTCCGCCTCGCGCGTGATGAGTCCGGTTTCTAACCTGGCGCGCCGGTTGCGCGCCTACAAGGGCAGCAGCGATCCCAAACCGCTGGCGCCCCATTTTCCCGAGGACGAAGTGGGCGAGCTGGCCAAGGCGCTGGATGACTATTCCGACCGCTTGACCGAGGTGGTCCAGCGCGATCGCGAGTTCAACGCCGACGTCAGCCACGAATTGCGTACGCCGCTGGCCATCATCCGCGGCTCGGTCGAATTGATGCTGTCGCGCCAGGACCTGGACGAGAAGACCCGCACCCGCATCCTGCGCATCCAGCGCGCGGAGCAGCAATGCACGGATCTCATCAGCGCCCTGCTGCTGCTGTCGCGGAGCGAACGCGGGCACGGCAACACCGACGTTGGCCGGGTGGCGGAACAACTGCTGGATGCGCACCGCGCCCAGTTGGGTGGAAAGACGCTGGACCTCCGGGTCGAGGGCGATTGCGGGTTGAAGATCGATGCGCCGGAAGCCGCGCTATCGGTGGCCCTGGGCAATCTGATCGGCAACGCGGTCAAGTACACCCAGGAAGGCGAGGTCGTCGTGAGGTTGTTGCCGACGGCGGTGGAAGTCATCGATTCCGGTCCGGGGCTGAGCAAGGAAGACGCGGCCCGTCTGTTCGAACGCGGTTACCGCGGTACCCACGCCGGTCATTCACAGGGAGGCGGCATTGGCCTTTCGATCGTCAGTCGTCTTTGCGATCTGTATGGCTGGCGGGTCGGGGTGAAGCCGGGAGAGCAACGCGGCGTGATCGCCACGCTTCGCTTTTCCTGACCGGGAACGCCTCCTCGGGCGGGCGCATTCCGATCGTGCCTACAGCGTGATCCAGAAGCAGTTGTAGGCGCGCCGCAGGCCGAACACCGTTCGCGACGGCGTCGCGCTGTTCTTCAGTGTCTGCTCCAGCCGCAGGCCGACGGGCCGTTGCGGGGTGGTCTGCGGGTAGTAGCCATCGGTGTTGGCGTCCAGCACGCTGCCGTCCTCGGCCAGCACCGGCGTGGCGGGGCGAATCGGGACGATATCGATGAGCGGGCGCTGCACCACCGCTTCCAGCTGATCCAGGATGCGGTGGGCGGATCGATCGGAGATCCCGTTCCATTGGTAGATGCCGGCCAGCCGGTTGACGTCGCGCGCGTCGACGGCGGCGGTGATCTGCGCCACCAGGTCGCTGAGCGTGCGCGAACAGGTGCCGCGATACAGACCGGAAGCACCGCGCGTGGACGCGGTGGCGGGATCCGGCAGGCGGTCCATCGCGCCAATGTCCTCGCAGCGCTTGTCGGTGTAGACGGTTTCGCCGGTCATGGTGGTGCAGCGCTGCACCGGATCCTGGGCGCTGGCGGGGAGGATTCCGGTGGGCCAGGCCAGGCAGGCGGCAAGCAGCGGCAGGAGGATGAGTCGCATCGCATCAGCCTACCGGCCGACGCGTGGCCCGCCAATGAGCTTCATGCATGCGCGCGCCAACCGCAACGCCGCGTACACCACCCGTGGTTCAGCGCCCCAGCCGGCTCAGCACGGCCTGGGTGGGCTTGGCCAGGTTCAGGGTGTAGAAGTGCAGCGACGGGGCGCCGCCGGCAATCAGCCGTTCGCACAGGTTGGCGACCACGTCCGCGCCGAACTCGCGGATGCTGTCCACGTCGTCGCCATAGGCCTGCATGCGCTTGGCGATCCAGCGCGGAATCTCGGCGCCGCAGGCTTCGGAGAAGCGCTTGAGCTGGGAATAGTTGGAGATCGGCATGATGCCGGGCACGATCGGAATGTCCACGCCCAGCTTGCGGGCGGCGTCGACGAAGTGGAAATAGGCGTCGGGGTTGTAGAAGTACTGGGTGATCGCGCCGTCCGCGCCGGCATCGACCTTGGCCTTGAAGTACTTCAGATCGCTGAGCGCGTCGTCGGACTGCGGATGAGTTTCCGGGTAGGCGCCGACCTCGATGTGGAAGGTGTCGCCATGCTCGGAGCGGATGAACGCGATCAGTTCCGAGGCGTAACGCAGGTCGCCGGGGTGGCCCATGCCGGAAGGCAGGTCGCCGCGCAGGGCGACGATGCGCTTGCAGCCGATGGCCCGGTACAGCTTGAGCAGTTCGCGGATTTCCTCGCGGCTGCCGCCCACGCAGGACAGGTGCGGCGCGGCGGAGAAGCCGTGCTGCTGGTTGAGGTGGCGGACCGTCTCGGAGGTGTAGCTGAGGGTGGAGCCGCCGGCGCCGAAGGTGCAGGAGACATATTCGGGACCATACCCCTTCAGCTTCTCCGCGGTGCGGTCGAGCTGGGCACGCTGCTCGTCGGTCTTGGGGGGGTAGAACTCGAAGCTGAGGGCGGTCATGGGCGGGCAGGGCGACGGAAACGCGTCCATTATATCTCTCCATCAAGATGGATATGCAAACGCTGTGGCCGCCGGCTTGCGGCCACGCGGTACCCTGTGCGGGACCTTTCACCGCGCTCGTCCATGTCCATCGTCCTCACGCCGTTCGCCCGCACCCGCCTGTTTCCCCGCGAGACCCGCCGCAACACCATCCAGGACTGCACGCCGGAGCAGTTCGAGCAGCATCTGAACCGGCACGCGCCGCTGAAGGACCTGCCGGGCTATGCGCCGTTCTGCCGGCTGCACGTGCACCGGAACTGGACCTCCACCCGCTGCCTGACCGTGCCGATCACCGACGGCAACCGCCATCGGCTGCGGTCGGCCTACGAGGCCCGCACCCGCGAGGAGCTGCCGGTGCTGGTGCGCTGGTTCGAGGGCGTGGAGCCGCCGGTGGCGCGCTATCTGGTGGTGATCCTGTACAGCCGCGAGCAACTGGCGCGCGAGGGCAGTCCCATCGACGCCGACTGGGGCGTGGTCGGCTGCCTGTATACCGCCGAACCCGAGGAGATCCCGATGGCGCCCATCACCATGATGCGCAACGCGCTGGGCGTCGAGGAGGGCGGCTCCGGTACGCCGCTGGACCGCGACGCCTATCGCCGCGCGGTGGAATTCTGGGAGAACAACGCCAACTGGCGGCCGTAATCCCGTACCGGAGGCGAAGGCCGCGGGCGGCGCCCTTCAGCGGGCGCGACCGATCGGCGCGAAGCGGGCGTCGGTCAGGCGCGCGAGATCGGCCGGGGCCAGTTCCACTTCCAGTCCGCGCCGGCCCGCGCTGACGTGGATCGCCGGCAGCGACTGCGCGCTGGCGTCCAGGAAGGTCCGCAGCCGCTTCTTCTGCCCCAGCGGGCTGATGCCGCCGACCAGGTAGCCGGTCGCGCGCTGGGCGGCGTCGGCGGCGGCCATGTCGCAGCGCCGGCAGCCGGCGGCCTCGGCGAGCGCCTTGAGGTCGAGCTGGCCGGCGACCGGAACGATGGCCACCAGCAGTTCGCGGGATTCGGTGGCGGCCAGCAGGGTCTTGAACACCCGGGCCGGGTCCAGGCCCAGCTTCTCGACCGCTTCGGTGCCGTAGGAACCGGCGTCGCGATCATGCGCATAGGCGTGCACGGCATGGGCGATGCGCTGTCGCTTGAGCAGTTCGATGGCAGGGGTCATGGGCGATGTCCGTGTCGTCGGAGGCGATCATGCTGGCCGCGCCGCGCGCCGTCGTCTTGAACGGGCTTGCTGTCCATGAACGGCGACGGGCGCCCGAAGGCGCCCGTCGTGTTGGAGCGGATCGATCGGGCAAGCCGATCGAGGCGGTCCGATCAGTAGCGGTAGTGGTCCGGCTTGTACGGGCCTTCCACCGGCACGCCGAGGTAATCGGCCTGGTCCTGGGTCAGCTTGGTCAGCTTGACGCCGATCTTTTCCAGGTGCAGGCGCGCCACTTCCTCGTCCAGGTGCTTGGGCAGGCGGTAGACGGTCTTCTCGTAGACGTCCTTGTTCGCCCACAGGTCGATCTGAGCCAGGGTCTGGTTGGCGAACGAGTTGGACATCACGAAGCTGGGATGGCCGGTGGCGCAGCCCAGGTTGACCAGACGGCCTTCGGCCAGCAGGAACATCGCGTTGCCGTTCGGGAACACGTACTTGTCCACCTGCGGCTTGATGTTGACCTTCTGCACGCCGGGGAAGTTGACCAGCGCGTCGACCTGGATCTCGTTGTCGAAGTGGCCGATGTTGCACACGATGGCCTGGTCCTTCATCGCCTTCATGTGATCGATGGTGATGATGTCCTTGTTGCCGGTCGTGGTGACGTAGATGTCGGCCGTGCCCAGGGTGTCTTCGATGGTGTTGACCTCGAAGCCTTCCATCGCCGCCTGCAGCGCGCAGATCGGATCGATTTCGGTGACGATGACGCGGGCGCCGTAGGCGCGCAGCGAGTGCGCCGAACCCTTGCCGACGTCGCCGTAACCGCAGACCACGGCGACCTTGCCGGCCAGCATCACGTCCATCGCGCGCTTCAGGCCATCGGCCAGCGACTCGCGGCAGCCGTACAGGTTGTCGAACTTGGACTTGGTGACCGAATCGTTGACGTTGATCGCCGGGACCAGCAGGGTGCCGGCTTCGGCCAGCTGGTACAGGCGGTGCACGCCGGTGGTGGTTTCCTCGGACACGCCCTTCCAGGCCTTGACCACTTCGGTCCAGTAGCCCGGACGCTCCTTGTGCACGCGCTTGAGCAGGTTCTTGATCACCTGCTCCTCGTGGCTGGAGGAGGCGGTGTTGACCCAGTCCGAACCGTTTTCCAGTTCGTAGCCCTTGTGGATCAGCAAGGTCACGTCGCCGCCGTCGTCGACGACCAGCTCCGGACCCAGCTTGCCGCCACCGAAGCTCAGCGCGTCGAGCGTGCAGTCCCAGTACTCTTCCAGGCTCTCGCCCTTCCAGGCGAACACCGGGGTGCCGCCGGCGGCGATCGCGGCGGCGGCGTGATCCTGAGTGGAGAAGATGTTGCACGAGGCCCAGCGCACGTCGGCGCCCAGGTCGACCAGCGTCTCGATCAGCACGGCGGTCTGGATGGTCATGTGCAGCGAACCGGTCACCCGCACGCCCTTGAGCGGCTTGGCGGCGGCGTGCTTGCGGCGGATGGACATCAGGCCCGGCATCTCGTGCTCGGCGATGTCGATTTCCTTGCGGCCCCAGTCGGCCAGGGAAATGTCGGCGACCTTGTAGTCACCCTCGGTGGAGAACTGGCGTACGGCGTTCATGGTTCGGCTCCGGTTAATGGGCGAGCTGTGCTCGCATTCTTGACCGGGCGCCGTTACAGAAAAGTCCTGCCGAGCCTGGCCATCGATGCTTCTCCTGAAGCCCGTCATGGTCGCAGCGCCCCTCGGCGAGGGCGGCCATTATATCGGCTGTTCCGGATGAAGCGATGGATGGGCCGGGCATGACCGACGGCCGTGGCCCGACCGGGATCGGGGTTGTTAAGCTCGAATGAAACCCTGTCGCGAGAGAGTCCCAATGCCCTCCATGCCCCGTATCGCCGCGCTGGCCCTGGCGATGACCCTGCTGGCGCCGGCCGCCATCGCCCGTACGCCGGCCGCCGCACCCAAGGTCGCGGCGGTCGCCGACACCGGCTACCAGCTTCCGCCGGCACCGCTGCGGGCCATCGTCGACGCGCCGCGCCGTCCCGACATCTCGGTCAGCCCCCGCCGCGACCTGCTGGCCCTGATGCAGGTCCCCACGCTCCCGGGCATCGATGTGGTCGCCCAGCCGGAGCTGAAACTGGCCGGCCTGCGCATCCATCCGCGCAGCCATTCGGCCAGCCGGTTCTCGTTCGGCACCGACTTCTGGCTGCAGGAGATCGCCACCGGCAAGGAACTGCGCATCCAGGGGCTGCCGCAGCCGCTGTCGATGGTCGGTTTCCGCTGGTCGCCGGACCAGCGCTACATCGCGTTCAACCGCATCGATCCGCAATCGGCCGCCAACGAACTGTGGTTGATCGACGTGGCATCGCGCGGCGCGCGCCGATTGACCGATCGCGCCCTCAACACCGTCGTCGGCCGCGGCTACGCCTGGCTGGGCGACAGCAGCCGCCTGCTGGTCCAGTTGCAGCCGCAGGGGCAGGGCGAGGCGCCCGAGCGCAGCGGGGTGCCGACCGGCCCCAACGTGCAGCAGACCCAGGCGGGCGGCGGCGTGGTGCAGATCCGCACCTACCAGGACATGCTGCGCAACGAGGACGACGCGCGCCTGCTGGAGTACCAACTGCGTTCGCAGCCGGCGCTGGTCGATCTGAGCGGTGCGGTGAAGCCGCTGGGCAATCCGGATCTGAACCTGTCGCTGTCGCCGTCGCCGGACGGCCGTTACCTGCTGCGTCGCCGGGTCGAGCGGCCGTTCTCCTATCTGGTGCCGGTGACTTCGTTCCCGACCCGCATCGAAGTCCTGGACATGCAGGGACGGCTGGTCCACGAAGTGGCGAAGTTGCCGCTGATCGAAGGCCTGCCGCCCGGCAACGACGCGGTGCCCGCCGGCGTGCGCGACATCCAGTGGCGGGCCGACGCCGACGCCACGCTGGTCTGGGCCGAGGCCCAGGACGGCGGCGATCCTTCGCGTGAAGCGGCCATCCGCGACGCGGTGATGATGCAGGCCGCGCCCTTTGACAAGCCGCCGGTGACGCTGGCGCGCCTCGGCATGCGCCTGGCCGACATCCAGTGGGGCGACGGCCGGTTGGCGCTGATCAGCGAGGCGTGGTGGAAGAACCGCCAGATCCGCGAATGGCGGATCGCGCCGGACGACGCGGCGCAGGCACCAAAGCTGATCCGCGAGGGGTCCTACGAGGATCGCTACAACGATCCCGGCCAGCCGGTGCTGGCGCAGGACGAACGCGGTGAAATGCGCCTGATGCTCGCCGCCGATGGACACAGCATCTACCGGATTGGCGACGGCGCGTCGCCGGAAGGGGATCGTCCCTTCCTCGACAAGGTGGATCTCGAGCAGGGCGGCAAGACCCGCCTGTTCCATTCGCAGGCGCCTTACTACGCCGTGCCGGTGGCACCGCTGGACGCCGATGGCCAGCGCCTGCTGATCACCCGCGAATCGCCGGACGAGCCGACCAACCTCTTCATCGCCGAAGGCGGGGCGGAGCCGCGCGCGCTGACCCGCTTCCCGCATCCGACCCCGCAGCTGAAGGGCGTGAAGAAGCAGCAGGTCCGCTACAAGCGCAAGGACGGCGTGGATCTGACCGCGACGCTGTACTTGCCGCCGAACTACGACCCCAAACGCGACGGCCGCCTGCCGATGCTGATGTGGGCCTATCCGGCGGAGTTCAAATCCGCCGAGGCCGCCGGCCAGGTGACTGATTCGCCGTACCGCTTCAACACGATCAGCTATTGGGGGCCGCAGGCGTTCCTGGCGATGGGCTATGCGGTGTGGGACGACTTCTCGGTGCCGATCGTGGGCGAGGGCGACAAGGAACCCAACGACACCTACGTGCCGCAACTGGTCGCCAGCGCCGAGGCGGCGGTGGACGAGGCGGTGCGCCTGGGCGTGGCCGATCGTGATCGCATCGCGGTGGGTGGCCATTCCTATGGCGCGTTCATGACCGGAAACCTGCTCGCGCATACGCGCCTGTTCAAGGCCGGCATCGCCCGCAGCGGCGCTTACAACCGCACCCTGACGCCGTTCGGCTTCCAGGCCGAGGAGCGCAATTTCTGGCAAGCCCCGGACGTGTACGAAACCATGTCGCCGTTCAACCACGCGGATCGGATCAAGGACGCGCTGCTGCTGATCCACGGCGAACAGGACAACAATTCCGGCACCTTCCCGATCCAGAGCGAGCGCATGTACGCGGCGATCAAGGGACTGGGCGGCACCGCGCGGCTGGTGATGCTGCCGAACGAGTCGCATGGCTACCGCGCGCGCGAATCGATCCTGCAGATGCTGGCCGAATCCAACGCCTGGCTGGATCGCTACGTGAAGCAGGCCGCGCCGGCCGCGGCCAAGCGCTGACCGGCAACCAGACCGGAACCGGACCAATTGCGGTCCGGTTCGGCTGTCCCGGCGGATATCCCGGGACAGGCGTGCGGCGGTGCAGCAAACGGCGGCCGAATTGGGGTAGTGTTGGGAGCTCACCCCGACGTCCGGTTTGCCGCCTCGATGAATTCGCCCCGCAGTCTCGAGTTCGCTCCACCCGATGTACCGCTTCGTGAAGACGTGCGCCGGCTTGGCGCGCTGGTCGGCGACATGCTGGCCGAACAGGTATCGCCCGCGTTCCTGGATGAAGTCGAACGCGTGCGCACCACCGCGATCGCGCGCCGCCAGAGCGACGCGCCGCCGCAGTCGCTGGCGGGATTGCTGGCCGGGCTGAAACCCACGCAGGCGGAAGGCCTGATCCGCGCGTTCAGCGCGTACTTCCAGGTGGTCAACATCGCCGAGCGCGTGCACCGCATCCGCCGCCGCCGCGATTACCAGCGCACCGACAGCAGCAAGCCGCAACCGGAAGGCCTGCAGGACGTGCTGCTGCGACTGAAGGCGCAGGGCGTGGGCATCGACGAACTCGCGCAATGGCTGCCGCGCATCGACATCGAGCCGGTGTTCACCGCGCATCCCACCGAGGCGGTCCGGCGCGCGCTGCTGGAGAAGGAACAACTGATGGTCGCCAGCCTGGTCAACGGGCTGGACGGCACCCGCACGCCTGGCGAACAGGCCACCGACACCGCGCGTTTCCGGATGGCGCTGACCTCGGCCTGGCAGACCGCCGACTCCTCGCCGGTGCGTCCCGGCGTCGAGGACGAGCGCGAGCATGTCGGCTTCTACCTGATCGAAGTGCTGTACCGGGTGATGCCGGTGCTGTACGAAACACTGGAAAGCGCGATCACCCAGGTCTACGGCGAACATCCGGCGATCACCCGCCATCTGCCCCGGTTGCTGCGCTTCGGCACCTGGGTCGGCGGCGACATGGACGGCAATCCGAATGTCGACGCCGGCACCGTCACCGCGACGCTCAACGCGCAGCGCGCGGTGATCCTGCGCCGCTACATCAAGGAATTGCGCCAGCTCACCACGCTGCTCAGCCAGTCGAGTTCGCTGGTCGGCGTGTCGGCCGAGGTGCTGGCGCGCGTGGATGAATACCGCGAACTGCTGCCGAAGGCCGCCGCGCAGTCGCGCCCGCGCCACGGCGACATGCCGTATCGCCTGCTCAACGATCTGATGCGGGCGCGGTTGCAGGCGACGCTGGAAGATCTGCCGCAGGGTTACACGGGGCCCGATGAGCTCGCCGCCGACGTGGATCTGATCCTGCGCAGCCTGGAAGACAACCGCGGCATCCACGCCGGCTGGTTCGCGGTACGCCGGCTGGCCTGGCGCATCCGCAGCTTCGGCTTCCACCTGGCGCGGCTGGACGTGCGCCAGGAATCCAGCGTGCACGCGCGCGCGGTCGCGGCGGCGCTGGCGGATTCGGAATGGGAATCGCGCGACGCGGTCGAGCGCGGTGCGCTGCTGGCACCGTATGCCAGCGGCGAGCAGGTACTGCCGGCTTCGGAGGACGAGGGCAATCCACGCCTGGACGCGGTGTTCGCCGCATTGGGCGACGCGCGCCGCCGGCATGGCACCGATGCGCTGGGCGCCTACATCATCAGCATGGCGCACAACCGCGCCGACGTGCTCACCGTGCTGGCGCTGGCGCGTCGTGGTGGGCTGGTCGACGACGATGGCAACGTGCCGCTGGACATCGCGCCGCTGTTCGAAACCGTGGACGATCTGCGCCACGGCCCGGAGACCCTGCGCGACCTGATGGCCGATCCGGTGTACCGCGCGCACCTGGCCGCGCGCGGCAACGTGCAGATGGTGATGCTTGGCTATTCCGACAGCGGCAAGGACGGCGGCATCGCCGCCTCGCGCTGGGGATTGCAGCGCGGGCAGGTCGAATTGCTGCAGACCGCCAATGAACTCGGCATCAAGCTGACCTTCTTCCACGGCCGCGGCGGTTCGATCAGCCGCGGCGGCGGCAAGACCACCCGCGCGGTCGATGCGTCGCCGCGCGGCAGCGTCGATGGCCGCCTGCGGGTGACCGAGCAGGGCGAGGTCATCCATCGCAAGTACGGCATCCGCGCGCTGGCGCTGCGCTCGCTGGAACAATCGGTCGGCGCGGTGCTGGCCTCCTCGTTGCGCCCGCGTCCGCTGGAGCCGCGCGAGCCGGGCTGGCGGGACATCATGGACACCGTCGCGGGCCATAGCAGCGAGGTCTATCGCGGGTTCGTCGGCGCGCCGCGCTTCATGGACTATTTCCGCAGTGCCACGCCGATCGACGTGATCGAACGGATGACGCTGGGTTCGCGGCCCTCGCGCCGGCTCGGCCAGGACGCGGCGCTGGGCAACCTGCGCGCGATTCCGTGGGTATTCGCCTGGAGCCAGGCGCGCGCGGTGATTCCCGGCTGGTTCGGCGTCGGCAGCGGGCTGCAGGCGGCGGTGGATGCGCATGGCGAGGACGCGGTGCTGGAGATGGCGCGCGACTGGCCGTTCTTCCGCACCTTCCTCGACGACATCTCGATGGTGCTGGCCAAGGGCGATCTGAGCATCGCCGGGATGTTCTCGCGGATGGCCGGCGACCTGCACGAGGAGTTCTTCCCGCGCATCCAGCGCGAGCATGCGCTGACCCTGCACTGGGTCCTGCGCCTGACCGGCGACGAATGGCTGCTGCAGCACGATCAGCGGCTGGCGCTGTCGATACGCCTGCGCAATCCCTACATCGACCCGATCAGCGTGTTGCAGGCGGATCTGCTGCGGCGCTGGCGCGAGACCGGGCGCGAGGACGACACCCTGTTGCGCGCGTTGGTGGCGAGCATCAACGGCGTGTCGCAGGGCGTGCAGAACACCGGTTGAGGCCCGCGGCGCCGGGATGGCGAATCCTCCCGGCGGACTCCGCCGTCAGGGCTGGCTGCCGCGCTTGGGCTTGTCCAGTTGCAGGTCCAGCCAGCGCAGCAGATCCGCGACCACGCGGCTGCGTTCGGGATCGGCCTCGTTGTAGATCTCGTGGTACAGGCGCAGGTATTCGTGTGCCTGCAGCTTGCGCTGGGGCGCGGCGGCGGCGAAGGCGCGGGCGCCGGCCGGATCAACCAGATGGTCGTCGGCCGCGAACTGCAGCAGCGTGGGCGTTTTCAGGCTGGCGGCCCGCGCGACCACGCGGGGACCGCCGGTGAAGATGAAATGCGCCAGCCGCGCGCTGATGCGCGAATGGTTGAGCGGATCCTCCAGATACTCGCGCTCGATATGGGGATCGTGCGAAAGCCGGCTCGCGGCCAGGCCCGTGCGCAGCGTCAGCCCCGGCCACCAGCCGGACAGCGTGCGTGCCAACGCCCGCTGCGCGCCGCCGGCATGGGTCGCCAGCGCGGGCGATGAGGCGATCAGGCCACGCGGCGCCAGGTCCATCAGCAACACCGCGTACATGGCCACCAGCCCGCCCAGGCTGTGGCCGAACAGGAACGGCAGGTCGTCGGCCTCGGCGGCATAGGCATGGAACGCGGCCATCGTGTCGCGTGGCAACCGCGCCAGTTCGTCCACGCCGCCCTGTGGGCCTTCCGAGCGGCCGTGTCCACGGTGATCGTAGGCGCGCACCGCGATGCCGGCCGCGTTCAATTCCTCCGCCAGCCGCGCGTAGCGGCCCGAATGCTCGCCCAGGCCATGCACCAGCAGCAGGCGCGCACGCGGCCGCGGCAACGGCCAGTCGCGCGGCTGCAGAGTCAGGCCATCGTCGGTGAGCAGGGCGGAGACAGGGTGAGCGGTCGGCATGGCGCAACATCGCGCGCGCCCGCGCGGCGGTCAAGAGCCGTGGCGCGGGGAGGAAGACGCGGGGGATCAGGCGTCCAGTTCGGCCCAGCGCTGGTAGGCCAGTTCCAGTTCCTGCTGGAGCGCGGCCAGTTGTTCGTTGGCGCGCTGGAGACTGGCGGGGTCCTGCTGGTAGTAGGCCGGCTCGTTCATCGCCGCGGTGCGGCCGGCGATGTCCGCCTCCAGCGCTTCGATCCGTCCGGGCAACTGTTCCAACTCGCGCGCGTCCTTGTAGCTGAGCTTGCGCTTGGCCGATGCCGCGGGAGCAGCGGCCGTTGCCGGCGCGGCCGTCGCCGGCCGGTCGGGCGCCACCACGACGGATTCCGGACGCTGCCGCAACCAGTCCGTGTAACCGCCCACGTAGTCGCCGAGGCGGCCTTCGCCCTCCAGCACCAGGGTGCTGGTGACCACGTTGTCGAGGAAATCGCGATCGTGGCTGACCAGCAGCAGCGTGCCCTTGTAGTCGAGCAGCAGCTCTTCCAGCAGTTCCAGGGTTTCCACGTCCAGATCGTTGGTCGGTTCGTCCATCACCAGCAGGTTCGACGGCTGGGCGAACAGCTTGGCCAGCAGCAGCCGGTTGCGTTCGCCGCCGGACAGCCGGGTGATCGGCGCGCGCGCGCGTTCGGGCGAGAACAGGAAGTCCTGCAGGTAGCCGATGATGTGCTTGCGGCTGCCGTTGATCTCGACGAAGTCGCGCCCCTCGGCGACGTTCTCCAGCGCGCTGAGCGATTCGTCCAGCTGGCTGCGGTGCTGATCGAAGTAGGCGATCTGCAGGCCGGTACCCAGCTTGACCTCGCCCTGCTGCGGGACCAGTTCGCCGAGCAGGATCTTCAGCAGGGTCGACTTGCCGGCGCCGTTGGGACCGATGATGCCGACCCGGTCGCCGCGCATGATGGTGGTGGACACGCGATCCAGCAGGACGCGGCCGTCATAGGCCTGGGTCACGTCGGTGGCCTCGATGACCTTGCGTCCGGAGGCCTGCGCGGCGGCGGCTTCCATCCTGACGTTGCCGGACAGATCGCGGCGCTGGGCGCGCTCGCGGCGCATCGCCTTGAGCGCGGTGACGCGGCCTTCGTTGCGAGTGCGACGGGCCTTGATGCCCTGGCGGATCCAGACTTCCTCCTGCGCCAGCAGCTTGTCGAAGCGCGCGTTCTCCTGCGCCTCGGCGTGCAGGCGTTCCTCGCGCCGACGCAGATAGTTGTCGTAGTCGCCCGGCCAACTGGTCAGCTGGCCACGATCGATCTCGACGATGCGGGTGGCCAGCGCGCGCAGGAAGCTGCGATCGTGGGTGACGAACACCAGGCTGCCCTCGAACTGCCTGAGGAAGCCTTCCAGCCAGGCGATCGCCTCGATATCGAGGTGGTTGGTCGGTTCGTCCAGCAGCAGGATGTCCGGCTTGCGCACCAGCGCCTGGGCCAGCAGCACGCGCCGCTTCATGCCGCCGGACAGCGCGGCGAAATCGGCGTCCTCCGGCAGTTCCAGCCGGGCCAGCACCTGCTGCACGCGGCGATCCAGATCCCAGCCGTGGCGGGCCTCGATCTGCGCCTGCGCCTCGCCCATCGCGGCCATGTCGCCCTCGGCCACGGCATGGTGGTAGCGCGCCAGCAGCGCGCCCAGGTCGCCCAGGCCCTGGGCGACCACGTCGAACACGCTGCCGGCGGTGTCCTGCGGGACTTCCTGGGCCATGCGCGCGACCACCACGCCGCCCTGGATCCGGATTTCGCCGTCGTCGGGCCGGATTTCGCCGGCCATCAGCCGCATCAGGGTGGACTTGCCGGCGCCGTTGCGGCCAACGATGCAGACGCGCTCGCCGGCTTCGATGGACAGATCGACGTGTTCGAGAAGGAGCGGACCGCCGACGCTGAAGTCGACCCGCTGGAATTGCAGAAGGGACATGCCGCCATTGTACCCGGCCGTGCCCCACCGCCGCCCGGCCGTAGAGCGGAGCTTGCTCCGCTGCTCCAAGGCCACCCGCGTAGAGCGGAGCTTGCTCCGCTGCTCTTGTGGCAAGAACCGAGAATAAAAAGCAGCGGAGCAAGCTCCGCTCTACCCGAATCCGTAGCGGACCACGTGGAAGAAGATCGGCGCGGCGAACACCACCGAGTCCAGTCGGTCCAGCATGCCTCCGTGGCCCTCGATCATCTCGCCCCAGTCCTTGGCTCCCAGGCTGCGCTTGACCGCCGACAGCGCCAGGCCGCCGAGGAAGCCGCACAGCACGATCAACAGCGACAGCAGCCCGGATTGCAGCGGGGTGAACGGGGTGATCCACCACAGCGCCGCGCCCACCCCCGCGGCGGCCAAGCCCCCGCCAACCAGCCCTTCCACCGTCTTGGACGGACTGACCTGCGGCGCCAGCAGGTGCCGGCCGAACAACTTGCCGAACACGTACTGCAGCACGTCGCTCAGCTGCACCACCAGCAGCAGGTACAGCAGCAGCATCAGGTTCTGGCCCTCATAGCCGGAGATGCGCAGCAGCAGCAGCGCCGGCGCGTGGCTGAGGCAGTACACCGCCAGCATCAGGCCCCACTGCACCTTGGCGCTGCGGGCGAGGAAATCCTCGGTGTCGCCGGACAGCGCCGATACCGCCGGCAGCAACAGGAAGCCGTACACCGGGATGCACACCACGAACAGCCCGTACCAGTCGATCCCGATCAGCCAGTACTGCAACGGGATGGCGACGTAGAAGCACAGGCACAGCGCCAGGTGATCGCCGCGCCGGGTCGGGGTCAGGCTGATGAACTCGCGCAGGGCGAGGAACGACAGCATGCCGAACAGGATCAGCGTCGCCACCTTGCCCAGCAGGAAGCAGGTGGCCAGCACCGCCGCCATCACCCACCACGCGCGAATGCGCGCGTTGAGGTTGTCGATCACCGGGCCGGGCTTGCGCAGGTGCAGCACCCAGCCGATCAGGCTGGCCAGCAGCAGCAACGCGCCGATCCCGCCCATCACACCCCAGAACGTCTGCGGCGCGCGGGCGATGGCGGCCTGCAGGAAACCGCCTACCGGCAGGTCGGAGGGAATCAGGTTCATGCCAGCGCCACCACCGCCGCGCGGGCACGTTCGAGGAAAGCGTCTTTCTCCTCGTCCGGCCGCAGCGCGACCGGCGCGCCGAAGCGCACCGTGCACACCAGCGGCACCGGCACCAGGCTGCCCTTGGGCAGGCAGCGGCGCGCGTTGTCCAGGTAGACCGCGATGAATTCCACCTGCGGATAGCGGCGGGCCAGGTGGAACAGTCCGGACTTGAACGCCTGCGGGTGAATGTCGTGGTTGCGGGTGCCTTCCGGGAACAGGATCAGCGAATCGCCAGCATCCAGCGCCTCGTACAATGGCTCCAGCAGATCCTGATCGGGCGTGCTGCGCTGGCGATCGATCAGCACCGCGTTGAAGCCGTGCCGGGCCAGCCAGCGCCTTGGTCCGTGGCCCCAGTAGTCACGCGCGGCCACCGGTCGCGTATGCGCACGCAGTGGCGGCGGCAACGCGGCCCACAGCGCCACCGTGTCGATATGGCTGGCGTGGTTGGCGAAATAGATCCGCTGGCGCGGCTCCGGCCGCGAGCCCTGCCAGCGCGGGTACGCGCCGAAGAACAGATGGGCCAGGCCAGCCAGCAGGCGGGACGCCATCTCAGGCGTTCCCGCGCAGCTGCACGGCCATCGCGCGGGTACGGGTGACGCAGGTCAGCAGCGAACCGATGGCGATGATCCACGCGGCCGCGGGCAGCACCCACGCCGTGCCGGTCGAATGACGTTCGGCGATGGCGAGCAGGCAGGCCACGGTGAGCACCGCCATGCGGTGCTGCTTGGCCATCGGTCCGCGGAAATCCTGGGCCAGGCCCAGGCTGCCGCCGGACACGCGCACGTAGGCGGTAAGGGCGGCCAGCAGCGCGCCCAGCCAGCCCAGCCAGGGCAGGCCGGCGGCGTAACCCAAGCCGACGATCAGCAGCGAATCGGCGATGCGATCGGGAAACTCGTTGTACAGCGCGCCGGTCGGCGTCTGCTTGCCGCCTTCCATCGCGACCATGCCGTCCAGCAGGTTGCACAGCAGGCGCAACTGCACGCAGGCCGCGCACAGCAGCAGGCCGGCCGTGGAGGGCACCCATGCCAGCATCGCCGCGCCGACCGCCGCGAAAAAGATGCTGAGCACCGAGATCTGGTTGGGCGTGACCCGTGAGCGCGCCAGCGCCGCGCTCGATGCACGCGCCCAGCCGCTGCCGCGCGCGGCGATCGGTCGTCGTTCGGATGATTTCCCCATGGCAGGGAGAATAGACGAAATGCGGGGCACGGACCGGTCAGCGTCATCCTTCCACTCACGCGAGGCGCGGGACCGGAAAAGAAAAACCCCGCCGAAGCGGGGTCTTTCCGGAGGCGTTCGCGCGTGCCGGCTTACTTCAGGCCGGCGTCCTTGCGCAGGGCTTCGGCGCGATCGGTCTTTTCCCACGAGAACGCGGTGCCGGTCTGCTTCTTGCCGGCGCCGTCGAGGTAGCTGATCTCGTGCGGCTTGCGGCCGAAGTGGCCGTAGGACGCGGTGGCCTGGTACATCGGGTGGATCAGGTCCAGCATCTGGATGATGCCGTACGGACGCAGATCGAAGTGCTTGCGGATCAGCTTCTCGATCTTGTCGTCGCTGATCTTGCCGGTGCCGAAGGTGGTCACCGAGATCGAGGTCGGCTCGGCCACGCCGATGGCGTAGGAGACCTGCACCTCGCAGCGATCGGCCAGGCCGGCGGCGACCACGTTCTTGGCGACGTAGCGCGCGGCGTAGGCGGCGGAGCGATCCACCTTGGACGGATCCTTGCCCGAGAACGCGCCGCCACCGTGGCGGGCCCAGCCGCCGTAGGTGTCGACGATGATCTTGCGGCCGGTCAGGCCGCAGTCGCCCACCGGGCCGCCAATGACGAACTTGCCGGTCGGGTTGATGTGGAACTTGGTGCCCTTGTGCAGCCACTTGGCCGGCAGCACCGGCTTGAGGATGTGCTCGCGCACGGCCTCGACCAGATCCTTCTGCTTGACGTCCGGATCATGCTGGGTGGACAGCACCACCGCGTCGATCGCCACGGCCTTGCCGTTTTCGTAGCGCAGGGTGACCTGGCTCTTGGCGTCCGGGCGCAGCCACGGCAGCGGCGAGTTCTTCTTCTTGCGGACCTTGGCCTGCTGCTCGACCAGGCGGTGCGACAGATGGATCGCCGCCGGCATGTAGCTGTCGGTCTCGTTGGTGGCGTAGCCGAACATCAGGCCCTGGTCGCCCGCGCCCTGTTCTTCCGGTTTCTTGCGGTCGACGCCCTGGTTGATGTCCGGGGACTGCTTGCCGATCAGGTTGAGCACGCCGCAGGTGGCGCCGTCGAAGCCGACGTCGCTGCTGTCATAGCCGATGTCCAGGATCACCTTGCGGGTCAGCGCTTCCAGATCGATCCACGCCGAGGTGGTGATCTCGCCGGCCACGATGGCCACGCCGGTCTTGACCAGCGTTTCGCAAGCCACGCGAGCGCGCTTGTCCTGGGCCAGGATGGCGTCCAGCACGGCGTCGGAAATCTGGTCGGCGATCTTGTCCGGATGGCCTTCGGAGACCGATTCGGACGTGAACAGGTAGTTGGACATCGGGCTTATATCCCTGTATTCGGATGAAAAGATGGGCGCGAATGATACACGCGCCGGGCGGTGCGTGCATTCTGCGCCGTTCAGGATGTTCCTTGCGTTAAGCCGGGGCCGTCCCGGGCTGTCATGCAACCGCCACGCCGCTGCCATCGGGCTGTCGCGCGGCGGGCGCAGGCTGCGCGGCGAAACCCGCCGACCCCGGCCGGATCCGAGCGACCATGCGCCCGCTGGAACAGCAGATTGCCGAACGCTACCCCCACTGGTTCCGTGGCCGTCGCGCCGGCCTGACCCGGCCGCTGCTGCGTACCCTGGGCCGCTGGTCGCGGCTGGACCAGGCCTACGCCTTCCTGGCCGAGCACGCCCATCTGCGCGACTTCGCCTTCCTGCAGGCGGCCATCGACTTCCTCAACCTGCGCTACTCGGTCGATGCGGCCGAGCGCGCGCGGGTGCCGGCGACCGGGCGCCTGCTGATCGTCGCCAACCATCCCTCCGGCGCGCTGGACGCGATGGCCCTGCTGGACTTCGTCGGCGGCATCCGCCGCGACGTGAGGATCGTCGCCAACGACATGCTGACCAGCATCGACAACCTGTCCGGCCTGCTGCTGCCGGTGCGCATCCTGGGCGGCAATCCCCGCCCGGAGAGCATCCGCGCGGTCGAGCAGGCGCTGGAGGCGGAACAGTGCGTCATCGTGTTCCCGGCCGGCGAGGTCTCGCGGCTGGGACCGCGCGGCATCACCGACACCCGCTGGCGGCGCGGCTTCCTGCGCTTCGCCCGCAGCACCGGCACGCCGGTCCTGCCGATCCGGGTGCAGGCGCGCAATTCCGCGTTCTTCTACGGCGCCTCGGCGCTGTTCAAGCCAGCCGGCACCGCCCTGCTGGCGCGCGAGATGTTCAAGCGCAGCCAGCGCCGCATCGCCCTGCGAATCGGCACGCCGATGACCATCGCCGCCGACGAGGACAGCCAGACCGCCCTGCAACGGGTACGCCGCGCGCTGTACGCGCTGGGTCGCCGCGAGGCGCAGCGCAACGAACCGGTCAGTCCGGAACCGCTGGTGCCGCCGGTGGAGCCGGCACGCCTGGCCGTCGCGGTCGACGCGCTGGAAAGACTGGGCCGCACCACCGACGGCAAGCGCATCTGCGTGGGCCGGCTGGCCCCGGACTCGCCGGTGCTGCGTGAAATCGGCCGCCTGCGCGAGCTGACCTTCCGCGAAGTGGGCGAGGGCACCGGCAAGCGCCTGGACGTGGATCCCTACGACGCCTGGTACGAGCACATCGTGCTGTGGGACGAACAGGCGCGGAAGATCGCCGGCGCCTACCGCATCGCGCGCGGCGCGCCCGTGCTGGCCGAGCACGGCCTGAAGGGCCTGTATACCGCCTCGTTGTTCCGCTATGCCGACGATGCGCTGCCGCGTATCGCCGAGGGCATGGAACTGGGGCGCAGCTTCGTCGTCCCGGAGTACTGGGGCAGCCGCAGCATCGATTACCTGTGGCAGGGCATCGGCGCCTACCTGTGCCGGCACCCGCGGGTGCGCTACCTGTTCGGCGCGGTGTCGATGAGCGCGGCGCTGCCGCGCGACGCGCGCGAACAGGTCGTCTCCTACTACGCCCGCTACTACGGCGTGGACAGCCGCGACGCGGTGTCTCGGCATCCGTTCCGCTATTCCGCCGCGCCGCCCAGCTACGGCGAGATGGACGCCGATACCGCGTTCCGCGTACTCAAGGCCAACCTCGACGCCCTCGGTGCCAGCGTGCCGATGCTGTACAAGCAATACACGGACCTGTGCGAACCCGGCGGTGCGCGCTTCCTCGCCTTTGGCGTGGATCCGGCTTTCTGCGATTCCATCGATGGGTTGATTGAAGTGGATCTGCATCGCATCCGGCCAAAGAAGCGGGCGCGCTACCTGCAGCCGTCCGCCGAGGCGGTGCCGGCATGAGCCCGCTGGCCGTCGACGCGGGCATCCGGCGGGCGGTCTTCGTTTCCGATGTCCATCTGGGTTCCAAGCACTGCCACGCCGCCGAATTCGCCGATTTCCTGGCGACCCTGCGCTGCCGCCGGCTCTATCTGGTCGGCGACATCGTCGACCTGTGGTGGATGGCGCAACGTCGCGCCAACTGGGACGCCGCCCACAACCGGGTGATCGAGCAGTTGCACGCGCTGGTGCGCAACGGCACCGAACTGATCTACGTGCCGGGCAACCACGACCGCCCCATCCGCCGCTTCTGCGGCCTGATGCTGCCGGCCATGCAGGTGCGCCGGCGCGCCATCCACGTGACCGCCGATGGCCGCCGTCTGCTGGTCACCCACGGCGACGATTACGACGGCATCACCCATTTTGGCGGGCTGCAGGAGAAGTTCGGCGACTGGCTGTACTACCGCATCCTCACCGGCAACCGCCTGACCAACCGCATCCGCCGCCGGCTGGGCCTGCGTTACTGGTCACTGGCCGAATACCTCAAGCGGCAGAGCGATGCGGCCGAGCGCTACATCGGCCGCTTCGTGCAGGCGGGCCTGGACGACGCGCGCCGGCGCGGACTCGACGGCATCCTGTGCGGCCATATCCACCGCGCCGCCTTGTTCCAGCGCGACGGCCTGCTGTACGCCAACGACGGCGACTGGGTGGAAAGCCTCACCGCGCTCAGCGAGGAAGCCGACGGCACCCTGCGCCTGCTGTCGCACACCGGTCAGGTATTGAGCGAAGTCCCGCCGCGCCTGCGGCTGGTGGCGCTGGAGCGGCCGGAAGCGAAGGCGGCCTGATAGCCGGGGAATTTGGCGCGAAAAGCAAATCCCCCGTCGCCCGCTGCGCGGCCGCCCGCCCCCTTTTTCAAAGGGGGCATTGAAGGGGCCGCCGCCTGTACTGATTGAGGAGTTACCTCCCCCTTTTGAAAAAGGGGGATTGAGGGGGATTTGCTGTTCGCCTCACCCGCCCCCCAGCCAGCCAACTGCTAGCATCCCGCCATGGATTCCCTCTCCCAGATCGTCCTTGGCGGCGCCATCGCGGCGGCCATCGCGCCCGCCGCCCACCGCCGCGCCGCCCTGCTGGCCGGTGCGGCGCTCGGCACGCTGCCCGACCTCGACAGCCTGCCCATCCTGCTGCTCACCGACGATCCGGTGGCATTGATGACGATGCACCGCAGCTTCAGCCATTCGCTGTTCGTGCTGCCGTGGGTGGGCGGGTTGATCTGGTGGCTGTGCAAGCAACGCAATGGCCGCGTCGCGCAGGCGCCGGCGCGCTGGTTCTGGGCGATCCAGCTGGCGCTGATCACCCATCCGCTGCTGGACGCATTCACCGTCTACGGCACCCAGTTGTGGTGGCCACTGCAACCACATCCAACGATGTGGTCGAGCGTCTTCATCATCGATCCGCTGTACACGATCTGGCTGCTGATCGCCTGCGTGCTGGCGTGGTGGTGGCGCGACCGGACCGCCGCGCGGCGTGCGTTGCTGGCCGGACTGGTGCTGAGCAGCGCCTACCTGGGCTGGTCGCTGCTGGCCAAGGCCCAGGTCGATCGGGTCGCCGAACGCTCGCTGGCGGCGATGGGGCTGGACGATGCGCCGTACTTCAGCGTGCCGATGCCGTTCAACACGCTGCTGTGGCGAGTGGTGGCGATGACGCCTTCCGGCTATGTGGAGGCGGAGTATTCGATTGCTTCGGATCGCGGCGCGATGGCATTCCGCGGATATCCGTCCAATGTGCAGGCGCTGGCCGAAGCCCGCGGGATTCCCGCCGTGCAACGCCTGCAATGGTTCAACCGCGGCTTCATGCGCGCGCGGGTACGGGACGACGGCGTGCTGGTGCTGTCGGACCTGCGGATGGGACTGGAGCCGGACTACAACTTCAGTTTCGAGGTCGCGCGACGGCAGGGGGGCCGCTGGCAGCCGATGCCGCCGGTGCAACAGCCCTGGCAGGCGCCGATATCCGGCTGGAGCGGGCTGCGGACGCTGCTGGCGGCGATGTGGCATCGCATCTGGCATGCCGATGCGCGCACCCTGCGCAGCGTCATCGTGGAGGAACCGCCGACGGAGACCGCGATCCCGGGGGCGCCGTGAGTGAAGCGGTCCGGCGGTACGGATAGTCAGTAGACCGTGGCGCTGGCCTGCACGAACGCGTAGAAGAACACCGCGTTCGGATCGTTCTGCACATCGTTCATCTCGCGGCGCATGCCTTCGACGACGTCCGGGGTGACCCGGCCGGCCTCCAGCAACTGCTCGGACGCCGACAGCAGCAATTCCTCCCAGAACGCGATCATGGTCTTGCGCCGCGCCGGTTCGCGATTGTCGAAATGGAAGGTCTTGATCTCGGTCTGCACGTCGCGGAAACCGCCGGCCAGCAGCAGGTTGCCGAGCTTGGCGCCGACGAACGGATCCCCGCCGTTGTCGTACTGGAAATCGTTGAACGCCATCCAGTAGCGCCAAACGTTGGGCGAGTAGGGATGCAGCAGGAACGAGGAGTTCATCACCTCGGTGACGTAGACCGGCGAGCCGGGCGCGAGCACGCGGCGCACCTCGTTGAGCACCCGCTGCGGCGAGGGCACGTGTTCCAGTACCCAGCACAGGAACGCGGCATCGAAGGTGCGCGGTTCGAACGGCAGGTTGGTGGCATCGGCCTGGTGCAGCTCGTAGCGTTCGCGGCACCAGGGCATCTGGGCCAGATTGCGGCGCGCGGCTTCCAACTGCAGCGAATTCAGGTCCACGCAGGTCACGTGGATGTCGGGGAACCGCCGCAGCAGGATTTCGGTCTGCGCGCCGACTCCGCTGCCGACTTCCAGCACCCGCCGCACGCCGGTGTAGTCGATGCGGCTGAAGATGGTGGATTCGGCCAGCCGTGCCTGCTTCATCAGGCGGGCCTGCTCCACCGGCGAGAAACCGTGCAGATACGCGGGAGACGGGGATTCGCTCATGGCACGGCTCCGGTCAGGCGGCGGCGGGCAGCTCCGGGACGACGCCCGCGATCAGGGCGTCGAAGTAATCGGTGGTCAGCGCGATCTGCGCTTCGGCGGTTTCGGCGCGGTTGACCACCGCGCGGAAGGCGGCGTTCTCGGGACGATCCTTCGCATACCAGCCCAGGTGCTTGCGGGCGATGCGCACGCCCTGCGCCTCGCCGTAGAACCCATGCAGCGCATGCAGGTGGCCGAGCAGGACATCACGGACTTCCGACAGCGCGGGTGCGGGCAGGAGATCGCCGGTGGCCAGGAAATGCGCCACCTCGCGGAAGATCCATGGCCGGCCCTGCGCGGCGCGGCCAATCATCACCGCGTCGGCGCCGGTGGCCTTCAGCACGGCCACGGCCTTGTGCGGCGAATCGACGTCGCCATTGGCGAACACGGGGATGCGCAGTTCGGCCTTGATCGCGGCGATGGTGTCGTACTCGGCCTGGCCGGTGTAGTGCTGGTCGCGGGTGCGTCCGTGCACCGCCAGCGCGGCGATGCCACTGGCCTCGGCGATGCGCGCGATCACCGGCCCGTTGCGGTGGTCGCAATCCCATCCGGTGCGGATTTTCAGGGTCACCGGGACGTCGACCGCGCCGACCACGGCCTCCAGGATCCGCGCCACCAGCGATTCGTCGCGCATCAGCGCCGAGCCGGCCCAGGCGTTGCAGACCTTCTTGGCCGGGCAACCCATGTTGATATCGATGATCTGGGCGCCGTGATCGACGTTGTAGCGCGCGGCCTCGGCCAGCTGGCGCGGCTCGGTGCCGGCGATCTGGACGCTGATCGGCGCCGGCTCGCCGTCGTGGTCCATGCGCCGGCGCGATTTGTCGGTCTTCCAGAAGCGCGAGTCGCTGATGGTCATTTCCGACACGGCCAGTCCGGCGCCCAGCCGCTTGCACAGCTGGCGGAACGGCTTGTCGGTGACCCCGGCCATGGGAGCCAGGATCACCGGGGTATCGATGCGGTGCGGACCGATCTGCATGCGCGCATTGTAGTGCGGCGGACGCGCGAGAACGTGTGCCTACAGGCTGGGCCAGACCTGCAGGGTGCCGGCAAGATAGAACCCGCCGAGTCCCAGGCAGGCGACCGAACTGACGATCCAGAAGCGGACACCGTTGTAGCCGGGCCGAAGCGCGGCGATGGCCACGCCGGCGATTCCGCGCAACAGCAGGACGGCGGTGATCGCGGGCAGGATGAAGCGGGTGGCCGGCAGGGTGGGAAGCATTCCCGCGCCGGCCAGCGCGTACAGCGTCCAGATCCCCAGTACGATCGTGATCGCGCCGGTGATGACCGTCGGCCGCCATCGGCGCTCGCGCGACCAGCGGACCATCCGTTCGCCGGCCCCCAGGGCGTCGTACCAGGCGGGACCGAACGCGATGCAGCCGATATGCAGCAGCGCCGCGAGCGCCGTGCCCGTCGCGGCCAACAACAGCGCCGTATTGCCTTCCATGCGAATCTCCGGAGTCGGGACCCGATCCTGGACGAGGCGCGGGAGGAGGGGCAATGCGACGGAAGGTCGCAGCATACGCCGCGAGCGCGGCGCGGACGGTCAGCGTGCCGGATCGGGCGCGCGCCGCGGAAGCGCGGCGATTGGCTGCCGATGGAAACGAAGGAACAGGGAGGCGCGGCCGGTGGTCGACCGGGCCGCGCGGAAGGACATCAGGCGGTCTCGTCGACCACCTCGGCATCCGGGGCGTTGCTCTTCACCGATGCGATGCCGTTGTCGCGGCTGGATTCGGATTCGTACATCTCGCTGGTGCCAATGACCTGGCTGTTGCCGGCCAGCAGATTGAAGAAGAACTTGTTGTTGCTGGACACCTTGTGCTCGTAGCGGGCGTCGTCGGTGCTGTTCTTCTTCACGGAGTCGATGCCGTTCTTGCAGCCGGCCTTGTCGGCGTAGCCCTGGCTGCTCAGGATGACCTGGCCGTTGCCGGCCTTCAGGTTGAACTGGAAATCGCCGTTGCTGCGCTTGCCGATCACGAACTTGCCTGCCATGAAGTCCTCCTTGGAAACGGGTGGCCTGGCGAGCTTAGCCGTGGCGTCTTAAGGATCCGTGACGGTACGACGACGGCGCGCGCGCCAGAACAGGAAGCCGGTGACCAGGAAGAATGGCGGCAGCAGGCCGGACGCCGCCACCGCCCATTGCCACGGCCAGCCGCCGATGAAGCCGCCATGCAGCGGATACATGGCCTCGTCGATGCGTGCGCCCGCGCCCTGGCGGGTGGCGGTGTGGACCTGGACGACGCGGGCGGCGTAGGGGTCCAGCCAGACCTGGCTGCGCCCGTTCGGATGCCATTCGCCGATGGCCCGGTAGCGGATGGTGACCAGGGCGTCCTGGTCGTCCGGCGGGGAAATGCGCCGCAGTTCCCCGCCTTTCACTGCCGCCTGCGCGGCGCGCAGGATCGCGGCCCAGTCGACGTCGGCTTCGCGCGGCGCCATCGGCAGCGGCGGCACCACCTCGGGACCGTCGTCGAAACTCCAGCGCAGCGCCGGCCGGACCGCGTCGTGATAGACGATCGCCACGCCGGTCACCGTCGCCAGCAGCAGCAGCGGCAACAGCACCGCGCCGGTGCTGCGGTGCCAGCTCAGCCAGCGCCGGGTCGGCGGGCCGGCGTGCCAGCGCAGGCTGGCGGCCAGCGCGCCCTTGCGCGGCCACCACAGGTACAGGCCGGACAACAGCAGGAAGATCGCGATCAGCCCGCAGATGCCGAGCAGATCCTCGCCGGTTTCGCCATACAGCAGGTGGGTATGCAGTTCGCGCAGCCACAACACCGGATCGTTGTCGGCGTTGCGGATCAGCAGCAGTTCGCCGCTGGCAGGATCAAAATAGCGGCGTTCGCCGTCCGGGAAATACGCCTGCCAGACCGGCAGGCGCGCGGTGGGAATGTCCACCGAGCGCAGGCCGCGCGGCTGCCATTCGGCCAGCAGGCGTGCGAACGCCTTTGCCTGTGCATCCGTGCCCGGCAACGGCCGCCGGGTCCATTCCGGATGCTGGGCGAGCAGGATTTCCCGCTGGAAGGTCAGCACGGTGCCGCTGAGCGCGACCAGCGCGAACACCGTGCCGACAATCAGCCCCAGCCACAGGTGCAACCACTTCAGCGCGCCGCGCACGCGATGGCGTGGCGGCGTGGAAGCGGATGTGGCCTGGCGGTGCGACATGCGGGGCGTTGTGGCGGCAGCCGTTCAGGAGTGGCCGTTCAGAACCGGTGCGACCAGCTCAGCGACAGCACCCGTCCACGCCCGGCGACATAAGTGTCCTCGCGCGGCGTGCTCTGCGAGTAGTAGGTCACGTACTGCTCGTTGAACAGGTTCTCGATGCCGACGCTGAGCGTGCCGACCGGCAGACGGAAGCGACTGAGCAGATCCACGGTGGTGTAGCCGTTGAAGCGGGTGTTGGGATTGGTGACACCGCGGAAATCGAAGCTGCGATCCTGCGAGCGGCTGGCCTGCAGGCGCAGATCCGCCGACGGCGTCACCGGCACTTCCCAGAAGGCGGTCCAGCGGTCGGGGCTGACATTCACGCCCGGCAGGTCGCTGTCCACCCGGTTGTCGCGATCGCTGTCGTAGCGGCCTTCGCTGCGTGCGTACGCAACGCCGGCGCGCATGCCGTTCTCGGCCTGGTAGGCGACGCTGCCGTCGATGCCCTTGATCTCGGTGCGCTCGCGCGCGACCTTGTAGGTGCGGGTGGCGGTGTCGTAGTTCAGGCGCGCGCCGAGGTCCGAATCGGACCAGTACGCCGCCAGGTGCACCAGCCAGCGGCCGTTGTCGTAATCCAGGCCGATTTCCTGGTTGTCGGCGATGACCGGCTGCAGATCGACGAGGTTGGCGACACGCTGGTCGGGCGCGGTGATGCCGCGCAGGACGCGGCCGATGTCGGCGACGGTGTAGCCCTCGGAGTACGAGGCGTAAAGCTTCAGCGTGTCGGTGACTTCCCAGACGATGCCGGCGTTGGGCATGGTCTCGCGGGTTTCCGGTTCGCCGCCCTCGACGAAGTAGCGGGTGCCGCGGACGCCCGGCGGATTGGTGCGCTGATCCGGAACGGTCAGGTAGTCGTCCACCTTCAGCTTGCCGCGCTCGTGGCGCAGGCCGGCGGTGAACATCAGCGATTCGGTCATCCACCATTCGGCCTGCACGAACGGCGACCACGATTCGTAGATGGTCTCCGGCACCCAGGCCATGCGCGCGCGCACCAGTTCCTGTTGGGTCTTGTCGCGGGCGATGTCCAGGCCCAGGGTCACGCGCAGGTTCTGGTCGAACAGGTTGCCGCGCGACCAGCTGAACTTGCCGCCCAGTTTCTCGGACAGGTTCTGCGACTGATCGAACCAGTGCGGGTCGCGGCCGTCGCCCCAGAAGTCTTCCCAGTCGGTGCTGCCGTAGCGGCCCTTGAAGTCCACCCAGTAAAGCTGCGCCTGCAGGTAGCCGCCGGCCAGGTCCTTGTCGGTGTAGTCCACGCTCAGCGAGGTGGACAGGTTGCGGGTGCCCTCGCCGGGCTTGCTGCCACGCACCGAGGTCGCCAACTGGCCGGTGGCCGGGTTGCCGTTCACCGTCACATAGTCGTTGTTGCCCACCAGCTCGTAGCGGTTGGCGCTGAGCTGCAGGCGACGGTTCTCGTCGATGTTCCAGCCGGCCTTGGCGAACAGGTTGTGGCTGCGCGCGTCCATCAGATCGCCCTGCACGTCGTTGACCGCGATCGCGCGGCCGTCGCCGTCGTAGTACAGCCCTTCGCTGGCGTAGGAGGCGCCGCCGACGAAATCGAACGCGCCCTCGCGCATGCCGAACACGTAGGAGGCGCGGTAGCCGGTGCTGTCGCTCTCGTGCGGCAGCGCGGTGCTGGTGCCCACGGAAACATCGTGGAAGCGATCGCCGTCCTTGCGCGGCGCGCGCTTGGTGATGATGTTGATGATGCCGCCGGAAGCGCCCAGGCCCTGCATCGCGTTGGCGCCATGGATGACTTCGATGCGTTCGATCATCGCCGGATCGATGGTGTGGCCGTCACGGCCGCCTTCGCGCAGCGGGGTGGACTGCGGCACGCCGTCCACCAGGTACAGCGGCTTGCGGCCGCGCAGGTTCTCGCCGGCGTTGGTCAGCTTCTGCCGCGAGGGCGTGAACGAGGGGATCAGGTTGGCCAGCACCTGCGACAGGTCCTGGGTCAGCGCCAGTTGCTGGTCGAGCTGGACCTTGTCGATCACGGTGATGGTGTTGGGCAGCGCGGCGGCGGAGTCGGGGATGCGGCTGGTGCTGGCCGAGACGCTGACGCGGTCCAGTTCGACCGGCGCGTCGGTGGCGCCGGTCTGGGCGTGCGCAAGGGTGGGGAGGGCGGCCAGCAGGGCGGCCGCCAGCAAATGGGGACGATGGGAATGCATGGGATGGGGGGTGGAGTGAAATCGGCGGCATTGTAAATGAGAAACGTTATCGGTACGAGCGCGGGCCGGCTTCCGGAATGGCGCGGCGTCCTGGCTTTTTAGGAGCTTTCCGATGGTCCCCAGGGCGGCCGGCATGGTCTTTTCCGGAGGCGCGCCGGGAGGGGAATCCCCGGCGCATCGCCCGGAGTCCTCGCCATCCCATGAACAGCTGGAACATAGAACCGAACACGGTGTCCGATGGGGCCGGATCGCTTCCGCCGGACGCCCCGAGGGCGCCCCAGAACCCTGCCTCGCCATTCGCCACCGCGCAGGAGCCCAGGCTCAACGAAACCGCGCTGACCGCGATGGCGGGGGCGCGCCAGGCCTTCTTCACCGGCCTGGGCAACGTCAGGCCGTATCCACTGCCGCCGCCCCGGCACCCTGTCTTCACCCGCGGTCCGATCTGGCCGGCGCTGCGCCAGGCCTGGCGGGTGATCCAGCGTCCCGATACCACGCTGATCTTCAGCGATGGGCTTTCCGATCCTTTCGACCCCTTCGACCCGGGCAATCCGTTGGACGCCGCCGGCGCGGGCACGACGACGCCCGGTCTGGGGATCGAGGTCTACGCCGAAGCGCGTGGCGCGCTGGCCGATCCGGGGACCTCCTGGTTGTTCGATCTGGTCCACCAGGTCAGCCAGAACGCGGTGGCCCACGGTCGTTTCCTGTCGCTGCTGCGCGAGCAGGGCGCCTTCAGCCTGCAGATGAGGGTGGCGGGCCTGCCCGATGCCTGGCGTTCCGCCAGCGGGTTGGTGACCGTCCTGGTTGGCGTGCGCGCGGCGACCGTGCCCGCCGCGTTCCCCTCGCCGCGCGGCCGGGTCAGGGCGGTCGCGCTGACCATGCTTCCCGCGGCCCGCCGGTTGGCCCTGGAGCAGGAGGAGGGTGGCTTCGTCGGTCAGTTGGCTGGTTTGGTCGAGCAACTGGGCGAGACCCCGGGCGGACACCTCAACGATCCCGCGCCCGCCTTCGGGAGTCCCGCATGAAGCGCGGGAGCGGTTTCGCCGAGCGTGTCGCCGCGGCCTTTCCGGTCGCCAATCCGCTACCGCCCCTGCTTTGGCAGGCGCTGGACTGGCTGGACGTGAATGGCTTTGTCGGCGGCGGAAGAAGCGGGCAGGTCGCGCGCCTGTATCCCGGCCAGGAACCGGGATCCTCGCGGGTGACGCTGAGGATACCCGCGAGGGACGACACCCGGGCCTGGACGCGCAGCGAGCATCCGCGGGTCAACGACCGCCTGGTGCTGTTCGTCGATACCGGCTTGGATGGTTCCCGCGCCGGCCTGTGGCTGGACGACCATGGCCACCAGCGGCTGGTCCATGTCGGCGCGCCCGAAGGGCCGGCGCTGCTGTGCGAACTGGCCGACGATCCGGTGCACCTGCTGCGCCTGCTGGCCCTGGGCTATCCGGAACTGTCGGCGCCGGACTATTTCGCGATGGCGCCGGCCGAGGCCTATGCCATGGGCTATGGCCTGGCGGAAGACTATCTGGCGCCGCTGCGGTTCCGCGCCTACGTCGAACGCGATCTGGATCTGGACGTCCCGGCGACCGCATCGATCATCGTCAGGCGGATCGCCAGCCTGCATGATCGCCAATCCGATGATCGCTTCTGGCGCTGGCTGGCCGAAACCCGGAATGGACAGGCGTGACAGCCGTGGCCGCCGCCGCCGCCGTACGAATCAGTCGCCGAAGCGCGCCTGCACGTCCGCCCGCGTGGGCATCGCCAACGCCGCGCCCGCGCGTTCGGTCGACAACGCGGCATAACGGTTGGCGAAGCGCACGTGCTCGGCGAACGCGGCGTCCGGCGCATGCACCAGCGACGCGGCCAGCGCACCGTTGAAGGCATCGCCCGCGCCGGTGGTGTCGATCGCGGTCACCGACTCGGCCGCGTGCCGATAGAACATCCTGGCATCGCCGCGTTGCTGTTCCTCGGCGTGCGAGACGAACACGCCGGTGGCGCCGAGGGTGATGACCACCGTCCCGCGCGGCAGCACTTCACGGCACAGCGCGTGCAGGCGCTGGCCATCCAGCGCGGCCACATCCTCCGGTGCCACCCGTTCGCCGACATGGCGGGCGAGCAGGGCGGCGAACTCGGTTTCGTTGGGTGTCAGCACGTCGGCCAGCGACAGCAGCTCGACGGTGGTCGCGGAGTTGGCCGGGGCGGGGTTGAGCAGCGTGGGCACCCCGTGTCCGCGCGCAGCGCGCAGGGCGGCCAGCACGCTGTCCAGCGGTGATTCCAGTTGCACCAGCAGCGCGCCGCCGCCGGTGATCGCGTCGCGTTGCGTCTCGACGAAATCGACCGACAGATCCGCGTTGGCGCCGGCGCCAATCACGATGGTGTTGCGCCCCATCGCATCGACGTAGATGCCGGCGGTGCCGGTCGGTTCGGCCGATGCCTGCGCGATCAGCGTCACGCCGTTGTCCGCGGCCAGGCCGCGCGCCAGTTGCCCGCCGGCGTCATCGCCCAGCGCACAGACGAAACGCGTGTCCGCGCCCGCGCGCACCGAGGCGATGGCCTGGTTGAAGCCCTTGCCGCCGGGACCGGTGTCGTAGCGGCCGGCGATGGTGGCGCCGGGCGCCGGCAGCTGATCGCAGCGCCAGACGTGATCGACATTGAAGGAACCGACGAGGGTGACGCTGGGCATGGAGGTGGTCAGCTTGTTCCGGGCGGGGCGGTTGCCCGCTGGAGCACATCGTCTCCGGCGGCGTGGTAGCGGAAGGCGGCGATCAGCCGAAGTGGGTCAGCACGCCGGCAATCGTCGCGGTCATGAAGGTGGCGATGGAACCGCCCAGCACCGCGCGCAGGCCGAAGCGCGCCAGGTCGGCGCGGCGCTCCGGCGCGAGGCCGCCGATGCCGCCGATCTGGATCGCGATCGAGCTGAAGTTGGCGAAGCCGCACAGCGCATAGGTCGCGATCAGGCGGCCTTCGTCGCTCAGCATCATGCCCGGCACCTGGCCGTTCACGACCTTGGCCAGTTCGGTGTAGGCGACGAATTCGTTGATCACGACCTTCTGGCCAATCAGCGAACCCACGGTGGTCGCGTCCGCCCACGGCGTACCGATCACCCAGGCGATCGGCGCCAGCAGGTAACCCAGCAGGGTGGACAGGCTGGTCGGCTTGCCCAGCATCGCCTGCAGGCCGCTGATTTCGCCCAGCCAGGTCAGCGGGGCGTTGAGCAGCGCGATCAGGGCGATGAAGGCCAGCAGCATCGCGCCGATGTTCAGCGCCAGGCGCAGGCCGTCGCCGGCACCGGCCGCGGCCGCATCGATGACGTTGCTGGTGGTCTTCTCCACTTCCATCTTCACCGTGCCGCGGGTCAGCGGCGTGCCGGTTTCCGGAATCAGCAGCTTGGCCACGACCAGGGTGGCGGGCGCGGCCATGATCGAGGCCGCCAGCAGGTGCTTGGCGTAGAACGCCTGCTGCACCGGATCGCTGCCGCCGAGCATGCCCACGTAAGCCGCCAGCACGCCGCCGGCGATGTGGGCCATGCCGCCGATCATCATGGTGATCAGTTCGGACTCGGTCATCCGCGGGATGTACGGGCGCACGGTCAGCGGCGCCTCGGTCTGGCCGATGAACACGCTGGCGCACACGCTGGTGGTTTCGGCGCCGGACACGTTCATCACCTTGGTGATGGCCCAGGCCATTGCCCGCACCACCGCCTGCATCACGCCCAAGTGATACAGCACGCCCATCAGCGCGGAGAAGAAGATGATGGTGGGCAGGACCTGGAAGGCGAAGATGAAGCCCACCTTGGAGGTGTCCATCAGGCCGCCGAAGATGAAGTTGGAGCCCTCGTTGACGAAGCTCAGCACCTTCACGAAGCCCTGGCCCAGCCAATCGAACACGTCGCGGCCGCCGGGCACCAGCAGGACGATGGCGGCGAAGCCAATCTGGAGCAGGATGCCGGTGACCACCAGCCGCCAGTCGACGGCGCGGCGATTGTTCGAGAACAGCCAGGCGATACCGATCAGTACCACCAGGCCGAACAGGCCGAAGCCGATCCGCCCCAGAGCTTCCACCATGCAATCCCCCAGACCACTACGCGTCGTTCAAAGGCGGGCAGTCTAGCAGGCCGGGCGAGCCGGCCTGCCTGAATCGCGCTCCAGCGGGGCTCAGCCGACCCCGAAGCAGGCCACCCACGCGGCCAGGCCCAGGAACACCAGCGCCGCGACCGTGCGCGCCAGCTTCAGCGGCAGCCGGTCGGCGAACCGGTGGCCCAGCCACACCACCGGCAGGTTGGCCACCAGCATGCCCAGGGTGGTGCCGGCGATGACCTGCCACAGCGGGTCGTAGCGGGTGCCCAGCAGCACCGTCGCCACCTGGGTCTTGTCGCCGATTTCGGCCAGGAAGAACGCGACCGTGGTCGCCACGAAGGCGCCGTAGGCCGGCAGTTTCTCTTCGTCCTCGTCCAGCTTGTCCGGCTTGAGCGTCCACAGCGCGACCGCCAGGAAGCTCGCGGCCACGCCCCAGCGCAGCACGTCCGGCGACAGCCAGCGGGTCAGTTCGGCTCCCAGCCAGGCGGAGATGGCGTGGTTGACCAGGGTTGCGGCGAGAATGCCCCAGGCGATCGGCCAGGGCTTGCGGTAGCGCGCGGCCAGCAACAGGGCGAGCAGTTGGGTCTTGTCGCCGATCTCGGCGAGCGCGACCGTGCCGGTGGAGACCAGCAGGGCCTGGAACGACAGCAACATCAGGAACTCCGGGGCCGGGCTTCGCATGGACGCGAAGGCAAACGCACGCAGCCCGGCCCGGGTCGCGTCGCGCTTGCCTTCGGTCTTGCCCGACGAAGCCTTTGCTTCGTCCCCCGCACCATGGCGTGCCGCCAAGTGTGTTGATGCAGGGTATCCGCGCGTGGCGGACGGGCTACTCCCCGGAGGTAAGTGCGCGCATTCTAGCGGAGGCCCGCGGGCGCGGGCGTAAACTGTTCTCATTTACCCGTCCGTGCGAGGTTGCCGTCCATGCAGTACCGCCGCCTGGGAAGCTCCGGATTGCAGTTGTCGGCACTCTCCTTCGGCAGCTGGGTGACGTTCGGCGATCGCGTCGGGCGCGAAGCCGCGCGCGATCTGCTGGCCTGCGCGTGGGACCATGGCGTCAATTTCTTCGACAACGCCGAAAGCTATGCCCAGGGCGCGTCGGAAACGGTGATGGGCCAGGCGTTGCGCGACCTCGGCCTGCCACGCGACGGCTATTGCGTCTCCAGCAAGGTCTTCTTCGGTTCGGCCGAAACGCCCCGCCCGACCCAGCGCGGGCTCTCGCGCAAGCACGTCACCGACGCCTGCCACGCGGCGTTGGCGCGTCTGCAGGTCGATTATCTGGATCTGTTCTTCTGCCATCGTCCCGATCCGGAAACGCCGATCGAGGAAACGGTCTGGGCGATGGACGCGCTGGTCCGGCAGGGCAAGGTGCTGTATTGGGGCACCTCGGAGTGGCCGGCGACGCAGATCCGCGAGGCCGCCCGCGTCGCGCGCCAGCATCACCTGCACGGCCCGACCATGGAGCAGCCGCAGTACAACCTGCTGCGCCGCCAGCGGGTCGAACTCGAATACGCGCCGCTGTATGCCGAACTCGGCCTCGGCACCACCACCTGGTCGCCGTTGGGCTCCGGCCTGCTGACCGGCAAATACAACGACGGCATTCCGGACGATACCCGCCTGGGCCACGCCGGCAACGAGGAGTTGCAGCGGATGGTGATCGGCACCGCCGGTGACCGCAAGCTGGAGCGCGCGCGCCGCTTCACCGCGCTGGCGGCCGAACTCGGCGAAGCCCCGGCGCCATTGGCGATCGCGTGGTGCCTGCGCAATCCGCATGTGTCCACCGTCATCACCGGCGCCAGCAGGGTCGGGCAACTGCAACAGAATCTGACCGCCATCGATCTGGCGCAGCGTTACGACGAAACCGTCTGGGAACGACTGGGCGCCGCCGCCAGCTGACAACAAATGAAGTGACATCACCCCCCTCCCCCGTTCACGGGGGAGGGTCGGGGTGGGGGCAAGCCGGAGCCACTGATCCCGACGCTCCAATCAGCCATCAAACGCCCCCACCCAAAACCACCACAACACATGACCAATCCCGCCGCGTGACTCCAACGTTCACACGGCACCATGTACCCCCTCCTCCGTTCCCGGGGGGAGGGCTGGGGTGGGGGCAAGCCGAAGCCGATGATCTCGACGCTCCGATCAGCCACCGAAAGCCATTCACCCAAAACCACCACAACACATGACCAACGACACGGCGTGACTCCCGGCAGGGGAGTCCGCGAGGTGACGATGCCGATACTGCGGCCCTATCCGCAGGAGCGGCCATGACCTACGCAATCCGGACCTTCGATCTGCAGCGCCGCTTTCCCGGCGGCTTCGGCGTGCAGTCGCTCAACCTGCATGTGCCGGCGGGCACCGTGTACGGCTTCCTGGGGCCGAACGGCGCCGGCAAGACGACCACGGTGCGCTTGTTGCTGGGCCTGCTGCATCCGGATCGCGGACGGGTGGAACTGTTCGGCCAGCCGCTCGTGCGCGATGACCGGCGGGTACTGTCGCGGGTGGGTGCGTTGGTGGAATCCCCTTCGTTGTATCCCCACCTCAGCGGTCGGCAGAACCTGGAGGTCACCCGCCGCCTGCTCGATCTGCCGCGCAAGCGCATCGACGAAGTACTGGATCTGACCGGATTGCGCGACGCCGGCGATCGGCGCGTGCGCGAGTATTCGCTGGGCATGCGCCAGCGCCTGGCGCTGGCCCTCAGCCTGCTGCCTTCGCCCGGCCTGCTGATCCTCGACGAGCCCAGCAACGGCCTGGATCCCGCCGGCATCCTCGACATGCGCCGGTTGCTGCGGGAGCTTGCGCAGCAGGGCATTACCGTGTTCGTCTCCAGCCACCTGCTTGGCGAGATCGAGTTGATTGCCAGCCATGTCGGCGTGCTGCAGGCGGGGCAGCTCCGTTTCGAAGGACGGCTGGAGGAACTGCGGTCACGCGCGCGCCCACGCCTGCAGATCCGCTGCGACGATCCCGCGCAGGCCGCCGAGACCCTGCGCCAGGCAGGCGAGCGGATCAGCGATCTCGATGCGGAAGGACTGAAGGTCCACCTGCATCTGCGCAGCGAACAGGACATCAATCGCCTGTTGGTCGGCCGCCGAATCGGTGTTTCCCATCTGGCGCGCGAGGCGGTGTCGCTGGAATCACTGTTCTTCACCCTCACCGGCGATCCCGCGCAGGAGCAGGCGGCATGAGCGCGATCATTCCCGCAAGCCTGCGCGCGCTGTCCGCCGAATCGTTGAAACTGAAGGGCACGTTGGCACTGCGCCTTTGCTTCATCGCGCCGGGGCTGGTGGTGGCGCTGTCGGTGCTGCAATTGCTGCTAAGCAAGGGCGGGCAACCGCTGGCGACGCCGCTGCTGGCGTGGGAGCGCTTCATCCAGGGCGTGATGCTGCTGTGGGCGTTCCTGATGTTGCCGCTGTACGTGACCCTGCAATCGGCGTTGCTCGCCGGCCTCGAACACGGCGAACGCCAGTGGAAGCACCTGTTCGCGTTGCCGGTTCCGCGCAGCGCCCACTACCTGGGCAAGCTGATCATCCTGATCGGAATGGTGGCGCTGGCGACGCTGGTGCTGGCCGCGCTGATTCCGCTGGGGGGATGGCTGCTGGTGCAACTGCACAATCCGCTCGGCATCGGCGGCCCGGTGCCCTGGGCCTTCCTCGGTCTGCGCGCGGCGGTCATCCTGGCCGCGTCCGCCTGCATCATCGGCCTGCACCTGTGGATCGCCCTGCGCTGGACCAGCTTCACCGTGGCGGTCGCGACCGGCATGACCGCCACCGTGGCCGGATTCCTGATCGGCCAGTCGGCCCGCTTCGGACCGTGGTATCCGTGGACCTTGCCGATGCAGGTGTTCGCGGGGCAGGGCGAACTGATGGGACAGGTCGCCGTGACCGGCCTGCTGGGCGGCGTAGCCGCCGTGGCGCTGGGTCTGTGGGACTTCGTGCGTCGCGAATACCCCTGAATTCCGGCCATTGACGGCAAGGGCGGAAACGCCAGCCGGGAATTGAAAAAAAGATTTGACTAGCCAATGAGAATCATTATCATTTGAGTGGCCCGACCCGGAGCCCACCACCATGATCTCGAACGTCACCTCATTGCCGAACGTCGAACCCCTGTCGCTGCGCGACCGTCTGCCTGCCCGGCCGGCCGCCCTCGCCGAGGACGTACTGGACAGCCACGTGCTGCTCAAGGGCCAGCGCGAAGTGCTGATCCGCCACGGCGACAAGATCTATCGCCTGCGCCACACCAGCAACGACAAGCTGATCCTCACCAAGTAAACACCGCCGCCGCGGCCGCGCCCCAACGCTCTCTCTCCCCGGCGGGGCGCGCCGCCGCGGTGGTGACCTTCTCTCTCCGCCTGGGCGCCAGCCATCGGTTCGACCGGCCCGCCAGCCTTCCAGGTTTCCCGCCACCCACGGTGCGCACGCGTTGCGCGCCGGGAAACCGATCAAGGACTGCCGTACCCCGATGATTCGCCCAACCCTGCTTACCTCCGCATTGTGGCTGGCCTGCGCAAGCATGGCCCAGGCTGAGACGCCTGCCGACGCCGCATCCGCCGGCACAGCGCCCACCCGCGAGTTCGAACGCGTCCAGGTCACCGCGACCCGCAGCGAACGCGAGATCGCCGACGTGCCCAACACCGTCAGCGTGATCGACCGCGAACAGATGGACGATCACCTGGTACGCGACATCAAGGATCTGGTGCGTTACGAGCCGGGTGTCAGCGTTACCTCGAGTTTCGGCCGGTTCGGCATGGGCGGATTCCGCATCCGCGGCCTGGACGGCAACCGCGTGCGCATCCAGACCGACGGCATCGCCGTCGCCGATGCGTTCTCGATCGGCAGCTTCTCCAACGCCGGCCGCAACCTGGTCGACCTGGACACGATCAAGCAGGTCGAGATCGTGCGCGGGCCTTCGAGTTCCCTGTACGGATCCGACGCGCTTGGTGGCGTGGTGTCGTTCATCACCAAGGACCCCTCCGACTATCTGGGGGACGGCAAGGACGCCTACTTCGGCTTGAAGCTCGGCTACGAGGGCGATTGGAAGGGACTGTTCGGCAGCGCCACCGCCGCCTTCGGCGGCGAGCGCTGGAGCGGCCTGGCCGTGGTCGGCCATCGCCAGGGCAAGGAAACCGAGAACATGGGACGCGTCGGGGGCGAAGGCAGCGGTCGCACGCAACCCAATCCGCAAGAACGCGATGGCCGCAGCCTGCTGACCCGGCTGGTGTTCGCACCGAACGAGCAGCAGCGCTTCCGCCTGACGGTGGAAGGCACCGAGGACAATGCCGATACCAACCTGCTCAATGCGCTGGGCTTCCAGTCGGCGACCCGTGCCACCAACACGGCGGTCACGGCCCGCGATCGCCAGACCCGCGCGCGCCTGTCGCTGGCGCATGAATGGGATGGACTCGATGCCGGCTTTGCCGACAGCCTGGACTGGCAGATCTACCGTCAGGACAGTGAAACCACGCAGTACACCCACGAGGAGCGCACGCTGTCACCGCCGATCCTGCAGGACATCCGCGATCGCGTGTTCAATTTCGATCAGCGCACCTACGGTCTGCAGGCGAATTTCCGCAAGCATTTCGAAACCGGTGCCGCGCAGCACGATCTGAGCTACGGCGTGGACCTGGCCTGGACCCGCACCCGCCAGAAGCGCGACGGCGTGCGCACCTTCCCGCTCACCGGCGTGACCACGCCGGTGATGGCGCCCGACAGCTTCCCCGTGCGCGACTTTCCCAACAGCGAAACCACGGTCGGCGCCTTGTACGTGCAGGACGAAATCGCGATGGTCGATGGCCGCCTGCGGCTGATTCCCGGCCTGCGCGTGGACCACTACCGGCTCAAGCCGAAGATGGACAACATCTTCGCCGAGGACAATCCCGGCGTTCGCGCGGTCAGCCTCAACGAGACCAGTATTTCGCCCAAGTTCGGCCTGGTCTGGCACTTCAACGATGAATGGTCACTGTTCGGCGGCTATGCGCGCGGCTTCCGTTCGCCGCCGTACAACGACGTCAACATCGGCTTCACCAACGTCCAGTTCGGCTATACCGCCATCGCCAACCCCAATCTCAAGCCGGAAACCAGTGACGGTCTGGAACTGGGCCTGCGCTTCTCCGGTGATGCCGTCTACGCCAGCCTGTCCGGTTACTACAACCAGTACGACGACTTCATCGAGTCCAGCCGCAACATCGGCTTCAATGCCGAAGGGCTGATGGTGTTCCAGTCGCAGAACATCGCCGAGGCCGAGATCTACGGCGCCGAGGTGAAAGCGGGCATCGACTTCGGCGCGCTGTCGCCGAGCTGGGACGGCTGGTCGATGCGTGGTTCGGCGGCGTGGTCGCGTGGCAAGGACAAGACCGACGACACCTGGCTCGACAGCGTGGATCCGCTGACCGCGGCGCTGGGCCTGGCCTATGACCAGTCGCAGTGGGGCGTGGAACTGGCGGGCCGTTTCGTCGGACGCAAGACCCATGCGTCCGCCAGCAACCTCTATCGCCCGGGTGGTTACGGCGTCCTGGATCTTTACGCGCATTGGGAATTCGCCCCCGGCGCGAAGTTCAACCTGGGCGTGTTCAACCTGGCCGACCGGCGTTACTTCGATGCCGGGGATCTCGCCCTGGTGGCCGCTACCAGCAATACCCTGGATCGGTACACCGCGCCCGGCCGCACGCTGTCGGCCAGCGTCGCGGTGAGCTGGTAGCCATGGTGGCGCGCGCGCTTCCGCCGGAAGTCCGGATGCCGGGCGATTGGCGGGAGGCCGCGCGCCTGCCGCAACCGCATCAGCTCGCCACGCTGGGCACGGTGCTGTGTCTGTACCGCTCCGAACATGGCGGCGAACTGGCCGGCTGGCAGCAGGCCGCCAGTGTTCGGGTCCGCGCCGGCCTGGACAGCGATTGCCTGCGCGAATCGCTGCAGTTCCTCGACGCCGGCGGCCGTTGCTGCTGGCGCCTGTTCCTGCTGCCCGACAGCGACTTCCTGGCCTGGGATCGCCTGTTGTCGCGTTGGCCGGAAGAGGCCGGCGCGGAATCCGCGGCCGGTGTCGGCGAGCGCTTGTGGCGCCGCCTGGCAGGCCGCCTGCGCGGCGAGCAATGGCGAGCGGCGATCCTGCGCCTGCATGAACTGCCGGGCGAAGGCGGACGTCCGGTGCTGGCCGCCAGCCTGGCGCGGCTGTCCCCGCTCGGCGCCGCCACCGCGCGCGCGATTGCCCGCAACGAGGGCATCGATGATGAAACCCTGTCGGACGAGTGCTGCTGTCTCTCGTCCGCACCGTCGCGAATCCGCGACATGCCACACGGTAGCTACCCGGATGCCGTGATTTCCTGGAAGCCAAACGAGAGAACCCACGCATGAAATTCCTGCCTCTTATCCTCCTGACGATGCTGCTGGCCGGTGCCGGCGATGCCGCCGCGCAGAATGCCGATCCCGCCCGTGACCGCCAGTCGATCCTGGCCATGCAGGGCGAGTACACGGTCGATTTTGCCTTCGACGAAACCGTGTTGCTGCAGCCCGGCTACGAGCGCCAGGCGGCCATGCGCAGCGGTGGCGACGAGACCGTCATCGTGGTCGAGGACACCCCGCGCCGGATCGTCCTGCAGCACATCCTGGTGGATGCCAAGAGCGGCCACGTCACCAAGCACTGGCGGCAGGACTGGATCTATGAGGCCCCGCAGCGCTTCGAATTCAGTGCGGATCAGACCTGGACCCGCCAGGCCATTCCTGCCGAGGTGACCCGTGGCGCCTGGACCCAGTGCGTCTACGAGGTCAGTGATGCGCCGCGCTATTGCGGCACCGGTCGCTGGGACTACCGCGAAGGCCATCCGACCTGGACCAGCGACCTGTCCTGGCGTCCGTTGCCGCGTCGCGAATACACCCGTCGCAGCGACTACAACGCGATGTCGGTGATCAATCGCCATACCCTGACCCCGGGTGGCTGGACCCATGAGCAGTTCAACACCAAGGTGCTGCGCAAGCCCGATGGCAGCGAAGTGCAACTGGCGCGCGAGTTCGGCTTCAACGATTACATCAAGACCAAGGACATCGACTTCAAGCCGGCGTACGAGTACTGGAAGGGCACGTCTGACTACTGGGCCCGCGTGCGCACGCGCTGGGAGCGCTTCCTCGAGCGTGATACCGGTGTCCACCTCAAGACCAAGATCGACGGCATGGCGATGATCATCCCGCTGTTCACCCAGGCCGGCGAAGCACAGGAAGGCAAGGCGGTAAGCGATGCGGAAATCGACAAGGTGTTCGCGGCGTGGGTGGAACCGGCGCCGGCTGGCCGCACCGTCGCCAGGTAAGTCTTCGATGTCCGCGCCGTCGGCGCCGCCGCTGAAACTGCTGCCGCTGATTCTGGCCAACGCGGCGTGCATGATGGCGATGAACGCGTTCATCGCCCTGCTGGCACCGCTGGCGCGGACATTGGCGCTGAACGAATGGCAGGCCGGGGCGTCGGTGACCGTGGCTGGCGTGCTGTGGTTCCTGCTGGCGCGGCCATGGGGAAGGCTGAGCGATCGCTGGGGACGCAAGCGGGTGATTGCCACCGGCATCGCCGGTTTCGCGGCGGCCTATCTGGCGCTGGCGGCCGGGATCCATTGGGCCCTGCTGACGCTGCCGGGAACACTGGCGGGTTTCCTGCTGCTGCTGGCGGGGCGCGGCGCGATCGGCGCGTTCTACGCGGCGATACCCGCGGCGGCCAACGCGATGATCGCCGACCGCACGCCGGTCGAGCGGCGTGCGGCCGCGATGGCGACGCTGGGCGCCTCCAGTGCCATCGGACTGGTGCTCGGCCCATCGCTGGCCGGCTGGCTGGTGGGCGGGGGACTGGTGTTGCCGCTGTATGCGATGGCGGGGCTCGCGGTGGTCGCCCTGATCGTCGCGATATACGGACTGCCCGGAGGCGACGCGCCGCTGGCGCCGCGTGACGCGACGCCGGTGCGGATGGGGGACCCGCGCCTGCGGATGCCGGTGGTCGTCGCGCTGGTGGCGATGGGCAGCGTCGCCATCGCCCAGATCTGCGTGGGGTTCTATGCGATGGATCGCTGGGGGTTGTCGCGCGAGCACGCCGGACGCGTGGCCGGCTATGCGCTGACGGCGGTCGGAGTGGCGCTGATTGCCGCGCAGGTCGGCGTGCGCCGCCTGCAATGGCCGCCGCATGTGTTGATCCGGCGTGGCGCGGTCGTGGCGATGCTGGGATTCCTGGTCGCGGGCTTCACCGCGGCGCCCTGGCAACTGATCGCCAGCTACTTCGTGATGGCGCTGGGAATGGGGCTGGTGTTCCCGGCATTCTCGGCGATGGCCGCCAACGCGGTGGCCGCGCACGAACAGGGAACCGTCGCCGGCACCGTATCCGCCGCGCAGGGCATCGGGATGGTGCTGGGACCGCTGGCGGGGACGCTGCTGTACGGCATCGCACCGGCGGTGCCGTTCGTGGTCGGCGCTTTGATGTTGGCGTCGATCGCCTTTTGGGTCGGCACGGCCCGCGAGCCCGCCGTTGCCCGGCCTGCCGACGAAGCGGCGTGAGCCTGCTGCGGCGCTGAAAAAAAATGCCCCGGAGAGCTCCGGGGCAGGGGATTCACACGAATGTTCTTGTCGGAATACTCAGACCGGCACGCCCGGTGACGGGGGCGGCGGCGCAGGCGGTGCCTTGGGCATCGCAGGCGCCCGCGGCGCCGTTGGTGGCGTGGGAGGCTGCGGAAAGGGCGCTCTGGCGTCGCCGCTGTATTCGTGGATCCGGCCGTCGCGATCGACCATGACCACCTGCTGACGGCGGTTCGTGATCACGGCCGCAGGCGCGGGCGGTGCCGGCGGGGTGGGCACCGCAGCCGCGGCGGGGGGTGTTGGTGCAGCGGGAGGCACGGGTGAAGGGGGCGTCGGCGGCGCCGCCGGCGGAGCGGGCGGCGTGGGGGGAACGGGAATCCGCAGCGGCGTGGCGCGCGGAATCCGGATCGAACTGGTCGCGGTCCGGCGATCGCGCAGGTATTCCACCTTGACGGCGCTGTCGGCCGGTTTTCCGCGCAGGGCTTCCATCACCTCGCGCGGCGTCGCCACGTCCCGGCCTTCGATGCGGCGGATCACGTCGCCCGCCTGCAGGCCTTCCAGTTCCGGTCCGGTCGACAACACCAGCACACCGCTATCGGTGCCGAAGTAGCGACCCAGTTGCGGATCCACCGACGACAGGTTCAGTCCGTTCCAGCGATAGGCTTCGGCCAGCCGCGGCATCAGGCAGTCCTTGCCGTCGGTGCAGTCGGTGAGTTCCCGCACCCGCATCAGTTCACGCTGGATATCCGGCGTGATCGCCAGCTCGGCCGGGTTGAAGTCGAAGGTGCCGAAGTCGAAGTTGTCGATGGTCGCGAAGCCCTCGTCTTCCGGTGACAGGACGATGCGTGTCCCGCGTTCGCCGGTGGAACCGTCGTCGGTGAAGACCAGCACCGGCCGGCCGGCCTGGGGTGTGACCTGCACGTCATGGGCACCGCCGTCGCGCTGGAACGAGATCTTCACCGGCACGTCCACCTTCAGGCTCGACAGCGCAGCGCGTGCGTTTTCCAGGCGCTGTTCCGGCGTGCCACCCGCGATCGCCTTGCCGTTGATCTTCAGCAGCTGATCGCCGGAGCGCAGGCCGACCCGCGCCGCGCCGCTGTCCGGGGTGACGCCGGTGACGCGGACGCCGGTCCTGGCGTCCGGCGCCAGCAGCACGCCCAGCATCGGCCGGCGCTCGATGCGCTGGCGCATCGCCGCCATCTCTTCGCTGCGCGAGAGTTCGGCCAGACGCCGCGCCGCACGTTGTAGATCCTCGCGCGCCGATTCCAGTTCCTTGCGCTGCGCTTCGCGCGCGGCGGCGGATTGCACGTCGCCCGCCTGCGCCCGCGCGGTCCGGGCGCTGTCCTGGGCCTGGGTGGCGAAGGCCATGCCGATGGCGATGGCGAGCGCGGCGGCGCTCATGTTTCGGATCTTGGATTTCATGATCACCTCGGGTTGTTCCTCGTGTTCCTCAATAGACCTGGGCGACCGTGCCATCGGCACGGTACCCATTGGCCGCCATCCAGCGCTGGGTGCCTTCCACGCCCGTCAGCCGTTGCAGGACGGCGACCCGCTCGCGCCACAGGTCGACGCGGGTATCGGCGGACAGTTCGGGCTGCGACAGGGCGACGTCGATACCGGCCATGCGCTCGTTCAGGGCCGCGCTCAATGCCATGGCGGGGCCGCTGGCGACGCGGTCGTCGCGGATCTGCGAGAGCAGTGCTTCCAGGCGCGCGGATTCGGCGTACAGCGTTTCCAGTGCGGCGGGTGAACCACTCGTCGCCGTGTCCCCGGCCTTGGGCGCGGGCGCCCGATTGCCTGCGTTGGCCAGCGCGCTGTCGGCGGTTTGCCCGTCGCGTGCGCGCGCGCTGGAAGCGCGTCGGCGCTCGGTCGCTTTGGGCGGTACCGAACCGTGCTGCGAATCTGTCGTCGCCAGCGTCGTGTCGCGCGGGACAGTGTCCGCGAGCGGCGCGGGGGGCGGTGCATCCTCTCCGTTCGAAGCGATGGCCGTCGTCGGAACGGGCGATGGCGCGGGAGACACGACCGGCGTCGCGGGAGCTCCCGCCGGTGACGTGCCAGCGGGCGTGCGCGCAACCGTCGTCGCCGACGACGGGTCGGGCGAGGTGTCGCGCCACGGCACCGCCACCGCGAGCGCCAGGCAGGCGGCGGCCGCGGCCGGAATCCAGACACGCGCACGCGAACGGCGTGCCGGCAGGGCCGTGGCGACCCGGCTCCAGCCGCCGGCGGGCGGGGTTTCCAGCGGCAAGGCGGCGAAGGCCTGGCCCCAGTCCTCGGGAGCCGGGCTCCCCGGTTGGCGTGCGTCAGGCATGGGCGGGTTCCTCGATCTGCAGCAGCGCCCGCAGGCGGCGGGTGCCGCGCGAGAGCTGCGATTTGGAAAAGCTGGGGGTGCGTTGCATCAGCCGGGCGATTTCCTCGTGCGTATAGCCTTCGGCGTGGTACAGCCACAGCACGCTGCGGGTCGCGGCCGGCAGCGCGCCGAGCGCCCGCTGCAGCAAGGCGGCATCGGCGGCGGCGGGCGGCAGGCGGCCGCCGTCTTCCGGCAAGTCCTCCTCGTCCATGGCGATCTCCATGTCGAAGCGGCGGTTGCGGCGCAGTTTCATCAGCGCCTCGTTGACCGCGATCTGGCGCAGCCAACCCCAGAACGGGCTGCCGCCGCGGAAGTCGTCAAGGTGGTGGAAGAGTTTCAGCATGGTGTCCTGCAACACGTCGGAGGCTTCCTCTCGATCGCCACAGATGCGCAGCGCCAAGGTGAATACGGGCCGCTCGAACCAGCGGTACAACTGCTCGAAGGCGTCCTGCCGCCCCGCGCGGGCGCGGGCCAGGAGGGTGTCGGGCACGTCGATGGCAAAACTGGATACGGGTGGCATGCATTCATCCAGATGCCGGGGGTGGCAAAAGGGTCGCAGCCGGAATCACATTTGCCAGATCCCGGACCGGCGGTACCCCGGGGCCGTCTATACTCCCCTATAACTAAGGACAGAAGGGGGTAATGATGTTTTCTTCGGGTCTGACCACGTTCGTGGTCATCGCAATCGCCATCTTCATCGTCGTCACCTTCCTCAAGGGCGTGCGGGTGGTGCCGCAGGGGTACGAGTTCACCGTCGAGCACTTCGGCAAGTACACCCATACGATGTCCCCCGGGCTGCACTTCCTGATTCCCTACATGCAGGGCGTGGGACGCAAGGTCAACATGATGGAGCAGGTCTTCGAGGTGCCTTCCCAGGACGTGATCACCAAGGACAATGCCGTGGTGAAGGTGGACGGGGTGGTGTTCTTCCAGGTGCTGGATGCGGCCAAGGCGGCCTATGAAGTGGCCAATCTGGACCAGGCGATGATCGCGCTGGTGCAGACCAACATCCGTACCGTCATCGGTTCCATGGACCTGGACGAGTCGCTCAGCCAGCGCGAAACCATCAACGCCAAGCTGCTGGGCGTGGTCGATCACGCCACCAGCCCCTGGGGCGTGAAGGTCAACCGCATCGAGATCAAGGACATCCAGCCGCCGCGCGATCTGGTCGATTCGATGGCGCGGCAGATGAAGGCCGAACGCGACAAGCGCGCTTCGATCCTGGAAGCGGAAGGTTCGCGCCAGTCGGAGATCCTGCGCGCCGAGGGCGAGAAGCAGTCGGCGATCCTGGAGGCCGAGGGCAAGCGCGAGGCCGCCTACCGCGAAGCGGAGGCACGCGAGCGCCTGGCCGAGGCGGAAGCCAAGGCGACCTCGCTGGTGTCCGAGGCGATCGCCAAGGGCGACGTGCAGGCCATCAACTACTTCATCGCGCAAAAGTACGTGGAGGCCTTCAAGGAACTGGCGACGGCGCCCAACCAGAAATTCGTGTTGATGCCGATGGAGGCCAGCGGCGTGATCGGTTCCATCGCCGGCATCGCCGAACTGGCCAAGGACGCGTTGAGCCAGCAGCAGGCGTCGATCGCCTCACGGCCGCCGCGTATCGGAGGCTGAGATGAGCCTCAAGTTCGCGATCTGGGCCGGCGCCGCGCTGCTGCTGTTCGCGGCCGAGACGATGGCGCCGGGAGCTTTCATGCTCTGGTTCGGTTTCGCCGCCACGGCGATGGCGGTGGTGGTCCTGCTGCTGCCGGAACTGGGCTGGCTGTGGCAGGCGATCCTGTTCTCGGTGTTCGCGGTCATCTCGGTCGGGATCTACCTGAAATGGTTCCGCGGGCGTGGCCGCCGCAGCGATCAGCCGCTGCTGAACCGGCGTGCCGAACAGCTGATCGGGCGTGTGCTGGAACTGGACCAGGCCATCGCCGGCGGCCTGGGACGGGTCAAGGTGGACGATGCCTTCTGGTCGGTCAGCGGTCCGGACTTGCCGGTCGGCGCGCGCGTCCGCGTGATCGCCGTGGACGGCATGGTCCTGAAGGTGCAGGCGCACTGACCCGTGCGCCACCGGCCGGGCCGTGTGCCCGGCCGGCGCGCCGAATCTCGGCTATCCGCCCGTCCGGAAACCCATTCCCCGGATGTCTTCCCTCGCACCGTTTCAGGCCTTCGCCGCACCATGCGGCGGCGTCGGGGGCATGGGCGCTCCCCATCTGGGATAATGGCGTTCTTTGCCCGGGAGCGGCCATGACCAAGAAGACCATCCTCAACGACACCCATCGCGCGCTCGGCGCCAAGATGGTCGATTTCGGCGGCTGGGACATGCCGATCCACTACGGCTCCCAGATCGAGGAGCACCACCAGGTGCGTCGCGACGCCGGCATGTTCGACGTCAGCCACATGACCGTGGTGGACCTGCATGGTCAGCGCACCCGTGAATTCCTCCGCCATCTGGTCGCCAACTCGGTCGACAAGCTGAAGGTGCCGGGCAAGGCGCTCTATACCTGCATGCTGGATGCCAACGGCGGGGTGATCGATGATCTCATCATCTATTTCATGGACGACGCGTTCTTTCGCCTGGTCGTCAACGCCGCCACCCGCGACAAGGACCTGGCGTGGATCCAGTCCCAGGCCGCCGCGTTCGACGTCGAAGTGAGGGAGCGTCCCGAGTTCGCGATGATCGCCGTGCAGGGCCCGACCGCCCGCGCGAAGGTCATCGGCCTGCTGCGCGAATCCGATCGCGCCGCCGCCGACAAGCTGTCGCGGTTCGCCGCGGTGCAGGCGCAGAGCATGGCCGGCGTGCCGCTGTTCGTCGCCCGCACCGGCTACACCGGTGAGGACGGTTACGAGATCGTCCTGCCGGAACAGGACGCGGTCGGGTTCTGGAACGCGCTGCTGGAAGCGGGGGTGAAGCCTGCCGGCCTCGGCGCCCGCGACACCCTGCGCCTGGAAGCGGGCATGAACCTGTATGGCCAGGACATGGATGAATCGGTCTCTCCCTACGAGGCCGCGCTGGCCTGGACCGTCGCCCTGGACGCGGGCCGCGACTTCATCGGCCGCCCGGTGCTGGAGCAGCAGAAGGCGGATGGCGCGCCGCGCCAGATGATCGGCCTGGTGATGGACGAGAAGGGCGTGCTGCGGCACGGCCAGAAGGTCCTGACCGCCAACGGCGATGGCGAGATCCTGTCGGGCACGTTCTCGCCCACCCTGGGCAAGGCCATCGCCTTCGCGCGCGTGCCGGCCGGCGAGCCCGGTGTGGTCCGCGTGGACATCCGCGGCAAGGAAGTGCCGGTGCGGGTGGTGAAGTTCCCGTTCGTCCGCGACGGCCAGGCCCAGCCCGGCGTGCTGGGCGAATGACACGAGGGTGGCCCGGCTTCGGCCGGGCCACTTTCATGCCCGGCATAAGCAGCTAAACTAGCGTCCTCTTTCCCGCCCACCCGTTACAAATCCGGAGTAGCCAACATGAGCGAGATTCCCGGCGATCTCAAATTCCTGAAGTCCCACGAGTGGGCCCGCGCTGAAGGCGATCGCCGCGTCACCGTCGGCATTTCCGATCACGCGCAGGGCCTGCTCGGCGACCTCGTCTATGTCGAGCTGCCGAACGTCGGCGACCGCGTCGAGGCAGGCAACGCCAGCGCCGTTGTCGAGTCGGTGAAGGCGGCGTCCGACGTGTACAGCCCGGTAACCGGCAAGGTGATCGAGGTCAACGCGGCGCTGGCCGACAAGCCCGAAACCATCAACGAGGATGCCTATGGCGAAGGCTGGATCTTCGTGGTGGAAGCCGAGGAGCCGGAGCAGCTCAACGAGCTGCTGTCCCCCGACGACTACGCCGAGCTGCTGGAAGACGAGGACCACTGAGTCCGGCATCTTCACCCAGCCTGGACCGGCCGCCTCGCGCGGCCGGTTTTTTTTTGCCTCCCCTTCCGGCAACGTCGTGACGGACGGGAGGCGCGATGCAGGTGAATCGGGAGCGCGGCGTCCGGAGCCGGGTGACGGAATTCCGTCGATGGTTTTCTTCCATGCCTCGCCGCGGGCGATCCGATCGTCGACGCGAACGGTGCCGACGACGGTGCCGGACACGACCGGCGATGCCGCCAGACGGATGCCGGCATGCATCGTCGGCCATCCATCCGACGTCGTCGAAGCGTCGTCGGACGACCGCGAAGACGGTCGCGAAAGCGGATTTTTTTTGCGCAGATCCGCGCAATCGGGCTTGTGCGCCGCCCCAAACCGGACCGCCCAGCGGAAAAATTTTTAGGTGCCGTTTAGCCCTCCGACGGCAGCTCCGCGATGCTGTCGCGGGGAGCGCGAATCACGATCCGGATTCCGCATCAGGCGAATGCATGTCAAAAAAGCGCTCGTTTTTGCGCTTTTTTTTTCTTGCCGCTTCAGCGCCGACGTTGCTGGCGGGATCCGTTACCGCGATTTCCCATCCTCGTTCGCCGCCATCCCGGCGGGCAGGCGGCGGCGGCGGCCCCAAAAAAATTTCGCCGAGGTGTTGACACGTCCAAAAACCGTGATTAGGTTTCGCGCAGCAGAGAGTGCTGCGGAAGCGAGTGAGTCGGATCAATACGACAGCGCGAGTGACAACAAGGCCAATCGTCCCAGCCCAGGCAGCGGCGGACGCAGGGCTCGCTTCCCCCGAAAAAATGACCAGCACCATCCATTCCGCACCCGTGTCGCCCGGCGACCCGGGTGTTTTCGTATTTGTAGGGGACCACGTCAGAAGGGTCCCGACAAAAGAATCCGGTTCAACGCGCCTGGCGCGTCGACGGTTGCCTGCGGGTCCGACTCCCGCGGCCAATTCCGCAACTGGGCCTGCCTTCGGGCAGAGGTGTCGTACCCCGATGTACCCAATCCAAGTTCACTGACGAGGAGCCATCACATGGCAACGAAGAAAGCTGCTAAGAAGAAACCTGCCAAGAAGGCCGCCAAGAAGGCGACCAAGAAGGCAGCCGCCAAGAAGACCGTGAAGAAGGCCGCCAAGAAGGCTGCCAAGAAGGTCACCAAGAAGGCCGCCAAGAAGACCGTGAAGAAGGCTGCCAAGAAGGTTGCCAAGAAGCCGGCCAAGAAGGCTGCGAAGAAGACTGCGAAGAAGGCCACCAAGAAGGCTGCCAAGAAGGCTGCCAAGAAGGTCGCCCGCAAGCCCGCGAAGAAGGCTGCGAAGAAGGCCACCAAGAAGGCTGCCAAGAAGACCGTGAAGAAGGCCGCCAAGAAGGCTGCCAAGAAGCCGGCCAAGAAGGCTGCGAAGAAGGCCGCCAAGAAGCCTGCCCGCAAGTCCAAGAAGAAAGCGGCTCCGGTCGCGCTGCCGGCCACCCCGGCTCCGCTGATCTAAGCCAAACCCCGATTAGCCGTATCCATCAGACTCTCTCCCTGTGCCCAGCAGGGGGAGAGTTTTTTTTTGCGCGGGATTAAGCTGGCGGCCGTCGAAGCGGAGGAATGACATGAAGTTGCTGAAATGGGCCCTGGGCATCCTGGTCGTGCTGGGCGTGGTGCTGGTGGCCGGAAGCCTGTTGCTGCCGGCGCGCACCCACGTCGAACGTTCCATCACCATCCAGCGGCCGCCGGCGGAAGTGTTCGCCACCCTCAATTCGTTCCGCCGCTTCAACGAGTGGTCGCCCTGGTTCGCCGCCGATCCGCAGGCCAAGTACACCTACGAAGGCCCCGCCGAAGGCGTGGGCGCCAGCATGCGCTGGTCCGGCAACCAGGCGGTCGGAACCGGCAGCCAGCGGATCACCGGCAGCCGCGCGCCGGAGCAGGTGATCGTCGCCCTGGATTTCGGCGGCCATCCCTCCGTCGCCACCTACACGCTGGTGGCCGAGGGCGGCAACGCGACCCGGCTGACCTGGGCCTTCGATACCGAACACGGCTACAACCCGATATCGCGCTGGTTCGGCCTGCTGTTCGATCGCATGATCGGCGCCGACTACGAGCGTGGCCTGGGCCAGCTCAAGACCGTGCTGGAGCAGGCGCCCGCGCGCTGATCGAATCCGCGGTCCAAAACCGGCGCGCCCCGCGGATAGCGGGGCGCGTGCGGAACATCGCGGGTAGTGGACGTCAACGCGGTGAGGCGGTTGCCTGGCTGGCGGCGGCGCCGCTCTTGTTGTCCGGCTGCGGCGAATCGGCCATCAGCAGATCGCTGGTATCCATCGGCGTGTCCAGCCACTGCTGCGGCGGCAGGCCCATCGCGCGGTCCAGGATCGTCGGCAGCAGGCCGGACGGTACCGAGCTGTCGCTGTTCCAGAGGATGGCGATGCCCAGGTCGCGCTCGGGCACCAGCGCGACCATGCCGCGATAGCCCTGCACGGCGCCGGCGTGGAAGACCACCGGGTGGCTGGCGTAGTCGAAGACGCGCCAGCCCAGCGCATAGCCGGCGGAATAGATGCGATCGCGGCGCCAGCCGGCCCGCATCTCGCCCGGCGTGGACACCAGCGAGGCATGCAGCGTGGCCAGCAGCGGCGCCGGCAGCACGTCCTGGCGATGCCCGGTCTGCGCGACCAGCCACTGCGCCATGTCGCTGATGCTGGCGTTGACGCCGGCGGCCGGGGCCAGGCGGTAGTAGGTCGGCTTGGGCGTCAGGGCGACCCAGCCATTACGGCTGCGCACGTGCGGACGCGCCCAGCGCGCGCTGTTCTCGATGCCCTCCAGTCCCAGGCTGGCGTCGTTCATGCCCAGCGGCTTGAAGATGCGCTTGTCGACCGCCTGTTCGTAGAAACCGCCGGTGGCGGCGAACACCACGTCGCCGAACACGCTGAAGGCGACGTTCTGGTAGGCGTAGCACTGGCCGGGCACGCAGCTCATCGGCGCGTAGGCCAACTTCTGGGTCACCGCGTAATAGTCGGCATTGCCCTCGATGTCGCGATCGAAGGCGTTGTGCGCCTGCAGGCCGACCCGGTGGCTCAGCAGATCCGCCACGGTCACCTGGCGGGTCGCCATCGGATCACTGAGGCGGAAGTTGGGCACGTAGTCGGCCACCCGGCTGTCCCAGCGCAGCGATCCGTCGTTGACCAGCAAACCGGCGAGGGTACCGGCGAACGCCTTGGAGAGTGACGCCAGCCGGAACACGGTGTGTCCGTCGATCGTCTGCGGCGCGCTGACGTCGGTGACGCCATAGCCCTTCGCCGTCAACACGCGGCCGTTGTGGACGATCGCCAGCGCCAGGCCGGGAACGCGTTCGCCCAGGGTCAGCTGTTGCGCCATGGCTTCGAAACGGGCGACGTCGAAGCCAGGCGCGAGCGCGGGTGCGGTCGCGGCGGCAACCGTGGCGGCTTGAGCGGCGGGAACGGAAGTCGTGGCGGTCGGGGCCGGCGAGACGGTGCGGGCGGCGCCGACGGGCGGCGTCTGGGCCGTGGAAGCCAGCGTCAGAGGTATCAGCAGTCCGAGCAGCCCAATACGGAACGGGCGCAACGGCCGCCGAGTTACCTTCTTCTTCATGTACTGATCGCCTGCGCAACGGTTGCTGGACGCGATAATAACGTTGCTGTTTCAGATTGCACAAATGGCGGCAACTTCCGCACGCATGTCGTTCATCTAGTTGAAGATCCGGGTGTCGTCCGTCGCATTTTCGGCGCGCCCTGTTCAGCTCCCTGAGCAGGCATTTTCAGCAGGTAATTCAGTGCGCAACGCGAAGGGGATCATGGCCACGGATGAGGTCGGCAGCACGTTCGGCAATCATCATCGTCGGCGCGTTGGTGTTGCCGCCGATGAGGGTGGGCATCACCGAGGCATCGATTACCCGCAGTCCGCCGATGCCGTTCACGCGAAGCTGCGGATCCACCACCGCGTTGCCGTCGTTGCCCATCCGGCAGGTGCCGATCGGGTGATAGACCGTCTCGGCCTTGGCGCGCACGAATGCCGCCAGCCCGGCGTCGTCCAGATCGTCCCGGACCGGGAAGATCGGCGTGCCGCGATAGTCGTCGAACGCACGCTGGGCGAACAGCTCGCGCGACAGCCGCGCGCATTCGATCATCATCTTCAGATCGAAGCCCTCGGGATCGCTCAGGTAGTTGGCTTCGATGCGGGCCGGGGTGCGCGCGTCCGCGTCCTCCAGGCGGATGCGGCCGCGACTGCGTGGACGGAGGAAGCAGGCATGCAGCGTATAGCCGTCACCAGCCAGGCGATGCCGCCCGTGGTCGTCGAGCATGGCCGGCACGAAGTGCAACTGGATATCGGCATGCGGGTCGGGCGCCAGCGACGAGCGCACGAATGCGCCGGCTTCGGCGATGTTGCTGGTGCCGGGGCCGCGATGCCCGCGCAGGAAATAGTCGAAGGCCGTCTTCAACTCGCTGGTACGGTCGTAGGTGACCGGCCGGGTCGAATGCCGCAGCGTGCAGATATCCAGGTGATCCTGCAGGTTCAGGCCGACCTGCGGCGCGTCCATCCGTACCGTGATGCTGTGCTGGCGCAAATGATCGGCCGGTCCGATCCCGGACAGCATCAGCAACTGCGGCGAATTGATCGCGCCTCCGGCCAGCAGCACTTCCCGCTCGGCGCGCACCCGGATCTCGCGGCCGCGGTGGGCATAGGCCACGCCGACCGCGCGGCCGTCCTCGATCAGGATGCGGCGGGCGAGGGTGCCGGTGCAGACTTCCAGATTCGAGCGGTGCCGCACCGGATGCAGGTAGGCCACGGCCGAGGAGCAGCGCGCGCCATCCTTCTGGGTGACCTGGTAGAAACCGAAACCCGATTGCGCCGGCCCGTTGAAATCGTCGTTGCGGGAGTAGCCGGCCTGTTGTCCGGCCTCGATGAAGGCGGAGGACAACGGGTTGGTGTAGCGCAGGTCGGACACGTGCAGCGGGCCGTCTGCGCCATGCAGCGCGTCGGCGCCGCGGCTGTTGCGCTCGGAGCGCTTGAAGTAGGGAAGCACGCCCTGCCAGTCCCAGCCCTCCGCGCCTGCCGCATCCCAGCGGTCGTAGTCCTCCGGCACGCCGCGGACGTAGCACATGGCGTTGATTGAACTGGAGCCGCCCAGTACCTTGCCGCGCGGCCACCACAGGCGCCGGCCGTCGAGTTGCGCTTCCGGCACGGTGTCGTAGTTCCAGTTCACGCCCTTCTGGCCGACCAGCCTGGCCAGTCCGGCCGGCATGTGGATGAAGGGATGCCAGTCGCGGGGGCCGGCTTCCAGCAGCAGCACGCGGCAGGCGGGATCTTCGGAGAGGCGGTTGGCAAGCACGCAGCCGGCCGAACCGGCACCGATGATGATGTAGTCGTACACGTGGAAGCCTGCAACCGGGATGGATCGAAGCTATCGGGCGGGGATAGAGCAAATGCTCGGCGGGCCTCGACCAGATGCGCGCCTTCCGCAGCGATGGAACACAGCGGCGTCTGAAAACGCTGGCGATGTTGCAGTGCATCGGATACCTTGCGCGCGTGACGCCGGCCGCAGTGCCCGTCCTTCCCATCCCGGCGGCCAGGCGACGGCAATCCGCATGAATTCTCCCGCTCACGAAGCCTCCCGTCCCACCGGCTTTCGCCAGGTGATTTCGCAGTTGGGTGTGGATTCCCCGGCCCTGTGGTGGTCGCTGCTTTATTTCTTCTGCCTGCTCAGCGGCTACTACGTCCTGCGCCCGGTACGCGACGCGATGGGCGCGTCGGGCGATGTCGCGGCGGTGTTTCCCGCCCGGTTGATCGGCTGGGCGGGGCAGCACGGCATCGACCTCAAGGACTTCACCCTGCAGGTGCTGTTCACCGGCACCTTCGTCTGCATGGTGCTGCTGCAGCCCATCTATGGCGCGCTGGTGTCGCGATACCCGCGGCGGGTGTTCCTGCCGGTGGTGTACCTGGCTTTCATCGCCTGCCTGGGGTTCTTCTACTGGGCCTTCAACCGGGAACTGCCGGGACGCGGCGCGGCGTTCTTCATCTGGGTGGCCGTGTTCAACCTGTTCGCGGTCTCGGTGTTCTGGAGCTACATGGCCGACGTGTTCGACAACGAGGACGCCAAGAAGGTCTACGGCTATATCGGCGCCGGCGGCACCACCGGCGCGCTGGTGGGCCCGACGATCACCAGCCTGCTGGTCGAACGCATCGGCGTGGGCAACCTGCTGCTGGTCTCGGCGCTGTTCCTGGCGGTATGCCTGCTGTGCATCCTGCGCCTGCGGCCGTGGGCGGTGCGCCGCGAGCAGCGCAACCGCGAGGCCAGCGGCGAGGATGCGATGGGCGGTTCGGTGCTGGCCGGCCTGCGGCTGGTCTGGCGGGATCCGCTGCTGCGCTCGCTGGCGATGCTGATGTTCTTCGGGGTCGGCGTCGGCACCCTGCTGTACAACGAGCAGGCGGCGATCGCGCGGCAACTGGTGCAGGACGCGTCGCGGACCGCGTATTACGCCAACCTGGATCTGGGCGTGAACCTGCTGACCATCCTCGTGCAGGTATTCCTGACCCGTTGGCTGCTGCGCCGGTTCGGCATCGCGCCGCTGCTGCTGATACCGGCCACCGCCATCCTGCTGGGCTACGCGCTGCTGGCGGCCGCGCCGCTGCCGGCGCTGATCTGGGTGGTCCAGGTGGCGACCCGCGCGGGTGAGTTCTCGCTGGCCAAGCCGGCCCGCGAAACCCTCTACACCCGGGTCGATCGCGAATCGCGCTACAAGGCCAAGGCGGTCATCGATACCGTGGTCTACCGCGGCGGCGATCTCAGCTTCGTCTGGTTGCACAAGGCGCTGTCCGCGCTGGGATCCAGCGTGGTGTTCCTGGTCGGTATCGGCGTGGCCGCCGGCATGACCCTGGGCGCATGGCGCGTGATCCAGGCGCAGCGCCGGTTGCCGGAACCGGCGTCGGTCGCCGCCGAGGGCAAGGCGGCCTGAGGTGGGGACAACGGTGGACGGACCGCAAGACCGTCCAGCCAACGCCTGGAGACCGGGCACGACGTCGCCCTCGCGTTCGCGCCGATGTCCCGGCTTCAACAGGAACCGCCTGAACATGCGCGCGACGCGCACGGGCTCATTTGGCTATCCTGTCGAGGCCGCCGCGCTGGACGAGAGACATGCTGATTGCCGTATCGCTGAGCTTCCTGGTCGCCCTGCTGCACCTGTACTTCATGGTGCTGGAGATGTTCCTGTGGACGCGCCCGATAGGCCTGAAGACTTTCCGCAATACACCGGAGAAAGCGGCGATCACGCGGGTGCTGGCGGCCAACCAGGGTCTCTACAACGGCTTCCTCGCCGCCGGCCTGCTGTGGGGACTGCTCAGCCAGCAATGGAACGTGGTGGTGTTCTTCCTCATCTGCGTGGTCGTGGCCGCACTGTACGGCGCCTACAGCGTGAGCCGGCGGATATTCTTCGTGCAGGGCATCCCCGCCGTCGCCGCGCTTGCCGCCATCTTCTTCGGCTGAACCGGCTTTTCCTTGCAGGAGCGACGTCAGTCGCGACCGAGTGCCGTCCGGGATGACGATTTCCGGTCGCGACTGACGTCGCTCCTACAGAAAAGACAGGCCCAGCGGCAGCGCGAACAACAGCGCTCCCAGCACGAACAGTGCGGTCAGCAGATGCAGCAGCCAATGATGGCGCCGCAGGAACACGAACTGTTCGATCGTCCGCCCGATCCAGAACAACGCCATGAAGGCCAGTACCGCGCGTCCCAGTCCGCTGTCCTGCAGTTCGCCGGTGAAGGCGAAACAGGCCGCGCCGATGCCGAGGAACAGGTAGATCAGGCGAAGGTTGAGGATCTGGGTGATCGCGCGGGTGGCGAATCCGACCCGGGCCAGTTCGTCCTTCCAGCGGAACAGCTTCCAGAAACCCAAGTGGAACAGGGCGAAGCCCAGGCTGTGGACGCCTGCCAGCCGGACCAGCCAGTCGCCCGCGGCTTCCATCAGGTCAGACGCCGGGGCTTGCCGGCCGCGGCGACACCCACATCGCGATGCGTGCGCGGAATACCGCCTCGCCCTGCGGATTGCTCACCACCACATCCATCGGCAACTCGTAGCCCTCTTCCGCGGCGTGCGGCGGGAAGGCGGGAGTGGCGACCGCGTGCATCGTGCCGACCGCCTTCTTCAGGTATTCCACGGTCATGCCGCGCGGAATCCAGCGCATCGAGGCCGGGATGCTCACATCGGTGGTCAGGCCGCCGACGAATTCGGCCAGGTTGCACAGGGCGATGGCGTGCACGGTGCCCAGATGGTTGGTGACACCGCGCCGGTGGGAAATGGTCGCCTCGCCGCGGTTCGGTTCCAGCCGGGTGATGCGCGGGCGGATGCTGGCGAAGTAGGGCGCCTTGAAACAGACCAGGCGCGAGAACAGCCAATGGCCGAATGGCCGCGCCGAGAGTCTGCGGTACATCGACAGGACGGATGCGCTCATGGGGTCTCCATGCAAGGACGGCGAGCCGAAGCTCGCCGTCGCGGGTGTTGCGGGTCAGGCCGCGGCGCGTGACTTGTCGCCGGGCTGGTGTCGATCGTAGTAGCTGGCCGCGCGCAGCTCGTGCGCATCGAAATCGTCGACGGTGATGGTATCCAGCGTCATCGTGCGCAGTTCTTCCAACTGCTTGCGTTCTTCCGCGGTGATCCAGCCTTCGCGCACGCCCTCGTCCAGCTGGCTGGCGAAGTCCAGCGCCTCGATGCCCTTGGTCTTCAGCGCCTTCAGGAACTTGCGCTCCACCGGTTCGGCCAGCACGGCCTTGGCCAGATAGCTGTTGATGCGGCCGGCCGGATTGTTCTCGCACGGGGTGGTGAAAACGCCCTTGGCCAGGCGATCGCGTGCTTCGTTGGGCGTCATCAGCAGGGCGGCGGCACGGTGGCCCAGGCGATCGCCCGGTGCGTGCGCGCGGCGGCCCCACGGGAAGATCAGCGCCCACATCAGCCAGCCGACCGGACGGATCGGGAAGTTGCGCAGTGCCGCCGACAGCGACAGTTCGATCTGGTGCACGCTGTCGTGGAAGGCCCAGGCCAGCAGGGTCCGATCCGCCGCCGGCGCGCCTTCGTCGTGGTAGCGCTTGAGCATCGCGCTGGTCATGTACAGATGGCTCAGCACGTCGCCCAGACGGCCGGACAGCGATTCCTTGAACTTCAGCTTGCCGCCCAGCGTCAGCATCGAGATGTCGGCCATCAGCGCGAGGTTGGCGGAGTAGCGATCCATCTTGCGGAAGAAGCGGCGGGTGTACTCGTCGCCCGGGGCCGCGCCGATGCGCGAAGCGGTCAGGCCGAACCAGAACGAACGCACCGCGTTGGAAATCGCATAGCCGATATGGCCGAACAGGTTGCGATCGAACTCGTTGGTGCCGGCGACGGTATCCGGATTCTGCGCCGCCTTCATTTCCTTCAGCACCCACGGATGGCACAGGATCGCGCCCTGGCCGAAGATCAGCAGGCTGCGGGTCATGATGTTGGCGCCTTCCACCGTGATCGCGATCGGCGAGGCCTGCCAGGCGCGGCCGACGAAGTTGCGCGGCCCCAGGATGATGCCCTTGCCGCCGACCACGTCCATCACGTCCTTGACCACGTCGCGGCTCATGTTGGTGCAGTGGTACTTGGCGATCGCCGACGGCACCGCCGGCTTCTCGCCACGGTCCACGGCCGCCGCGGTCGCCTGCGACAACGCGCTGATCGCGTAGGCCTTGCCGGCGATGCGGGCGAGCGCTTCCTCGACGCCTTCGAAACGACCGACCGACAGGCCGAACTGCTTGCGGATGCGCGCATAGGCGCCGGTGACGACCGCGCCCATCTTGGCACCGCCGCTGGCGGTGGAGGGCAGGGTGATCGAGCGGCCGATCGACAGGCACTCGCTGAGCATGCGCCAGCCTTCGCCGATGCCCTTCTCCTCGCCGATGATCTGCGACAGCGGCAGGAACACTTCATGCCCGCGCACCGGGCCGTTCTGGAACGGCGAGTTCAGCGGGAAGTGGCGGCGGCCGACTTCCACGCCCGGGGTTTCGCGCGGCATCAGCGCCAGGGTGATGCCCAGATCGCGCTTGTCGCCCAGCAGGCCGTCCGGGTCGTACATGCGGAAGGCCAGGCCGATGATGCTGGCGATCGGCGCCAGGGTGATGTAGCGCTTGTCGAAAGTCAGCTTGATGCCGACCACCTTGGCGCCGTCCCAGTCGCCCTCGCAGACGATGCCGTAGTCCGGAATGGAGGTCGCGTCGGAACCGGCGAACGGACCGGTCAAGCCAAAGCACGGCACCTCGCGGCCGTCGGCCAGGCGCGGCAGGTAGTAGTCCTTCTGCTGCTCAGTGCCGTAATGCATCAGCAGTTCGCCCGGGCCCAGCGAGTTGGGCACGCCGACGGTGGAGCTGACCACGCTGGAGACCGAAGCCAGCTTCTGGATCACCTTGTGGTGGGCCAGCGCCGAGAAGCCCAAGCCACCATAGGACTTGGGAATGATCATGCCGAAGAATTTGTTCTTCTTGATGAACTCCCACATTTCCGGCGGCAGATCGGCGTGGACGTGGGTGATTTCCCAGTCGTTGGTCATCCGGCAAAGATCTTCCACCGGACCGTCCAGGAAGGCCTGCTCCTCGGCCGTCAGTTCGGGCTTCGGCTGGGACAGGAGCTGGTTCCAGTCCGGATCGCCGGAGAACAGCTCACCCTCGAAGCCGACCGAGCCGGATTCCAGCGCGATGCGCTCGGTCTGCGACAGCGGCGGCAGGATCTTGCGGTAGAAGGTCAGCAGCGGCGCGGTGATCAACGGCTTGCGGATGGCCGGAATCAGCAGCGGGACGGCGATGAGGGCCACGATGACGGCGGCGATGATCGTGGCGGTCGGATTGGCGCCGAGCAGCCAGCAGGCTACCAGCAGGGTCGCGGTGATCGCCACCCAATAGGCCAGCCGCAGGCGGTGATAGGCCGCGAACGCGCCCGCCAACAGGAAGGCGAGGAAGGGGGCTAGGATGCTCATGGACTTGCTCCGGTTGCGGATCCGCTTTCGGCGGACGATTCGGTGGGGGCTGGCGCGAAGGACGCCTGCGGCGACCGCAGTTCGGCCAGGTACTCGAGTACGGCGGCGGTGAAGGTGTCGTTGTCGTCGCCGGCCACCATGTGGGTGGCGTCCGGCAGATGGACGTGCCGCGCGTGGGGAACCAGCGCGCGGAACTCCTCGACGGTCCTTGCGGAGACCAGGTCGCTGCGTCCGCCGCTGATCAGAAGGATCGGACAGCGGATGCGGCTGGCGGCCTCGGCAAGGGCATCCTGGTGCTGCTCGCTGTCGCGGGCCAGTTCGTCGATCAGGCGCGGGTCCCAATGCCAATGCCAGCGGCCGTTTGCGTTCGGACGCAGCAACGCGCGCAGTTCATCCGGCGATTTGCGGTTGCGGCGGTGCGGCAGGTAGGCGGCGATGATGTCGCTGGCCTGTTCCGGGGACTCGAAACCGTCGGGAAACGCGGTCATGAAACCGAGGATGCGCTCCAGGCCCGCCGATTCCCAGCGCGGGGTGATGTCGACCAGCACCATTGCCCGCAGCAGGCCAGGCCAGCGCGATTCGGCGATCAGGCCGAACAGCCCGCCCATCGATGCACCGACGAGGATGGGCGCCTGGGCCTGTTCGCCGGCAACGATGATCAGATCATCGGCGAACTGCTCGCCGGCGTAAGGCAATTCGGCTGGATTCCGTTGCGAGTCACCGTGCCCGCGGGCGTCATAGGCAAGGCCGGCATAGCCCTTCGCGGCGAGGACCTGCGCGGTCCGCGCCCAAGCATGGCGGGTCTGGCCAAAGCCATGCGAATAGATCAATGCGGGTTCCGCCTGCAGCGGGGCGGGTGAAGCGAACCGGCTGGCAGCGAGCCGCAGATCGCCGGCTCCGGTCAGCCCCAGCGCTTCGCCGACACCGGTTGCGGAGAGGGACATGGCAGGAGAGGAGGCATTGACCATACGGGCTAGTATGGGCTTGCCGGTTTAGAGCAGTCAATCGGTCGGCGGGATTCTTCGCCATCGCAAGCGTTTGATTTGGCGAAAGTTTTGTTGCATCGCAGCAAACGTACTCCAACAAACTTCGCCGTATGGTTAAATGGGGTCATGACGACTCCAAGCCCCGACCCAGCTCCCGCCGCATCTCCGCGGAATGCCCGTCTCAGTGCCGACGACTGGGCGCAGGCCGCGCTCGATCTCATCGCCGAACAGGGTGTCTCCGCGGTGGCGGTCGAACCCCTGGCGCGTCGTCTCGGCGTGACCAAGGGCAGCTTTTACTGGCACTTTCCTTCCCGCGACGCCTTGTTGCAGGCGGCGCTGGAGCGCTGGGAAGCGGTGGAGCAGGAAAGCGTGTTCGGCAACCTGGAGAAAGTGCCGGATCCGCGCGAGCGCCTGCGCGCGCTGTTCCAACTGGTCGGACACGAGGTCAAACCGCACATCATCTACAGCGAGTTGCTGAAGGCGCTGGATCATCCGGCGGTCCAGCCGGTGATCGATCGTGTGTCGCAGCGTCGACTCGAATACCTGATGGCGTCGTTCCGTCAGGCGGGGCTGGCGCGCCAGGACGCGATCCATCGTGCCCGCCTGACCTATGCCGCGTATGTAGGCTTCCTGCAGCTGTCACTGCAACTGCAGCAGCCACGCATGACCCACGACGAGTTCGAAGCCTATCTGGAACACGTCATCTCCACACTCATTCCCACCTGAGCGCAGGCGCACCTCGCTCGCGGAAAGCAGGGCGGCGAGCATGAGCGGGCACAAAGCCGCCTCGCGGGAATCATGCGGGACCGGGTGCGCTCATCAATCGGCCATTGCGCCATTCCCGCACGTGCTCGGTGTATCCCGCGCTGTCCAGATAGCGGAAGATCGAGCGTACGGTGACCACGGGATAGTCGCCTGACAGGCGGGTGGCGACCGGATGGTCGGTGAAGTCGACGTTGGCGGTGAACAATCCGCCCAGCACGCGCTTGGTGTACGGAACATGGATGGTATCCGGGATGAAACCATCGCCGCGCGCGAAGGCGTACGCCGTGGCGCGGTCGTATACCGGCTTGTCGGCGATCGCGCTGGCCATCATTTCGACCAGCCAGGCGGTCGAGTTCTGATAGTTGCGGCCGCCGGGACGCGCGATCAGGTTGTAACGCGGATGGTGCAGGCTGTGGCGCGGCAACTGTTGCAGTCGTCCGGCCAGCCGCTGCGCGAAATCCGGCTTGAACCAGACGATGCGCAGATCCTGGTTGACCAGATCGTCGGAGAAGAAATTCACCAGCCCCTGCGCGTACAGTCCCGAACGATCGCTGCCGCAGTCGTTGAGCAGGTGCACCACCGTCCAGCGTCCCCGGGGATGATCGCGGACGACAAAGCCGGCATGGCTGTAGACCAGACCCTGCTTGGACAGATCCGTACCCACCCGCGCAATCAGTGCCACCGGCGCATCCCTCTGATCCAGCGCGGCGGCGGCCAGCAGCGCGGTCTCCGCCGCCGAGGCGACCTTGGTCGGCGACAGTTGTTGCTCCCGGCAATCGTTGCCGGCGTGGGCCGCCAGCGGCAGGCACAACAGCCACGCGCAGCGCATCAACAGGCGGTTCATCGGCTCAACTCCCGTAGCGATGGCTGTGGATGTGCGGACGGACGCTGTCGTTGGCGATGAAGCACAGCGTCTCGCCGGCAGCGCTCAGCAGCCAGCCGGTGGCAACGGCGGTCACGCTGATCGCGGTTCCCACCGCGATGCCCAGCCGGCGAACCGCTTCCACCGACAGGTAGACCACGAACGAGGCGCCGGCGGCGGTGGCCGACACGGTCACCGCCACACTGCCGCCCACCACGGCGACCCCCGACACCACGGCCGACGCGCCATGCGCCAACGCGTGCACGACGGCCACGGGCACTTCGACGGAAGCGGCGAGGCTGGCCTGCGAGTGCCGGCTGGCGCCATCGGACTGAACGGCGGCCCGGGCGGGAACGGCGGCGGCGAACAGTGCGGTCGCCAGCAGCAGGGCACGGAAGTACGGGACGGGGGATTTGGACAGGGTCATCGGCAGGTCTCCTTGCGCAGCGCAAGGTGGGCGCAGACGCCGTCCGGATTCAACTAACTTTGACAAGGTAAGCTTCCGGAGGACGAAAGGTATAGGAATCCGCTACCCATGGCCGTATCCCTGGAACTGGTCGACGCGCTCAAGCGCTGCCTGCGCGGGCAGGGCATGACCTACCGCGATCTGGCGGCGCAGATGAAGATGAGCGAGGCGGCGATCAAGCGCATGTTCTCCCGTCGCGCCATGAGCCTGCAGCGGCTGGAGCAGATCTGCGAGGTCCTGGATGTCGGCCTGGCCGAGCTCAGCGCCGAGGCGTCGCGCGGGCGCAAGCCGATGGCCCAGTTGGAGGCGGCGCAGGAACAGGCGCTGGTGAAGGAGCCCGCGCTGCTGATGGCGCTGTTCCTGACCCTCAATCGATGGCGGCAGGAAGATGTGCTGGAACACTTCGGCTTCACCTCCGCCCAGTGGACCGGCCTGCTGGTGAAACTGGATCGCCTCGGCATCATCGAGCTGATGCCCGGCAACCGCACGCGCACCCTGACTGCGCGCAACTTCCGGTGGCGCGCCGATGGGCCGATGGAACGCTATTTCCGCCACACCCTGCTGACGGATTACTTCGCCGATGCCTTCGACGGCGAGCAGGATGCGTTGCTGCTGCTCAGCGGCAGCCTCAGCATCGAAGGCATCAAGCAATTGCGGCAAAGGCTGGAGGAAGTGGCGCGCGAGTTCGATGCCCTGTTGGCACGGGATGCGACCCTGCCGGCGTCCGAGCGCATCGGGGTGAGCCTGGTGCTGGCGCAGAAGCCCTGGCTGCTCCAGCTCTTCAACCCCTACCGGCGATCGCGCACCGGCTGAGCCCGCCCCCGGAACTCCTGGCCTGCCGCGAGGGGGAGCCTGCCGGCGCCGCGTCTACATATGTATGTGGACCGCTGCCTCTGACGCCGATTCCGGGAGGCCCGAGCGTGCCCTACGGGACAAGTCCTGACCTTCCTGAATCCGATTCGGCGTTCTCCTCGTCATCGGGACCGGACATTGGTATCATTTTGGTCTCATTTTTCGAGGGCACGGCATGAACGCAGCGGTCGACGTTTTCAAATCGCAGGACTCCCAGGGGTGCAGGCTGGATGCGCTGAACGCCTGGGTCGCGGAAGTCGCCGCGCTGACCCAGCCCGACCACATCCATTGGTGCGATGGCAGCGATGCCGAAAACGCCGCGCTCATCGCCCGCATGCAGGCCGACGGCACCCTGCTGCCGCTCAACCGCGAAACCCATCCGCACAGCTGGCTGCACCGTTCCAGCCCCAGCGACGTAGCGCGGGTCGAGCATCTGACTTTCGTCTGCACCCCGGAGCGCGACGACGCCGGCCCGAACAACCACTGGATGGCGCCGGCCGAGGCACACGCCAAGATGGACGCGCTGTTCGCCGGCTGCATGCGCGGTCGCACCCTGTACGTGGTGCCGTATTGCATGGGCCCGATCGATTCACCGCTGGCGCGTTGCGGTGTGGAAATCACCGACTCGCCCTACGTGGTCGCCAACATGCGCATCATGACCCGCATGGGCGCGGCGGCACTGGCGCGGATCGAACGCGAGGGCAGCTTCGTCAAGGGCCTGCACTCGATCGGCGAACTGGATCCGGAGCGCCGCTTCATCATGCATTTCCCGGAAGAGTTGACCATCAAGAGCTACGGCTCCGGCTACGGCGGCAACGCGCTGCTCGGCAAGAAGTGCCACGCGCTGCGCATCGCCTCGCACCAGGCACGCCAGGAAGGCTGGCTGGCCGAGCACATGCTGATCGTCGGCATCGAGAACCCGCAGGGCCAGACCCACTATGTCGCCGCCGCGTTCCCTTCCGCCTGCGGCAAGACCAACCTGGCCATGCTGATTCCGCCGGAGGGCTACCGCCAGGCCGGCTGGAAGGTGTGGACCGTCGGCGACGACATCTGCTGGATGCGTCCGGGCGCCGATGGCCGGCTCTACGCCATCAATCCGGAAGCCGGCTTCTTCGGCGTCGCTCCGGGCACCTCGGACAGTTCCAACCCGAACGCGCTGGCCACCATCAGCCACCACACCATCTTCACCAACGTCGCGGTGACCGACGAGCAGGAACCGTGGTGGGAAGGCCTGGACGGACGCACGCCGGCGCTGGACTGGCAGGGACGCCCGTACGATCCCGCCAACGGCCCGGCCGCGCATCCGAACTCGCGCTTCACCGTGTCCGCCCGCCAGTGCCCCAGCTACTCGCCGCGCGCCGAAGATCCGCAGGGCGTTCCGATTTCAGCGATCGTGTTCGGTGGTCGCCGGGCATCGCTGGTTCCGCTGGTGTTCGAAGCCCGCGACTGGACCCATGGCGTCCTGGTCGGCGCCGCGATGGGGTCGGAAACCACCGCCGCCGCCACCGGCGCGGTTGGCGTGATGCGTCGCGACCCGATGGCGATGAAACCGTTCTGCGGTTACAACTTCGCCGACTACTTCGCCCATTGGCTGTCGTTCGACCAGCCCGGCGCGAAGCTGCCCAAGATTTTCCACGTCAACTGGTTCCGCAAGGGCGACGACGGCAAATTCCTATGGCCGGGTTTCGGCGAGAACCTGCGCGTGCTGGAGTGGATGATCAAGCGGGTGGAAGGGCAGGCGGACGCTGTGGAAACGCCGATCGGCCATCTCCCGCGGCCCGCTGACCTCAATCTCGAAGGCGTGGCGCTTTCGCAGGAAGCCGAGGCCAAGCTGTTCGGCTTCGACCGGGACGGCTGGCGGTCCGAGGTGGAAAGTATCGGGGCCTATCTGGAGGAGTTCGGTGGGAGGATGCCGGGGGCGTTGAAGGGTGAGCAGGAGCGCATTGCCAGCCAGTTGGGTTAAATCTGACCTTCGTCCAACGGAAACGGCTGCTTCTGCAGCCGTTTTCTGTTTCTGGTGGCGCTGAATGCGGGATGCCACAAACGTATTTTTACTTACAGTTCATCAAAATGAATAGGACAAGTGTTTGATTTATAAGGGCTCATAACTCTTTCTTAATAAAGAAATTTGCGTTACTCTTTGGTTCACAGGCTATGTGAGGCCTGTCACTTCGGATTCCGGCGCCGCGTTGGCACCGGCCGTTTACAACTCAAGAGAGAGAGACAAATGGGTTCCAGTTACTTGTCGAAAGGCATCAAGCGCACGGCCCTGAGCCTGGCCCTGGGTGCCTGCTTCGTGGGTGGGGTACAGGCGCAGTCGAACTCGGCCGGTGCCATCACCGGTCGCGCCGTCGACGGCGACACCATCACCATCGTCAGCCCGGACACCGGATTCACCCGCACCATCAACGTCAGCGGCGACGGCAGCTATCGTTTCTCCGCGCTGCCGACCGGTAAGTACACGATCACCCGCAAGGCTGCGGACGGCGCCTCGTCGAGCCGCGATATCACCGTGACGGTGGGCACGGCCGCGAATGTGGATTTCGCCCGTGCGGCCGCCGCTTCGGGTGGTGCCACCACGTTGGATGCGGTGCAGGTCGTCGGCACCAATGCCATCAACCCGATCGACGTGTCCTCCGTGGAATCCACCACGGTGCTGACCGCTGAACAGATTGCCAAGATTCCGGTTGCCCGCAACATCACTGGCGTCGCGCTGCTGGCTCCCGGCACCATCAAGGGTGATGCCGCGTTCGGAAACCTGGCGTCGTTCGGCGGATCTTCGGTGTCGGAGAACCAGTATTACGTCAACGGCTTCAACATCACCAATACCTTCAAGAACCTCAATTTCGCGCAGATCCCCTTTGAGGCGATCGCCGAGCAGCAGGTCAAGACCGGCGGCTACGGTGCCGAATTCGGTCGTTCCACCGGTGGTGTGATCAACCTGATCACCAAGCGTGGTTCGAACGAGTTCCACGCCGGCGGCAACATCTTCTGGGAACCGGAATCGCTGCGCGAGAGCACGCCGAACCTGTACTACCGCAATGGTCGACTGGTTTCGGATAATTCCAAGGACCTGGGCTGGGCCGCGACCGCTTCGGTCTGGGCCAGCGGCGCGCTGGTGAAGGACAAGCTGTTCGCCTATGCGCTGCTGCAGTATGGCCGCACCGACGAAGCCGCCTATCCGAATGTGCTGAGCGGCGGCAAGAACACCCAGGAAGAGCAGAAGTCGCCGTCCTGGCTGGTCAAGCTGGACTGGAACATCACCGATGACCACCTGCTGGCGCTGACTGCGTTCTCGGACAAGCGCAAGACCAACACCGCGTATTACTACACGACCTTCGAAGGTGATTCGGTCAAGCCGAATCGTGGTACCTATCTGGGCACGCTGCATGAAGAAGATGGCGGCGAGAACTATGCGCTGAAGTACACCGGCTACCTGAGTGAAAATTTCACCTTGACGGCGCTCGCGGGCCACGGTGAATTCTCGCGTTCGAACCACGCCATCCAGGCCGACGGCAGCCGCATCTCCTATGACGGCAATCTCAACAGCGTGGTGGGCGGTTGCCCGATCGTGCGTGACAACCGTCCCAGCGCCCGCAAGGATGCCACCGGCATCTACTCCGGTTGCGACTTTGCGACCTCCCTGAATCGCTCCGATGCCAAGGACACTCGCGACCAGTTCCGCATCGACGCCGAATGGTTGCTGGGCGATCACGTGGTCAAGTTCGGTTACGACCTGGACGACTTCGAGACGGTGGATGGCACTGCGTATTCGGGCAACTACTACTACCAGTACAACAACAACCCGAACACCGGAAACGATTTCGTTCGCCGCATCAACATCCGCCAAGGTTCGACGGTGAAGGTCGAGCAGCGTGCGTTCTATGTGGAAGATACCTGGAACGTCACCGACAATTTCCTGGTCTACGGTGGCTTGCGCTGGGACAGCTTCGAGAACAAGAACGGACTGGGCCAGAGCTACGTCAAGATCGACAATCAGTTCGCTCCCCGCCTTGGCTTCTCGTGGGACGTGAATGGTGATTCGTCCTTCAAGATCTTCGGTAATGCCGGTCGTTTCGCTCTGCCACTGACCGCGAACGTTGCCGTCCGTGGGGCGAGCGCGTCGATCTACGAGATGCAGGACTTCATCTACACGGGTGTCGATCCGGTTACGGGCGTGCCCATCAACATGACGCCGGGTGGCGGCCCGTTGGTGGAACCCTATTATGCGAATGGCGAAACCGGTCAGAACAAGAACCCGGCCTCCATCGCGTCGACCAACCTGAAGCCGATGTATCAGGATGAATTCATCCTCGGCTTCCAGGCCCAGATCACCGAGCACCTGTCCGCCGGCGTTCGCGGTGTCTACCGTGAGCTCAAGCGTGCGATCGACGATACCTGCGACATCCGTCCGATCGAGGATTGGGCTGAAGCGAACGGGTATACGGACGTGGCCGTCGGCAATCCGTCGTTCCCGTACTGCCGCCTGTACAACCCCGGCAGCGATGGCATCTGGAACATCGACGTTGATGGCGACGGCACCACCGAGCGCGTCTCCATCGCCGCGAACGCGTTGGGCCCGGAAGCCAAGCGTACCTACTCCGCACTGGAGTTCTTCTGGGAAGGCGCGTGGGACAAGTTCTTCCTGCAGGGTTCCTACACCTACGGCAAGAGCAAGGGCAACACCGAAGGCGGCGTGAAGTCCGACATCGGCCAAGGTGATACCGGCACCACGCAGGACTTCGACTATCCGGAGCTGATGCTGGGTTCTTTCGGTTACCTGCCGAACGACCGTCGCCACACCCTGAAGATGTTCGGCAACTGGGACATCACGGATGAGTGGTCCGTGGGTGGCAACCTGCTGGTCCAGTCGGGACGTCCGATCAACTGTTTCGGTGTCTACGGCGACGACCCGGTCGGCTACCGCGCGGCGTACTTCTCCTGCGATCCGATTGGCCAGCATGGCGGTACCACCGTCGTGGACCGCGGCACCGCCGGACGCACCTCGTGGACGACGACCTTCGACCTCAATGTCGCCTATCGTCCGGCATTCGCCGACGGCAAGCTTGCCTTCAAAGTCGACGTGTTCAACGTGTTCAACGCGGACAAGGCCATCGCGGTCAACGAGGAAGGCGAGAACGACGCGGGTGACCCGATCGTGCAGACCGAAACCTACAAGACCCCGCTGTCCTGGCAGACCCCGCGCTCGGTCCGCTTCATGGTGCAGTACGACTTCTAAGCAATATCGGGAAGTCAGCGTGAAGGAGACGGCCGCCTTTGGGCGGCCGTCTTGTTTTTGCACTATCCTTTTTGCTTTGCCCCTCGGAGCCCAGCGTGCAAAATCCCGACATCGGTGCCTACGTCCAGCGTGGCCGCCAGGCAATGATGGAACGTCGTTTCGACGATGCACGCGAGATCTACCAGCAGATTCTCGCGCTGGATCCCGCGCAACCGCGTGCTTGGCTGGCGTTGTCCGCGTTGGCCCAGAGCCAAGGCGATTTCCGTGAATCGGTGCGCGCGGTCCGTTCTGCCGTACCTGCCTGGAAGCGAAGTGGAAGCCAGCAGTTCATCACCGAACTGAGCATGCGTCTTTTGGTGCTCGGTGAATACAAGGACGCAAGGGACATCATCGCTTTGTCTGATTGGTCAGATCCGGTAGTGCTGCGTTACAGCATGGGACTGGTCCAGTATCTTGGCCTGACAGACGCCCACCAAGAGGCATTGGCTCTCGCAGATCACGCTCTGTCCAGGATTGGCAATCCCCCATCTTCACTCCTTCTCGCACGCGCGAATGCGCTGCGGCACTTGGGGCGCATGCAAGAGGCCACAGAAGCCTTTGAACGGTGCATAGCATCGGACCCCATGAACGCCGAGGCGCACTGGGCGTTGGCACATCACCAGCGAAGCGCGCGTCCAGGGGATAGAGTTACTCGAATCCGAAGGGCGATCGCGCATACCAAGCCGGGTTTAGAAGACGCAATCTACCTGCAATATGCCCTGTTCAAGGAACTGGATGATGCCGACCGTACGGAAGAAGCATGGCAAGCGTTGCAGGTAGGAGCGTCGGCCAAGCGGCAAGGGATTCGCTATGCAGATTCCGCATACGAGGAGAATTATCACGCACTGATGCACGCCTGCAACGAAGCGTTTTTCCTAGATGCGCGGCGTGATGAACCGCGTTATCTTCCACAACAAGGGCCCATATTTGTGGTGGGTCTTCCAAGGAGTGGCACTACCCTGCTTGAACGCATGCTTGGGAATCACCCGGACGTGATGCTGGCTGGCGAGCTGAACGATTTTCCAATGCAGATGGCATGGGAAAGCGGTCGATTCATTGGCGAAATAGTTGACAAGCAGGGCCTCCAGAACTACCTGGAGATGGATTTTCGCGCACTTGGGGCTGGCTACCAAGAGAGAACCTCCTGGCGTCTAGAAGAAAAGAAACTGCTTGTCGACAAATTGCCCAACAATGTAATCAACGCGGCCTTTATCCATCGTGCGTTGCCTGACGCGAAGATTATCTGCCTGCGTCGGGGAGCCATGGATAGCTGCTTTTCTACCTTCAAGCACCTGTTCTCGGGAACGAGCTATCCCTACAGCTATGACTTGACTGAAATGGCCAATCATTACCGCCGTTTCATCCATTTGACGGAACACTGGCAGAGACTCATGCCGAATGCATTCCTGTGCGTGGACTACGAGGCTTTGGTAACGAGCCCGGAAGAAGCGCTCTCCCGGGTTGCCGCATTCTGTGGTCTGTCGACCCATGTAGGGATGGAAGATGTGAAGAAGAATTTGACGCCTTCAGCGACCGCAAGTAGCTCGCAAGTGCGCGAAGGAATCCATACGAGGAACCTCGAAAGCTGGAAGCGATATGAGGGCCAATTGGGCAGGTTGGTAGCTTCATTCGAAGCGAGGGACTGACGGAAAGAGGTAGGGGAGGAGATGTGCCTCCGGGATAACTGATCGGCCATCGTTTCACTACCGTCATTATTTTTCACCATTGCCGTATTGTATTATAAGTAATTGATTGCATTGATTTTTTTCATCTGAAAGCGTAATGTAAGTTCCGCTCCCGCTCGTAAAAGTTACGTTATTCTCTGGTCACCAGGCGTTTAGGTTTCGCCTGCATTCGGGGCCGGTCCGTACCGGTCTTTTTTTGACTTGAGAGAGAGAGAGCACGATGACAACCCACATGGGGCCCAGCTATTTGTCTAGGGGCATCAAGCGGACGGCACTGAGCATGGCGCTCAGCCTTTGCGTCGTTGGTGGCGTGCAGGCACAGAGCGCAGCTGGTTCGGTTTTCGGGCGAGCCGAAGCAGGCTCGACCATCACAATTGAGAACACCGATACTGGAACAAAGCGCGAGATCACGGCCGACAGTAGTGGCCGCTACGCCGCCACGCAGCTGCCAACGGGACGCTATCGGATTACAGCTAACGGCAATAGTCGTGAAGTCGCCGTCACCGTGGGTACGGGTACCGAATTGAACTTCACCGGCTCGTCGTCGGCGAATACGCTGGATACAGTCACCGTCGTGGGTACGGGTGCAATCAACCCTATCGATGTGTCTTCGGTGGAATCAACCACAGTCTTTACCGCTGAACAGATCCAGGCACTGCCGGTTGCGCGCGACATCACCAACGTGGCCCTGTTGGCACCAGGCACTGTCCGGGGTGACACCGGGCTGGGCAACCTGGCCTCCTTCGGTGGCGCGTCTGTTGCAGAGAATGGCTACTACATCAATGGCTTCGACGTTACCAATCTGCGTTCTCTACTCTCATACGCCAATATGCCGTTCGACGCCATCGGCGAACAGCAGGTCAAAACCGGCGGTTACGGCGCGGAATATGGTCGTTCGCTCGGTGGCGTCATCAATATCGTGACGAAGCGCGGTACCAATGAATGGAAAGGGGGCGTCAGCGCGTACTGGGAGCCGGCTAGTCTGCAGAAGTCTGGCAAGGACGTGATAAGTCGCGATCCCATTGACGATGGCAGTTACTTCGTTTATCGGTCCGCCAACGAAGATGACCGAGTTCGATACAACATCTATGGCGGCGGCCCGCTGATTAAGGATCGCCTGTTCTTCTTCGGCCTGGTCGAGGGGCGTGATGAGACCAGCGACCGGTACTTCGAGAACGATAGCACTCGGACCAAGAACAATTCTCCGCAGGGCATTGTCAAGCTAGACTGGAACCTTACCGATAATCATCTGCTTGAGTTCACGGGCATCTATAACAAGCAGAAAGACAAAGTTGACCACTACACGAACAATAGCAAGTTCAGCAGGAACCATGATGCGGCAGACTACTCATACGAGAGTCCGAGTGGAGGGCGCGTACTCATCGGAAAGTACACCGGCTATCTGACCGACAACTTTACCGTGTCGGCGCAGTATGGCGACCTCAAATTTGACAACCCTTACGTGAAGGGCGGCCTGCCCGGTGAAGATTGCCCTACCGTGTATGATGGTCGATCTGGTGGCTTGGATTATGTTGGCTGCTGGCCGGCGGCCACTTTTGCCGCTGTGAGGCCGGCCAACGCGGGCCCGGATATCGACACCCGCAAGGCTTGGCGCATCGACGCGGAATGGCGTTTGGGAGACCATACGCTGCGTGCCGGTGTGGATAGCGAGAAGTTCACCTCAACCTTCACGGCGTCGACTTTCGCGGGCGGCGTTTACTATCGTTACTATGCCGCGCCCGCCAATGGAACCACCAATGGTGTGCCCAACACGCAAGAGTACGTTCGCGTGCGCCACCTTTATCGATCCAGCGGCGGATATGAAACAAAGAACGAAGCAGCGTACATCGAGGACCATTGGAACGTCACCGATAACTTCCTGCTGTATGCGGGTGTCCGCGTCGAGCGTTTCGACAACATGAATGCCGATGGCGTTTCCTTCGTGAAGTCTGACGATTTGGTTGCCCCGCGAATCGGTTTCTCGTGGGACGTGAATGGAGACTCTACCTTCAAGGTGTTTGGCAATGCCGGTCGCTACTTCATTCCGGTCGCCAACAACACCAGCATCCGTGCGTCGGGTGCCGAGGAAACGCTGACCGATTACTACCAGTTCACCGCTATCGATCCTGTCACCGGCGCACCGACTCTGGGCGCCCAGTTGGGGCCGACTGGCGTCAATGGTTCCCGCGTGGCTCCGAACCCGGCCACCGTTGCGGCGGACAATCTGGATCCGATGTATCAGGATGAGTTCATTCTCGGCATCCAGACCCAGCTCACAGAAAACTGGACTTTGGGCGTGCGGGGCATCAAGCGCAAAGTCAAGAGCGGATTCGATGATATCTGTATGCATGGCCCCCTGGAGCAATGGGCCGCCGACAACGGATACACGGAATACGATTCCTCGACCGCTGCGCAGTGCTATCTGGTCAATCCCGGTCAGGATACCGACCTCGCGCTTGACCTGCATAACGATGGCAATTTCACGGTCGTCTCGATCCCCAAGGACTATTTCGGGTTGCCGAAGTACAGCCGTAAGTATGAGGCGATGGAAGTCTTCTTCGAGCGAATCAAGACGGATAACTGGTACCTGCAGGGCTCTTATACCTACGCGAAGAGCATCGGCAATTCAGAGGGCTATGTGAACTCAACCCTGGAGCAGGCAGATGCCGGCATCACCCAGGACTGGGACTTCGCGGCTTTTGCCAAGGGAAGCTATGGCTATCTTCCCAACGATCGTCGCCATACCTTCAAGCTGTTCGGTACGTATGACATCACGGACCAGTGGCATGTATCCGGCAACCTGCTCGTGCAGTCCGGTCGCCCCATCAACTGCAATGGTTTCATTCCTGAAAGCGACCCGGGCTATGAAAGCTCGATCAGTGCGTACTCGGCGTCCAGCTTCTACTGCCACGATGCTGATGGCGTTCCGCACCTCGGCAAGCGTGGTGATTATGGGCGTACGCCCTGGACAAACACCCTTGACCTATCGCTGGCCTGGACGCCAACGTTGGGCACTGGAAAGCTTCGCCTGCAGGTCGACGTCTTCAATGTCTTTAATTCGGATCGTGTAACGGAGTACTCGGAGACGGGTGATAAGGAGCGCGCAGCTCCCGTCTACAATCCGAACTTCCTTAATGCGGTGAACTTCCAGGCCCCGCGCGCCGTACGCTTTTCCGCTCGTTACGATTTCTGACCGATTTTCGTTCCTTGGTTGGGAATATGGGCGCCAGCGAAAGCTGGCGCCCATACTTTTGTGGAATACTGGCTTCGTTAACAATTGCGTAGATAAACCTTGAAGCAGCAAAGTATTTCATCGGCGTGGGAAATGGCGCAGCGTGCGTTCTCGAATGGAGAACTGAATGCGGCATTGGACTTCTGCATGCAGGTACTTGAAAGCGCGCCGGAATTCCCGGGGGGGCATTGGATGGCTTCCAACATTCACCAGGCCAAAACCAGATTCCGTCTCGCGGTTTTCCATGCAAGACAGGCTGCAAGACTGTTGACAGAAGCATCCTCGAGAAGGGAAAGGTTGAATGTATCCCGTCGCCTTGTATCCACGGGAGAGTATCGGGCGGCAATGGACTTACTGCAGACCTTTGATAAGTCGGCATTGCCTGATGCACGGGATATCGAAGAGGCATGCCAGATCTCCGCGATGCTGGATTCTCCCCGTGAAGTTCTCGCGTGGCTGAAGGCGGCCGAGAAGAGGGGAGTTAGAACATCCACGCTTTCCTACTTGCGTGGAAATGCTCTCAAGTTCACGGGAAAGTTGGAGGAGGCTCGAGCTGCGTACGAGGACGCGATAAGTCAAAGCCCTTTCGATGGCTACTTGCATCTGGCCTTGGCTACGTTGGGTGGTGAGGGCGCGGCGCAGCGTATCGATAGACTTCGGCGGCTGATGGCCAATCACCCGCAGAAAGAAACTGATTTGGGAAGCCTTACCGCCGCTGGCTTCGCACTCTTCAGGGAACTGGATGCAGTCGACGATGTTGATGCGGCATGGTGTGCATTGAGGACGGCACTTTTTCAGAAAAGAAGAACGATTCAGTACTCATCGTCATCGAGCGAGCGAACATTTTCACTATTGCTGGATGACTTTCGAGTCCGAAGGTCGCGCTCAGAAAAAGTAGATGTGGATCCCACGGGTAAATGTCCGATATTCATTGTCGGAATGCCGAGGACGGGGACTACGCTCGTTGAGCGCATGCTGGGAAATCACCCAAATGTGACCGCATGCGGAGAGCTGAGCGAGCTGAGGATGGCGTACAAGTGGTCGGTCGATTATTACAGTCCCGGAATAGTGGATGAGCCGTCCGCACAACGTGCAGCACTGGCCGATTTGGCTATGATGGGAAAGATCTATCGGAACGCCACGTACTGGCGTTCCGATACGGACTGGTTCACGGACAAGCACCCGGGCAACCTGGCACTGACTGGTGCGGTTCTTCACTCTCTTCCCGAAGCGCGCATTGTCTTTGTTAAGCGGAATCCGATGGACGCCTGCTTTTCAAACCTCAAGGAATTCTTCCGGCCTTCATATTACGAATACAGCTATGATATTGAAGAAGTCGCGGCCTATTACTCGATCTGCCACCGGTTCATGGATGAGTTGAAAAGTCTGGATCCGGGAAGGATCCTGACGGTGGACTATGAAGATCTTGTCCGGGACCCAGGCCCAACGGTCGGGAAAATGCTCGAGCATTGCGCGCTGCCCATGGAAACTGGACTGGAAGATGTGACTCGAAATGCCACTCCCGTTACCACAGCGAGCAGTGTTCAGGTGAGACGCGGTGTACACACAGACAACTTGTGGGGATGGAAGAGATATGCCCGTCATCTCGGCGCGTTGGAGCAGGCACTGGCGAGGTCGTAGAGTGAGCCATGGCCGTCCTGGAACAGTGAGTCGAACCCATACTACGTGAGCGCACATTGCGAACGTACGCCCCGTTCGATTACCGGACCGCTATCAGATCCCTCAAAGGCGCGTAATTCAGCTTTTCGCCCAGCGCACCTGTACTGGGACTTGGCCTGATTGGGGGAACGGCCGGTTGGTAGGCTAGGCCGAAAAGAGATGCCAACTTGGCGAGACGTAATTCCGTTTCAAGGGGGTTATTTAGATTAAGTTATTGATTTTTATGTATAAAAATATTGCAAAGGTAACTTTAATTACGGTTCAGGCTGTGAAAATTGCGTTACTCTCACTGTCAGCCGGCTCATAGAAGCCGGCAATCCTTTTGGCTTCCAAACATTTCTTGGAACAACAGAGAGAGAGAGTCAATGCGTAATCGAAAGTCCAGTCTCGTTCATGCCAGCATCAAGCGGACCGCCCTCAGCCTCGCACTCGGCGCCTGCTTCGTGGGCGGCGTTCACGCGCAGTCCAATACTTCGGGTGCCGTCGTCGGTCAGGCCGCCTCGGGCGATACCATCACCGTCGTCAACCCGAGCACCGGCTTCACCCGCACCATCACGGTCGGCGGAGATGGCTCCTATCGCTTCTCTGCATTGCCGACGGGCAAGTACACGGTGACCCGCAAGGCGGCCGATGGCAGCACCTCGAGCCGCGACATCTCCGTGAACATCGGTACCGCGGCCACGGTGAGCTTCGTCAGCGCCGGCGGCGGCGATGCGACCACCCTGGGCGCGGTTACGGTGACCGGTACCGGTTTCATCAACCCGATCGATGTCTCCTCGGTTGAGTCCACCACCATCCTGACCTCCGAGCAGATCGCCAAGCTGCCGGTGCCGCGCGATATCACCAGCGTTGCATTGCTGGCTCCGGGTACCGTCCGCGGCGACGCCGCGTTCGGCAACCTGGCTTCCTTCGGCGGTGCCTCGGTCGCTGAGAACGCCTACTTCATCAACGGCTTCAACGTCACCAACTCCTTCCGCAACCTCAACTTCGCCCAGGTCCCGTTCGAAGGCATTGCGGAGCAGCAGATCAAGACTGGCGGCTACGGCGCCGAGTTCGGTCGTTCGCTGGGCGGCGTGATCAACCTGGTCACCAAGCGCGGTAGCAACGAGTTCCATGCCGGTGGCAATGTGTTCTACAGCCCCGACAGCATGCGTTCGGCGGTGCCGAATGCCTACCTGCGCAACGGCACCCTGCGTTCTGACAATTCCAAGGATTCCGAGGAGAACGCGACCGTGGCGGTGTGGGCCAGCGGCGCGCTTGTCAAGGATCGCCTGTTTGCCTATGGCCTGCTGCAGTACGGCCGTACCGAAGCCGATTCCTGGGGCAACGTCCTGGCCTTCAACAACACCTACAACGAGACCAAGACGCCGACGTGGCTGGCCAAGTTGGACTGGTACCTGACCGACAACCACGTCCTGGAACTGACCGCGTTCTCGGACAAGACCGAGACGGATTCGGACGTGTACGGCAATACTCCCGGCGTGCTCAATCGCACGGGCAAGATTGGCACCGTGTTCACCGAGAACGGTGGCGAGAACTACGTCCTGAAGTACACGGGTTATCTGACCGACAACTTCACCCTGTCCGCCCTGTACGGTCATGGCGAGTTCTCGCGCTCGGTCCGCATGCGTACGGCAAGTGGCCTGGACGTTTCCTACGGCGGTGACCTGAACGTGCCCGCAACCGGCTGCCCGGTGATCGTGGATGCGCGTCCCGGCTATCGTCGTGCGCTGACGGGCACTTACGGCAGCACCTGCAACATCAGCGCCAACATCCCCTCGCTGGCCGGCGCCATCGATCGCGTTGACTCGGGCGATACCCGCGACCAGTTCCGTATCGACGCGGAATGGCAGCTGGGTGACCACCTGGTGAAGTTCGGCTTCGACCTAGATGATTACGAGTCCATCGCCGGTACGTCCATCGAAGGCGGTCGTGCATGGCGCTATTCGACGATCGACCCCGATACCGTTGCCAACAGTGGTGACGAAACCGACATCGTGCGCGAGCAGATCGTCAATCAGGGCGCCACGGTCAAGGTCGAGCAGCGGGCGTTCTACATCCAGGACAACTGGAACATCACCGACAACTTCATGGCGTATGTCGGCCTGCGCTGGGACAGCTTCAACAACAAGAACGGTGCCGGCCAAAGCTTCGTCAAGATCGACAACCAGTTCGGCCCGCGCCTGGGCTTCTCCTGGGACGTGAATGGCGACTCGACCTTCAAGATCTTCGGTAATGCCGGTCGCTACGCGCTGCCGCTGACCCCGAGCGTGGCCGTGCGTGGCGCCAGCGCCTCGCTGTTCACCCGCCAGAACTTCAACTACGTCAGCGTTGACCCTGTGACGGGCGCGCCGATTGATCCGGTGGCCCGTGGTCCGCTGAGCTACATCAACGGCGAATTCGGCGTTGGCAAGAATCCGGCGACCATTGCCGCGAAGAACCTCGATCCGATGTATCAGGACGAGTTCATCCTGGGTTTCCAGGCGCAGCTGACCGACCACTTCTCGCTGGGTGTCCGCGGTATTTATCGTGACCTGAAGCAGGCGATCGACGATACCTGTGACTACTCTCCGATCATGGCGGCCAACGGCTTCGAGCTGACGGATGATGGCTGGGTGAACGCGAACGGCGACGTCGCCAATATCCCGGGTGCGGGCTTCCCGTACTGCCGCATGTTCAACCCGGGCAAGGACGCGGTGTTCGTGACCGATCTGTTGGGCAATGGCCAGCTGACCACCAACACGATCGATGGCGCCCTCCTGAGCCCGAAGGCCAAGCGTACCTATTCCGCGATGGAAGTCTTCTTCGAAGGCAGCTGGGATAACTTCTTCCTGCAGGGTTCGTACACCTACGCCAAGAGCAAGGGCAACACCGAAGGTGGCGTTAAGTCGGACATCGGTCAGGATGACACCAGCGTCACGCAGGACTTCGACTACCTGGAGCTGACCACCGATACCTATGGCTACCTGCCGAACGATCGTCGCCACAGCCTGAAGGTGTTTGGTAACTATCAGTTCAACGAAGAGTGGTCACTGGGTGCGAACCTGCTGATCCAGTCCGGTCGTCCGGTGAACTGCCTGGGCGTTCTGACGCTGCCGGACGGCTCGCTGCACGGCTATGGCGCGTCCTTCATGCGTTGCAACAACGAGGCGGTTCCGCGCGGTACCGCAGGTCGCCTGCCGTGGACCAACTCGGTTGACCTGAACCTGGCCTACCGTCCTTCGTGGGCGGAAGGTCTCCAGTTCAAGGTCGACGTGTTCAATGCGTTCGGCTCGGACAAGTACACCTCGGTGAACGAGATCGGCGAAGACGGCACCACCGGTGCCCGTTCGGAAACCTATCTGCTGCCGGCATCGTTCCAGGCTCCGCGCTCGGTACGCTTCATGGTCCAATACGACTTCTAATCAAAGTCAGAAAAAATAGAACCACAGAGTTGCTTGAAGGCCACCCCTAGGGGTGGCCTTCTTTTTTTGCATTGCACCATTGAGAATCCAGGTTACGTACTGAATGGCCTTTCACAGAAAGGATGCAAATATTAATTAAAGCGATTTGATGCGTGAGCGGGGCATACCAGGCGTAATTCGGAACAAAAACGACGGATTAATTCGGCTTTGTACGTGACTGATGAAGAACGAAACGGCCAGCGCTTTTAAAACCTTAAATAAGCGTTATTCTCGCCGCGCCAGATGTACGTGGCATGGGTTGGGTAGGCCAAGTCTTTAATTCATCTTCGCGGAGAGAGAAGCATGGTTGCCAAAACGAATATCAGCAAAATGCGTATGAAAAGAACCACGCTCGCACTTGCCCTCGGCTTGTGCGTCGTGGGTGGGGTCAATGCGCAGTCAAATACCGCCGGCGCGATCGCGGGACGAGCCAACGCCGGGGACACCATAACCGTTACCAACCCGAACACCGGTTTCTCGAGAACGATCACGGTGGGGTCGGATGGGCTCTATCGCTTCTCGGCGCTTCCAACCGGCCAGTACACAGTCACCAGCAGCGCGGGAGGTTCCCGTAATGTTTCGGTCAACGTGGGCGTGGCAGCCAATGCGGACTTCGTTAGCCGCGGGGACGGAAGTGCCACGACGCTGGACGCGGTGACCGTGGTCGGAAGTGGCTTCGTCAACCCGATCGACGTTACGTCGGTGGAATCGACCACCATCCTGACTTCGGAGCAGATCGCGCGTATTCCTGTTCCGCGAGATACCACCAGTGTCGCGCTTCTTGCACCGGGCACGGTGCGTGGCGATGCGGCGTTCGGCAACCTGGCTTCGTTCGGCGGTGCATCGGTTGCGGAAAACCAGTACTTCGTCAACGGCTTCAATATCACCAATTCGTTCCGAAGCCTGAATTTCTCACAGGTTCCTTTCGAAGCGATACAGGAACAGCAGATCAAGACGGGCGGTTATGGCGCTGAGTTTGGCCGATCGCTGGGCGGCGTGGTCAACCAGATCACCAAACGTGGTACCAATGAGTTTCATGCGGGTGCCAACGTCTTCTATACGCCGGAAAGCCTGACTTCCAATCCGCGCAACGTCTATCTGACTAACGGAACGCTGCGCGCAGACAACTCACGCGATGAAACCTGGAACGCAACCACCGCGGTTTGGGCCAGTGGCGCGCTGATAAAAGACAGGCTCTTTGCGTATGGCCTGGTCCAGTATGGTCGTACCGAGGCCGAGGCATGGGGCAATATCCTGGCTTCGACCAATACCAGCACGACAACCAAGAATCCGAACTGGTTGTTGAAGATGGATTGGAACATTACCGATAACAGTTTGCTGGAATTCACTGCTTTCTCCGACAAGCAAAAGCAGGATGCCGATACCTATCTCAACACCGTGGGGAGGGTGGATCGAAAGAACTACATCGGAACACTGCACAGCGAGCAAGGCGGCGAGAACTACGTGCTGAAGTACACCGGGTACTTCACCGACAATTTCACATTGTCCGCTCTCGCCGGACACGGTGAATTTTCGCGTAGTCAAAGCATCAAGACGGCGAGCGGGGAGAACGTCAGCTACAACGGCAACCTCAACCAGCCCGTCGGTGGTTGCCCGTTCATTCTCGATGTCCGCCCGGCCTATCGGCGTGCAGCTACCGGTGGGGCATACAGCAGCCAATGCAACATCGGCGCAGGCGCTTTGCTGCAGGCTGAAAATTCAAAGGACACCCGTGATCAGTTCCGTCTGGACGCCGAATGGCAGTTGGGCGATCACCTGTTGCGCTTCGGTTATGATCTGGACGACTACGAGTCCGTGGCGGGCCAGGCAAATGAGGGCGGCCGCCTCTGGCGCTACTCGACGGTCGATCCCACCCCGGGCGTGGACGGTGCGAACTCCGGCGATGAGTTCGATATTGTCCGTGAGCAAATCACCACGTCGGGAGCAAAGCTGAAGGTCAAGCAGCGCGCGTTCTATCTGCAGGATAGCTGGAACATTACCGACAACTTCATCGCCTATCTTGGTGTTCGCTGGGACAGCTTTGAGAACTTGAACGGTAGCGGACAGACATATGTCAAGATCGACAACCAGTTCGGCCCACGCCTGGGTTTCTCTTGGGACGTGAATGGCGACTCGACCTTCAAGCTGTTCGCCAATGCCGGTCGCTATGCACTCCCGTTGACGCCGAGCGTTGCCCTGCGTGGCGCGAGCGCATCCTTGTTCACGCGGCAGAACTTCAACTTCACGGGTGTTGACCCCGTCACGGGTGCGCCGCTGGGATTGACTCCGCGCGGAACCACCGGCCCTGCTTTCATCAATGGCGAAGATGGCCGCGGAAAGAACCCCGCGACGATTGCATCGAAGACGCTGGATCCGCAGTACCAGGATGAATACATCATTGGTTTCCAGGCCGCATTGACCGAGAACCTGACGTTGGGCGCTCGCGGTATTTTTCGTGAGTTGAAGCAGGCGATCGATGACAACTGCGACTACACGGCGATTCTGGAATACGCGGAAGCCAACGGCCTGGATCCGGTGATCCCGAATCCCGGCTTCCCTTATTGCCGCATGTTCAATCCGGGTGAGGATGCGGTGTTCGTGACTGACATCGAAGCCGACGGCACCCTGCGCACCATCACCATCCCCGGCGACCGTCTCAGCCCCAAGGCAAAGCGTACCTATTCGGCCCTGGAAATTTTCGCCGACGGCAATTGGGAAAAGTTCTTCCTGCAGGGTTCCTATACCTATGCGAAGAGCAAGGGCAACACCGAGGGTGGCGTGAAGTCGGATATCGGTCAGGCGGACACGAACGTGACGCAGGACTTCGACTACATCGAGTTGACGGAAAATACCTATGGCTACCTGCCGAACGATCGCAGGCATAGCCTGAAGCTGTTCGGCAACTACCAGATCACCGAAGAGTGGTCGGTGGGCGGCAACTTGCTGATCCAGTCGGGTCGTCCGTACAACTGCATTGGCGTCCTCGATCGTGACCCGAACCGTGCAGCCGGCGACCCGCCGAGCCTGCCGGCGCCGGACGGTACCTACAATCCGCACCCATACGGAGCCTCGTTCTTCCGCTGCAACAATATTCCTGTGCCGCGTGGTACTGCGGGGCGGTTGCCTTGGACCAGTACATTCGATTTGAACGTGGCCTATCGGCCATCGTTCGCCAAGGGGCTGCAGGTCAAGGTCGATGTATTCAACCTGTTTGACACGCAGAAAGTGGTGGCGGTGAACGAAATTGCCGAAGATCAGGCATCCGGTCTGCCCGTTGAAACATACCTGGCGCCTGTGACGTTCCAGGCACCGCGTTCGGTCCGCTTCATGATTCAGTACGACTTCTAAGGTCTTCAGACCTTCTCAAACAGGAGGCGGCCACCTCGGGGTGGCCGCCTTTTGTATGATCAAGGCATGAATCCATCGATTTCCGAGTTATCCCAGCGTGCCGAACAACTGGCCGGACAGGGCAATTGGCATGCGGCGCGGGAAGCCTACAAGGCGATTCTCGCGCGGCAGCCCGGACATGCAGGGGCATTGACCCAGCTTTCATATGTCGAATCCCTGCAAGGTCACTACCGGGCTGCGCGGGAATATGCATTGGGCGCGGCTGCGGCGAAGCCCAGAGAACTTCCGGTGCTGGCCGAACTCGCCAAGCGCCTGCGCACATTCAACGAAGCCGAGGTCTTGCAGGACTGCCTGCGTGGGCTGGGTGGCCTGGATCGGGTTCCGATCCCCTTGCTGCTGGCCTTTGCCGCCCAGCTGAGCTACCTCAATCGGCAGGAAGATGCCCTGCGGCTGCTGGACGAAGCCAAGCGCGCGGATCCGGATTATCCGCCGACGCTGATGGCGCGCGCGCAGGTCCTGACCTATCTGGGTCGGTTCCAGGCGGCAGAACAAGACCTCCAGTACTGCCTGCGGCGCGCACCGGAAATCGCCCAGGCCTGGTGGCTGGTCTCCCGCCTGCGCAAGCAGAGCAAGGATGCGAACCATGTGGAGCGGTTGCGCCGCCTGCTGGCCGCGCCGGGCAAGCGTCCGGACGAGGTGGCGCTGCTGGCCTATGCGCTGCACAAGGAGCTGGACGACATTGGTGATTTCGCCGGCGCGGGCGAGGCATTGACGCTGGCCTGCCGGGCCAAGCGGTCGACGCTGAAATATCAGAGCGAGGAATCGCGGCGGCTGGTGGATGCGCTGATCGCGCTTCCCACGGGAACGGGCGATATGCGGACGCCAGGCGAGTCCCATGCGGGACGCGTGCCGATCTTCATCGTCGGCATGCACCGCTCCGGGACCACCCTGCTGGAGCAGTTGCTGGACGGGCATGGCGACATCCACGGTGTCGGCGAGTTGTACGACTTCACCAGTCAGATGCGCTGGGCGACCGACTACCACTGCCGAGGCGTCATCGACGAGACGCTGGCGCGGAAGGCGGCGGCGGGCGTGGACTATGCCGCGGCGGGGCAGGGCTATCTGCAGAAAATGGAATGGCGGCTGGGGAAGGAGCGCTTCTTCACCGACAAGCTGCCCTCCAATTTCCTCAACATCGGCTTCATCTGCCAGGCGTTGCCGCAGGCGAAGATCCTGCATATGGTCCGCGACCCGGTGGAGACCTGTTTCTCCAATCTGCGCGAGCTGTTCTCCGACGCCAATCCTTATTCCTACGACCAGGACGAACTGGCGTACTACCATCGGCAGTACGAGCGCCTGATGGCGCATTGGCGCCAGGCTTACCCCGGCCGGGTCCTGGACGTGGACTATGGCCGGCTGACCCGCGATACCGAGACGGTGCTGCGGGAAGTGGCCGATTTCTGCGGCTTCGAATTCGAGCCGGGCATGCTGGCGCTGCAGGAGCGGACCCGCGGGGTCGCGACGGCCAGCGCCGTGCAGGTGCGTGACCGGGTGGTCGCGCTGGAACGGCCCAAGTGGGCGCCCTACGAGGACTACCTGCAGCCGCTGATTCGCGGTCTGAGGGCGGAAACGGCTTAAACCTTTCCCGTCGGTGGCACATCCAAAGGGATATGCTGAACGCCGCCGTGACCGACCTGATGACCGACACGACCGCCCTGGCGGCCGCCGAGACCGACAATGGCCTGGTCCGGGCCGCCGTCGGCGGCGACATGCGCGCCTTCGAAGCGATTTACCGCCGGCATGCCAGCCGCATCCATGGCGTCATCCAGCGCCTGGTCGGTGGCCAGGGCGTGCGTGCGGATGACCTGACCCAGGAAGCCTTCGTGCGTGCCTGGCAGGCACTGCCAAAGTTCCGTTTCGAAAGCGCTTTCAGCACCTGGCTGCATCGGTTGGCGGTCAATACCGCGCTGATGGAACTGCGCTCGCGCCGGTCGCAGCCGCTGTTCGATGAAGACGAGGACCGCCTGGACGATCTGGGCATGGCCGATTCCGCGGGCCACCAGACCGCGCTCTCGCTGGATCTGGAACGGGCGGTGGCGACGCTGCCGCCACGCGCGCGCGCGGTGTTGGTGCTGTACGACGTGGAAGGCTGGAAACATGAGGAAATCGCCAGCGAATTGGGCATGGCGGTTGGCAGTTCCAAGGCGCAACTGCATCGCGCCCGGCAGCTGCTGCGCGAAAGATTGGGAGTAGAAGCATGAACGAAGAAAACGATCGCCTGCGCTGGCAGTTGAAGGGCCTGCGCCAGGATGTTCCACCGTCCCGCGACCTGTGGCCGGGTATCGCCGCCCGCATTGCGGAGCTGCCGCAGCCGTCCACCGGGTCTTCGGCAGGCCGGGAACGAGTTGCCAGCCTGCCTTTGCGCGCGCGCCGGCTGGTGCCTTGGGCGATGGCGGCCTCCGTCCTGTTGACCGTGGGCTTCCTGTGGCAGGCCACGCATCTGACATCGCCCCAGGAGGAGCCCCTGATCAGGCAGGAAGCGGTGCAGCTGACCCGCGACTACCAGGGAGCGCTGGCGCAGATCCAGGGAGCAGAGGCCCATCCGGAACTGGGGGGCGCCCTGCAGGAGCTCGATCGCAGCGCCGAGGAAATCCTTGCCGCGCTGGACCGCGCACCCAACACGCGCTTCCTGCTCGAGCAGTTGCGCCGCACCTATGCCAAGCGCCTGGCGTTGACCCAGCGCGCAATGATGAGTTGACCAAGGAGTCTCCCATGTACATGTTCAGAACTTCCGTGCTGCTGCTGTCGCTGGTCATGGCATGTCCGGCACTGGCCGGTACGCCCATCAACGAGAGTCGCCCGCTGGATCCGCGCGGGCGCGTGGACGTCAGCAACCTCAAGGGACGGATCCAGGTCCGCACCTGGGACCGGCCCGAGGTCAAAATCACTGGTACCCTGGGGGCCGGGGTCGAAAAGCTGGAGATCGACGGCGGCGGCGAACACCTGAATGTCTCCGTCGAGTACCCGAATGGCGGTGGCTGGGGGGAGCGCCGCAGCGAACCGACCGATCTGCAGCTCATGGTGCCGCTGCGCGCGGACCTCGAGATCGATTCGGTGTCGGCCGACGTCGATGTCGAGGGCGTGGCGGCGGGTTCGCTGTCGATCGAAGCGGTCAGCGGCCAGGTGGTGGCGATCGGCGCGCCGCGGAGCGCGGACATCAGTTCGGTCAGCGGCGATGTCCGCCTGACCCTCAACAGCGCGGAAGTCGATGCCCAGACCGTCAGTGGCAGCCTGACCCTCAATGGACGCCTGAATGGCGAGGTCACCGTCGAGAGTGTCTCCGGCAACGTCAATGTCGCCGTCAAGGATGAGCGCCTGCGCGAATTCAAGGCCAATACGGTCAGTGGCGATCTCCGGGTCAGTACCGGTGTGGCGCCCAAGGCGGAGTTCCACATGGAGACGGTCAGCGGCAACGTGCTGTTGATCGTGCCCAAGAACCTTTCGGCCTCGGTCCGGGGTGAAACCTTCAGTGGCGATCTGCGTGCGCCGGGGGTGAAGGTCGAGCGTGGCGCCGGGCCGGGCGCCAGTTTCCAGACCCGCTACGGCAGCGGCGATGGCGACATCAGCCTGGAGACCTTCTCCGGCAATGCGGAGCTCCGCTTCGAGTAAGCCGCATCGGTATCCGGAAAGCAGAAAGGCCGCGGAAATCGCGGCCTTTCCTGTATCCGGGTTTTGTTGCGAGGAACCGTTCCGGGAGCCCGGTGAATCAGAGATCCTGCTCGTAGCGCACGTAGGGCACCGTGCCTTCGTCGGCTTTGTCGTTGCTCAGCGAGAACGGATTCTTGCCGCGGCTGATGACGTTTTCCGCGCCCACGGTCAACTGGCCGCTCCACGGGGTTCGCCAGGTGAAGCCCAGGCCCAGGCCTTCCCACTTGCCCGGCTGGCCCGGCACATCGATGACGCGGCCGATGATGTTGGCACTGAAGGGACCGTAGCCGCCGCCAACCGTGAAGGTCTTGCTGTTCCAGTGATCGGCGATCGCCGGCAGGTCCGACGCCGGCACCAGGCGGGCGCGGGCGACCGCGCCGCCGATGGAGACGAAGCCTTCGCGGCCGATGTTCTTCTCGCCGAACACCGCCAAATCGTTCTGTTCGACGCGTCCGCCGGAAACCTTGCCACCGGACAGCCAGACGGGAAGGGTGTCGCGACCGGTGCCGGCCGACAGGCCGAGACGGCCGCCGGGACGGCTGAGGGTCGCACCGGCGCTGATGCGCTGGCCGTTGGCTTCATCGCTGTCCAGTGCCGCCAGCATGCAGTGGCTGGCCAGGCTGCCGATGTTGCCGACGATGCCGCTCTGCCGGTTGCACACCAGGCCCAGCGAATCGCCGGCTTCCAGGCCGAAGGCCGCGCTCAGCGTGTTGCTGCCGAAGCGCCAGCGCGCGCCCGCGGAGGCTTCGCCGGTGGGCTCGAGCAACAGCACGGCTTCGACCTTGCCGTTGGCGTTGTTCAGAATGGGGAGTGCGGTCGGCGCGGCGCGCTCGGACTTCTTCTGCTTGGTCTGCGCAGCCGCGCCCGTCGCCACGCCAAGGGCGAGCAGAACGGCTAACGGTAGTCGCAGATGACGCAGTTTCATGGCTCGCTTCAGACCCCGATCGTTGACGCGGAGTTCCCCTCCCGAAGGGGAACTGATGCTATGCCGTTTATGTTTCTTTAACAAGTCCCCAGGACCCGCCTGCTTCCAAAAATAACGCTACTGGAGCCTGGCCGGGGCCTCGATTCCGACCGGCGGTTGGACAAAAAGTTCCGCGATCTGGTTGGTATTGAATTGGTATTTTTGACCGCAGAACTCGCAGCGGACTTCCGCCGTCCCGTCCACCAGCGCGGCGTGGGCTTCTTCTTCCCCCAGCGACTGCAGCATGGCCGCGACCCGATCACGGGAACAGGAGCAGCCAAAGCGCAGTGGCCGTTCGGCCATCCGTTCGGGAGCTTCCTCATGGAACAGGCGATGGACCAGCAGATGAGGAGCGGTGGCCAGCAGTTCGTCCTCGGACAGGGTGTCGAACAGCGCGCCCACCCGGTGCCAGCCGTCGGCGTCGCCCTCGTCGCCGGGCAGCTTCTGCAGCATCAGGCCGGCGGCGCGTTCGCCGTCGCTGGCCAGCAGCAGGCGGGTCGGCAACTGCTCCGACTGGCGGAAGTAGTCCTCGAAGGCCCCGGCCAGCGATTCGGCGTCCAGCGACACCAGGCTCTGGTAGCGCTGCGGCTCGCGCGGGTCCAGGCCCGGGTTCTCGATGGTGATGGCCAGCAGGGCGTCCTCGCCGAGGTCGCGCAGGTCGCGCGGGGCGTCGTGGCCGTCCTCGAGTTGGGCGATGCCGCGCAGCGTGCCCGCCGCCGTGCATTCGGCGAACAGGGTGCGCAACGACGCGCGGCTGCGCAGCTGGATGGAGAGGCGGCCATCCACCTTGGTGTGTCCGGTGAACAGCACCGCCGCCGCGCTGGCTTCGCCCAGCAATGCCGCGGCGGCGGGCGGATAGGCCTGGTGCGAAAGCAGTTCGCGCCACGACTGATCCAGGTGCACGGTCACGCCGCGCACGCCGGCCTTGGGCAGCAGGAAACGGATCTGGGTGTCGTTGTCGGGGCTGGGGTTCACGAGGACTCCGGGATGCGGGAAAACCGGCCGCATCGGCATAATGCGGCATTGCGATGGCAAAGGATGGTGTGACGATGGGGGCGAATCCGGCCTTCCTCAAGACGGCGGGCCAGGAAGCGGGCGGGAGACCGGTCCGCCGCCGACGCCGCTGGGGCCGATGGCTGTTGGCGCTGCCATTCCTGTTCGCGGCGGCGAGCGTCCTGCAGGTCGTGGTCCTGCGCTTCGTCGACCCGCCGCTGTCGGCCTTCATGGTCGCGCGCCAGATCGAAGCCTGGTCCGAGGGCGACTGGGGTTTCCGCATCCAGCATGCCTGGCGGGATCTGGACAGGATTGCGCCGAGCCTGCCGTTGTCCGTGGTGGCGGCCGAGGATCAGAACTTCGCCGGGCACAACGGTTTCGATTTCAAGGCCATCGAGAAGGCGCGCGCGAGCAATGCCAAGGGGCGGCGGCTGCGCGGCGCCAGCACCCTCAGCCAGCAGGTCGCCAAGAACCTGTTCCTGTGGCAGGGCAGCAGCCGGCCTTCGCGCTGGGTACGCAAGGGATTCGAGGTCTGGTACACCTTGCTGATCGAGACCTTCTGGCCGAAGTCGCGGATCCTGGAAATGCACGTGAACATCGCCGAGTTCGGCGACGGCGTCTACGGCGCCCAGGCGGCCGCCCGCCGCTACTGGGGCAAGGACGCATCGCGCCTGTCGCCCGCCGAGAGCGCGCGGCTGGCGGCGGTGCTGCCGGCGCCGCGCCGCTACAACGCGCGCAATCCCGGGCCTTACGTGCAGCGCCGGGCCAACTGGATCCAGCGCCAGGTCCGCCAGATCGGTGGCACCGGGTATCTCGAGCAACTGGACTGAGCGAGCCATGAGCGATGATCTGCTGACGGTAGTGGTCGCGGCGCGCAACGAAGCCGATGCGCTGCCGTTGCTGCACCCGCGGCTGGCGTCCACGCTGGAGGGCATGGAAGGCAGCCTGCGCGCGCGCGTGGTGTACGTGGACGACGGCAGCACCGATGCGACCTGGGCGGTCATGCAGCGGCTGGCGGCGCAGGATCCGCGGGTGTCGCTGCTGCGGCTATCGCGCAACTTCGGCAAGGAGGCGGCGCTGACCGCCGGGCTGGATCAGGTCCACGCGGGTGCGGCGATCATCCTGGACGCGGATGGGCAGGACCCGCCGGAACTGATTCCCCGCTTCGTCGAACTTTGGCGGCAGGGCTACGACAACGTGCATGGCACCCGCAGCGAGCGCGAAGGCGAGGGCTGGCTCAAGCGTTCGACCGCGCACCTGTTCTACCGCGTCATCGGCCGGCTCTCCAAGACGCCCATCCCGGCCGACACCGGCGATTTCCGCCTGCTGTCGCCGCGCGCGCTGGAGGCGTTGCGCGGGTTGCGTGAGCGCCACCGCTTCATGAAGGGGCTGTTCGGCTGGGTGGGCTACCGCCAGACCGCCATCGCCTACCGGCGCGAGCCTCGGCTGGCGGGCGACACCAACTTCGGTTTCTGGAAGCTGTGGAACTTCGCCCTGGAGGGCATCACCAGCTTCTCCACCGCGCCCCTGCGGGCGGCGACCTACCTGGGTGTGCTGACCGCGCTGCTGGCGTTCCTGGCCGCGCTGTGGGTGGTGGTCAAGGCGATGCTGTGGGGCGACCCGGTGGCCGGCTGGCCGACGATGATGGCGGTCATCCTGTTCCTGGGCGGCGTGCAACTGGTCGCGCTGGGCATCATCGGCGAGTACCTGGGCCGGCTTTACGAGGAGTCCAAGCAGCGCCCGCTGTACCTGGTCGATGTATGGCAACCCGGCGCCGCAGGAGTATCCTTGGGCCAGCCCTCTCGACCATCCGATGGAGGCAGTCATGCGCACGGTTCGCCAGTTGTTGGGGGCCAAGAGCCCTGAGGTTTTCGCGGTTTCCCCGGACGATTCGGTGCTCGACGCCATCAAGTTGATGGCGCAGAAAAGCGTGGGCGCGGTGCTGGCCATGCAGGGAGCCAGACTGTGCGGCATCGTTTCCGAGCGTGACTACGCACGCAAGGTGGTGCTGCAGGGGCGTTCCTCGGCCAACACGCCGGTGCGCGACATCATGACCGGGCGGGTGATCACCGTCGGCCCGGACGACACGGTCGATCGCTGCATGCAGATCGTCACCGAACACCGCATCCGCCACCTGCCGGTGCTGGAAGGCGATCGCGTGGCCGGCGTGATCTCGATCGGCGATCTGGTCAAGGCGGTGATCGAGGACCAGCAACTGGAACTGGACCAACTGCAGCGCTACATCGCCAGCTGACGCTCAACGCGCGTACTGGCCGCCGCAGCCGGCGTCCTTGCCCGGACCCAGTTCCAGGGTGGCCAGCAGCGCGGCCGGCGGCGCGATGCTGCCCAGCGCCAGCGCGGTCGCGCCGCGCAGGCCCAGGCGCTTGAAGTCGGGACGGAACGAGGGATCCCGGAAGGTGCCCTGCACCACCAGCGGAGAACGCAGGGCCAGGATGCTGCGGTCCTTCGGTCGCGGCCGCAGTTCCAGATCCAGGGTTTCCTCCTTCAGGCTGATATCGCCCTTGCCGACGATCAGCGTGTCGGTGGTATCGAAGGCCAGCGTGCGCGCGTGCATCACGCCGTCCTGCACGGCGAAGTCGCCGAACGCGCAGCGTACCGGAACGGTCTTGTCCCTGGTCAGCAGGAACTTGAGCGACTCGGCGACGTCCAGTCCGGCTAGTTCCATCAGCAGGTTGCTGATCCGGCCCTGGCCCATGCCGATCGCGATGTCGCCGTCGGCGCTGCCAAGGATGCGCGCGACCGAGTTGCCGGTGCCGGTGATGGCGACATCGCCGCCGATGCGGCCGATGGCCGTGCGGGTGATTTCGGCATCCGGGAACAACCGCGCCAGGTTCAGCCGGCGCAGCGAGATGTCGGCGCGGGTACGGATGGTGTCGGTGCGCGCATCCATGCGGATGTTCGAGCGGATGTCGCCTTCGGCGACGCCGAAGTTGAGCGGATCCAGGTGCAGCAGGCCGCCGTCCAGGCGCAGGTGCGCGTCCATGTCGTCCAGGGGCAGTTTCGGCGCGTTGATGCGATGTGCCTTCCAGCGCACGTCCGCATCCATCGCGCGCAGCTTGGCCAACTGGTAGGGCGTGTCAGGAAGCACGCGCGCATCGGCGCGCTGCTCGGCCGCTTCGGCCTTTTGTTCGGCGTTGCTGGTTTCCTCGCCACCGGTCTGCGGCGCCGCGCCCACGAAGCCTGCCAGGTCATCGAAGTCGAGGCGTCGCGAGACCAGATCCGCTTTCAGCAATGGACGCGCGCGGCCGACCGTCACGCTGGCCGAACCACCAAGATCGCTGTCGCCGACCTGGCCGGTGAAGCCGTCGTAGCGCCAGGTATTGCCGTCGCGGGTGAAGCGTCCGTCCAATCGGTACGGGGGCGTGGGTGGGATGGCGATGCCGAGCAGCGGATACAGATCCTGCATGTCGCGGCCGGCCAATTGCAGCTTCAGATCGAAGCCGCGCAGGCGCAGCGGATCCAGCAGGCTGCCACGGGCGTGGGCGCGGGTGGCGCCGGCCTGCGCGCGCAGGTCGATGCGATAGGGTTGGCTGGCATCGCGCAGCGCCAGCGGCGAGGCGGCCTGTCCCTGCAGCCGGAAGGGCTCGCCGCTCCAATGGCCGCCTCCATCGATGGCCACCGATGGCGCATTTTCCTTGCCAGACGACGCCACGCTGTTCAACCGGATATCGATGTCGGTTTTTTCCGGCGCGTCGAGATAGCGCAGGCGACCGTCGCGGACCCAGAGGCGATGGAAGCGCAGATCCGTCTCGCCGGAAGCCCCGAAGTCCCAGTTGCCCTTGTCACCCGGTCCGGTTTCCAGGCGCAGGGTGGGTTCGATCAGGCGAATCTCGGGAATGCGGACCTGTCCCCGCAGCAGCGGCCAGATTTCGATGTCCAGTTCCGCCCGCCGCGCCGCCGCCATGGTCGGTTCTCGCGACCATGCCGCGTTGCCGAAACGCAGCGCGTCGCCGCGCACGGTGGTAATGCGCCCAAGGTCCACGTCCAGGTTGCCGCCGATGCGGAATTCGCGGCCGGTACGGGCCTGAACCTGCCGTTCGAGCGGACCCTTGAACCAGTTCCAGTCGAACAAGGCGATCAGCACGGCCACGAGCGCGACCAGCAGCGCGAGGACCATGCCCGTGCGGCGTGAGGGCCGGGGCCAGCGGAATGGCGTCTTGCGGGCAGGGACGCGATTCATGCGCCCACTTAGCCAGCGCGGTTGTTCAGGCCATGCGAAAGCCGGGTCAAGCCGGGTTTCGCGTGTTCAGCCGGCGTGCGGCGCGCTCAACCGCCGGCCAGGCGAGGCCGCAGGACCTGTTCGGTGACCGCGATGTAGTGGCAGACGCTGCCGGCGATCACGAACAGGTGCCAGATCGCGTGCGAATAGCGGATCGACTCGCGATGGTAGAAATAGGTGCCCAGGGTGTAGAAGAGGCCGCCTGCCAGCAGCCAGCCCAGGGTCCAGGCATCGAGCGAGGTCAGCATAGGCTTGATGGCCACCATCACCAGCCAGCCCATCGCGATGTAGATCAGCGTGGACAGCAGCTTGAAGCGGCCGGTGTAGAACAGCTTGAAGATCACCCCGCCCACCGCCAGCGTCCAGATCGCCGCGAACAGGCTCCAGCCCCAGGGACCGCGCAGGCCGATGAGGGTGAACGGCGTGTAGGTGCCGGCGATCAACAGATAGATCGCGCAGTGATCGAACACCTTCAGGCGGCCCTTGGCGACCGGGTGCTGGATGGCGTGGTAAAGCGTGGAAGCCGTGTACAGCAGCAACAGGGTCACGCCGAACACGATCGACGCGCCGAGTTGCCAACCGTCGCCGTAGATGGCGGCCAGGGTGATCAGCACCGCGCCACCGGCCAGGGCGGCCATCGCGCCCAGGCCATGGGTCAGGGCGCTGGCGATCTCGTCACGGATGTGCGCGGCGCGCGGATGGGAGTGTTCGGCGGTCATGCGCGGACGTTACCGCAATGCAGCAAGCGCTGCATCCATACGCCGCCCGTGTCTTCAGCATGGAGCCGGAAAACACGGGCGGCGCGCGGCGATCAATCCACCGCGGCGGCGTGCGCGTGTTCGCGGGTGGCCAGGAACTGCACGGCCGGCGCACGTTCCTGCGCCAGTTGCAGGTTGACCCGCGTCGGCGCGAGGTAGACCAGTTGCCCGGCGGCGTCGACGGCCAGGTTCATCGCGTTCTTGTCGCGGAACTCTTCCAGCTTCTTCGCGTCGTCGCAGCGGATCCAGCGGGCGGTGGCGACGCTGACGTTCTCGAAGCTCGCGTCCACGCCGTACTCGTCCTTCAGGCGGTAGGCGACCACGTCGAACTGCAGCATGCCGACCGCGCCGAGGATGAGGTCGTTGCTCATCAGCGGGCGGAAGAACTGGGTCGCGCCTTCCTCGCTGAGCTGGGCCAGGCCCTTCTGCAACTGCTTGAGCTTGAGCGGATCCCGCAGGCGCGCGCGGCGGAACAGTTCCGGCGCGAAGTTGGGGATGCCGGTGAAGCCCAGCGATTCGCCCTCGGTGAAGGTGTCGCCGATCGAGATGGTACCGTGGTTGTGGATGCCGATGACATCGCCCGGCCAGGCCTCGGCGGCGATCTCGCGATCGCTGGCCATGAAGGTCAGTGCGTTGGCCAGCTTGATGTCCTTGCCGCTGCGCACGTGGAAGGCCTTCATGCCGGCTTCGAAACGACCCGAGCACACGCGCATGAAGGCGACGCGATCGCGGTGCTGCGGATCCATGTTGGCCTGGATCTTGAAGACGAAGCCGGTCAGCTTGTTCTCGGTCGGCTGCACGTTGCGGCCGGTGGTTGCGCGGGCCTGTGGCGAGGGCGCGTGCTCGACGAAGAAGTCCAGCAGCGGCTGCACGCCGAAGTTGTTCACCGCCGAACCGAAGAACACCGGGGTCTGCCGGCCTTCGCGATAGGCCTGCAGATCGAAGGGATGCGAGGCGCCCTGCACCAGTTCCAGTTCGTCGCGCAGGCTGGCCAGCATCTCGGCGCCTATGCGCGCTTCCAGCTGCGGATCGTCCAGCGAGGCGAAGATGGTCGAATCCTGGCGGGTGAAATTGCGGCCCTGCTCGTACAGGTGGACCTCGCCGGTCAGCAGGTGTACCACGCCCTTCAGGCGGCTGCCCATGCCGATTGGCCAGGTCACCGGCGCGCACTGGATGCCGAGCACGCGCTCGACTTCGTCCAGCAGTTCGATCGGCTCGCGGCCTTCGCGGTCGAGCTTGTTGATGAAGGTCATGATGGGGGTGTCGCGCAGGCGGCACACTTCCATCAGCTTGATGGTCCGCTCTTCCACGCCCTTGGCCACGTCGATGACCATCAGCGCCGAGTCCACAGCGGTCAGCACGCGGTAGGTGTCTTCGCCGAAGTCGGCGTGGCCGGGCGTGTCCAGCAAATTGACGATCTTGCCTTCGTACGGGAACTGCATGACCGAGGAGGTGACCGAGATGCCACGCTCCTTTTCCAGCGCCATCCAGTCGGAGGTGGCGTGGCGGGCGGCCTTGCGGCCCTTGACCGAACCGGCCATCTGGATCGCGCCGCCGAACAGCAGCAGCTTTTCGGTCAGCGTGGTCTTGCCGGCGTCAGGGTGGGAGATGATGGCGAAGGTGCGGCGGCGCGCGGCTTCGGTGGCGACTTCGGACATGGCAAGGGCGCCCGCGCGGGCGCTGGGAGACGGGGAAAGTCGCGAATTATAGCGGGTTGGCCCGGTCCGCCGGGGCGGCGCCGGCGGGCGGTTCGATGGGACCGGATCCGGCGTGCTGGCTGGGGAACTGGAGTTGGCCCAGCGGGCCGAACATCCTGAACGGAATGGATTCCAGCGCCATGCCGCGGTTCACCTGGACCACGAAATGCAGGTGCGGGGCGGTGCTGAACCCGGTGTTGCCGGACAGCCCGATGCGCTGCCCCTTGCGCACGTACTGGCCCTCGCGCACCTGCACGCCTTCCGGCTTGAGATGCGCGTAGACGGCCATGCTGCCGTCGCCGTGGACGATGCGGATGAAATTGGCGCGGCCGCCGAATCGTTCGCGGTTCAGGCCGGCCTTGTCGAAGTCGGACTCCACCTGCATCACCATGCCCTCGCGCGCGGCGAGGATCGGCGTGCCCACCGGGACCGCGAAGTCGATGGCGTACAGGTTCTGCGCGTCGTTGTGGCTGAATCCGCCGCCCGGGCCCTGGTCCACCCGCACCCGCCCGTATTCGAAGGGCAGGCGGTATTCGTAATCCTGGCCGTGCGCAGCGGGATCACCCGGCAGGGAGTCCAGCGCCAGTTCGAAATCGCCGCCACGCAGGGGATCGCGCATCGAAATGCTGGCGACCAGGACGCTGCTGCGCGCCGGCACCACCGCGGTCGCCGGCAGCGCCGGCTGGGCGGCGACGTTGCTGTTGCGCTTGAAACCCAGGCGCACCTCGACCGGCCCGTGCAGCAGGTTGTCCGCCCACGCCTGGTAGCGCAGGCCGCTGCGTTCCAGCCGCAGCCGCACTTGCGCGCTGGGGGCGTTGTGGAAGCGCAGCACGTCCACGCTGGCATCCACCAGTTCGCCGGCCTCCGGCGGTTTGTCGCCGTATTGGGTATAGCCGTGCTTGTCCTTCCAGCGGTACAGCCGCGCCGCCTCGCCGGGGACGGCGCCAGCGAGCAGCGTGGCGGCGGCGAGGCAGAGCAGGGACGTGCGCAGGGCGGGGTTCACGGCAGGCAGTCGTTTCCAAGGCTCAGGGCGCGCGCGACGTCACGCAGGTCGAACGCGGCCAGTGATTGATCATTGTGCAGCGCGAACAGCGCACCGGCCGGGAAGCGCCGGGTCGATGCCGCGTACAGGGTCTCACCATCGGTGTTGCTGACCTGTTCACCGCGGAAGATACCGCGCGGTGCCAGGCTGGTGCGATCGAATACGCGGAACAGGGTGGGGGTGAGCTGGTCCACCGCGATCCAGTAGCCGCGATCGACCGCGCAGGGCCACAGCGCGATGCCCTCGGCGTCCGCGTCGAACGCGGGAAGGCTGAGTCCGCGGTACCGCCCGGACAGGGTGTAGTCGCGCAGGGTCGAACCCACCCGGCGGTCCTCGTCCGCGATCAGCAGCCGGTCGTGCAGGGGATCCCCGGCGATGGATTCGACCATGCGCAACGCGCCGGCCTCGTCGGTCGCGCCGAAGCTTCCCAGCAGGCGCCACCGCACGCTTCCGTCCCCGTCTTCCTCGACGCGGAAATGCTTGATGCGCTGGTCGAGCTCGCTGAGCGGCGGCAGCTTGCCGGTGCGGAAGTCGGCCATGAAGCTGTCGGTGACGAACAGGTCCAGCTGGCCGGGACCGGTTTCGTCCAGCCAGAGCCCGTAGGGCACCTTCAGCGCGTCCTGGCCGATCTGCGCCACCGGGGTGAATTCCGGCAGGCGCATCACCTGCACCCGGTGGTTGTCGCGTTCGGCGACGAACAGCAGGTCGCCGAACACGGCGATGCCGTTGGGCCGGTTGAACTGTCCCGGTGCCTGGCCCGGGCCGCCGACCGTGCGCAGGCGTTCGCCGGTGTCGCCGTCGTACACCGCCAGGCGGTGGCTGGATTTGGCGGTGGCGATCAGCCAGACCCGTCCGTCTTCGGTCGGCCAGGCGGCCAGCGAGTCCAGTTCGTCTTCCGGGACCGGGGCGGAGACCCAGGCTTCGGGGACGATGACGTCGGCGGCGGTGGTCGGCGTCGGTGCGGGAGGGCGGGAGGTGTGGTGGCTCTGGGTGGCGCAACCGGCCAGCAGGGCCAGGGCGCCCGCAAACAGGTATTTCCGGGTCATGGCGGGATTATGCGGCATGGGTCACGGAGCCGGGAGGGGCATCACGGAAGATCCATCGCTCCATCCGCATAAAGCGATTGACATTGGGAAAAGCCGCTGGCAAAGTGCCGGTCACCATCGAGACCGGCAGAGGGACAGGCCCGAAGAAGCCGGGGCAACCAGCGATGCGCAAGCGTCGTGGTCGGTGCCAAATCCTGCGGGGACCTTTGCGTCTGCCCGAAAGATGGTTCGTACCGTGCCTCTGCACGGCGAACGCGAGCTCCGCGAAAGCTCGATGGCCGCAAGTCCCCTCTTCACCGGACACCGCCATGAGCTTCGCCACCGCCGCCGCGTCTTCCCTGTCTTCCGTGCCCGCGTCCTGTACGGCCGATGCCGTTCTCCTTGCCCAGGACGGCATCACCGCCCGCCGTGGCGAAATCGCGCTGGAACTGGACATGCGCCACGCGGGCCGGCACCTGATCCGGCTGCGCTATGAACTGTCGGGCGCGGTGGACGCGCCGGTGGTGTTCGTCGCCGGCGGCATCTCCGCGCACCGGCACCTGGCCGCCAGCGCCACGTTCGCGGAAAAGGGCTGGTTGAACGATCTGGTCGGCACCGGCCGCGCGCTGGATCCGGCACACCGCTGCCTGCTGGCGATCGATTTCATCGGCGCCGACGGCAAGCTCGACGCGCCCATCGACACCGCCGACCAGGCCGACGTGATCGTGAAGCTGCTGGACGCGCTGGGCATCCGCCAGCTGCATGCCTTCGTCGGCTATTCCTATGGCGCGCTGGTCGGCCTGCAACTGGCGGTGCGCCATCCGGCCCGGCTGGCAAAGCTGGTGGCGGTCAGCGGCGCGCACCGCGCCCATCCGTATGCCGCCGCCTGGCGCGCGCTGCAGCGCCGCGCGGTCAGCCTGGGCCAGTTGCAGTGCGCCGACGCGGAAGGACTTTCGCTGGCGCGCCAGTTCGCCATGCTCAGCTACCGCACGCCGGAAGAATTCGAGGAGCGCTTCGACGCCGCCGCCGAGATCGTGCATGGCCGCGTGCGTTGCGCCGCCGAGGACTACCTGGACGCCGCCGGCGCGCAGTACGTGGCGCGCACCCCGGTCACCGCCTACCTGCGCCTGTCCGAATCCATCGATCTGCACCGCATCGATCCGGCCGCCGTGCGCGTGCCCACCACGGTGGTCGCGGTCGAGGGTGACCGGCTGGTGCCGCTGTCCGATTCCGTGGCCCTGGTCGAGGGGCTGGGCACGCGGGGCAACCTGCGCGTGCTGCGCTCGCCCTATGGCCACGACGCCTTCCTGAAAGAAACCGATCGCATCGACGCGATCCTCAGCACTGCCCTGCGCGGCAACGGAGAAAACGCATGAGCCAGTTCGACGCCGCCGGCGACAACCCCTGTCGTCCCGCCACCGCCGCCGTCCGCGCCGGCATCGACCGCGATACCGCCTACGGCGCGGTGACGCCGCCCATCGTGCTGTCGTCGAACTTCAGCTTCGACGGCTTCGGCAACAAGCGCGAGTACGACTACACCCGCAGCGGCAACCCGACCCGGGATCTGCTGGGCGAGGCGCTGGCGGAACTGGAAGGCGGCGTTGGCGGCGTGATCACCTCCACCGGCATGGGCGCGATCAACCTTGTCCTCAACGCGCTGCTGCAGCCGGGCGATCGCCTGGTGGTGCCGCATGACGCGTACGGCGGCAGCTGGCGCCTGTTCAACGCGCTGGCGAAGAAGGGCCACTTCGAGCTGATCACCGCCGACCTGACCGACCCGCGCTCGCTGGCCGACGCACTGGCGCAGTCGCCGCGGCTGGTGCTGATCGAGACGCCCTCCAACCCGTTGCTGCGGATCACCGACCTGCGCTTCGTCATCGATGCCGCGCACAAGGCCGGCGCATTGACCGTGGTCGACAACACCTTCCTGTCGCCGGCCTTGCAGAAGCCGATCGAGTTCGGTGCGGATCTGGTGGTGCACTCGACCACCAAGTACATCAATGGCCACAGCGACGTGGTCGGCGGCGCGGTGGTCGCGCGCGATGCGGAAGTGCACCAGCAACTGGTGTGGTGGGCCAACGCGCTGGGCCTGACCGGCTCGCCGTTCGACAGCTTCCTGACCCTGCGCGGCCTGCGCACGCTGGACGCGCGCCTGCGCGTGCACCAGGAGAACGCCGACGCCATCGCCAGCCTGCTGGACGGGCATCCGGCGGTATCGAAGGTGTACTTCCCCGGCCTGGCCTCGCATCCGGGGCACGCGCTGGCGGCGCGCCAGCAGAAGGGCTTCGGCGCGATGCTGAGCGTGGAACTGCATGGCGGCGAAGCGGCCGTGCGCGCGTTCGTGGAAGGCCTGCGCTACTTCACCCTGGCCGAATCACTGGGAGGGGTGGAGAGCCTGGTCGCGCACCCGGCTTCGATGACGCATGCGGCGATGACCGCCGAAGCGCGTGCCAAGGCGGGCATTTCCGATGGCCTGCTGCGTCTGTCGGTCGGCATCGAGGCCACCGAGGATCTGCTGGCCGATCTGTCCGCCGGTCTGGCGCGCGCGCAGCGCGCCGCCGCGGAGGCCGATCGAAAACTCGCCGACGCATGAGCGCGGTCGTCCAGCTTCCGGCGGCGCGCCGCCGGCCGTCGCCGCGCCTGGCGCTGCTGGGCACTGGCGTGGTCGGCAGCGCGTTCGTGGATCGCTACGGCCGCCTGCGCGAGCGCGTCGAGGGCCTGCCCGAGTTCGCCTGGCTGGCCAACTCGCGCAGCGTGCAGGCCTGCGCCGCCGCGCCTGCCGATGCGCTGGATGCCGCCCGCGCCGCGCCGGCGCGCGATGCGGAACTGCCGCCGTGGGCGGAAGCCGAATCGCTGCGCGACGGCGACATCATCGTCGACGCCACCGCCAGCGACGCGGTGGCCGACTGGCATGCCGAGTGGCTGGCGCGCGGCATCCACGTGGTCACTGCCAACAAGCTGGGCAACGGTGGCGCGCTGGTGCGTGCACAGGCCATCCAGCGCGCGCGCCGGGATTCGGGCGCGCACTACGGCGACAGCGCCACGGTCGGCGCGGGCCTGCCGCTGCTGCGCAGCCTGCGCGCGCTGGTCGCCGGCGGCGATCGCATCCATCGGGTGGAAGGCGTGCTGTCCGGTTCGCTGGCGTGGTTGTTCAATCATTACGACGGCATGCGGCCGTTCTCCGGCTTCGTGCGCCAGGCGCGCGAGGCCGGCTACACCGAACCGGATCCGCGCATCGATCTGTCCGGCGAGGACGTGCGCCGCAAGCTGCTGATCCTGGCGCGCGCGGCCGGCCTGCCGTTGCAGTCGGAAGACGTGAAGGTCGAGTCGCTGGTGCCGGCGGCATTGGCAACGCTGACGATCGCCGAGCTGGACGAGGCGCTTGGCCAGTTCGACGCGCCGCTGGGCGCGCATTTCCGCGAGGCCTACCGCAACGGCGAAAAGCTGCGTTTCCTGGGGCGTTTCGACGCCGAAGACGCCAGCGTCGGACTGCGCACGCTGGCCGCGGATCATCCGCTGTGCGGCGGCGGCGGCACCGACAACCGGGTCGCGATCTTCAGCGATCGCTATCCGGACCAGCCGCTGGTGGTGCAGGGCCCCGGCGCGGGCGCGGAAGTGACCGCGGCCGCGTTGCTGGATGACGTATTGGCGATCACCGCCAACCCGTAGAGCCGAGCTTGCTCGGCTGGCGGGGAGGTTGCGGAGAAAGGGCAGCGGAGCAAGCTCCGCTCTACGGGCCGCCGGGTTCCGTCAGCACTCGATGACGTTGACGGCCAGGCCGCCGCGGCTGGTTTCCTTGTACTTGTCCTGCATGTCGCGGCCGGTGTCGCGCATGGTCTTGATGACCTTGTCCAGTGACACCTTGTGCTTGCCGTCGCCGCGCATCGCCATGCGGCTGGCATTGATTGCCTTCACCGCACCCATCGCGTTGCGCTCGATGCAGGGAATCTGCACCAGTCCGCCGATCGGATCGCAGGTCAGGCCCAGGTTGTGTTCCATGCCGATTTCGGCGGCGTTCTCGATCTGGCTGGGCGAACCGCCGAGCGCGGCGACCAGGCCGCCGGCGGCCATCGAGCAGGCCACGCCGACCTCGCCCTGGCAGCCGACCTCGGCGCCGGAGATGCTGGCGTTTTCCTTGTAGAGGATGCCGATGGCGGCGGCGGTGAGCAGGAAGTCGAAGATCCGCTGTTCGCTGGAGCCGGGGCAGAACCGGTCGAAGTAGTGCATGACCGACGGGATGATGCCGGCCGCGCCGTTGGTGGGCGCGGTGACCACGCGTCCGCCGGCGGCGTTTTCCTCGTTGACCGCCAGCGCGTACAGGTTGACCCAGTCCAGCGTGGTCAGCGGGTCGCGCATGTTGGCTTCCGGCTTGCTGGCCAGTTCGCGGTGCAGGGCGGGCGCGCGGCGCGAGACGTGCAGGCCGCCGGGCAGGGTGCCTTCCTCGCGGATGCCACGGGTCACGCAGGCCTGCATCGCGCTCCAGATCGCCCGCAGGCCTTCGCGGATCTCGTCCTCGCCGCGCCAGCACTTCTCGTTCTCGAACATCAGCTGGGCGATGCTCAGTCCGCTGCGCTGGCACTGCGCCAGCAGCTCGTCGCCGCTCTTGAACGGATACGGCAGCGGGGTCTCGTCGGCGACGATGCGATCCACCGCCGCGTCGTCCTGGTTGACCACGAAGCCGCCGCCGACCGAGTAGTAATCGCGGGTCGCGATGACTTCGTCGCTGGCGTCATAGGCGGTGAAGCGCATGCCGTTGGTGTGGTAGGGCAGCTTCTGCCGCTTGTTCATCAGCAGGTCGCGCTTCTCGTCGAAGGCGATCGCGTGGGTGCCGCCCAGTTGCAGGGTCTTGCTGCCGCGGATGCGTTCCAGTGCCGGCGGGATGATGTCCGGGTCGATTTCGTTCGGATAGTGGCCTTCCAGGCCCATCAGCACGGCCTTGTCGGTGCCGTGGCCGCGCCCGGTCAGGGCCAGCGAGCCGAACACTTCGGCGCGGATCCGCGCGACGTCGCGCAGGCGGCCGGGTTCCTCCAGCCAGCGCGCGACGAACCGCGCCGCCGCCCGCATGGGGCCGACGGTGTGGGAGGAACTCGGCCCGATGCCGATCTTGAAGAGGTCGAAGGTGCTGACTGCCATGGCGCGTATTCTATGCCGTCGCCGGTGAAAGCCGCTCCCGCGACGCAACAGATCGGATCCGGAGATCGCACCCTTGTCCCCAGCCCTGACCCTCTACCAGCGCGACGACTGCCATCTGTGCGACCTGGCCCTGGCCGTACTGGCCGAGGCGCGGGTGCCGGAATTCGAGAGCGCGTTCATTGACGGCGACGACGATCTGGAGGCGCGCTACGGCGTGCGGGTACCGGTCCTGCGCCGCGCGGACGGGACCGAACTGGACTGGCCGTTCGATGCGGCGGGGCTGGCGCGCTTCCTCGCCGGTTAAGGGAGTTGACGGCGATGCTGTCGTACGGGCGCGGACGATCGCGAAGGATGGGGGAGTAGTACCTCGTCTTCGAGGGTGAACAGCAGCGCATAGTTCAGGTGCAGGCGCGGGACCTCACGTCGAATCCGGCCAGGTCGTCCGCTGCACGTATCCACGATATGGCCGCTGTTCTGGCCGGTTCCGGCGTGGCGGCACTGGTGGTCATCCGACGGGGACCGTGCCTCGCCGTCGCGCAGGTCGATTGCGCCCGCGGGTCCTCCCCGCAACAGGAAGCCCGCGCCATGGCGCGGATTTCCTGTTGCCTGACGAGTCGGGTCAGGGTGCCGTCGGATCGTGGCGGGATGCGGAGTCGGGCATCGAAGCAGGTGAAGCGTGGCGCGCGGTCTGCTGCGAGGACGGACCGGACAACTGGTGTTCGAGAAAGCCGACCACCCGCTTCTCGTACTCATCGGGGGCGTGCGCGAGGAAATCCACGTGCGCGGCATTCGGCAGCAACCAGAATGCCTTGGCATTCTTGGCGCGTTCGAACAGGGCGCGCGACTCGGCGGGCAGGGTATGCCGGTCGCGGCCACCGGCCACGACCAGTACGGGCGCATCCAGTTTCCCGATCCGGTCCAGGGGCGACAGTTCATCGACGGTCACGCCGATCCGCCATTGCGTCTGCAGGGTCAGCAGCGGCGCCAGCAATTCCGCCATGCCATCGCCGAGGCGCATGGCGATACGGTTGCGGACGGCCTGGCGCGCGTTCGAATAGACCGCTTCCAGCACCACCGCATCGAATCCGGCGGGTTGCGGCGCCAGCAATATCGAGGCGCCGCCGAGGGATACGCCGATGGCGGCCAGGCGACTGCCGGGAACACGTTGCCTCATCCAGTCCCGCGCGGCGACAACACCGCGAGACTCGCGTGCGCCCAGCGTGATCGCATCGCCCTGGCTCTCGCCATGTGCCTGCAAATCGACCAGCAGGACCGAATAGCCATGACGATGCAGCAGACGGGCGCGTCCCAGCATCGCGCGCCGATCCGCGCGGATGCCATGCAGCAGGAGTACGGCGGGCCGCGCCGTGGTTCCGGTCACCCACCATCCACGCAGCGGCGGCGCGTCGGGGACCGGAATGGTTACCGCTTCAATGGGCAGATCAGCGGGCGCGTCACCCATGGCGGCCAGGCGCGGGGCCAACAGCTCGCCACCCACGAACCAGGCCGCCAGGAGGGTCGCGAAGCAGAGCAACGCGACCGCCAGCGAGGCGCGCAGGATGACGCGCCGCATGGGAGCAGCTTACTTCGCCGGCTTCAGCACCACCTTGGTGCTGATGGCGACATCGTTCGGAATGGTCTTGGTGTCGGCCCATTCGCCGCCACCGACGCCGAAGTCCAGGCGCTTGACGGTGGCCTTGCCGGCCAGCACCGGCTGCGCGCCCGGGGTCCAGGTGAAGGTCAGGGTGACCGGCTTGCTGACGCCACGCAGGCTCAGGCTGCCGTCGGCGGCGTACTGGTTGCCGCCCAGCGCGCGGAATTTGGTCGCGGTGTAGCGGGCCTGGGCGAACTTGGCGACGTTGAAGAAGTCACCGGTCTGCAGCGTGCTGTCGCGATCGTCGTTGCCGGTATTAGTGCCGGCGAGCTGGATGGTCACGTCCAGCTTCGAGGTGGCCAGGTTGGCCGGATCGAAACTCAGGGTGGTGTTGAAGCCGCCGAACTTGCCGGTGAAGGTTTCGCCCTGGTAGTTGCTGGCGAACACCAGCGTGGAGCCCGGCGCCTGCACGTAGTCGGCGGCGAACGCGGGCGCGGTGGCGGCCAGCAACAGGCTGGCGGCAAGCAGGCGGGGGCGGAGGGAACGGATCATGGCGCGATATCCTCGGTGGTGGACGCGGTGGGGGAAGCAGTGGCCTGCCGGCGGCGGCCCGGCAGCATCCGCCGCAGGGTGTCGTCGTTCTGGAACAGGTGGTGGTAGAACGCGGCGCCCGCATGCAGCAGCACCACGACGACCAGCACCCAGAACATCGATTCGTGCAGGGTTTCGGCCAGCTCGTGCAGCTCCGGATTGCGGGCGGTGATGGCCGGCAGGTTGACCAGCTTGAACCATTGCAGCGGATAGCCCGCCGAGGAGTTCAGCACCCAGCCCGACAACGGCATGGCGAACATCAGCCCGTACAGCGCCACGTGGGTGAGCGAGGCGATGCGCTGCTGCCAGCCGGGCGTGCCGGGGATCGCCAGCGGCGCGCCGGCGTACACGCGCCAGACAAGGCGCAGCGTCACCAGCGCCAGGATGGTCAGGCCGATCGACTTGTGCAGCGCATAGATGTTGATCTTGCGCGGTCCGTTGGGCAGCTCGCCCATGGTCAGGCCGATGTAGGCGATGACCAGCAGCAGGACGACGATCAGCCAGTGCAGCGTCTGGCTGACGACGCCCCAGCGTTCAGGGGTGTTCTTCAGGGTCATTGAGGGTGGGCTCCCGAGGGGTGGCTGGGATGGTGGCCGCGTCGGCGGCCGCTTCTTCGCTATCGTCGACCTTGCCCGTCCGTGTGGCTTCGGCCTCGATGCGGAGCTCGACGGAATCGCCAATCACCGACTTCCATGCGGTGATGCCGAAATCCGAGCGTTGCAGCGTGGTGGTGGCGGAAAAACCGGCCGTGCGGCGGAACGGCGGCAGCGGATGGCGCTTGAGCGCATTGAGTCTGACGTCCAGGCACAGCTCGCGATCGGTGCCATGCAGGGACAGGGTGCCGCAGACCGAGGCGTGGTCCGGTCCGGCCGGTTCAATCCGGTTGGAAACGAAACGCGCTTCGGGGAAGCGCTCGGCATCCAGCAGGTTGCCGGCCAGCACCGCCCGGTTCCACTTCTCGTCGCCGAAATCCGTGCGTGCCAGCGGTACCGTGACATCGAGCCGCGCGGTGCTCCAGTCCTCGGGATCGAACACCAGCGTGCCCGTGCTGCCGGAGATCGTGCCGATGGCCTTGGAGAAGCCGGCATGCTCCACCGCGAGCATGACCCGCGTGTGGACCGGATCCAGCGCGTACGCCACCGGACCCGCCGCCCAGGCAGGGCATGCGCAGGCGAGCAGCGCGAGCAGGGCGCTGGTCCGGGCACGGCGATATGGGCGCGTTGGAGTCATGACCGGGGATTCTAGGCGGGCCCGGCTGAAGATACCCCGCTTGCGCCTGCAACGGTCCGTTGCGACGATTCGGGCCGGGGAACCACGGCAGAACAGGACACGACGGCATGGGATGGCGGATCTGGATGTTGGCGGCATGGCTGGCCTGCGCGACAGTGCAGGCGGGCGTGCCGGAGATTCCGCGTTTCCGGATGATGACGGTGGCCGACGGATTGCCGTCCACCACCATCCCCGCCATGGCCCGCGACCGCGCCGGCTACCTGTGGCTGGCCACCTGGGATGGCGTGGCCCGCTATGACGGCGTGAACTTCAAGGTGTGGCGGCATGATCCGGATGATCCGGCCTCGCTGCCGGGCAACGTCGTCCAGGCGCTGCACGTGGATGGCCTGGACCGGGTCTGGGTCGCCACCGAGAACGGCGGCCTCAGCATGATGGGACCCGAGCGCCGCGGATTCCGCCATTTCCGCAGGGCCCAGTATCCGCAGATGGGCAGCGACGATGCATTCGCCATCGCCAGCCACGGTGGCGAGGTCTGGTTCGGCACCTTCGGCGGCGGCCTGCATCGGATCGGCACCGACGGTCGCGTCCAGCGCTTCAACGCGGTGGAAGGCGATCCCTCCAGCCTGCCGTCCGACAACGTGCTGTCGCTGGCCTTCGATCCGACCGGCCAGTTGTGGATCGGCACCATGAGCGGCCTGGTCCGGTACGACGGCAAGCGCATGCTGCGCGAAGCCCTGCCCGGCGGGGAGTCGCTGATCATCTATTCGGTCACCGTCGATGGCGATTCGATCTGGGCGGGCACATCGTCCGGCATGTATCGCTGGCGTCGCCAGGGCGGTTGGAGCACGCCGCCATGGTCGCCGATGTTCGAACGACCCAACGCGGTGATGGCGATGGCCGCCGATGGGCACGGCGAATACTGGCTGGCCAGCCAGGGCGGGCTCTGGCATACCGACGGCGATCGCGCGCCCGCGCCGATCGCGCAGGACAGCCAGGGCGTGGGTGTCGGCCGCGTGTTGCAGACGTTGCTGATGCAACCCGATGGCGGCCTCTGGGTGCCGGTGCCGACGCGCGGCGTCGCCTACCTGCGCTCGGACTGGCGGCGGATCGCGTCGTTCACGCCCACGCAGGGCCTGGGAGGCGGGCTGTATCGCGGCCTGGCCACCTCGGCCACCGGTACCGGCGTGTGGCTGGTCAGCAGCATCGGCGGGGTCGAGCGACTGGACACGGCCAGTGGCGAGGTGGAGCCGTTGGGCGTGCACGCGCAGCGGTTGAAGGAACTGCGCTTCACCTCGGTGCTGGAGGATCGCGAGGGACGCCTCTGGCTCGGCCATCGCAACGGCATCATCCGCATCGATCCGCGCAGCGGCGAGAAGCGCGAATGGTCGAATGCCGAAGGCCCGGATCAGGTGCCCGACGGCACGTCGGTGGACTGGCTGGTGCAGACCGGCGACGGCACGCTGTGGCTGGCGACCCAGATGGGGTCGCTGCAGCACCGGGATGGCGCGACCGGGCAGGTCATCGACAGTCTGGCCCGCTCGGAACAGGACAGCGAGCCGAGCGAGATCGAAACGATGCTCGCCGGCCCCGACGGCCAGTTGTGGACGGCGAGCAATCGCGGCATCGAGCGCTGGGATCCCGGTCAGCACCGGTTCGTCACCGTCATCGGCGCGGGCGTGGAGCGGGTGCTGTCCTTCGCCTTCGTCGCGCCCGACGAATTGTGGCTGCATCGGCTCTCCGGCCTGGAACACTGGCGGCAGCGGGAAGGCCGATGGGTACAGGTGCGGCAGATCGCGCCCCGACAGGGATTGCCGGCGCTGGAATCGACCGGCATGACCATCGATCCGGAAAAGCGGGTGTGGCTGGCGACCCGCCGTGGCCTGTTCCGGATCGAGGCACCCGATGATCAGGCGCCGGTGCGGGTGCGCAATTTCGGCGTGCGCGATGGGCTGATGAGCCAGGAATTCAACGACCGCGGCCTGCTGATGGCGGGCGGCGGCCTGCTGGCCGGCAGCACCGCCGATGGTTCGGTGATGCTGCTGGACACGGCATTGCCGGATCCGCCGCCGCTCACCCCGCACCTGCTGCTGGCCGGATTGCAGGTGAACCAGCGCGATCGCACCGTGCAGTTGCCGATGAATGGCGGCTTCGAACTGCTGCCCGATGACCATGACCTGCAGGTCAGCCTGCGCCTGCTCAGCTACGAGGATCCGCTGGCGCATCGCTATCGTTCCTGGCTGGAAGGCTTCGATCAGGGCTGGGTCGAACAGGGCGCCAGCGGCGAGCGTTCGTTTTCGAACCTGCGTCCCGGCCACTATCGCCTGCGCCTGCAGGCGTTCGACGCGGCGGGCAACGCTTCGGAGGAAAAGCAGCTTTCGTTCGAAGTGCTGCCACCCTGGTACCGCAGCGTCTGGGGCATCAGCCTGCTGACCGCGGCCGGCGCCTTGCTGCTGGCGCTGCTGGCCGCCGCCTACCGGCGCCGGGTGCGTCGTCGCACCGAATGGCAGCTCAACGAACACAAGCGCGAAGTGGCCGAACAGGCTTCACTGGCCAAGACCCGCTTCCTCGCCACCCTCGGCCATGAAGTGCGCACGCCGATGACCGGCGTGCTGGGCATGAGCGAACTGCTGCTGGCGACGCCACTGACCGACACCCAGCGCCATTACACCAACGCCATCCAGCGCGCCGGTTCGCACCTGCTGCGGCTGGTCAACGACGCACTGGACCTGGCGCGCATCGAGGCCGGCAAGCTGGACATGGACGTGCAGGAAGTCGATCTGCGCGCGTTGATCCGCGAGGTCATCGACATGACCGCGCCGATGGCCGAGAAGCGCGGGCTGTCGTTCTCCGACGAATGCGACGAGGACGTGCCTTCGCACGTGATCGTCGATCCGATGCGGATGCGGCAGATCCTGCTCAACCTGCTGGGCAACGCCATCAAGTTCACCGAGCGCGGCGGGGTGGGCCTGCGCGTGCTCCCGCTGCACCCGCAGGGCGTGCGCTTCGAAGTCAGCGACACCGGGCCGGGCATCAACGCCGAACAGCAGGCGCGCCTGTTCCAGCGTTTCGAACAGGGCGATGGCGCGCGTACCACCTCGCGCTACGGCGGCAGCGGCCTGGGCCTGGCGATCTGCCAGGAACTGGCGGTCGCGATGGGCGGCAGCATCCGGGTCGAAAGCCGACCGGGCCTGGGCACCCGCTTCATCGTGGAGCTGCCGCTTCCGCACATCGTGCCGGCGACGGCCGGCACGCCGCGGGCGGCGGTGTCGGCGCAGGCGCGGCGGATCCTGCTGGTGGAAGACGACATCACCGTGGCCGAAGTGATCGCCGGACTGCTGCGCGCGCGCGGACATCATGTCGTGCATGCCGCGCACGGACTGGCGGCGCTGGGCGAAACCGCCGGGCAATCGTTCGACGTCGCCCTGCTGGATCTCGATCTGCCGGGACTGGACGGGCTGGCACTGGCGCGGCAATTGCGCCTGGGCGGCTTCAACGCGCCGTTGATCGCCATCACCGCACGCGCCGACGCCGAGGCCGAACCACAGGCGCGCGCGGCCGGCTTCGACGACTTCCTGCGAAAACCGGTCACCGGCGACATGCTGGCCGATGCGATCCTGCGTGTCTGTGACGGGCGGGCGGACGGCGCATGACTGGCCAACCGGGGGCGGGCGCCAAAAGCAAATCCCCCTCAATCCCCCTTTTTTCAAAGGGGGAGGCGAAGCGAGTTTGCTTTCGTTGATCTGCGCTGGCCTTGGGTCAACGCCTGATTAGCCCCCTTTGAAAAAGGGGGCGGGCGCCCGCGAAGCGGGTGACGGGGGATTTGCTTTTTGCGCCCAAAGCAAAATCCCCCTCAATCCCCCTTTTTCAAAGGGGGAGGCAAAAGCCTAGCCTTCCCCAATCCCCAATCCCCAATCCCCAATCCCCAATCCCCAATCCCCGCCTAATCAGCCCACCCCTCCGCGTAGATCGTCCGCGAGGCATCATCCGGATCCGCATGGATCCACAGCCCGCTGATCTCGTCCACGCGCAGGTACAGCGCGCCTTCGCTTTCTTCCATCGTGCATTCGGGCGCGCCTTCGCGTTCCTGGCGCGTATGGCGCTTCACGCAATCGGCTTCCAGTTGCGCGCGCAGATCGGCGGCGACCTGCGCGTAGGGTTCGGCGAGCACGTACTGGTGATCGCCCCAGAGTTCGGAATCCATCCGCCGGATCTCGCTTACCGTGTGGCCGGCCAGCCAGACCCGGCCGGGCTTGAGGAACGCGGTCGCGGTCAGCGCCATCAGCGCGGTCTCGCCCTCGGGCGCTTCCATCGGCTGGCAATCCAGGTGAATGCGATCCACCGCCTCGCGCCAGGGATAGGGCAGTTCGTCCACGCGGCGCGCGCGCACGGCCTCGCAGCCGGGTGTGCGCGGCAGGCCGTTGTCGTCCAGCGGCGGCGGCAGGCCGGTGTCCTGCACCAGCATCGGGAAGTCGTCGCCGCGCACTTCGATCGTCACCGGTGCGCGTTCGTCGGCCAGCGCCGCGGAGGCGGCCAGGCCGGTGGTCATCAGGACGAGGGCGAGGGAAAGCGCGTGGGGGCGGCCGTCCATTGCGGGCTCCGGAAACGTCGCGCCTACCGGGCGCTGAACTCGTGCACGGCATCCACCAGCACGGCAACGTGCTCGGGATTCATGTCGGGCGACATGCCGTGGCCGAGGTTGAAGACGTGGCCGTCGCGGCTGCCGTCCGCACCCGCGGCGTAGCTGTCCAGGGTCGCCTTCACCTGCGCGCGGATCGCGTCCGGCGAACCGTACAGCACGGCCGGGTCCAGGTTGCCCTGCAGCGCCACCTTGCCGGCGGTGCGGCGGCGCGCGTCGGCCAGTTCGATCAGCCAGTCCACGCCCACGCCTTCGGCGCCGCTGTCGGCCAGCGCTTCCAGGTGCGCGGCGTTGCCCTTGCCGAACAGGATCAGCGGCGTGCGATCCGCACCTTCGCCACGTTCCAGTTCACGCGCGATGCGGGTCAGGTAAGGCAGCGAGAACTCACGGTACATCGCCGGCGACAGCACGCCTCCCCAGGTGTCGAACACCTGCAGCGCCTGCGCGCCGGCCGCGCGCTGCGCCGACAGGTAGGCGATCACCGCGTCGGTGTTCACCGACAGCAGCCTGTGCAGGGTGGCCGGATCGTTCAGCGCCATCGCCTTGATGCGCGCGTAATCCTTGCTGCCGCCGCCTTCGACCATGTAGCAGGCCAGCGTCCACGGGCTGCCGGAGAAACCGATCAGCGGCACCTGGCCATCCAGTTCGCGGCGGATCAGGCGCACCGCGTCCATCACGTAGCGCAGTTCGGTTTCCATGTCGGGCACGGCCAGCTTTTCCGCATCGGCGGCGGTGCGCACGGTGCGTTCGAACTTCGGGCCTTCGCCTTCGACGAAGTACAGGCCCAGGCCCATCGCGTCGGGCACGGTCAGGATGTCGGAAAACAGGATCGCCGCGTCCAGCTTGAAACGGCGCAGCGGTTGCAGGGTGACCTCGCAGGCGATGTCCGGATTTTTCGCCATGCCCAGGAAGCTGCCGGCGGCGGCGCGGGTGGCGCGGTACTCCGGCAGGTAGCGGCCGGCTTGGCGCATCAGCCAGACGGGCGTGCAGTCGACGGGTTCGCGCTTGAGCGCGCGCAGCAGGCGATCATTCTTCAGGGAGCTGGACATCATGTTCCTTGTGGGGGAATCCGGCAGTGGTTCCGCCGGGTGGAAAAAGAGGCGTGGCGCGGGCGACGCATGCGGACCTTCAGGCGGCGCGGACGGCGGCCGCCGCGGAGAGGCTCACGGCTGTGGCGCTCCCTGCGTGAAGGTGATCTGGTAGCCACGCTTGAGGTGGGTGTCGCGCGCTTTCTCGAAGGCCGCGTCGGCCTCGGATTGCAGCAGGTACTGCTCGCGCTTGAGTTGCGCGCGCCCGCCGATCTGCCCGCTTTCGCGCAGCAGCTCCCAGCCGCCGAACAGGTCCGGTTGCAGGGTCAGCTGGACGTAGCGGGGAGCTTCGCCCGTCTCGGGGCGTTGCTGGAGGAAGACGCGCATGGGGCGGATTGTAGCGAAGCGGCGGCCGTTCAGCCGCCGCGGAAGCTGCGCCGGTAGGCCGAGGGCGAGGTGCCCAGGGCGGCGGCGAACCGCTGGCGCAGGGAGACGGCGCTGCCGAAACCGGCCTCGGCGGCGATGTGGTCCAGCGGCCGGTCGGTGGTTTCCAGCAGCCGCTGCGCCCGCGCCAGCCGCTGGTGGGCCAGCCAGTCGCCGACGCTGGCGCCGGTGGCCCGGCGGAACCGGCGGGTGAAGGTGCGCCGGCTCATCAGCGCCCGGTCGGCCAGTTCGTCCACCCCCAGCCGCTGGTCCAGGTGCGCCAGCGCCCAGGCCAGTACCGCGCGCAGGCGGTCGTCGCCCGGATCGGCCGGCAGCGGCTGCTCGATGTACTGGGTCTGGCCGCCCTGGCGATGCGGCGCCACCACCAGCCGGCGGGCGATCCGGTTGGCGACCTCGGCGCCGTGATGGCGACGGACCAGGTGCAGGCAGCAATCGATGCCGGCGGCGGTGCCGGCCGAGGTCAGCAGTTCGCCATCGTCCACGTACAGCACGTCCGGCTCCAGCCGCACCTTCGGGTAGCGGCGGGCGAAGGTGTCCAGCGCGGCCCAGTGGGTGGTGGCCGGACGCCCGTCCAGCAGCCCGGCGTCGGCCAGCACGAAGGTGCCCAGGCACAGGCCCACCAGCCGGGCGCCGTCCGCATGGGCCCGGCGCAGGGCCTGGCACAGCGCCTCCGGCGCCGGTTCGTCCTGGTCCCGCCAGGATGGGACGACCACGGTATCGGCGCCTTCCAGCCCTTCCAGCCCGTACTCCGGTTGCAGGGCGAAGCCGGCGTCGGTGCGCAGCGGACCCGGCTCCACCGCGCAGACCCGCAGGTCGAAGTCGGGCAGGCCCGGCGCCGGCCGCGACTCGAACACCAGGCAGGGCACCGACAGGTGGAAGGGGCTGATGCGGTCGAAGGCGACCACGGCGATGCGGTGCAGGGACATGGCCCGATTCTATCGAAAGATGCGCTTCGGGCCACTCGTGGCGTTCCGGCCCGCTGCCCAGAATGCCGCCACACCCCCACCGGAACCGACCGCCATGACCTCCCCCCGTCGCGCCCTCATCGTCATCGACGTCCAGAACGAGTACTTCACCGGCGGCCTGCCCATCGAGCACCCGCCGGTCGGCGAATCCCTGCCCAACCTGCTGCGGGCGATGGACGCCGCCCAGGCGCGCGGCATCCCGGTGATCGTGGTGCAGCACAGCGCCCCGGCCGGCGCGCCGGTGTTCGCGCCCGGCACCGCGACCTGGGAACTGCATCCCGACGTGGCCGGCCGGCCGCGCGATCACTACATCGAGAAATCGCTCGCCAGCGCGTTCACCGGCACCGATCTGGCCGACTGGCTGGCCACGCGCGGCATCGATACGCTCGCCGTGGTCGGCTACATGACCCACAACTGCGACGCCTCGACAATCTACGAAGGCGCGCATCGCGGCCTGCGGATGGAATTCCTGCACGACGCCACCGGCGCGCTGCCCTACGCCAACGCGGCTGGTTCGGCCAGCGCCGAGGAAATCCACCGCGTCTTCAGCGTGGTCTTCCACAGCAACTTCGCCGCCGTGGCTTCCACCGCCGAATGGATCGCCGCGCTCGACGCGCAGGCACCGCTGCCGATCGACAACGTGCCGCAATCCAACCTGCGCGCCCGTGAAGCCGTGGCCTGATCCCCAACCTGTGGGAGCGACGTCAGTCGCGATGGGGCTTTCCCGCGATCTTCATCGCGACTGACGTCGCTCCCACAAGGAAGCGATCGGATCTCGATATTACTTGCCTCCACGGAGCCCCCATGAACCTCATCCGCAGCCGCGACTACACCGCCGATCGCGCCTGGGGCGCACTCGACGTCGCCCATCTGGACGGCACCAGCGTTCGCCTGCACTGGACCGACCAGCCATACCGCTGGCACGTCAACGACGGCCAGGAAGTGTTCGCGGTGATGGACGGCCGCGTGCGCATGCATTGGCGCGAGCACGGTGTCGAACACTCGGCGGTACTGGAATCCGGCGACATGTTCCATGCGCAAACCGGCACCGAGCACCGGGCCGAACCGCTCGGCGTGGCGCGAATCCTGGTGATTGAACGCGAAGGCAGCGTGTAGCCGTCGGATGCGCAGGTACCGGCAGCACCCAGCTTTTGCCCCTTCCCCCGCCTGCGGGGGAAGGTCGGGATGGGGGCCGCTTCCAGCGGCGTGGGAACACCGGGACGTTCGCCCCCACCCCAGCCCTCCCCCGCAGGCGGGGGAGGGAGCCAAGTCGGTGGGTCGTTCGTGTTCCATGCGGACACCGGTACCGGGCATCGGGCCGAACCGCTCGGCGTGGCGCGAATCCTGGTGATTGAACGCGAAGGCAGCGTGTAGCCGTCGAACGCGCAGTACCGGCAGCGCGCAGCTTTTGCCCCTTCCCCCGCGCGCGGGGGAAGGTCGGGATGGGGGCCGCTTCCAGCGGCGCGGGAACACGGGGACGTTCGCCCCCACCCCAACCCTCCCCCGCAGGCGGGGGAGGGGGCCAAGTCTGTGGGGCGTTCGATTCCCCGCATGCGGAGAAGAAAGGAACCGTTTCGCGCGCGCAGGATTCCACTTTGTGGGAGCGACGTCAGTCGCGATGGGGCTTTCCCGCGATCTCCATCGCGACTGACGTCGCCCTCACAAGGGCGGGGAAGTTCAACCTCCCCCGAGCACCCGCAACACCTGCGCCTCGTCCACGTCCGGCACCACCTCGGCGCGGCCGATGCCACGCCACAGCACCAGCCGCAGGCGGCCGGCCTGGTTCTTCTTGTCCAACCGCATCCGCGCCAGCAAAGCTTCCGGCGCCAGTCCGGTCGGAATGGCGATCGGCAGGCCGTACGCATGCAGCAACGCAATCAACCGTTCTGTATCGGCATCGCCTGAAAGGCCCAGCATCGCCGACAGCCGCGCCGCCAGCACCATGCCCACCGCCACCGCTTCGCCGTGGTTGAGGTTGTCGTTGTCCGGGCTGCCGTACCCCTGTTCGGTCTCGATGGCATGGCCGAAAGTGTGGCCCAGGTTGAGCAGCGCGCGCTCGCCGCGCTCCAGCGGATCCCGTTCGACGATTTCCGCCTTGTGCTCGCAACTGCGCGCGATCGCCTGTGCCAGAACGGTCGGATCGCTTTCCAGCAGCGCGTCGCGTTCGGCCTCCAGCCACTGGAAGAACAGCGGGTCGCGGATCGCGCCGTACTTGATCACCTCGGCCAGGCCGGCGCGCAGTTCGCGCGGCGGCAGCGTGCGCAGCGCGTCGGTGTCGGCGAACACCGCGCGCGGCGGATGGAATGCGCCGACCAGGTTCTTGCCCTGCGGAATGTCCACCGCGGTCTTGCCGCCCACCGAGGAATCCACCATCGACAGCAGAGTGGTCGGCAACTGCACGCAGTCCACGCCGCGCATCCAGCAGGCGGCGGCGAATCCGGCCAGATCGCCGACCACGCCGCCGCCCAGCGCGAACACGCAGGCGTCGCGGGTCGCGCCCAGGGTGGCCAGCGCGTCGATGGCGTGGCCGAAATGCGCCAGCGTCTTGGAGGCTTCGCCGGCCGGCAGGATGAAAGTGCCGATGCCCAGTTCCGGGCGCGCGGCGTGCAGCGCTTCGCGTACTGCCGCCGCATACAGCGGCGCCACCGTCGAATCACTGACCAGCAGCACGTGGCGGCCGCGCACATGGCGGGCCAGGGCGGCGCCATCGGCCAGCAGGCCGAGACCGATGGTGATCGTGTAGGGAGTGTCGCCGCCGACGGCGACGGTGCGGAAAAGCGGATTCATGCGGGGGTCTCTTGCCGCCGCCAGTGCGTGGCCAGCAGGTGGCACAGGCGCAGGGTGGCCTCGGGCGGCATCAGGTGATCGGTATCGAGGGTGAGATCGGCGACTTCGGCATACAGCGGCGTGCGGGTGCGCGCCATTTCCTCCAGCACCTGCTCGCGATCCGGGCGTTGCAGCAGCGGGCGGTTGGTGCAGCGGGCCAAGCGCTTGAGCTGCGCCGGCACGCTCACGCCCAGGTGGACGACGAAACCGCGCCGGCCCAGCAGGGCGCGGTTGTCGGCCGACAACACCGCGCCGCCACCGGTGGAGATCAACCGGCCTTCGCCGGCCAGCAGATCGCGCAGCACCTCGGTCTCGCGTTCGCGGAAACCGGCCTCGCCGGCATGCTCGAAAATTTCCGGGATGGTGGCGCCCGCCCGCTCGACGATGGCCTGGTCGGCATCGACGAACACCAGCCCGAACCGCTCGGCGACACGCTTGCCGATCGAGGTTTTGCCGGCGCCCATCGGGCCGACCAGGACGAGGTTGGGGGCGGGATTCATCGCCGGGGATGCTAGCACCCGTGGCGGGCCCTTAACACGCGCTGGCCTAGGGTGGACACCCCGGCGGATGCCCGCCCAGCCACAGCAAAAGGAAGAAACGCCATGTCTGTCGCCAAGATCATCGAAATCAACGCCGCCTCCAAGACCAGCATGGAAGACGCGGTGAAGGTCGGCTTGAAGAAGACCTCCGAGACGGTCAAGGGCATCAAGGGCGCCTGGGTCAACGAGATCAAGGTGGTGACCGACGACGCCGGCAACGTCACCGAATGGCGCGTCAACCTGCGCATCAGCTTCGTGGTGGCGTAACCCCACAACAACCCTCCCTGTGGGAGCGACGTAAGGCGCGATGAGGCTTTCCCAGGGTGTCAGTCGCGATTAGGCTTTCCCGCGGCGGCTATCGCGACTTACGTCGCTCCCACAAGGAGGAAGGAAGGAGGAGGGGAGGCTTCACCGAGGCCGCCGGCGCTCATCCAGCGCCAGCGTCCGATCGGCCAGATCCGGCAGCGTGCGCAGCGCCTGCCGGCTGACCCGTTCGAAGAACTGCACGAACCTCGCCACGCCGGCGTCGTCCATCGCCGCGGCGTCCGGCCGCGCCCGCGCCAGCTCCCGCTCCTGCTGCGCGCGCCAGCCGGCGACTACCTCGAAGCCCGGCGGTTGCAGGAACCACAGGCGATCGAACCGTCGCCACAGCGCCGGATAGTCGCGGCGCAGCGCGTCGTTGCAATACCGCCGCCAGCGGCCATCGCCGTCCTGCTCGAGCTCCAGCGCATTCAGTGGCTCGCGCAGCGCGTCGTCCCGCTCGGCCGGCGTGCCGAGGAACCAGCCCTCGAAGATCACCAGATCCGCCACCTCCAGCCGTTCCCACGCCGACTCGGGCGCACGGTCGTCCGCCAACTTGTCGAAGCGCGGCAGCGTCGCCGGCCGCCCCGCGCGCAGTGCATCCAGCAGATCGCAGGCCAGTCCCACGTCGTGCGTGCCGGGCGGACCACGGGTGGCGAGCAGGGGATGGACCGCGCGCGCCCGTTGCTGGCGTTCGGCGCGGGTCAGGTAGACATCGTCGATGGACAGCACCGCCGGATGCCGGCCGCGCGCCCGCGCCAGCGCGGCGATCTGTGCCGCGAACGTGGACTTGCCGGAACCCTGCAAACCGCTGATCGCCAGCACCGGCACCGCCGCGCGCACCGACAGCGCCGCCGCCAGCGCGGCCTCGACCCATTCGGATGCGAAGCCCTCGCCGTTGCCGGGATGCGTGGATGCGGACATCGCGCGACAATAGCGCATGACCGCCGCGCGCCGCGCGGCACCCTCGACCTGCCGGGTGCGCAATGACCGATCTGTACGCCGAAGCCCTGACCACGTTCGCCGGACTCTACGAGGAAGCCCAGGCTTCCCCGCGCGAACTGGAAGCCAATGCCATGACCGTGGCCACCGCCACCCCAGACGGCCACCCGTCCGCGCGCACCGTGCTGCTGAAGGCCTTCGACGAACGCGGCTTCGTGTTCTACACCCACCTGCACAGCCACAAGGGCCGCGAGCTGGAAACCAATCCGCGCGCGGCGCTGCTGTTCCTGTGGCGCAGCCTGCGTGATGCCGGCATCCAGGTGCGCATCGAAGGCGCGGTGGAACTGGTCGACGCGGCCGAGGCCGACGCCTACTTCGCCTCGCGCCCGCGCATGAGCCAGATCGGTGCCTGGGCCTCCCATCAATCGGAAACGCTGGCCTCGGCCGACGCCTTCGACCAGCGCATCGCCGAAACCGAAGCGCGCTTCGCCGGCCAGGACGTGCCGCGCCCCAGCGGCTGGAGCGGTTTCCGGGTGGTGCCGGAGGCGTTCGAGTTCTGGTACGGCGCGCAGTTCCGCCTGCACGAACGCTGGCGCTACGAGCGCGACGCCGCCGGCCAGTGGACCAAGCGGATGCTGTTCCCGTGAGCGATGGCTGGAGCATCCGCCAGGCGCAACCGCGCGACACCGCCGGCTGGGCGCGCCTGCGCCAGGATCTGTGGCCGATGGACGAGCCCGGCCAGCAGGCCGCCGACATCCTGGATTTCCTCGCCGGTGACGCGGCCGGTTTCCTGGCCACCCATGCGGACGGGCAGGTCATCGCCTTCGCCGAGGCCAGCCTGCGGCATGATTACGTCAACGGCACCGAGGCCTCGCCGGTCGGCTTCCTGGAGGGCTGGTACGTGGATCCGGCCTGGCGCGGCCGTGGCATCGGCCGCGCGCTGGTGCGGGCGGTGGAAGCGTGGACGCGCGAACAGGGATGCAGCGAACTGGCATCCGACGCGCTGCTCGACAACCGCGACAGCCAGGCCGCGCACGCCGCCTGCGGCTTCGAGGAAACCGAGCGCGTGGTGTATTTCCGCAAGCGCCTGGACGACTGACGCATGGGCCCGCAACGCATCGTCTGCCTGACCGAGGAACCCACCGAAACGCTGTACGCGCTCGGCGAGCAGCACCGCATCGTCGGCATCAGCGGCTTCACCGTGCGGCCGCCGCAGGCGCGCCGCGAGAAACCCAAGGTCAGCGCGTTCACCAGCGCCAAGATCGGCGAGATCATGGCGCTCAAGCCGGATCTGGCCATCGGCTTCTCCGACATCCAGTCCGAGATCGCCGCCGAGCTGATCAAACAGGGCGTGGAAGTGTGGATCGCCAACCACCGTAGCGTGGACGGCATCCTCGACTACATCCGCCGGCTGGGCGCGCTGGTGGGTGCGAGCGACAAGGCCGACGCCTACGCGCGCGGCATCGAGAATGGCCTGCGCACCATCGAGCAGGCCGCCGCCGCGCTGCCGCGCCGCCCGCGCGTGTACTTCGAGGAATGGGACGAGCCGATCATCACCGGCATCCGCTGGGTCGCCGAAATCGTGCGCATCGCCGGTGGCGACGACGTGTTTCCGGAACTGTCGATTGAACCGCTGGCGAAGCAGCGCATCCTCGCCAACGGTGACGAAGTGGTGCGGCGCGCGCCCGACATCATCCTGGGATCGTGGTGCGGCAAGAAATTCCGCCCCGAGCGGGTCGCCGCGCGGCCCGGCTGGGACACGATCCCGGCGGTGCGTGACGGCGAACTGCACGAGATCAAATCACCGCTGATCCTCCAGCCCGGCCCGGCCGCGCTCACCGACGGCGTGCGCGCGATCGCCGACATCGTGCAGGCCTGGGCCGCGCGCCACGCCTGAGTCGCGGGCGAATCGGCACGCTTCAATCGGCCGGACGCACGCGCCCGGCCAGCAGCGCACCAAGGATCGCCAGCGCGACGGTCATCCCGAAACTCAGTCCGAACGCCAGCGTCGGCGCGCGATCCAGCAGCGCCGCCACCAGCGATCCGGCCAGCGCCAGCACCGTCGCGATCGCCAGCGCGTCCATCAACTGCAAGGCGGAGCTGTTGCGCCCCTGCGCCTGCGGCGGCGACAGCGAGAGCGTCAGCACCGACAGGCTGGGGTAGGTCAGGCCCATGCCGATGCCGGTGATCGCCCAGCCCACCAGCGCCAGCCCCAATCCACCTGGCAGGAACACCGCCAGCGGCAACGGCAGGATGCCGATCGCCATCATCGTCAGGCCAATCCGCAGCAGCGTCGCACGCGACCACGCACGCCGCGTGTTGCCCTGGTACCAGGAACCCATCGACCAGCCCAGCGCGCCGACACTCAGCGCCACACCCGCCCACAGCGGCGACAACTTGAACTGCTGCGCCAGCATCAGCGGAATGAACACCTCGGCGCCAAAGAAGGTCGCACTTGCCAATCCGCGCAGCGCAATCACGCTCGGCAACCCGCGCCGCAGGCTCAGGCTGCCGTCCGGCAACAGCTTGCGCGTCGCCCAGATCAAACCCGTCAGCGCCACCGCCAGCAGCAGCGCGCCGCGCGCGTCGTGCCGCTGTCCGGCCAGATGCAACAGGCAGGCCGCCGCCGCCGCAAGCCCGGCCCACGGCAGCAGCGATCGCCCGCCGGTGGTTTCGGCGATCGTCGGTGGCAACGCCTTCAGGCCGGGCCGCAATGCCCAGGCCGCCGGAATCGCCAGCAGTGGCACCGCCAGGAACACCCAGCGCCAGCCCACATGCTCCACGATCAATCCACTGACGCTCGGGCCGATCAGCGAAGGCACCACCCACGCCGCCGAGAACGCGGCAAACACGCGCGGGCGCAGCGCCTCCGGATACGCGCGCGCCACCACCACGTACAGCGCCACCGACATCGCGCCGCCGCCAAAGCCCTGTACAACGCGCCCCAGCAGCAGCACCGGCATGTTCGGCGCCAGTCCCGCCACGATCAGGCCGGCGACGAACCACGCCACGCCCCACCAGACCACGCGCGCGGGACCGTGCCGATCACTGGCGCGGCCGGCGTGCACCATGCCGACCACACTCGCGGCCAAGGTGCCGGCGAACGCCAGCGCGTACAACGACAGGCCGTCCAGCGCCCGCGCCACGGTCGGCATCGCGGTCGCGACGGCCAGCGCCTCGAATGCGCCCAGCGACACCAGGGCCACCATGCCCAGGGTCATCGCGCGACGGCGCGGCGACAGCAGGCCGTCCTCGGCGGTTGTGGTGATGGCCGGAGCCGGATCGGCCGCGATATCGGGGCCGGCGGAGGAAGACAGGGACGACGATTCCATGGAAGGAGAAGCGGAGCGGGGGAGTCGCGGAGCTTGCGCCCTCAAGCGCGGTTGAGGTCAACCGGCGCGCGCACGCATGCTTGCGATGGCGACGGTACCCGCATCGCGCGCCCGGGAAGGCGCGTACGCCGCTCAGAAATTGCGCTGGAACTGCAACTTCTCGCTGCGGCCGTCGGCGCGCACGGTCAGATCGAAACGATAGGTGTCGCGCGGACCGACCTTGAGCGTGCCGATGTGGTCAACGTAATCACCGGTGCGCACCGCGCGGAACGCCAGCGCCTGCCGCTTGCCGGACAGGTCGCGCGCTTCGCCCTCGACCTCGCCCTCGGTGACGCTTTCCTCGCCGCCGGCCACCCGGCGCAGGGCGATCACCACCAGCGCGGTGCCGGCCTCGCGCTGCACCTGGTACTCGCGCGCCACCGCCTCGCTCAGCGACAGCGTCGGCAGCGCGTTGAAATGCACGCGCAGGGAACCGAAATCCTGCTGCGCCTGCACCGGCTGCACGAACTCGGCGGCGCGTGGCGCCTCGCCGGCCGAACACGCGGCCAGGGCGAGGGACAGGGTGCAGGCAATCCAGGCGGTCTTGATGGTCTTCATGGCAGTCGTCGATGTCAGTCGTTGGCGGCGGACAGTTCGCGTCCGCGTTCGGTGGCGGCGTGGATGGCTTTTGCGACCAGCGCTTCAAAGCCGCCGGCCTGGAAGGTCTCGATGGCCGCCTGGGTGGTGCCGTTGGGCGAGGTCACCCGCGCGCGCAGCACGCCGGCCGGCTCGCCGGATTCGACCAGCATGCGCGCCGCGCCCAGCAGGGTCTGCGTGGCCAGCTCGCGCGCCGCGTCCGGGGGCAGGCCTTCGGCTTCGCCGGCCGCCTGCATCGCCTCGGCCAGCAGGAATACATAGGCCGGCCCGCTGCCGGACACCGCGGTGACCGCGTCCATCAACGGTTCCTCGCCAATCGCCACCGTCGGCCCCACCGCCGCCAGCAACGCGGCGGCGGCGTCGCGCTGCGCGGCGTCGGCGCGATCGTTCGCATACAGCCCGGTGATACCGGCGCCCAGCAGCGCCGGCGTGTTCGGCATCGCCCGCACCACCGCCACGTCGCCGCCCAGCCAGCGCTCCAACTGCGCGGCGGTGATGCCGGCGGCGATCGAAATCGCCAGCGGTCGCCGTGCCTGCGCCAGCGCGGACAGATCGCCACAAACCGTGCGCATCACCTGCGGCTTGACCGCCAACAGCCAGATATCGGCATCGGCGGCCGCATCGGCGGCACTCGCGTGCACACGCACGCCGAAGTCCCGCGCCAGCGCATCGCGCAGCGCCTCCACCGGCTCGGCCACGTGAATGGCTTCCGGTGCATGCCCACGCGCAATCAGCCCGCCAATCAGGCTGCGCGCCATGTTGCCGCCACCGATGAAGGCGAGCGGAGTGGACGAAGACGAGGCGGGCGATGGCATGGATGCGATCCGTTGGAAAACCGCGGTGATTCTAGCGCAGCCTCCGCGCCGGCAACGGCCGCCGCTAGAACAGGCTGCAACGCCCGCCCTGACCCAACGTCGCGCCGAGCATGACGCCAACGAAAAACAGCACCACCGCCAGAATCGCCGCGTCGGACAACAGGATGGACAACCGCCGGTGCTTCCGCACGCGATGCAGATGCCACGCGAACATCGTCCCCAGTCCCGCTGCCCATGCAATGCCCGCCACCGCCGGCGCCATCACGCTGCCGCCCACCAGCATGATCAGCGCGTAGCCCCAACCCGCCTTTCCGCACACCGGCAGCCAGTAGCCGAAGCAGGCAACCCAGGCCAGCACCGGCAGGGCGAACAGCGTGAAAGCAGCCGCGCCGAATCGCTGGGCGGGGGAGAGGGGAGGGGGCGATCGGAGTTCCATTTCATTCACTTCCAAGGGGGACGGAGAACCGGCGAGTGATCACGGTACATCGCGTGCCGGCGAAAACAGCATCCTCAGCATCATGTCGAAGACCTTGTTTGGATGCACGTACCAGGTATCACCGCGCGCCCAGATGAGTTCCAGCTCCAGCGAGCCGTCGTGATCGCGCCGGGCCGGCGACGCAAGCGCGGCAATCAGGGCGTCCACCTCCTTCACGGTGACCGGAATCCCCGCGTCCGCACGTTGCTGGAACCGCCCGGCGGCCACGGCGATGTCCGGAAGCTGGCAACGGACGGCGACGCGCGCATGACGGCTGTATTCGAACGGAAGCGCTTCCACCTGCATGGCCGTGCATTGCGCCTGTTTCCCCGCGACGACCATCTGCCGGGACAGGGCCTGGATGCGTTGCTGGGGTATCTCTTCAAAAAGCCGGGCGAGTTTTCCGCCCTCACGATGGGGTAGGAACGTGCCCGTCAGTCGGGCGACTGCCACGTTCTCGTCCCATGCAGTCTCCTCGTCGAGCGAATTAAGCAGATCCGCCAACGTGGTGTCTGGTTCATCCCGAGCGGCGTCCAACGAGGATCGCAGGTAGTCGTCCAGCTTCTTCCGGTCCGCGGCCACGAAACCCAGATGTGCCCGCAGATACAGGTTGGCTGCCGGCACCGCGGTGGCCGGGGCGTCGGCATGTTCGAGCAGGGCAAGGAAGTATTCCATCCACTGCGCCGGCAGCATCGTCCGCCAGCCGCCACCGGTATCGCGATGCATCAGCATCTCCGCATCGACCGTGCGCCGCGGTGCCCGGCGCAGGGCCACCGCGGCGTCCAGGTGTGTGCGCAACAGCGCGTCCACCGATACGCTGTCGCCGTGTTCCCGCAAGGTCGCGGCATGCCGCAACGCGACGGCGGCATCGGGCAAATCACAGCGGAAGCGGACCATCGCCTCGCCCGCCTCTTCCGGCGTGGCGGCCCCGAAGAACGCACTGGATGCATCCAGTGCATGGCAGCGTGAGCGGCGCACCCCCTCCGTCATCGCCTGCGTGATCGCGCCGATGCGCGACGTGAGCGCCGGTGTCTCCGCCACGCCACGCACTGCGAGTGCCTCTTCCAGCCGACGTTCAATCGCGACTCCGGGCAGCGAAGGGATGTCGCATCTTTCCGTGCAGGACGAAGGCGTCTCGTTCCGCAGATACGCCGACAGTCGCTCCACCTGCCGCGCCTCGGCCTGAAGGTAGGCTTGCAGATGGATATCGGCCGCTTCCACCACGGAGACGGATGCTGCGGCATGCAGATCAAAGCCGACGGCCGCAAGCAGCACCAGCACGAATGCACGCTGGCGCTTACGACCGGTCAAGAAATCAAATGGCTGACAGCTTCTCACGCATCCCCCTTTCAGCATTCACAAGAAAACAAACGAAACACGCGCACCGCTCCCTCCCCCGCGTGCGGGGGAGGGCTGGGGTGGGGGCCCCCAACGCAAGCGCAGCATGTCTTTTCCGCACGACGACAGCCTCGCCCCCATCCCAACCTTCCCCCGCAAGCGGGGGAAGGAGCGACGCCGACGAGAAAACGAACGAAACACGCGCACCGCTCCCTCCCTCGCGTGCGGGGGAGGGCTGGGGTGGGGGCCCCCAACGTAAGCGCAGCGTGTATTCCCCGCACGACGACAGCCTCGCCCCCATCCCAACCTTCCCCCGCAAGCGGGGAAAGGGGCAGTACACAGGCACTGCTCACATGGCGGAGACAAAATCTTCGGCGCGCATGTCAAAGCCGACGGACGTGAGCAGTCGCGCAGGCGAGCAGAAGAGAACGTGCATGACATGGGCGAACGTGTTTCAGAAAAGGCCAAACAGCCTAGGCGGAACATCTCATGCGTGGCCTAGGAAGTTTCCTAAAGCTGCGCGGGGACAGGTCTGCGAGGAAAAATGAACCCGCGACAATCCATGGGCTGTCGGAGGACGGTAACGGTGGCCGCGATGCCGCGCTCAGCCACCAGCAACGCGCCGCACTGTCGGCGTGGACTTCTTCTTGGCCTTGCTGGTCAGAATTTCCACCGTGTCCTGGACGGCGCTCTTTCGCTTCCGGATAGCCTTGCGAGCAGCGGCCGGCTTCTTGGCTACCCGCGTTTCAGGCTTGATGGGCGTGAGCGTGAGACGGAACCCGAGTGCCTTTGCCATCTTTCCGACGGTCTCAAGCGTTGGGTTGCCTTCGCCGCGCATCACCTTGTACAGCGTTTCACGGGCAATGCCGGTATCGCGCGAGAGCTTGGCCATGTTCTGGGCGCGTGCCACGTCACCCAGCACCGCGGCCAGGAAAGACGCATCGTCCGGAGCTTCTTCGAGGGCTGCCTCGATGTAGCGGCGGATATCTTCTTCATCCCGAAGATGTTCCGCAGCGTCCCAGGGACGGGTTTTGATTTTTGCGCTCATGGGTCTGATTCCCTTTGCAGCTAAACGAGTGTTGTGGCGCAGACAGTCAATCGCGGGGGATTCGGTCCTTCGGGAAACTAAAGCTCATCGCTCATGGCGAGCGCCTGGGCAATGTCCTGTTCTTGCGAGTCCTTGTCGCCTCCGCACAGCAGGAGGTAGGTGATGCCGGCACGCGTGACGTAGTAGATGCGGTAGCCGGGGCCGTGGTTGACCCTGAGTTCCGTCACGCCTTTCGTCAAATTGCGGTGATCGCCAGGATTGCCCTTCGACAAACGCCGTATCCGTACGTTGATACGGGCTTTCGCTTCCCTGTCGCGCAGCTTTTCGAACCAGCGATCAAACACATCCGTGGTCTGAATGGTCGCCATGTGTCCACTATACTGGACACTCCAGTTTCCGTGCAAGCTCCTGCTCGCGTTCGCCCTGGGCCATTGAGTAGCTGCGTTCCCCGCCCTTGACGCCATAAATGTCAGAAGCAGATCATTGGCTCAATGTGCGTTGACGGGCGCATGGGAGCGGATCCAGCATCCCCGCGTCGCCGCAAATTCGGCGACCGGGATTGCAGTCTCGACTTCTCAGGCGTACCAGCGCCCATCCGACGATGCACGGCGCATTTTTGTTGCCCGGCTTCTCTATGGGCAACTCCCAGCCAGCTACATGGCGGACGGTACGTGGGGGGCTTCGGCCTCGCCGGCTCCTGAGTCCGGTACTGCAACCCGTACCGTCCGCCGCCCCCGATTGCAGTCGGGACGGTGGACTCCAGCCAACTCAGGAGTCCCGCACCATGCGCAAGCCCATTCAAGCCACCCTCAACAGTTCCACTTCGTATCGTCCAACCTATCCCGATAACCGACGCGCGCGCGTAGTCGCCGAGATCGTCCTGCGCGTCAGCGAGGACAACATCACCCTGGCCGGCTTGCTCGACATGGGCGGATTGATGGTGCGCAGCACACGCGGCTGGCGTCGCATCGAGGACGGATGGACGTTGACGACCGGCCCCGTATTCTTTCGCGATCACGAAGATCTGCTAGGCCACGAACTGGCCGAGTACCTGGGCAACCTGCCGCTCCCTCTGGCGCTGGCGGATGCGTTGCAGGAGCCGCAGGGAGGCAATGACGAGAGAGCGGGTGAGGTTTGATTGCCCGAATCTGGGGCTTTGTGCGCTCGGGGGCCGCCCATGTACTGGTGGGTTGCCTACCGCCGCGGGATACATGGGGCTTTTTTCATACACCAGCACGCGCTAAAAAATCAGCGCAAAAGAAGTGCCAGGCTAGACGTTGACCCCAACTGTTGCGCGATGGGGATTCGGTCTGGGGCGAATGGCTAGCTGCGGGGTCGACAGTGTGGGGTCTTGGAGGGAACGTATGTCGCTCTGTTCTGAGTGCGGGGAGATGTGAAAGACATCGATGACCTGTCCGAAGCTGGTTGAAGAACGAGAGCGACCGGCCCCTTGGCCAAGGGAATGACAAGAAAAACCATGTCCTTCTCGACAAAGTAATCGTTAGCATGCTCTTTGCACTGCTTGTCGTACGTAACGAACGTGCCATCGACTCGGAACGTAATTGAATCGGGCGGCCCATTGTCCTCGTCCGCTGTCTTTTCCCAAGTCCCCAGTAACCATTTGGAGTCGTCCTTGGTATTGGCGGAGCAAGCCGTACTGGACAGCGCCAGAACAACTGGCAGGAACAAGGTTTGGCCAATGCGAAAGAGTTTGGTCATGGATGGCGACTGTTTTGGATGTCTGTTCTGAAAAGAGAGCCGATGAGAGACCTGCATCCGACATCGTCTCAACTGCTATGGACGATGTCCGACACAAGTCATTGAACCAATGACGGGTCGCGCAGGATTCTAACCTTCGACCAAAAGATTAAAAGTCTTTTGCTCTACCGACCGCCCTACGGGCAATCGAAGATGCAGTGTGAATGCCTGATTGGCAGTTTCCGGCTTGAGCCGGGATGAGCGCTCAGAGCGCTTCGTACCACACCTCTAGCGAGGCTCGCATCCCCCCAACCACTTTCAGAGTTATCCGATGGTCCAGCCCCCCACCGGACGGCAAGGTCGCGTCACATTTCTCGCGCGACCTTTCCCATGCCTCCCCATCGTCCCCTCCGATTGCTGCAAGTCGTCCATACCCAAGGCTATGGCGGCCTGGAACGGCAGGTGCTGTCACTGAGCCGCGGCCTGCGTGATGCCGGCCATGGGGTGACCCTGGCCTTGCAGCAGGGCTCCTGGTTGCAGCGGCAAGCCGAGGCGGAACGGCTGGACTGGACGCCGCTGCGCTTTCGCGGGCTGATCGATCCGGTGTCGCACCTGCGCCTGCGCCGGCTGGTGCGCGAGCGCGGTATCGACGTGGTGCATGGGCATTCGCGGCGCAGCGCCTTCTACAGTGCGTTGGCCGGCGGGTGGGGGCGCTGCCGTTCGGTGGCGACCATCCACTCCTTGCAGACCTGGAAGGGGTTTCGCCGCAACCAGCGGATGATCGCGGTGTCCGAGGCGGTGCGCGAGTTCCTGGTCCACAAGGGATTGCCGGCGGCGCGGATCGAGCGCATCTACAACGGCGTCGATACGCTTCCGGATACGCGCGAGTCCGAGCGCAGGGCGGCGCGGGAGCGGCTGGGCATCGCGCCGGAGCGGTTGGCCATTGGCATGGTCGGCCGGATGGTGCCGCACAAGGGGCACGATCTGCTGGTGCGTGCGCTGTCGCTGCTGGGCGCCGTGGGCGAGCCGATGGATCTGGTGATGCTGGGCGACGCGACGGGCGACTGGCCGGACGAACTCGCCGATTTGATCAGTCGGCTCGGACTGGACGCACGGGTGCGCCTGCCCGGTTATCGCGATGACGTGGCCGCGCTGCTGCGCGGCATGGACGTGTTCGTGCAGCCCTCGCGCAGCGAGGCGCTGTCGCTGTCCCTGCTGGAAGCGATGGCCGCCGGCCTGCCGGTGATCGCCGCGCGTACCGGCGGCATGCCGGAGGTGATCGAGGACGGCGTCAACGGCCTGCTGTTCACCTCGGACGATGCCCACGGTCTGGCCTGGCAGCTGAAGAAGCTGCTGGATCCCGCGCTGCGCGAGCGCCTGGGCCAGCAGGCGCGGCGGACCCAGCGCGAGCGATTCAGCGCACGCGGCATGGTGGATGACACCGTGGCGTTGTACCGGCGGGTGCTGGAGCTGCCGGCGTGAGCGCGGTGCTGCCGGTGCTGATGTACCACAGCATCGGGCCGGTGCCGAAGGGCAGCCGGCGGCGCAGTATCTTCGTCGGTGCGCGCGCGTTCGCGCGGCAGATGGCGCTGCTGGCGCATTGCGGCTATCGCGGCGTGACCATGGACGAGGCGCATGCGGTCCTGCAGGGCGGAGTAGTGCCCCGGGAAAAGCTGTGCGCCTTGACCTTCGACGATGGTTTTTTCGACAACGTCACCACCGCGCTGCCGATTCTGCGACGGCATGGCCATCGCGCCACCTGCTACGCGGTGGCGGACCGGATCGGCCAGCGCAATGGCTGGTCCGAGGATGTGCTGGGCGTGACCAGCCCGCTGGCCGACGAAGGCGCGCTGCGCGCGTGGATCGACGCCGGCATGGAGCTGGGTGCACACACCCGCACCCATGCGCGCCTGACCACCCTGGACGACGCCACGCTGGAAGACGAAGTGGGCGGCGGCAAGCGCGCGCTGGAGGATCGCTTCGGCCTGCGCGTCTCCCAGTTCTGCTATCCCTGGGGCGCGCATGACGATCGGGTGGTGGAGGCGGTGCGGCGCGCGGGCTTCGCGGGTGCCACCACCACCGTGCGTGGCCGCGCGCGGATCGGCGTGGATCCGCTGCGGGTGCCGCGCGTGCATGTCCTCAACCAGCATCATCTGCCGCAGTTCTGGCTGAAGCTGGCGACCCGCTACGGGGACCGCCGCTAGCCGAAACGCGAGTCCGGCTGGTTAGAATCGCGGCATCTCCACCCAGGGAACCGTCGGTTCCGGCGGCGTGGCGGCGCTGGCTCGCCGCGCGCGGCCACCGGCACGCTGATGAAGGACACTCCGTTCGGCCGCATCACCCGCTCGGTCCGCTGGCTGCGGTTCGCGCTGCTCGGCATCCTGCCGGTGCTGCTGTTCCTGGGACTGGGCCTGTACTGGGGCATGCACCGGCTGCTGACCGAGCAGCAGCAGAAGCTGGCCGTCGATTTCGGGGTGATGACCGGCTACGTGCACCAGCACGAAGCCTTCCTGACCACATTCAGCCAGCAGAACGCGCGCCTGGCCTCGCTGCCCGACTGGCCGCAGGAAACCCTGCGCGAGATGCCGCAGCCGGCGCGTCCCGGCGAACGCCAGTGGCTGGGCCAGGAGGCCGGCGTGCACCTGCCGTTCTCGCTGGTCTGCGCGCAGGCCGACTGCGACGCCGCGCAGGCCGCGCTGCCGGAAGTCGGCCAGCACCTCAGCAACGCCTACACGACCTTCTGGTCGCGCTCGCCGTTTCCGCCGGGCGAGGTGTTCCTGCTCGACCGGAACAGCAGCCTGGCCGCTAGCGTGCCGGGCATCGGCGTCGAATCCGGACTGGGCCGGCTGGAGCCGGCGCAGTTCGCGGCGGTGATCGATACGGTGCGCGCGCACCTGGCCGAACGCGGCACCCCGGCGGGCCAGCAGCCGGTCGGGCGCAACGTGCGCTGGCTGCGCTCGCCGGATCTGCCTGAGCGGCTCATCGGCGTGCTGCCGGCGCCGATTCCGCCCCGCCTGTGGGGCACGGGAAGGGAACAGCCGCCGGACTTCTACGCCGCCACCCTGCTGACGCTCTCGCGGGTGGGCGTGTTCGAATGGCATCTGAGCGAAGCGATCTACGACGATTTCTGGCTGACCCGCCAGGGCGTCGTGCTGGACGGCGGCGGCACGCCACCGCCCGCTGAAGATCTGGGTCTCAACTACACCCGCCGGGGTTGGGTCTTCCATTTCCACGATGCGAACGGGCAGTGGGACGCCTACTACCGGGTGGGCTACCTCAGCCTGTTCCGCGACAACCTGTGGTTGCCGCTGGGCGCGGGCCTGCTGTTGCTGGCCGGCATCGCCGGCGCGCTCGGCTTCGGCCGCTGGTACGACCGCCGCGTGGTCGCGCCCGCGCTCGCCGCCCAGCGCGACATCCTCGACAACGAAGCGTTCAACCGGACCATCATCGACGCCACGCCGGTGGCCCTGTGCGTGCTGGATCGCGCCTCGGGAGAGGTGGTGTTCGGCAATGGCCTGGCGCGGCAATGGCTGGGGCTGGCCGGGGATTCGTCGTCGGCGGTCAGCGGGGCGTTGTCGCGCCTGCGGGAACGGCTGGCCGGGGTCGAGGGCGCCGGCCTGCTGGAGGAATTCGCCGCCGCCGATGGCCGCCCGCTGCACGTGGCGTACTCGCCCACGCGCTACCGCATGCGCGAGGTCATCCTGTGCGCCTTCACCGACATCAGCGCGCATGCGGAAATCGAACGCACACTGGCCCGCGCCAAGCGCGAGGCCGATCGCGCCAGCGCGGCCAAGTCCACCTTCCTGGCCACGATGAGCCACGAGATCCGCACGCCGCTGTACGGCGTGCTGGGCACGCTGGAATTGCTGGCGCTCACGCCGTTGAACGAGGAGCAGCGCCGCCAGTTGCAGACCGTGCAGAGCTCCTCGGCGGTGCTGTTGCAGCTCATCAGCGACATCCTGGACACCACCCGCATCGAGACCGGCCAGCTGGCGCTGGACGCGGTGGCCTTCCATCCGCGGCACCTCGTCGAGGACGCGGTTGCCGGCTACGCGGCGATGGCCCGGCAGAAGGGACTGGATCTGTTCGCCTGCATCGATCCGGATCTGCCCGCATGGCTGCGCGGGGATCCGGCACGCCTGCGCCAGATCCTCGACAACCTGATCAGCAACGCCATCAAGTTCACCGAACACGGCCGGGTGGTAGTGCGGCTGGGCAGCGAAACGCGTGACGGTATCGCGCACGTGGTACTGGACGTGGAAGACACCGGCGTCGGCATCGCACCGGAGGATCAGGCACGGCTGTTCGAACCGTTCTACCAGGTCGATGCGGCCAGCCACACCTTCCGCGGCGCCGGCCTGGGCCTGTCCATCTGCATGCAACTGGCGCGGCTGATGCGGGGCGACATCGCCGTGGACAGCGTGCCCGGACGCGGCAGCCGCTTCCGCCTGAGCCTGCCGCTGACGGCCGACGCGGGCACGGACACCCACGCCGATCTCTCCGACGCGGTGCTGCGCGTGCGCACGCCGCATCCGGAACTGACGGCGGACCTGTGCCGCTGGTTCGAACGCTGGGGCGCGCGCGCCGCGCCGGCCGTCGTGCCGGCGACGCCCGCCGATGCGGACGCCATCCTGGTGGACGTGCTGCCGCCGCCGGACACCCCCCCGGCATGGCCGGGACCGCGCGTACTGGGCGCCGATGCCGGCGACGCCACGCCAACGGCCGTGGATGGGCATCACCGCGACGCGCTCGCCCAGGCGATCCTCGCGTTGCGCCGGGGCGAGCCCGTCGCGCCCGCGCCGCTGCGGGCCGGTCCCATCGCCGGCCGGCTGGGCCTGCGTGTGCTGGTGGCCGAGGACAATCCGATCAACCGGGCCACCCTGGCGCACCAGCTGGAACAGCTGGGCTGCACGGTCGCGACCGCGGAAGACGGCGTGGAGGCGCTCGCACTGTGGCGCGGCGAACGCTTCGACGCGGTGCTGACCGACGTCAACATGCCGCGCCTCAACGGCTACGAACTGGCCGCCACCCTGCGCCGCGAAGACGCCGACGTGCCGATCATCGGCGTCACCGCCAACGCGATGCGCGAGGAAGAACAACGCTGCCGGGAAGCCGGCATGAACGCCTGGCTGGTCAAGCCGATTGGCCTGCGCGGATTATGGGAACTGCTGCGTGCGCATGCGGCGTCCGCCGGGGATGCCGGCGACGCGGGCGACGTCGCACCCCCCGACGCGGCGGAAGAATTGCCGGCGCAGTATCGCCGCCTGTTCGTCGACACCATGCGCGCGGACGCCGCCGCCGTCGCCATTGCCCTGCAAGGGCAGGACCCGGCCACCGCCATCACCACCCTGCATCGCATGCGCGGCGCGCTGGCGATGATGCAGATGGATGAGCTGATCGCCCGCTTCGAACGGCTGGAAGATCGGATACGCGCCGAGGGTATCGCTGCCGAGGTGGTCGATGAGACGGGAGCGGCGATGCGAGCGCTGGAAGTGGAACTGGTGAGGCTGGATCACTCATAAAGCAAATCCCCCTCAATCCCCCTTTTCCAAAGGGGGAGGAAAAGCCATAGCCCACCTGCACGGAAACCCAAAAAAAGCCCCCTTTAAAAAAGGGGGCGGGCCTCCGCGCAGCGGGGGACGGGGGATTTGCTCTTGGCGCAGAGAGCAAATCCCCCTCAATCCCCCTTTTTCAGGCGTTTTTCAACAGCCGAATGGCTGGTCAAGGGGGAGAAAAAGCCATACCCCCCACCTGCACAGAAACCCAAAAAAAGCCCCCTTTAAAAAAGGGGGCGGGCCTCCGCGCAGCGGAGGACGGGGGATTTGCTCTTGGCGCAAAGAACAAATCCCCCTCAATCCCCCATTTAGTAAAGGGGGGAAAGTGAACCTATTTCTGACTGGCCCGCCTCAGAACCGCAAACCCGCGCTCACGCCATAAACCAGCGAATGCATGTCCACGTCCGAGCGCAGGTTGTCCAGGCGCACATCGCTGTTCCAGCGCAGGTAGCGGACGTCGCCGCGGACGAACCAGTTCTTCGGCAGGTTCACGTCCAGGTCCACGGTCGCGGCCAGGCCGGTGCCGTCGTCGATGCGGAAGTCATGCGCACCGTCCAGCGCCGGGTTGATCCACTCGCCGTCCACCTTGGTGCGATGCACGCCCAGGCCGACGTACGGCTTGAAGCGATCGCCCAGCTGGGTGAAGTGGTACTGCGCGGTCAGCGCCAGCGGGCGGGTGCGGTACTTGCTCACGCCGATGTCCGGCGCGTTCTCCATGTCGATTTCGGTGCTGGCGTCGAAGCGCGAAGCGCCCCACAGCTCGATGGCGATGTTGCGGTTGATGAACCAGCTGAAACCCAGCGTGGCGCCTTCGTCACTGCGGTCGTTCTCGACCTGTCCGCCGGCGGGGGCATCGGTCAGGGTGACATTCAGCGGCTTGTCGCCGCCCAGGTGCTGGGAGGCGAAACCGGCGGTGACGGCAAAGCGGCTGTGGGCCGCGTCCTTGGCCTGCGCGGCACCGGCCAGGCTCATCGCGGCGACGGCGGCCGCCAAGATACGAACTTTCATCAAATACTCTCTGAAGGGAAGGGAAGCATCCGGCGATGCAGGCGACCGGATGGAAAACACGCGTCGAATGCGCGCTGCGTGCTGCCTTCCTGCAAGGGAAAAGGCCCGGGCATTCTCGACAAGCGCCGGGGTGGCAGGAATCGGAGGATTCCGAAACGGATCTGTGGGTAACGGTGAGTTTTCGGCGGGATGCCAGGAGCCAGGGGGACTCCCGCTTTCGGCGGGATTACGGAGTATCCGTAGCTGGGAAAGGCAGTGGGGCGAGGGCAGCGGAGCGAGCTCCGCTCTACGTTGGAAAGAGCGGTGTTCTTTGTCCCGGCGAACACCGCCCTGTTTTCGCTGTTGGCTCTTCGGACACGGACTCCCCACTTTTCGGACGGTTCCGAGGGACAGCGCCGCGTCGGTTCTCCAAGCTGTTCGCCCGTTTTTTGCTTCAAGAGGATGGCGTGCACATGCGTTCGAACAACGAAGGAATTTTCAGCAACGCGACAATCGCGTACCGGACAAATCCTCCATCCCACACCCCGCGTGCTCCGATGAAGATGGCCTTGTGCGTCGCGCTCGGGCTGTTTGGCGCCTGCCTGACGACCGCCCAGGCGGCCGAACCGGTGGGCCCGCAGCAGGTCATCACGCTGCTCCAGCAGGCCGGCTACGGCGAAGTCCGCGATCTCGAATACGACGACGGCCTGTGGGAAGCCGAAATCCGCCGTCCCTATGGCTTGTGGGATGAGGTCTCCGTGGATCCGGCCACCGGCGAGATCTTCGATTTGCGCGGCAATCGCAAGGTGTTGTCCATGCGCGATCTGCTGGCGAAGCTGGAAGGGCAGGGCTATCGCGCCTTCACCGATATCGATCGTGATGCCGGCGTCTGGGAGGTGGAGGCCACCGATCCGCAGGGACGCCGCGTGGACCTGAAGGTCAGCGGCTACGACGGCCGCATCCTCAACAGCAAGTTCGACGACTGATCGAACCCACACCTGCACCCGCGTAGAGCGGAGCTCGCTCCGCTCCACCATCCACCCCGAACCCCGCGCCCACGCGAACTTCCGGACAGAAGTAACTTGCTCCAGGGGTGGAACCCCGGAAGTTCGCGCGGGCGCGGTACTACACCCGGCAAACCGTCATCCCAGCGAACGCGGAGACCCCTCTTGCTCTTTGCATCGCGAGGGGCAGCGGAGCAAGCTCCGCTCCACGTCGGGGCTCACGTGGCGAAAGACCGCGACGCCCGTCGTCCCAGCGAAAGCTGGGGGCCCTCTTGCTCTTTGCTCTGTGCGCTGGCCAACGCGTGCGGAACACCCGGCCAATCAAAAGCCAAAGGAGCCCGGCTTCGCCGCGATGACGGGATGTTCGTGGTCGCGGAGGGCAGCGGAGCAAGCTCCGCTCTACGTCGGGACTCAACGTAGCGAAAGACCGCGACGCCCGTCGTCCCAGCGAAAGCTGGGGGCCCTCTTGCTCTTTGCTCCGTGCGCTGGCCAACGCGTGCCGAACACCCGGCCAATCAAAAGCCAAAGGAGCCCGGCTTCGCCGCGATGACGGGATGACGGGATGACGGGATGACGGGATGACGGGATGACGGGATGACGGGATGACGGGATGTTCGGTCGCGGAGGGCAGCGGAGCAAGCTCCGCTCTACGGGGGAATTGGCTTAGCGCTGAAGGCCGCGAATGTCCGTCATTCCAGCGAATGCGGGGACCCCTCTTGCTCTTTGCTCCGTGCGCAAACCGAACCGCGTCACGCGCCCCCGTCCAATCAAAAAAATCAAAGAGATCCCGGCTTTCGCCGGGATGACGGGCTATCCGTGGTCGTTCAGGCAGCGGAGCGAGCTCCGCTCTACGGCGCCGGGCGGATTGGGGTGCGGCGCGGAATGACGCTACTTGTAATAGATATCGATGGTCGCGCCGGCGTTGAATTTTCCGAGCGTTGTATTGGCCTTGTCCGTCAGCCAGACGGCGCGGGCGGCGAAGTGCCGCGTCACTGTCCTGTCCTGGCTGTGTGGCACCAGTTCGAATTCCTGGTTGAACGGAACCACGCGCTCGTTGTTGTCCATGTCGTGCAGGGTGATGCCAACCGATTTGTTGTCCTCGGGAACCAGTACGTGTTCTCGTTGTGCATCCAATTTGGCGTCCGTGAGCGGCTTCAAGAGCGCTGCCAAGCCGTAGGCGCTGTCGCAGTTCTTGTTGGCGGTGATGCTGAAGGGCTTTTGCCGGGCAATCTGATCTCGCTGGGCGTTGACATTGCTCAGGCTGCCGAAGTTGATGGTGGACTGGGACAGCGCAATGGTCGAACTGCAGGCGATGTAGCGCAGGTTATGAAGATTGTGCACGTACTGCCTGTAATTCGAGCCAACTTTTGGGTTCAATCCACCTTCGCCATCCAGTTGGAATACGGCAAATTTCGACTGGCTGCTGACCGGCCCTTCCTTGGCTTGTCCCGTGTTGGCAGGAGAACGCTTGGAGAAGAAGAAATTGTAGGACACGGTCTTTATTTTCGCCTGGTCCTCGCAACCGGCGAAGCTGCGGCACCCATCGAGCTTGAGCTCGGTTGGCTCCCTCTTTATGCCATTCTTGACCTGGGTCAGGTTGGAGTATGTGTAGTCCGTACCGTCGATGTTGATGCCAATCTCGATATCCTCCCCGAGGGCGAGGTTGCTTTCCGGACTCGCATAAAGATAGACCAATTCGGCGCCGGCCGGCTGCTCCTGCCAGCACTTCAGCGTCCCAATCCGGTTGGGTGATCGCCAGACGACGGTCCCTTTGGGCATGGTGTTGGAGATCGCGACGGTTGTTTCCAGGTAGTAGTCTGCCAAATAGGTACCGTCCATCGTGCACGTCAGCGCATGGCTTTTCTGCGACAGCACGAGCAGCGCGCCCAGCGCCAACAATCGAATCAGGATCCTCATGGTTGTTTCTCCGGAAGGGCCGGCCGGGATGCCGTTGCATCGTGGCCGGAGGTGGACAGGGTGAACACGCGCGCGTGCGGATTGCCGGCGTCGCTGATCAGTTGGTAGCGCAGTTGCGCCGCGTGGCAGCCGGGCGCGGGCAGCGACTGGCTGGAATAGGGGGCGATCATCAGATGCTCGCGTGGATCGCCGCAGGGCTGCCCGCTGGCATCGAGGATTTCCAGATGACCGAGGGTCAGGTAGTAGGGCGAGGGATTGCGCGCCAGCAACACCGGCGTGTCGCCGTCGCCGGATCGCTCCCAGGACAGCGATGCCCAGGCCTGCTCCCGCGTGGTCGGCAGGGGCGGGCGGTAGAACAGCTTGAAGTGATGCCGCAGCGCCAGTTGCATGGTGTTGTCGGCGTGTGGCGCCTGCGGCACGTCCAGGATGCGGAGCAGCAGATAGGACTCGCGATCCGTCGGCAGGCCCTCACCCTGGTAGAACACGTCCACGTGCGCCTGCTGGCCGGCCAGCAGTTTCAGCAGCGGCCGTGACAGCGCGAGCGGCAAGGGTGCCTGCGACTCCTCGTCGCCCCAGTCCAGCGAGAGATGCAGCAGCGCCGGATGGACGGCCTGGTTGGTGATGGGCAGGCGCATGCGCGTGCCCTCCATGATGAAGCGGTTCTTGCCGTCGAAGTAAAGCTCCGCGCGTGCAGCCGGGGCCAGCGCGGCAAGTGCCAGCACCAGCAGCGCCAGCAGACGGAGGACGGTCCGGGCGAGGGGGTTAGTCATAGTCAAGGACGAAACTCATCACCGCGTCGGCGCTGCCTGCCTTCAGCGGGCCGGCGAGGGGCACATAGCGCGCCTTGCCCTGGAAGCGATAGCGGTCTTCGACGCCGATTCTGTCCTGCCAGACAGACGGCAGGGATCGCGGTCGATCGTGGAACGGAACGGGGTTGCCTTCGGCATCGGTCACCGCGATGCCGAAGCCGGAGGCGGATGCGGGCGTGTCCGCCAGCTTGAGGATGCCGTCGGCGGTGACGTTGCCCTCGAAGAAGGTCTTGACCGGCGTCGCCGCACCGTTGGTACCGGAACAGCGGATATCGATGGCGTAGTCGCGGGGCGTGGCCAGGTTGCGGCGAACGGTTTCGAAGGGCACCGTGCCCATCGCGACCGGGATGTCCGGGTTCTCGGCGTAGCAACTCGTCAGCATCACGTTGTTGGTGAAGTTGAAGGTCGCGCCGGGAAGGCGGAACGTCAACAAGGTCTGGTTGCCGGCCATCAGGCGGGCCGCGTAGTGGAAGGTCATGGTGCCGCTGCGCGCGACATGGCTGCCGCTGCGCATGAATTGGGTGACAATCTTGCGGGGAACGGGGGTGTTGACGCCCCTCTTGGCCACGCCCTGCCAACCGGTCTTCATCTCCACCTTGTCGCCGTTGTCGGCGCTTTTTCCGAACCCGATTTCCAGCTCCACGCCCTCGACACCGGTTTCATAGCGGCCTTCTTGGCCCGGGGCCTTGATCATCTGGCCGTCGTCGGCGACGAGGCTGAGGGGCGTGTCGACATCACATATGATCGTCCGCACATTGTTGAAGTACCGGCTGTACCAGTACATCATGCCGCCCACCGGTCGCACGGCGCTCGGGATGACATCGCGCGTTCCCGCCATGTCGAGAGTGGTCTCGGAGAAGTCATTGAAGACGCAGGCGGCCTGCGCACCGCCGGCGACGAGCAGCAGCGCCGGGAACGCGATGCGGACGAGCAGGGACGGGATGCGCTTCATGATGCGTGCGGAACGGGACGGGCCGCGATTACTGCGGACGGCAGACCAGGGTGACCCGGTCGTAGGCCAGTCCGGCCTGCGCGGCCGGCAGCGTGTAGTCGGCCACGCAGGCGCCATCGCCCCAGCGCACGTCCAGCCGGCCCTGGTCTTCCACGCCGAACACCAGCACGCGCGACTGGTTGTCGATCATGCCCAGCACCTTGTCCTGCGCGCCGTACACCATCGCGCCGAACGGCACCGTGCCGTCCTCGCGGCGCAGGACGAACTGCACGCGGCGTCCGGTTTCGGCCTGGTAGCTGGCGCGCGCGATGGCGCCACGGGTCGGCACCAGTTGCGGCGCGTTGCCCAGCAGTTCGGTGTCCAGGCCCAGCTTGCGGGTGTCCACCTCCACCCAGTTCATGCGATAGGGCTGCAGGTAGGGCACCACCGCGTAGCCGCGGCGATTGGTGCGCACGTTGTTCCAGTTGGTCAGGCCGACGCCGGCCGTGCGCGGCACTTCCAGCAGGCCGAAGGTTTCGCCGACCGGCTGGCCCAGGGTGATGCCACCGCGGTGGATCACCACGGAGCCGGAGGCGCTCAGATCGACGTGGCGGCTGTCCGGTCCCTGCTGGTAGGTGCCGCCCAGTTGCGCCAGCGGCGTGGCCCAGTTGACGTTGGCGCTGCCGCTGCTGCCATAACCCTCGGCATGGCTGGCCTGGAGTGAATAGCTGGCGTTGCGGTTGGCGTCGAGATAACCGCTCAGGCCGGCCTGCACGCGGTCGGCGCCGTGACGGGTGGAACTGGCGCTGGCGCTCATGCGATGCGCGCGGCTGCCCATGCCCAGCGGCAGGCTGAAGCTGGCGTTGACCTGGGTGTCGTCGCGCTCGCGGTGCGGGTCGCGATCCCGCGACATGGCCAGGTTGTAGTTCAACTTGCCGATGCTGCCGGCGTAGCCGAAGCGCCACGTGCGGGTGCTGCCGGGCAGGTTCCAGTAGCTGGTCTCGCCCAGGGTCAGGTACAGCGACTGGCTGCGCGGCAGCAGCTGGTTGACGGTCAGATCCACCCGGCTCTTCTGCGGGCTGTAGTGGATCGAGCTCGACGTGTTGCGGCGGTCGGCCATGTGCTGGCCGAAGGTGCGGTAGCCCTCGGTGGAGTAGCGGTACCCGGCCATGGTGAAGGTGGTGCCGGTGCCGGTGAGGGTCTTGGCGTACAGCAGGCGGGTGCTCTGGCCCTGCTCGGTGCGGCCGGAGGGCGCGCGCGACCGGCTGTGGGTCGTGTCCAGCGACAGCCCGCCCAGGCGCGAGTTCAGGCCCATGCCCAGGCTGACGGCGTGATAGTCCTGCGCCGCCAGCGCGGCGCCGAAACCGGTGAAGTTGTTGCTCAGGCCGTAGACCAGCGAGCCCTGCGCCACGGTGGGCGTGTCTTCCTGCGGACCACCCCGGTATTCGCCCGCGCTCAGGCTGTAGCGCAGGCGGCCGGGACGGATCATCACCGGCAGGGCGGCGAAGGACTGGGTGAACTCGCGGACCCGGCCATCGGCTTCGAGGATGCGGACGTGCAGATCGCCGTTGGAACCGCTGGAAGGCAGATCCTCGATTTCGAACGCGCCGGCCGGCACCGGCATGGAATGGATCACCACGCCGTTCTGGCGGATTTCCACGGTGGCGTTGGTTTCGGCGATGCCGCGCACGACCGGCGCGTAACCCTGCTGGTCGTTGGCCCACATGCCCAGGTCGGTGGACAGCTGCACGCCGCGCAAGCGCACGCTGTCCAGCACTTCGCCGGAGGTGTACAGCTCGCCCAGGGACAGCTTGGCGTTCCAGCGGCGCACGTCGCGTTCCAGCCAGGTGCGGTGGCTGCGGAAGCGGCTGGGCTGGTTGGAGCCGGTGCTCAGCGAGGCGTCGTTGCGCAGGCGCCAGCCGGCGACGTTCAGGCCGCTGCGCAGGCTCAGGTAACCGTAGTGACGATCCTCGCCGCTGCGGCGGTCGTGGTTGCTGTTGAAGTTAGCCTGGTAGTTGCTGAAGAACGCGGTGACGCCGTTGTCCCACAGCGAGGGATCCACGTAGGAGCGCGAGCGCCGCGGCACGTAGACCTGCGGCACGCTGACCATCAGCGCCAGATTGTTGACGTCGAATTCGGCGCGCGCGGCGGGGATACGCGAGAGATCGACCGGCGCATCGTCTTCCGCCGGATCGAGCAGGCCTTCCTGTTGCAGCTTGGCCACATCCACGCCCAGTTGCCTGAGCAGGCCATAGGGCAGGACCGGCGCGACCCGGCCCTTGGCGTCCGGCGCGAACACGATGTCGTGGCGGCGGACCAGGCTCAGGTTGAGGTAGACGTCGACGCTGTAGGTGCCCGGCGCGACCGAGCTGCCCTTCTCGAAGTAGCGCAGATCCACGCTGCCGCCGCCGCCGCGCGTGCTGAGGAACATCTCGTTGAATTCGAAGCTGGCGTCGTCGTCGCCCGCTTCGGCGGCGATGGCCGAAACGGAAGACAGGCCCACGAACGCCACGCAGTACAGGGCGTGGCGCAGGGCGAGGCTCAGTCGATGGTGGGCGGGCAGAGCGGGCATGCGGTGTTCCTTGCTTGGGCGCATCCGCCGTGGGATGGCGCAGCGTTCTCTCGGGGGAAAATCAGTGGACGACGGTGGTGCGGATCTCCGGCATCAAGGCCTTGTGGGCGTCAGCGCGACGGCGTGGCATCGAGCTGGTCGACGCCGCCGTAGTCGTTGACGTACTGGAAGGACACGGTGGCGTTGGCGGCCGGGCGCGCGGCGCCGTCCTTCAGCGGGAACACGACCGTCGCGCCGGGCGCGACCATCCGGGTTTCGAGCGCGTGCCGGCGATCACCGTCCTTCAGCGCGGCGCTCGTCACCGACACGTGGTAGGACGAGGCATTGCTGACGCGCAGCGCGGGCTTGCCGTCCTGCGTGCTCCACTGCCAGCGCAGCGCCTTGGCGGCGTCTTCCGGCTTGCCTTCCAGGCCGGCGGGGCGATAGAACACCTTGATGCGCTGGCGCACGGCGATCTGCAGGACGTTCTCGCCCTTGGCCTTCTGCGGGATTTCCTGCACGGACAGCCAGAACACCGATTCCTTGTCGGTCGGCAGGCCCTGGCCCTGATAGAAGATGCGCAGCGTCTGCTGCTGGTTGCCGCCCAGCCGGCTCAGCGCCGGGGTGACGGCGAAGGGAACGTCCTGCCCGGCGGCATCGTCCTCGCCTTCGATCCAGGACTGGATCATGGTGTCCTGGGCAATCTTGTTGTTGACCGGCACGGTGACTTCGTGGGCCGGCGCGGCAAGCACGACGCGGGTGGCGCCCAACTGGATGCTGGCCTGGGCCAGGCTGGCGCACAGCAACAGGGCGCCGGCCAATGCGACGCGGATACATGGCGTGAGGTTCATGGCGGTCCCGTGGAAACGTGGGGAAAAAAGGGGGGCGGAACACCGCCCCCCGGAACAGCTAAAGAGCGACTCAGTCGTAGCTCAGCTGGAACGGCAGGTAGCCATTGGCGACACCGGGAACCACCGGATCCGCACCGACCTTGACGTAGGCCGCGCGCAGCGCCAGGTTGGCGGTGCCCTTGTACTTCGGTTCTTCCACGGTGCCGATGTTCTGGACGTCCAGGGCACCGCTGATCTGGGTCAGCGGATCGCCCAGGTTCAGCAGCTCGTTGGCGCTGTCGAACACGCCGATACCGACGCCGGTGGCACCACCGGTGACTGCCAGCAGCCGCCTATCATTCCCGACCACGCCGGTGCCGGTTTCAGCGCCGACGCCGTCGCTGGGCTTGAAGCTCAGGTGGACGTTCTTGAGGCCATTGGGAACACCGCCGCAGTCGAGCTGGATGTCGATGTTCTTCGCCGCGCCGATATTGCCCTGGCCGCCGCCTACGGACAGCGAGTCGGCGCCGACCTTGCCGAGGTCGATGGCCAGGATCTTGCCCGCGGCTTCCGGCGTACCGCCGTTGCCCGGCTTCATGGTGCAGGACGACGCGATGATCTCGCCGGTGAACTTGATGGCACCGTCAGCGGCCATGGCCGAACCGGTGGCGCCGGCCAGGATGAGGACCGACAGGCCCAGGAGGGATTTGGACATTGCAAAACTCCGTTTGGTTGGTGGAAAGGAGTGCAAATTCTCGATTCGGTGCCGTATCCATCCCATAGGAAAGTTCCTAAAGTGATGCGCTTTCGTTTAGGTGTGCTGTACAAGCGTTCACCTATATGAGCGTCGTTGCGTGCAATGCGCGCGCTGCGGCGTGGGTTGCCGCGTTCGAACGCGCGAACGATGGGGAATCGCTGCGTCGAGGCCTCAGTTGTAATCCAGCACGTAGGTGAGGCTGGCGTCGGCGCGTCCCGCACCGGGCGTGCCGCCCTCGCTGGCGTAGCGCGCGGTCGCGGACAGGCGATATCGCTGGCGCTGGCGCGTGCCGTCCTGCCACTTCAATGGCAACGCCCGCTCGGGCGAGAACGGCAGCGGATTGCCGTCCTCGTCCTTCAGCGCGATGCCCACGCCGCTGGCGATGTCCGCGCGGCCGGCGAGATCCAGGTTCAACCAGCCGTCGCGCGGCGAATCGCCCTGGAAATGGATGCGCACCGGCGGTGGTGTGGCGGGATGGGCGCCTTCGCAGTCGATGTCGAGAGTGAAAGAGCGCGCGGGTGCGGCGCTGCGGGTGAGATCGAGCGTGCTGATCCGTCCCATCGGCACTTCCAGTGGCGACACGACCGGCATGCAGCGGGTGTAGTAGGTATCGTGGGTGAGGTTGAAGCGGAGGTGGGTGCCGGCGATGTCGATCAGCGTTTCCGGCCGGGAGGGAATCGGGAGATCGGCGCGATAGCTGAAGACCACGCTGCCCTTGCCCACGTAGGCGTCGGTGCGGATGAATTCGACAACGGCGTAATACGGGCTGCTGAGTACTTCGCCTCCGCCCAGATCGCTGGCCTGGAAGGGGGGATAACGGGTGTCCTGCCAACCGTTCGCGTAGATTTCGCGGAAGCCGATACGGACCCCGACGCCTTCGACCGGGGTTTGATAGACCTTGGGTTGGCCGCTTTCCGGGAGCGTCATGTTCGCCACCGTCATGCCGTAGACGGTGCCGCGGCGGCAGGTGTAGATGCGCTGGCCCCCTTGGAGCAGGAGTTCCTTGCTCGCCATCACCTGGCCGATGGGGACGAGTTTGAGGTTGATGGGGGTAGTGGGCGGCGAAGGGATGGTCTGGCTCAGGTTCTCCAGCGCGCCCCACGGACTGCAGCTGGCTTCGGCCAATGCGGGCGCGCCGAACATCAACAGCAGTGGCCATGCGCGACATGTCCGGAGCGGGATGTTCGGGAATTTCACGCGCGGTTCCTGGTTCGGAGGAATGCCGTCCGCCGACGCGATGACGCGTATGCCGCTTGTGGGGTGTCGGGACGGAGCGCAGGAATTCTTGTTGGGCACCGTGCGGCCCGATATAGGAAGAATCCTAAAGTGAGTTGATTGTCGGCTTGGTGTGGGGCATGGGTTCATTCGTCGGGCCGAGGCGCGAAATGGCTGCGTGCTCCGGAGCCGGCCCCCACCCGGCCTAGGGGTAGTTCCATGTTGCGGTGTGGGAATGAGTTCTTCTCCGCATGCGTCCTTCCCCCGCGTGCGGGGGAAGGTGCCCGAAGGGCGGATGGGGGCAAGCGGGCGAGTGAGTTGTGTTCGCGGTTGTTCTGTGCGGGTGTGCTACGTGCTTCGGATGCGGCCCCCACCCAGCCTCCCCCGCAAGCGGGGGAGGGGCAGTGTCATCTTGTGGGGGGAATGAGTTCCTTTCCCTCGTGCGTCCTTCCCCCGCTTGCGGGGGAAGGTGCCCGAAGGGCGGATGGGGGCAAGCGGGCGAGTGAGCTGCAATCGCTGTTGTCCGTGCGTGGATGCATTACGTGCTTCGGACCCCGCCCCCACCCAGCCTCCCCCGCAAGCGGGGGAGGGGCATGACCACGGGGAGTTCTAGAGACTGTGTATCCGGCCTAAAGCATCAGCCCGGCCGGCGCCCGAACAGCGCGGTGCCGATGCGGATCTGGGTGGCGCCTTCGGCGATGGCGATCGGGTAGTCGTCGCTCATGCCCATCGACAGCGTGTCCACGCCGGGATGCGCCGTCGCCAGCGCGTCGTACAGCGCCTTCATGCGCACGAACGCCGGACGGCGCAGCTCCGGATCCGCATGCGGGATGGGGATGCACATCAGTCCACGCAGGGCCAGCCGGGGTTCGGCGGCGATGGCGGCGGCGAGCGCGGGCGCATCGGCGGGCGCGCAGCCATGCTTGCTGGCTTCGTCGTCGATGTTGACCTGGATGAGCACGTTCAAGGGCGGTCGGTCGGCCGGGCGATGGCGGGCGAGCGCGGCCACCAGCTTGGGCCGGTCCACCGTTTCCACCCAGTCGAACAACTGCGCGGCGAGCTCGGCCTTGTTGGATTGCAGGTGCCCGATCAGATGCCAATCCAGCGAAAGCTCGACCAGATCACGGACCTTGGCGGCCGCTTCCTGCACATAATTCTCACCAAACGACCGCTGTCCGGCGGCGGCCAGCGCGGCCACCGCCGCGCCCGGCTGGGTCTTGGACACGGCCAGCAGGCGGGGGGCTGGCCGATGGGCGGCATCCGCAGCGTTTTCAATACGTTGCAGGGTGTCGCGAAGGGTGTCGGCGAGCATCATCCGGGGGCGGTTGGAAGGTCATTGGGGAGCGCTATACTGCCTTCAGGGGCAGCATCGTTCCAGTTTTGCAGCACTATTTCGGGGGAAGGCAAACCTATGGATATCGCCGAGCTGTTGGCGTTTTCGGTCAAGAACAAGGCATCGGACCTGCATCTGTCGGCAGGCCTGCCGCCGATGATCCGCGTCGACGGCGACGTCCGCCGCATCAACATCCCGGCCCTGGACCACAAGCAGGTCCACGCGCTGGTCTACGACATCATGTCGGACAAGCAGCGGCGCGATTACGAAGAATTCCTGGAAGTGGACTTCTCGTTCGAGATTCCCAGCCTGGCCCGCTTCCGCGTCAACGCGTTCAACCAGAACCGCGGCGCCGGCGCCGTGTTCCGTACCATTCCCTCCGACGTGCTGACCCTGGAAGACCTGGGCTGCCCGCCGCTGTTCCGCGACCTGATCGCCCAGCCGCAGGGCCTGATCCTGGTGACCGGCCCGACCGGTTCGGGCAAGTCGACCACGCTGGCGGCGATGATCGACCACATCAACAAGAACGAATACGCGCACATCCTGACGGTGGAAGACCCCATCGAGTTCGTGCACACCTCGCAGAAGTGCCTGATCAACCAGCGCGAAGTGCACCGCGACACCCACGGCTTCAACGAGGCGCTGCGCTCGGCGCTGCGCGAGGACCCGGATTACATCCTGGTGGGCGAATTGCGTGACCTGGAAACCATCCGGCTGGCGCTGACCGCCGCCGAGACCGGCCACCTGGTGTTCGCCACCCTGCACACCAGTTCGGCGGCCAAGACCGTCGACCGCATCATCGACGTGTTCCCGGCCGGCGAGAAGCCGATGGTCCGCTCGATGCTGTCCGAATCGCTGCGCGCGGTGATCAGCCAGGCGCTGCTGAAGAAGGTCGGCGGCGGACGTACCGCGGCCTGGGAAATCATGGTCGGCACCCCCGCCATCCGCAACCTGATCCGCGAGGACAAGGTGGCGCAGATGTATTCGTCCATCCAGACCGGCCAGCAGTACGGCATGATGACCCTCGACCAGCACTTGCAGGACCTGGTCAAGCGCAGCCTGGTCACCCGCCAGCAGGCGAAGGAATACGCGAAGGACAAGCGGTTGTTCGAGTAAGCGCCGGGATTCGAGATTCGGGATTAGAGATTCGCAAAAGCCGGGATTCAAGAGTCGAGACGGGATGCGAATCCCCAATCTCCAATCCCCAATCCCGGCTCCCACAGGGAGCCACCCATGAGCAGCATCGACTTCACCTCCTTCCTCAAGCTGATGGCGCACCAGAAGGCGTCGGACCTGTTCATCACCGCCGGCATGCCGCCGTCGATCAAGGTCCACGGCAAGATTTCGCCGATCACCCAGACGCCGCTGACGCCGCAGCAGTCGCGCGACCTGGTGCTGAACGTGATGACGCCGGCCCAGCGCGAGGAATTCGAAAAGACCCACGAGTGCAACTTCGCCATCGGCGTGGCTGGCGTGGGCCGTTTCCGCGTGAGCTGTTTCTACCAGCGCAACCAGGTCGGCATGGTCCTGCGCCGCATCGAGACCCGCATCCCGACGGTGGAGGAGTTGAACCTGCCGCCGGTGATCAAGACGCTGGCGATGACCAAGCGCGGCATCATCATCTTCGTCGGCGCCACCGGCACCGGCAAATCGACCTCGCTGGCGGCGATGATCGGCTACCGCAACCAGAACTCGACCGGCCACATCATCACCATCGAGGACCCGATCGAATTCGTGCACAAGCACGAGGGTTGCATCATCACCCAGCGCGAGGTCGGCATCGACACCGACAGCTGGGACGCCGCGCTGAAGAACACCCTGCGCCAGGCGCCGGACGTGATCATGATCGGCGAGGTGCGTACCCGCGAGGGCATGGACCACGCCATCGCCTTCGCCGAAACCGGCCACCTGGTGCTGTGCACCCTGCATGCCAACAACGCCAACCAGGCGATGGACCGCATCATCAACTTCTTCCCGGAAGACCGCCGCACCCAGCTGCTGATGGACCTCTCGCTCAATCTCAAGGGCGTGGTCGCGCAGCAGCTGATTCCCACGCCGGACGGCAAGGGCCGCCGCGTGGCGATGGAAATCCTGCTCGGCACCCCGCTGGTCCAGGACTACATCCGCGACGGCGAGATCCACAAGCTGAAGGAACTGATGAAGGAATCCACCAACCTCGGCATGAAGACCTTCGACCAGAGCCTGTTCGAGCTGTACCAGGCCGGCGAAATCTCCTACGAGGACGCCCTGCGCTACGCGGACTCCCAGAACGAAGTCCGCCTGCGCATCAAACTCTCCCAGGGCGGCGACGCCCGCACCCTGGCGCAGGGGCTGGATGGGGTGGAAGTGGCGGAAGTGCGCTGAGGCGCATGATCTGACGGGATGGATACCGGTCTGGACAGCAGCCCCTATCGGGCACCCGATGGGGCCATCGAAGAGCGGCCGGCCACGCGCGCCAAGCCATTTTTCCTCGCACCACCCACCTTGAAGCTGGTGGTGATGATGGTGTTTACCCTGGGCTGGTACGCCGTCTGGTGGTTCTACCGCGCCTGGCGCGCGGTCAGGCAGCATGATCGCAGGCAATTCAATCCTGCCTGGCGCTCGATCTTCGCCCTCTTCTATGCCTACGCCTGTTTCCGTGCGATCAACCGAATCGCCGCCGATGGCACGCGGGAAAAAAGGGCTCCGGCGGGACTGCTGGCCATCGCCTATGTCGTGCTGGCGCTCTCCGTGCTGTTGCCCGGCCCGCTGTGGTTGCTGTCTCCGCTATCGGTGCTGCCGCTGTTGCCGATGAACGCGAGGGCACGTCGCTACAACCAGTTCATCGACGCCACGGTGTATCGGGACGAAGACGGCTTCAATGCCTGGAACTGGCTGGGGATCGTCGTCGGTGGCGCCTGCTGGGCCATCCTGTTGCTGGGTTTGCTGATTTATTTTTTGTCGACCCTTGTGCCAGCGGCTTAGCGGAAGCAGGACGCAGTACCTTCTCAATGATTGCCGGGGCAGGAGATTCATGACGGCGGGGCGGCGCGCGGTTCAAAGACAGCTCCCGTGCCTGGCCCACCGTATGATGACGGCATGTCGATCGCCCTGACCGCCCCGCACACCGACGCCGCTGATCGCCTGCGCGAGTGGTTGCTTCCGTTCGACCGTGTGTTCGTATTGACCGGAGCCGGTTGCAGCACAGCCTCCGGGATTCCCGACTATCGCGACGCCGACGGCCAGTGGAAGCGCACGCCGCCGGTGACGTATCAGGCGTTCACCGGGGATCCGTTGACCAATGCGCGCTACTGGGCGCGCAGTTTCGTGGGCTGGCCGCGGATGGCGCAGTCGCAGCCGAATGCGGCGCACCGGACGCTGGCGGCGTGGCAGGGCGGGCGGTTGTCGCAGTTGTTGACCCAGAACGTCGATGGCCTGCACGAGCGCGCGGGCAGCCGCGATGTGATCGATCTGCATGGGCGCATCGATCAGGTGGTGTGCCTGCAATGCCGGGCGTTGTCTGCGCGGGCGGCGTTGCAGGAACGCCTGCACGCTGCGAATCCTGGTTGGCATGGACTGGAGGCGGCGACCGCGCCGGATGGCGATGCGGATCTGGAGGGGCTGGATTTCAGCCGGTTCCGGGTGCCGCCGTGTGATGTCTGCGGCGGCATGCTGAAGCCGGACGTGGTGTTCTTCGGCGAGAACGTGCCGCGTGAGCGTTATGAGCGGGCGTTGGCGGCGCTGGACGCATCGGAGGCATTGCTGGTGGTGGGGTCTTCGCTGATGGTCTATTCGGGCTTCCGTTTCGCCCGCATCGCGCATGAGGCGGGCAAGCCGATTGCCTTGCTCAATCGTGGGCAGACCCGAGCGGATGCGCTGGCGGATTTGAAGCTGGATGCTGATTGCGTGGCGGTGTTGCCTGCCGTGTAGGGTGTGGGAGAAGGTGGCGCGCGGCGCGGGAAGAGGTGCTTTGTGCGCTATCGGTGTTGCCCCCATCCGCCTTCGGCACCTTCCCCCGCGCTGCGGGGGAAGGGAGTTGTTGGTGTTCGATGTGGACTGCGTGGCGGGGCTGCTGGCCGTGCAGGGTGAAACTCTTCTCCCGCTTGCGGGAGAAGGTGGCGCGAAGCGCCGGAAGAGGGCGCTTCAGGCGTCATCTGCCCGCATAAGGGAACGTCGGGGTGCGGCGCCTGATATGGGGTCACCATGTGCGGACGGATTTGCCCCCATCCGCCTTCGGCACCTTCCCCCGCGTTGCGGGGGAAGGGAGTTGTTGGTGTTCGATGTGGACTGCGTGGCGGGGCTGCTGGCGATGCAGGGTGAAACTCTTCTCCCGCCTGCGGGAGAAGGTGGCGCGAAGCGCCGGAAGAGGGCGCTTCAGGCGTCATCTGCCCGCATGGGGGAACGTCGGGGTGCTGCGCCTGATGTGGGGTCGCCATGTGCGGACGGATTTGCCCCCATCCCCTTCGGCACCTTCCTCCGCAAGCGGGGGAAGGGAAATCACGCGCGCTGGGATGTTGGGGGTCTGTGCGCGGTTGGACCGCTCTACGGAAGGGCGCGGAGCTGGCGGAGCAGGGTTTCGCAGTCGCTGGCGGTCATCGGCGGGGCGAACAGGTGGCCTTGCAGACCGTCGCAGCCGAGCGCGCGCAGGATGCTGGCCTGGTGTTCGGTTTCCACGCCTTCGGCGATCAGGGACAGGCCCAGGCTGTGGCCGAGTTCGATGATGCTGCGGATGATCGGATAGTGCAGTCCGGTATCGGCGGAGGCCTCGATTTCGCTGATGAAGGAGCGATCGATCTTCAGCGTGTCCACCAGCAGCTGGCGCAGGTAGTTCAACGACGAATAGCCGGTGCCGAAGTCGTCGATGGCCACGCGCACGCCCAGTTCGCGGAGTTCGCGCAGGTGGCGGGCGGTGGACTGGACGTCCTGCATCACCAGGCTCTCGGTCAGTTCCAGTTCCAGCGATGCGGCCGGCAGGCCGGTGGCGTCCAGGATGCGGGCGACGGTGCGGGTCCAGTCCTCCTGCTGCAACTGCACCGCCGACAGGTTGACCGCCATCAGCAGGTGGGCGACGCCGCTGGCCTGCCATTGCGCCATCTGCCGGCAGGCGTGTTCCAGCGCCCATTGGCCGATGGCCAGGATCAGCCCGGATTCCTCGGCGATGGGAATGAAGCGGCTGGGCGGGATGGCGCCATGGCGCGGATGGTGCCAGCGCATCAGCGCTTCGAAGCCGAGCAGCACGCCGTCGGCGCGGTACTGGGGCTGGTAATGCAGCGACAACTGGCCCTCTTCCAGCGCGTGGTGCAGATCCGCGCGCAGGTCGAGCAACTCGCGGCTGCCGGCGGTCAGGGCGGGCGTGAAGAACTCGAAGCAGTTCTTGCCGCGCGCCTTGGCGCGGTACATCGCCGCGTCCGCGTTGCGCTGCAATTGTTCGGCATCGCGGGCGTCATCGGGAAACAGGGCAATACCGATACTGCCGGTGACATACAGCTCGTGCCCGTCCATCGGGATGGGCCGGCGCAGCGATTCCAGGCAGCGTTCCGCCATGCGGGTGGCGTCGGCGACGCTCTTCATGCCCGGCAGGATGAGGGTGAACTCGTCGCCGCCCATGCGCGCCAGGGTATCGGTTTCGCGCAGCAGGCGGCGGATGCGGCGGGTGGTCGCCATCAGCACGTTGTCGCCCTGCTGGTGGCCGAGGGTGTCGTTGATGTGCTTGAAGCCGTCCAGATCCAGGAACAGCACGCCGACCCGGTGATCCTCGCGACGCGCGTGCGCGATGGCCTGGTTCAGCCGGTCGCGGAACAGGAAGCGGTTGGGCAGGTCGGTCAGGGCGTCGTGGTGGGCCTGGTGATTGAGGTTGTCGGCCAGTTGCCGATGGCCGATCGCCAGCGCGGCCAGGCCGCTGATCATCATCATCCATTCCAGCTCCGATTCGCTGGGCGCGCGTCCGTCCGGCGGATGCAGGGCGAACTCGCCGATGTGCTCGCCATGCGCGGTGGTCAGTGGCACCGTCCACGCGCTGCCCAGGCCGTCGAGCAGGCCACTGTCGCAATGGCGGCGCCAGACCGGATGCCGGCGGACGTCCTCGACCCGCTGGATATGGCGCTGTTCGTGGGCGCCGCCGGGCAACCAGTGCAGCGGCGCCTGGATGAGCGGGGCGCGTCCTTCCGAGGATTCGCGCTCGGCGTGGAAGAGTTCGCCGTCGGCGTGCACGGCGATGAAGCAGCGGCCACCGGGCGTCTGTGCCTCGACCATGCGGGTGAGTTCGACCAGGATGCTGTGCAGCGGATGATCCTGCACGATCCGTTCGAGGAAACTCTCCAGCGTTTCGGCCTGGATGCGGCGGCTGATTTCTTCCTGCAGTTGCCGGTTGAGCGTGTTGGTGGCGACGGTCTGCGCCTGCAGGGCCTGGAATGCCTGCTCGCGCTTCTGCTGCTCGATGTACAGCTCCAGGCTCTTTTCCTCGATGAACAGTTCAGCCGCGCGACGTGCCTGTTTTTCGCGCTCCAGTCTCCGTCTGAGCAGTTGCAGTTCGTCCATGCGGGGCGTCGGGGATCAGTCCATCCGGGTCAGCTGGAAGCGGACCGCGGTGCCGCCGCCGTCGGCGGCCAGCGGCATGCGTTCGATGCGCACGCGTTCGCCGTAGTGATCCACGCATCCGGCGATCAGGCCTTCGGCCAGATCCGCCAGCGGGCGGCTGGAGCGGTAGTCGAACAGCATCCGGCGATCATCGGGGCGTTCGCTGCGGAAGCTTGGCAACTCGGCGCCGGGATAGAGTTTCAGCACTTCGACGTGCACGTGGTTGTCCACCTGTTCGATGAAATCGAACGCGGAGTGCACGCCCTGGAAGAAGCGCGGATAGCTCTTCACGAAACGCCCGAACAGGTAGTGGCCGAATTCGCGCACGAGCGTGGTTGCGGGCAATCCGACCGCAAGACTGAGTTGCTCGACCAGGGCCAGCAGTTCGGTGTGATCGTAGGTGCCGACGGCGGTGTAGATGCCGCCGCTGGGCAGATGCGCGGCTTCCAGCACGCGTTCGGTCAGTTCGGGACCGAAGCGGCTGTCCATCATCTCCATGAACTCGGTGAACACGACTCCCTTCATGCCTGTCTCCCCCGAGTGGCCATGATGGCCGGAGTATGCCCGCAACCGCTGCATCAACCAATGCGCGACGCGCCCTTCCGATATCGGACGCGGGCGGGGAAGATTGAACCCAGGGTGGTAAGCAGCGCTTACCAGTTTTCAACGGAGCGCCGGACGCATGCTTCCGGCGTCCGGATCAGCCCGCTGTCTGCCAGGGCGGGGACAACGCGGTGATGCGCGCATGGGCCGGGCAGCTGTCGCGATGCGCGCCGCGCAGGTAACCCAGGCTCATCAGGAACTCGCCGGTGATCTCGCCGCCGGTGAAGCGGAAGGTCCGCTTGAACAGCTTGATCCATTCGGGCTTGCCGAGCGGGTGGTGGGTGTCCAGCCAGGCGGCGAAGCCGCCATGGGATCCGCGCAGCGCCTGGATGACCCCGGCGTTGTGGATCGCCGCGTCCACCTTCAGGCGGTTGCGGATGATGCCCGGGTCGGCCAGCAGCCGGGCCCGGTCCGCATCTCCATAGGCGGCCACGGTATCCACGTCGAAGCCGTGGTAGGCACGCCGGAACCCCTCGCGCTTGCGCAGGATGGTTTCCCAGCTGAGCCCGGCCTGGTTGATTTCCAGCAGCAGGCGCTCGAACAGGACCGCCTCTTCCCGCTGGGGAAAGCCGTATTCGTGGTCGTGATAGGGGCCGTGGACCGGATGGCCCGGGGCGATGTCGCAGTATCCGCTCATGCGGTCAGGGTAGCGCGGTCGGGCTAAAATGGCGCCCATGTCCGCCGAACCCTTCCTCGCCAACCAGCTGCTGATCGCCTCGCCGGCCTTGGATGACCCCAATTTCGCCCGCAGCGTGACCCTGATCTGCCAGCACGACGGGGAGGGGGCGATGGGAGTGATGGTCAATCGTCCCTCCGAGTACACCCTGGGCGAAGTCCTGCAGCAGATGCAACTGGACACGCCGGACGAGGGCCTGCGCGAGCAGATCGTGCTCAACGGCGGCCCGGTCCATCCCGAGCGCGGATTCGTGCTGCACGATGATGCGCGGGCGTGGGATTCCACCCTGACCGTCGCCGATGGCCTGTACCTGACCACTTCGCGCGACATCCTGGAGGCGATGGCCGCCGGCAACGGGCCGGAACACGCCATCGTCACCCTGGGCTGCGCAGGCTGGGGCGCAGGACAACTGGAATTCGAACTGGGCGAGAACGCCTGGCTGACCGCGCCGGCCGATGCGGGCGTGCTGTTCGGGATGCCGCTGGAACGGCGCTGGCAGGCCGCTGGCGGCCTGATCGGTGTAGACATGACCAGGCTCACAGACTACAGCGGGCACGCATGAAACCCTGTCGCCGGAACCGCCACGCCGCTCCCGGAAGGCAAGCCTGCCCGCCGCCGGAGTCCGGCCGGCGTTCCCGGAGTCGGCCATGAAGTTGGATGGCACGGTGTTGGGGTTCGACGTCGGTGCGCGACGCATCGGCGTGGCCGTGGGCAGCGCCTTCGGCAGCGGCGCGCGCGCTTTGGCGGTGGTGGACGTGCACGCGCACGGACCGGACTGGCCGGCGCTGGATCGCCTGCATGCGGAATGGCGGCCGGACGGCCTGGTGGTCGGCGATCCGATGACCCTGGAAGGCGGCGACCAGCCCAACCGCAAGCGCGCGCAGGCGTTCGCGCGCGAACTGCATGCGCGCTACAAGCTGCCGGTGGTGCTGGTGGACGAACGCGCCAGTTCGGTCGAAGCCGCGCAGCGGTTCGCGCTGGATCGCGCCGAAGGCCGCAAGCGCAAGCGCGACGCGGCGGCGCTGGACGCGGTGGCCGCAGCGGTGATCATCGAGCGCTGGCTGGCGGCGCCGCAGGACGCCACGCAGGTGACCCTTTGAGCGAGGCGGCGATCCTCCTGGCCATCACCGGGCACGCTCCCGTTCCGTTTTCATTGCTTCCGGCCCCGGCTTCCGTCGCCGCGACCGGCAAACCCGCCCTCCACCCACCCTCCGGAACCCGGCGTCGCCGCGGCATGCCGGTCCCGACCCTTGCATTCCAGAACTGAGCCAATGACCCAGCAAATCGATTCGGATGGACGCCTGCGGCACCTGCTGACCCTCGACGGTCTTCCCCGCGAAACCCTTTGCCGCCTGCTGGATCGCGCCGGCCAGATCCGCGACACCGCGCTGGGCCGCACCCAGCGCCGCAACCTGCTGGACGGCACCACGGTGTGCACGCTCTTTTTCGAACCTTCCACCCGCACGCGCAGTTCGTTCCAGATCGCGGCGCAGCGGCTGGGCGCGGACGTGCTGAACTTCGACGCCTCCGCCTCCTCCACGCGCAAGGGCGAGACCGCCCGCGACACCCTGCGCAACCTGGAAGCCATGGGCGTGCGCGGTTTCGTGGTGCGGCATTCGGAGGACGGCGCGGTGGACGCGCTGGCCGAAGTGGCGGGCGAGGGCACGACGCTGGTCAACGCCGGCGATGGCCGCAGCGCCCATCCCACCCAGGGCTTGCTGGACGCGCTGACCCTGCGCCAGGCCAAGGGCGCGGATTTCTCGCGCCTGAAGGTGCTGATCGTCGGCGACGTCAAGCATTCGCGCGTGGCGCGTTCGGACCTGCATGCGCTGCGCACGCTGGGCACCGGCGAGATCCGGGTATGCGGCCCGCAGTCGCTGCTGCCCGACGACGACACCCTGGCCGGCTGCACCGTGGGTGGTGATTTCGACGCCATGCTCGAAGGCGTGGACGCGGTGATGATGCTGCGCCTGCAACGCGAGCGGATGGAGGAGGGCCTGGTCGCCTCGCTCGACGACTACCACCGCGACTACGGCCTGACCCAGGCCCGGTTGGGCCGCGCGGCCAGGGACGCGGTGGTGCTGCATCCGGGCCCGATCAACCGCGGCGTGGAAATCACCGACGAGGTCGCCGACGGCCCGCAGTCGCTGGTGCTGCGCCAGGTCAGCAACGGCGTGGCCATCCGCATGGCGGTGCTGGAAACGCTGCTCGGTTGAGTCCGGAGGCGGCGCGTTTCAGTCGCGCGCCGCCGCCACCCGGTTCTTGCCGGCGGCCTTGGCCTCGTACATCGCGCGATCGGCGCGCTCGACCAGCGCGTCCTGCGTTTCGCCGGCGCGCCACGGTGCCACGCCGGCGCTGAAGGTCACCGCCAATCGTTCGCCCTCGTGCAGGAGCGGACGCTGCGCCAGCCGTTGCAGGGCGCGCGCGACGATCGCCTCCGCCTCGCGCAACGAGGTGTCCGGCAGCAGCAGCACGAATTCCTCGCCGCCGAAACGGCCGATCGCATCGCTGCCGCGCAGCGCGCCGCGCACCACCGCGACCACATGGCGCAGCGCAGCGTCGCCGCCGAGATGGCCGTGGGTGGCGTTGACCAGGCGGAAGTCGTCGAGGTCCAGCAGGGCCAGGCACAGCGGCTGGCCGCTGCGCAGGGCACGGCTGGATTCGCGCCGGAACAGTTCCTCGAAGCCGCGCCGGTTCAGCGCCTCGGTGAGCTGGTCGATCCGCACCAGGTTGGACACCGACTGCAATTCCTGCTCCAGGCTGGCGACGCGGCGTTCGGCCGCCTCGGCTTCCTCGCGCACCGCGCACAGATCGTCGCGGGCGCGCAGCGCCTGCCGTTGCAGCTGGGCGGTGTCTTCCAGGATGTCCTCCATCCGCTTGCCGAGTTCGGCGATGCTGCGGCTGTCGCGGACCGCCTGCGCGTGGAAGCTGATGCGGTCGTGGAATTCGCCGGTGCTGCTGGCCATCCCGTCGAGTCGTTCGACGAAGGTGACCATCATGTCCTTCATCGCCGCCTTCGATTCGTTGAGTCCCTGCTTGAGCAGGCCCTGCTTGTAGATCACCTCGCGCAGGCCGCTGCGGGTTTCCTCCAGCCGTTCGCGATCCAGCGGGCCGGACAGCAGGCTGCGCGCGGCCGCGATCTGATCCTGCAGCCAGCTGCCGTCCTCCAGCAGTTCGCCGACGTTCTCCAGCAACAGATCGAACAGGCTGCGCAGCAATTCCTGCGCGTCGCTGGTCTCGTGGCTGGCCTGGCCGATGGCGTGGCACAGATCCTTGAGCTGGCCCTCGAGCGCGGCCAGCGGCTGGCCCGGTTGCCAGCCCTTGAGCTGATCGGCCACCGACTGGGCCTGGGGGTACAGGCGCGCGTCCTCGCGCAGCAGGGTTTCCACCGCCATCACCAGGGTGTGGTGGAGCAGGCCGCGCAGTTGCTCCGATTCGCTGGGAACATCGCTACCGGGTACCGGTTCGTCGGGAATGGTGCGGATGTACTTGTCGATCAACTGGCGCATGGCGCGCCCGTAGGCATTCCAGTCACCGTCGGCGCAGGCGGCCTGCAGGCGCTGGCCCATGCCGCGCAGTTCGCCGCCCAGGCCCGCGAGTCCATCGGCGAACGCGGCGACCAGCGCCGGCGGCGTGTCGGCGTGGGCGAACAGGGCCTGCAACTGCGCGGCATTGATGAGCGGGCGCGCGGCGTCGTGCGGCGCCAGTCCCGTGCCGGCCGACGGCTGCGCGCGCTTGTGGCCGCGCGCCCACAGGCGACGGAAACCGCCGGTCAGGCCGGGAGGGGCATCGGAAGGTTCGGCCATGGACAGTGCTCGGCGCGGATCTTTTCGTGAAGGGGCGCCGGGTTATCGGCGGCGGCGGGCGCCGGTTGAGGGCCGGGCGACGGACGGCGTCAGCGTTCGCCCAGGAAGCGCTCCGCCTCTTCCAGCAGGGCCAGTTGCTGGATGGCCTCGGGATGGCCGGCGGCGGCGGCCCGCCGGACCTGCTCCCGATCCGGATGGCTGACGATCAGCAGCAGGTTGCCGCATTCGGGACAGGCGTAGTCGGTGACTTCGTCCTGCAGATCCATCTGCATGGCGCGCGAATCGCCCTGCCAGCCGCAGGCGCAGGCCTGCGCGCGCTCGCGCCAGCCGGGAGTGAAGTAGTCGTGGAGCAGTTCGGCCATGGAATCTCAGCGATGTTGTTGGAACAGCCAGGTCCACAGTTCCGGGGTGGCGTAGGCCGGATCCCAGGAGTTGTGGTTGGCGTCGGGGAATTCGGTGTAGCGCACGTCGCCGCCGGCCTGCCTGAGCGCCGCGTCCATCCGGCGCGACTGCACCGGCGGCACCAGATCATCCTTGCCACCGTGGAAGATCCAGACCGGCACGTGCTTGAGCCGGCGCGCGGCTTCGGCGAACGGATCCGGCACGTTGGCCACGCTGTGCGCGACCATGCTCGGACGCTGGTCGGTCCAGTCCACGGTCAGGCCGCCGCAGATGGGCACCAGCGCGGCGAAGCGCTGAGGCTGCTGCAAGGCCAGTTCCCAGGTGCCATAACCGCCCATCGACAGGCCGGTCAGGTAGACGCGATCGGGATCGCCGTCGAATTCCTTCATCGAAGCATCCAGCGCGGCCAGCGCGATCGTACCGGCCTCCTGGGTCCATTCGGTTTCGGCCGGCGCCTGCGGAATCACCACGATGGCGGGAAAGTCATCCAGGTGCTGGCGCAGGTGCGGCGGCAGGCCGACCTTCATCTGCAACTGGTTGTCCTCGCCGCGTTCGCCGGAACCGTGCAGGAACAGGATCACCGGCATCCTGCCGCGGCCATGGCCGGCCGGCACGAACACCTGGTAGCGATGCGTCTTGCCGGCGACCTCGACCTGGCGCTCGACGAACCCGCCATGCGGGGACACCGGCCGGGTGGCGCAGCCGGCCAGCAACATGGCGGTGGAGAGCAGGGCGAGCATTCGCAGGGCGAGGCGAAGGGATGGAATCCGGAAAGAAGACGGGCGGGTGGAGCCGGGCGATGCGGGGGTGATCATGCGGAGCTTCCCAGGGCGACGTAAAGGCAGGTGGCGACGTTGATGGCGGCATGGAACAGCCAGGGCCCCATGATGGATCCGGAACGGATTCGCAGCCAGCCCAGGAACAGCGCGGCCACGAACACCACCGGCAGCAGTGGCCACAGCTCCGGCCGTACCCGCAGCACCAGCAGGTGTGGCAGCAGGAACAGGAAAGCCTGCAAACCGTTGGCGAGCCAGGCCGGCAGTCGCCGCGACAGGCTGCCGGCAAGCAGGCCGCGGAACAGGAATTCCTCGCAGAAGCCCGTGGTGACGACGCCGTAGATCAGCGCCATCAGCAGCGAAGTTCCGCTCAATCCCAGTCCTTCAAACACCCGTTGCGGCGAATCGTGGCTGGTGAAGGACGAGATCGGCGGCGACCAGGCGAGCAGGACGGCGATGTTGAAGAGCGCGGCAACCGCCGCATAGGCCAGATAGCGGGGCGCGCCGAGCCGCAGCCCGGCGCGGCAGGCGACCTCGGCCAAGGCGCGCCGGTGCCGCCAGCGGTGCCAGCCCCAGTAGAGCAGGAAAGGAATGCCGGCCAGCAGGATCAGGTTGGCCAGGCCGGATGTCGCGATCTTCGCCAGCATGCCGTCGCCTCCCGTATGCGCCGCCGGGCGCAGGGTGGCGCAGCCGCGTGATCACTGCAACAGGATGACCGTGGCCAGGCCCAGGAAGCTGAGGAAGCCCATCACGTCGGTGACGGTGGTGAGGATGACGCCGCCGGCCAGCGCCGGGTCGAAGCCGAGCCGCTTGAGCGTCAGCGGCACCAGCACGCCGGCGGTCGCCGCGGTCAACAGGTTGATGGTCAGGGCGCTGCCGATGACCAGCGACAGGCCGGGCTGGCGGAACCACAGGAACACGATGATGCCCAGGCCCACGCCCAGGCACAGGCCGTTGATCAGCGCGACCGCCAATTCCTTCTTCAGCAGCGTCATCACGTTGGACGCGCCGATCTGGCCCAGCGCCAGGCCGCGCACCATCAGCGCCAGCACCTGGGTGCCGGCGTTGCCGCCCATGCCGGCGACGATCGGCATCAGCGCGGCCAGCGCGACCAGCTTGGCGATGCTGCCCTCGAACTGGCCGACCACGCTGGCGGCGAGGAAGGCCGTGCACAGGTTGATGCCCAGCCAGATCAGGCGGCGCCGGAACGCGCGCCGCACCGGCGAGAACAGATCCTCGTCCTCGTCCAGGCCGGCGGCGCCCAGCGCCTGGTGCTCGGCCGTTTCGCGGATGATGTCGACCACGTCGTCGATGGTGATGCGGCCGAGCAGGATGTTGTTGTCGTCCACCACCGGCGCGGAAATCCAGTCGTGGTCGGAGAACTGGCGGGCGACTTCCTCGGCGCTCTCGCCGACGTCGATGGCCGGTTGCTCGTCGTCGATCAGGCGATTGATCGGCGTGCTGTCCTCGTGGGTGACCAGCGAGGCCAGCGAGACCCGGCCCAGGTACTGGTGGCGGCGGCTGACCACGAACAGGTGATCGGTGTGGTCCGGCAGTTCGCCGCGCAGGCGCAGGTAGCGCAGCACCACGTCGACGTTGACGTCGGCGCGCACGGTCACCACGTCCGGGTTCATCAGGCGGCCCGCGGAGTCCTCCGGGTAGGACAGCACCTGCTCCAGCCGCTCGCGGTTCTCCCGGTCCATCGACTTGAGGACTTCGTCGATGACGGTGTCCGGCAGGTCCTCGACCAGATCGGCCAGATCGTCGATGTCCAGGTCTTCGACCGCGGCGACGATTTCGTCCGGGTCCATCTCCGCCAGCAGGCTCTCGCGGACCTCGTCGCCGACGTGGACCAGCACCTCGCCGTCGTCCTCGGCGTCCACCAGGCCCCACACCACCTCGCGCTTGCCGGGCGGCAGCGATTCGAGCAGGTTGCCGATTTCGGCGGGGGCGAGGGTGTTGACGAGTCGACGCACCGGCCCCAGCCGGCCGCTGTCGAGGGCGTCGGAGAGCAGGCGCAGTTGACGCGCGGTCTTGTCGTGGCGGACGGCTTCGGCCATGCAGTGCTCCGAAACGGGGCCGATCCGCGGGACGGATGCGACCGTGGCATCAGATGTTCATCGCGCCATTATCGCTTGCCATTGAGATTATGGACACCCCATGCGGGGCATTTTCCGCGCGGCCGCCGCGATCAGGCGGAGGCGGACTTCAGCCAGCGCTCGATGCCGGCGCGATCGCGGGCCTTGAGCAGCTTGTCGGTGGAGGCCTGCAGGGCTTCCCAGTCGCTGCCGCGGATGACCCGGCGCAGTTCCAGCAGGGTGTTGGGGTGCAGGCTGAATTCCCGCAGCCCCAGCGCCAGCAGCAACGGTGCCAGCCGCGGGTCGCCGGCCATTTCGCCGCACACGGCCACCGGCACTTCATGGGCCTGGCCAATGGCGATCACGTGCCGCAGCAGCCGGATCACACCCGGGTGCAGCGGCGAATACAGTTCGCCCAGGGCCTCGTTGTTGCGATCGGCGGCCAACAGGTACTGCACCAGATCGTTGGTGCCGATGGAAACGAAATCGACCACGTCGACGAAGCCGTGCATGGCGATCGCCGCCGCCGGCACCTCGATCATCGCGCCCAGTTGCACCTGGCCGGCGATCTCCAGCCCACGCTTGCGCAACTGGGTGGAGACGCGCTTGATCAGCCGCCGGATGGCCAGGATCTCCTCGCGGCTGCTGATCATCGGGATCAGGATGCGCACCGGGCCGTAGGCCGACGCGCGCAGGATGGCGCGCAGTTGGGTATCGAACACGCCGTCCCGGGCCAGCGACAGGCGCACTCCGCGCAGGCCGAGCGCGGGGTTGTCCTCGTCGTCCAGCACCAGCCCGGTACGGTCGGCCTTGTCGGCACCCAGATCCAGGGTGCGGATGGTGACCGGCCGGCCGCTCATGCCCAGCACCACGTCGCGGTAGGCGCGGAACTGCTCGTCCTCGTCCGGCAACTCATTGCGCTGCAGGAACAGGAATTCGGTGCGGTACAGCCCCACGCCGGCCGCGCCCAGCGCATGCGCGCGCGCCACGTCGTCGAGCGATTCAGCATTGGCGTACAGCGCGATGTCCATGCCGTCGCGGGTGCGGCTGGGCTTGGACCGCAGCCGGCCCAGCTCGCGTTCCTCGCGCGCGGCCTTGCGCAGGCGATCGCGGTAGCCGCGCAGGTCCGACGCGTTCGGTTCGACCACCACCCGGCCGGTGGCGCCGTCGACGATCAGGGCGTCGCCATCATTGACCCGCTGCAGCGCCTGGGCCGCGCCGACCACCAACGGCATGTGCAGGCTGCGCGCCAGGATCGCGCTGTGCGAGAGCGTGCTGCCGGCGGCGGTGACGATCGCGACCACGCCCTGCGATTGCAGCTGCGCCAGTTCTGACGGGGCGATGTTGTCGCAGACCAGGATGTCGCCGGCCACGCCCTCGGCATCGACCGCGCGCTGCTGGAGATGGGCGTGGATGCGGCCGATCACGTGGTCGAGATCGTCCATCCGGCTCTTCAGGTAGGCATCGTCCATGCCCTCGAACACCGCCGCCAGCCGATCCCGCTGCAGGCGCAGCGCATAGTCCGCGCTATAGCGGCCGGTGCGGATCAGCTCGTCCAGGCCGTACAGCAGTTCAGGGTCGTCCAGCAGCAGGGCGTGCAGGTCGAGGAACTCGCCGACTTCCCGCGCCAGCGCGCCATGCAGGCGATCGCGCAGCCGGTGCATCTCCTCGCGGGTGGCGTCGACCGCCACGTGCAGGCGTTGCAGCTCGGCTTCCACCTGGTTGGCGTGGATGCGCTGCTCGGCGACTTCCAGTGCGTGCGGCATGCGGACCCGGGCGCGCCCCAGCGCGCTTCCGCGCGATGCGCCATGGCCCGACAGCAGCGTCCGCATCAGGCGTCCTCGTCGAACCGTCGTTCGAACAGAGCGGCGACCGCGTCCATCGCGGCGCTCTCGTCCTCGCCGTCCACGCGCACGATCACCGGCGTGCCCTGGCCGGCGGCCAGCAGCATCACGCCCATGATGCTCTTGGCGTTGACCTCGCGTCCCTTGGCGGCCAGCGTCACGTTGCAGCGGAAGCCGGCCAGGGCCTGGACCAGCTTGGCGGTGGCGCGGGCGTGCAGGCCCAGGCGGTTGGAAACGGTGAGTTCGCGTTCAAGCATCGTCGTGGATGACTCCGTTGCGTGCGCCGGCGGCCGCGGTCGCCGGCAGTTCGTCCAGTCCCTGTTCCGAATAGTTCATCACCCGCAACAGCATCGGCAGGCTCAATGCGGACACCCGCCGGATCGGCGTGCCCAGGCGCGCCAGCCTGCCGGCGAGATTGCTGGGGCTGGCGCCGTACAGATCGGTCAGCACCAGCACGCCATCGCCAGCGTCGACCCGTCGCAGCGCGGCCGATGCCTGCGGCAGCAAGGCGTCCAGGTCGGCGTCGAACGGCACCTCGAAGGCTTCCGCCTTCAACGGCAGTTGGCGCAACAGGGTCGCCGCGACGGCCAGGACCGACGCGCCGATGCCGGGATGGGTGATCAGGAGGATGCCACAAGCCATTCCGGAACGTTAACAGACCGGGATGACAAGCCGGAAGCGGTTTTCGCGGGACGCGGCGTTGCGCGTGAAGGGTGGGTCAAGACGAGGCGGGACGGTTGCCCTCGGCGCTGGTGGATGCCTAGTCGAGTTCCCGGTGGAAGGTGGCGACTTCTTCCCAGCCCTGGTTGCGGGCGTGCTGGGCGAGGGTCTCCGCCAGGTAGACCGAGCGGTGCTTGCCGCCGGTGCAACCGAAGGCGATGGTCACGTAGCTGCGGGTCTCCCCGCGCAGGCGCGGCAACCAGGTATCGAGGAACTGGCTGACCTGGCCGACGTATTCGGAGACCTCCGCCTGGGAGCGCAGGTACTCGCGCACCTTCGCATCACGCCCGGAATACGGGCGCAGTTCCGGATTCCAGTGCGGGTTGGGCAGCACCCGCGCGTCGAACACGAAATCGGCGTCGGCCGGCACGCCGCGCTTGTAGGCGAAGGACTCGAACAGCAGCGACAGCGCCGCGCCGCGGTTGAGCGCGAATTCGGCGATGATGCGGCGGCGCAGCTGGTGCACGTTGAGCTGGCTGGTGTCGATGACGACATCGGCCGCCTCGCGCAGCGGCGCGGTGACCTCGCGCTCGCGGCGGATGGCTTCCTGCAGCGACAGGCCGGTATGGCTGTGGCTGAGCGGATGCCGGCGGCGGGTGTCGGAATAGCGCCGCAGCAGGATGTCGTCGGCGGCGTCGAAGAAGATCAGCGTGCCTTCCAGCCCCAGTTGCGCCAGCGCCGCGCGCCACTGCGCCAGCTTGCCCAGTTCGGCGTGGCCGCTGCGGGCGTCGATGCCGACCGCGATCTTCTGCGGCAGGGTGTCGCCCTTCATCAGGCTGCGCACGAACGGCGGCAGCAGTTCCACCGGCAGGTTGTCGACGCAGTAGTAGTCCAGATCCTCGAAGGTCTTCAGCGCCACCGACTTGCCCGAGCCGGACAGGCCGCTGACGATGACCACGGTCGGGGGTGCCGCGCGCACCGCCGGGGGGATGTCCTCTTCCGGCAGGTTCATGGCGTGCTCCGCTCCAGCAGGTTGCTGTGGCGGGCGATGAACATCGCCGCGGGATCGATGCCCTTGGTGCGCAGGATGTGCAGGCGGGTGGCGGCCTCGGTCAGCACGGCCAGGTTGCGGCCCGGCATCACCGGCAGGGTAATCAGCGGCACGTCGAGATCCAGGACGTGACGGGTGCCGGAATCGCCGGTCAGGCGTTCGTAGCCGTGCGGGTTGGGTTCGGTCATCGGCCGGGTCAGGTGCACGATCAGGCGCAGGTACTTGTTCTTCTTCACCGCGGTGTCGCCGAACATCTCGCGCACGTTGAGCACGCCCAGCCCGCGTACCTCGAGCAGATCCTGCAACAGCTCGGGGCAGGTGCCGTCGAGCACGTCCGGCGCGATCTGGGTGAACTCGGGCGCGTCGTCGGCGACCAGGCGGTGGCCGCGGCTCAACAGCTCCAGCGCCAGTTCGCTCTTGCCGGAACCGGCTTCGCCGGTGATCAGCACGCCGATCGAATAGATCTCCATGAACACGCCGTGCAGCGTCACCCGCGGCGCCAGCGTGCGCGCAAGGTGGTAGGAGAGGTGGTTGAGCAGCTCATGGCCGCGCTTGGGCGAGATCCACAGCGGCGTATCGGTTTCGTTCGCCGCCTCGCGCAGATCCTCCGGGCACTGCTGGTTCTTGCTGATGACCAGCGCCAACGGCCGGAACTGGACGATCTTCTCGATGGTTTCCCAGCGCTGGCGCGAATCCAGCGAATCCAGCCAGGTCAGTTCCTCGGTACCCAGGATTTGCACCTTGTTGGGATAGACCGCGTTGAGATAGCCGGCCAGCGACGGACGCCGCGCGATCGTGTCGCCGGCTTCGAGGATCCGGTTCTCGCCCTTCTGTCCGGCCACCCAGCGCAGGGCCAGCTTCTCCTTCTGCTGCTCGAACAGTTCGCGTGCGGTGATACTGGTGTTCATCATGCGAGGACGGACGGGGAAGTGGGAAGATGCGGCGCGTCGTCGTACTGGCGTGCGCACGGGACGGGTGCGTCGGTGCGACCCGCCGGGCGCGGACGGCGCAGGCAGGGGGAGTGTAATCCGGAGGGATGGGAACTGCTAATGCAGCGTGAAGAATGCTGCTACTGCGCCCCTGCCCGGACCGCGATGGTCGCAGGCAAGGGCGGTTGGGGGCGGGAATTGCCTCAGCCGACGGCTTCCACGCGGAGGCCGCGCTGCACGTCGGTCTTCTTTTCCTTGTGCTTGACCAGCAGGCGATCGAGCTTGTCAGCCAGGATGTCGATGGCGGCGTACATGGTCTGCGCACCGGCGTCGGCATGGAGGGTACGGCCCGCGAGGGAGACGGTCGCTTCGGCGACGTAGTCGGGTTTGCGCGTACAGAGTTGGGTACGGACTTCGAAGGGTTGGTCGAAATGGCGCTCCAGGCGCTTCAGCTTGGTTTCCACGTATTCGCGCAGGGCGGGGGTGACTTCGATTTCATGCCCGTAGGTCTCGATACGCATCGCTTGCCTCCTTCTGTCGGTGATGCAGTGCTGTCGGCACTGCTGAGAACGCGTTGTCGTGTATCTGTGACAACGGAATCAGGCTTGGGTTCCAGGACATCCCCGTCAACGCGGCCAAACGCCGCAATGACAAGATGGGCCTGATCCCGACCGTGATCAAGCGGTGCGAAGGAAAAACGCGGATTCAGTCCAGGCGCACGCGTTCGTGCGACGAAAGGATGTGCAGGGCTTCACGGTATTTGGCGACCGTACGCCGCGCCACCGGGATGCCGGAGGCCTTCAGCAGGTCCGCGAGCTTGGCGTCGGACAAGGGTTTGCGCGGATTTTCCTGTTCGATCAGGCGGCGGATCATGGCCTGGATGGCGGTGCTGGACGCCTCGCCGCCGCCCTCGGTGTCGATGCCGGAGGCGAAGAAGGCCCGCAGCGGCAAGGTTCCACGCGGCGTACGCACGTACTTGCGCGCGATCGCCCGTGAAACCGTGGATTCGTGTAGGCCGACCTCGCTGGCGACCTCGCGCAGGGTCAGCGGGCGCAGCGCCTGTTCGCCGAATTCCAGGAAGCCGGCCTGTTCACGGATCAGGCAGCGGGTGACCTTGAGCAGGGTCTCGCCGCGCGCCTCCAGGCTCTTGAGCAGCCAGCGGGCTTCCTGCAGTTGCCCCTTGAGGTAGCCGGCGTCGCTCTCGCCGCAGCGCCGGATCATCTGTTCGTAGCCGCGATGGATACCGATCCGGGGCAGGTTGTTGCCGGCCAGGGCCGCCCGCCAGACGCCGCGCTGGCGCCAGACCACGCAGTCGGGCACCACGTAGGTATCGCTGCCCAGCTCGCCGATCTGCGCGCCGGGCTTGGGATCCAGGGTGCGCAGCAGGGCGACTGCGGTTTCCACCTCGACCAGCGGTTGCCTGAGCTCGGTGGCGATGCCGGCCACGCCGCTGCGCGGCAGCCGATCCAGCGGGCCGTCGGCGATGCGCATCGCCAGTGCCTTGCCGGGCGTGTCGTCGCTGAGCACCAGCAATTGCAGGCGCAGGCATTCGCCCAGGTTGCGGGCGCCCACGCCGACCGGATCGAAGCGCTGCAACTGGTGCAGCACCACGCTGATCTCGTCCTCGCTTGCTTCCAGATCCGGCTTCAGGGTTTCGGCGATGCCGGAGAGCGGTTCGCGCAGGTAACCGTCCTCTTCCAGGGCATCAATCAGCGCGCTGCCGATGCGGCGATCCCGCGGCGACAGGTGCGACAGGTGGAGCTGCCAGAGCAGGTGGTCGCGCAGGGTGTCGGCTTCGGCGATCCGCTCGGCGGCGCTGCCGGGATCGTCATCGTCGAAGGAACCGCCGCCGGAAGAGGCCCAGGGCCCTTCGTCCGGCGCCCAGTCGTCATCGCCGGAGCTTCCATCCCCGTCGTGGCGGGATTCTTCCTGGCTGCCGCGCTCGGCCTCGGCCGGCGGACCGTCTTCGCCGGTGGCGGGGGCGTCGTCGGCCCAGTCCAGCAGGGGGTTGGATTCCACGGCCTGGGTGATTTCCACCTCCAGCTCCGCGGTCGACATCTGCAGCAAGCGGATGGCCTGACGCAGCTGCGGCGTCATGACCAGTTGCTGTCCCAGCGATGTCTGGAGGCGTGGTTTCATCCGATGTCCGAAGGCGACGGCATGGCCTGCGGTCCGGATGGTGCGGCATCGCCCTCAGAGACGGAAAGTTTCCCCCAGGTACACGCGCCGCACGTCCGGATTGGCCAGCAACGCGTCCGGTGCCCCCTGCGCCAGCACGCTGCCTTCGTTGAGGATATACGCCCGGTCGCAGATTCCCAAGGTCTCGCGCACGTTGTGGTCGGTGATCAGCACGCCGATGCCGCGGTTCTTGAGGTGCTTGACGATGCGCTGGATCTCGCCGACCGAGATGGGGTCCACGCCGGCGAACGGCTCGTCCAGCAGCATCAGGCGCGGCCGTGCGGCCAGCGCCCGGGCGATTTCGCAGCGCCGACGTTCGCCGCCGGACAGACTGGCGCCCAGTTGCTCGGAGACGTGGCCGATCTGCAGTTCGTCCAGCAGCGAGGCCAGTTCCTTCTCGATGCCGGCCTGGTCCAGGTCCTCGCGCAGTTCCAGCACCAGGCGGATGTTGTCGGCCACGGTCAGCTTGCGGAACACCGAGGGTTCCTGCGGCAGGTAGCCCACGCCGAGCTTGGCGCGCCGGTACATCGGCTCGGCGGTGATGTCCTGTCCGTCCAGTTCGATCTTGCCCGCGTCGGCGGCGACCAGGCCGACGATCATGTAGAAGCAGGTGGTCTTGCCGGCGCCGTTGGGGCCCAGCAGGCCGACCACTTCGCCGGCTTCCAGGCTCAGTCCGAAGTCGCTGACGACCTTGCGCTGGCGGTAGGTCTTGCGCAGCCCATTTGCGGTCAGCATCACTTGGTGCCCTGCGGCTGCGCCGACTTCGGCTTGATCACGGTGCGCACGCGGGTGCCGTCGCCGCCGCTTTCCATGTTGCCGGTCTTGGTGTTGTAGACCATCTTCTGGCCGCTGTTGGAGCCGCGCGGCGACTTCACCGTGTAGTTGCCGATGAAGGTGATGGTCTCTGACGTCATGTCGTATTCGACGCGATCGGCGGTGGCGTCCATCCAGGAGCCATCGTCCATCTGCTGTTTCAGCTTGACCTGCTTGCCGGTGAACACGGCGCGCGAGATCTCGCCGTCGTTCATGTAGATCTCGCCGGTGCTGGAGCGGATGTCCAGCGAACCCTGGGTGACGGTCACGCCCTTGCTCAGCATGATCTTACTGTTGCCTTCGTAAGAGCCGTTCTGGTGGCCGGCATCGATGACCATTTCCTGGTTGCGATCGGACGACTTGGCCCAGGCCGCGGCGCAGGCCAGCAGGAGCGGAAGCAGCAGGGCGCTAGCGCGCAGACTTGGGTGCATAGACACTTTTGACCTGGGATTTGAATTCGTAGGTTTTGTTCTTGAGGTGGGTTTCGAAGCCTACCCCGCTGAGTATAGAACCGGGCCGGGTGATGGTGACCGGAAGCTCGGTGGTCGCCAGGTTCTTGTCCGGGAAGATGTCCAGCCGCTCGGTGCGGAAGGCCGTCGGCGGCGGCGCATCGGACGGGCTGGTGCCCTGGACGTCGGTGAGCAGCCGCAACTGGGAGTGGTCCGGGCTCATCCAGCCGGTCTTGGAGCGCATCTGCCAGTACTTGCCGGCATTGTCGGGCAGCAGGAACAGCGGCGTGGTGATCGACAGGCTCTGGTCTGCGGGATTGCGGTGCATTTCCGGCGCCCGCAGGGTGACCGCTTCCTTGCCCTGCTTGTCGAGGGCGACGATCTCGAAATCGTGCATCACGTAGTCGGATCGGTCCGGCCCGCCGGCGGCGGCTTCCGGGCGCGCGCGCTGCTTCCAGGCCGACCAGCCGCTGAAGATGGCGGCCACCAGCAGGACCAGGCCAAGGCTCAGGCGCCAGTTCATGCGATGCCTTCCCGCAGGCCAGCGGCCTGACCCTGCGCGCCCAGCAACAGGTCGCAGGCCTCGCGGGCGGCGCCACGGCCGGCGCGGGCGCGGGTGCGCCAGTGGGCGTGGCGGGCGGTCCAGGCGTGGGCGTCGGCCGGGGCGATGGCCAGTCCGACCGCGCGCAGTGGCGGCAGGTCCGGCAGATCGTCGCCCATGAAGGCCACCTGGACGCGTTCCAGCCCCAGTTCGGCGCACAGGGCGTCTACCTGGGCCAGCTTGTCCTTGACCCCGGCGTGGATGCGTACGCCCAGTTCGCGCGCGCGGCGTTCGGCGGCGGGACTGTGGCGCGCGGTGATCAGGGCCACTTCGATGCCGGCCCGGCGCAACAGCACCAGGCCCTGGCCGTCGTGGATGTGGAACGCCTTGGATTCACGGCCCTCGTCGTCGTAGACCAGGCGCCCGTCGGTCAGCGTGCCGTCGACATCGAAGCAGGCCAGCCGCACCTGGCGGGCGCGGGCAATCAGGGCATCGTCGACGTCGGCGAGGTGGGACAGGGGCATGGCGTGTGCTGGAAGAGGGGAATCAGGGAGCCGTGAATCAGGGCAAGCGGGCGCGGCGCGACGGGAAAGGGCCGGAAGGACAGGGAATGGCGATCCCCGGCAACCCCTTCCGGCTATCAGCGCACCTTAGACCACGCGCGCGCGCAACAGGTCATGAATGTTAAGGGCTCCGACCGGCCGCTGTTCAGCGTCGACCACGATCAGGCCGCTGATTTTATGGGTTTCCATCATCCGGGCCGCTTCCACGGCCAGCTGGTCGGCGCCGATGGTCTTGGGCTGGCGGGTCATCAGCTCGGCGATGCGCGCGTGGCGGATGTCCAGTCCGGGATTGTCCAGGGTCCGGCGCAGGTCGCCATCGGTGAACAGCCCGGCCAGGCGCCCGTCGGCGTCGACCACCGCGGTCATGCCCAGGCGCTTGCGGCTCATTTCCATCAGGGCTTCGCTGAGGGTGGCGTCTTCGCCGACCCGCGGCACGTCGGCGCCGGCGTGCATGACGTCGGTGATGTGCAGCAGCAGACGGCGGCCAAGGCTGCCGGCCGGGTGGGAGCGGGCGAAGTCGTCGGCGGTGAAGCCGCGGGCTTCCAGCAGGGCCACCGCCAGCGCGTCGCCCATTGCCAGGGTCGCGGTGGTGCTGCTGGTCGGGGCCAGGTCGAGCGGGCAGGCTTCGGCCGGCACGCTCACGTCCAGGTGCAGGCTGGATTCGCGCGCGAGCGTGGAACCCGGCCGGCCGGTCATGGCGATGACGGTGTTGCCCTGGCGCTTGAGCACCGGCAGCAACATCAGCAGTTCGTCCGATTCGCCGGAATAGGAGATCGCCAGCACCACGTCGGCGTCGGTGATCATGCCCAGATCGCCGTGTCCGGCCTCACCGGGATGCACGTAGAAGGCCGGGGTGCCGGTGGAGGCGAGGGTGGCGGCGATCTTGCGGGCGATATGCCCGGACTTGCCCATGCCGGTCGCCACGACCCGGCCGCGGCTGGCCAGGATCGCCTGGCAGGCCGTGGAGAAACTGCCATCGAGCCGGCTGGCCAGCGCGGTCAGCGCCTGTGCCTCGATGTCGATCACGCGTCGCCCGCTGGCGGCCAGTTGGGCGTCCTGCACGGCCGGGTTGTGGGGAAGCGTCTGGGGCATGCGCGCGTCGTGCCGGGAGTAGAATAGGCGGCCATTTTATTAGGAAATGCCCGTTGGACGCCGAAACCATCCGTAAACTCATCGAATCCGGCCTCCCCGGCGCGCAGGCGCAGGTCGAGGGCGAGGACGGCGTGCACTTCGAGGCGACGGTGGTGGCGGAAGCCTTCCGCGGCAAGTTGCCGCTGGCCCGGCACCGGATGGTCTACGCCACCCTGGGCGATCTGATGGGAGGCGCCATCCACGCGCTGGCCCTGAAGACGGTCACCCCGGACGGCAAATAAGCCGGATGACCGCGCCAACGGCACCCGCGCTTTCCGGCAGTTGCCTGTGCGGAGGCATCCGCTACCAGGTGCGCGGTGAACCGGGGGCGATGGTGGTCTGCCATTGCTCGCGCTGCCGCAAGGCCAACGGTTCGGCTTTCCAGGCGGTGGTGCCGATCGCCACCGGTGATTTCGAGTTGCTGGAAGGCGCGGAATGGCTGGCCGGCTACGAATCCTCGCCCGGCGTCCACCGGATGTTCTGCCGGCGCTGCGCGTCGCCGTTGTACAGTCGTCGCGACACCATGCCGGAAATGCTGCGGCTGCGGGTGGGAACGCTGGATACCCCCTTGTCGGCCGGGCCGTCGATGCACATCTTTGTCGGTTCCAAGGCGGAGTGGTACGACATCCACGACGACGCCGAGCAGCACCGGACCCGTCCCGGCGAATGAGCCGGGCGCTCCTCTCTTCAATCGCATCTTCCCGTCACCCTCATCCCATTCGAGTGATCCATGCAGAAAATCGTAGTGACCGGCGGTATCCCGCTCCAGGGTGAAGTCACCATTTCCGGCGCCAAGAACGCGGTATTGCCGATTCTTTGCGCCACCTTGCTCGCCGACGCGCCGGTGGAAATCACCAACGTGCCGCACCTGCATGACGTGGTCACCACCATCAAGCTGCTCGGCGAGCTGGGCGCGGGCATCAGCATCGACGAAGGCACGCTGTCGCGCGGCAGCGGCATCACCGTCGATCCACGCAGCGTCAACCAGCACGTGGCGCCGTACGAACTGGTCAAGACCATGCGCGCCTCGATCCTGGTGCTGGGCCCGTTGCTGGCCAAGTACGGCGCGGCGGAAGTCTCGCTGCCGGGTGGCTGCGCGATCGGTTCGCGTCCGGTCGACCAGCACATCAAGGGACTGCAGGCGCTGGGCGCCGATATCGTGGTCGAGAACGGCTACGTGAAGGCCAAGGCCAAGCGCCTGAAGGGCGGTCGCTACGTGTTCGACATGGTCACCGTCACCGGCACCGAGAACGTGCTGATGGCCGCCACGCTGGCCGACGGCACCACGGTGCTCGAGAACGCCGCGATGGAACCCGAAATCACCGATCTGGCCAACTGCCTGATCGCGCTGGGCGCGGACATCGAGGGCGCCGGTACGCCGCGCATCGTCATCCGTGGTGTCGAGCGCCTCAACGGTGGCCGCCACGCGGTGCTGCCGGACCGCATCGAGACCGGCACGTTCCTGGTGGCCGCGGCGATGACCGGCGGCCGCATCATCGCCCGCCGCGCCCGTGGCGATACCCTCGACGCGGTGCTGGACAAGCTGAGCGAGGCCGGCGCATCCATCGAGACGACCGAAGACAGCATCAGCCTGGACATGCAGGGCAGGCGTCCGCGCGCGGTCAGCCTGACCACCGCGCCGTATCCGGCGTTCCCGACCGACATGCAGGCGCAGCTGATGGCGCTGAATTGCGTGGCCGAGGGTGTGGGCGTGATCAACGAGACCATCTTCGAGAACCGCTTCATGCACGTGAACGAGCTGCTGCGCCTGGGTGCGGACATCCGCGTGGAAGGGCATACGGCGATCGTGCGCGGCGTGGAGAAGCTGAGTGGCGCGCCGGTCATGGCCACGGACCTGCGTGCCTCGGCCTCGCTGATCCTCGCCGGCCTGGTCGCCGAGGGCGACACCGTGATCGACCGCATCTACCACCTGGATCGCGGCTACGAGAACATCGAAGAAAAGCTGGGCGCGCTGGGCGCCAAGATCCGCCGGATTTCCTGAGCACGCCACGATGTCGACAACCAAACGCACCCGTCTCTCGCCCCGGCGCAAGGCCCTGCTGGTGTTTTTCGCCTTGCTGCTGGCGATCCTGGCCTATCTGCACTTCACCGGTGCCGCCGGCACCAGCGGCATTTCCAACAAGGACATGGACTGGAACGGCGACGGCACCGTCACCGAACAGGAAATCATGCAGGCCTTCTACGCGGTGGTGGTGGAGAAGCAGACCGAAGGCCGGCGTGAGTGCCGTTCCTATGCCTGGCGCAGCAACGGCCAGTCGATCCGGGTGGACTGCCGGACCACCGTCGCCGACGAAGCCGAAGCCAGCGCCAAGAAATGACGGCGGGACTAACGCAAGAAAAAAGCCCGGCAATGCCGGGCTTTTTTCTGCCTTGAAGCCAGGCTCAGCGCCAGGACTTGATGGTCAGGTCGATGGAGTCCTGGCCGTTCTCGCGCTGCAGGATGCGCGCCGGCACCGGCATGTTCGGCACCACCCAGACGATCATCTGCTTGTTGCCGTCGGTGCGCACCAGCTTGGTCGCCTCCTGGGACTTGCCGGCCACGGTGATCTGCTCCTTGCCGGCGACCTGGTAGCTCATCGGCTTGGCGCGGCCGTTTTCGACCATGCGGTAGCGCAGCGGCTTGCCGGCGGCGACGTCGCGCACGATCGCGAGGTTGACCAGCAGCGCGTCCATGTCGCCGGGCTGCAGCTTGAGCGGTCCGGCGCGGTCCGGCTTGATGTCGCCGGTCCAGGTGGCCTGCGACTTGCTCCAGTCGTAGACCGTGTCGACGGACTTCTTCTTGACCAGGATGCGCGAACTGTCGCTGCTGGACAGCGGGCGCAGGCGACCGTTCTGTTCGTCGAACACGGTCTTCTGGCTTAGGTCGACCAATTGGTTGCGGATGCTCAGGCTGTACTGCCAGCGGTTGTTGCCCTGCGCGGCAACGCTCATCTGGCCTTCGCCGAGCATGCCCAGCGCGCTCGCCTGGTACTGCGCGGTGAAGGCATCCACGGCCCACGCCGGTGCGGTGGCCACGGCCAGCACCAGGGCCAGCGCCGGCATGCGGAAACGGAGGAGGGGAGACATTTTTTTCATGGCTTACGGTACTCCTTGGTACTCGACCAGGCGCAGATCCAGTTTGTCCTCGCCATCCTCGCGCTGGAGGATGCGAATCGGCGTCGGAACGCCCTGGGCCACCCAGAAAATGGTTTCGTCGTTGCCGCCATTGGTGCGATCCACCCGCATGGCGTCATAGCTGAGATCGTCCACCGCGACGATTTCCGTCTGCGGCGCGACCGCGTACCGATAATCGCGGGTCTTTCCGAAATCGACCACCCGGTAGTTCAAATGGCGGCCGGGTTCGGCATCGCGGATGACCGCCAGGTTGACCAGCAACGCGCTCATGTCGCCAGGCTGCAGCGGCACGGGCGCGCGGCGGTTCTTCTTCAGATCACCCTGCCATTGGGCCGATCGCGCGCTCCAATCATAGACACCGACCACTTTCTTGCCGGTGAAAAGCGCGCTCTGGGTCGTGGCCTGGCTGAGCGGGCGGAAGTCCGTGCCGACCGTGTCGAACAGGGTGCTCTGCTGGATATCCAGTCCCGACAGCCGGGCCAGGCCGCGGGTACCGCGCACGCCCAGATCGACCTGCCAGCGGTTGTCACCGGCCACCTGCGCCACCTTCATGGTCGCGCTGCCGGCCAGCTTGCCGGCGCGATAGGCGTCGTAGGTGGCCACGAACGGCTCCAGCGCCCACGTGGGGGCGCTGATCAGCAGCAGGGTGGCCAGCAGCATTGCGCGGGTCGGAAGCGGCGTCATGTCGCGAAGGGGAGGGTCAGTTGACCGGCAGAATCTAGGGACAGGGGTTTTAATAACGGCTGACCATCCAGCCAGACTTCGTCTCCCTGTTCAGTGAGACGGCCGGAAACCGCCAACGCGGCCACCGCCGCCAGCAGCGCGTGTTCCCTTGGCAGCAGGCGGGCGGCCAGGTCCTCGGGCTTGTCGCCCGGCAGCACGGGAATGACCGCCTGGGCGATCACCGCCCCGGCGTCCAGTTCCGGCACCACCCAGTGCACGCTCGCGCCATGCTCGCGATCGCCCGCTTCCAGGGCGCGCGCGTGGGTGTGCAGGCCACGGTACTTCGGCAGCAACGACGGATGGATGTTGAGCAGGCGGCCGCGGAAGCGGCTGATGAACGCTTCGCCGAGGATGCGCATGTAACCGGCGCAGATCACCCAGTCGGGCCGCACCGCCTCCACCGCATCGGCCAGCGTCGCGTCGAAGCCGGCGCGATCCGGAAACCGGCGCGCGTCCGCGCTCCAGCGCAGCGGTTCCGGCACGCGTTCCAGCGCCGCCGCCCTGGGCCTGTCGGAGAACACGCCCACGATGCGGGCGTCGAGCCGGCCGGCATCGATGGCGTCCAGCAGCGCCTGCAGGTTGCTGCCACGGCCGGAGACCAGGATGGCGATGCGGTTCTTGCTCATGGATGGACTGGTTCCCGGCGTTCGCGCCGCATCAGTGGCCACGTCGCCAACGCGCCGAGGGTGGCAAGCAGCATGTCGGCGTGGGCATCCCAGACATCTCCCTGCTGGCCGTTGTAGGACTCGGCGGCTTCCGGCGAGAGTCCCAGCGCGATCGCCCATTCCAGCCATTCGTACAGCAGGCTGGTGCACATGATCAGCATCACCGCGATGACGAAGCCCTGGCCGGCCGCCAGCGGCCAGCGCTGGCGCAGCCAGTGCCACACCGCCGGGGTGAAGCAGATGCCGTAGAGCAGGTGGATGAGGCGATCGAAATGATTGCGTCGCCAGCCGAACAGTTCGCTCAGCGTATGCCCGGTCAGCGCGTGCGCCCACGAGTCGTAGGGCACGTTGGAATACAGCCAGCGCGCGCCGAGGCAGTGCAGGGCGATGAAGAAGCAGATCAGCGCGAAGTGCGAGGTGTGCATCGGCCAGCGGCGGTCATGGAGCCACAGCCAGACCAGCCCGACCACGGTCAGGCTGCTGTGCAGCGCCTGCTCGAACGGCCAGCGCGGCGCGATCCAGCTGAGGGCGAAGATCGCCAGCGCCGTGGCGAAGGCGATCCGCTTGCCGGGCTGCATCGGAATCAGCCGATGGACACGCGCTCGGGGCCGCCGGCGGTGGTCACTTCACCAATGCGCCAGTTCGGCAACTGCAGGCGGGCCAGGTCGGCTTCCACCGCGGCGGCATCGCCGGGCGCGACCACCAGCACGAAGCCGATACCGCAGTTGAAGGTACGCCACATTTCGTTGTTTTCCACCGCACCCTCGCGCTGCAGCCAGTCGAACACCGGCGGCAGGGTCCAGGCGGTGGCGTCGATGCGCAGGCCCAGGCCGTCGGGAATGACGCGGATGATGTTCTCGGTCAGGCCACCACCGGTGATGTGCGCCATCGCGTGCATGTCGTGTGTCTTCAGCAGTTCCAGCACCGGCTTGACGTACAGGCGGGTCGGGGCCATCAGCGCGTCGACCAGCTTCACGCCGCCCAGATCCAGATCGCCCGGACGGCCGGCGCGATCGTAGATGCGCCGGATCAGCGAATAACCGTTGGAATGCGGGCCGCTGGAGGCGATGCCGATGAGCAGATCGCCGGCGCGCACCCTGGCGCCATCAAGCAGCTTCGACTTCTCCACCGCGCCGACGGTGAAGCCGGCCAGGTCGTATTCGCCCGGCGGGTACATGTCGGGCATCTCGGCGGTCTCGCCGCCGATCAGCGCGCAGCCGGACAACTCGCAGCCCTTGGCGATGCCGCCGACCACCGCGACCGTGGTCTCCACGTCCAGCTTGCCGGTGGCGAAATAGTCGAGGAAGAACAGCGGTTCCGCGCCCTGGACCAGCACGTCGTTGACGCACATGCCGACCAGGTCGATGCCGATGGTGTCGTGGCGGTTCAACTGCTGGGCCAGCTTGAGCTTGGTGCCCACGCCGTCGGTGCCCGACACCAGCACGGGCTCCTTGTACTTGCCGGACAGGTCGAACAGCGCGCCGAAACCGCCTAGGCCGCCCATCACCTCGGGGCGGAAGCTGCGCCGGACCAGCGGCTTGATGCGTTCGACCACCTCGTTGCCGGCGTCGATGTCGACCCCCGCGTCGCGGTAGGTCATCGGGGTGGAGGCGGGAGGCGTCGGCTGGGTCACGGGCATGCATCGGAAGGGCAAGGCGCGTGATTTTAAAGGAATCCGTGCCCGGTTCGGACGTTCCCTGAACGGCTGGCGTTGGCGCCGGGCATCCATTCGGGCAACAATTCCCTCGATTTGCGGAGCACAGGGACGCTCGATGCGCTGGATGAGAGCTTTCGTATTCGCCGCGGCCACGCTGGTGGCCGCCTCATGGACGGCCATCCCGGCCCAGGCCCAGAGCGGGCTGCGGACCGAGGGGGACGTCGCCGCCGCGCGCGGCACCTACGAGGCTGAGGTGCCGGTGAACGGGCAGGGCGAGGCCGAACGCAACGGCGCGTTCGCGCGCGCGCTGGGCCAGGTGCTGGCCAAGATGTCCGGCGACCGCGCGGTGACCGGCCGGCCCGGCGTGGGCCAGGAACTGCGCAATGCGCGCAACCTGGTCGACAGCTACGACTACCGGCAGGACCAGGGCACCTCGCCCAGCGGCGCGCCGACCTTCCGAACCACTTTGATCGTCCGCTTCGATCCCGAAGGCGTGGACGGCATGGCGGCCGTGCTCGGCCTGCCGGTGTGGCCGCAGCCGCGGCCCAAGCCGGTGGTGTGGCTGGCCATCAACGACGGCAGCGGCCCGCGCCTGGTGGGCCTGCAGCAGGCCAACGCGGTGCGCCCGCTGCTCAGCCGCGCGCAGGATCGCGGCTACAGCCTGGGCCTGCCCACCGGCAACGCCGCCGAACAGGCGCTGGTGGGCGCGATCTGGCGCCAGGACACCGCCGCCGTGGCCCGCGCCTCGTCCCGCTACAGCCCGCCGATGCAGTTGATCGGCAAGCTCTACCGCGCCAAGGGCGGCTGGACCGCCGACTGGGTGTTCGTCGACGGCGGCAAGGTCCTGTCCACCTGGTCGACCAGTGACATCGACGCGCGCCGGGCCATGGCCGGCGGCGCGGACGGCACCGCCGATGCGTTGGTCAAGCGCTACGCCAAGCGGGGCACCGCCGGTCCGGCCGGTACCTACCGGGTGGTGTTCGCCGGCATCCGCAGCACCGACGATTACCTGCGCTTGATGGGGCAACTGCAGAAGATGGCGGTGGTGCGCCGGATCACCCCGGTGCGCGCCAGCGGCGACACCCTGGAACTGGATCTGGAACTGATTTCCGGCCTGTCCGGTTTCCGCCGCATGCTGGGCGACGACAGCCCGCTGGTCGGCGGCGAAGGCGAACCGCCGGTGTTCCGCCTGAAGTAACTCCACCCGCACCTACAGGACGTTCATTCGCATGGATCTTTCTTCCACTCCGGTCGGCACGCTGGCGAGGCGCTGGCAATGGCTGCTGATCGCCGCCATCGTCGGCTGGGTGATCTACCTGCTGGCACCGGTGCTGACGCCGTTCGTGTGCGCGGCGCTGCTGGGGTGGCTGGGCGATCCCTGGGTGGACCGGCTGGAACGCACCGGCCGCTCGCGCACGACCTCGGTGGTGCTGGTGTTCACCCTGATGTTGCTGTTGCTGGTGCTGGCGCTGTTGATCCTGGTGCCGATGCTGGAACGGCAGATCGTGACGCTGGTGGAATCGCTGCCGGAGTATCGGGACTGGTTCGTGCAGCGCGCGCTGCCGTGGATCGAACAGCACACCGGACTGGAACTGGTGGCCTGGCTGGATCCGGACCGGATCATGGAATGGCTGCGCGGCCACTGGCAGCAGGCCGGCGGCGTGGCGGCGACGTTCTTCGGCTACCTGTCGCGCTCGGGCTTCGCGATGATGGCCTGGGTGGCCAACATCGTGCTGCTGCCGATCCTCACCTTCTACTTCCTGCGCGACTGGGACAAGCTGGTCGAACGCGTGGCCGCGCTGATACCGCGCGATCACGTCGCCACCGTGGATCGGCTGGCGCTGGAATCCAACGATGTGCTGGGCGCGTTCCTGCGCGGACAGTTCCTGGTGATGCTGGCGCTGGGCGCGATCTACGCGGTGGGCCTGTCGGTGGTGGGACTGAAGCTGGGCCTGCTGATCGGCATCATCGCCGGCCTGATCAGTTTCGTCCCGTACCTGGGCACCGCCACCGGCATCGTGCTGGGCGTGATCGCCGCGCTGGTCCAGACCGGCGGCGACTGGAGCCTGGTGGCGCTGGTGCTGGTGGTGTTCGTGATCGGCCAGATGCTGGAAGGCTACGTGCTGACCCCGCGCATCGTCGGTGATCGCATCGGCCTGCATCCGGTGGCGGTGATCTTCGCGATCATGGCCGGCGGCCAGCTGTTCGGTTTCCTCGGCATGCTGCTGGCGCTGCCGGTGGCGGCGGTCGCCAACGTGCTGCTGCGCTATGCGCATGAGCGCTACACGCAGAGCAAGCTTTACGCGGGCGACCACCCGACCATCCTGCTCGACTCCTACGTCGACAAGAACGTGCTGGACGAGGACGCCGGCGACAAGCCGAAGACGGAAGACAAGTGAAGTGAGCCGTTCCTCGTCTCCCGGCGGGCTGACGCCACAGCTGCCGCTGGCATTGCGCTATCCGCCGGATCAGCGTTTCGAGAGTTTCATCGGCGCGCCGGAAGGTACGCTGGCGCAGCTGCGCGCGCTGGCCGAGGGTAGCTCGACCGACTGGCTGTACCTGGGCGGCGCGCCGCGGACCGGCAAGACCCATCTCTCGCTCGCGCTGTGCGCGCATGCCGAACAGAACGGCGCGCGTGCCGCGTTCCTGCCGATGGCCGCCGCCGCGGGCCGGCTGCGCGAGGCACTGGAGTCGCTGGAAGGCCATGACGTGGTGGCGCTGGACGGACTGGACCTGATCGCGGGCAACCGCGAGGACGAGGTCGCGCTGTTCGATTTCCACAACCGCGCGCGCCCCGCCGGCATCCGTGTGCTGTACACCGCGCGCGACGTGCCCGCCGAGATCGGACTGGTATTGCCGGACCTGCGCTCGCGGTTGTCGCAGTGCACGCGGGTGATGCTGGTGCCGCTGGATGACGACGGGCGCCGCGAGGTGTTGCGGGAACGCGCGCAGCGACGCGGCCTGGTGCTGGAGGATGCGGCCATCGATTGGCTGCTGACCCGCACCGATCGCGATCTGGGCCGCCTGGTGACGGTGTTCGAGCAGTTGGATCGGGCGTCGCTGGCGGCCCAGCGCCGGATCACCGTGCCGTTCCTGCGCAGCGTGCTGGAGCCGCGCTGAGCCATCGCGCGCGGTGGTCGGCGTGACGGTGCGCCGCCGTTCCCTCCACTGGTGAAAAAATAGCCAACCGGTTTGACACGCCCGCCCCGTGGGGCGGTCCGTCACTTATCCACATCTTTGCCGGTTTTTCATCCACACCGATTGTGGACAATCCTTCGACGCCGTTCAGGCGCGCAGGGACGCATCCAGTTGCGCCAGCCGCTCCGGCGTGCCGACGTCGGTCCAGCGCCCGCCCCAGTACTCGCCATGGATGGCGCCCTCGGGCATGTGCGCGCGCAACAGATGCACGAGCGCGAAGCGCGGCGGCATGCCGACCTGATCGCCAACAATCGCGTTCCAGTCGTCGAGCAGGGTGGGGCGGTAGATACCCAGGCCGGCATAGGTCAGGCGTCGTGCGCCGTCGTCGCGGATCGTGCCGTCGTCCTCCAGCGTGAAGTCGCCGCGGGTCTTGTGCGCGGGTGTATCCACCATGACCAGGTGTGCCAGTCCGTCCGGTTCGGCGGGCAGGCGGGCGAAGTCGTAATCGGTCCAGACGTCGCCGTTGACCAGCAGGAAGGGCTCTTCGCCCAGCAGCGGTCGCGCGTGCAGCATGCCGCCGCCGGTTTCCAGCGGCGTCGGCCCCTCGTGCGACCAGTGCAGCCGCAGTCCCCAGCGTCCGCCGTCGCCCAGCGTGCGCGGAAACTGTTCGGCCAGCCAGCTGATGTTGATCACGACATCACGGATGCCCATCGCCGCGAGCTTTTCCAGGTGCCAGACGATCAGCGGCTTGCCGCCGGCTTCGAGCAAAGGCTTGGGCGTGTGATCGGTCAGCGGGCGCATGCGCTCGCCCAGTCCGGCGGCGAAGATGAGCGCCTTCATGCCGCGTCCCTTGCCCGCATCGCGGGCTTGATGCGCCGTTCCAGCAGATCGCCCAGTTCCGCCAGTTGCGGGTGGCGGGGCAGCACCTCGTCCAGGAAGGCGATGAAGCGTGGCGCGTCGTGCAGGTAGCCGGTCTTGCCGTCGCGGTAGTGCAGGCGGGCGAAGATGCCGAGGATTTTCAGGTGTCGCTGGATGCCCATCCAGTCGGCGTCGCGCAGGAACACCGCGAAGTCGCCCGGCACCGGAATGCCTGCTTCCAGCGCACGCGCGTGGTACTGGGCCAGCCAGCCGTCGACGCGCTCCAGCGGCCAGCTGAGGAAGGCGTCCTTGAACAGGCTGACGGGATCGTAGGCCACCGGCCCCCGGATGCAGTCCTGGAAATCCAGCACCGCCGGCAGCGGCCGGGTAGGCATCAGGTTGCGCGGCATGAAGTCGCGATGGGTCAGCACGCGGGCCTGCCCTAGCGCGTTGTCCATCAGGCGGCGCTGCGCCAATTGCAGCCGCTCGCTTTCATCGCAGTCGAGGGTGATGCCCAGGTGGCGGCCGAGGAACCATTCCTCGAACAGGCCGGCGTCCCGTTGCAGCAGCGCCTCGCCGAACTCGCCGGCATCGGCTGGCGGCGTGATCGCCTGCAGCTTGATCAGTTCGCCGATGGCCAGGCCGAACCACTCGTCGGCGCTGTCGGCGTCGATGGTCTTGACCAGGGTCGGCCCGCCCAGATCCTCCAGCAGCAGGAACCCCGACTCCACATCGCGCGCGAGTACCTGCGGCACCCGCACGCCACCGGCCTCCAGCAGATCGCGGATCCGCAGCCAGGGACGGACATCCTCCAGTCCCGGCGGCGAATCCATCACGATCCGGCTGGGCTCCACGCCCCGCGTGCGCCAGTAGCTGCGGAATCCGGCGTCCACCGAAGCCCGTTCCAGCGCCAGTCCGGGCGCGTCCATGGCGGCCCTCGTCCAGGCGAGGCGTTGCGTGGCACGGACGTCGTCGTGCGTCTCGGGGGGCATGCGGTGTCCAGACAGGGGTGGTTGCGGACTAAAGGGTAAACTGCCGTCCTCATTTCGTGCGAGAGCTCCATGGCCATACTCCAACCTGTCCTGCTGTCTGGCGGCTCCGGCACGCGCCTGTGGCCGCTGTCGCGCGAAGCCTATCCCAAGCAGTTCCTGCCGCTGGCCAGCGAACGGACGATGGTCCAGGACACCTGGCTGCGGATCGCGCCGCTGGCGACAACCCCCCCGATCGTGGTGGCGAACGAGGAGCACCGGTTCCTGGTCGCCGAGCAGTTGCGCCAGATCGGTGCGCCGGCGCCGCACATCCTGCTGGAGCCGGTGGGGCGCAACACCGCGCCGGCGATCGCGGCGGCGGCATTGCAGGCGATGGCGGAAGGTGCGGATCCGATCCTGCTGGTGCTGCCGTCCGATCATGTCGTCCGCGATGCGGAAGGCTTCCGGCGTGCGGTGGAGGCGGCGATGCCGGCCGCCGGGGACGGTGCGCTGGTAACGTTCGGCATCGTGCCCGACGCGCCCGAGACCGGTTTCGGCTACATCCATGCCGAGTCCGGCGAAGGCCTGCGCAAGGTGTCGCGTTTCGTCGAGAAACCCGACGCCGCGACCGCGCAGTCGTACCTGGATGACGGTGGCTATTACTGGAACAGCGGCATGTTCCTGTTCCGCGCGAGCCGCTACCTGGAGGAACTGGAACGCTTCCGTCCCGACATCGTCGCCGCGGTGCGCGCCGCCTTCACCGAGGCCCGGCAGGATGGCGATTTCGTACGCCTGGACAAGGATGCGTTCGCCGCCAGCCCGTCCGATTCCATCGACTACGCAGTCATGGAAAAGACCGCGCATGCGATGGTGCTGCCGGTGGACATTGGCTGGAACGATGTCGGCAGCTGGTCCGCGCTGTGGGACGTCGCCGAGCGCGATGCCGGCGGAAATGCCCACCATGGCGATGTCATCGCGGTCGACACACGCAACAGCTATGCCTACGCGCAGCGTCTGGTCGCGCTGGTGGGCGTGGATGACATCGTGGTGGTGGAAACCGACGACGCGGTGCTGGTCGCGCGCAAGGACCGCGTGCAGGAAGTGAAGCAGGTGGTCGCGCAACTGAAGGACGGCCAGCGCAGCCAGGCGGTCCTGCATCGTGAAGTGCATCGCCCGTGGGGCAGCTACGATTCGGTGGACATGGGCCAGCGCCATCAGGTCAAGCGGATCAAGGTCAAGCCCGGCGCCAAGCTGTCCCTGCAATCGCACGCGCATCGTGCCGAGCACTGGATAGTGGTCAAGGGCGTGGCGCGGGTGACGCGCGACAATGATGTGTTCGAGCTGTACGAGAACCAGTCCACCTACATTCCGATCGGCGCCAAGCACCGCCTGGAGAATCCAGGCAAGGAACCGCTGGAACTGATCGAAGTGCAGTCCGGCGACTACCTGGGCGAGGACGACATCGTCCGCTATTCGGACATCTACGGGCGCAGCGAGTAATCCCGTGGGCGACCCCACGCGCTTCCGCCTGGAGGATCTGGCGATCGACCTGGAGCGCCAGCGCGTCGAGCGCGCCGGCGAGGTGCTCAATGTTGCCGGACTCAGTTTCCAGCTGCTGCGTTACCTGGTGCTCCAGGGCGATCGGGTGGTGGGTTTCGACGAGCTGATCGAGCGGGTCTGGGCACCGGCCGTCGTCAACGAGGAAACCGTGACCCAGCGGGTGAAGCTGCTGCGGCAGGCACTGGGCGACGATGGACGACAGCCGCGCTACCTGCGCTCGGTGCGCGGACAGGGTTATCAACTGTGCGCGCGGCCGCAGCCGCTGGACGATGACGTCGAGCCTGTCCCGAAGGCATCGTTCGCCGCGTCCCGGCGGTGGTCGCGGGCGGCGGTGGCGGTAGTGATCGTGACGGCGGTTGCCGTGGGCCTGGCGATTGCCTGGACGTCCGGTGACGCGGAGAAGACAAAAACCAATGCGACGGCGTCCTCCGTCCCCTCCGGCGCATCGGGTACCGCCAGCCTGATCGAGCGCGCCGACTACTACGCCGGCATCGGCCAGCGCGACAACAACGAGCGCGCCATCGAACTGTACGAGCGCGCCTTGAAGGAACAGCCGGACAATGCCCGCGCGCTGGTCGGCCTCAGCCGGAGCTACGGCGCGCGGGTATGCCTGTTCAATTTCCCGCCCGAATGGGCCGCGCGCGCGCAGCAGCTGGCCGAACGGGTCATCCATGCGCATCCGGACCAGGCGGCGGCCTACGCCGCGCTCGGTTATTCGCATGACTGCCGCGGCCGCATCGACGAAGCGCTGGCCGGTTACGAGCGCGCCGTCGCACTGGATCCGGCCGCAGATGGCAGCCGTGCGTCGGCCGCGTATCTTTACGATCGCAAGGGACGCCTGGCCGACGCGCTGATCGCCAACACCTCGCTGCGCGGAGATCCGGCGCGGGTGCGTTTCCTGCAACTGCAGATCGCCAACAACCTGGACCTGCTTGGCTATCCGCAGGCGGCCGAGACCCAGTACCGGCAGAGTTTCGAGCTGTACCCGGACAATGTGTTCTCCAACCTCGCCTGGCCGCGCTACCTGTTCCGGCATGGCCGCCTGAGCGAGGCGCAGGCGGCATTGGATGTGGCGCAGAAGCGCGGCACCGCGCACGCCGACCTGCATCTGCTGGCCGCCGAACTCGCGCGCCTGCAAGGCGATGCCGCCACCGCCACCGGCGCCTACCGGGAAGCGGTGGCGCTGCGGCCGCAGTCCAGCCTGCCGACCACGCTGGCGCGCATCGACGCCGGCCGCGTCGATGCCGCCTGGGCGCGTGCGCGGGCGGAAACCCTGGCGGCGGAACTGGACGCCGGCGCCGGTTACCCCTCCGACTGGCTGGAGGTGGCGCTGCTGCGCGATGCCGGTGGCGACCGCGCCGCCGCGCTGCGTGCGCTGCAACGCGCGATAGACGAGGGTTACAGCGACGCCGACTACCTGCAGGTATCGCCCCTGTTCAAGCCGATGGCGGACGAACCCGCCTTCGCCCGTGGCATCGATGCCATCCACCGGCACAACGCCGCCGAACGCGCCAAGGTGCCGCCGGCGTTGCTGGCCCGGCTCACGGCATCGCCGTAAGCACGTAGTCGCCGAACATCCGCTGCGACTGCGGGTGCACGTCGCGCTGGTTGAACGAGGTGCGGGTGATCACCGCCACCAGTTTCTTCTCGGGAACGATGAACACGTAGTTGCCGCCATTGCCCGACATCGTCCAGGCCGGCTGTTCCCGCCCGTCGCGGGTGAAGCGGAAGCGCCAGAACTGGTAGCCGTAGTCGGCGTCCTCGCGGGCCTGCGCATGTACGGTCAGGGCCTGCCGGATCCAGTCGGCGGAGATGACCCGCTTGCCGTTCCAGACACCGCCGGCGGCCACCAGTTGGCCGAGCTTGGCCAGATCGCGGCTGCGGTAGCGGGTGCCGCCGCCCCCCATGCCCACGCCCTCGCTGGAACGGTTCCATTGCACCTGGCTGATGCCCAGCGGACGCTCGAGGGCTTCCGCGGCGAAAGCGGCCAGCGGCTTTCCGGTGGCGCGCTCCAGCACCGCGCCGAGCAGGAAACTGCCGGCGGTGCAGTAGGAGAACGTGCGCCCGTGCGGACTGTCCTCAGGACGCTTCACCCACGGCGCGTAGCCGCGCAGCGGCAGGTCCAGGGCGAATCGGGTCCAGTTCTCGCTGACGTACATGCGTTCCTCGTTGCCGGAGGAAAACGGGTTTTCGTCGTCGCAGTCCCAGGCCGAACTCATCGTCAGCAGGTCTTCCACGGTGATCGCCTGCTTGCGCGGGCCATCGTGCTGCCAGGGTGCCAGGTCGCGGAAGTAGTCATGCACGCGCGCCCGCGCATCCGGAATCAGGCCGCGATCGATGGCCGCGCCGACCAGCAGCGCGGTCACGCTCTTGGTCGCCGAGCGGGTGTCGTTGAGCACGTCGGGACCGCCGCCGTTGAAGTAGCGCTCATAGAGCAGGTGCCCGTCCTGCGCGACGAGCACGCTGGTGACGCCCGGAAAATCGCCGCGGGCGATGGCGGCTTCGAGCGCGCCGAAGCGCTCCAGCTTCCAGCCCTGTCGGGCGGCGTCGGCCACCGCCCAGCCGTCGCCTGCCGACGCGGGGGCACGGTAAGTGGGAGTGGCCGGAGCGGCCCAGATGGGCGCCGGCGTGGCGAAGGCCAGGCAGGACAACAGGATCAGGCGGGACAGGGACGGTGACATGGTGCGGCTCCTTGGGTTGGGAGCCGGATTGCACGGTGTCCGCGGATGAAGCGCCTGAAACCCGAATGAAGAATTGTGAAGCCGGCGGTTTCCACGTCATTTCCCAAGAAGAAGCCCCGCCGGAGCGGGGCTTGGGAATGTCGTCCGGCAGGGCTCAGGCCCTTTTCTTCTTCGCCAGGCCGTAGATGAAGAGCAGGATGATCGCGCCGACCACGGAGGCGATGAAGCCGGCAGGTTCCTCCGGTCCGTACCATCCCAGTGCGCCGCCGACGAAACGGGCGAGCAGTGCCCCGGCCACGCCCAGCACGATCGTCCAGATGAGGTTGAGCTTGTCGTCGCCGGGCTTGATGGCCCGGGCCAACAGGCCGGCCAGGAAGCCGATGAGCAGGGTCCACAGGATGCCGCCACCAAAGATCTGTTCCATCTGAACACTCCGGTCGGAAAAAGTGGGGGGTGTCCGCAGGGTAACCCAAGCCATGCCCGACGCACATCCGTCCCGCCCGGCCGCGGTCAATACGGGCGAAAACGAAAAGAGCCGGGATGACCCGGCTCTTTTCCCGTACCCGCGTGTGCCCGCGTCAGCAGCAGCCGTGATCGCCGTGCTGGTCGCCGCCGGCGACGGCTGCCACGCCGGTGGTCTCGCCACGCACGCTGGCCGCGTGATGCTCGGCGATGACCCGGGCCACGCACGCGGTGACCTTCTTGCCCATCGGGATGTGCAAGAACTCGTTGGGGCCATGGGCGTTGGAATGCGGGCCCAGCACGCCGGTGATCATGAACTGCGCACCCGGGAATTTCTCGCCCAGCATGCCCATGAAGGGGATGGTGCCGCCTTCACCCATGTACATGGCCGGCGCGCCGAAGAACTCGCGGCTGGACGCGTCGATCGCCTTCTCCAGCCACGGCGACATCGCCGGCGCATTCCAGCCGGTGCTGGCCTTCTCCAGATCCAGGCTGACCTGGGCGCCGTTGGGCGGATCCTTGAGCAGCAGTTCCTTGAGCAGTTCACCGGCGCGCTTGCCGTCCAGGGTCGGCGGCAGGCGCAGCGACAGCTTGACCGAGGTGTGCGGACGCAGCACGTTGCCGGCCGACGACAGCGGCGGCATGCCGTCCACGCCGGTCACCGACAGCGCCGGGCGCCAGGTGCGGTTGAGCACCAGTTCGGTCAGGTCCTCCGCCATCGGGGTCATCCCGGGCAGGAACGGGAATTTGTCGAACACCGCCGTGTCCAGCACCCGCGCGGCTTCCTTCGCCTGGGCCAGGCGATCGCCCGGAATCTCGACCTGCAGGCCCTCCGGCAGGATCCGGCCGGTGTTCTCGTCCTCCAGCCGCGACAGCAACTGGCGCAGCAGGCGGAAGCTGGACGGCACCACGCCGGAGGCGTCGCCCGAATGCACGCCTTCCTCCAGCACCTTGACCGTGAAGTTGCCGCCGGCCAGGCCGCGCAGCGAGGTCGTGCACCACAACTGCTCGTAGTTGCCACAACCCGAATCCAGGCATACCACCAGCGATGGCTTGCCGATGCGATCGGCCAGGTGATCGACGTAGGCCGGCAGGTCGTAGCTGCCGGATTCCTCACAGGCTTCGATCAGCACCACGCAGCGCGCATGCGGCACGCCCTGGGCCTGCAGGGCCTGGAGGGCGGCCAGCGAACCGAAGATGGCGTAGCCGTCGTCGGCGCCGCCGCGGCCATACAGGCGATCCCCCTTCAGCACCGGTGTCCACGGACCCAGGTCGGCATCCCAGCCGGTCATTTCCGGCTGCTTGTCCAGGTGTCCGTACAGCAGCACGGTATCGGCGCCGGTTTCCGGGCCGCTGGCGGGAATCTCGATGAAAATCAGCGGGGTACGGCCTTCCAGCCGGACCACTTCCACCTGCATCCCGGGAATGGCCTGGGCGCGCGCCCAGTCTTCCATCAGGCGCACCGCCGCATCCATGTATCCGTTGGCCACCCAGTCCTTGTCGAACATCGGCGACTTGTTCGGGATGCGGATGTATTCGACCAGCTGCGGAACGATGTCGTCGTCCCATTTCTCGGCGACGTAGCGGTCGACCTTGGCGGTATCCATGGAGTCTCCAATCGGTACGGAATCAGACGCCCATTCTACGCCTCCCCATGGGGTAGGAATTTTCCTACATGACGCTGCGGGGTTTCCCGGCAGCTTTTGACGGTGGCGGGCGATATGTTTTGCAGCAGTGGCGGATGAGACTGTTTCCGCCGGCCAACGAAGCGATTCGACGCCGGCAGGAGCCACAGGGGACAAAACCTCTGTACGAAAGGAATCACCCATTTGCCACAAGGAGAGTTGCCCATGAAATCGCTGAGCACCGTGTTGAAGTCGGTTGCCCTGTCGCTGGTCCTGGCCCTGAGCGCCCACGCCGCCGACAAGGTGAACATCAACACCGCGGATGCGGCCACGCTGCAGACGGTCCTGATCGGGATCGGCCAGGCGAAGGCGGAAGCCATCATCGAGTACCGCAAGACCAACGGCCCGTTCAAGAGTCCCGAGGAACTTGCGATGGTCAAGGGCATCGGTTTGAAGACGGTGGAAAGGAATCGCGAACGGATCGAATTGCGTTCCTCCGCCGAGCCGGCAAACAAGCCGGCGACGGCTGCACGCCCGGCACCGGTCACCCGGCGCTGACGGCAGCACGAAAAACCCATGCCGTGGTTTCTGCAGGATGCAGATCGACCCGGCTGACGGGGCAGGATGCCAGGGGACAGGCACGGATGCCGACAGGGATGTACCCATTTCGTATCGGCGTGCAGGACGCACGGGAACAGGAGCAGGCAGGACGCCTGTGATCGGCAGGAGCCGACAGGGATGTATCCATCGCCCGGACATGCAGGGAGCATGTCCGGGCGATGCTTTTTGGGGCGTTAGAATCCGGTTCCGGCCTACAGCGAAGCAGCCATCGTGTCCGAAGCGCGCGTCATTCCCGCCAACGAGTACCGCAGGACCCGCTGGAAGAACGGCCAGGGCTGGACGCGGGAAATCCTGCGCATGCCCGACAGCGACGATTGGACGTGGCGGCTGTCGATTGCGGAGATCGAACAGGACGCCGCGTTCTCGTCGTTTCCGGGCATCGATCGCGAGCTGATCCTCCTGCAGGGAAATGGGCTGCGGCTGGCGTTCGCGGAGGGCGAACAGGTCGAACTGGAACCGCCGCACGGCCGGATTCGCTTCGCCGGGGAACGCGAGGTGACCGGCTACCTGCGGGACGGATTCACCCACGATTTCAACCTGATGTGGAAGCGGGATGTCGTGGATGCCGAACTGCTGCACCGTCCGCTGGTCGGCTCGATGCTGTTCTTCGTGGATGCCGATACCACCTGGGCCATCCACCTGTTAGCCGGGCAGGCGGAATTCGAGGCGGCGAGTGGCTTGCCGCCGCTGTTTGCCGGAGACACCGCGCTACTGCCCGCAGGTCCGGAACGCCGCCGTTTCGCCCTGCAGGGCGGGGGAGAGCTGCTGGCCGCGCGCGTGTCGCCGGTGAAGCGGAGCGCCTTGACGGATCAGTAGACGTCGCGGCGATAGCGGCCGGCCAGGCGGAGTTCCTCCAACCGCTCCGCGCCGAGCGCATCGTTCAGGGCGGCGTCCACGCCCGGGGCCATGCCCTCCAGGCTGCCGCAGACATAGATCACCGCGCCATCGTCCACCCAGCGCCGCAGTTCGTCGGCGACCTCGCGCAGGGCGTGCTGGACGTAGCGTCGCTCGGGCTGATCCCGCGAGAACGCCAAATCCAGGCGTTCCAGCGCGCCTCGCGCCTGCCAGTCCAGGATCTCGTCGCGATGGAAGAAATCGTGCGCCGCCTGGCGTTCGCCGAACACCAGCCAGTTGCGTTGCGCCTTCGCCGCCACCCGAGCCTTCAGGTGCGCGCGCAGGCCGGCGATGCCGGTACCGTTGCCGATCAGGATCATTGGACGATCGTTGCCGGGTGGATGGAAATTGGCGTTCTCGCGGACGCGCAGGGCAATCGTCCCGCCGAGGGCCGCGTGATCGCACAGCCAGCCGCTGCCCAGCCCGGGTCGTCCATCCGGACGCCGCATGCGCCGGACCAGCAATTGCAGGCTGCCATCGGCGGGAATCGAGGCGATGGAGTACTCGCGGTGCGGCAGGGCGGTGAGTTCCGCGATCTCGGTTTCGGGCGCGTGGCCGCGCAGCGTTTCCGGATCCGGCAGATGGACCTGGGCCAGGACGTCGGCAAGCGGTTGGCGCGTCCCCTGCCATTCGACCGGGCGTTGCGGATCCCAGCCCACGGCCTGGACGAAGGTACCCACGGCCGGCAGCGGATTGCGCGGACCGATTTCGGCGATGTCGCCGGCCTGCCATGCCGGCAACGCGCCGGTGGCCGGGCGCAGGGCAATGTGGAACGCCGCTTCGCCCTGGCTGCCGGGATTCAGCACGCGCCGATCGGCGAGAATCCAGTCCTCGTAGCGCGGCCGATCCCAATCCGGCAGTTCGGCCACACCGCCCAATTGACCCAGGTGATGCTGCCAATGACGCAGGGCGCTTTCGTCGGCATTGTCGACGTCCACGCGGTCAAACAGCGGTTGCGCGCCGTGCTGGCGCAACCAGTCATCGAGTTGATGACCGAAGGCGCAGAACTGCGCGTATTCGCGATCGCCCAGCGCCAGCACGGCATAGCGCAGGCCGTGCAGGGAAAGCGCCTGCGACATGATCCGGCGGACGAAGCCCAGCGCGTGATCGGGCGGATCGCCTTCGCCGGTGGTACTGACCACGAACAGGATCCGCCCCTGCGCGAGATCGCCGGCCTGCAGCGTATCGATGGCCTGCGCGCGCGCGGCGACCCCGGCGGCGATCAGGCTGTCGGCCGTGCGCGCGGCCAGCATGTGCGCGAAACCGGTCTGGCTGGCGTATACCACCCGCAGCGCTTCCAGCGAGGTGTCGACGATGGCGCGGCGATCCTGGCGACGGTGCCGCGCGGCCAGCCACGCCCACGCACCGACGTAGGCCAGCAGCGCCGCGCCCGCGCCGAACCAGCGGCCGCTGCGCGGCGACGCCGGCCACCAGGTTTCGCCCTGCAGCAGCGCCATCGCCGCCACGATGGCGAGCAGGGCAAGCAGGACCGCGGCATTGCCCAGCCAGGCGAAGGAAACCGGCGAGGGAGAGGACTGCGCGCTCATGCGGCGAGATGCGAGGCGAACCGGCTGCTGGCCCGTTCCGTCAGCGTGTCGCCCTCGCGGACGATGAAGCGCGCCGCGATCCCGCGCCGTTCGGCCAGCGCCAGTCCCGCGTCGGCGCCGAGCACCGTCAATGCGGTGGCCCAGCCATCGGCTTCCATCGCGGTGGGCGCCAGCACGGTGACCGCCGCGCGAGCGCTGGACACCGGCTTGCCGGTGCGCGGGTCGAGGGTATGCGTGTAGCGTTCGCCGGCCTGTTCGAACCAGTGCCAGCGATCGCCCGAGGTGGCGACCGCCCGTTCGTCGATGATCGCGATGCGTGGCTCCAGGCCGGCGGCTTCCTCCTCGTCCGGCGAGGATTCGATCAGCACCCGCCAGTGCTCGCCATCCGGCTTGCGGCCATAACCGAAGAGTTCGCCGCCGACTTCGACCAGAGCGGCGGCGAAACCGCGCGCGCGCAGGGTTTCGGCCACCGCATCGACCGCATGGCCCTTGGCGATGGCCGACAGATCCAGTTGCACGCCACCGGGCTGCAGCAGGCGCCGGTGGTCGGTGTCCAGCACCAATCGCCGCCAGCCGACCTGTTGCCGGGTCGAATCGCGGCGGTCGTCGTCGGGAACCGTGCGGGATTGCGCATGGGCGCCGAACCCCCACAGTCCCACCAGCGGCCCGACCGTGGGATCGAAGGCGCCTTCACTGGCCTCGGCGATATCCAGCGCGCATCGCAGCACGGTGAAGAACGCGTCCGGAAGCACCTGCCAATGCCCGGCCTGCGCGCGGTTGAAACGGCTGATGTCCGATTCCGTTTCCCAGGTACTCATCTGCGCCACCACGCGATCCAGTTCGGCCTGGATCAGCGCGTGCAGCGCATGCAGATCCTCGCGTGGCGACGCGACCAGCCGGACCGACCAGTTCGTGCCCATGGTTTCGCCATGCAGCGCGTGCAGCGCCATGTCCGGAGCGGGGAAGGACGGGGGAGACACGGAGGGAAAAGGGGAACTCATGACCCGCGGCGCGTCCCGGGGGACGCGCCGGTCTTGGTGATTACTGCGGCAGGACTTCGAGCGTGGCCACGTAGCTGAGGCGGCGCTGCTTGGCCTGCGGCAACGAGGTCTTGTCGTCCTGCGCGGTGGTTTCCAGCCAGTACATGCCGGCTTCCGGCCAGGTCACGCTGAACTCGCCGTTGGCATCGGTGGTGACCTTGATCTCGTCCTGCGCGTTGCGATAGCGGGTGCCGCCGCGGGTGATCTCGAACTCCAGGCCCGAGGCCGGCTTGCCGTCCTTGAGCATGCGGAACTTGGCCGGCTCGCCGGCGAACAGATCGTTCGGATGGGTGACCGGCACCAGTTCCAAGCCCTCGCCGCTGGTCTTGAGCGCGGTGTCGTTGGGCGAGCCGTTGGTCACGAAGGTCTCGATGCGGCCGACCGACTGCGAAACCTGCAGGTTCTTGGCGTCCTTCGGCACTTCGGTGGCGAAGGTGGCGGGAGTGCCGCGCCAGCGCTTGGGCTTGCCGTTTTCTTCCCAGGTGCCGAACAGGCCGCTGTTGACCACCGCGATGCGGTAGGTGCCCTGCTGCTTGAGCTCGACGTCGAACACGGTGCGGTACTTGCCGGTGGCCAGGTTCTGCGCATCGACCTTGCTGCCATCCGGCGCGGTGATCGCCAGGCCCTCGGTGCGCAGCGGCACGTGGTTGAAGTAGAACAGGTCGTTGGACACCGCGGCGTCCACGGTGATCCACGGATTCTGGCCGGCGATCACCGTCTGCGACGGCTGCAGCCAGGCCTTGTGCGCGAACGCGCTCAGCGGCAGTGCGGACGCCAGCGCGATGGCGAGGGTCAGGGAACGCTTCATCGGTTTCTCCAGCTTTTCGTCGGGTATGGGAAGGGGCGGATGCATCGGCATCCGCGCGGGATTGATTACGGCTTGACGGTCAGGGTGACGGCGCCCAGTTCGCTGCTGCCCTGGGCCTTGCCGCTCTGCGCGGCGCCCTTGGCCGGCCAGGTGAAGGGAATCTTCAGCAGTTCGCGGCCGCCGACTTCGCGCGCGGCTTCCACCACCAGCGTGTACTGGCCCGGTGCCAGCTGCGCGAGTTGCGGCTGCTTGTCGGTGAACTTCAGCGCGTGCTTGCCGACCGGACGGGTCGGGCCGGTGACGCCGTCCACCGGCACCTTCAGGGTGCGGCCGGACTTGCGCCACCACTGCCGCATGTCCGGCAGCCACTTGGTGCCGTGGCCTTCGGCGGTATCGCGCTGCTGGTACCAGACCGACAGGTTGGCGGCGACTTTCTGGTCGGCGCCCTCCAGCCATATCGCGACGTAGGGCCGGTGGTACTCGGCGACGTTGAGCTGGGGCACTTCGACGTTGATGTTCAGTTCGCCGGCATACGCCGGAACGGTCAGCAACCCGCTCAATGCGAACGTCAGGGTCAGGGACACGGTGGTCTTGGTCATGGGCGGGCTCGTCGAAGGATCAGTGGATGAAGATCAGGGCCAGCAGCAGCGGCACCACCAGGCCCAGGCCGACCATCGGCCAGGTCAGGCGGCGCTGGCGCGCGTGCAGTTGCAGCAGGAACAGGCCGGTGATGCAGAACACCAGGCAGGCGATCGCGAAGATGTCCAGGAACCATCCCCACGCCGCGCCGGCGTTGCGGCCCTTGTGCAGGTCGTTGAAGTAGGACACCCAGCCGCGGTCGGTGCTTTCGTATTCCACCGAGCCGGTTTCGCGATCGATGCTCAGCCAGGCGTCCGCGCCCGGGCGCGGCATCGAAAGATAGATTTCCACGTCCGACCACTCGGCCTGGCGACGGCCGATGCCGACGGAGAACTCGTCGCCCAGCCAGGTGGCGACCGGAGCGGGCAGCGGCGCATTGCCTTCCTGGCGGCTTCCCAGCTTGGCCAGCAGCGCGGGCGGCAACTGCGCCTGCCGGTTGACCACCTCGGGCTTGGCCTCGATTTTCGAGGCGTGATTGAGGGTGATGCCGGTAGCCGCGAACAGCAGCATGCCGATGAGGCAGATCGCCGAACTGATCCAATGCCATTGGTGCAGCGTGCGCAGCCAGTAACCCCGGCGCTGCTGCTGGCTGGTGACGGATTGTGCGGGCGCTGGGCTCAAGCGGGCGGGACGGGTCGAAGGAAGGGAGAATTAGACCACAAATGAGAATGCCTCTCAATTGAGGTGGCCGGCCCGCCGATGGGCGGACCGGCCGGATACCGCGTCAGAAGCGCAGGTTCAGCGACACCCAGAAACTGCGGCGCTGTTCCTTCACCGCGTAGTCGTCCACGCAGCTGTACTCGCTGTCGCTGATCAGCAGGCAGGACTGGGACACGAAATCCTTGTCGAACACGTTGTTGACCCGGGCATTGATGGTCAGCGCGTCGGTGGCCTTCCAGCTGCCGCCCAGGTGGAACACGGTGTAGTCCTCGTAATAGCGAACGTTGGAGACGGTCGCGCCGTTGACCGAGGTGACCACGGTGTCGCGATAGCGGTCGTAGCGACCCTCGCCGATCAGCGACAGGCTGAGGGCGTCGCTGATCCGCCAGTTCAGGCTGGCGTTGGCCATGTGCCTGGCCGGGTTGCCGGCGATGGGCATGCCCTTGGCCGCGCCGCTGGTCTGCTCGGACTTGGTGTAGGTGTAGTTGCCGCGCAGCTCCAGGTTGTCCCGCAGGTCCACATGCGCGGCCAGTTCGACGCCGCGGGTCTCGGCCTCGTCGATGTTCACGCTCTGGCTGAAGGTGCTGTAGCCCAGTTCGGCCCAGCCGGGACCGACATCCACGCAGTAGCCGCTGCCGGCGGGCGCGACCTCGCAGTTCGGGAAGGTGCCGCCGCTGGCGATCTTGTCCTCGAACTTGTTGAAGAAGCCGGTGATGTTGAAGCCGAAGCGGTCGCCCTCGTAGTAGGCGGCCAGCTCGTAGTTGGTGCTGGTCTCGGGCTTCAGGTTCGGCGAACCGACCAGCGGCAGCACGCCCTGGCCGCCGAAGCCGGTCACGCCCGGGAACAGTTGATCCGGGCGCGGCGTCTTGTAGCCGGTACTGACGCCGCCCTTGACCGTCCAGGCGTCGCTGGCGTTCCAGACCAGGTAGGCGCGCGGACTGACATGGCTGCCGAACACGTTGTGATCGTCGTAGCGCACGCCCAGCGTGGCGGTCAGGGTGTCGGTGAACGACCAGTTGTCCTCGGCGAACACCGACCACATCCGGTGCTTCTGCTTCACGCCGTCGCGATAACCGCCGCCGTCCATGCCGAACACGCCGTCGGTCATGTCGGTGTCGTTGTACTGGCCACCGACGGTCAGCTTGTGGGCGCCGAAGGTCATGTCGAGCATCGTGTCCAGCACGTAGCCTTCCAGCTCCATCGTGCGCAGCGGGCGCGGCAGGAACGCGGACAGGCGCGCGCGCTCGGCGTCGTTGAGCACGCCCAGGTTGCCGTTGGCCATGTTGCAGCGGGCGGCCTGGCCGCGACGTGCGCAGACATCGTTCCACAGCGTCTGCAGGTTGGCGCGTTCTTCCAGCGTCAGCGGCAGCGAGCGGCCGAGGTTGTTGCTCGTGGCGTGGGTCAAGCTGGTCTGCCAGGTGCCGAAGTCATAGCGGCCCTGGTGGGTCAGTGACAGCTGATCGCGCTCGTAGCGCTGCCATGCGGTATAGCCGACACGCGGCTGCACGACGCGACGGCTGACCGTGCCCGGACCATCGGGATTGGGAAGGGTGGCGTTGCCACTGCGCCACAGGCTTTCCAGGCTGTCCAGGGTGCCGGTCTGGCCCTTGCGGTTGTCGTACTTCTGCCGCGAGATGTCGTAGTCCAGCCAGAAATCATTGTGCTCGTCGAGGCTGAAGTCCAGGCGCACGCCGGCGTTCCAGCGGGTGTTCGCGACCGCCTTGCCGCCGCCGCCGAAGCCCAGCGTGCGTTCCCACATCGAACCGTCCGGCAGCGGCAGCGCCGGCCACTCCGGGTTCGACTCGTCGGTGTCGTACCAGCTGCCGCGCACCGCCATGCCCAGCCGGTCCTTGACCAGCGGACCACTGAGATAGAGATCGGTGGTGCGTGCGTCGCCGAACTGATCTTCCTGCTGGATCGTGAAGCCCTGGGTGATCGAGCCGCCCCATTCTTCCCTGTTGCGGCGGGTGATAATGTTGATCACGCCGCCCATCGCGTCGGAGCCGTACAGCGTGGACATCGGGCCGCGGACCACTTCGATGCGTTCGATCGCGTCCAGCGGCGGCACGTATGCAAACTGGCCGCCGCCGAAATTGTTCGGGTAGAGCTGGCCGACGTTGCTCTGGCGACGACCGTCGATCAGCACCAGGGTGTACTCGGAGGGCATGCCGCGCATGCTGACGGTGGCCGCACCATTCTTGTCGGTGGTTTCCATGCCCACATCGATGCCTTCCACATCGCGCAGTGCGTCGATCAGGCTGGTATAGGGGCGCTGGCTGAGATCCTCGCGGGTGACCACGCTGATGCTGGCCGGCGCGTCGACGATCTTCTGCTCGAAGCCGGCCGCGGTGACGACGACGGTGTCGAGGGTGTTGGGCCGGTCGGAACCGTCGGGCATCTGCTGGGCGACAACGGGTGCGGAAAGGGAAAGCAGCAGGCAGGCGGCGAGCCGGTTGTGGCGGGGGGAAAGCGGGAAGCGGGGCTGGGTCATGGTCGTCGGACAGGCATGTGGTTCCCTCCCCCGCGAAGGAGAAGGAAGGGACTGGTTGGGAGAAGGCGCGGTGCGGACCGCAGACGTGACGGCGGATATGACGCGTCTGGCGCGTCAGCCGGTCAGGCGATCTGGAGCAGCGAAGCCAGCACGGGAGGCGCCTGGCCGCGATGGCGCTGGCATGGCGGCGCCGGCTTGCTCGGCACGCGACCGGAAGTGCGCAGGCATGCGCCGCCGGAAGGCGGTTGCCTGGACAAGGAGAATGCCAGGACGGGGAGGAGCTCCCTCGGCGTCGCCACCGGTTCCGGTTCGGCGTGCTGGGAAACCGGCTGCAGGGTGACGCGCCGCTTCTTGGCCGGCTGATCGTCATGGCGCCCCGCATCGGGCGCTCCATCTTCCGGCGCCTGCTGGAGCATTCCGACGGGACTGGCGCGGTTGTCCCAGTGGCCGAAACCATGCGGACGCTGCCCGGCCATGGCGCCGAAGTGCAGGGTGGACAGCAACAGGCATACGGAGGCCAGCACGGCCAGCCATGCCGCACGCGGACGCACCTCGCGGCGCGACCGGCGGGATTGGACAGCCTGGCGGATCGCCTGGAACAGAAACTTACCCCTGCGTGGATGGCCGCCCCAAGGGGACGGCAAGCGCAGGGATTTTAATGAGAACCATTATCAAATGCAAATGAGAGGCATCTTGCCGCTCATGTTTCGCCCCAGCGCCGCAGCAGGTTGTGGTACACGCCGGTCAACCGGACCACCGCGGCGTTGTCCGCGCCGGTCTGCCGCAACGTCTCCAGCGAAGTATCCATCTCGAACAGCAGGCGCCGGCAGGCGTCGTCGCGCACCATGCTCTGCACCCAGAAGAACGAGGCCAGGCGCGCGCCACGCGTCACCGGCTGGACCTTGTGCAGGCTGCTGGACGGATACAGCACCATGTCGCCGGCGGGCAGCTTCACTTCGTGCTCGCCATAGGTGTCGCTGACGATCAACTCGCCGCCGTCGTATTCGCCGGGCTCGCACAGGAACAGCGTGCAGGACACGTCGGAGCGCACCGCCTGGCTGCGGCCATCCGGGGTCCGGGTGAGCATCACCGAACCGTCGATGTGGAAGCCGTATTCACCGCCGCCCTGGTAGCGGTTGAAACGCGGTGGTACGACGTGGAGCGGCAGCGCCGCGGCGAAGTACAGGGGATTGCGTTCCAGCGCGGCCAGAATCCGCTGGCCCAGTTGTTCGCGCAGCGGCGAGGCGTCCGGCAACTGCTCGTTGCGCTTGACCTGCGCGCCCTGGACGCCGACGGTCTCGCGGCCGTCGGTCCAGTCGGCCTGGTCCAGCGCCTGCCGCATCGCCATGACCTCCTGTGGGGCGAGCACCTGGGGAATATGCAGCAGCATGTCTTGCTCCTTGGAGGAAAACGGGGAGGCGCGCGCCTCCCCGCCACGACCGCGTCAGAACCGCAGGTTCAGGCTCAGCAGCACCGAACGCGGCGCACCCGGCGTGTAACGGTAGCCGCTCTTGTTGATCGCCGCCACGTAGTCCTTGTCGAACAGGTTGTAGGCGTTCAAGCGCAGATCCAGGTTCGGGCTGAAGGCATAACTGACAACCGCGTCCCACACCGTGTACGACTTGACGAAGTTCGGCGTGCCCACGGCACCGTCGGTGCCGCGCTTCATTTCGCCGGAGTAACGCACGCCACCGCCGACGGTCAGGCCGAAGGGGAGTTCGTAGGTGGTCCAGGCGGTGAAGGCGCTGTCCGGGGTGTAGCCCAGATCGCGGGTCTTGTCGTTCGCCACGACCGGGCCATCCTTCACGGTGGCGTCCATCGCGGTGTAGCCGGCGGACACGGACCAGTCGTCGGTAAGCTTGCCAACCGCCGAAACCTCCACGCCGCGCACGCGCTTCTCGCCGCCCTGGAAGGTCACCCCGTTCTCGGTGATCACTTCGTTGCTCACGTCAGTCTGAAACACCGCCAGGGTCAGCAGCAAATCGTCACCCAGCAGGTTCCACTTGCTGCCGACCTCGAAGGTCTTGGCTTTCTGCGGGTCGTATTTGGGATTGTTGGCGCTGTTGTCCGCGTTGCTCAGTTCCAGCGCGGTACCGCCCGGAGGCTGCTGCGAAAGCGCGTAGTTGGCATACACGCTGGCGACGTTGCCCACCTTGTAGACCGCACCGAGTTTCCAGTTGACCAGGGTATCGGAGGCATCCCGATCCACGCCCGGCACGATGGTGCCGGTGGGCAGGCTGCCGCAGACGGGACCGCCGCGACCGCCGCAGGCGACCAGGCTGCTGAAGTCGGTCTTGTAGTGATCCAGGCGGATGCCGGCGGTCAGCAGGAAGGCTTCGTTGAACTTCAGGGTATCGAAGGCGTACAGCGACGACGTGGTGATCTTGCCCTTGCTATGCGCACCATTGCGGCCCCAGCGCAGGCCGCTGACGTCAGGGTCGGGGTTGTACAGATTGGCCGCCGGCCAGGCGGTCCCCGGGATCGTGGCGACGCCCCAGCTTTCCAGTTCCTCGCGCGCGAACTCCAGTCCGGTGCTGAGGTTGTGCTGCACGCGGCCGGTCGAGAAGTCGGCGCGCAGGTTCAGCTGGTTGGTGGCGATGGTGTATTCCTGATCCTTGAAGGTTGGCAGGCTGCGGTTGACCGTCCAGCCATAAGGATTGTTGATGTCGGGGATGGTCAGCGTGGGCGTGGTGCCGGTGGCGGACAGCATGAATGCCGTCAGCATGTAGTCCTGTTCGTTCTTGCCCCAACGTGCGGTATTGGTCAGCTTCAGCGTGTCGGAGAAGTCGTGCTCGAAGCGGAACGTGGCCATTTGCGCGGTCACGTCGTCGTGATCGAAGCGCGTGCCGTAGAAGTTCTCGCTGTCCACGCGCGGCGCCAGCGCGATCTGCGGACGGGCAGGGTCCGGCGAACTGTAGCCCGGCAGGCCGATGGTCGGCACGCCGCCGTCCGGCACGTTGTCCTGCTTCACGTACAGCAGGTTGAGGAAGTAACGGGTATCAGAGCCCAGGCCGAACGCCAGCGACGGCGCCACGCCCCAGCGCTTGTTGTTGATCAGATCGCGGCCGGGCACGTCGCTGTCCTGCGCCATCACGTTGAGGCGGAACGCCGCGCCGGGGATGCCGAGCGACTGGTTCCAGTCGGCGGTGACGCGCTTCTGGTCGTCACTGCCGATCGAGACGGTCGCGCTGATCGCGTCCTTCCGCGTGGCCTGCTTGCTGACCATGTTGATTGCGCCGGTCGGTGCGCTGCGGCCGTTGTCGGTGCCGGCCGGCCCCTTCTCGACTTCGACCTGTTCGACATTGAACACGTCGCGCGAGATCGAACCCAGGTCGCGCACGCCGTCGACGAAGATGCTGCTGGAGCTGTCGAAGCCGCGCATGAACAAGGTGTCGCCGGTGGCGGTATTGCCGTTTTCGCCGACGAAGAAGGTGCCCACGCCCGGGCTGTTGCGCAGCGCCTCGGTCAGGGTGGTCGCGCCCTGCTGGTTGAACAGATCGTCGGTGATGATCTGGATGGTCTGCGGGGTGTCCTGCAGCGACTGGGTGAACTTGGGCGAGGCCAGCTTGTCCGCCTTGTATTCGCCGACCGAGGTGCCTTCGACGTGCACCTCCGGCAGGGTGGTCGGATCCGGCTTGGGCGCGGTGTCGGAGGCGACCTGGGCGGCGGCGGGGACGGCCAGCGCCAGGCTGGTCAGCAGGGTGGCGGTGGTCAGGCCGTTCGGGGAACGGGATGCGGGAGTGGCGTGCTTGCGCGACTTGATCGGGTTCATGGGTGTCTTGGCGGTTTCGGAAGGGAATCCCCGTGGCGACGGGCGATGGGGAAGCGGGGGCGCTGGCGGCCCGGGCATCCGGATCGCCAGTGCGGATTCAGGCGCGCGGGGGCGCGTGGCCGTGCGGCAGACGGCAGGCGTCGGACCGGAACCGGACATCGCCGGAACGGACGGACGCGCAACGTGCGGGCTGGAAGCCGGGGCGGTCAGCGGGGGCGGGGCCGCTCGCAGGGTCGAACTCGCCTTCGGGTGAAGGTTCGACGGCGGCGATCGAGTCCACGGACGGGAGTTGCCAGCCTGTGGCGGGACTTCTCTCTTCGGCGTCCCGGGTGTTTGCCTCCGCTGCCGGAGTCCCCTCGGACAACGCGGCCGCCACCACGGTCGGGCCGGTGACGGCCGCGACGGATGCCGATGCGACCGGAAGCAGCCACACCAGCGACCACAACAGTCCCAGCAGCGCCCAGAAGAGGGCGCTGCGACGTTCGTCACGGGGGCGGGTCGGAAGGGGCAAGGGGAGCGGGGCGGGTCAGCCGGATAACGAATTTATAATCTTAATGATAATTGTTCTCTTTCGCAAAGACGCCTCGCCGAATGGCGGTGCGGAAGAAACAAAAAAGGCGGATTCCGGGGAATCCGCCCTTTTGGAAAGCCGCTGCCGGCGTGCCGATCAGCCGCGGTCGTCGCGGGTCCAGAGCCCGCCGTGTTCCTGCTTGACCGGGAACTTGGGTACCGGCGAATAGGCCGGCGCGCACAGCGCCCGACCATCGCGGATGTCGAACTTGGCCCCGTGCAGGATGCATTCGATGGTGGCCTCGTCGCCGTCGTAATTGCCGGAGGACAGTTCGAAATCCTCGTGGCTGCAGCGATCCTCCAGCGCGTAGAAATCGCCGTCGTAGTTCATCACCAGGATCGGGGTGCCGGTGACTTCGTCGAACACCGTGCGCATCTCGCCGGGCAGCATTTCGCCCAGCGCGCAGACGAAGGTCCAGTTCTCGCTCACAGCGCTTTCTCCAGCACCTCGAAGCGGAGATCGTCGCGCTTGGGAATGCCGAAGCGCTCGTCGCCGTAGGGGAAGGGCTTCTTGATGCCGGTGCGCGCGTAGCCACGACGCTCGTAGAAGGCGATGAGTTCGTCGCGCACGTCGATGACACTCATCCGGATGGCCGGTTGTCGCCAGTCTTCGCGAACCACGCGTTCGGCCTCGGCGATCACCGCCTTGCCCACGCCGCCGCCCTGCAGATCGGGCCGGACCGAGAACATGCCGAAGTAGCCGGCGCCGTCCTCCACCGCGACATGCGCGCAAGCCAGCATCTGCCCATCGCGTTCGGCGACAAGGATGCGGCTCCGGGCGCGTTCGATGTCACGCAGCAGGCCTTCGGGATCGATGCGCTGGCCATCCAGCAGATCGGCTTCGGTGGTCCAGCCCTGCTTGCTGACCTCGCCACGGTAGGCGGAGGTCACCAGCGAGACGAGGGCGGGGATGTCCGCGGCGGTCGCGGTACGGAAAGTCAGCGTGCTCATGCGCCGATCTTACGGAAAACCGCCCCCCAACTGTAGGAGCGACGTCAGTCGCGACCGGGATTCCGGGCGGCCCAGGTATCCGGTCGCGACTGACGTCGCTCCTACAGGGGGATGCGCGCCGCAATCAGGCCAGCAGGCTGCGGGCTTTCTTCAGCGCGGCGGCGAAGGCTTCGATTTCGGCGTGGGTGTTGTAGAAGGCCAGCGAGGCCCGGCAGGTCGCGGCGACCCCGAAGAACTGCAGCAGCGGATGCGCGCAGTGCTGGCCGGAACGGATCGCCACGCCTTCCAGGTCCAGCAGGGTCGCCAGATCGTGCGCATGGGCGCCTTCGACCAGGAAGGAGATGACCGCGGCTTTCTCCGGCGCGGTGCCGAAGATGCGCAGGCCGTCGATCTTGCGCAGCTCCTCGGTCGCGTGGGCCAGCAGTTCGGTTTCGCGCGCCTCGATGTTGGCGATGCCGACCGACTCGAGGTAATCCACCGCCGCGCCCAGGCCGATGAAACCGGCGATGTTGGGCGTGCCGGCCTCGAACTTGTGCGGCGGGTCGTTGAACACCGTGCCGTCGAAGCTGACCTCCTTGATCATCTCGCCGCCACCGATGAAGGGCGGCATGGCCTGCAGATGCTCGCGCCGGGCCCACAGCGCGCCGGTGCCGGTGGGCCCGCACATCTTGTGGCCGGTCAGGGCATAGAAATCGCAGCCGATCGCGGCCACGTCCACCGGGCGGTGCGGCGTGGCCTGCGAACCGTCCACCATCGTGACGATGCCGTGCTTGCGCGCTTCCCGGCAGATCTCGCGGACCGGATTGACCGTGCCCAGCACGTTGGACACGTGGGTAATCGCCAGCAGCTTCACATCCGGCGTCATCGCCGCGTACAGGCCGGGCAGGTCCAGCGAACCGTCCGGAAGAATCTCGGCCACGCGAAGCGTGGCGCCGGTGCGCTGGGCGACCAGCTGCCACGGCACGATGTTGGCGTGATGCTCCATCCGCGAAACCAAGATGACATCGCCCTTGCCCAGGCGCGGCAGCGCCCAGGAGTAGGCGACCAGGTTGATCGCGAAGGTGGTGCCGCTGCACAGCACCAGTTCGTCGGCGCGCACGTTGAGGAAGCGGGCCAGCTTGCGGCGCGCGCCTTCATAGGCGTCGGTGGCTTCCGTGCCGAGCGTGTGCACCGCGCGGCTGACGTTGGCGTTGTGGCGGCGGTAGAACGCATCCGTGGCGGCGATTACCGAGGCCGGTTTCTGGCCGGTGTTGGCGCTGTCGAAATAGATCAGCGGCTTGCCGTGGACCTGGCGCTCCAGCAGCGGGAAGTCGGCGCGCACGCGCGCCCAGTCGGGCGTGCCGGCCGGATCGCGATGTGGCGCGGGACCGGCGTTCACGGCGCACCCAGCCCGGCCAGGGCCTGGTCGATGCGCTGCGACAACTGCTCACGCACCGCCGGGTTGGTGATGATGGACATCGGCTCGCGGCAGAACGCAGCGGTCAGCAACTGCTGCGCTTCCGTTTCCGGAAGGCCGCGCGAACGCAGGTAGAACAGCGCGTTGGCGTCCAGCCGGCCGACGGTCGCGCCGTGCGCGGCCTTCACTTCGTCGGCATGGATTTCCAGCACCGGCTGGGTGTCGATCTCGGCGTTGTCGGACAGCAGCAGGTTCTTGTTCGACAGCGCCGCGTCGGTGCCGTCGGCACCCTCGCGGATCAGGATGCCGCCATGGAACACCGCGCGTCCGCGTCCGGCGCCCAGGCCCCGCCAGGTCAGCTCACAGGCGGTGTCGCGGGCGATGTGGTCGATGCCCAGCCGGGTATCCAGATGGCGGCGGCCGTCGGCGAGCAGCACGCCGTTGGCAATCAGGCGGGCCCGGTCGCCTTCCAGCCGCACGTTGAACTCATGCCGCGACAGCGCCGCGCCCAGTTCCAGATCGATGCGGCGGTATTCGGCATCGCTGGCCAGCACGGCATCCGTGCGCAACAGGTGGGTGGCGCGATCGCCGTCTTCCTGCACGCGCGCGTGGGCCAGGCGCGCACCGCGCCCGACATGGACATGGACCAGCGTGTTGGCCAGATGGGCGTGCGAGCCGGTGCCGAAATGATGTTCGAACACCTTGAGCGAGGCACCCGCGCGCAGTTCGACGAGATTGCGCAGATGCCAGGCATGGTCGGTGTCGTCGGATGCGCCGATGAACACCAGGTGCAGCGGCGCCTCGACTTCGACGGACTCGGCCACCCGCAGCAGCACGCCTTCATTGGCGAGGGCCGCGTTGAGGCGGGCGAACACTTCATCGCTCCGTTCGAAACGGCGTTGCAGGAAGCGGGCGGATTCGCCGCCCTCGGCCAGCGCCTCGGACAACAGCTGCAGGCTGACGCCTTCCGGCAAGTCGCTGGTCAGCGAAAGCGCGACCGAATAGCGTCCATTGACGAACACCGCGCGCGGGCCCGGGATGCCGGCCAGCAGCATCGGATCCAGCGCGGGCAGGGCTTCGACCGGGGCGAAGCTGCGGCGTTCGAGCTGGCGCAGCGAGGTGTACTTCCACGCCTCGGCGCGCGGACCGGGCAGGCCGTCGCGCAGCGCCTCGTCCAGCACCGCGCGGCGCGCGGCGTCGCCGCTGAAGCCGGTGGCGAGGGAATCCAGCAGGGCGCTCATCCGGCGACCTTTTCGGGGGCCACCCGATCCTTGATCCAGGCGTAGCCGTGCTGCTCCAGTTCCAGCGCCAGTTCCGGACCGCCGGTTTCGACGATGCGGCCATCGGCCAGCACGTGCACCACGTCCGGCTTGATGTAATCGAGCAGGCGCTGGTAGTGGGTGATGACCAGGAAGGCGCGATCCGGTGAGCGCAGCGCGTTGACGCCGTCGGCGACGTTCTTCAGCGCATCGATGTCCAGGCCGCTGTCGGTCTCGTCGAGGATGGCCAGCCGGGGCTCCAGCACGGCCAACTGGAAGATCTCGTTGCGCTTCTTCTCGCCGCCGGAGAAACCCTCGTTGACGCCCCGGTGCAGCAGATCGTCGCGCAGGTGCAGCACGGCCAGCTTCTCGCGCACCAGCTTGAGGAACTGCATGGAATCCAGTTCGTCCTCGCTGCGCGCCTTGCGCTGGGCGTTGAGCGCCGCGCGCAGGAAGTAGGTGTTGTTCACGCCCGGGATTTCGACCGGGTACTGGAAGGCCAGGAACACGCCGGCGGCGGCGCGTTCTTCCGGCTCCAGCTCCAGCAGCGCCTTGCCGTCGAATTCGACCGAACCGGCGGTGACCTCATAGCCCTCGCGGCCGGCCAGGATGTTGCCCAGCGTGGACTTGCCGGCGCCGTTGGGGCCCATGATGGCGTGGACCTCGCCGGGCTTCACTTCCAGGGACAGGCCCTTGAGGATTTCCTTGCCGGCGACGCTGGCGTGGAGGTTTTCGATCTTGAGCATGGGATTGGGGATTCGAAATAGGGATTCGTTGAATGCAGGAGGGAAGCGGGGGAGCGGGTTTCGCTCTTGCGAATCCCCAATCTCCAATCCCGAATCCCGGGAAGAAAGCGTCAGCCGACGCTGCCTTCCAGCGACACTTCCAGCAGCTTCTTGGCTTCCACCGCGAACTCCATCGGCAGCTCGCGGAAGACCTGCTTGCAGAAGCCGTCGACGATCATCGACACCGCGTCCTCCTCGCTGATGCCGCGGGCGCGACAATAGAACAGCTGGTCGTCGGAGATCTTGGAAGTGGTGGCCTCGTGCTCCAGGGTGGCGCTCGGATTCTTCACCTCGATGTAGGGGAAGGTGTGGGCGCCGCACTGCTTGCCGATCAGCAAGCTGTCGCACTGGGTGTAGTTGCGCGCGTTGGCGGCGTTGCGGTCCACCTTGACCAGGCCGCGGTAGGTGTTCTGGCCGCGGCCGGCGCTGATGCCCTTGCTGATGATCTTCGACTTGGTGTTCCTGCCGATGTGGATCATCTTGGTGCCGGTGTCGGCCTGTTGGCGGTGATGGGTCAGCGCCACCGAGTGGAATTCGCCGACCGAGTCGTCGCCCAGCAGCACGCAGGACGGGTACTTCCAGGTGATGGCCGAGCCGGTCTCCACCTGGGTCCAGGAAATCTTGCTGCGCGCGCCGCGGCATTCGCCGCGCTTGGTCACGAAGTTGTAGATGCCGCCGCGGCCTTCCTCGTCGCCCGGGTACCAGTTCTGCACCGTGCTGTACTTGATCTCGGCGTCTTCCAGCGCCACCAGCTCGACCACCGCCGCATGCAGCTGGTTCTCGTCGCGCATCGGCGCCGTGCAGCCTTCCAGGTAGGACACGTAGCTCTTGTCCTCGGCGATGATCAGGGTGCGTTCGAACTGGCCGGTGTGGCCGGCGTTGATGCGGAAGTAGGTGCTCAGTTCCATCGGGCAGCGCACGCCCCTGGGGATGAACACGAAGCTGCCGTCGGAGAACACCGCCGAATTCAGCGCGGCGAAGTAGTTGTCGCCGGTCGGCACCACGCTGCCCAGGTACTGGCGGACCAGTTCGGGGTGCTCGCGGATGGCCTCGCTCATCGAGCAGAAGATGACGCCCTTCTCGGCCAGTTCCTTGCGGAAGGTGGTGCCCACCGAGACCGAGTCGAACACCGCGTCGACCGCGACGCCGGCCAGCTTGGCGCGCTCGTGCAGCGGCACGCCCAGCTTGTCATAGGTGTCGAGCAGTTCCTGCGGCACCTCGTCCAGCGACTTGTACTTGGCCTTGGGCGCGCTGTAATAGCTGATGGCCTGGAAGTCGATCGGGGCGATCTTCAGCTTGGCCCAGTGCGGCACCGGCATGGTCAGCCAGTGGCGGTAGGCGGCCAGCCGCCATTCGGTCATCCACTCCGGTTCGTCCTTCTTGGCGGACAGCGCCCGCACCACGTCCTCGTTGAGGCCGGGCGGCAGCGAATCGGATTCGATGTCGGTGATGAAGCCGGCGTCATAGCGACGTCCCAGCTGTTCCAGGATTTCTGCGTTCTCGGTGGCCATTGGGCTGCCTGTGTACTCAACTGCTGGCGACGCGCACGGCGATCGGGCGCCGGCGGACGTCGTCGGGGGAAGCGGGAGGGTGGAGCATCTGCGCCAGGGTCACGCCGCGCAGGGCGTCGGCGACCACGTCGTTGATCAGGCGCCAGTTGGCGCGGGCGCCGCACTGGTGCGCGATCCCGCAGTGGCTGTCGGCCTGGCTGCATTCGGTCATCGCCAGCGGCCCTTCCATGGCCTCGACGATCTCGATCAGGCTGATGTCGGCGGCGGCCCGGCTCAGCCGGTAGCCGCCATGCACGCCGCGCAGGCCCTCGACCAGGCCGGCCTGGGCCAGCGGCTTGAGGACCTTGCTGACGGTGGGCGATTCCAGTCCGGAGTGATCGGCCAGATCGGTGGCGCTCAGCACCTCGCCCGGCCGTGCGGCGAGCACGGTCAGCACCACGGTGGCGTAGTCGGTGAGCTTGGTGACGCGGAGCATGGCGGGATGGGGGAATTAAAAACGTACCGAAATTGTACGCTTTAACCCGGCGCCCCGCCAAGCATGAACTTGTTCAGTTTCGCGCCGGGGCCGTGGCGGTGGCTGGCGCGGCCGGAGCTTCCGGCAGGACCAGGGAGAAGTAGGGGGCGGGCGGGGTCTGGCCGGGCGGCAGGTAGGCCGGCGCGGTTTCTCCTGCCGGGCCCAACGAGTGCACGAACCGGTAGATCGCGCGGCGGTCGGCTTCGCTCATGGCCCGCAGGGTGAAGTCCGGCATGATCGGCCGGGTACGCAGGTTGCCGCTGTAGGCCAGCCACTGGGCTTCGCTCATCTCCTGCATGCGCAGGCGCAGGTTGCTGGCGTAGGTCGTGCCCCACGGGCCGTGGTAGCCCAGCGGCGAGCCGGTCAGCCACTGCGCGGTCGGCACGTCGCCCTGGCGCTCGGCGTAGCCCGCCGTATGGCAATCGTTGCACCCGCCGATCCGGACCAGGTATTCGCCACGCGCCATGACGTCAGCGGCCGCGTCCGCCACGGGCGGGAGCGCGGCGGGGGAGGTTCCCGGCTTGCCGGCCTGCGCCTGGCAGCCTCCGAGCAGCACGATCGATGACAGCAGGCAGGACCGCAGTCCTGGCGAGGAAACGGGGTTGGGCATGGCGGCGGCTCGTGGTGGTTGCGGAGAAGGGTGGTTGGGAAGCAGGCGGTTTAACGCGCGGTTCCGGGGCGACCGGACAAGCGGTGCGCGCGGGATTCATGCGCCGGCCATGCACGTGCCGGCCCCGGTTTGCGGTTGGCGGGGATTCGCCGGAATCGCGGATGCTTGGGATCCCCGGCGGTCTGAGCGAGAATCCTCCCTCCCGCCCTCCACCGGAACCCGCATGCCCCGCAAGATTGAAGCCCGCAAGTCCGACATCCATGGCAATGGCGTATTCGCCATCGCGCCCCTCGAGAAGGGCGAACGCGTCGTCGAGTACAAGGGCAAGCGGCGCACCCACGAGGAAGTGGACGAGGACGACAGCGGCGACGTGGAATCCGGCCACACCTTCCTGTTCACCCTCAACGACGAATACGTCATCGACGCCAACCACAAGGGCAACAAGGCGCGCTGGATCAACCACAGCTGCGATCCCAACTGCGAAGCGGTCATCGAGGAACACGACGGCAAGAACCGCAAGAAGGACAAGGTGTTCATCGAGGCCATCCGCGACATCAAGCCCGGCGAGGAACTGACCTACAACTACGGCATCGTCCTGGACGAGCCGCACACCGCCCGCCTGAAGAAGGTCTGGGCCTGCCGGTGCGGCAGCAAGAAGTGCACGGGCACGATGCTGCAACCCAAATCGTAATCGCCGCTACACCGGGTGCCGCCTGTGACGGGATGCAGGCGGCGGCCAAATGGTTGACATGACCTACGCCAGTCGGTGACCGGTCACCGGAACGCTAGGGTGGCGTCCAACGGGCACGAGCCCAACGGAACTCCCGACATGCGCGCGGCAATCCTGAGTCTCTCCATCCTGATGGCGTTGTCCGCGCCGGCCCTGGCCATCGACGTGGACGGCCGCATCGATCCGGCCGAATGGCAGGGCGCGCGGCACATCACCGATTTCCGCAAGGTGCAGCCGCTGACCGGCACGCCGGCGACCCACCCGACCGAGGCGTGGGTGCTGGCCACGCCCGATGGGCTTGCCATCGGCTTCCGCAATATCCAGCCGGCCGCCAGTCGTACCCGCCAGCGCGTGCAGCGGGATTTCGAGGATCAGGTGGACCGGGTCAACCTGATGATCGATTTCGACGGTGACGGCCGCACCGGCTACAACTTCACCATTTCCTCGACCGATGGCGTCGCCGACGCGGTGATCACCAACGAGTCCGATTTCAACGACGACTGGGACGGCAACTGGAAGCACGCGGTCAGCGAGGATGCCGACGGCTGGTCGGCGGAAATGCTGATTCCCTGGTACATCGCACCGATGCGCGGTGGCGAGGGCGATGTCCGCCGGATGAAGATCTATCTGGATCGCGTCGTCGGCTCCACCGGGGAACGCGTGGCCTGGCCGGTGGCGAGCTTCGAGCGGTCACGGTTCCTGTCCGAGTTCACGCCTGTCGAAGTGCCGCGGTACAGCCAGTCGCTGCTGGCGATCACGCCGTACGCATCGGGCCTGTACGACAACATTCGCGGTGACAGCGATTTCGACGGCGGCGTGGATCTGTTCTGGAAGCCCAACGGCCAGTTCCAGATGACCGCCACGCTCAATCCCGATTTCGGCCAGGTGGAAAGCGATGACCTGGTGGTCAACTTCAGCGCCACCGAAACCTTCATCAGCGACAAGCGACCGTTCTTCACCGAGAACCAGGGGCTGTTCGAATACACCACGCCGTCGGATTTCAGCCAGTTGCTGTATACCCGCCGGGTCGGCGGGCCGGCCGACGATGGCCGTGGCGCGGGCGACATCACCGCCGCGGTCAAGCTCAACGGCTCGTTCGGGCAGACCAAGTACGGCGTGTTTGCCGCCGACGAGGCGGACGAGGTGGGGCGCTCGTTCTACGCGCTGCGGCTGGTGCGTGATTTCAAGGACCAGAACCTGGGCATGATGATGACCCGCGTGGATCGTCCGTACCTTGATCGCGAGGCGACCGTGTTCGGCATCGACCACAACTGGCGTCCGACCGCGCGCTGGAACGTGCGCACGCGCGTGTTCGGCAGCCAGATCGACGAGCATGGCGACACCACCCGCGATCTGGGCGCCACGGTCTGGGCCGACTACGAGATGGATCATGGCTGGCGCCAGCAGTGGATCGCCATGCATTTCGGCAACGACCTGCAGATCAACGACGCCGGCTACCTGTCGCGCAACAGCATGAACTACCTGCACTGGGAGGTGAAGCGGCGCTTCGCCGACCAGCCCGAAAGCTCGCGTTACTCATCGAAGGAATGGCGCTGGCGGGTCAGTTCGGTCTACAACAACCACGGCGAGCGGTTGAACAACCAGTTCCGGATGAGCCGGCAGGGACAACTGCGCAACGGTGCCAGCGAGTACGCCCAGATCAATATCAACACCTCGGGCGTCGAGGACCTGCTGACCCGCGGCCATGGTTCGGTGAACGTGCCGGCCCGCTTCAATGCGCACTACGAGTACGAACGTCCGCGCAAGGGACACTGGGCGCACGACGTCTATGCGGATCTGGTCAGCGGCGGCCTCGCCGGCAACGACGAGATCGGCTACGCCTTCGAATACCAGGCCACCTATTTCATCAACGACGCCTTCAGCCTGTACGGCGGCTTCTATGCCGATCGCACCCCGGACTGGCTGGTCTGGCAGTACGACAACCTGATCGGCAGCTTCGAGGGGCGCGAGTGGCATGTGAATGCCGGCCTCAACTGGACCATCAGCGACCGCCAGGAACTGCGCGTCAAGCTGCAGTCGATCGCGCTCGACGCCCGTGCCCGCCAGGCCTACCGGGTGATGGCCGGCGGCGATGCGCTGCGCAGCGACGACGAGATCAACGATTTCAGCCTGAGCAATCTGGGTTTCCAGATCCGCTATCGCTACGAGCTGGCGCCGCTGTCCTACCTGTATGTCGTCTACGGCCGTGGCGGACGCGAGAACAACCGCTTCGGGGATAGCGCAGGCGCGTTGCTGGGCGATGCGTTCGGGTTGCGCGACGACGAACAACTGCTGGTCAAGCTGAGCTATCGCTTCGAGCTGTGACCTGTTGGCCGGTCGCGGCGAGGCGATCGGGAATTCGAAGCGGCGGGCCGCCCCGCCGCTTCGCGTTCACTGGCCCAGACGCAGGTGGACCTGCCCGTCCTGGATGCGGATGGCATCGGACGAGAGGGTGCCGGGGATTTGCGCCAGCGCCTCGGCGTCGAGCCGATAAATCGGTTCGTCCTGCGCGTATTGCTCCAGCAGGCCGTTGATCATCTCGCGGGTCTGCGCGTCCATCGGCTTGCCCTGGCCATCCGCCTGCAGATCCATCAGTTCCGGGCGCTCCAGGTGCAGGCCCTGGGTGGCCGGGTCATAACGCAGTCCGCTGGCAACCCGGAAGCGTCCCTGCCGGTTGCCGCTGCCGGCCAGCGTAGCGTCGTAGTCGAGATCCATCTGGATGCGATCGCCGCCGGCCGGAATGGCGATCACCGGCCGGCTGAGGGTCAGGCGTGCCAGGCCACCCAGCCAGGTCTCCTTGCGCGGAAACGCTGGTTCGGCGGCGCTCTGCAACTGCGCGGGCGTGAGGGTCAGGCTGTCCGCCGCGATGGCGGCGGCCGGTTCGGCATGCGCGAGCCACGCGGGGAAGGGCAGTGCGGCCGTGCTGGCGGCGAGCGCGGCGGCCAGCAGGCGACGGGAGCGCCGCAGTCGGCGCAGGGTGCGGGTATCAGTTTCCATCCAGTTTCACCACGATTTTTCCGTTTTCGATGAGGGTCGCACCGATGTGCTTGCCGCGCGGCAGGCGATCCAGCACGTCGCTGTCGATGCGGTATATCGGTTCCTGGCGCGCGTATTCGACCAGCACCGCGTTGATGAGTTCGCGGGTGCCGCCCTTCATGACGCTGCCGGAACCGGGCAGATCCACGCTCAGCAGTTCCGGGTTGTCCAGATGCAGGCCCTGGGTGGCCGGGTCGTAACGCAGGCGGCTGGCGACGGCGAAGCGCCCGCGGGCGACGTCGCCCGCGCCAATCGCGCTGACGCCGATGTCGAAATCCAGCCGCAGGCGATCGTCGCCACCGGCCAGCGACAGGCGGGGATGGCTCAGCGTGGCCGACACCAGTCCGCCGAGCTTGTCGAACTCGCGCGGGAAGCTGCGGTCGAGCCGTTTTTGCAACTGGGGTTCGGTGAAGCTGATCTGATCGCCGAAGAAACCGGTGACGGCGTTCATGGTGCCGCAGCCGGCCAGCAGCAACAGCAGGCCGAGCAGGGCGGTCGACGCCAGCGGGCGGAAGCGTGGAGTCATGCGTTGCCGGGATCCATGAAAAAGGGAGTCATCGCACGATAACGCGGGGATTCTGTCCGCCGGCTAACCGGTGGCGGCAATCTTCAGTCAACCGGGCGCGCGCTGCTTCAGGTCCTGCAGGAACACCTCGACATGCGGCCGCAGGGAAGCGAACAGATCGTCCTGATCGTTGCGGTGGTCGGCCATCAGGCCACCGAGCAGCTTGGCGCCGATCACCAGCGCGGTGCGCTCGTCGCCGGTGAAGCCGCGGAGCCGCTGCACGTTCTCCAGCACCCGCATCCAGTCGTCGTGGCAGTGATGCTCGAATTCAATGGTGCACCGGCTGGTGCAGGGCAGCCCGTCCGCCTCCACGGGCGTGACGGTGATGCGATAGCGTTGGGGACGATTGGCCATGGAAGGGGCACCGCGGGGAGACAGGGGCAAGATAGGCGCGCCCCGGTGTCGGCACGAGGCCCGCCGCCGCGATGGAGTGTTCCGCCGGGCCGCGGATTCAGCGTCGTCCCGATACCGCGCCGGCGCGCAGCCTGGGCAGCGGATCCCGTGCGCCGTCGCGGGCATAGATGCCGAAATGCAGATGTGGTGGCGTGCCCTTCGCGTTGCCGGTGGTGCCCACCGTGCCCAGCGGCGTCCCGGCCGCCACCACGTCGCCGCTGGCCAGGCCGGGGGCCCAGTCGTCCAGGTGGGCGTAGTAGTAGCGTTCCATTCCCGGCCCCAGCACCCAGACCTGGCGACCGCCCAGGCCGCCGTCGCGGATGGTAGTGATCACGCCGCGGGTGCTGCTGAGCACCGGCGTTCCGCGGCGCGCGAAGATGTCCACGCCGGCATGCTGGCGATCGTTGCCGCGCGGAGCGCCAAACGTGGCCGCGATGTCGCGCGCGGACACGCCATGCACCGGCACCGGCAACGAGGTGGACGCGGGCAGGCGCGACAGTTCCCACAGGGTGCGCAGCGGCAACAGGAAGGGTTGCCGCCACGACCACGCCGCCAGCCAGGCCAGCAGTGCCGCCACCGCCAGCACGACCAGGACGCGACGCGCGCGATGGCGGCGGGGCGAGGGCGGCACGTGCATGTCAGGCGCGTGCGGCCTGTTCCGCCAGTTGGCGCTCCAGGCGGGTCTTCAGGTCGGCATCCAGCTTCAGTTGCCGCGCCAGCTCGTCCAGGTAGGCGCGTTCCATGAAGTTCTGTTCGTCGACCACCATCAGGCTGGCCAGGTACATCTCCGACGCCACTTCCGGGGTCTCGCCGGCCTGCGCGACCTCGGCCGGATCCAGCGGCTTCTGCAGTTCCGCCTGCAGCCAGCGTTGCAGTTCGGCATCGTCGCCGATACGGCGGAACTCGCCTTCGATCACTGCGCGCTCGCGATCATCGACGTGGCCGTCGGCCTTGGCGGCGGCAATCAGCGCCCGCAGGATGGCCTGGCTGTGCTGCTCGGCCTCCGGCGGCGGCAGGCGATCGACGGTGCGTGGTTCGGTGGCGGTGGCCGCGGTCTGCTGCTGGTGGTCGCGGTAGGCCTGGTAGGCCATCACGCCGATCGCGGCCAGGCCGCCATAGGTGGCCAGCTTGCGGGTCTTGCGGTTCTTGCCGAGCAGCAGGCCCAGCGCGCCGCCGGCCACCGCGCCCTTGCCGAAGTCGGCATTGAGCAGGCTGCCGCCGGTCTGGGATTTGAGCAGCTGCTCCAGGAAGCCTTGAATCTTCATGCGGGTCGATCCTCGGTTGTGCGGAAAGGGAATGACTCCCCTGCAATGGGGATGATCGGCGCGCGGCGCAAGCATGACCGATGGCAGGGCGGAGCCGGCGTCAGCCCATCGCATGGGGGTGGCGACAATGGGACGCCACCGGGCAAAAAAAAACGGGACGGCTGGGCCGTCCCGTTTTCGATGCGGGTGTCGCGCCTGGATCAGGCCGCGGCGTCCTTCAGCTTCTTGAGCGGACGGACCTTCACCTTCACCGAGGCGGGCTTGGCGGCGAACCACTGCTCTTCCTTGGTGAACGGGTTGATGCCCTTGCGCTTCGGCTTGGCCGGCACGTTGATGGCGCTGATCTTCAGCAGGCCCGGCAGGGTGAAGGAGCCAGCGCCCTTCTTGCTGATGGAGGCGTGCACGGCGCTTTCCAGCGAAGCCAGCACGGCGCGCACGTCCTTCGCAGCCACGGCGGTGGCTTCAGCGATGTGGGCGACCAGGCCGGACTTGCTCAGCGCTTCCTTGATCGGCTTCGGGGCTGCCGGCTTGGCAGCGGCCTTCGGTGCGGCTTTCTTGGCGGCCTTTTTCGGCGCTGCCTTCTTGGTGCTCTTTGCCATAAGTGTCCTGTTTTTACAGTCTGTAGGTGGGTAATCGGGCCGACCGCGTCGGCAGGCGCAATGTAGGACAAAGAAAACGCGTCGCACAAGTAGCAAAGTGCAAATTCACCGCTTTTTTTTGCGGTTTCCGGCGGATGGCGCGATGGGAAGCGTGGAATCCGCCCTGGAAACAGCCAACGAACGTGGCGGTTGCGGTGCGGATGCGGGTGGACGGGCGGGCGGATCGTCGTTGGCGATCCGCCCCGCTGCGGCACTCAGTCGTCCTCGGGTTTGGGCTTGTAGGCCTCGGCCAGCTTCTGCTGGACGTTGGCCGGCACCGGTTCGTAGTGGCTGAAATCCAGGTTGTAGCGACCCCTGCCGGCGGTCACCGATTTCAGTTCCGCTGCGTAGCCGTCCAGTTCGGAGAGCGGCACCTGCGCCCGGACGACGATTTCCCCGCGCACCGTATCGGTGCCATTGATCCGCGCGCGCTTGCTGGAAAGCCCGCCGGTGATGTCGCCGACCTGGGCTTCCGGCGCGGCGACCTCCAGGTCCACCACCGGCTCCAGCACCTGCGGACGCGCCTTGCCGATGGCATCCAGGAAGGCCTTCTTGCCGGCGGCGACGAACGCGACCTCCTTGCTGTCCACCGGATGGTGCTTGCCATCCAGGATCACCACGCGCAGGTCCTGCAGGGGATAGCCGGCCACGGCGCCGCTGGCGAGCACCTGGCGCACGCCCTTTTCCACCGCGGGCATGAACTGGCCGGGGATGGTGCCGCCCTTGACCTCGTCCACGAACTCGAAGCCCTGGCCGCGCGCCAGCGGTTCAACCCGCAGAGACACCTCGCCGAACTGGCCGGCGCCACCGGTCTGCTTCTTGTGCCGGTAGTGGCCATCCGCCTTCGCGGAAATGGTTTCGCGGTAGGCGATGCGCGGCGGCCGGGTCTTCACCTCGACGCCATGGCGATCCTTGAGCCGCTCCAGCATCACCCGCAGATGCAGATCCGACAGGCCGCGGATGACCGTCTCGTTGAGCTCGGCCGAATGCTCGACCACGAAGGCCGGATCCTCCTCGGCCAGCTTCTGCAGGGCGGTGGACAGTTTCTGCTCCTGGCCCTTGCTGGCCGCTTCGATGGCCAGGCCGAACATCGGCCGGGGGAAATCCACCGGCGCCAGGTGGATGTGGTCCTCGTCGTGGCTGTCGTGGAGCACGGCGTCGAAATGCAGTTCCTCGATCTTGGGAACGGCGGCGATGTCGCCGGGAACGGCCTGGTCGATTTCGGCGTGGTCCTTGCCCTTGAGCTTGAACAGGTGCGCGACCTTGAACGCCTTCTTGCCGTCGTCGACGAACAGCGAGCCCTCTTTCTTCACCGTGCCCTGGTAGACCCGGAAGATGCCCAGCTTGCCGACGAAGGGATCGTTGACGATCTTGAACACGTCGGCGATGACATGCGCCTGCGGATCCGGCTGCGCCCGCACCGCTTCGGTGCCGGCGCCGTTGGTGCGCTGGAACGGCGGCGGATTGCCCTCGCCCGGATGCGGGAACAGGCGCTCGGCCACATCCAGCAGTTCGGGCACGCCGACCCCGGTGCGCGCGGACACGAAGCAGACCGGCACCAGATGCCCCTCGCGCAGGCACTGCTCGAACGCGTCGTGCAGTTCCGCGCCGGACAGACCGCCTTCGCCGGCATCCAGGAAGTGTTCCATCACGGTTTCGTTGATCTCCACCACCTGGTCGATGATCTTCTGGTGCCAGTCGGCCACCGGACCCAGATCGGAGTCGCCCTGGGCATGGCCAAAGCAGTCCACCACCTTTTGGCCGGCGTCGGCCGGCAGATTGAGCGGCAGCACTTCCGGGCCGAAGGATTCGCGCAAATCGGCCAGCACGCGCGCGCAGTCGGCGCCTTCGTGGTCGATCTTGTTCACCACGATGGCCCGGCACAGATTGCGCTGGCGGGCGCGTTCCATCAGGCGGCGGGTGCCGTGGGCCACGCCGGTGTCGGCATCGACGACGATCAGCGCGGTTTCCACCGCCGACAACGCCGACAGCGCCGGGCCGCGGAATTCCGGATAGCCGGGCGTGTCGATCAGGTTGAGATGGATGCGTTCGCCGGAGGCCGCGAGATGGTCGGTGCTGGCGATGGCGGTGTCGATGGAGTGGCCGCGGGCCTTTTCGATGGGATCGTGATCGGACACGGTGGTGCCGCGCTCGATGGTGCCTGCCGTCTGGAGGGTGCCGCCGGCATGCAGCAGGGCTTCGAAAAGCGTTGTTTTGCCGGCGCCAGGGTGGCCTGCCAGGGCCACGTTGCGGATTTGGGGTGTGCTGTACGACATGAGGCCGTTCCTCCCGGGAGTTGGGTCGAAGGGCCGTCATGGCTGTCCGGGCCGGCGCGACCCGTGAGCGTGCGCTCGGCGGGCGGTCATGGCGGGGAGCCAGCATCGGACGCACCGGCGGCGGGGTCAAGTCGCAACGCGCAACCGGCGCTACACGCGCGCGGGTGTAAGCTCCGGGCTCCCCCTGGACGAGGAGCGACAGCCATGGCTTTGAAACGTTACGCGGACGCGGTGTGGAAGGGCGACCTGCAGGCCGGCAAGGGCAACATCAGCACGCCGCAGAGCGGGCTTTTCGACGCCCAGAACTATTCGTTCAAGACCCGCTTCGGCGACGAGAAGGGCACCAATCCGGAAGAACTTCTGGCGGCGGCGCACGCGGGCTGTTTCAGCATGGCGCTGTCGGCGGTGCTGGGGAAGGCCGGATTCACCCCGGAGATCATCCAGACCCGCGCCGAGGCGACGATGGAGCCGGGCATGGATCCGGGACCGACCATCACCGGCATCAAGCTGATCGTGTCGGCCCGCGTACCCGGCATCAGCGGCGCCCAGTTCGATGACATCGCCAACCAGGCCAAGGCGGGTTGCCTGATCTCGCGCGCGCTGGCAGTGCCGGTGTCGATGGAAGCGACCCTGCTTGCCTGAGCGGTGCGCGTCGGCCTGGAGCGCGTTGTTCCTGCACGGCGCGGGCGGTGGTGGCTGGGAATGGAACGTCTGGAGCGGCATCTGGCGCGCGCAGGGCATCGCCGTGAACGCGCCGGATCTGCAGCCGGCGGATGCCGGACTCGAGGCGACGGAATGGGAAGACTATCGACGGCAGGCCGCGGCATGGCTGGCGGCATTGCCGCGCCCGCGCGTGCTGGTCGGGGCGAGCATGGGCGGCCTGCTCGCGTTGCAGGCGGCGGCGGAGGCCGACGCGCTTGTCGCGATCAATCCGTTGCCGCCGGCACCGTTGCACACGGCGTTGCCGGCCCGCGAATGGCCCGCGCGGGTGGCCTGGCGGCGGCACGCGCGGCTGGCTTCCACGCGTCGGGCGATGCCCGAATCCGATCCCGCCTCGATCCTGTACGCGCTGCGACGCTGGCGCGACGAATCCGGCGCGGTGCTGCGCGCGGCCCAGTCCGGCATCGAGATTCCGATGCCGGACTGCCCGGCGCTGTTCATGGCCTCGCGGCGGGACGGGGACGTTCCCGCGCAGGCGGTACGGCGATTGGCCGGGCAGGCCGGCGGCGCGTTCGTCGAACTGGCCGGCGACCATCTGGCGCCGCTGATGGGCCGGAACGCGCCGCGGGCCGCGCGGCAAGCTGTCGAATGGCTAAACGCCGCCGCCGCGACCGTTTGAGTTCAGTCTGTTTTCACCCGTCCGAATCGACGATGCGCGCACGCCATCCCGGCGTGGGGAGCTCCACATGAACCGCCTTTCCACATCCCTGCTGGCGTTCGGCCTGCTGGCTTCCGGCACCGCCTCGGCGCAGTCCTATTCCGGCGGCTACGGGGATCGCTATTCCACCGCCGAGTATGACTACGCCAGGGTCGTCCGGGTGGATCCGATCATCGAAGGCGATCGCTACGGCGGCCGCACCGTCAGCACCTCGCAGCGTTGCTATTACCGCGATGCGGACGACCAGTATGTCCATGACGACGGCGGCTACCGGAACGATGGTTACTACGGCGACGATGATCGTTATCGCGATGACCGCTATGGCGACGATCGCTACCGCGGCACCGACACCGGCCGCACCGTGGCCACCGTGATCGGCGGCATCGCCGGTGCCGTGCTCGGCAGCAAGATCGGCGACGGCAGCGGCCGCTACGTGGGTACCGCGGTGGGCTCGATGGTCGGCGGGATGGCTGGGCGTTCGATCTACGACAACACCCAGCGCAACCGCCAGGCACGGCGCGGCACGGTCCGGGTCTGCGATCCCGAGCCGGCCAATGGTGGTTACAACGGTTACGACGGCTACAGCGGCGATGGCCGGGTCACCGGTTACGACGTGACTTACGAATACGCCAATCGCACTTATCACACCCGCACCAGCTACCACCCCGGTGATCGGATCCGGGTCAGGGTGGACGTGCGGCCGGAGTAAGCCGGCGCATCACGCGAAGGGGCCCCGCGGGGCCCTTTCCGTTTTCCGGCGCTTGAACGCACCGGCCGTCGAACGCATAGTCGCCCGGGTTCAAACACACGGGAGCGGGGAATGCGCAGATGCTTGCTGGCGATGGTGTTGGGTGCGATGTCCGGAGCGGGACTGGCGGCGGAGGTCACCGTGCTGACCGCCGATCGCATCCATACCTCCGATCCGCGGCGGCCGCAGGTCCAGGCCATGGCCTGGGATTCGGCGGGGCGGTTGCTGGCGTTGGGTGATGCGGCGGAACTGCGCGCGAAGTATCCACAGGCCGAGCGCGTCGAGGCCGCCGGCAAGACGGTGATTCCGGGACTCATCGATGCGCATGGCCACCTGATGGGGCTGGGCTTCGCGCTCATGCGCGCGGACCTGACCGGTACCCGCAGCAAGCAGGAAATCGTGGAACGCCTGCGCGCCTACGCGTCGCAATTGCCGAAGGACGCCTGGTTGCTGGGCGGTGGCTGGGATCAGAACGACTGGCCCGAGAAGCGGTTCCCGACCGCCGCGGATCTGGATGCCGCGTTCCCGGATCGCCCGGTTTGGCTGGAACGCGTGGACGGGCATGCCGGCTGGGCGAATTCGGCTGCATTGCGCGCGGTGGCGGCGAAATCCGCCAGGTCGCTGGAAGGGGATTGGCAACCGGATGGCGGCCGCATCGAGCGCGCCGGCGGCAAGCCGAACGGCGTATTCGTCGATGGCGCGATGGGACTGGTGTACGCGGTGATTCCTCCCGCCGATGACGCGACCCGCGAGCAGGCGGCCGCCAAGGCGTTCGATGCGGCGGTGCGGCATGGCCTGACCGGCGTGCACGACATGGGCGTGTCGCGCGAGGATCTGGCCCTGTTCAAGCGCTTCGCCGATCAGGGCCGCCTCCCGCTGAGGGTGGACGCCTATGCCGACGGTGACGGAAACGCGCTGGCGGATCTGTGCGCCAACGGACTCTACCGCCACTCCGGCGGACGTCTGGAAATGCGTGGAGTGAAGCTGTACATCGACGGTGCGCTGGGCAGCCGGGGCGCGGCCATGCTGGAGGAATACAGCGATGATCACGGCAATCGCGGCCTGCTGGTCACCGATCCGGCGAGCTACGAAACCGCGGTGCGCAAGGCGCGCGGATGCGACGTGCAGGTGGCGACCCACGCAATCGGCGATCGCGGCAACCGGATCGTGCTGGACACCTACCAGAAGGTGCTGGGTGATGGCGCCGGCTCGGATCACCGCTGGCGCATCGAACACTCGCAGATCGTCGCGCCGGAGGACATCCCGCGGTTCGCCAGGCTGGGCGTGATCGCCTCGATGCAGCCGACCCACGCGACCTCCGACATGCCTTGGGCGGAGGACCGCGTCGGCCCGCAGCGCATCCTCGGCGCCTACGCCTGGCAGCGGTTCCTGCATAGCGGCGCGCGGCTCGCGCTGGGTTCGGATTTCCCGGTGGAATCGGTGGATCCGCGGCTGGGCCTGTATGCGGCGGTGACCCGCCAGGATCGCGACGGCCAGCCGCCCGGTGGATGGCAGCCGGATCAGCGGCTCAGCGCCGCCGAGGCGGTGCGCGGGTTCACCGCCGATGCCGCCTGGGCGGGACGCGACGAGAAGGAAGTGGGCCAATTAGCGCCGGGGTTGCGCGCGGATTTCGTGATCCTCGACCAGGATCCGCTGGCGGTGCCGGCCGCGCAGCTGGACGAGTTGCATATCCGTTCCACCTGGGTGGACGGCAAGCCGGTCTACGAAGCGCGCTGAAACCGGCGGCAGCACGCGAGTGGCGCGTGCTGCCGTCTTTACTTTGCTGGACTCATCCCGTTTGCCGGGACGATGCGGTGCGGGGGGGCTCCGATCACCAGTCCAGCGTGCCGCTGACCACCGTGCGGACGTGACCGCCGGACCAGACGTCGCCATGCTCGTCCACGTGCAGCTGCAGGCGGGCATCGTGGCCGACCTCGCGGCCCTGGCTGACGGTATAGCGGGTGCGTCCGGCGGGCAGCGCGCCACGTTCGGCCAGCCAGGCGGCCAGGGTCGCATTGGCGGCGCCGGACGCGGCGTCCTCGAACACCGCCGGCGCGCCGACGAAGGCGCGCACCACCAGGTCGTAGTCCTGACCTGCGTCGGCGCGCGCGTAGGCGCACACGCCCATGCTGTCGGTGGCCTTGGCCAGCGTGGCGATCGCGTTCCAGTCGGGCGCGGCCGTGCGCAGCGTCTGTTCGTCGCGAACCTCGGCCAGCCACCAGCGGCGGCCGCCGTCGACCAGCGCGGGGGGCAAGGCACCGGCGGGCAAACTGGCGAGCGCCGCCCGCAATAACGGATCGTTGGCCGGTTCGCCGGTTTTCAGCACGCTGGCGCGCGGAGTGCGCACGGCGATGCTGCGCCCGTGGCCCTCGCCATCCACCCGCAGCGGTAGGCGGCCAGCGATGCCTTCCTGCACCAGCACGCCCTCGCGCGGCTCCGCCAGGCCCGCTTCCAGCACCACGTGTGCGGTACCCACGCTGGGGTGGCCGGCGAACGGCACCTCGCGGCGCGGACTGAAGATGCGCAGGCCGTAGCTGGCTTCCGCCGACGGGGCGGGAAACACGAAGGTGGTTTCCGGCAGGCGGGTCCAGCGGGCGATCGCCTGCATGGCGTCGTCGTCCAGGCCCTCGGCGTCCAGGACCACGGCGAGCGGATTGCCGGCGCCGGGGCGGTCGGCGAAAACGTCCAGTTGGACGTAGCGGCGAAGGGTCATCGGGGGAATCTCGGTGGGGGCGCGCAGCTTACCAAGTCGCGCTGCCGGCGATGACCGCCTGCACCTGCCCGCCGATCCAGATGCCGCCGGTGGCATCGAGCTCCACCGTGACCCGCCCGTCGCGTCCCAGTTCGCGGCCCTGGCTGGCGATGTAGCGGCCGTGCAGGCCCGGAAAGCGGCCCGCGGCGTGCAGCAACGCGCCGATGGCGGCGTTCGCGCTGCCGGTCACCGGATCCTCCGGTATGTCGTCGGCCGGACAGAACGCACGCACGGCGAGCGCGTGCTTCTGATCCATTGCGGCCTGATTCGTCGCAGCCTGGCCGAACACCGCCAGGCCGATCGCGCCGCTGGCCCTGCTCAGTGCGTCGATGGCGGAAAGGTCGGGCACCAGCGCGCGGACCGCGTCGGCATCCTCCAGTTCCACCAGCCACCATGCCGGACCGTTGTTCCAGAGCGCGGCGGGCAGCGGGCCGAGCGGGAGCGGCGCGAGCACCGCGGCAAGCAGGTCGCGCGCCGGTGCGGATACCGGCTGCGGACGCGCCGCCGGCGCGCGCAACCGCACCAGCCGGTCGGCGCCACGGCCTTCCACCGACACCGGCAGCAGGCCGGCCTCGCATTCCTGCACCAGCGCGCCGTTTTCCGGCGCCAGCCCGGTCTCCAGCGCCGCCCAGGCCGCGCCGATGCTGGGATGGCCGGCGAACGGCAGTTCCCGGCGCGGGGTGAAGATGCGGATGCGGTAGTCGGCCTCGGCCGACGTCGGCGGCAGGAAGAAGATGGTTTCGGACAGCCGGGTCCAGGCCGCGAACGCCTGCATGGCCGCGGTGTCCAGATCGGCCGCGTCCAGCACCACCCCCAGCGGATTGCCGGCGCCGGGGCGGTCGGCGAAGACGTCGAGCTGCAGGTAGCGGCGAGGGCGCATGGGTCGCTGTCCTTCGGTGCCGGTCCGGGCCAAATTCGGCGGGGCGTTCGGCTAGAATCGAGGGTTCACGCCCGAATGTTTCGGGCATTTCCCCGCCATTCTATCCATGCCCTCCGCCCCTATCGCGCCTGATCCCTGGATCGTCCTCAAGTTCGGTGGCACTTCGGTGTCCCGTCGTCATCGTTGGGACACGATTGGCCGGCTGGCGAAAAAACGGGCGGACGAGCAGGGCGCGCGCGTGCTGGTGGTGGTGTCGGCGCTGTCCGGCGTCACCAACGAGCTGACCGCGATTGCCGATGGCGCGGCCGACAGCGCCGAGCGTGTCGAGAAACTGGAGCAGCGCCACCGCGAATTCGCCGTCGAACTGGAACTGGACGCCGACGCGGTGCTCGGTACCCGGCTGGCGGCGTTGCGCGATTTGCTGGCCGATTCGCGCGTCGCGGCCCGCAGCCTCGACTGGCAGGCCGAGGTGATGGCGCAGGGCGAATTGCTGTCCTCCACGCTGGGCGCGGCCTACCTGAAATCGCAGGGACTGGACTTCGGCTGGATGGACGCGCGCCACTGGTTGCAGGCCAGCATCCTGCCCAACCAGAGCCCGTGGGCGCAGCGCCTGTCGGTGTCCTGCGCGACCGCGCCGGATCAGGACTGGCGGCGCGCCTTTGCCGCCCAGGACTGCGCGATGCTGCTGACCCAGGGCTTCATCGCCCGTCACGGCGATGGCGGCACCGCGATCCTGGGCCGCGGCGGCTCGGATACCTCGGCGGCCTACTTCGGCGCGCTGCTGGGCGCGCGCCGGGTGGAAATCTGGACCGACGTGCCCGGCATGTTCAGCGCCAACCCGCGCGAAGTGCCGGATGCGCGCCTGCTGACCCGGCTGGACTATTACGAAGCGCAGGAAATCGCCACCACCGGCGCCAAGGTCCTGCATCCGCGTTCGATCAAGCCGTGCCGCAACGCCGGCGTGCCGATGGCGATCCTGGACACCGAGCGTCCGGATCTGCCGGGTACCAGCATCGACGACAAGGCCGCGACGGTGCCCGGCGTGAAGGCGGTGAGCCGGCGCAACGGCATCGTGCTGGTGTCGATGGAAGGCATCGGCATGTGGCAGCAGGTCGGCTTCCTGGCCGACGTGTTCGCGCGCTTCAAGAAGCATGGCCTGTCGGTGGACCTGATCGGTTCGTCGGAAACCAACGTCACCGTGTCGCTGGATCCCAGCGAGAACCTGGTCAGCACCGACGTGCTGGCGGCGCTGTCGGCGGATCTGGCCGAAGTGTGCCGGGTCAAGGTGATCGCGCCGTGCACCGCGATCACCCTGGTCGGCCGCGGCATGCGCTCGCTGCTGCACAAGCTGTCGGATGTGTGGGCGATGTTCGGCCGCGAACGCGTGCACCTGATTTCGCAGTCGTCCAACGACCTCAACCTGACCTTCGTCATCGACGAGGCCACCGCCGACGGCATGTTGCCAGTGCTGCACGCGGCGCTGATCGACAGCGGCGCGATGCCGACCGACGAGACCAGTGTGTTCGGTCCGAGCTGGCGCGAGATCAACGGCGCGATCCGCCGCCGCGGCATGCCGTGGTGGCAGGCGCCGAAGGAACGCGAACGCCTGCTGTCGCTCGCCGGCGTCGGCACCCCGCGCTACGTCTACCACCTGCCGACCGTGCGGGCGCGCGCCCGCGCGCTGGCTGGCATCGCCGCCATCGATCGCCGCTTCTATGCGATCAAGGCCAACTCGCATCCGGCCGTACTGCGCGCGATCGCCGGCGAGGGCTTCGGCCTGGAATGCGTGTCGCAGGGCGAACTGGAGCGCGTGTTCGCGGAAGTGCCTTCGCTGGCGCCGCAGAACGTACTGTTCACCCCCAGCTTCGCGCCGCGGGGAGAGTACGAATTCGCGTTGTCGCGCGGGGTTATCGTCACCCTCGACAACGTCGAGGCGCTGCGGAACTGGCCCGAGGTGTTCCGCGGCCACAGGCTGTGGGTGCGCATCGATCTGGGGCGAGGCGACGGTCACCACGACAAGGTCAAGACCGGCGGCAAGACCTCCAAGTTCGGCTTGCCGCTGGCGCGCCTGGACGAGTTCCTCGCCGCCGCGCGCGCGCTCGACATCCGCATCGTCGGCCTGCATGCGCACCTGGGCAGCGGAGTGGAGACGCCGTTGCACTGGAAGCAGGTCAGCGACGAGCTGGGCGGGCTGGCCGATCAGATCGGCACCATCGAAAGCATCGACATCGGCGGCGGATTGCCGATTCCTTACGCGGCCGAGGACGAGCCCTTCGATCTGGAGTCCTGGGCGACCGGGCTGGCCGAAATCAAGGCCGCGTATCCCGCCTATCAGCTGATCATCGAACCGGGCCGCTACCTGGTGGCCGAATCGGGGGCGCTGCTGACCCATGTCACCCAGGTGGTGGAGAAGCAGGGCATCCGCAGGGTTGGCGCGGACGCCGGCATGAACGCGCTGATCCGCCCGGCGCTGTACGACGCCTGGCACGACGTGGCCAATCTGAGCCGGCTGGGCGACACGCTGGAGGACAGCTTCGACGTGGTCGGCCCGATCTGCGAATCCAGCGACGTGTTCGGCAAGCGCCGGCGCCTGCCGGCGGCGACCGCCGAGGGCGACGTGCTGGTGTTCGCCGATGCCGGCGCCTACGGCTTCTCGATGGCCAACACCTATAACCTCCGCGATCTGCCGGCGGAGGAAGTACTTGACGAGGCTGTGGGCGATGAAACCGCGCGCTGAGTTCGTGCTGACCACGGCGGTCATCGCGCTGGCGCTGGCGATCATCGCCTTCGTGGCGATGCTTCACCAGTGGAATGTCTCGCAATGGGCGGCAGGAGCAGTGGAGGCGCTGAAATGGGCGCCGGCGGCGTTCTTCGCCGCGTTGCTGGGGGCGTTGGGCACCACGGCCTGGCATCGCCGCGCACTGGCGCGCCAGCGGCGCTGGTCGGCTGGGGGCATGACCCTGCGCACGCTGCTGTTGTCCTATCTGGCGTTCCCGCTTTTGCTGGGTGCGTGGGTCGCCGCCGTCTCCGCCGGCGACCAGCTCTGGGCGGCCAGCCCGGCACCGGTGGAAGACAGCCTGTCCTGGCTGCCGCTGACCATGCTGCTGTTCACCGTGTTCGCCATCGTGCTGGGCGCGGTGCCCGCTTTCATCCTCGAATACTTCGTCAGCCGCCGTTACCTGCGCCGGCAGGCGGCCGTCACCACAGGTTCCGCATGAGCAATTTCGATCGTTCCTCCATCCGCTGTTTCCGGTTCGTCCGCTGTTCCCTCGATCCGGAAACCGGCGTCGCGCGCCTGGTCTACGCTTTCGACGACGGTCCCGAACTGATCGAGATCGTCACTTTCCCCGGCGCCCCCTTCACGTTGGACACGCAACGGGCGCAGGCCGCGCAGCAGGCGCTGCGGCTGCTGCACCTGCTGACCGGCGTGAGTTACTACAAGGCCGCGGTGCCGCCGGAAATCCGCATCGACGACTACGCCATCGACGCCGATACCGCGGCGATGATGGAAGAGATCTACGTCAATGGACTGGGCGAGTTCGCCTACCGCAACGGCCTGGACCTGCATGGTCGGGTGCGCTTTCCGATCGGCAAGACCGAGCCGGATGCGCCCGCACCGGCGCTGGGCCTGCGCCGGCACGCGCTGGTCGCGATCGGCGGCGGCAAGGATTCGCTGGTCAGCATCGAGGCGTTGCGCGGCGCGGGCGTCGGGCAGACCGTCACCTGGGTGGGTGGTTCGCAGCTGATCGCCGCCTGCGCGGCGCGCACCGGTCTGCCGACCTTCAACCTGGGGCGCGCGCTGGCGCCGGAACTGTTCGAGTACAACCGGCAGGGCGCCTGGAACGGCCATATCCCGGTCACCGCGATCAATTCGGCGATCATGGTGCTGGCGGCGCTGCTGCAGGACGCCGACCAGGTGGTGTTCTCCAATGAGCGCTCGGCCAGCTACGGCAGCGTCATCCCCGGCACCGGCGAAGTGAACCACCAGTGGTCCAAGGGCTGGCGCTGCGAGCAGTTGCTGGGCGACTACGTGCAGCGGCACGTGGCCGCGGACCTGCACTACTACTCGCTGTTGCGGCCGCTGTCCGAACTGGCGGTGGCGCGGCAGTTCGCCCGCACCGATCATTACGACGCGCATTTCTCCAGTTGCAACCGCAACTTCCACATCCTCGGCGAGCGCCCGGTGAACCGCTGGTGCGGCGTCTGCCCGAAGTGCCACTTCGTGTTCCTGGCGCTGGCACCGTTCATGTCCAAGCCGCGCCTGGTCGGCATCTTCGGCCGCAACCTGCTGGATGACCCGGGCCAGATCGGCGGCTTCGACGCGCTGCTGGAATACCAGGACCACAAGCCGTTCGAATGCGTCGGCGAAGGCCAGGAATCGCGCGCGGCGATGGCCGCGCTGGGCGAACGCCCGGAATGGCGCGAGGACGCGCTGGTGGCGCGTTTCAACCGCGAAATCCGGCCACAGCTGGATCCGGCCGAACTGGCGATCGCGCCGCTGCTGGAAGTGGGGGGCGAACACCGCATCCCCGTCGCGCTGTGGGAGCGACTGCGTGCGAATTTCGCAGCTTGAGGGACGCCGGGTCGCGCTGTGGGGCTGGGGCCGGGAAGGCCGCGCCGCGCATGACGCGATTCGCGCGCGACTGCCCGCGCTGCCACTGACGCTGTTCTGCGGCACGGGCGAGGCCGATGACGCCGCCGCGCTCGGCGACGGGCAACTGCGCATCGTCACCACGATCGATGCGGACGCGCTGTCCGCCTTCGAGATCGTGGTGAAGTCGCCGGGCATCAGCCCCAACAAGCCCGAGGCACTCGCCGCCGCCGCGCGGGGTACCCGCTTCATCGGCGGCACCGCGCTGTGGTTCGCCGAACATGCCGGCGCCGACGGTGTCGCCGCGCATACCCTCTGCGTGACCGGCACCAAGGGCAAGAGCACCACCACGTCATTGCTGGCCCACCTGTTGCGCGCGGCCGGACATCGCACCGCGCTGGCCGGCAACATCGGCTTGCCGCTGCTGGAAGTGCTGGAACCGCGGCCGGCGCCGGAGTACTGGGCCATCGAACTGTCCAGCTACCAGACCGGCGATGTCGCCGCCAGCGGCGCGCGTCCGGACGTGGCGGTGGTGCTGAACCTGTTTCCGGAGCATCTGGACTGGCATGGCAGCCAGGCGCGCTATGTCGAGGACAAGCTGGCCCTGGTGACCCGCGCGCATCCGCGCGTGGCCGTGCTCAACGCGACCGATCCGCAACTGGCCACGTTGTCGCTGCCGCACAGCGAGATCCACTGGTTCAACACGCCGCGGGGCTGGCACCTGCGCGGCGACGATCTGTACCGCGGCGAGCAGCGGGTGATGGATACCACTTCGGTGCCGGTGCCCGGCCGGCACAACCGCAGCAACCTGTGCGCGGTGCTGACCGCGCTGGAAGCGTTGGGCATCGATGGCGGCGGGGTCGCCGCGGCGGCGCGGGATTTCCGGCCGTTGCCCAATCGCCTGCAGACCCTGGGCGAACGGGATGGCTACACCTATGTCAACGACTCGATCAGCACCACGCCGCACGCCAGCCTGGCGGCGCTGGAATGCTTCGCCGGCAAGCCGATCGCGCTGCTGGTCGGTGGCCATGATCGCGGCCTGGAGTGGGAAGGATTCGCCGCCCGCATGGAGCACGACGCCCCACGGGTGATCGTCACCATGGGGGCCAACGGGCCACGCATCCACGCGTTGCTGGCGCCGCTCGCGGCGGCGGGCCGCTTCGTCCTGCTGGCGGCGGAAAGCCTGCCGGATGCGATGGCGCAGGCGCGCGCGCATCTGTCCGCGCCCGGCGTCATCCTGCTGTCGCCGGGCGCCCCCAGCTACGGTCCGTATCGCGACTACGTGGCGCGCGGGCGTCATTTCGCCGAGCTGGCGGGGTTCGACCCGGCGCTGATTTCGGCGATTCCCGGCATCGGCATCGCCTGAGTACAACAGGTCCGCCACTGCACACTCGCGGCGCCCGGACCGGCGTACACTCCGCCGGTCTTTCCTCGCAAGGAACTGTCATGCGTCCGTTGTCCGTATTGGCGGCCCTGCTGGCCGCGTTGTGGGTATTCCCGCTGCTTGCCGCGCCGCAGGCCAAACCGCTGGAATGGAAAGTCGGCAAGCAGACCTTTTCCGGTTTCCTGGTCTACGACGACGCCAGCAAGGAACAGCGTCCGGGCCTGCTGATGGTGCCGGATTGGCTGGGCGTGACCGACGATGCGGTGGCCAAGGCCAAGCAGGTCGCCGGCGACGACTACGTGGTGCTGGTGGTCGACATGTACGGCAAGGGTGTGCGGCCGCAGAACCCGGACCAGGCATTGGCCCAGGTCAAGCCGCTGTACGCGGATCCGGCGACGATGCGCACGCGCATAGACGCGGCGCTCGCGGCGCTGAAGGGGCAGGCCGGCAAGGCACCCGTGGATGCTGCGAAAATCGGTGCGTTTGGTTTCTGCTTCGGTGGCTCGTCGGTGCTGGAACTGGCTCGCGGTGGCGCCGCGGTCTCCGGCGTGGTGAGCTTCCACGGCGGCTTGGACACGCAATCGCCAGCGAAGGCGGGTACGGTGAAGTCGCCGATCCTGGTCCTGAATGGCGCCGAGGATCGTGGCACCGCACCGCACATCGCGGCGTTCGAGAAGGAAATGAACGAGGCGGGCGCCGACTGGCAGTTCGTCAACTTCAGCGGCGCGGTGCACTGCTTCGCGCTGGAGAATGCCAACCGGCCGCCGGGATGCGTCTACAACGCACGCGCGGCCAAGCGCGCCTACCGGATGATGGATGACTTCTTCGAGGAAGTGTTCGGCGACTGAGCCTGTGCCACCGCGATCGCGTTGGCGATCGCGGTGCGCGCCTGCGGGCTGTTGCGCCAGCAGGTGGTGCCCAGCATCGCCGCAATCTGCGCGTTGATGTCCGCGGGCGTGGCCTGGGCCAGATCGGCGAAGGTGTGGTAGCCGATCTGTTCCAGTCGCGCGATCACGGTGGGACCCACGCCGTGCGCGGCCAGCAACCGTTCCCGCTCGTGCGTGGCGAACGGCATCAGTGGCTGCGTTCGACCGCGTAGCGGGCCAGTCCGCGCAATGCGGCGACGGCTTCGTTTTCGGCTAGGCCGTCCATGCAGCGCTCGGCGGCGTCGGCGTATTCGCGTGCGCGCCGCTGGCTGTATTCCAGCCCGCCGGTCGCGTGGATGGCCGCCAGCACTTCCGGCATCGCCGCGGCGTCGCCTTCCTGCACGATCACGCGCAGGCGGGCGGTGGTCGCGGCATCCGAATGACGGATGGCGTGGATCAGCGGCAGGGTCGCCTTGCCTTCGGCCAGATCGTCGCCCAGGTTCTTGCCCAGGTCGGTGGCGTCGGCGGTGTAGTCCAGCACGTCGTCGGCGATCTGGAAGGCATAGCCGAGGTTCATGCCGTAGTCGTAGAGACGCTGCTGGGTCGCGGCGTCGACCCGCGACGCCAGCGCGCCCAACTGGGTACCGGCGGCGAACAGCACCGCCGTCTTGCGCTCGATGACGCGCAGGTAGGCGGCTTCGTCGGTATCGGGGTTGTGCACGTGCAGCAACTGCAGCACTTCGCCTTCGGCGATGCGGTTGGTGGTGTCGGCCAGGATCCGCATCACGTCCATGCGGTCCAGTTCCACCATCAGCTGGAAGCTGCGCGAATACAGGAAGTCGCCGACCAGCACGCTGGGCGCGTTGCCCCACAGCGCGTTGGCGGTACTGCGGCCACGGCGCAGGTCCGACTCGTCCACCACGTCGTCGTGGAGCAGGGTGGAGGTATGGATGAACTCGATGATGGCGGCCAACTGGTGGTGATCCGGCCCGATCGCGCCGGTGGCCCGCCCGGCCAGCGCCACCAGCATCGGGCGCAGGCGCTTGCCGCCGGCCGAGACGATGTGGTCCGCGATCTGGTTGATCAGCACCACGTCCGAGGCCAGCCGGCGCCGGATCAGGGCGTCGATGGCGGCCATGTCCGCCGCGGCGAGGGACTGGATCTGGGGCAGGGCCAGGGCGGAACGCGGGGATTCGACGACGGACATGGGAAATCGGGCAGGGAAGTGCCTGAATTATAAGGCGGGCGGGACGGGGAATTCCTACAGGACGTCACGGAGCCACCTGATGGTCAGGCCGGCATGGGTATACTTCACTGGTCCATGCCCGCGTCCGGCGGGCGATCACTAACGGAAATCAGCGCTATGGCCCGCGGCATCAACAAAGTCATCCTGGTCGGCAATCTCGGCAACGACCCCGAAACCAAGTACACCCAGGGAGGCATGGCCATCACCCGGATCAGCCTGGCCACCACCAGCGTCCGCAAGGACCGCGACGGCAACCAGCAGGAACGCACCGAATGGCACCGCGTGGTGTTCTTCGGCAAGCTGGGCGAAATCGCCGGCGAGTACCTGCGCAAGGGCAGCCAGGTGTATGTGGAAGGCTCGCTCCGCTATGACAAGTACACCGGCCAGGACGGCGTGGAGAAGTACTCCACCGACATCATCGCCGATGAAATGCAGATGCTGGGTGGGCGCGGCGAAGGCGGCGGTGGCGGTGGCGGTGGCGGCATGGACCGCCCGCAGCGCCCGCAGCGGCAGGAATATTCCCAGCAGGCCCCGCGCCGGCAGGCCCCGGCCCAGCAGCCCGCGCCGATGGACGACTTCGCCGACGACGATATTCCGTTCTGAGGCGGCCCCGGCGTTCAGGCGATGCTTCGGAAAACCCGCCAGCTGGCGGGTTTTCTGTTTTCGGTGCTTCCCGGGCTACGTTTCCTCGTGATGCCCTTTTGGCGGCCCCGTTCACTACAATCTTCATGTGTGCGCCAGGATGGCGTGCCGGCAAGGCTTTTTTGCTGCGGCAGGGCCGTCGGAAAGGCATGCGAAGAAGATGCCGCCCGACCGATGTCCCGCGGAACAACAGAACTGGACGAGGTGAGAGATGACGACATGGCTGGTAACCGGCGGGGCCGGTTTCATCGGGGGCAACTTCGTGCTTCGTGCCGTTGCCGATGGCATCCGGGTGGTCAATCTCGATGCACTGACCTACGCCGGCAACCTGGACACGCTTTCCTCGCTGGCAGGCGATGCCAACCATGTCTTCGTAAAGGGCGACATCGGCGATTCGAGACTCGTTGCGTCCCTGTTGGCGGAACATCGGCCCGAAGCCGTTCTGAACTTTGCCGCCGAGAGCCACGTGGATCGTTCGATAGACGGACCCGGCGCCTTCATCCAGACCAACGTGGTCGGCACCCTGGGCCTGCTGGAAGCCGTGCGTGATTATTGGCGTTCGCTGCCCGACGGGGAGCGGGAGCGTTTCCGCTTCCTGCATGTGTCCACCGACGAGGTCTATGGTTCGCTGGGTGAAACGGGAAAATTCACCGAAACCACGCCATATGCGCCGAATTCACCCTATTCGGCCTCGAAGGCCGCATCGGATCACCTGGTGCGCGCATTCCATCACACCTATGGGTTGCCAACCCTCACCACCCACTGCTCCAACAACTATGGCCCTTACCATTTCCCCGAGAAACTGATCCCCCTGGTCATCCAGCGTGCACTGGCGGGTGAACCTCTGCCGGTCTACGGTGATGGCCAGCATGTCCGGGATTGGCTGTTCGTCGGCGACCATTGCTCGGCCATCCGCGATGTCCTGTTGAGGGGAAGGGCGGGCGAGGCCTACAACGTTGGCGGGAACGCGGAGCGCCGGAATCTCGACGTGGTGGAAACCATCTGCCGTCTGCTCGACGAGCGTCATCCACGGGCCGATGGCAAGCCGCGCAGCAGCCAGATCAGATTCGTGGCGGATCGCCCCGGGCACGATCGCCGCTATGCCATCGACGCATCCAAATTGCGCGACGAATTGGGGTGGGAACCGCAGCACACCTTCGAACAGGGCATCGCCGAAACCGTGGACTGGTACCTGGCGAACCAGGATTGGGTGAATCGCGTGCTGGACGGGAGTTATCGTCTGGAACGCATCGGCACCGCAGCTTGAGCAGGAAACCCGCATGAGCACACGCAAGGGCATCATCCTGGCCGGTGGAACCGGCACGCGCCTGTATCCCATCACCCAGGCCATCAGCAAGCAGTTGTTGCCCGTCTATGACAAACCAATGATCTACTACCCGCTCAGCGTGCTGATGCTGGCGGGAATCCGCGAAGTCCTGATCATCAACACGCCGCACGAACAGATCCTGTTCCGCAACCTGCTCGGGGATGGCTCACAGTGGGGAATGCGGATCGAGTATGCCGTGCAGCCCAGTCCGGATGGATTGGCGCAGGCATTCCTCATCGGCAGGGATTTTCTCGCCGGCGGACCCAGTTGCCTTGTCTTGGGCGACAACATTTTCCACGGACACGGTTTCAGCCAGATTCTCAAGCGCGCCGACGCGAGGACGGAAGGCGCGACCGTGTTCGGTTACTGGGTACGGGATCCGGAACGCTATGGCGTGGCCCGGTTTGGAGCGGATGGGACCGTCGTCGACATCGAGGAGAAGCCCGCCAACCCCCGGTCGAATTACGCGATCACCGGCCTGTACTTCTATGACGGCCGTGCCAGCGACTATGCCGGTTCACTGCGGCCGTCCTCGCGCGGTGAACTGGAGATCACGGATCTCAACCGCCGTTACCTGGAAGATGGCAGCCTGCACCTGGAGCCGCTGGGCCGCGGATATGCCTGGCTGGATACGGGTACCCACCAGTCGCTGCTGGACGCCTCGGCTTTCATCGAAACCATCGAAGCCCGGCAGGGACTGCGCGTCTGCTGTCCGGAGGAAATCGCCTACAGGAATGGTTGGATCGACGGCGAGCAATTGCGGCGTCTCGCGGCACCGTTGGCCAGAAACGGCTACGGCGAATACCTGCTGGCGCTGCTGGACCGGGGAATCGTCCCTTGAAGATCGTCGAGACCTCGTTGCCCGGTTGCCTGGTGATCGAGCCAGCGGTTTGGAGTGACGACCGCGGCTTCTTCTACGAAGCATGGAACGCCGAGCGGTTCGGCGAGCAGGGCCTGCCCACCCGTTTCGTGCAGAGCAACATATCCTCATCCACCCGTGGCGTCTTGCGAGGTCTGCATTACCAATGGCCGAATCCGCAGGGCAAGCTGGTCAGCGTGCTCGAAGGGGAGGTGTATGACGTGGCGGTGGACATTCGCCATGGTTCACCGCATTTCGGGCGCTGGGCCGCGGCGGTGCTGAGCGGGGACAACAAGAGGCAATTGTGGATTCCTGAAGGTTTCGCGCACGGTTTCGCCGTCCTCTCCGAACGAGCCACGTTCAGCTATCTCTGCACCGCCGGCTATGACAAGGCCAGCGATGCGGCCATTCGCTGGGACGATGCGCGCATCGGGATCGACTGGCCCATCCGTGAGCCCGTGCTCTCGGACAAGGATGCCGGTGCTCCCTTCCTGGATGATCTGGCCCCGGATCGGTTGCCCTTGTTCGTCGCATGAAAAAGATCCTGCTGCTGGGCGCCAACGGCCAGGTCGGCCATGAACTGAGACGCAGTCTGGTTCCGCAAGGCATGATCATTCCGGCGAACCGCACGGGGCTGCTGCCCGACGGCATGCCATGCGAAGTCGCCGATTTCGACCGCCCCGAATCCTTGCCCGCGCTGCTTGAGCGGCATCGGCCGGGAATCGTCGTGAACGCGGCCGCCTTTACGGTGGTGGATCGCGCCGAAGAAGATGTCGATGCCGCCTACCGCGCCAACGCGGAAGCCCCGGCCCTGCTCGCCGGTTATTGTTTTGAGCATGGCATCCCCCTGATTCATTACTCCACGGACTATGTGTTCGATGGCACGGGTGATCGGCCGTATCGCGAAGAGGATCCGGCCTCGCCGTTGGGCGTGTATGGCGCATCCAAGCGGGCGGGAGAAGTGGCCATTCTCGAATCCGGCGCTCCAGGCGTGATTCTCCGCACGTCGTGGGTCTACAGCGCTTACGGCAGCAATTTCCTGCAGACGATGTTGTGCCAGGCGCGTGAGCGCGCCGAACTACAAGTGGTCTCGGATCAACGGGGAACGCCGACCCCGGCCCATCTGGTTGCCGACGTGACCGCCGAGATAGTGGCTACGCATCCGGATGCTCAAGGGATATTGCATCTGACCGCCGCCGGCGAAACCAGCTGGCACGGATTCGCAGAGGCCATCCTGGCCGGTGCGCATCGCCGCGGACTGATTCCGCGCCTGCCGCGGGTGCTGCCGATTCCTTCTTCCGCCTATCCCACACGGGCTTCGCGCCCGGCCTATTCGCGGCTGGATACGGGAAAGCTGGAAGCGCTGCTGGGCCGGCCGATGCCCGCCTGGGAAACCGGATTGGAAGCGGTACTGGATCACATTTCCCCCGATTTGCCGTTAGACTCCCTGTAATCCGGCTTCTGCCGGATTTCAACCATGGGGGAACAATGAAAATGGGGAAATGGAAGTGGGCTGGCGTCGCGGCCGCGGTGGGGATGTCGTGCGCCGCGCAGGCCGTCGAGCTGATCCCGGTGCAGGATTTCGTCAAGCATCCGACCTACAGCAGCGTGAAGATTTCGCCCAATGGCGAATACCTGGCGATGACCGTCGACCGCGGCGACCAGGATGTCCTGACCGTGCTGCGGACCAAGGACCTGAGCATCGTCAAGATCAACCAGCTGCCGGAAGAAAAGAGCGTCGGCAGTTTCTACTGGACCTCGCCGGATCGCCTGCTGTTCAACTCGATCAAGAAGATCGGCAGCTATGCGCGGCCGTTCGGCACCGGTGAATGGTATGCCGTCAATGCCGACGGTTCGCAGCCGCGGCCGCTGATTTTCTACGGCACCCGCGATGCCACACAGCGTGGCAAGCAGGTCGGCAACGAGAGCTTCGACCTGCTGGACACGCTGAAGGATGATCCGGACAACGTCATGATGACCGCGATGTATGCAAGGTCCTCCACCGGCGCCGGAACCGAAATCGTGCTGATGGACACGCTGAGCGGACGTCGCAAGTCGCTGGCGCGCGCGCCGCGCGACGACTGCGGTATCGCGTTGGACGAGAAGAAGGAGCCGCGCTTCGCGGTCTGCTACGACCGCTATGACGAGGAAGGCAATTTCTCCGACGCGCACAACGAACTGTATCGGCGCGACGCCAGCGGCAAGTGGACGCTGATCAACAGTTCCAAGGCCAGTGGCAAGCGCATCGAAATCCTCGGCACCGCGGCGGACGGCACCGTCTACGCGACCCAGGGCGACGGCAAGAAGCCCTCGGCGTTCGGCACCCTCAACACCAACGATGGCAGCTTCACGGTGCTGCACCAGGATCCGGTGTCGGAAATCTCCACGCTGATCCAGGCCGCCGACGGCGACACCGTGATCGCGACGGTCACCGAGGCCGGTGCGCCGCAGGTCAAGCTGATCAACGAGGACCATCCGGACGCGGAGCTGTACGCCTCCCTGGCGGCGGCGTTCCCGGGCCAGTTCGTCGACTTCGCCAGCGCCACCCAGGATGGCAAGAAGATCGTCGTCTCGGTGCGCAGCGACGCCAACCCGGGCGAGCTCTACCTGTATGACCGCGACACCGGCAAGGCCCGGTTCCTGATGAAGAATCGCCAGTGGCTCGATGCCAGCAAGATGGCCTCGGTCAAACCGGTCAGCTTCAAGTCCCGCGATGGCCTGACCATCCATGGCTACCTGACCATCCCCAATGGGTCCGACGGCAAGAACCTGCCGATGATCGTCAACGTCCACGGTGGTCCGATGGGCCCGCGTGACAACTGGGGCTTCCAGTTCGAGAACCAGATGTTCGCCAACCGCGGCTACGCGGTGCTGCAGGTGAACTACCGCGGTTCCGGCGGCTTCGGCAAGGCGTTCGAGGAAATGGCCTACGGGCAGTGGGCCGAGGGCATCATGAACGACATCCTCGACGGCACCCACTGGGCCATCCAGCAGGGCTACGCCAACAAGGATCGCATCTGCATCTACGGCGGCAGCTTCGGCGGCTATGCCTCGATGATGGCACCGGCGCGCGAGCCGGGGCTGTACAAGTGCGCGTTCGGCTACGTGGGCAATTACAGCGCCGCGATCCAGATGAAGCTCAGCGACACCAGCAAGCGCGAGGACGGCATGAAGTACCTGATCCGTGCCTACGGCAGCACCAAGGCCGAGCAGGACGCGATGTCGCCGATCAACCACGTCGACAAGCTGAAGCTGCCGATCTACCTGGCCGCCGGTGCGCGTGACGCGCGCTGCCCGCCGGAACATACCGAGGCGATGGCCAAGGCGTTGACCGCAGCCGGCAATGCGCCGCAGGGCATGATCATCCAGTCGGGCGAAGGACACGGCTTCTACAAGGAAGAGAACAACCTCAACCTGTACAGCAAGATGCTGGATTTCTTCGCCCAGCACATCGGCGGCAAGGGCGCTACCCAGTAAGGTCGTTCGACTCGCCTGCAATACCAGGACGGCGCCTCGCGGCGCCGTTCTTTTTTCAGTGAACCCCGTGCATCATCCGCCGGAGCAGTGGCGAGAACAGGAAGGCGATCAGGCCACAGCCCACGCCGATCGCGGTCATCAGCCAGAACAGGTCGGCATAGCGCCCGGCGGCGTCGGCCATGACCAGGCTGCCACCCTCGGGAATGTCGATGGCGGCGAGCTTGCCGAACAGCGCCGCCAGCGCTTCGGAGAAGGCGGTGGCGAGGAACCAGGTACCCATCATCAGGCTGACCACGCGCGGGACCGACAACTGGGTGACCGCCGACAGGCCCACCGGCGACAGGCACATCTCGCCGATTTCCAGCACCAGGTAGGCCAGCACCAGCCACCACACGCTGGCCATCTGTCCGCTTTCGCCGACGAGATGCGCGGCCCAGGCCAGCGGGATGAAGGACAGGCCGGCGATGACCAGGCCCAGTGACGACTTGAACGGTTTGGACGGATCCCGGCCACGCCGGCCCAGCCAGGCCCACAGCGCGGCGAACAGCGGCGCCAGCAGCACCAGGAACAACGCGCCGAGATAGGTCAGCGAGCCGGCGGTCTGCGGCAGCACCACGCAATCGCGCAACAGGAAAACCAGCATCAACACCACCACCGCGATGAACACGGCACGCGGCGCGGAGGAACCGGGATCGCGATCGGACAGCCGCGCGGCAATCACGAAACCCAGCGGCGCCAGCAGCAGCGACCAGGTCGACCAGGGCGCGCGCGCCAACAACGTGATCGCATCCGCACCCCAATGTCCGCTCCAGTTCACCGCCAGGGGCGCCTGCACCAGTGCGGGGACGACATCCTTGGTCAACAGGCGATCCGTGAAGGTCACCCATGAACCGTAGGTCTGCTCGTAGAGGGTGAAGAAGATCAGCGCCATGAAGATCAGCGCCATCAGCGCGAGCATCTGTTGCCGCTGCACCGGCGTGCACTGGGTCGACAGGAACCAGCCGAACCACGCCAGCACGCAAGCCAGCACCGCCAGCATCAACAGCAGCGCCAGCGAGATTTCGCCACCCAGCGAGAACGCGCCGTTGGCGGCGGCCCACATCAGCCATGCCACGGGTAGCACGCCCAGCAGCGCGCCGAGGTAGATCAACCACTCGCGCGGGATGCCGGCGACGCGCTCGCGCAGTTGTTCGGGTATGGCTGGTTCGGCATGGCCGTGCAGGTATTTCTGGCCCCACAGGAACATGCACAGGCCCAGCAGCATGCCGATGCCGGCGGCGCCGAAGCCGTAGCGCCAGCCCAGGGTTTCGCCCAGGTAGCCGCAGACCAGCGAGGCGAACAGCGCGCCCAGGTTGATGCCGGCATAGAACAGGCTGAAGCCTGCGTCGCGGCGCGAGTCGTTCTCGGCATAGAGCCGGCCGACGATGGTGGAGATGTTGGGCTTGAGGAAGCCCACGCCCATGATGATCAGCGCCAGCGACAGGTAGGTGATGCGCAGCGATCCCTCGTCTCGAACGACGCCGCCGTCCACGTAGGTGGCGGCATGGCCCTCGAACGCCATGCCGACATGGCCGGCAACCAGCAGCAGGCCGCCGAACACCACCGCCTTGCGCATGCCCAGCCAGCGATCGGCCAGCACGCCGCCGATGACCGGGATGCAGTACACCAGTCCCCCGTAGGCACCCAGGAGATCCAGGCCGGCCTTGTCGCCGAACAGGTGGTACTTGGTCAGGTAGAGCAGCAGCAGCGCCTTCATCCCGTAGAAGGAAAAGCGCTCCCACATCTCGGTGAAGAAGCAGATGTAGACGCCCTTGGGATGGCCGAGGAAGTCCTCGCGGGCGGGCAGGGGCGTGGCGGAAACGGAGGCTTGGGCCATGGGCGGACGGGCGATGCGGAACCGGCCGAGTATAGCCACGCGGACCTTTCCGGCTGGACTTGCCGGGGCGTAGCCGATAGTTTGTCGGGCTTCTGTATCCCCGGAACCGCGTCATGAACCAGGCTGCGACGCCTCAACTTACCTTTCGTGCCGTGCTGCTGGCCGTCGTGCTGGCGGTCGTCCTGTCCGCCGCCAACGCCTACCTGGGCCTGTTCGCCGGCCTGACCATCGCCACCGCCATCCCGGCCGCGGTGGTGTCCATGGGCGTGCTGCGGGTGCTGGGAGGCGGCTCCATCCTGGAGAACAACATCGTCCAGACCGGCGCCTCGGCCGGCTCGTCGATCGCCGCCGGCGTCATCTTCACCATCCCGGCGCTGGTCATCATGGGCTACTGGCCGGATTTCAAGTACTGGTGGGTGCTGGGCATCGCCGGGCTGGGCGGATTGCTGGGCGTGCTGTTCTCGGTGCCGCTGCGCCGTTCGATGATCGTCGAGGACCCGCTGCCGTTCCCGGAAGGCAAGGCCGCTGCGGAAGTGCTCAAGGCCGGTGACAACCCCGGCCCGGGCCTGAAGATCCTGGCCCTGTCCGGCGTGATCGGCGCGGTGGTCAAGCTGGCCGCGGCCAGCGGCCTGCGGATGATTCCGGATACCTGGACCCAGTCGGCCTACGTCGGCAGCTCCAAAGTCACCGCCTTCCTTGGCACCAACCTGTCGCCGGCGCTGCTGGGCGTGGGCTACATCGTCGGCTTGAACGTCGGCATCGTGGTGCTGTCCGGCGCGGTGCTGTCCTGGCATATCGCCATCCCGCTGTACCAGGCGTTCTTCATCGGTTCGGATCCGGATCTGGCGGCCTCGATCGCCAACGCCGCCTCGGCCGACGCGGCGTTCGCCATCTGGGGCGCCAAGGTCCGCTACCTGGGCGTGGGCGCGATGCTGGTCGGCGGCGTGTGGACGCTGTTCTCGCTGCGCAAGTCGCTGCTCAAGGGCATCAAGAGCGGCTTTGCCGCGGCGCGTAGCAGCGGTGCCGGTGGCCAGGCGCTGCTGGAGACCGAACGCGATCTGCCGATGAAGTGGATGCTGGTGGCCCTGGTGGTGTTCACCCTGCCGCTGCTGGGCCTGTACCAGGCCATCGTCGGCCAGTGGCACGTCAGCGTGCCGATGACCCTGATCATGATCGCGGCCGGCTTCCTGTTCGTGAGTGTGTCGGCGTACCTGGCCGGCTTGATCGGTTCCTCCAACAACCCGGTTTCGGGCATCACGATTTCCACCATCCTGTTCGCCTCGGCGGTACTGGTGCTGTTGCTGGGCAAGAGCGGCATGTCGCCGGTCGGTGCCGGCGGCGCCCCGCTGGGCGCGGTCGCGGCGATCATGATTGGCGCGGTGGTGTGCTGCGCCGCGGCAGTGGGCGGCGACAACCTGCAGGATCTCAAGGCCGGCTACCTGGTCGGCGCGACTCCGTGGAAGCAGCAGTTGATGCTGGGCATCGGCGCGTTCTCCTGCGCGCTGATCATGGCGCCGGTGCTGAACCTGCTGGCGCAGGCCTACGGCATCGGCGCGCCGACCCCGGAGCATCCCAATTCGCTGGCCGCGCCGCAGGCCAACCTGATGGCGTCGGTGGCGCGCGGCCTGTTCGGCGGTGAACTGCCGTGGGCGATGATCGGCATCGGTGCGGTGGTCGGTGCGCTGGTGATTGCGTTCGACGAATGGCTGAAGTCGCGCAAGGCCCGCTTCCGCGTGCCGGTGCTGGCCGCGGCGATCGGCATCTACCTGCCGCTGGAATTGATGGTGCCGATCTTCCTCGGTGGCCTGCTGGCGCACCTGGTGGAACGTTTCCACAAGGTCCGCGCCGACGACGAGGAAGGGCGCGATCGCGTGCATCGCCCGGGCGTGCTGTTCTCGGCCGGCCTGATCACCGGCGAAGCGCTGATGGGCATCGCCATCGCGATTCCGATTGTCGCCTCGGCCCGCGCCGACGTGCTGGCGCTGCCGGAAGCCTGGCACTTCAGCCAGTGGATCGGCCTGGCCGTGCTGGCGGTGGTCGGCTGGCTGCTGTACCGGACCGGCCAGCGCGGCGAAAAGGCCTGAAACCGGCGCCTGGCCGCGCCATAGCGGCGCAGGGGCATGACCTCATGCCTTTGCGCCGGGCCGCCGTATCGGCCTAACATCGGGGTTTTCCTGTTTGCCCGGAGCCCCGGATGAAATTGCGTCTCGCCGTACTGCCCCTCTGCCTGCTGGCGACCCTGCCGGCGCTTGCCGCCCAGCGGGGCCTGGACATCCGCGATCTGGCCGCGCTGGATCGCGTCTCCTCGCCGACGCTGTCGCCGGATGGCCGCGCGGTGGTGTTCGCCAAGCGCCAGATCGACAAGGAACTGACCAAGGCCGGCAGCGCGCTGTACGTGCGCAACCTGCTCACCCGCGACCTGGCGCCGCCGAAGCGGCTGACCCCGGAAGGCTGGAACGTCAATTCCCCATCCTTCTCGGCCGATGGCCAGACGGTCTACTTCCTCAGCGGCAAGTCCGGCAGCCAGCAGCTGTACGCCATCCCGACCAGCGGCGGCGAGCCGCGCCAGCTGACCGGGTTCGCGCTGGACGTGGGCAGCTACAAGATCTCCCCGGACGGCAGCCGCATCGCCTTCAGCGCCGACACCTTCGCCGACTGCAAGGCCGACTTCGCCTGCACCCGGAAGAAGCTTGAAGCCACTTCCGCGAAAAAGAACACCGGCGTGCTGTTCGAAAACATGTTCGTGCGCCATTGGGACACCTGGGCCGATGGCCGTCGCAGCCGCCTGTTCGTGGCCGCCTTGCCGGCCGCCGGCGCCCAGCCGGTCGCCAGCGCGACCTCGCTGACCGACAGCCTGGATGGCGATGTGCCTTCCAAACCGTTCGGCGGCGCCGATGAATACACCTGGGCGCCGGATGGCAAGTCGCTGGTCGCCAGCCTGCGCGTGCAGTCCAAGGGTGAGCCGTGGTCGACCAACTTCGATCTGTATCGCCTGTCCGCCGACGGCCAGGGCACGCCGGCCAACCTGACCGCCGCCAACCCGGCCTGGGATACCGGCCCGGCATTCAGCGCCGATGGCAAGACGCTCTACTACCGCGCGATGAAGCGCCCCGGCTTCGAAGCCGATCGCTTCGCGCTGATGGCGATGGATGCCGCCGGCGGCGCGGCGCGCGAAATCGCCGCGGACTGGGATCGTTCCGCCGACGGCATCACCCTCTCGGCCGACGGCAAGCGCATCTACACCACCGCGCAGGACATGGGTGAGCATCCGCTGTTCGTCGTCGACATCGCCAGCGGCAAGGCGGAGAAGGTGATCGGCAACGGCAGCATTTCCGCGTTCGAGATCGCCGGCGATACCCTGGCGTTCACCCGCAACTCGCTCAAGAGCGGCGACCAGTTGTTCACCACGTCGCTGGCCGGTGCGCCGGAACGCGCGATCACGCCCAGCGCGCAGGACATGCTGAAGGACGTGTCGTTCGGCGACTTCGAGCAATTCAGCTTCAAGGGCTGGAACGACGAAACCGTGCACGGCTACGTGGTCAAGCCGCACAACTACCAGGAAGGCAAGAAGTACCCGGTGGCGTTCCTGATCCACGGCGGTCCGCAGGGCAGTTTCGGCAATGGCTGGAGTTATCGCTGGAACCCGCAGACCTACGCCGGCCAGGGCTACGCGGTGGTGATGATCGACTTCCATGGCTCCACCGGTTACGGCCAGGCCTTCACCGACGCGATCAGCCAGCATTGGGGCGATCGCCCGCTGGAGGATCTGCAGAAGGGCTGGGCCGCGGCGCAACAGAAGTATTCCTTCCTCGACGGCAACAAGGCCTGCGCGCTGGGCGCCAGCTACGGCGGCTTCATGGTCAATTGGATAGCCGGCAACTGGAACCAGCCGTGGAAGTGCCTGGTCAACCACGACGGCGTGTTCGACCAGCGCATGATGGGCTACTCCACCGAGGAGCTGTGGTTCACCGAGTGGGAGCAGGGCGGCACGCCGTACGCGGTGCCGGCCAACTACGAGAAGTTCAATCCGGTCAACCACGTCAAGGACTGGAAGGTGCCGATGCTGGTCGTGCACGGCCAGCTCGATTACCGCATTCCGGTCGAGCAGGGCCTGGCGGCGTTCACCGCGCTGCAGCGCCAGGGCATCAAGTCGCAGTTCCTGTACTTCCCGGACGAGAACCACTGGGTGCTGAAGCCGCAGAACAGCGTGCAGTGGCACGACACCGTCAACGCCTGGCTGAAGCAGCACATCGGCCAGTGACGCACGCAGGGCACGCCGCGATCGCGGCGTGCCCTTTTTTCGTGCCAGGGAAACGGCTGGGCCGGGGGCACGCTTTCATCACCAGGGGAGACATACCGGATGGCGGCAGCAGGCACCGGCGGCGCACTCATCACCAACGACATCACCGTGTTCGGCCTGATCGCGGCCACCCTCGGCGCGATCTTCTGGACCTCGAGCAGCGAGAACCGCTTCCTGCGCAAGTTCTACGGCTTCGTGCCTGCGCTGCTGCTGTGCTACTTCATTCCCGGCGTCTACAACACCATCGGCCTGATCGATGGCGAGAACACCAAGCTCTACAACCCGGTGGCGCGCGACGTGTTCCTGCCGGCCGCGCTGGTGCTGCTGACCCTGAGCATCGACCTGAAGGGCATCCTGGGCCTGGGCTGGAAGATGCTGGTGATGTACGTCGCCGCGGTGCTGAGCATCATGCTGGGCGCGGTCGTGGCCTTCAAGCTGATGGGCTGGTTCCATCCCGAAACCGTCGCCGGCGACACTTGGGCCGGCATGGCGGCGCTGGCCGGCAGCTGGATTGGCGGCGGTGCGAACATGCTGGCGATGAAGGAGATCTTCGAGGTCAACGCGACCACTTTCGGCCAGTTCGCCGTGGTCGATGTCGGCGTCGGCTACGTGTGGATGGCAGTGCTGATCTTCTTCGCCGCCCGCGCGCCGGCGCTGGATCGCCATAGCGGAGCAGACACTTCGGCCATTGACGAGCTGCGCGAGCGCATCGCCAGCTACCAGGCACAGCATGCACGCATTCCCACGCTCACGGATCTGATGGTGCTGGGCGGCGTTGCCTTCGGCACCGTGGGCCTGGCACATGCGGTCGCCGCGCCGCTGGCGGACTGGTTCGCTGCCAACGTCGCATGGTCACCGATGGTGAGCCTGGACAAACCGTTCGTGTGGGTGGTGCTGCTGGCGACCTTCGCCGGTCTGCTGCTGAGCTTCACCCGCATGCGCACGCTGGAAGGCGTGGGCGCGTCCAAGTGGGGCTCGCTGTTCCTGTATTTCCTGATCGCCTGCATCGGCATGCAGATGGATCTGCTGGCGCTGCTGGAACGTCCGTGGCTGTTCCTGCTCGGCGTGATGTGGATCGCAGTGCATATCGTGCTGCTGTGGGGCATTGGCAAGCTGCTGCGCACGCCGTTCTTCTATTTCGCGATCGCCTCGCAGAGCAATATCGGCGGTCCGGCTTCGGCACCGGTGCTGGCCACCGCGTTCCATCCGGCGCTGGCGCCCGTGGGCGTGCTGCTCGGCACGCTGGGCTACGCCACCGGTACCGGCGCGGCCTATCTGGTCGGCATCATCCTGCGCGCGATGGCGGGGCAGGGATAGCCGGAGGCCGCCGGCCATGCGGATACTGGAACCATGAAAAAACACGGCGGCCATCAGGCCGCCGTGTTTTTTTCAGGGGTATCGCGTTTCAGTTCAGCGGGCAACCCTGGTTGTTGTAGGCATCCAGAGTGGCGGACAGCGAGATCATCACGTCGCGATCGCCACTGTCCAGCGCGAAGGTGACCTGCTGGATCACCTGGGCGGCGGTCAGCGGGAAGTCCACGCCCGACGATGCCGCGTTCAACAACGATGCCACCGCCTGCTTCAGCAGGATGCGCTCGCCGCCATCCACGCCCGGGCCGCCCTGGAAGTTGAGCGCGGTCAGGAAGGTCACGTCGGGCGCGCTGCTGCCGAAGTAGCTCTGCAGTGACGTGTTGATGGTGAACGGTGCCGGCCAGGAATCGTGGTGCTTCTTGACCTTCCAGTAGCCCAGCGTGCAACCCTCGAAGCCGGTCTGATCCGGCATGGAGTAGCAGAAGCTGGCGCGGCTGATGTGCGGATACGGATTGTTGGTGAGGATGGTGAATCCCGGCGCGGCGGGCAGGTGCAGTCCGGCGTCGCTGGTGACCGGCGGATCGTAGCTGTAGAGAACGCCGCCGTTGTCGTCGCTGATCGACACGCTGTGGATGGATTGCCCGGTGCTCAGCTGCTCCCAGTACAGCAGCCAGCCGCTGGTGGATTCGAAATGGATGGTATCCACGGTCAGGACACCGTCGGTGTGCGCCTGCACGCCGTCCGGCAGCGGATTGATGACCAGCTCGCTGAGGATGCCAGCGGTATCGAAGTCCTTGCAGCTCAGGCCGACGTCGACCGGCGTCGGCGTGCCGATGGTACCGGTGGCGTGGGCGGGCATTGACAGCACCAGGCCGAGCGCGGCGGTGGCGGTGACGGTGGACAGGAACCTGCGGAAGGATGTGAGCGTGCGCGCCGGTTTGCGGCGGGACGGTGCATTCATGGCGAACCCCTTTGGCGTCGAGTGAAACGGCGGCTACGCGGCGCGCAGTTCCGTTGGTGACTGGGGAAACGCCGGGCCGTCGGCGATACGGCCAGCGCATGTCGGTTCAGCCGATGAGCGGTCGATGGAAACAGAAAGGGCGGGACCTGATGGTCCCGCCCCGGCCTGGAACGGAAATGGCCTCAGCAGCAGCGGAAGCCGCTCCTGCCGCCGTAGCGCGCCTCCTGGCGCTCGCGGAAGAAGGTCCGGTAATCCATGATCTCGCGATCCGGATGCTTCTCCAGCATGTGCCGGACATAGTTGTCGTAGTCCGGCACGCCACAGCACAGCCGCGCCGTCTGCACCAGCCGGCGCCACACCCGGCGGTGCATCTGGTAGTGGCTGACGGGAACGAGCGCGGTACCCATCACAGGTTCGCCAGTTGCTGCGGATCGACCTGCACGTAGGGCGTCTCGCGATCGGTGCGGACCGTGCTGCGGCGCGCGGCGAGGATGGTCTTGATCGAGTAGATCAGGATCGCCGCGACCACGAACAGGAACAGTGCGGTCAGGCCGGTGTTGACGTAGGCGTTGACCACGATCTTGTGCATCTCGCCCATGTTCTGCGCCGGCGCGGTGACGGTGTTGGTCGCGATGGCGGCCTGGTACTTGTGCGCCTGCGCCAGGAAGCCCTGCGCCGGATTGCTGTCGAAGATCTTCAGCAGTCCGGCGGTGGTCGTGCACAGCAGCAGCCACACCGCCGGAACCGCGGTGACCCAGGCGTAGCGATCGCGCTTCATCTTGAACAGCACCACCGTGCCCAGCATCAGCGCGATGCCCGCCAGCATCTGGTTGGAGATGCCGAACAGCGGCCACAGGGTCTTGATGCCGCCGAACGGATCGGTGACGCCGGTGTACAGCAGGTAGCCCCACAACGCCACGCAGCCGCCGGTGGCGATGATGTTCGCGGTCCAGGACTCGGTGCGGCGCATCGCCGGGACGAAGTTGCCGAGCAGATCCTGCAGCATGAAGCGCCCGGCGCGGGTGCCGGCGTCGACCGCGGTCAGGATGAACAACGCCTCGAACAGGATCGCGAAGTGGTACCAGAACGCCATCGTGTCTTCGCCGGGAAGCACGCTGTGCAGGATCTGGGCAATGCCCACCGCCAGGGTCGGCGCGCCACCGGCACGGTTGAGGATGGTGCTTTCGCCGATGTCCCTGGCCGTGGCCGTGAGCACGTCCGGGCTGATCGCGAAGCCCCATTCGCTGACCTTGGCGGCCACCGCGATCACGTCCTTGCCGACCGCGGCCGGCGGCGCATTCATCGCGAAGTACACGCCCGGCTCGATGATCGAGGCCGCGACCAGCGCCATCACCGCGACGAAGGACTCCATCAGCATGCCGCCGTAGCCGATGTAGGGCATGTGGCGCTCGCTGGCCAGCAGCTTGGGCGTGGTGCCGGAGGAAATCAGCGCATGGAAGCCGGACACCGCGCCGCAGGCGATGGTGATGAACAGGAACGGGAACAGGCCGCCGGTCCAGACCGGACCCATGCCGGTGCGGGCGTACTCGGTCACCGCCGGCATCTTCAGATCCGGCATCACGATCAGGATGCCGATCGCCAGCGCGACGATGGTGCCGATCTTGAGGAAGGTGGACAGATAGTCGCGCGGTGCCAGCAGCAGCCACACCGGCAGCACCGAGGCGATGAAGCCGTACGCGACCATCATCCAGGTGATGGATTCCTTGGAGAAGGTGAACGCCGGCCCCCAGGTGGGATCCGCGGCGACCTTGCCGCCCAGCCAGATCGCGCCCAGCAGCAGGAGCAGGCCGACCACCGAAATCTCGCCGATCCGGCCGGGCCGGATGTAGCGCATGTAGATGCCCATCAGGATCGCGATCGGCATGGTCGCGGCGACGGTGAACATGCCCCACGGACTTTCGGCCAGCGCGTTGACCACCACCATCGCCAGCACCGCCAGGATGATGATCATGATCAGGAAGGCGCCGAACAACGCGATGGTGCCGGGAATCGGCCCCATTTCCTCGCGCACCAGGTCACCCAGCGAGCGCGCGTCGCGGCGGCTGGAAATGAACAGCACCATGAAGTCCTGCACCGCGCCGGCCAGCACCACGCCGACCACCAGCCACAACAGGCCGGGCAGGTAGCCCATCTGCGCGGCCAGCACCGGGCCGACCAGCGGGCCGGCACCGGCGATGGCGGCGAAATGGTGGCCGAACAGCACGTGCTTGTTGGTGGGCACGTAATCCAGGCCGTCGTTGCGCAGCACCGCCGGCGTGGCCCGAGTGGGATCCAGTTGCATGACCCGGCTGGCGATGAACTGCGCGTAGAAGCGGTACGCGATCAGATAGATCGAGACCGCCGCGGTGACGATCCAGATCGCGTTGATGTGCTCGCCCCGGCGCAGCGCGACCGTGCCCAGCGCGAATGCGCCGAGTACGGCCAGCGCCGCCCAGCCGAGTTTCGACAGACCTTTCATGAATCCACCCTCCACGGAGACTGCCGCTAGAGTCCTCCGATGCCGGGGGAGGGTCAATCCGTAAGCCGGATTCCCGCCTTCGACTTTGGTCGAAACCGGCCGGCGGTCACCGGATCGTCACAACCAGCGCACGCGCTTGAACAGGCGATACAGGCCGATGCAGACCGCCGCCACGCCGATCATCAGCAGCGGATAGGAGAACCGGCCCGCCAGTTCGGGCATGTGCTCGAAGTTCATGCCGTACCAACTGGTGATCAGGGTGGGCGCGGCGAGCAGCGCCGCCCAGGCGCCCAGGCGCTTGACCGTCTCGCCCTGGGCCAGGGTCACCAGCGACAGGTTGACGCTCAACGCGGTGGTCAGCATCTCGCGCAGGGTGTCGGTGGATTCGTTGACCCGCAGCACGTGGTCGTGGACATCGCGGAAATACAGCCGTACCTCTTCCGGGATCAGCGCGCTCTGCGTACGCGACAGTTGCGCCAGCACGTCCTGCAGCGGCGCCACCGCCAGCCGCATCTTGGTCAGCTCGCGCTTGAGTTCGTACAGCTTGACCACGGTCACCCGCCGGTAGGTGTCGGCGAAGATGTCCTTTTCCAGCGTGTCCAGGGTCTGGCGGAACTCGTCGACGATTGGGCGGTAGTTGTCGACGATGAAGTCGAGCACCGCGTACAGACCGTACGAAGGGCCCAGTCCCAGCAGGTCCGGTTCGCGCTGCACGCGCTCGCGCACCGGCGCATACGACAGCGAGGCGCCATGGCGCACGGTGACCAGGTAGCGTGGCCCGAGGAAGGCGTGGGTTTCGCCGTAGCGGATCCGGTCGTCCACCACCTGCGCGGTCTGCATGACGATGAACAGGGAGTTGCCATAGGCTTCCAGCTTGGGCCGCTGGTGCGCGTTCTGCGCATCCTCGACCGCCAGGTCGTGCAGGCAGAATTCCTCCTGCAGCTTCTCCAGCACCGAATCGGCCGGCTCGTACAGGCCCACCCAGATGAACGTGCCGTCGTCCACCGCCAGCACATCGCTGATTTCATCCAGGCCGATGTCCCGGCGCTTGCCGTGCTGGTCATAGACCACGCAGTTGATGACGCAGGAGGGCAGGGCGTTCTGGACGGGGTTCAGCGAAGGCGATTGGTTCATGTGCCGGATCGTGCGCCAGTTGACCTTGAGCGGCAAGCGGTCGCCGGCATGCCGTGCAGGAGCGACGTGAGTCGCGACCCGCGGTCCCCACCGCCAAACGTTGCCAGCGCGGCCGGGAACCCCTGTACGGTGGGATGACGGTCGCGACTTACGTCGCTCCTACAGGAGGCTGGCTTTACCGGGCCACGAAGCGGATCGCCTGGCCGCCGCCGGGCGCCAGTTTCAGTTCCAGTGTGTCGGTCGAGCCGACCTCGCGCTCCTCGATGACGATGTCCTCGCGCCGGTCCTTCCAGTCGGCCATTGGACCATCGCGGTAAATCTGCGCGGTATAGCGGCGGCCGGGATCCAGGAACGACAACGGCGCCTTCAGCGTGCGCGGTTCCTCGTCGGTGATGGCGCCCAGGTACCAGTTGTCGCCCCCGCGTTCCTTGCGCACAAGGGTCACGTAGTCGCCGACTTCGCCATTGAGCACGCGGGTCTCTTCCCAATCGACCGGCACGTCCTTGATGAACTGGAACGGGCCCGGATTGGCCTCGTAGTTTTCCAGCAGATCCGCGGCCATCTGGATCGGGCTGTAGATGACCACGTAGAGGGCGAGTTGCTTGGCCCAGGTGGTCGCCACGCCGTCCGGCGCGCGGGTCTTCATGCCGAAGACACCGGGGGTGAAATCCATCGGCCCGGCCAGCAGGCGGGTGAACACCAGCATGGCTTCATGCTCGGGCGGATTGCCGGGGTTGCCCCAGGCGTTGTACTCCATGCCGCGTGCGCCCTCGCGCGAGATCCAGTTGGGATAGGTGCGGCGCAGGCCGGTGTCCTTGATCGGCTCGTGGGCGTTGATCGCGATGTGGCGCCTGGCCGCCTCGGTCACCACCTTCAGGTGATGGCGGGCCAGGTCCTGGCCTTCGTGCCAGGCGTAGTGGACCTTGCCATCGGCACCGGTCACCTTGGCCTGGCCGGCGTCGGACACGTAGCCGGTCTTGACCGCCGGAACGCCGACCCGCTGGTACAGATCGAACGCCGCGCCCATCTGCGATTCGTAGTGGGCGGCGTTGGCGGAGGTCTCGTGGTGGCCGATCAGGACCACGCCCTTGGACTTCGCGTACGCGCTCAGCTTCTCCAGATCGAAATCGGGATACGAGCGGGTGAAGCTGAAGTCCTCGCCATTGCCGAACCAGTCGCCATCCCAACCGACATTCCAGCCTTCGACCAGCACCCCGCCGAAGCCGTGCTTCGCGGCGAAGTCGATGTGCTTCATCACGTTCTCGTTGGTGGCGCCGTGGCGCGGGCCCGACGCCCAGGTTTTGGTGTCCAGGTGCATTTCCCACCAAACGCCGACGTACTTCATCGGCTTGACCCACGACACGTCGCCCAGCACGTTCGGTTCGTTGAGGTTGAGGATCAGGCTGGAGGTCACCAGTCCGCCCGCGTCATCGGCGATCTGCACGGTGCGCCAGGGCGTGTTGAACGGTGCCTCGCGCGTGACCTTGGCGCCGTCGATGCCGGGTGTCAGCGATGCCTTCAATCGCCGGCCTTCGACGCGGGTGAGGTTCATGCCGGAATAGTCGACCAGCGCGGCTTCATGGATCGACAGATGGGTGCCGTCGGCCAGCCGGAAGGTAATCGGCGTCTGCGCGTCGCCGACGGCTTCCACCGGCGTGCGGTGGTACAGGTACTCCTCGCGGTTCCATTCGCCGGCCGGAATCCACCACGCGGTGGCATCGCCGGCGAGGGTGAACTCGGTGAGCTCCTCGCGGATCCTCACCGTCGGCAGTCCCTCCTGGCGCGGGAACTCGTAACGGAAGCCGAGGCCATCGTCGTACACGCGGAACACCAGATCCAGGTGCCGGCGCGGTTTGGCGTTCTCGGCCAGGGTCACCCGCAGTTCGTTGTAATGGTTGCGGATACGGCGGCGCTCGCCCCAGGGCTGTTCCCAGGTCTCGTCGAAGCTGCGCGTGCGCGGCGCGGTCACCGCGATGGCGCGATCCAGCTTGGGCGTGTCGACCAGCAGGAAGCCCAGCCGCGATGGCGCCAGCAGCGGCTTGCCGTCGCGTTGCACCGCATAGGTCGGGCGGCCATCGGGATCGGAATCCAGTTCCACCACGATGCGGCCATCGGGCGAGCTGACGCGTACCGGCGGCGCGGCCAGCGCGGTGAGCGGAAGCGACAGGACGGTCAGGGCGAACAGTCGAATCAGCATGCGGACCCTGCGGATGCGGCGGGAAAGGCCGCATCCTGCGTCAGCCGGCGTGAGGCGACCGTCTGAATACATATGCGAGCGCGAGGTGGACGGGCAGCAGCAATGCAATCCACGGCTGGTTGAACTGGTAGCCGAAGGCGAAAGGCAGCCACTGCACGAACCACGCGAACAGCGCGCACAACGCGACCATCAGCAGGGTGGAACGGAACAGCCGGCCCGGATTGCGGCGGCGCAGCACGGCGATTGCGCCGGGAAGCAGAAGTACGCAGAGCGGGTTGAGCAGCAACAGGTTGTGGTTGCGCCAGGCGGCCCAGTGCTCGCTGAAACCCCACAGGTACGCCAGCAGGCCACCGGCGATCGTGCACAGCAGCCAGAACGGCAGTGCGGCCGCAGCTACTGCGCGCGGATGGCGGCGACCTGCCAGCACCAGCAAGGCCGCGAGGGCCAGGCCGGCGATCAGCCATGGCCACCAGCGCCGCGGAGCTTCGGCCGGTTCCGGCGCGATCCGGTGCGGCAGCAGGGCTTCCTCGGCCTGTACCAGCGGACGGCCGGCGGCGTTCTTCGCCTCGCGCAGGCTGTCGGCCAGGCGCATCGGAATGAAGGCTTCCTCCCAGCGCGACATCGGCTGGTCCGCCGAAGGCCCAAGGCCCAGATCGAAACCCAGCCACATCCAGGTCGCCGGCGAGGCCAGCCGCACGCTTTCGCTGCGGTAGGTGTTGCCGCGCGAGCGGCCGGCCAGCTGCGGCTTCAGCGCGCCGCCCATCGCCGCGTCCAGCGCGTCGCGCACCTGGGTGGAGCAGTTGGCGGTGAAGTAGTCGTAGCGGTAGCGCGCGTTTTCCGGCCTGGCCCGTACGGCCAGCGCCGCGGCCAGCGCCTGCGCCTGTTCCGGCGGCAGGTCCAGCCATTGCAGGCGCACCCCGCGGCCGCTGTCGCGGTACTGGGCCAGATCCTCGCCGAGCGGCAGGTCGACCAGGTAGTACTGCATCACCCCGCGCGCGAAGTTGCCGACGAAGTCGGATTCACCCGGATCGAAATAACCGAAGTTGTAGGAGGTGGCCGCGCCGGTGGCCGGATCCACCACCACGATGGCGTTGTGGCCGAAGCGTTCGAAGAACACCTCGCCCGGCTGCATCGTCGCCACCCCGATGCGCGGCGCGGCGAAGGCCGACGCCGCCAGCAGCCAGAGCGCGGCGACGAGGATCAGGCGGCGCAGCATGTCAGGCGTCGGCCAGGATGCCGACGTGGAACGCATGCACGCGGCGCGCGTCGGCCTTGGCGACACGGAAGGCGAAACGGCCCAGGGTGAGTTCCTCGCCGGTTTCCGGCAGGTGACCGATGGCGGCGGTGACCAGGCCGCCGATGGTGTCGTATTCGTCATCCAGGAAATCCGCGCCAAAGCGTTCGTTGAAATCGGCGATGGGCGTCAGCGCATCCACCACGTACTGCCCGTCGGCCTGCACCGCGATCAGCGAGGCGCCGTCCTCGGCTTCGTCGTGCTCGTCGTCGATCTCGCCGACGATCTGCTCCAGCACGTCCTCGATGGTGACCACGCCGGCGACGCCGCCGTACTCGTCCACCACGATCGCCATGTGGTTGCGCGACAGCCGGAATTCCTTGAGCAGCAGGTTGAGCTTCTTGGACTCGGGGATCAGCACCGCCGGGCGCAGCAGTTCGCGGATGCTGCCCGGGCCGTTGTCAGCGACCACGCCGCGCAGCAGATCCTTGGCCAGCAGGATGCCGAGGATCTCGTCCTTGTTGTCGCCATGCACCGGGAAGCGCGAATGGCCGGATTCGACCACCAGCTTCATCAGGTCCAGGAAGCGGCCGTCCACCGGCAGCGAGATCATCTGTGCGCGCGGCACCATCACGTCGCCCACGGTCAGCTCGGCGACCGTCAGCGCGCCTTCCATCATCCGCAGGGTGTCGCCGCCGATCAGGCCGTCGCTCTGCGCATCGCGCAGGATCGCGACCAGGTCTTCGCGGGAGGTGGGTTCGCCGGAAAACGCCGAACTCAGGCGTTCCAGCCAGCTGCGCCGTTTTTCGTGGTGCTCCGGCGCGGGGGTACTGTCGTCTTCTGACATCTCTCGGAAAGGGGCGCCCGCGGTGCGGGCGACGGGGCAGAGTCTAGCAGGCGCGGCGGACGCTCAGCCGGCGGCGGGCGCCTCGGCCGGCTCTTCCTCAAGCGGATCAATGCTGTAGGTGCAGCCGACCAGGGTCTTGCCGGGGTGGGAGGTGACGTTGGAGACGTTGAGTACCGCCGAGCGGACCAGGGCCGCGCCGGTGGCCGGATCGCGGACCTCCTCGCTGACCAGTTCCTTGCCGAACATGGCCTTGTCGGGTGTATCGACCGCCGTTTCCAGTTCCAGTTGCCGGGCCAGCGGGCGCGGGTCCGGCAGGTCGAGCACCGCCATCACGCTGGAACCGGCGAAGGCGATGCGACGGGTGGGATGGCCGAACACCGTCAGCGGCGCGGCCAGTTCGTATTCGCTGAGGAACATGTTGGCCTGGGGCAGCGGCCGCCAGCCCAGCGCGACCGCCTTCAGCGGATCCTGCTGCGCGACCGCCAGCGCCATGAATTCCTCCGGCTGGCCCTGGCAGGCGATCAGCCGGGCAAGGTCGACCTTGGCGGGATCCGGCTCCGCCGCCTGTTCCGATGCCTGCGCAGGCGCGCCGCCGGCCGCGGCCAGCAGCAGGAGGACGAGAGCGGAACGGGCAGGACGCATGTGACGGATCCGGAACATCGGGAAAGCGCGAAGCGTAGCGGCTGCGCACGGCCGGGACTACTGCTCGGCGTAGGGATCGTCGATGCCCAGTTCGGCCAGGATCTCGCGTTCCAACTGCTCCATGCACTCGGCTTCCTTGTCGTCCTCGTGATCCCAGCCCAGCAGGTGCAGGGTGCCATGCACGGTGAGATGGGCGTAGTGGGCGGCGAGGGGTTTCTTCTGCTCGCGCGCCTCGCGCGCCACCACTGGCGCACAGATCACCAGGTCGCCCAGCAAGGGCATCTTCACGCCCTTGGGCAGCTTGACGCCCTCGGCGACGTCGGCCGGGAAACTCAGCACGTTGGTGGCGTAGTCGCGGCCACGGTAGTGCCGGTTGAGCGCGCGGCCTTCCTTGCTGTCGACGATGCGGATGGCCAGGTCGGCCTCGCGGATGCGCCCGTGCAGCGCCGCCGCCACCCACTTGCGGAAGCTGACCGCCGCGGGCAGGCCCGCGCGCGGCAGCGCGTAGCTGACCGAAACCTCCAGCCGTGTCGGACCCTGCGTCATGCCGGACCTGTCTCCGAATCCTTGCCCTCGCGCGCATCGTAAGCCTGGACGATGCGCGCGACCAGCGGATGCCGGACCACGTCGCGGCTGCTGAAGAAGGTGAAGGAGATGCCGTCCACGTTGCGCAGCACGTCCAGCGCGTCCTTCAGCCCGGACTTCTGGTGGCGCGGCAGGTCGATCTGGGTCAGGTCGCCGGTGACCACCGCGGTGCTGCCGTAGCCGATGCGGGTCAGGAACATTTTCATCTGCTCGATGCTGGTGTTCTGCGCCTCGTCGAGGATGACAAACGCATCGTTAAGCGTCCGTCCGCGCATGTAGGCCAGCGGTGCGATCTCGATCACGTTCTTCTCGAGCAGCTTGACCACCTTCTCCACGCCCAGCATCTCGTACAGGGCGTCGTACAGCGGGCGCAGATAGGGATCGACCTTCTGGGTGAGATCACCGGGCAGGAAGCCCAGCTTCTCGCCGGCCTCCACCGCCGGGCGCACCAGGATCAGCCGCTGCACCCGCGATTCGTTCAGCGCCTCGACCGCGCTGGCCACGGCCAGGAAGGTCTTGCCGGTGCCGGCCGGGCCGATGCCGAAATTGATGTCGTGGGTGGCGATGGCGTGCAGGTAGTTGGCCTGGTTGGCGCCACGCCCGCGCACGGTGCCGCGCTTGACCTTGATCGCCACTTCCTGCGGTTCGAAGCCGCCGGCGGCGACGTGGTCGACGTTGGCGTCGTTGAGGCGCAGATGGATGGCCTCGCTGTCGAAGGTTTCGCTGGCGGTTTCCTCGTAGAGCGAGCGCAGCAGTTTCTCGGCGGCGGCGACCGCCTTTTCCGGGCCGGTGACCCGGAAGACCGCGCCGCGGTTGGCAATCTCCACGCCAAGGCGCAGCTCGATCTGGCGCAGGTGGGCGTCGAACGGGCCGGTCAGGTTGGCCAGGCGTTCGGCGGTTTCGGGTTCCAGGGTGAATTCGCGTTTGCTGGGTGCAGTCATGGGAAGCGGAGGAAATGGCCTTGCCGCGGCGGACGGGCCGAAGACGGCCGGCGGTGCCGGACGGGCAGGGCGGAATTGGAAATGGGGAACGGCCGCTTCGATGTGGAGCGGGCACGGCGGATTTGCAAGCGGCAGATCAGCGGAAGTGCGGGATCACGGCGGCGTTCTCGACCGAGGTGTCTGGAGCGGAAGGTTAAACCGCTGACCCCGTCCGCGCCACATGGAAGGCCGGACGGCGACCGTCCGTCGGCTCGGTCTTGCATTAATTAAATGATGAATTAAATAATGCGCGCATGCCGAAATCACCCACTCCCTCCCGTTCCCGCACGTCCGCCGCCGAAAGCGCGCGCGGCGCCGCCGGACGCCGCAAGCGCGCCCCCGGCCGGCCCGGAGCCGATCAGGCCGATCAACGCGAACGCCTGCTCGACGCCGCGCTGGCCTGCTTCGTCCGCCAGGGCATCGCGGCGACCTCGCTGCGCGACATCGCCGGCGAGGCCGGGGTGACCCCGGCGCTGGTGCATTACTACTTCGGCGACAAGCCGCAGTTGCAGCAGGCGGTGGTGGCCGAGCGGCTGTTGCCGGTGGTGGCGCAACTGCGCGAGCCGGTCAGCCAGGCGGGTGACGACGTGGCCGCCCTGATCGCCGCGTTCGTGCAAGGCGTTGGCGGGCTGGTCGCGCGCCATCCCTGGCTGCCCACCCTGTGGGTGCGCGAAGTGCTGTGCGAGGGCGGCGCGCTGCGCGACCTGCTGATCGAACAGGTGGGTCCGATGCTGCCGCGGATGATGTCCGGGCGCTTCGCCGAAGCGCAGAGGCAGGGGCGGTTGAACGCCGATCTCGATCCCCGCCTGCTGATGGTCTCGCTGGTCGGGCTGACCTTCTTCCCGCTGGCCAGCGCGCCGATCTGGCGCGCGCTGTTCGGTGCCGGCGATGTCGATTTCGATGACCTGCGCCGGCACACGCTGGTGCTGCTTGATCGTGGACTGGAGCTTGACGATGCGAAGTGAGCGCAACCTGATCGCCGCCTGCGCGCTGCTGGCGCTGGCGGCCTGCAAGCCGGCCACGCCGCAGGCGCTGGGAACGCTGGAATGGGACCGGGTGACCCTGCCCGCGCCGGTGGCCGAGAGAATCGTGCGCATCGACGTGCGCGAAGGCCAACAGGTCGCGGCCGGCGCGCCCCTGCTGCAGCTCGAACTGACCCGCACGCAGTCGCAACTGGAAGCGGCGCGCGCGCAGGCCAGGCAGAGTCGCGACGTGCTGTCGGAGCTGCAGGCGGGACCAAGGGTGGAAGCCATCGCGCAGGCGCGCGCCGCGCTGGCCGCCGCGCAGGCGCAGGCCAGTGACACCCGCGCCTACTTCAATCGGCTGCAACCGCTGGGCAGGCAGCAACTGGTCGCGGCTTCCGAAGTGGATCGCGCCCGCGCCGCCGCCGACAACGCCGCCGCGCAGGTGCGTTCGGCGCAGGCGGCATTGCTGGAACTGGAGCGCGGCACCCGCCGCGAGCAGGTCGCGCAGGGCGAAGCGGCGCTTGCCGCCGCCGAGGCGCAGGCGGCGGTGCAGGCCGTCACCCTGGACAAGCTCAACGTGGTGGCGCCGCGCGCCGGGCGCGTGGACAGCTTGCCGTATCGCCTGGGCGATCAGGCGCCGATTGGTGCGCCACTGGCGGTGATGCTGGTCGGCGAGGCACCGTATGCGCGCATCTACGTGCCGGAACCGCTGCGCGCGCGGGTCAAGGTCGGCGACGCGGTGCGCGTGCACGTGGACGGCCGCGAACAGGTGTATGCCGGCAAGGTCAGGATGATTCGCAGCGAGCCGGTGTTCACCCCGTACTACGCGCTGACCGGCAAGGACGCCGCGCGCCTGAGTTATCTGGCGGAAGTCAGCCTGGGCAAGGACGCGGCGGAACTGCCGGCGGGTTTCCCGGTGCGCGTGGAGTTCGGCGATGGCCACGGCAAGTGACGCCGACGGCCTGGCGATCCAGGCGCGCGGGCTGACCAAGCGTTTCGGCCCACTGGTCGCGGTGAACGCGGTGGACCTGAGCGTGCCGCGACGCCACGTGTATGGATTCCTCGGGCCCAACGGTTCCGGCAAATCGACCACCATCCGCATGCTGTGCGGCCTGCTGACGCCCAGCGCGGGCGAGATCGAGGTGCTGGGCCTGCGGATTCCCGAACAGGCCGAGCAGCTGCGCACGCGCATCGGTTACATGACCCAGAAGTTCTCGCTGTTCGAGGACCTGAGCGTGCGCGAGAACCTGGAATTCCTCGCCGCCGTGCAGAACCTGTCGAAAGCCGAGGCACGCAAGCGCATCGACGAACTGGTCGAGCAATACCACTTCCAGGATCGGCAGAAGCAACTGGCCGGCACCATGAGTGGCGGCCAGAAGCAGCGCCTGGCGCTGGCCGGCGCGGTGATCCACCAGCCGGAACTGCTGTTCCTGGACGAGCCCACCAGCGCGGTGGATCCGGAATCGCGCCGCGATTTCTGGGAGAAGCTGTTCGAACTGGCCGACGCCGGCACCACGATCCTCGTGTCCACCCATTACATGGACGAGGCCGAGCGCTGCCACCGCATCGCCATCCTCGATCGCGGCGTGCTGGTGGCCGATGGCACCCCGGCGGATCTGACCGGCGAACTGGCCGGACGCACGCTGGCGGTGGACGCGGAACAGCCGCGCCAGGCGCAGAAGGTCCTGCTGGGCCTGCCCGGCGTGATCAGCGTGGCCCAGATCGGCAATACCCTGCGCGTGCTGATGGCGGGCAATGGTGATGCCGCCGGGCGGGTCGCCGCGGGACTGCGCCAGGCGGGCATGCAGGCGGAGGTCACGCCTTCGCAGGCCAACCTGGAAGACGTGTTCGTCGCCGCCACCCGCGGCCGCCCCGATCAGGACGGGCAGGAGCGTGCGGCATGATCTGGCGCAGGCTGTCGGCGGTGATGCTGAAGGAAGTGCGGCAGATGCGCCGCGATCGCATCACCCTGGCGATGATCGTCGCCATCCCGGTCATGCAGTTGCTGCTGTTCGGCTACGCCATCAACACCAACCTGCGCGACCTGAAGGCGGGCGTGGCCGACCAGGCGAACACCACGGCCTCGCGCGCGATGGTCATGGATATCGTCGCGACCACGGTGATCAAGCCGACCCTGGCCGCACGCACGCCGCAGGAACTGATGGAAGCCATCCGGCGCGGCGAGATCAGCCTGGGCATCGTGGTGCCGCCGGATTTCGAGCGCCGTCGCGCCGAGGGCCGCGAACAGGTGCAGATCCTGGTCGACGGCAGCGACAACGCGGTGCAGAGCGCGGCCGCCCAACTGGCCCAGATGCCCGCCGATACCGCGGTCCGCGCGGTGGTTCCGGTCGAGCGCCCGATCAGTGTGGTGGCGTTCTACAACCCGGAACGACGCTCCGCGGTGAATATCGTGCCGGGCCTGATTGGCGTGATCCTGACCATGACCATGGTGCTGTTCACCGGAGTGGCCATCGTGCGCGAACGCGAACGCGGCAACATGGAACTGCTGATCGCCACGCCGGTAAGCAGCGCCGAGCTGATGATCGGAAAGGTGCTGCCCTACATCGCTATCGGCCTGATCCAGACCACGGTGGTGCTGGCACTGGGCATGTGGCTGTTCGACGTGCCGCTCAACGGCAGCGTCTGGCACGTCTACGTGGCGGCGATCCTGCTGATCGCCGCCAACCTGACCCTGGGCCTGCTGATTTCGACCCGCGCGCAGTCGCAGTTCCAGGCGATGCAGATGACCTTCTTCGTGTTCCTGCCGTCGATCCTGCTGTCGGGCTTCATGTTCCCGTTCTCGGGCATGCCGCGGCCGGTGCAGTGGCTGGCGGAAGCATTGCCGCTGACCCATTTCCTGCGCCTGATCCGCGGCATCATGCTGCGCGGCGCCAGCCTGTGGGAGCTGTGGCCCGACGTGCTGGCCTTGCTGGCCTTCACCACGGTCATGATGTCCGCCGCCATCCTGCGCTTCCGCAAGCGGCTGGATTGAACACCCTTCTTTTCGGAACAACTCCTGTGGGAGCGACGTAAGTCGCGATGCTCTTCGCTCGCGGAGTCCGAATTCGCGACTTACGTCGCTCCCACAAGAGAGGTTTTCAAGCCGCGTTCTCGTCCACCGTGGCCACCCGCCCGCGCAGCGAATTGGTCAGCGCCTCGGTGATCACCACGTCGACGAACTGGCCGATCATCCGCGCGTGGCCTGGGAAGTTCACCGAGCGCATGTTCTCGGTCTTGCCGGTCAGTTCGTTCGGATTCTTGCGCGAGGGACCTTCCACCAGCACCGACTGCACGCTGCCGACCATCCGTTGCGAGATGCCGGCGGCGTAGGCGTTGATATGCGCCTGCAACTGCTCCAGGCGGGCGTGCTTGGTCGACTCGGCGGTGTCGTCTTCCAGATCCGCGGCAGGGGTGCCGGGCCGGCGCGAGTAGATGAAGGAGAACGACTGGTCGAAGCCGACGTCCTCGATCAACTTCATGGTCTTCTCGAAATCCGCATCGGTCTCGCCGGGAAAGCCGACGATGAAGTCAGAGGAGATCGAGATGTCCGGCCGCACCGCGCGCAACTTGCGGATCTTCTGCTTGAACTCCAGCGTCGTGTAGCCGCGCTTCATCGCCGCCAGGATGCGATCGCTGCCGGCCTGCACCGGCAGGTGCAGGTAGTTCGCCAGTTGCGGAACGTCGCGGTAGGCCTCCACCAGCGAATCGCTGAACTCCAGCGGGTGCGAGGTGGTGAAGCGGATCCGGCCGACGCCCTCGATCTCGGCGATGGCGCGGATCAGCAGGCCCAGGTCGGCCACTTCGCCGTCGCCATAGGGACCTCGGTAGGCGTTGACGTTCTGGCCCAGCAGGTTGATCTCGCGCACGCCCTGGGCGGCCAGTTGCGCCACTTCCACCAGCACGTCCTCGAACGGCCGGCTGACTTCCTCGCCGCGGGTGTAGGGCACCACGCAGAACGAGCAATACTTGGAGCAGCCTTCCATGATCGAGACGAACGCGCTCGGGCCTTCGGCGCGCGGCTCGGGCAGGCGATCGAACTTCTCGATTTCCGGGAAGCTGATGTCCACCTGCGGCCGGCCTGACTGGCGGCGCTCGCGGATCAGCTCGGGCAGGCGATGCAGGGTCTGCGGACCAAACACCAGATCCACGTAGGGCGCGCGCTTGACGATGGCTTCGCCCTCCTGCGAGGCCACGCAGCCGCCCACGCCGATCAGGACCGGCTTGCCGTCCTTCTTCAGCGACTTCCAGCGGCCAAGCTGGCTGAACACCTTTTCCTGCGCCTTCTCGCGGATGGAACAGGTGTTGACCAGCACCACGTCGGCTTCTTCGGGGTTGTCGGTCAGTTCCAGGCCTTCGGCGGCGGCCAGCACGTCGGCCATCTTCGCCGAGTCGTACTCGTTCATCTGGCAACCGTGGGTCTTGATGAACAGCTTGCCGCGGGCCGGCGCGACGGCCGGACGGGCGGGGGAGGCGACGGGCGGCTCGCCCGTCAGGGCGGTATCGGGGGCTTGCGTCCCGGTCATGGCGCTTATTCCAGTCGGGTGGGCGGGCGGAAACCGCATAGTTTACGCGGGGCGGTCCGGTTCCGCGCCGATTCGGCGTTGAAGGTGAGGAACACGCCCGTCGGGGCGGACGCGCGGGCGGGATGCGGAGTGGATATCCGGATCCCGGACCCACTGCACAGATTCGAGGATTCCTTTCTTGGACAAGGACTTGGCAATCACTCCCGGATCCGGGACACTGCCCCGCATGAGGGGGACGCTACTGCCATTGGGGATGCTGGCCGCGCTTGCCTGCGCGGTGCCGGCCGCGAGTGCCGGCACGCTGTACAAGTGCACCGGCGCCGATGGCGTTCCCGCCTATGTCAGCAAGCGCGTCAGCGGTGCCCGCTGCGAGGTGATCAGCCAGTACACGCCCGAGCGTGGCGGCCGCCGGGTTTCGTCCGTGTCCCGCCCGGCCGATGCTTCCACCCTGTCCGCGCCGGCGGCCCCGCCGACCCGGCCCGGAACCGCGATGGGCGGCACGACCAGCGCGGCCGCTCCGGTCACGACCGCGGCATCGGCGACACCGACGGCGATCACCCCGGCACCGCTGCCGGCCGCCAATCCCGCGGGCGGAACCCGCCGGGTGGTCAGCGGACAGGTCTACTCCTACATCAAGGATGGCGTGCGCCATTACACCAGTGCCCGTCCGCGCGGCGGTGCCGGTGCGGTCGCCAGCCTGCGCACCATCAAGTACAGCTTCATCGAAACCTGCTTCGCCTGCGGCAACCCGGGACTCAACTTCGGGACCCTGCGCCTGAACACCGCGGCCTACCAGGCCGAGATCGCCGCGGCGTCCCGCGAATTCGGGGTCGACGAGGCGGTGATCCGCGCGATCATGCACGCCGAATCCTCGTACAACCCGATGGCCCTTTCCCACGCCGGAGCCCAGGGCCTGATGCAGTTGATGCCGGCCACCGCGCGACGGTTCGGTGTCAGCGACGCCTTCAACGCCGGCCAGAACATCCGCGGCGGCGTGCAGTACCTGTCCTGGTTGCTCAAGCGCTTCAACGGCGACCTGCGCCTGGCCGCGGCCGGCTACAACGCCGGCGAGGGCGCGGTGGACCGCCACGGCGGGGTGCCGCCATACCGGGAAACCCAGCGCTACGTCGAGCGGGTGGCGGTCCTGGCGGATCGCTATCGCGGCAACATCGCCGCCGCGCGTTGACGCGGAATCCCGCCGCGCGGCGGGTTCGGACCGTCGCAAACCCTTGATCCACGGCAAAACGTTGTCGGTCGGTTAAGGCTTCCGCTACACTTTGCTGTCTTTGCGGCCCGCCCCGAGCTTCGGGCGCGGGTGCTGGCAGCCTTTTAGCTACCTGATTGTTTTGCGGAGTGCCGGAATGGCCAACGATGGGGTCAATGGGCCTGTGAATACAGGCCGACGCCGGTTTCTGACTGCGACCACGGCTGTGGTTGGTGCGGTCGGAGCCGGTTTCGCAGCAGTACCGTTTATCAAGTCGTGGAATCCGAGTGCGAGGGCCAAGCTGGCCGGCGCCCCGGTGACCGCCGACCTCACCGGCCTGCAGGAAGGGCAACGCCTGATCCTGGAATGGCGCGGCCAGCCGATCTGGATCGTCAAGCGCTCCAAAGCGATCCTGGACGCGCTGCCGACCCTGGACAGCCGCCTGCGGGATCCGGAGTCCAAGAACACGGACCAGCAGCCGGCCTACATCAAGGGCGAGACGCGCTCCCTGAAGCCGGAAATCTCCGTGCTGGTCGGCCTGTGCACCCACCTGGGCTGCTCGCCGGAAATGGTCGCGGAAATCCGTCCCGAGCCGTACGACCCGGACTGGAAGGGCGGCTATTTCTGCCCCTGCCACAAGTCGCGTTTCGACATGGCCGGCCGCGTGTTCCAGGGCGTTCCCGCCCCGACCAACCTGGTGGTGCCGCCGCACTACTACGAGAACGACACGACGATCGTGATCGGCGTCGATCCGAAGGGAGCTGCGTAAGCCATGTCGAACATCATTACCCGTACCGCCGATGGCGTGATGGATTGGTTCACTGCGCGTGCGCCGAGTTTCATGCCGTTCTACCGGAAGCACATGTCGGAGTACTACGCTCCGAAGAACTTCAACATCTGGTACATCTTCGGCGTCCTGTCCTCGATCGTGCTGGTCAACCAGATCCTGACCGGCATCTTCCTGACGATGCACTTCAAGCCGAGCGCCGCGGAAGCGTTCGCCTCGGTCGAGTACATCATGCGCGACGTGGAGTGGGGCTGGCTGATCCGGTACATGCACAGCACCGGCGCCTCGCTGTTCTTCATCGTCGTCTACCTGCACATGTTCCGCGGGTTGATGTACGGCAGCTACCAGAAGCCGCGCGAGATGGTGTGGATCCTGGGCATGCTGATCTACCTGGTGCTGATGGCCGAAGCCTTCATGGGCTACGTGCTGCCGTGGGGCCAGATGTCGTTCTGGGGCGCCAAGGTGATCATCTCGCTGTTCGGTGCCATCCCGGTGATCGGCAACGGCCTGACCGAGTGGATCATGGGCGACTACCTGCCCGGCGACGCCACCCTCAACCGCTTCTTCGCCCTGCACGTGATCGCGCTGCCGCTGGTGCTGTTGCTGCTGGTGGTGCTGCACATCTTCGCCCTGCACGAAGTCGGCTCCAACAACCCCGACGGCGTGGAAATCAAGAAGGGCCCGAAGGGCAACCGCTGGTCGCCGACCGCGCCGGCCGACGGCATCCCGTTCCACCCGTACTACACGGTCGGCAAGGACCTGTTCTACGTGTGCATGCTGGTGATGGTCGCCGCGTTCATCATCTTCTTCGCGCCGGCCTTCGGTGGCTGGTTCCTGGAACATGACAACTTCACCGAGGCCAACCGCCTGGTGACGCCGGAGCACATCAAGCCGGTGTGGTACTACACCCCGTACTACGCGATGCTGCGCGTGGTCCCGCACAAGCTGAGCGGCGTGCTGGTGATGTTCGGCGCCATCGCGATCCTGTTCCTGGTGCCGTGGCTGGACCGCGCCAAGGTCAAGTCCTACCGCTATCGCGGCAAGCTGTCGTGGGCCCTGCTGCTGGCTTTCGCCGTCAGCTTCCTGTGGCTGGGCAAGATCGGCGCCGGCCCGGGTACCGACATGGTCGAGACCTACATCGGCCGCGTGCTGACCGTTTACTACTTCCTTTTCTTCCTGACCATGCCGCTGTGGACCAAGTTCGACAAGACCAAGCCGGTGCCGGAACGGGTGACGACGCATGACTAAGACCTTGACTTCCCGGCTAGCCGTATTCGCCAGCGGGTTGCTGATCTCGTTCTCCGCGCTGGCCGCCGAGGGCGGCGACAAGCTCCAGGCCGGCAACGACCTGAGCGACCGCGCCTCGCTTCAGCGTGGCGCCCAGCTGTACATGAACTACTGCTCGGGCTGCCATTCGCTCAAGTACCTGCGCTATTCGCGCATGGCCGAGGATCTGGGCCTGACCGAAGAAGAGGTAATGAACAACCTCAACTTCACCGGCGCCAAGTTCGGCGAGCAGATCCAGGTATCGATGCCGCACGACCCGGCAGGCAAGTGGTTCGGCAAGATGCCGCCGGATCTGAGCACCATCTCGCGTGTCCGCGGCAGCGACTGGATCTACACCTACCTCAAGTCGTTCTACCTGGACGAGTCGCGTCCGCTGGGCTGGAACAACAAGCTGTTCCCGAACGCCTCGATGCCGAACCCGTTCTGGGAACTGCAGGGCCTGCAGCACGCCGAGTATGGCAAGCCCGACGCGGCCACCGGCGAACGCCACGTCGAATCGCTGAAGCTGACCCAGCCGGGTCGCCTGAGCACGCAGGAGTTCGATCAGGTCGCGCGCGACGTGACCAACTTCCTCGAGTACGCCGGCGAGCCGGCGGCCCTCAAGCGCCAGAGCCTGGGCGTGTGGGTCGTGCTGTTCCTGGCGGCGCTGTCGTTCCTGGCCTATCTGCTCAAGCAGGAGTACTGGAAGGACGTGCACTGACACGTCCGGCGCTCCCTGATGCCGTCCGGCCGCATACGCCGGGCGGCGGGGCAATGCCCGGTGGCATGGTAGCCGCTTGGCATTTTCCTGAAGGGATTGCACACTCGGGGACCGTGGCGACCGCCGGCAAGGGGCTGGCGGCGTCGGTGCGATCGGCGGATTCCGATCGTCGGAGAGCCTGATGGCTGCGAGTCCACGTATGCGCAATACACTGACTTTGTTTTCCTCCATCGATGACGTGCTGTGCCATCGGGTACGGCTGGTGCTGGCCGCCAAGGGCGTCAGCTACGACTTCGTGCCGGTGGATCCGCAGAACCCGCCCGAAGATCTCATCGATCTGAATCCCTACCATTCCGTGCCCACGCTGGTGGAACGGGATCTGGTGCTGTACGCCGCCTCGGTGGTCAGCGAATACCTGGACGAACGCTATCCGCATCCTCCGCTGATGCCGGTGGATCCGCTTTCGCGCGCGCGCCTGCGCCTGGCGATGCTGCGCATCGAGCACGACTGGGTGCCGCAGGTGCAGGCCATCCAGCTGGGCAACAAGCAGCAGGCCGAGGCCGGCCGCAAGCGCCTGAAGGAACTGCTGACCGCGTCGGTGCCGCTGTTCAAGGCGAGCAAGTTCTTCCTCAACCCCGAAATGAGCCTGGCCGATTGCGCCATGGCGCCGATCATCTGGCGGCTGCCGTCGCTGGACATCCCGCTGCCCAAGGATGGCAAGGCCATCGAGGACTACGGCAACCGCATCTTCCGCAATCCCGGCTTCATCCGCAGTCTCACCGACGCGGAGAAGAAGCTGCGCGACATCCCGAACTGAATCCGGGACGACGCGAGTGAAGTCGCTGCCGCGGCGCTGGCATGGAACCGCGGGACGGTCGTGACTTATCCTAGGTCGGTGGCGTATGCCGCCGGCTCCGACGTCCGTGCAGCGGACGACTTCACCAGGCAGTACCGATGAATGATGAAACCCCCCGCATGACCAGCCACCGTCCGTACCTGTTGCGGGCACTGGTGGAATGGATCGCCGACAACGGCATGACCCCGCACCTGCTGGTCGACGCGACCCAGGCGGGCGTGCAGGTGCCGGCCAGCGCGGTGAAGGAAGGCAAGGTGGTGCTCAACATCGCCGAGCGCGCGGTCGTGCAGCTGCACATCGACAATCATTCGGTCAGCTTCACGGCGCGTTTCGGTGGCGTGAGTTTCCCGGTGATGGTGCCGATTTCCGCCGTGCTGGCGATCTATGCGCGCGAGACCGGACAGGGCATGGCCCTGCCCGACGATGGTCATTCACCCGGACCGGACGATGACGGTGGCGATGACGGTGCCGGTCCCGACAGCCCGGGCGACGACGACACCCCCGCGCCGCCGAAGCGTCCACACCTGCGGGTGGTCAAGTAGGCGAGGCCATCCCCGGTAACGACTGTAGGAGCGACGTGAGTCGCGACGCTTGGTGCAGTCGCGACTCACGTCGCTCCTACAGGAAGGGAGCCCGACCGGGACTCAGTGCTCGAACGGCACCACGCTGGGCCGCGCCGGACCGACGAACGAGACCAGCGTTTCGCCGCGCAGCACCAGCCGGCCGGTATGCCGGTCCATGCCGTCGTAGGAGTACTCGAAGCGGAACGTGCGTTCCCAGCCCAGCCGGCCGTCCTTGTTGCGCCGTAGGCGCAGGCCGGCGGCGTGCACGGTCTGGTCCAGCCAGATGACGCCCGCGGCGGAGCAGGCATTGCGGCCGAGCGCTTCGGCGCGCTCGGCGGCCGCGCGCGCGGCGTTCCAGTACGCGAAGGCGGCGGCGCCGGCGATCATCAGCAGGATCAGGCTGGGCATGGGATGGCGGAACCGGGCGGGAACTAGCCGCGCTCGCCCGGCGGCGGACCGAGCTTGAGCGACAGGTCGATGGCGTGGACGTGCTTGGTCAGCCCGCCGATGGAAATGCAGTCGACGCCGTCCTCCGCGATGCCGCGCAGCGTGCCCATGTCCACGCCGCCGGAAACCTCCAGCGGAATGCGGCCGGCGGCGATGCGTACGGCTTCCCGTCGCGTCGGCGCGTCGAAATCGTCGATCAGGATGCGATCGCAACCTTCGCGCAGCGCTTCTTCCAGTTGCGCCAGCGTTTCCACTTCCACGATCAACGGCAGGCCGGGCCGGGCTTCCCGCGCCGCGCGGATGGCGCCGCCGAGCGAGCCGTAGGCACGGATGTGGTTCTCCTTCAGCATCACCGCGTCGTACAGGCCGATCCGGTGATTGTGTCCGCCCCCGCAGCGCACCGCGTACTTCTGCGCCAGGCGCAGGCCGGGCAGGGTCTTGCGGGTATCCAGGATCTTCGCGCGGGTTCCCGCCACCGCCTCGACATGGCGCGCGGTCGCGGTGGCGGTGCCGGACAGGGTCTGCAGGAAGTTCAGCGAGGTCCGCTCCGCGGTGACGAGCGCACGCGAATGGCCCTGCAGGGTGGCGAGCACGGTGCCGGCGGTGATGCGATCGCCTTCGGCCACGCGCCAATCGATCCGCACCTGCGGGTCGAGCATCCGATGGGCCGCGTCGAACCACGGGCGTCCGGCGATGACGCCATCCTCCTTGCACAGCAGGTAGGCGCTGTCCGGACGGTCGGGCAGCAGCGCGGCGGTGACGTCGCCATCGCCGATGTCCTCGGCCAGCGCGCGGCGAACGTCGCCTTCGACGACCTCGGCGGGAGGCGGCTGCAACCCGCTCATCGCGCGGGGAAATCCGCCAACTGCGAAGTGGCGATGGCCTCCTCGGCCAGCAATACCGGAATGCCGTCGTCGACCCGGTAGAGCGTCCGTCGGTCCTGGGTGACCAGCGCTTCACGCAGCGTTTCGGCCTGGGGCGAACCGTCCGCGCGGGTCACCCCGCCCGCCGCGATCGCGCGGTTGGCCGCGTCCAGCCCACGGCCGTCGAGCAGCGACAGGGACTGGCGGGTGGTGGGGCAGCAGAGGATGTCCAGCAGTTTGCGGTCCATGGGTCCAACGTCGTTCGGCAAGGAGGGTAGAATACGTCTTTGCGACAGAGGACGGCCATGACCGCCACCGTTGACAGCCCCGTCGTGGGCATCGTGATGGGTTCCCGTTCGGATTGGGAAACCATGCAGAACGCCGCCCAGAAGCTCGACGCGCTGGGCGTGCCCTACGAGGTGAAGGTGGTGTCCGCGCACCGGACCCCGGACGTGCTGTTCTCCTATGCCGAGACCGCCGGTCCTCGCGGCCTGCGCGCGATCATCGCCGGAGCCGGCGGCGCCGCCCACCTGCCGGGCATGCTGGCATCCAAGACGGCGGTGCCGGTGCTCGGCGTGCCGGTGCAGTCCAAGGCGCTGAACGGCATGGATTCATTGCTGTCGATCGTGCAGATGCCGGCCGGCATCCCGGTCGCCACGTTCGCGATCGGCAATGCCGGCGCCGCCAACGCGGCGCTGTTCGCCGCGGCCCTGCTGTCTCCCGAATACCCCGCGATCGGCGCCGCGCTGGCGACGTTCCGCGCGCGCCAGACCGACGACGTGATGGCGCACGACGATCCGCGCCTGCCGGCATGACCACGGTCGGCATCCTCGGCGGCGGGCAACTGGCCCGCATGCTCGCCCTTTCCGGCGCTCCCCTGGGCCTGCGTTTCCTGGTGATGGACACCGAGGCCGACGCCTGCGCCGGCCAGTTCGCGCCGCTGCTGGTGGGCGACTACCGCGACGAGGCCGCACTGGCCGAGTTCGCCGGCAAGGTCGATGTCGCCACCTTCGATTTCGAGAACGTGCCGGCCGAAAGTGCCGAATGGCTGTCCGCGCGGGTGCCGGTGTTCCCCAACCCGCGCGCGCTGGCGACCGCGCAGGATCGCCTGGCGGAGAAGACGCTGTTTCGCGAACTGGATATCCCGGTACCCGATTTCGCGCCGGTATCCAACCGCGCGGAACTGGACGCGGCGCTGGCCAGTGTCGGCGTGCCGTGCATCCTCAAGACCCGCCGCCTGGGTTACGACGGCAAGGGCCAGTTCCGCATCCGTGCACTGGCCGATGCCGACGCGGCATGGGACGCGCTGGGCGCGCAGGCGGCCAAGGTCGGCCTGATCGTGGAAGCCTTCGTGCCGTTCGAGCGCGAGCTCTCCGTGGTCGCCGTGAGGGGGCGCGACGGCGAGTTCCGCACCTGGCCGCTGACCGAGAACTGGCACGTCGACGGCGTGCTGTCGGCGAGCCTGGCGCCGGCGCGGGCCGATGACGCGGTCGCCAGGACCGCGATCGATTACGCGCGCCGCCTGGCCGAGCGCACCGACTACGTGGGCGTGTTCGCGCTGGAACTGTTCTACCGCGACGGCCAACTGCTCGCCAACGAGATGGCGCCGCGCGTGCACAACTCCGGGCACTGGACCATCGAAGGCGCGGAAACCTCGCAGTTCCAGAACCACCTGCGCGCGGTGCTCGGCCTGCCGCTGGGCGATACGCGCATGCTCGGGCATGCGTGCATGCTCAACTGGATCGGCCAGATGCCGGATGCGCTGGCACTGCTGGGCGAAGCCGGCGGACATTGGCACGATTACGGCAAGCTGCCGCGCGCCGGCCGCAAGGTCGGGCACGCCACCGTGCGCGCCGACGACGTGGCGGAACTTGCGCAGGCGCTGGAGCGTGCCGGCCGCGCGCTGGGCCGCGAGGCGCAGGTGGCGCCGGTCATCGAACGCCTGCGCGGCTGAGCGCGGGCGGGTTGCGTGAAAAGCAGAAGGCCGGGGCATGCCCCGGCCTTCCCTGGTTTGCGGCGGTGAAACTCTGGATTCAGCGCAGGTTGCCGGCCACGAAGTCCCAGTTCACCAGCGCCCAGAACGATTCCACGTACTTCGGACGCGCGTTGCGGTAGTCGATGTAGTAGGCGTGTTCCCACACGTCGATGGTCAGCAGCGGCTTGTCCTCGCCGGTCAGCGGGGTGGCGGCGTTGGAGGTGCTGGCCAGCGCCAGCGAACCGTCCGGACGCTGCACCAGCCAGCCCCAGCCGGAACCGAAGGTACCGATGGCGGTCTTGGTGAACTCTTCCTTGAACTTGGCGAAATCGCCGAACGCCTTGTTGATCAGCTCGGCCAGCTTGCCGGTCGGCTCGCCGCCGCCATTGGGCTTCAGGCAGTTCCAGTAGAAGGTGTGGTTCCAGATCTGGGCCGCGTTGTTGAACATGCCGCCCTGGGACTTGCGCACGATCTCTTCCAGCGAAAGATCGGCGAACTCGGTGCCTTCGATCAGCTTGTTGAGGTTGTCCACATAGGTCTTGTGATGCTTGCCGTAGTGGTAGTCGATGGTTTCGCCGGAAATGTGCGGCTCGAGCGCCGTACGGTCGTAGGGCAGGGGGGGCAGTTCGATGGCCATGGCTGGGATCCTTGCGCTAGGCGGTGGAAGGGGGGCGTCGGCAGGGCGGCGCACGGGGGCTTACAATGGCGTTCCCGGCGGACGCGGTCCGTCGGGACGGGCGGAAGTGTACCCGACACCGGTTGGGTTACCGTAAAAGCAGGAGAAAACAGCATGCCGGTGATGGAACGCATCCAGGCCGAAGTCGAAAGCCATCCGATCGTCCTCTTCATGAAGGGCACGCCGGAATTTCCCATGTGCGGCTTTTCCAGCCGCGCCGTGCAGGCGCTGCGCGATGCCGGCGCCGAACAGCTGTACACCATCAACGTGCTGGAGGAGCCGGAAATCCGCGCCAACCTCCCGCGCTTCTCCAACTGGCCGACGTTCCCGCAACTGTTCATACAGGGTGAACTGATCGGTGGCTGCGACATCACGCTGGAACTGCACGAGTCCGGCGAACTGCGGCGCATCGTCGCCGAAGCCCTGTCGCCGTGAGGCCAGGTCCGTGAGCCTCATCGATCTGCCTACCCGCGCGATACGCGCGCTGGACAACCGCGTGGTGCTGATCAGCGGCGCGCATGGTGGCCTTGGCGCCGCCGCCGCGCTGGCATGCGCCGAAGCGGGCGCGACCCTGGTGCTGCTGGGACGCAAGGTGCCCAAGTTGAACCGCATCTACGACGCGGTGGCGCAGGCGGGACAGGAGCCCCTCTTGTATCCGCTGGATCTGGAAGGCGCTTCGCCCGACGACTATGCCGAACTGGTCGACCGCCTGTACGCGGAACTGGGGAGGTTGGACGGCGTGCTGCATTGCGCCGCCGAGTTCCGTGGCCTGACCCCGTTGGAGCACACGGATCCGGCGGCGTTCGCGCGCGCGCTCCACGTCAACCTGACCGCGCCGTGGTGGCTGTCGCAGGCCTGCCTGCCGTTGCTCAAGCAGTCCGATGACGGCGCGCTGGTATTCACCATGGACGACCTGTCCCGGGTGGGGCAGGCCTACTGGGGCGGTTACGGCGTGGCCCAGCATGGGTTGGCCGGCCTGGTGGACATGCTGGCGGCCGAACTGGCCGGTGGACCGGTCAGGGTCTCGGGTCTGCAGCCCGGGCCGATGAGCACCGGCCTGCGCTCGCGCGCCTATGCCGACGACAGCGACGGCCAGGCCTGTGATCCGGCCCGGTACGGCGCCGCCTGTGTCACATTGCTGTCATCCGCGGGCGCCGAACACCGGGGCCGCGTCTGGACCGTCCGGGCATGACCATCCTTTCGGCCGCACTGCTGTTGTTCCTGATCCTGGACCCGCTGGGCAACATCCCGGTGTTCCTGAGCGTGCTCAAACCACTGACGCCGCAGCGCCAGCGGGTCGTGCTGGCCCGCGAACTGCTGATCGCGCTGGCCGTGCTGATGATGTTCCTGTGGGGCGGCAAATATTTCCTGGAAATGATGCACCTGCGGCAGGAGTCGGTGGCGATCGCCGGCGGCATCGTGCTGTTCCTGATCGGCATCCGCATGATCTTCCCGCGGCCGGAAGGCCTGATGGGGGAAATCCCCGGCGGCGAGCCATTCATCGTGCCGCTGGCCATCCCGCTGGTGGCCGGCCCGTCCGGCATGGCGGCGGTGATGCTGATGGGCAGCAACGAGCCGGCCCGGCTGGCGGACTGGAGCCTGGCCCTCATCCTGGCCTGGGGCGCGACCTCGGCGATCCTTTTCTCCGCCACACTGCTCTACAAATGGCTTGGCCGGCGCGTCCTGACCGCGGTCGAACGCCTGATGGGCATGCTGCTGGTGGCCCTTTCCGTGCAGATGTTCCTGGACGGCATCGGGACCTACCTCAAGCTGCCGCCGAGCATCTGAGCCGGCGCCGGGAAAAAGTGCTGCAGCGCGGAATTTTTGTCACGCGGCGGTCACAAAATGGTCCTATCGTGTTAACCTGTTATTAACCAACGCGGCCGTTCCGCGTAGGCTCAGGGAACCCCAGAAATGCCCCCCACGACCCGCCGAGAGGTGGGCCGCCTGCGCGTCCGCATTCAGCCAGCCAGTTTCGCAACGCCAATTCCCGTACCGAGGCTCATACCCATGAATCAATCCCGTTGTCTCCGGATGTCCAAGCTCACCCTTGGCCTCGTCGCCGCGCTCGCGGCCGCCCCGGTCTTCGCCCAGAGCACCTCCGCCGGCGTCGGCGGCGTGGTCACCGGTGCCGATGGCCAGCCCGTCACCGGTGCCGAGGTGGTCATCACCCACGTCGAATCCGGCACGACCAGCCGCGTCACCACCGACGCCAGCGGCCGTTACAGCGCCCGCGGCCTGCGCGTGGGCGGCCCGTACCAGATCACCGTGACCAAGTCCGGCTCCGGTACCAAGACCGAAGACAACGTCTACCTGAACCTCAACCAGGTCAACACGGTCAATGCCGCGCTGACCGGCGATGCCACCACCACCCTCGAGACCGTCACCGCGGTCGGCGTGGCGGGCGGCTCGGAAGTGTTCAGCGCCACCAAGATGGGCACCGGTTCCAACATCAACCGCGAGAGCATCGAAGCGCTGCCGTCGGCGAACCGCAACATCCAGGACTACATCCGCCTGGATCCGCGCATCTCGCAGGTCAGCAAGGCGGACGGCGCGATCTCCGCGGGCGGCCAGAACACGCGCTACAACGCCATCCGCATCGACGGCGTCAGCGTCGCCGACCCGTTCGGCCTGGAATCCAACAACCTGCCGACCGAACGCCAGCCGGTCTCGATGGACGCCATCGAGGAAATCAACATCGATCTGGCCAACTACGACGTGACCATCGTCGGCGGCACCGGCGCGGTGATCAACGCGGTCACCAAGTCGGGTACCAATGAATTCCACGGCACCGTCTACGGCACCTATCGCGACAAGAGTTGGGTGCGCGAGGAACTGGAAGGCGTCAAGTTCAACGGCTTCGACGACGAAATGACCTACGGTGCCACCTTCGGCGGCCCGATCGTCAAGGACAAGCTGTTCTTCTTCGCCAACTACGAGAAGTACGAGCGCAGCGCGCCGGGCACCAGCCTGACCAACACCCCCTACGGCACCGGCAACATCACCGACGCCGACATCGCCGACCTCGTTTCGGCGGCCAACGACCACGGCATCAGCGCGGGCGGTTTCACGCTGCCGGGCACCAACAAGACCGAGATCGAAGAGTACGCGCTGAAGCTGGACTGGAACATCAACGAAAACCATCGCGCCGCCCTGCGTTACAGCAAGCTGGAGCAGAGCGTCCTGCGCTTCCCGGAAATCGACAACAACAGCGTCTCGCTGAGCAGCTTCTGGTACGCGCTGCCGAAGACCTTCGAAAGCTACGTCGGCGAACTGTTCAGCGACTGGAACGAGAACTTCTCCACCGAGTTCAAGGTCGGCTACAAGGACTACTCGGCGGTGCGCAGCACCTTCTCGAACCTGCCGCAGATCGAAGTCCGCGGTTTTGGCTCCAACGGCCAGTCGTCGGTGTTCCTGGGCACCGAGATCAACAGCCATGTCAACATCATCGAGACCAAGGAAACGACCGCTTTCGGTGCGGCCAACTGGTACATCGGTGACCACACCGTGAAGTTCGGCTTCGACTACTCGAAGAACGACATCCTGAACTTCTACGGCCGCGCGGTGAACGGCGTCTATTCGTTCGACAATATCGACGCGTTCCGCGCCGGCACGCCGAGCAACTACCAGATCCGTGCCCCGCGTCCGGGCGGCAGCATCAACGACATCCCGGCCGAGTACACCCTGAAGAACGTCGGCCTGTTCGCGCAGGACACCTGGGCGGTCAACTACAACCTGACCCTGACCTTCGGCCTGCGCGTCGATATCCCGGACTTCAGCGACCAGCGCCTGTACAACCCGCTGATCGAGCAGACCTACGGCTACGACAACACCCAGACCGTCGATGACAAGCTGGTGCAGCCGCGCTTCGGCTTCAACTACACCTTCGACAGCGACCGTCCGACCCAGCTGCGTGGTGGCGTGGGCCTGTTCGGTGGCGCTGCCCCGAACGTGTGGCTGGCCGGCACCTACCAGAACACCGGCCTGAACTACGTCGAATACAGCTGCTCCGGCGACCAGGCCCCGGTGTTCTCGCCGAGCCCGGCGCCGAACATCCCGGCCAACTGCCAGGCCGGCAACGCGCGCGCCAACGTCGACATCGTCGAGCCCGGCCTGAAGCTGCCGTCGGTGTGGAAGGCGAACATCGCCCTGGATCACGAACTGCCGTGGTACGGCATTGTCGCCTCGGCCGAGCTGCTGTTCACCAAGGTCAACGACGGCATCGTGGTGGACCGCCTGGACATGTACAACGCCACCGGCCAGGGCCCGACCGCCTACGGTCAGGATGGTCGTCCAATCTTCTGGAACGCGGCTGGCCTCAACCCGGCCAACGCCAATCCGACCCGGGGCATTGTCTACACGCCCAATGGCCCGTCTCCCAAGGCCAACCGCCCGGCCGGCATCGGCGATGTGATGCTTCTGCGCAACACCGACGAGGGCAAGAGCCGCCAGTACACCTTCGGCCTGAACAAGCCGATGCTCAACGACTGGTCCTGGTCGCTGGCGTACACCTACACCAAGGCGACCGAAGTCAGCCCGCTGACCAGCTCGCAGAACACCTCGAACTGGGGCAGCACCCTGATCGGTGCGGTCAACGGCGATACCGCGTGGGACTCGCGCTATGCCATCCGCGATCGCATCACCGGTACCGTGGAGTGGAAGCACCAGTTCTTCGGTGACTACGACACCCGCATCGGCCTGTTCTACGAAGGCCGCACCGGCCGTCCGTACAGCTACATCTACTACAACGATCTGAACGGCGACAGCAACCCGACCACCAGCACCAGCAACGCCGGTCTGTTCAACGACCTGTTCTACGTGCCGGCGGCCCCGGGCGACGTGCTGTTCACCGGCGGCGCCCAGATGGAGCAGGCGTTCTTCGACTGGTTGAGCCAGAACCCGGAACTGCAGAAGTATCGCGGCCAGATCGCGCCGGCCAATGCGTTCCGCGCCAAGTGGGTCAACAGCTTTGACGTGCGCTTCAGCCAGGAACTGCCGGGCTTCATGAAGGGCCACAAGACCGAGCTGTCGCTGGACATCATGAACATCGGCAACCTGCTGAACAAGAAGTGGGGCCTGATCGACGACTACGGTTTCAACTCGACCCGCCGCGTGGCCAGCTACGCCGGTATCGATCCGGCCACCGGCAAGTACGTCTACCACTTCAGCGGCAGCACCGACAGCTCGCAGATCCAGGAAAACAACAACGACAAGGGCAACACCGGCGTGTCGCGCTGGTCGGTCATGTTGGGCCTGAAGTACAAGTTCTAAGCCGCAAGGCCAGGGAACACCAGAAACGGCCGGGGCAACCCGGCCGTTTTTTTATGGGAATGCCTTGAGCGCGGGACTGCGCTAAAGTCATCGGGTCATGACACGAAAAAACGACGGGAAACAAACATATGAGTGAAGCGCCATCGAGGGCGTTGCCGGTACAGAACGCGCAGATCCACCCCCGCGGGGCGCTGGATGTGCTGTCCCGGGCCGAAGTGGCCCGCCTGCGCGACGCTTCGGCGGGCGGCATGCACGACCTGCTGCGCCGCTGCGCGCTGGCCGTCCTGACCAGCGGCAGCGCGTCGGACGACCCGCGCGCCGCCCGCGACCTGTACCCGGATTTCGACATCCAGGTGCTGCAGCAGGACCGTGGCGTCCGCATCGATCTGTTCAATGCGCCGGCGATGGCCTTCGTCGACGGCGAGATCATCCGGGGCGTGGCCGAACTGCTGTTCGCGGTGGTTCGCGACCTGGCCTACACCGCCATCGAGTTGGGGCCGGATTGCAAGGACGACCTGGACACCTCCTCGGGCATCACCAACGCGGTGTTCGGACTGCTGCGCAATGCGCGCATCCTGCGCCCGGCCGACCCGAACCTGGTGGTGTGCTGGGGCGGCCACTCGATCTCGCGCGACGAGTACCTGTACACCAAGCAGGTCGGCTACGAGCTGGGCCTGCGCGGGCTGGACATCTGCACCGGCTGCGGTCCGGGCGCGATGAAGGGGCCGATGAAGGGCGCCACCATCGCCCACGCCAAGCAGCGCCGCCGCACCACGCGCTACATCGGCATCACCGAGCCGGGCATCATCGCCGCGGAATCGCCGAATCCGATCGTCAACCACCTGGTGATCATGCCGGACATCGAGAAGCGCCTGGAGGCATTCGTGCGCATCGGCCACGGCATCATCGTGTTCCCTGGCGGCGTCGGTACGGCGGAGGAAATCCTCTATCTGCTGGGCATCCTGCTGCGCGAGGAAAACGCCGAACTGCCGTTCCCGTTGATCCTGACCGGACCGACCATCGCCGCGCCGTACTTCGAGCAGATCGATCAGTTCATTCGCCTGACCCTGGGGGAAGAAGCGACCCGGCGCTACGAAATCATCATCGGTGACCCGGTCGCGGTGGCGAAGAAGATGGGCGCCGGCATCCGCAAGGTGCGCGAGTACCGAATCCAGCAGAAGGACTCGTTCTTCTTCAACTGGGCGGTGGATATCCCGGGCGATTTCCAGCAGCCGTTCGTGCCCAGCCACGAAGCGATGGCCGCGCTGGATCTGCACCATGGCCGTCCCGCGCACGCGCTGGCGGCGGACCTGCGCCGCGCGTTCTCCGGCATCGTCGCCGGCAACGTCAAGGAAGACGGCATGCGCCGGATCGAGGAGTTCGGTCCGTTCGAGATCCATGGCGACGCCGACATGATGCAGGCGCTGGACGCGCTCCTGCGCGCCTTCGTCGAGCAGCGGCGCATGAAGATCGCCGGCGAGTACAAGCCCTGCTACCGAGTGCTGACCTGATCAGGCCCATCCGGGAAAGCGGAAAGCGCCGCTTTCCCGGCTTCATTCCCGCCCTCGCGCGGTAGGGTGATGACGGCCAGGTAATGGCCGTCTTCCTGGCGGGTTTCCAGTTGTCCCAGGCCCTGGGTCAGCGCGTGGATGCGGGCGCGCACCGAGCTCTGGCCGACCTGGTGCCCGCGGGTCGGCATCGCCCGTTCCGGGATCGGATTGCGGATGGTGATGACGATGTCACGCACCGATGCCTTCACGCCGATGTCGAGCGTGCCGCCGGACGGACTGGGTTCGATGCCGTGGCGGATGGCGTTCTCCACCAGCGGCTGGATGGACAGGGTAGGAACCCTCACCTCCGGCACGGTGTCGGGCAGGTCCCAGCGTGCGTGCAGGCGTTCGCCGAAGCGCAGGCCCTCGATCTCCAGGTAGCGCCGGGTCAGCGCCAACTCCTCGGCCAGCGGGATCTCGCGGGGACCGGCCAGGGCCGCGCGAAACAGATCCGACAGATCCAGCAGCATCCGTTCGGCATCCTGCGGTCGTTGATGGACCAGCGCGGTGGCGGTGTTGAGCGTGTTGAACAGGAAGTGCGGCCGTATCCGCGCCTGCAGCGCCTCGAGCTCCGCCTGCTTGGCCTTCACCGCCATCTGGCGCGCGCGCCAATGATTCTGGAAGGCGGCCAGACCGAGCAGGCCGACGGTGATGGCCACGCCGGTGAAGCGCAGGAACATGTCTTTCCAGTCGTCCTTCAGGCTTGACCACAGATCGCCCAGCAACAACCAGGTGGCTGCGCAGAACAGCCAGGTGGTCAGTACCAGCAGGCACAGCGCGGTATATGCGACATAGGGCGGACGCAGCCTGCCCAACGGGCGCCGCAGCAGATACAAGGCACCCAGGGTGGTCAGCGAGATCCATTGGACGACCAGCGAGGTGAGCCCGAAATAGACCCAGGGACTGACGCCTCCGCCCGGTGCCAGGGTCAGTACCGCTGCGACGCCTTCGCCCGCAAGCACGACCCAGATGATGGCCGGGGCCTGCCAGAGGGCATCGAGTGGCGCGTTCTGCTGGACTGCCTTCATGGACCGGCGAAAAAGGGGAGACCCGGCCGCATGATGCCCGAAGGACCGGCGATTGGCAGCGTCCGCCCGTTGATGCCTTCAACGCCGCCGCCCATCGGCTCCCGACTGGCGGTCGCGGCGCACCGGGTCTACGGTGCGCCTGCTCACCGGGGAAGCAACCTATGTCATCTGGATGCAAGCGTGAGGCCCGGAGATGGGCTGGCAGGGGTGCCGGCCAAGCGGGTTTCAGCCTGATTGAACTGCTCGTGACCGCGGCCGTGCTGGCCATCCTGGCGGCGGTGGCATCGCCGTACCTGCTGGCCGTGGTCAACAACAACCGGCTGGCCAGCGGGACCAACGAGATCATCGCGGCGTTCCAGCAGGCGCGCATGGAGGCCATCCGGCGCAATGGCAGCGTCTCGGTCTGCCGGACCACCGACGGCGCCACCTGCGCCAACGATGCCGGCAATTGGGGACGCTGGCTGGTGGTGGTGGCCAGCGACGGCGAGGTGCTTCGCTCGGGAACCGCGACCGCTCCGCTGCGCCTGAGCGGCGGGCAGGGAACGATCACCTTCCGTGCCGATGGTCTTGCCCGCACGGGGGGCGCCCTGGTTTCCGCCGACATCGTCACCGTCTGCATTCCCACCACGCAACCCGCGGAAAACCGTCGCGTCATCAACATGGGAAGCGGCAGCCGCATTTCCACCTCGTCGAACAATGGCAACGGCGTTTGTCCCTGAAACCATGGGCATTTCCATGAATCGATTGCGTCATGCTTTTCCCGCCAGAACGCAGCAGATCGGCGCGGGCCTGCTGGAAGTGCTGATCGCCGTGTTGATTCTCGGGGTCGGCCTGCTTGGCATCGCCGCGATGCAGGCAACCGCCCTGCGCAACAGCCAGAGTTCGCTCGAGCGCAGTCAGGCGATCATCCAGACCTACGCCATCCTGGATGCGATGCGGGCCAACATCGACGTCGCGCGGATCGGGGGATACAACCTCACCGCGATGACCTGCAATGCCCCCGATGGGGGTGCGTCGCTGGCCGCCACCGATCTGCACAACTGGATCCAGTCCCTGCACGCCACGATCGGTGAAACAACCTGCGGGCAGATCAATTGTGGCGGCGTGAGCTGCGAGATCACGGTGCAATGGGATGAATCGCGCAGTGCCCGCGGACAGGAAGAGACCACCCAGCAGGTCACCACGAGGACCCGGCTATGAGGCGCGTGCAACCCCAACGCCGGTTTTCCATCCGCGGCCTTTCGCTGGTGGAGTTGATGATCTCCATGCTGCTGGGCATGCTGGTCGCGGGCGCGGCCATCACCATCTTCATGAGCAACCGCGAGACCTATCGCGCGACCGACAACCTGGGACGCGTCCAAGAGAACCTTCGCACCTCGTTCGAGCTGATGGCACGCGACGTGCGCGAAGCCGGCGGCAACCCATGCGCCAACGACCTGCCCATAGCCAATGTGCTGAACGACCCGGCGGCGTCGTGGTGGTCCAACTGGAACGGCGGGCTGATCGGTTACGACGGCGGAACCGCGGCCCAGGGACTGAATACCGGTGGTGGCACCGCAGAGCGCGTCGCGGGCACGGATGCGATTGAAATCAAGGCCAGCGTCGACAGCAGCATCCGGGTGGTGGTCAAGATGCCCGAACCCTCGGCGGACATCGAGGTCAACACGACCACGGGCCTGCAGAACAACGACGTCATCATGATCTGCGATTTCAACCAGGCCTCGATCGTCCAGGTCACCCAGACCCCGGCCGGCCTCAAGATCCAGCACAACAGCGGTGCGGGCACACCGGGTAACTGCACCAAGCACCTGGGTTATCCGGTGGTCTGCACCAATGGTGCGGGCAACAGCCCCTACCTGTATGACCAGAACGCGGTCATCGCCGTGTATCGCGCCATGCAATGGTACGTCGGCAACAATGCGCGCGGGGGAAGATCGCTGTATCGCCGCACGCTGCGCTTCAACGGGGCCGCGCCCGAGGCCCAGGCCGAGGAAATCGCCGACGGCGTCACCGACATGCAACTGGAATACCTGGTGCGGGGGGACGATGAATATGTCGATGCGGACCCCAGTCCCGACTGGCCCAATGTGGTCGCGGTCAAGATCGTCCTGACCCTGCGAACCAACGAGAACGTCGGCACGGATGGCAACCCGATCAACCGCCGGCTCGAGCATACCGTGGCATTGAGGAACCGCGCGCCATGAATCGACAACATTCCACTCGAGGCCGGGGTGCCGGACGCCAGCGCGGCGCCACCCTGATCGTCGTGCTCATCCTGTTGCTGGTGATGACGTTGCTGGCCTTGGCGAGCATGCGCGGTACGCTGCTGGAGGAGCGCATGAGCGCCAACCAGCGCGATCGCAGTCTGTCTTTCCAGGCCGTCGAAGCCGCCCTGCGCGAAGGTGAGGCCATCGCCGCGCAGAAGCAGATATATGCGGCCGGATGCGCCAACGGACGCTGCGGCATCCCGGATCCCCAGGCAGCGCCGGTGTGGACCAGCGAGGACGTCTGGGCCGCGGCGCCGGTAGCGCAGACACAACTGGGCGACCAGACCGCGCAGCCGAAGTACATCATCGAGCTGCTGGCCACCAACGTGCCTCCCAAGGGCACCTGCACCACCACCGGCGACGTGTCGCTGACCAGCGGCTGCACGGGCACCGAGTACCGCTACCGCATCACCGCGCGCAGCCAGGCCAACGATCGTGCCGAAGTGCTGCTGCAATCCACTTACGCCGTGCCGTGACGGACATTCCTATGAACATCCCCAACAACAAACCGCGTGGAAACAGGAAGGGGAGCCGTGGTGGCCGCCTGTTGCCGATGCTGCTGGCCTGCGCGGCCACGCTTGTTTCGCTGCCCGGCGGGGCGATCACGGTTCCGGACGTGCCTTTGCAGTCTGGCCGGCCATACCCTCCGCCGAACATGATGTTCATCCTGGACGATTCCGGTTCTATGAACTTCATCGCCATGCCGCATGACGTGGCGGACCCCTGGGATCCGCAGCGCGACGATTACGGTGTGCGGATAGGGTTGCGCGACAACCTTGCCGACAAGTCCTATATCAACAACAGCATCTACTACAACCCGGCGGTGACGTACAACGCGTGGATGGGCGCCAATCGGTCCCGCTACACCGGCGGCACCACCTACGGTTCGGCCTACTGGAATCCCAGCGCGCTGACCGATGCCATCGACCTGGGGGAGCAGGTACAGACCTTCTTCGTGCCGAAGAATCCCGCCACGGCGACAACGGCCACCGGTCTCGGCGACTACTATCGTTTCCAGATCCTGACGGACGGGCGCATCATCCGTAGCGCCGTGGGTAGTAGCAACGATGCGAACGGCGTGGCGGATTCGGGTTGCGGCAACAACCGGAATGGCGGCTACGACAGCACCAACCGCGTTTATTGGCGAGCCTGCATGGTTACGACCCCGACCACGGGGCGTGATGCGGCCGCCGAGAAGATCAATTATGCGACCTGGTATTCCTATCACCGCACCCGCATGAAGGTCGCCAAGGCCGGCGCCAGCGAGGCATTCGCGCAGCTTGAAAGCAACATCCGCGTGGGCCTGGACACGCTCAACCGCAACATCAGCGGCCTGCCGTATTACATTCCCGTCGATTCCAGTGGCGGCCGGTTCGAAGGCGCCAACAAGACAACCTGGTTCACCTACCTGCAAACGGCGACGGGCGGTGGCAATACGCCATTGCGGCGCGCATTGCACCGGGCCGGACAGTATTTTTCGGGCCTGGCCACGGGGGCGCCCGATCCGATGGGACCGGTGGTCGAAGGTTCCATGCTGAGCTGCCGCCAGAATTTCACCATCCTGACCACCGACGGTTACTGGAACAGCGATTCGGGCTTCGATGCCGTCGGTGATGCGGATGGCACGGCGGGCCCTACCGTTACCGGTCCCAACGACAAGAGCTATACCTACGCGGTCGCCTCGCCCTACCGGGACAATTTCGCGACCTCGCCCGGCAGCCGGGGCAACACCCTGGCCGATATCGCCATGTACTACTGGAAGCGCGACCTGCGCGACCTGGAAAACGATGTCCCCGATTCGGACGACGATCCGGCGTTCTGGCAGCACATGGTCACCTTCGGCGTCTCCATCGGACAGAAGGGCACCCTGAATCCCACCCAGGCTACCCTGGATGCAATCACCAACGGCAGCACGCGCTGGCCGGACCCCATCAGCAACAGCGGCGCACAGCGCATCGACGATCTCTGGCACGCGGCGGTCAACGGGCGTGGCGATTTCATCGTGGCCAACAATACCCAGAACTTCGTCCAGGGCCTGCAGGATGCCATCAACACCATGGCCAAGCGCCAGGGGTCGGCATCCAACGTGACCGCCAACAGTACCTCGTTCGTCTCGGACACGCGTGTCTACCAGGCCAAGTACATGTCGGGCAGCTGGACCGGCGAGTTGTCCGCCTATGACGCCACCGCGGCGGGCGTGGCGCGAAACCCGGCCTGGGAGGCCTCGCGGCAGTTCCCGGTATGGAGTTCCCGCAGCATCTTCACCTGGACCGGGACCCAGGGGGCGACCTTCCCGACCAGCGGCCAGGTCACCCTGCTCAACCAGAGTTCGCGCCTGGTCGCTCCGGTCAATGGCACGGACAATGCCAACTACATCAAGGGCGACGCGTCGCGCGAGCGCAAGAACACCAATGGCACCCTGCGCAACCGGGATGTGCTGCTGGGCGACATCGTCAACTCGTCGCCGATGTACGTGAAGGACAGCGAGACGATCTTCGTGGGCGCCAACGACGGCATGCTGCACGCATTCTCGGCCATCAGCGTGGGTAGCGGCAATAATGCGATTCCGGGAGGGCGGGAGCTGTTCGCCTACGTTCCGGCCGGGGTGAACTTCACCGACCTGGCTTCGCTGAGCAACCCGAACTACCAGCACAAGTACTTCGTGGATGGCCCGATCGTGGTATCCACCCGCGCGCAGACCGGCGGCCGCAACTACCTGGTTGGCGCGCTCGGGCGCGGCGGCAAGGGCCTGTTCGGGCTGGACGTCACCGACCCCGCGCGCTTCCGCGCCACCGACGTGAAGTGGGAACTCACCAGCGGTACCCATATGGGCAACGTCCTGGGCGAGCCGCTCATCGTCACGCTGAATGACGCCAACCACACCAAGGCCATCGTGGTCGGCAACGGCATCAACAGCACCAGCGGCAATGCGGTCCTGTTCGTGATCAACATCGCTACCGGCGCCGTTATCCAGACCATCGATACCGGCGTGAGCGGCGACAACGGCATGGCCGCGCCGCGTGGCTGGGACGAAAATGGCGACGGCACGGTCGACTACATCTATGCCGGCGACATGCGCGGCAATCTGTGGAAATTCGACTTCACCGGTGCGACCGCTTCGATCGCCTTCAGCGGCCAACCGATGTTCACCACCGCTTCCGGCCAGCCGATCACGACGGGTCTCGCGCTTGCTCGCGAGCCGCAGTCGGGACGGCGCTGGGTATTCGTCGGCACCGGCAGCTTCATCAGCGAAGACGACGTGGACAACACGACGACCCAGTCCGTGTACGCGCTCATCGACAGTTCGAGCGAGCCGATTGGGCGTGACGACCTGATCAGCCGGGACATCGTGGTGACCGGCACGATGAATGGCTCCGTGGTGCGCGGCTTCGAAACCCATGGTGGCCTGGTGGACACCGCGAAGGGCTGGTACCTCAACCTGGGCACGCCCACCGCGGGCGAGCGCGTGGTGAGTCGACCCGCGATCCTGGGCAAGGTGCTGATCTTCAGCAGCATCATCCCGCCACAGGATGACAACCCCTGCGCCGCCGGCGGTTCCGGCTTCCTGAACGCGATCGATGCGTTCACCGGTACCAGCACCAGCAAGACGTTCTTCGATGCCAACAATGACGGTACCGTCAACAGCTCCGATCAGATCGCGAATGGCAATACACGATTGCCGGTGGGATCGTTCGATCCGGGCGTCGGCATGCCGACACTGCCGACGGTGATCGACAAGTTGATGGTGGTGGGCGGCTCGAAGGGCACGCTGAACGATACCGCGATCGATCCCGACATGGGCGCACCCAGACGGGTCTCGTGGCGCGAGATTGTCCGTGACTAGCCAAGTTCGAACCTGAGGAAACCGGAATGAAGCAACGAGGATTCTCCCTGCTCGAACTGCTGATCGTGCTGGCTATCACCGCCATCCTGGCGACGATTGCCTACGCCAGTTATCGGGATCAGGTCATCAAGTCACGGCGATCGGCGGGCGCCGCCTGCCTGCAGGAACGGGCCCAGTACCTGGAGCGTTTTTACACGACGAATATGACCTACCGGGAAGCTCCACTCGGTGAGTGCGATGCGGAAGTGGCGCAGTTCTACAATATTGAACCGGTCGGCGATTTCGACGACACCAGTTATGCGATCGAGGCTGTTCCGACAGAAGATCAGCCGGATCCCAAATGCGGCACGCTCACGCTGAACTCCAGAGGAGAGAAGGGCGAGAGCGGAACCGGGACGGTGGCGGATTGCTGGTGACACGCGCCGCGGGCCGCTGGCCCGCCGTCGCGTCAAGGGGATGAAGCACGGGCACGGCGTGGTCGTCGCGCTTTGCCGACAGGAGTTGACACGCGACCATCCATCCGTGCGCGGCGGGATACGATTTCCCGGAGCGCCCGACCTCGGTACGAGCCATGCTTGAACTGCGCCCTTTTTGCGAATGCTGCGGAAAAGCGCTGCCGCCGGAATCGCCGGAAGCGGTCATCTGCACCTTCGAATGCACATTCTGCATGGACTGCGCCCGCGAGGTGTTGAACGGGATATGCCCCAATTGCGGCGGCAACTTCAGCGCGCGTCCCATACGCCCGGCGCATCTGCTGGCCAAGTACCCGCCGTCGGAAATACGCGTTGTCAAGGCAGGTGGTTGCCGGTCACGGCCGGAATAGGGCGGCGACTCCGCGGATGCGCCGCATTGCGGCATATGCCGGCCCAACAAAAAAGCCCCGCATCGCTGCGAGGCTTTCGAATCTGGCGCCCGAAGTTGGACTCGAACCAACGACCCCCTGATTAACAGTCAAGTGCTCTAACCGGCTGAGCTATTCGGGCGGGGTCCGCTATTGTAATCAGGCCCGCGGGAGCGGGGCAAGTCTCCGGGGCCTGGCGGGCTCAGGGCGGGCAGGTCTCGCCACCGCCGTTGCGGCGGCTGCGCGCGCGGCCCGCGTTGTTGACGATGACTTCCGTCATCAGGCGTTCCTGCAGGCAGATCCGGACGGTCAGGTTGCTGCCCGTGCTCATGCCGTTCGGCAGGTAGCGCAGCTGCGGCCGCCCGGAAGAGGAGCGGATCCTGAAAGCGTCCGGAAGCGACACAGCCTCGTGACGCAGCAGGTCTTCCGGGAGGTTGGGCTGGCGGTCGCCATCCGGGTCGAAGAACATCAGCCAGCCGTGGCTCCAGTCGCCGTCCTGGCGGCAGCCACTGTCGGGACCATTCGAAGGACAGACGGCGGTGATCCTGCGGTGACTGACGGCGGTCAGGCGGGCGCTGGCGAAGTGCGACAGCAGCAGGTTGCGCGTGGCGTCGGCGCGCCATTGCTGGGTCATCTGCAGGTACGAGGGCAGGCCCAGGCCAAGGAGCAGGCAGGCGATGGCCATGGTGGCCGCCAGTTCCAGCAGGGTCACCCCTCGCTGCGAACGGCCCGTGTCGGTTGGGAAGGTGATATCGGCGCGCGTCCGGCGCATGGGGTCTCCTGACATCCGTGCAAGGGTTGTTCAGGTTTGTCCAGGCGCGGATCGCGTGCCATCGGACGGCGCCGTGAGGCCGGGTAGGAAATCTACCCGGCGTCGGTCATCGTCGGATGGCTATACTCAGCGATCGCTTTCGGGATGCCCCCATGACCGACCGCTTCCAACTCGTTTCGCCTTACTCTCCGGCCGGCGATCAACCGCAGGCCATCCGGAAACTCGTGGAGAATTTCGAATCCGGCCTCGCCAAGCAGACCCTGCTGGGCGTGACCGGTTCCGGCAAGACCTACACCGTCGCCAACGTGGTCCAGGCGGTACAGAAACCGACCCTGGTGATGGCGCCGAACAAGACCCTGGCGGCGCAGTTGTACGGCGAGTTCAAGTCGTTCTTCCCGCACAACGCGGTGGAATACTTCGTCAGCTACTACGACTACTACCAGCCCGAAGCCTACGTGCCGTCGTCGGATACCTTCATCGAGAAGGACAGTTCGATCAACGAGCACATCGAACAGATGCGGCTGTCGGCGACCAAGGCGTTGCTGTCCCGTCCCGACGCGCTGGTGGTGGCCACGGTCTCGGCGATCTACGGCCTCGGCGCGCCCGAGGACTACCTGTCGCTGCGCCTGATCCTGTCGCTGGGCGAGCACATGGACCAGCGCCAGCTGATCAAGCACCTGACAGAGCTGCAATACACCCGCAACGAGTACGAACTGCAGCGCGGCACCTTCCGGGTGCGGGGCGAGGTCATCGACGTGCATCCGGCCGAAAGCGACAGCGAGGCGCTGCGCATCGAATTGTTCGACGGCGACGTGGAGAACCTGACCCTGTTCGACCCGCTGACCGGCGAAACCCTGCGCAAGCTGCAACGCTACACGGTCTATCCGAAGACCCACTACGCGACCACCCGCGACCGCGTGCTGACCGCCATCGACACCATCAAGATCGAGTTGAAGGAGCGGCTGGAGCTCTTGTACGCGCAGAACAAGCTGGTCGAGGCCCAGCGCCTGGCCCAGCGCACCCAGTTCGACCTGGAGATGATGGCCGAGGTCGGCTACTGCTCGGGCATCGAAAACTACTCCCGCCACCTGACCGGCAAGGCGCCCGGCGAGCCGCCGCCGACGCTGTTCGACTACCTGCCGGCCGACGCGCTGCTGGTCATCGACGAATCGCACGTGACCATTCCCCAGATCGGCGCCATGTACAAGGGCGATCGCTCGCGCAAGGAGACCCTGGTCGAGTTCGGTTTCCGCCTGCCGTCGGCACTGGACAACCGGCCGCTGCGGTTCGAGGAGTGGGAAGAGCGCTCGCCGCGCAGCATCTACGTGTCGGCCACCCCGGGGCCCTACGAACTGCGCGAGTCCAACGGCGAAATCGTCGAACTGGTAGTGCGCCCGACCGGCCTGGTCGACCCCGAGGTGGAAATCCGCCCGGTCGGCACCCAGGTCGACGACCTGCTGTCGGAAATCAACCTGCGGGTGTCCTGGGGCGATCGCGTGCTGGTCACCACCCTGACCAAGCGGATGGCCGAGAACCTGACCGAGTATCTCGGCGAGCACGGCGTGAAGGTGCGCTACCTGCACTCGGACGTGGACACGGTGGAGCGGGTGGAAATCATCCGCGACCTGCGCCTGGGCAAGTTCGACGTGCTGGTCGGCATCAACCTGCTGCGCGAAGGCCTGGACATGCCGGAAGTGTCGCTGGTGGCGATCCTGGATGCCGACAAGGAGGGCTTCCTGCGTTCGACCGGTTCGCTGATCCAGACCATCGGCCGCGCGGCCCGCAACCTGCGCGGCAAGGCCATCCTGTACGCGGACAAGATCACCCGTTCGATGCAGGCGGCGATCGACGAGACCAGCCGCCGCCGGGAAAAGCAGCTGGAATACAACGTCGAGCACGGCATCACCCCCAAATCGGTGGCCAAGCCCATCGTCGACATCCTGGAGGGCGCCCGCACCGAAGTCGCCGAGGCCAGATCGGGACGCGGCAAGCGCAGGGTGGCGGAGGAAAGGAGCGAGTACGCCGTCCTGGATCCCGCCCAGGCGGTGGCCCGGATCAAGACGCTGGAGCAGCAGATGTACCAGCACGCCCGTGATCTGGAGTTCGAGGATGCCGCCCGCCTGCGCGACGAGATCCGCAAGCTCAAGGAGGCCAGCCTGGCGGGCTGAGACGGCCGGCGGGGCGGAAGCGGCAGGGTGGTGCGGCGGTTGCCTAGAAGCCGCGCAATCCGATGGATGCCCGGGCCGCCTGTCGCCTGTTGCCCATGATGGGGCGGGTGTTTCCGCGGTGTTGCGGGGACATGGTTGTCGGCGCACCGGTTTCCGGGCTAGAATTCGCGCCCCTGCAAAGGGCAGACCGGGCGGTTAGCTCAGCGGTAGAGCACTACCTTGACATGGTAGGGGTCACAGGTTCGAACCCTGTACCGCCCACCACGCTTCCAGAGCGTGGGTTCGAAGTCCTCCTTTGTACGCCACTCCGATATCACGAGGTGGCCCGCGGAAACGCTGGCCGAGCGTGCGACATGAGCACTACCACCGCCTGAATCCGGTACTGCCCGAGGCACTGCATCCCGTAGGCGCCCTCGTGGCGCTTTTTTGTTGGCCGCGAAGCGGCCACGGGATTCGGGAATCGAGATTGGGGATTCGCTGTATCAGTTCCCGCTCGCTTCTGCGAATCCCGATTCCCCATTCCCGAATCCCGGCCTTCCAATGATCACGATCACGCTTCCCGACGGCAGCAGCCGCCAGTTCGAAAAACCCGTTTCCGTCATGCAGGTGGCCCAGTCCATTGGCGCGGGCCTGGCCAAGGCCACCCTGGCCGGCGCGGTCGACGGCCGCCTGGTCGATGCCAGCGACGTCATCGATCACGATGCCAGCCTGCGCATCATCACGCCCAAGGACGAGGAGGGCCTGGAAATCATCCGCCACTCCTGCGCGCACCTGGTCGGCCACGCGGTCAAGCAGCTGTATCCGGAAGTGAAGATGGTCATCGGCCCGGTCATCGCCGAGGGTTTCTACTACGACATCTACAGCGAGCGCCCGTTCACGCCGGAGGACATGGCCGCGATCGAGCAGCGCATGCAGGAGCTGATCGCGCAGGACTACGACGTCATCAAGAAGATGACGCCGCGCGAGGACGTCATCCAGGTCTTCAAGTCCCGCGGCGAGGACTACAAGCTGCGCCTGATCGACGACATGCCGGAAGAGAAGGCAATGGGCCTGTACTACCACCAGGAGTACGTGGACATGTGCCGCGGCCCGCACGTGCCCAACACGCGCTTCCTGAAGGCGTTCAAGCTCACCCGCATCTCCGGCGCCTACTGGCGCGGCGACGCCAAGAACGAGCAGCTGCAGCGCATCTACGGCACGGCCTGGGCCGACAAGAAGCAGCTCGACGCCTACATCACACGGATGGAGGAAGCCGAGAAGCGCGATCACCGCCGCATCGGCAAGCAGCAGAACCTGTTCCACCTGCAGGAAGAGGCGCCCGGCCTGGTGTTCTGGCACCCGAAGGGCTGGGCCATCTGGCAGGTGGTCGAGCAGTACATGCGCAAGGTCTACCGCGACAGCGGCTACGGCGAAGTGCGCTGCCCGCAGATCCTGGACGTGTCGCTGTGGCAGAAGTCCGGCCACTGGGACAACTACCAGGAAAACATGTTCTTCACCGAGTCGGAGAAGCGCACGTACGCGGTCAAGCCGATGAACTGCCCGGGCCATGTCCAGGTGTTCAACCAGGGCCTGCACAGCTACCGCGACCTGCCGATCCGCTATGGCGAGTTCGGCTCCTGCCACCGCAACGAGCCATCCGGCGCCCTGCACGGCATCCTGCGCGTGCGCGGCTTCACCCAGGACGATGGCCACGTCTTCTGCACGGAAGAGCAGATCGAGTCCGAAGTGACCGCCTTCCACCAGCAGGCGCTGGCGGTCTACCGGCATTTCGGCTTCGACGAGATCCAGATCAAGATCGCCCTGCGGCCGGAGAAGCGCCTGGGCGACGACGCCACCTGGGACAAGGCCGAGGACGCCTTGCGGGCGGCCCTGCGCAATTGCGGGGTGGAGTGGAAGGAACTGCCCGGCGAGGGCGCCTTCTATGGCCCCAAGATCGAGTACCACCTGAAGGACGCCATCGGACGGACCTGGCAGCTGGGCACGATGCAGGTGGATTTCATGATGCCGGGCCGGCTGGGCGCCGAGTACGTGGACGAGAACAGCCAGCGCCGCCATCCGGTCATGCTGCACCGCGCCATCGTGGGGTCCATGGAGCGCTTCATCGGCATCCTGATCGAGCACCATGCCGGGGCCTTCCCGGCCTGGCTGGCCCCCCAGCAGGCCGTCGTAATGAACATTACCGACGCCCAGGCCGATTATGTGGACGAGGTCCGGAAAACCCTTGCAAATCAAGGCTTCCGGGTGACGGCCGATTTGCGGAACGAAAAAATCGGCTTTAAGATCCGCGAGCACACGCTGCAGCGGGTCCCGTACCTGCTCGTGGTCGGAGACCGCGAGAAGGAAAATGGCGCCGTTGCCGTTCGCACGCGTTCAGGTGAGGATTTGGGCACAATGTCCGTGGCCGACTTCGCCGAGCGCCTGCGCAGCGAGGGCGCGTAAAGGGTCCGGCCCCGGTTGGGGCCGGCATGATTCTCTCTGGAGACCGCAACATCAGCACCCCTGACAACAAGCAAAACCGCAAGAACCACGAAATCCGCGTGCCGCGCGTGCGCGTGATCGGTTCCGATGGCGAAATGATCGGCGTGCTCACGCGCGACGAGGCATTGTCGATGGCCGAGGACGAAGGCCTGGATCTGGTCGAGATCCAGCCCAACGCCGAACCGCCGGTCTGCAAGATCATGGACTTCGGCAAGTTCAAGTTCGAGCAGCAGAAGAAGGCGAACGAGGCCAAGAAGAAGCAGAAGCAGGTCGAGATCAAGGAACTCAAGTTCCGGCCGGTCACCGACGAAGGCGACTACCAGATCAAGATGCGCAACATCCGCCGCTTCCTGGAAGAAGGCGACAAGGTCAAGGTCAACATCCGCTTCCGTGGCCGTGAGATGAGCCATCAGGAACTGGGTCGCGAAATGGCCGCACGCATCGAGGCCGAACTGGGCGACGAGATCGTCATCGAATCGCGTCCGCGCCTGGAAGGCCGGCAGATGGTGATGATGATCGCTCCCAAGAAGAAGTGACCTTCCGCGCCATGGGCGCGAAGGCCATGTCGTTGTTTCCTTCTCCCCTCCGGGAAGAAGGGGAAAAGAGCGCCGCGAGGCGCTCTTCTCGTTTTCGTGACGGGAGTGCGGCGGAGGCGCGTTGCTTACAGCCGCTGCCAGCCGAATCCGTCATCGCGGCGGTAATACACCGCCACCGCGCGGCCATAGACCTTGTCGGCGTCGACGAAGCCGAAGAAGCGGCCATCGAGACTGTTGCCGCGGTGATCGCCAAGTACCAGCAGCTTGCCGGCCGGCACCACCATGCCGTGGATGTCGGGGCCGCCGCCAAGATCGAGATCGAGGCGGGCGGCGCGGGTGCCGAAATCCTCGCGGGGCATGGCGCCGTCGAGCCTCAGCGGGCGGCCGTTGATGCTCAGATGGCCGTCCCGCAGGTCCACGCGGTCGCCGGCCACCGCCGCCACGCGCTTGATCAGGCGCGTGCCGTCCGCCGGGGAGTCGAACACGGCCACGTCGCCGCGCTGCGGGGTACCCGCGGCCAGCAGGGTGTGCGAGGTGAACGGCAGGCGCAGGCCATAGGCGCGCATGTCCACCACCACCCGGTCGCCCGGTTGCAGGGTCGGCTGCATCGACCCGCTGGGTACGCGGTAGTGGTTGGCCAAGGTGTCGCGGGCGGCAAGGAGCAGGCCGAGCATGGCCAGCACGGGCAGGGCTTCCTTCTTCAGCCAGGCCCGGGCGCGCGGCCCCGGCGTTCGGGATACGGTCTGCAAGCTTGCCGCTCCATGGGACGAGGCCGGCTTGGACCGGTCGCCGGGCGGTGAGTTCCTGTACGCCGGCGCGGGGGCCGAAGGCGCGGCCGAACCCGCTGATTTGCAAGGGAAACCAAGTCCCGGCATAATGTGCGGCCCGGTTCTCCGGGATTGGCTGCTCGCAGCCCAGGACCCGCTGTTTATTCCATTTGGAATCAATGGCTTACAAGCCGACTGGGGCATGGATGGAAAGCGTGGCACGAAGTGCCGCCGCCCAGGTCAGTGACATAAACCCATCAAGGACATCGCAATGCCCAAGATCAAGACCCACCGGGCGGCGGCCAAGCGTTTCCGCAAGACCGCCTCCGGCAAGTACAAGGCTGGCCACGCCAACCGCAGCCACATCCTCACCAAGAAAGCGACCAAGCGTAAGCGCGGCCTGCGTGCGACGAACATTGTTCGCGCCGAGGACAGCAGCCGTCTGGACCGCATGCTTCCCTACCTCTGAGGACTGAACCATGGCACGAGTTAAGCGTGGCGTGACGGCGCGTCGCCGTCACAAGAAAGTTCTCCACCTGGCCAAGGGCTACTACAACGCCCGTCGCAAGGTTTTCCGCGTCGCCAAGCAGGCGGTCATCAAGGCGCAGCAGTACGCCTACATCGGCCGCAAGCAGAAGAAGCGCAACTTCCGTTCGCTGTGGATCACCCGCATCAACGCGGCGGCCCGCATCAACGGCCTGAGCTACAGCCGCTTCATGAACGGCCTGCAGAAGGCTGGCATCACCCTGGACCGCAAGGTGCTGGCGGACATCGCCGTGCACGATGCGACGGGTTTTGCGGCCCTGGCTGAAAAGGCGAAGGGCGCACTCGCAGCCTAAGCTGCGATCTCCACCGTAAACGCAGTACCGGCAGTTCACCGCCGAACACGTGGGGAAGGGCGCGAGTCCTTCCCCATTGTTTTTTGTGGTCCCGGATTCGATTCCGGGCCACGGACAAGCCGAACCTCATCTGGACGATCCATGAGCGACATCGAATCCCTGTCCACCCAGGCGCTGGCCGACATCGCCGCCGCGCAGACACCGGACGCGCTGGAACACCTGCGTGTCGCGCTGCTGGGCAAGAGCGGCAGCGTCACCGCGCAACTCAAGCAACTGGGCACCCTGCCGGCCGAACAGCGCAAGAGCGCCGGTGAAGCCATCAACCGCGTCCGCGACGCCATCGGCGATGCCCTGGGGGCCCGCAGGACGGTACTGGAAGACGCGGTACTGGATGCGCGCCTGTCCAGCGAAACCATCGACGTCAGCCTGCCGGGCCGCAACGGTTTCCGCGGTGGCCTGCATCCGATCAGCCGGACGCTGGAACGCATCGCCGAGATCTTCGGGCGGCTGGGCTATGAGCTGGCCGACGGTCCGGAGATCGAGGACGACTGGCACAACTTCGAGGCGCTCAACTTCCCGCCGCACCACCCGGCGCGCGCCATGCACGACACCTTCTATTTCGGTGACGGTCGCCTGTTGCGCACCCATACCTCGGGCGTGCAGGTCCGCTACATGGACAACCTGCTGAAAGCAGGCCACCAGCCGCCGCTGCGCATGATCGCCGCCGGCAAGGTCTACCGCAGCGACAGCGACCAGACCCACTCGCCGATGTTCCACCAGGTGGAAGGCCTGCTGGTGGACGAGCATTCGACCTTCGCCGATCTGAAGGGCACCCTGGCCGAATTCGTGCGTGCATTCTTCGAGCGCGATTTCCAGATGCGCTTCCGTCCGAGCTACTTCCCGTTCGTGGAACCGGGCGCGGAGGTCGACATCGCCTGGCAGCAGCCCGACGGCAGTGTCCGCTGGCTGGAAGTGCTGGGCTGCGGCATGGTGCATCCGAACGTGCTGCGCAACTGCGGCATCGATCCCGAGCGCTATACCGGCTTTGCCTTCGGCATGGGCGTGGAGCGTTTCGCGATGCTGCGATACGGCGTCAACGACCTGCGCGCGTTCTTCGACAATGACGTCAGGTTCCTGCGGCAGTTTGCGTAGGGAGGGCCTCGGCCCACCGGTGTGGAAGCGATGATGCGGCGATGCTTCGGCACACGTCGACGACAATGGACAGATGGCAACGGTGGGCCGAGGCCCACCCTACGGTGACACGATGAAATTCAGCGAAAACTGGCTGCGCAGCCATGTTCCCACCCAAGCCACCCGCGACGAACTGTCGGCGGTGCTGACCGCGATCGGACTGGAGGTCGAGGAAGTGACGGCGCTGGGCGACGGCCTGGCCGGCGTCGTGGTGGCTCGCATCGTCGAATGCGCGCGGCATCCGGAGGCGGATCGCCTGCAGATCTGCCAGGTGGACGCCGGGCAGGGCGCGCTCCTGCAGATCGTGTGCGGTGCGCCGAATGCGCGCCCGGGACTGGTCGCTCCGCTGGCCATGATCGGCGCCAACCTCGGCGGCATCGCCATCAAGGCCGCCAAACTGCGTGGCGTCGAATCCAACGGCATGCTCTGCTCGGCCAAGGAACTGGGTATCGACGCCGATGCTTCCGGCCTGCTGGAACTGCCGGATGACGCGCCCGTCGGTACGCCCATCGGCGATTATCTGGGCCTGCCGGACGCCAGCATCGAAATCAAGTTGACGCCCAATCGCGCGGATTGCTTCAGCGTTCGCGGCATCGCCTACGACGTGGCCGCCGCGGTCGGCAGCCAGGTCAAGCCGTTGGATGCCGATCCCGTTCCCGCCCGGGACGATGCGGCGCGGGTGGTCGAACTTGAAGCCGGCGAGCGGGTGCCGCGTTTCGCTGGCCGGGTGATATCCGGTGTCGACGCCACCGCGCCCACGCCGGTCTGGATGGCCGAGCGCCTGCGCCGTGCCGGTGTGCGTCCGATCAGCCTGCTGGTGGATGTCACCCAGTACGTGATGCTGGAGCTGGGCCAGCCCATGCACGCCTTCGATCAGGATCTGCTGGACGGCACGGTCGTCGTGCGGCCGGCGCGTGCGGGAGAACAGATCAAGTTGCTCGATGGCCGCACCGTGACGGTGGACGAAGAGTTCCTGGTCGTTTCCGACAGCCAGGGCGGCAAGGCCGCGCGGGCCGTGGCGCTTGGCGGCATCATGGGTGGATACGACACCCGCGTCACCGATGCCACCCGCAACGTGTTCCTGGAGGCGGCGCACTGGATTCCGTCCGCCATCATCGGCCGCAGCCGCCGACTGGGCATGCACACCGACGCTGGCCACCGTTTCGAGCGGGGCGTCGATCCGGAACTGCCGCGCATCGCCGTGGAATACGCGACCCGGCTGATCCTGGCCGTCGCCGGCGGCGTGCCAGGGCCGGTGACCGAGACCGTGCTGCCGGAACACCTGTCGGCGCCGAAGGCCATCGGCCTGCGCCGCGCGCGCGTCGCGCGCGTGCTGGGCATCGAAATCGCCGATGTCGAGATCGAACGCATCCTGCAGGCGCTGGGCATGCAGGTCTCGCGCGATGGCGAAGGCTGGCGGGTGGTACCGCCGAGCCGTCGCTTTGATATCGCGATCGAGGAGGACCTGATCGAGGAACTGGCGCGCATCCATGGCTACGAGCGCATCCCGACCACGCTGCCCGGCGGCGCCACGCGCGTAGCCGTGCAGACCGAAACCCGGGTCGAACCGTCGACCGTGCGCCGCCAGCTGGCCGCGCGCGAATATCTGGAAACGATCAACTATGCCTTCGTCGATGCATCGTGGTTGGCGCATTGGCAGGTTTCCGACGGGGCCGTGCCGCTGGCCAATCCCCTCAGCGCCGAACTGGGCGTGATGCGGACGCAGTTGCTGCCGGGCCTGGTGGCCGCCCTCGGCCGCAACGTGGCGCGCCAGGCCGGGCGCGTGCGCCTGTTCGAGCTGGGCAACGTCTTCAGCGCCTCCGGCGAAGGCAAGGCGCCGTTGGAAACCCTGCGCATCGCCGCCGCGGCCTGCGGCGACGCACGCGCCGAACAGTGGGGCGAAAAGCCCGCGCGCAAGGTCGACTTCCACGACCTCAAGGGTGATCTGGAAAGCCTGGCGGCCACGGCTGGCGCGGTGCTGGAATATCGGCCGTCCACCCGGCCGTTCGGTCACCCGGGACGCTCGGCGGACATCTACCGCGACGGGCGGCCCGTGGGCTGGATCGGCCAGCTGCATCCGCGCCTGCAGCGACAGCTGGACCTGGATGCGGACGTGGTGGCCTTCGAAGTGGATCTCGCGCCGCTGGCTGAACGCGCGGTCGCGCGCGCATCGGAGCTGTCCAGGTTCCCGTCCGTCCGCCGGGATCTCGCGTTCGTCGTCGCGGATCAGGTGCCCTGGGATGCCCTGCGCCAGACCGCGCGAGAGGCCGCGGGCCCGCTGTTGCGGGACGTCCAGCTGTTCGACCGCTATGTCGGGCAGGGCGTCGAATCCGGTCAAAAGAGTCTCGCTATGGGCTTGATTTTGCAGGACAACTCACGCACTCTGACTGACCGCGACGTGGAAACCGTGGTCGCAGGCATCGTGGCCGCCATCGAGGCGGCCCATGGAGCGAAGATCCGCGGATGAACGGCGTGAAGGCAATGGCAGGACTGGGAATAGAAATAGGGGACAGGCAGAAATGGCGCTGACCAAGGCCGAGATGGCCGAACGGCTGTTCGACGAGGTGGGTCTCAACAAGCGCGAGGCCAAGGAGTTCGTGGACGCCTATTTCGACGTGCTGCGCGATGCGCTGGAGCAGGGGCGGCAGGTCAAGCTGTCCGGTTTCGGCAACTTCGACCTGCGCCGCAAGAACCAGCGGCCGGGCCGCAACCCCAAGACCGGGGAAGAGATTCCCATTTCGGCGCGGACTGTGGTGACGTTCCGGCCGGGGCAGAAACTCAAGGAGCGTGTGGAAGCCTATGCTGGATCCGGGCAGTAATCGCGAGCTACCGCCGATTCCGGCGAAGCGCTACTTCACCATCGGTGAGGTCAGTGAACTGTGCGACGTCAAACCGCACGTGCTGCGCTACTGGGAAACGGAATTCCCCAGTCTCGAACCCGCCAAGCGCCGAGGCAACCGTCGCTACTACCAGCGCCACGACGTGCTGATGGTGCGCCAGATCCGCAGCCTGCTGTACGAACAGGGCTATACCATCGGCGGCGCGCGCCTGCGGCTGGAAGGCGAAGGCGCCAAGCAGGAATCGGCGCTCAGCAACCAGATCGTCCGCCAGGTGCGGATGGAGCTGGAAGAAATCCTGCAGCTGCTTCGCCGCTGAGCCCTTCCGCGGACGCGCCTAGGAAAGCCGGGCGCGTTGCCGCTATAATCAGCGACCGCCCGCAAGGCGGACGTTTTCCAGGATTCGGGGTATAGCGCAGCCTGGTAGCGCACCAGTCTGGGGGACTGGTGGTCGTCGGTTCGAATCCGGCTACCCCGACCAACTCGCAAGAGACGAAAAAGCCCGCCGAGCGCGGGCTTTTTCGTGCCGGCCTGTTGCGGGCCACCTTGCGGGGAACCCCATGCTCATGTTTAGTATTCCTTCATGCACCCGCGCGCCGAAGAGTTGATCCAGTCGCTGGACCTGGCTCCCCACCCGGAGGGCGGGTACTACCGTCGCATCTTCGAATCGACCAAGCGCACCGAGGTCAATGGCATCGAGCGGCCGACGCTCACCGCCATCAAGTACCTGCTGGTCGCCGGCGTCACCAGCCGCTGGCACCGGGTGGACGCCACCGAGATCTGGGACTGGTCCGAAGGCAGCCCGCTGGAGCTGTCGATGTTCGACCCGGAAAACCGCACCCTCAGCCGTGCCCAGCTCGACACGTCCGCGCGCGGCGGACAGCAGGTCCAGGTGGTGAAGGCCGGCATCTGGCAGAGCGCGCGCAGCTTGGGCGACTACAGCCTGATGGATTGCTCGGTGTCGCCGGGCTTCGTCTGGAAGGGTTTCCAGCTGCTGGAGCACGACAGCGAAACCGCACGGCACCTGCGCGAGGCCGGCGGCAAGGTCGCCTGAGTCACGGGAACCGGCGGTTGGTCGCGTGGTCTGAATCGCCGCCCGGCGCACCTGGCGCCTTTCCGTGAGTGCAGGGAATGCGATTGTCGATTTGCACAGGCTTGATTCTGGTTTCCTGCTGGTCGTGGGGTGCCTTGGCCCAGCAACCGCAACGGCCGGTCATCAAGGACACCGAAACCCCGGCCGCGGGGCCGGTCATCGACATGGACACCGTCGTGGTCAGCGGCGCGCAGCCGGGCCCGGGCCTGTGGCGGGTCAGCCGTGACGGACACGTGCTGTACATCCTGGGCACGCAATCCCCGTTGCCCAAGCAGATGATCTGGCAGTCGCGCGATGTGGAACAGGTCATTGCCTCGTCGCAGGAAGCCATCAAGCCACCACGGGTCAAGGTGGATGCCGACATCGGCATCATTCGCGGTGCACTGCTCATTCCTTCCATGCTCAAGGCCCGGCGCAATCCCGACGATCGGACCTTGCGGGATGTATTGCCCCCGGACCTCCACGCACGCTGGTTGATCCAGAAGGCGCGCTACCTGGGGCGGGACAAGGGCGTGGAGAAATGGCGCCCGATCTTTGCGGCACGGGAGCTCTACGAAGCCGCGCTCAAGCGGGCGGGACTGGCCGAGTCCGGCATCGTCAGTCCGGTGGTGGACAAGGCCATCAAGCGACACGGCCTGAAAGTCACCACGCCATTGCTCAGCTTCAAGGTCGAACAGCCCAGGCAGGCATTGAAGGAGTTTGCGGGTACCCAACTGGACGACAGCGCCTGTTTCAGGGCGACCCTGGATCGCGTGGAAAACGATCTGCCCTTGATGACTGCCCGCGCCAATGCCTGGGCGGTCGGTGACATTCCCGCGCTTCGCGCCTTGCCCTATGGCGATCAGAACCGCACTTGCGCACAGGTTCTGACCGAAACCGAGTTCGCCCGCAAGCGCGGCGTCGCCAATGTCGCCGCTGCACTGCAGGACCAATGGCTGGAGGCCGCGGAAAATGCGCTGCGGACCAACGCTTCCACTTTCGCGACCTTGCCGATCGCCGAGTTGCTCAGAAGCGATGGGCCACTGGCGAAGTTGCGGGCGCAGGGATACCAGGTCGAGGCACCGGAATAGCCATCGAAATGGCCACCCGGTGCTTCGGCACTGGCTACCCGCATCTGGTTCCCGTTTAATGGACGTCCGTCCACGGTCCTGGGGATGACCGCATGCGCCTTGCCGGAATGGCACTCACCACGATCCTGTGCCTGTCGATGACGGGTGCCGTCGGTGCTTGGGAAAGCACGCGAAAGGCTTCGCCGGCCCAACACACGGTCAATGATCCCTATCAACAACGCATCCAGGACGTTGCAGGGCGGTTCCAGCTTTCAGAATCCCGCCGCCTGAACCGGGAACTCAAGCCCATTCTTGCCGACAGGCGTTTTGACGCGTTGCCCGACGCGCAGCGCCACGGCCTGCTGATCATGGCCGCGGCCGCCGCCGCGTTCGAGGACGAAGGCGAGCGCTCGCGCTCATTGTTCCTGCGCAGCATCCAGATCAAGCCCACCGGCTATGCGTGGTACATGCTGTCGATGCTCGAAATCGAAGATGGACAGAATGATCAGGCAGCGCTCTATCTGAGCCGGGCATTGGCGGAAAGTCCCGGTGAACTGGCCGATTTCCCCGAGGAAATCGTGCCCGAGATCCTTCGGGCCTCGACGGCGGGATCCGATGCGAAGTTCGGACTATTGCAGGCTCTTTATGAGGCTGGCTGGGATCAGCGCGGGTTGGGGGCCAGTGATACCTGGTTCAAGCTGGCCGAGGAATACCTGCGGCGCGGAGAACCAACGCAGGCACGTGGGCCGATTGAACGCATCGATGGCGCGATGGCGCTGATCAAGCTGCGCATCGACCGCCGCTTCGATGGCGTGATGTCGGAACTGGAAGGTCTGCCGTCTCCGGAGCAGGCCGCGCAACGGCGCGTTGAACGGCTCCGGCGCCTGGCAACCGAACAGCCTCGCCGGCTGGAGCCGCTCAGCGAGTTGATGGGGGCGTTGCTGGTCGTCGGCCAATGGGACGAAGTGGTCCGTCTCAGCGGTGAGGTCAAGGCGCGCCTGAAGGAGGCGCCCGTCGATGCGCCGCCATTCGACGATGTCGACCAGTACCTATGGGTGCAGAACCGACGCAGTACCGCGTTGCGCGCGCTCGGACGCTGGGACGAGGCCGTCGCCGAATTGGCCGAGGCCGCGCGCACGCCGGACCGCGGGCAGACCAACGTCAACCAGGTTCTCAACCTGGGGGGACTGTACTGCTCGCTGGGCAGGCCGGATGACGCGCTTGCCGCGATTGCCCCGGTGGGGGAGATGAGTGGCTACGGAAAGATGGTGCAGGCGTCCGTGCAACTGTGTGCCGCGACGCTCAAGCGGGACACGCGTGGAATCGAGCGGACACTCGGCTATCTGCGCAAGCATCGCGCGGACGGAGAAGACCTCCTGCTGGACGGCCTCGTGAGCACGGGGCGGCTGGACGAGGCGGCTGTCGAACTCATCGCGCAGCTGGAGGCGCTCGATACCCGCGCCGAAACCCTGCTGTCGATACAGGAACTGAAAGAGCATGACCCCATGCCTGGTGACGTCGAGTCCCATGCGCAGTGGAAAGCGCTGGTTGCGCGAGCCGATGTACAGGCCGTGGTTGCCCGGCTTGGCCGTATCGAGCACTACCCGCTTTATTGGGGGTGGGATGACCACTAATCCGGGAAGCCCGACAAGCATGCGTTATCAGGGGTAACCACGACCCGGTTGGTGGCCCGGTAGCCGTGAACCGTGTTCCTAGGCGCGGGTGTTTCGATTTCTGGCCGGGATCAGCCTGCCGCGCTGAGGGGCGCGCTGGCCGCCAGTTGCGGCCAGCGGCGCAGCACGGAGGCGCGGATGCCTGCCGCGTCGATGCCCGCTTCGGCCAGCAGATCCTCGCGGCTGGCGTGATGCTGGAATTCGTCGGGCAGACCGAGATGCAGCACGGGCAGGGCGATGCCCTCGGCATTGAGCAGTTCGGCTACGCCGGAACCCGCACCGCCCATCACCACGTTGTCCTCCACGGTGACGAAACCCTGGTGGCTGGCGGCAAGCTCCAATACCAATGCGCGATCCAGTGGTTTGACGAAGCGCATGTTGACCATGGTCAGGCCCAGTTCGCGACCAACCTGCTCGGCGGCGGCAACCGTGGATCCGAACGCCAGCAGCGCCACGCGATTGCCGCGCGTGCGCAGTTCGGCCTTGCCAATGGGCAGGGTGTCCAGATCCGTCTGCACGGCCACGCCGGGGCCGGTGCCCCGCGGATAGCGAACCGCAGCCGGGCCGGCGTGGTGATAGCCGGTGCTGAGCATGCGTCGGCATTCGTTCTCGTCCGCCGGCGCCATCACCACCAAGTTCGGCACGCAGCGCAGATAGCTCAGGTCCAGGTTGCCGGCATGGGTGGCGCCGTCCGGGCCGACCACGCCGCCGCGATCGATGGCGAACAGGACATCGAGATCCTGGATCGCCACGTCATGCACGAGCTGGTCGTAGCCGCGCTGCAGGAAGGTGGAGTAGATCGCCACCACCGGCTTGCCGCCTTCGCAGGCCATGCCGGCGGCGAGCGTCACCGCGTGCTGCTCGGCGATGGCGACGTCGAAATAGCGCTCGGGGTATTCCTTGCTGAAACGCACCAGTCCCGAGCCTTCGCGCATCGCGGGCGTGATGCCCAGCAGCCTGGGTTCGGCCGCGGCCATGTCGCAAAGCCAGTCGCCGAAGATGTCGGTATAGGTCGGCTTCTTGGCGCCGCTCTTGCTGACCAGGCCCTTTTCCGGATCGAACGGGCCGACCGCGTGATATCCGATCTGATCGCCCTCGGCCAACTCGTAGCCCTTGCCCTTGGTGGTCAGGATGTGCAGCAGCTGCGGTCCCTTCAGGGTCTTGAGCGTCTTCAGCGCGCCGACCAGCGCTTCCACGTCGTGGCCGTCAATCGGGCCGGTGTAATGGAAGCCCATCTGTTCGAACAGGGTGGATGGCACGAACATGCCCTTCCAGTGCTCCTCCCAGCGGCGCATGAAGCGCGCCGGCGGCTTCTTCTTGTCGCCCAGCAGTTTCTTGCCACCCTCGCGCAGTGCGTTGAGGGTGCGGCTGCTGCTCAGCCGTCCCAGCATCTTGGTCAGCCCGCCGACGTTCTCCGAAATCGACATCTGGTTGTCGTTGAGGATGACCAGCAGGTTGGGTTCGGGTTCCATGCCGCCGGCATGGTTGAGCGCTTCGAAGGCCATGCCCGCGGTCATCGCGCCATCGCCGATCACGGCGACCACCTTGCGGTCGTCGCCCTTCTGCGCGAGTGCGACGGCCATGCCCAGGGCGGCGGAGATCGAGGTGGAAGAGTGGCCGACCCCGAACGTGTCGTATTCGCTTTCCTCGCGCTTGGGGAACGGCGCGACGCCGTCCTTCTGCTTGACCGTGTGGATCTGGTCGCGGCGGCCGGTGAGGATCTTGTGCGGATAGCACTGGTGGCCGACGTCCCAGACCAGGCGGTCGACCGGCGTCTCGTACAGATAGTGCAGGGCGACGGTGAGTTCGATCACGCCCAGACCGGCGCCGAAATGGCCGCCGCTCTTGCCGACAGATTCGATCAGGTAGCCGCGCAGCTCCTCGGCGATGGCCGGCAGTTCGGACTCCTCGAACCGACGCAGGTCGGCGGGGGTCTCGATGCGGGAAAGGCGGGGGTAGCGGGCGGGATCGATCATGGGCTTGATTTCATCTGGCCCGCTATTTTCCCCCCCTTGTGTGAGGCGGGGCAAGCGAACGGGTGAAGCCGGGGCGAAGCGACGCGGCCCGGGCGGGCGAAACTCACGACCTGTTCATTTGCCGGCCGTGGCGTTCGGGTGCTTTCGGGCATAAGGGGCCGGGCAGGCCGGAACGGCCGGGCTCAGGCCGACAGCTTGGACTTCTTGGGCAGGTGGGCCTTCAGGAAGGCCATCTGGTCGGCCAGGATGTTGCGGTTGGACAGGATCAGGTGCTCGATCCAGCTGGGCCGGTAGGGCACCGCCAGCAACGGCATGTGGGCCTGCTGCGGGGTGCGGTTGCTCTTGCGCGAGTTGCAGTGGAAGCACGCGGTGACCACGTTCTCCCAGGTGTCGCGTCCGCCCTTGGACAGCGGCAGCACGTGATCGCGGGTCAAATGCTGGCGGCTGAAATCCTGGCCGCAGTACAGGCACAGATAAGCATCGCGCGCGAACAACGCGGTATTGGTCAGCGTCGGCGTGGGCGAGAGCGCGTGTGCACGGGCATGCCCGCGGGAAGCGACGATGGGGTGCAGCTCGATGACGCTCTGTTCGCCGGTCATGCGGCTGGTGCCGCCATGCACCCGCAGGCAGGGCTCGCCGAGCGTCCAGGCCACCGCGCCGCGCGCGTACAGGCAGGTCGCGTCCTGCCAGTTGATCCAGTCCAGCACGCGGCCATGCGCGTCGAGCGACAGCAGGCGCGGAGTGAAGCGGGAGGGGGATTGCGGAGCAATGACCGCCGGGCCGGATGCGCTGCCGGTGTCGACCAGGTGAAGCTGAGCTGTGTCTGCTTCCATGGGGAATCAGGTTATACCTGATTGATGACAATTTGGATAGCGCCGCTTTGGCAATGCCGGTGGCTATCGACCGGCAACCGCCGCCGGCACCGCGAATGCATGGGCATTCCCACCCTTGGTCCGGGTGGGAATGCCGCTGTCGAGTCTCATTCGCCGAACCGTTCCGCGGCCATCGCCATCAGCGGCGAAGCGCCGGAGCCGATCGCGGCGGCGTGGGCGAGGGTACGCGGCAGGATGCGGGCGAAGTAGAACCGCGCCGTTTCCCGCTTGGATTGCTTGAACGCCTCGGACTGGGACGACGCTTCCGCGGTCGCCACGCTGCGCGCCCACCAGTAAGCCAGAGTGACGTAGCCGGAATAGAAAAGGTAGTCATGGCTGGCGGCGCCGATCTCTTCCGGATCCTGGCTGGCGCGCTGCAGGATGTCGCGGGTCAGCACGGCCCATTCGCTGGTCTTTTCGCGAAGCGGCGCGATGAATTCGGCGATGGCCGCGTTGCCTTCGTGCTCGCGCAGGAACGCCTCGATCTCGGTCAGGAAAATCTTCAGTCCGGCCGCCTGGGTGGACGCGGTCTTGCGCCCCATCAGATCCAGTGCCTGGATGCCGGTGGTGCCTTCATAGAGTGTGGTGATGCGCGCATCGCGCGCCAGCTGTTCCATGCCGTGTTCGTGGATATAGCCGTGGCCGCCGAAGCACTGCAGAGCGTGGTAGGTGTTCTCGATGCCCCACTCGGTCTGGCAGGCCTTGGAAATCGGGGTCAGGAAACTCACCAGCGTGTCGGCGCGTTCGCGCTCGGCCGGATCCGGCGAATGGCCGGCCACGTCGATCAGCGTGCCGGCGTGCAGCGCAAGCAGCCGGCTGCCTTCCACCAGCGACTTCACCGTCAGCAACATGCGGCGCACATCGGGATGGACGATGATCGGATCGGCCGGCTTGTCGGGAAACTTCGGGCCGCTCAGTGCGCGCGTCTGCAACCGCTCGCGTGAGTAGCGCAGCGCGTTCTGGTAGGCGCGCTCGCTCAGTGCGATGCCCTGCAGGCCGACGCCCAGGCGCGCGGTGTTCATCATGGTAAACATCGCCTGCAGGCCCTTGTGTGGCTGGCCGACCAGGTAACCCTGCGCACCGTCGAAGTTCATCACGCAGGTGACCGAACCCTTGATGCCCATCTTGTGTTCGATGGACCCGCAATGCAGCGCATTGCGCTCGCCAACCTTGCCGTCGCGATCGACCTTGAACTTCGGCGTCACGAACAGCGAGATGCCCTTCGCGCCCGCCGGTGCGTCGGGCAGTTTGGCCAGCACGAGGTGCACGATGTTGTCAGTTAGATCGTGTTCGCCGGCGGTGATGAAGATCTTGGTACCGGTGATCGCGTAACTGCCGTCGGCGTTGGGTTCGGCGCGGGTCTTCAGCAGACCCAGATCAGTGCCGCAATGGGGTTCGGTCAGGCACATGGTGCCGGTCCAGCGGCCTTCCACCAGCGGCTTGAGGAAGACCTCCTGCTGCCAGGATTCGCCATGCTGCTTGAGCGCCTCGACCGCGCCGTGCGACAGCAACGGGAAATTGCCCCAGGCCAGGTTGGCGGCATTGACCATTTCGTTGAGCGGTACGCCCATCACGTGCGGAAGGCCCTGGCCACCGAAGTCCGGCGACGCGGTCAGGCCGGTCCAGCCGCCCTCGATGAACTGCTCGTACGCAGCCTTGAAGCCAGGCGGCGTGGTCACCGTCTGGGTGGCCTGGTCGTAGGTCGAACCGATCTCGTCGCCGACGCTGTTCAGCGGCGCCAGGACGGTTTCCGAAAAGCGGGCAGCTTCCTCCAGCACCGCGTCCAGGACGTCGCGGGTGGCGTCGGCGTAGCCGAGCCGGGCGAACAGGGCTTCGGCGCCCAGCACGTCGTAAAGGGCGAAGCGGATGTCATTCAAGGGGGCGCGATAGGCACTCATGGGGGATGTCGGGACGGCGGCCCGGGGGCCGGAAGCCTTCAGCATACTACGGCGTATGGCGGTGGCGGATGGCGCGCCGCAGCATGCCGCGGCCAGGGGCGTGGGGCCGGAAACGACAACGGCCCCACGCGGGGCCGTTGCTGCAAACCGGAAGGCAAGGATCAGCGCATGACGCCGTCCAGCCCGGGCACCGGATTGAGGGTGCTGCGACCGGTGATCTGGAAATCGCGCGGCTTGGCCTCCTCCGGCGTGGCATTGGCCGTTCCCTTCAGGCTGTAGGGCAGCGAACGCCGGCCAGCCAGCGCGTCGGCCAGCACCATCTTGGCTTCCGCGCTGGGCATGAACGGCACCGTGACCACGTCCGCGGACTCCGGTCCGACCGACAACGCGGGACTGGATTCCAGGGTGCCGGCGTTGTGACCGTCCACTTCCACCGCCAGGCTGACCCGATCAAAACGCATCGGGATGCTGCTGTAGTTCTGCAGGCGCAGGTCCACCGACCAACTGCCGTTGGCCCTGACCGTCAACTGCTGGATGCTGGCCGCCGGTTCCGATACGCGCCGAACCGGACCGCCGCTGCACGCGGCCAGCAATGCCGTCGCCAGAAACACCACCGCCAAAAGACCACGCCGAATCATCCCGTCACTCCATGCCGAGTAGATGCGGATAGTACGCGTCGAGGGGCGGGGCTTCCAAGGGAACAGGAGTACGCGCTTTTCCGTGGTTGACCCGCGGATGGCGGAAGTTGCGAAAGAACAGCCGGGCCTCGTTCCGCCGCACGCGGCAGATTCAGACGAATCCTATTCATTCACGCCCCTTGGCGACGCCATCGTCGGGCTGCTGGTGATCGAGCGAAGTCTGTTCGGCCTTTCGTATCCCGCCCCCGGTGCCTGCCTGCGAGCCGGCTCCTGTCGCATGGAAGCGCATGGCCTCACCCGGCAGGTCCAATGGAGGGATAGGGAATGCGTGCAATACGAAGTGTGGGGATTGCGTCGATGCTGCTGCTTGCCTCGCTGTGGTCGACCGGTGCGGGCGCCATCATGATGGCGGACAGGAGCAGGTGTCCAAATGGCGTACAGGGACCGAACGGCTGCCAGTCCGAGGCGCCCACGCCCAACACCCTGGAAACAACCACCGTAATCGGGGTACGACCTCCGGCTTGGGAAGCCATCTACGATCGGTACATCTACGACAGTCTGTTCCGTGGGCAAACCGGTCCCCACAGGCGCGATGATCTCCCGGAAACCCAGATGCCCGGAGAGCCTGTCGAGGCCGACGCAAAAGCGCCTCCCGGCCCCTGCGACGAAGCCGCCAAGGGAGCGGTCACCCTGGCGGGGGATCCGATCGACTATTCCAATGGCAACCTGCTCGAATTCGCCTATGACTTCACCACGGCGGGAGAAGTGCCGCTGTACCTGCAGCGCTCTTACAACCGCTATTGGACCCACAAGGGGCTTTTTGGCTACAACTGGGTGAGCAACTTTGATCTGCGGTTGTCCAGGAGTGCCGACGGCAAGCGGATCACGCTGTCCAGGAACGACGCCACGATGCTTGGCTTTGCATACGCCGACAAGCCAATGGCAGGTTGGCATGCGGCCGGAACAAGCGCGTACATCCGCGCTGACGGCCGCGGCGGCTACATCTATCACGCGTCGGACAACAGCATCGAGACGTACAACAGCATCGGCCAGATAACCAGCCAGAAGAACTCGCGTGGTGTCGGCATCACCTTCGGCTACGTGGGCGGGTTGCTGACCACCGCGACACACACCTCCGGCCGCGTCGTTCGATTCGGCTGGTCCAACGGACTGCTGACCAGTGTCATCGATCCGGCAGGGAACGTGTACCGCTACGGCTATCAGCGAAAGGCCGCCCAGGTCCAGCTCCTGAGCACCGCGACGTTGCCCGGAACGCCCGCCACGGTGATCGGCTATCACTATGAACAACCGGGAACGGGCCTTACCGGAAAATCGGTCAATGGCGAGCGCTTTGCGAACTTCACCTATGACAGCTACAGCCGCGCCACCAGTTCGATGCACGCCAATGGTGCGGAAAAGTACACGTTCTCGTACAGCTTCCCAGGGGCAGGGCAACTGAAGTCGGTGGTGACCAATCCCTTGGGCAAGAAGACGACTTACCTCTTCAGGAACGGCAAGCTGTTATCCGCCACCGGACACCCTTCCGCGCACTGTCCCGGCACCTACCGCGAGATTACCTACGACAAATACGGAAACCGCGATCTGGTCACCGATTCCGCGGACGGAATCACCGACTACGACCACGACGAGAAAGGGCGCCTGACCCGCAAGGTCGTCGGTGCGGGAACACCACTGGCACAGGAGACCCGCTACAGCTGGGACGCCAACAACCGGAACACGCGTGTAGTGGTGAGTGGAGTATCCCAGACCGACTACGTGTATCGTCCGGACGGCCTGATAGCGTCGATCTCGGTCCGTAATCTCACCAGGCATGGCATTGCCGGCCAGACCCTGGTCACGCGATATGGCTATACGTTCCACCCCAATCGCATGTTGCACACGGTGGTGGAGGATGGGCCCGTGGCGGGTGCGGGGGATGCGATCACGCGGACGTTCGACCAATTCGGGAACCTGACCGGCATCGCCAACAGCCTCGGACACCGGACGACCTACGCAGCGCACAACGGGTTGGGGAAGCCGGGCCGCATCACCGGCGTGAATGGAGAGGTCACCGAGTACACCTACGACGCCCGTGGGCGGGTACTTGCGGTTAGGCAAACCACGGGCGGAATCATCCGTATCAGCCAACATACCTACGATCAGCGAGGCCGTCTCATCCGGACGCTGGATCCGGAAGGAACGGACACGACGTATCAGTACGATTCGTCCGATCGCCTCATCAAGGTTTCCCGGCCCACCGCGAATCCCGAATACCGGGCGCTGGGCCGAAACGCCAGGGAGTATCGCCTGAACGTCCACGACGCCGCCGGCAATATCGTCCGTACCGACGTCGGGATTGAATACAACGCGCCCAGACAGGGGACAGGTCGGGCAATCACGATTGTCTGTCGGCCCCGACGGCTGGATTGCGGCCCCGAACTGCCGGAACCATTGCCGCCGTCGAGGCCCGCCGTCCCTTCCACGCTGTTGCTGGCGCGCGAGCATACGGACTATGACGAACTGGGGCGGATTCGCGCCCGTCGGGGCAACAATGGGCAGATTGTCCGCTATGCCTACGACGCCAACGGCAAGCTGCGGACCATGACCGATGCGCTGGGGAGGAGCACCACGCTGGCACATGACGTACTGGGGCGGGTCGTCGCCGTGCGAGACGCGGCAGGTCACTGGACGCGCTTCGAGTACGACGGGGGCGGCCGCTTGAGCAGGATTGTCGATCCCAACCGGAACGCGACGACCTACGTGCATGACGGCTTGGGACAGTTGTGGGCGCAGCGTAGCCCGGATACCGGACTCAGCACGTTCGAGTACAACCCGAGCGGCCAACGTGTCCGGATGACCCGCAATGACGGTACGGTGACGACCTACGGCTACGACGCCCTCGGACGTACCAGCCAGATAGCGGCAGGCGGGAGCATCCATCGGTTCGGTTATGACTGGTGCACACATGGCAAGGCCAGGCTCTGCAATGCAGACAGTCCCGAAAGCAGTGTTCATTTCTCCTATGCCGTGGATGGCCAAGTGACCGCGCGTCGCGAGCGATTGATCGCCAATGGCCGGTTCGACGCGGATGACCGGACACGCTACCGTCATGACCGCATGGGCCGACTGGATGCCGTGGTTTATCCCAATGGCATGGCGGTGGGATATGGCTATTCGGGTGGCCGTCTGGTGGCGATGACGCTCAATATCGGCGGGAAAGTGCAGCACATCGTCACCGATGCGCGATATCGCGGTCCTGGCACGATGGCCGAATGGAATCATGGCAATGGCCTGAAAAGGACACTCGGCTATGACCAGGGACAGGTGACGGGCGATGGCCGCCTGACCGGAATACGCACGCTGAATGGCAACCGTGCACTGCAGGCACTGGATATGAGTTACGACGTATCGGATGCCATTGTGGGCATCGCCAATCCAGCCAACCCCCGTGTGAGCCAGCGGTTCCGCTACGACCGCGTGGAACGGCTCACCGAGATAGATTCACCGGCGGGCAACCAGCGCTTCTCCTACGACCCCAATGGCAACAAGTTGCGGCACGTCTGGAGTTTCGATGAGGCACTGACCCTCGAGCGCGGCAGCAACCGGATTGGCGCGATGACGTCGCATGCCTATACGCATGACCGACTGGGAAACCGCGCAAGCCACGCATGGGGAGGTTCAACGGCCACCTACGCCTACGATGCCTTCAATCGGATGACCAGCGTGTCCAGGAACAGACCCATCCGGTCAGCCGAGCCCAACCACGCAACCGTCAGCCTGCCTGCCGGTACCGCAACCTATGCCTACAACACCTTCAACGAACGCGTGCGCAAGCGCGCGCCCGGGCAGGGTGGCCATCGATACGTGTATGGACCGGGCAGCCGGTTGCTGGCCGAGCGGGCTGACGGGACCGGCGTCTGGACCAACTACCTGTGGTTTGGCGACCAGTTGGTCGGGATGGTGCGCGGCACCCAGGTCTACCACGTGCATACCGATCATCTTGGACGCCCCGAACTCGCGACGAACAGCGCGCGAGCCGTGGTCTGGCGCGCGGACAACCACGCCTTCGACCGACGGGTGACCCTGGACGCGATAGGTGGACTCAACCTGGGCTTCCCGGGGCAGTACTACGATGCAGAAACCAATCTCTGGTACAACATCAATCGCTATTACGACGCACGTTTGGGGCGGTATACGCAGTCTGATCCGATTGGGTTGTTGGCAGGAATGAATACGTATGCGTATGCGAATGGAAGCCCCGCGAGATTTGTTGATCCATGGGGTTTGGAGGGGACCGGATCATTCAACAATGGTGGACATGCCGTAACCTGGGAACGTGGTGCGCGTATCCCAGTGCTGTCTGCCCTGGCCGATACGCTTGACACTCTTCGTGGGAGAGCTAATGACTTGGTTTCTAGGAATTTTGTTGAGGCCGATAAGTTTTACCACTGCCTAGCGATGTGCGAAGTATCTGCGCGCGGCGCACTCGATGCATCATTTGCGCTGACATCGGGCGTTGCGCGTGAGCTGTACCAACAGCACATAAAAGGAGAGGATCCTCAGGACTGCGCAGCCGACAATGCAGCAAACGGGCTGGGAATCGCGGCAGGGCTTAGGAATCAGAATTGCGTATCTTCTTGCTCAAGTTTGATGCCACCCGGATTTTCGTTTCCATGAGATTCTTTTCTGTCGCAGTTTTGGTGATGCTCTCTTTGTTGGCCTGTTCAGAGGTTTTTGGGCCAAATGAGACCGTATCTAGAGCCTATGGCGACTACATCTATGCTTCCAAAGAAGGAGCTCTTGAATCGGGCTGGTTACCTCGAGAAATTCCTGTGTCCGCCCATGAAATTGTTGAGAGTCATAACGTTGACTCTAATGAGATGTGGGTTCGTTTTAATTACGAAAATGAAGGGATGTCTGGATTTATTGATGGGTGCGAGGTGAGGTCAAATCCATTATTTCCGAACGCGAGAAGGACGCGTAGAAATGCCCCGTGGTGGCCAGAGAGATTGATGCAGGGAAAGGAGAATGAGGTTTTGGTTGGGTACACCTTTTATTGGTGTCCGAGAATGATTCATGCATCTACCGAATTGCCGGCTCAGGTAGCGATTGATCATCCGGGTAGGGTCATCTGGTACTGGGTGGGAAGGCAATGACCGATAGGTGATGGGGTAGGGCGTGGAGCGGGATCACGGGGCGTGGGCACTTGCCAGAGGGAGCGTGGGTTAAAGAAACTTAAGAAGCCGGTCTGGAAATCGGGCGATGACATGCTCAGATGGAAACGGTTGAAGTCTAGATCTGGATGATAAGGATGGCAGGTCGCTACTTCGCATACATCCGGACGGAAATGTGCCTGGAACCGAAGGGTGTGTTGGAATTGCTTGTGGATACCACAAGCAGATCTATGATTCCCTTATGGAATGGCTTCTAAGGAATGGCGGTGAAATAGAATTAGAAGTGGACTATGGGAAGTGATTATGTCAACAAGAGCTGCACTTTTCTTGATTGCCTGGGCGTCATCTTTCCTGTCGTCGGCGGACGCGTCCGCAAGAGATGGAAAGACGGACTTGTTGATTATAGCGACGAGATACGTTTCTTCTTATACGAAGGTCGCCCACAAAGCGGGCGATCGAGATGGAGAGTTTATCGAGGATTTTTTGATTCCAGCGATTAGGCGTGAGGTAGGTGGAGGCGCTCTATCGAAGGGGCAGGTTGAAGCGGTTGTCGATTTCATCCTAGTGTCAGACTCATTTTCTAATGAAGAGGTGAGTGAGATATCTTGGATCGTGTATGCGAACAACAAAAGTTTTTTTTGTGAGAAAGTTGGCTCTCTAGCTTCTGCTGATAGGCAGATTGTAAATAGACGAGTAAAGAGTGGCATGACCGAATCTGGTGTTGTTGGTTTGAACAATGTATGCGCTTAATGGAACCAGGTTCTATGGTCCGTTGATTTCGGCTGAGTGGCGGTTTTCTGGCGAAGTGAGTCGATTGAGGGGTATCCAGGCCAGCCGTCTGTGGTGCGTGATTAATGATGGGTTCGTACAGATGGCTCAACACCAGCGGTGTTATTGGTCCTATGCCTAGGATCGGCGGCGCAGGCGGTGCGGACTATTCCAACCCCGGGCAACACACGCCTTTCTATCCCATGTCGCCGGTGCGTCAGTGAGCATGAAGATGCCAACGCTCCTGCTGGTGATGTCATTTTCTGTGGCGGCTTGTGATGGCGGCTTAAAGAGCCCAAGTGATGTCTTCCTGATTCCGAAAGATCAAATAGAAGCTATCACTAAGCAAGCAAATTTCGGCGACGTGGATGCCGTAAAGCGTCTGATCGCGCACTATGAAGCATCACCTGAAAATGATGCGATTGCCGAAGAGTGGCGGGCAAAGGCTAGGGCGCTTGGTGATGCACAGGAGCTCTATTATTTTGCAAAAAGGCAATTCACAGGAGCGATAATTGAAACTGAATCGGCAAAAAAACGCGAGATGCTTATGGGCGCTTTGAAGGCTGCCGAGCAATCATTGTCAAGTCGCGAAGATGCATCGACCAAGCAGCTGATCGAAGAAATTACTCGATCTTTGAATAACATTTAGTTCTCGAGGCCCCGCTCATGCGGGGCTTCTTCTTGGCTTCTGCTGTTGACGCTGTTGTCGCGGTAAGAGCTCGTGCGCACTGATATATATGACTAAGGATGTCTATTTTTAGGGTGACCATGGAACATTGGCTTATTGCAGTCGTAGCCCCGCTTGTGGAGCTAAATCCAGTGAAGTATGCCTTTAAGGAGGCGTATCGAATATCGGCTGACGTCAGGCTTGGAAGAAGGGCTCGGAGGATTTTCTTTTATCAGGTGTTCGTCTTGATTCTTGCGATTCTCGTCATTGCTTTCTGGGGCATGGTGGGGGCTTGATGGCGGGTAGCAGGATGGGTAAGGGTGGCACCTGGCCGGCGCCTGTTCTTTGCGTCACATGTTGCCTGTAGTCGGCCCGTCGATCTTGCCTTTGCATGGGCGCGAACCCAGGTCCAGCCGCTCGGCGATGCCCTGCGGGCCGATATCTCCGGCACGATTGATAAGCACCACGACAGTTCGCCGCAGAGTGGGGACGTGACGCAGGTATCCCGTGAAGCCAGCCGTTCCCCCGCCGTGCCCCACCACCTGGCCGCCGTCAGCCAATTCCCAGCCAGCGCCCCAGCCGGCCGTAGTACCGTCGGCAAGCGGCGTGTTGCGCCACATCTCGCGGAGAAGGTCATCGGGCAATAGCTCGCCTTGGTCCAGTGCGACGGCGAAACGAGTCATGTCGTCGATGCTGGCGAGCAGCCCTCCGGCGGCCCAGGCAGAGCCGGGGGCGGTGATGGGCGGGTCGAGCCAGCGGCCATCCTGGTAGAGGTGTCCTTGGGCAACGATGCGGCGGTCGTCGGCGCGACGCGGTCCGGCGTCGCGCATATCCAACGGGCCCAGGATTTCGTCCCGCAGGAACTGCCAGTAGTCCGCGCCAGTCACCTGCTCAATGGCGAGCCCGAGCAGGATGTAGTTGGTGTTGGAATAGGCGTGTCGGGTTCCCGGTGCAAAGTCCAGAGGCGCCTGCGCGACCATCGCCAATAATTCCCTGGGCGTGGGATCCGTCGGCATCAATTCGAGAAAGTTTCCCTCGTTGAGATAGTTCGGGACACCGGACGTATGGCTGAGCAGCCGTGACAGGGAAATCAGCTCCCATGCCGTCGGCAGGGCATCCACGTAGCGGCCGATGGGAGCATCTATATCAAGCAGCCCACGCCGCCGAAGCCGGAATACCAGCAGGGCAGTAAATACCTTGGTGATGGAACCTATTTCGAACACCGTGTTGCGCTCGACCCGCGCACTGCTGGCATCGTTGCGCAGTCCTGCCGTGGCCATTTCGGTTATCCGCCCCCGGTCCACCACGACCGCGGCCATTCCCGGCTGTCGCTCGGCCTCGAGAAGGACAGGCAGGGATTTGCAGTTCTCCGGTTGTCGGCCGCCTCCACGGGCACCAGGCACGATAAGTCCGGCACCTGCGGCGAGCAGCGCGGTACACAAGCGGCGTCGTGTCGGATCGTTCTGCATCGGCGGTGTGCTGTTGGTTCCGTAATCGGCGATGGTAGAGCGGCAAAGGAGGCTTCGGCTACCCGAAGGACCGGAAAATCAATGTCCGGTACTCCGGCGACGGCGACCACAACTTCTCCAACTGGCGTGAGTTGGCGGTGCTGGAGCGGGTCAGTACGGAGGCCGCGTGCCGCCCATCCGTCGCCTGGGTTCGGGCCGCAGTTTCATGCTGGATACCGAATGCATGTCGTCGCTCATGGTTGACATCATGGGAGCTGTCATCTCCTCCGACGAAGCGAGCTGACCAACCAGGGCGAAGGTCGCACAGCCGATACCCGACCGCCACTCGCGTGCGGCGAACCGGGACGAAGGACACGGGCCAGGTCCGGGAATCCGCTGGGCATCCGCGTGGCGACCGGCTACGCTTCCCGCATCGTCGGCGGCACCCGCGGACCATCCCGGCACGCACCACGACGAAGCGGACGGTCGGCAGGCGTTCGCTGCAAGGAAGAGACGCGGATGGATTTCCTCAAGCTGCTCAAATCGCTGGAAGAGTTCCTCTACGAGGTAATCACCTGGCTGGTGTTCTTCCCGCTCACGCTGTGGAGGGTGGCGCGCCACCCGCAACGGATGGCGCGCTACGCGGAGACCGAGCTGAGGGACAAGCTGGAGAAGCAGTTCGACGACGCACTGAGTCCGCCGCTGTTCCTGATGCTGGCCATCCTGGCCGCGCATGTGCTCGAACTCATTCTGCATCAGCGAGTGCAGGCGACTAGCGAACTGTCCCGCCAGGTAGTGGGCAACGAACAGGGCCTGTTGCTGTTCCGCACCCTGACTTTCGCACTGTGGCCCTTGCTGATGGCTATCCACTGCCAGCGGCGGCGTGGGCAGCGACTGGACCGCGAAAGCCTGCGGCGTCCGTTCTACGCGCAGTGCTACCTGGCGGCGCCCTTCGCCATAACCGTGTCGATGGCGATGCAATTGGTAATCAAGCCGGGCGTGACGTCCACCCGGATCGGCTGGGCGTTGGCTGCCGTTGCGGCGGTCTGGTACCTGTGCGTGCAGGCGCGCTGGCTGCGCGACACTCTGCGGGCAAACTGGTGGAGCAGTGGGCTATCGGCGCTTGGGGTGCTGGTGCTGGGCGGCATCATCAACCTGACTATCGGCGCAGTGCTAGTCCTGAATTGAGTCCTTCACCCCGCGTGGACGCGCGCGGGGAGTTCCCGGATGGCTGATAAACAATCAAAGGAAATCAGGCCTTCCGAGGGTTTCTAAAGCAGAGCGATCCAGTGCTCCCGGTCACCCTGCGTCCGATCAGAGTTGGCTGGCCATAGCTGGCTGGAGGTCACGGAAGGCGAGCAGGACGCCCCACTAGTCTCCAGGATCAGTGCCACGTTTGGCCAATGCACTCGTCGGCCGATGGCCGCCAGCAAGGCACTACTGCCTCCAGCACCAATCTGTGACGCCAGAACCATCTTGCGAAGTGTTGTGTCTGGGCGAACTCGATATCATCCTGTACACGCTGTACGGCCTACTATCCAACCGGAGGGATTAATCATGCGCGTCAGCCTGCTTGCAGTGTGTCTTGTTGCCACCATGCCTTTCTCGGCACTCGCGCAGACTGCACCCCCGGACGTGGCAGACTTGGTAGGAGCTCGAGCTGCCGGCGGTGAGACCCAACTGCTGTCCCGCGGCTATGAGCTGCGTGATTCGAGTACTGTGCGTGACCAGCGTTTTACTTTCTGGTGGAGCGCGAAGCGCAGCCAGTGCATCTCGGTATCCACCTCCGAAGGACGCTATGCCGCCATACAAGCGGTTCCAGGTGCGAACTGCGGAGGTACAGGGTCGGCAGAGCCGGCAGATGTATCCGCCCAACAGGACCCAAATTCCCTGGTTCTGGTCTGCTACGGGGCGGGAACCCGGCCCGTCGCCAAGACAGAGCAAACCTATAGCTGGGACCACAAGGACAACAAGTGGAAGGAAGGGAATTCGGTGGTCAGCAGCGCGCAAGGCTTCAATAGCGACGTTCAAATCGAACTGTATGGCGACCATGGTCGAATCCACTTGGGACAAGGACTTGTGCCTCCGATTAATTCGGGGGGCGACCATGGCTGGTGGGAACTGGACAACCTGCAAGTTGGCGAAGACCGGATTACGGCGGGCTACCGTTTGAATGGTATGAACAAGCCGCGGGTTACCGTGAACCGGAATTCGGGGCAAATCACCATCGAAGGCGGAACGAAGTTCTCTGGTCAGTGCGATATCGGGAACTTCGGAAAAGGCCAGCGCCGTTTCTAGTCAGCTATTGCTGCTTTAGTGGAGGCCGGCCGTTCTCTAGAGCGCGGCTCGCTGCTAGCCAAGTGACGCAGATCCGTTTCCAGCGTGATCTGCTGATCAATCTAGCAACTTGCTAGATCACTAACCAACCAGATGACGAATATGCTCCGCGTACCTTCTTGTCGAAGAGCAAGCGGTGGATGCATCGATTCGATACTTTCGTAGAAGCAAGACGTGGTGACCTTCGTAGGATTGCCTATGCAACCCAGGGCAAAATGGAGGCAGATGACCTCATCCAAGAGGCATGGGTGGTGGCAATCGAAATCGGCGATGGCATGGAGGAGCCGTTCGACTTCTCCAACCTGGAGCACCAGGAACATCTCATCGCCAAGATGTACGTCCGGTTCGTAAAGTACGCGGACAAGACGGTCCGGTACGCCATGAAGTTGGACCCTGGCTGGGACCAGCCTGAAGAAGAGTCCGCGGGCGGTGCCCTCTCCAAAGTCCTCTCGGGGCCGGAATCCGACGACCCCTTGGTGGGGTGGGACTGGGCCTCCACACGAGGGGTAGGCAAGGTCTGCAATGGAACCCATCCGCCTCTCCTCGTGGACTTCCTTTAGTGGGATTGGGTCCAGTCCCACACAAAGTAGATAGGTGGGGCGAAGCATAGGCTTGGCGCCAGAGGCTACCTCGGCAACGTCACATGGCCATGCTCCGTGGTTCAAGCGCGGTCAGACGCGCCGCGATGACCGAATGTCGAAGGCGGGGCACCGAAACAGGGTGTCTGTTTGGGCAGAGGCAAGGAATTTTCCTATGGCAACCAAAGCCATGCCGCGACCAAAGAAAAAGGGCCTGCATTTCTGCAGGCCCCTGAAATGGTGGCCGGGGAGGGAATCGAACCCCCGACACAGGGATTTTCAATCCCTTGCTCTACCAACTGAGCTACCCGGCCAGGTTTTATCGCTTTGCGGCTACGTGGCCGGTGCGAGCCGCGCATGATACGGGAAGGGCGGGCGGACTGGCAAGCCGGACGATGGCTGAACGTGCCGGGGACGCGCCCGCGCCGGCGGTCGGCGGCTGGTGCATGATGCTGCCGGGAAGAGAAAAAACGTCGACCCGACCGGGAGTTACGCCATGAAACGTCTGTTCCTGCTGTGTGCCCTGGCCGCGCTCAGCGCGTGCGCCACCACCAAGATGAGTTCCACCGAACGCCTTGCCCTGTACCGCGAGCATGCCGCCGCGCCGGTCAAGGATTTCAGTTATTTCGGCAGCCTCAACGGCTGGCAGCCGCTGGGTGATTCCGCGCTGGCCGTCTGGACCAAACCCAATGAAGCCTACCTGCTGGATCTGGCCGGCCCCTGTCCGGATCTGGAGTTCGCGCCGGCCATCAGCATCAGCAGCATGATGGGGCGGGTGACCAACTTCGACCGCGTGCGCCCGCTGGGCGGTGGCAGCGGGATGATGCGGATGTCCTGCCGGATCAAGACCATAAGCCCGCTGGACCTGAAGTCGCTGAAGGCGGCAGAGAAGGAAATGCGCGAGGCGAAGATCGAGGCGCGCCAGGAAGGCGAGCCGGCCAACTAGTCGGCCATTGGTCCGGTCCACGAAAAAGGCGGGGATATCCCCGCCTTTTTTCATGCTTCCGGCACGTAGCCGGCCGGTTTGTCGGCGCCGCCGCCGAACAGGAACTTCTCCAGTTCCGCTTCCAGGAAGGCGCGGTGTTTCGGGTCGCGCGGCGACAGCCGGTTCTCGTTGATCAGCATGGTCTGGTGCGCCAGCCAGGCCGCCCAAGCCGCCTTGCCGATGTGGGCGAACACGCGCTTGCCGAGTTCGCCGGGGTAAGGCACGAAATCCAGGCCCTCGGTTTCGCGCTTTTCGTATTCGCAGTAAACGGTGCGTGCCATGTAGGTATGTGGATGTGTCTTCGTCGTCGTGGGCGACAGGATAGCTGGTTCCCGGCAAATGGCGGGACGAGCCCCGGATCAGGTCGTGGTCAGCAGCTTGCGGATCGGTGCCGGCAGGCCGATCCGGGCCAATTCGTCGCGTGCCACCCAGCGCAGATCGGCGCCGGCGCGTACCGCCGCCCGTGGCGCGAGTCCGCGCCAGCGCAGCGGATGCATGCGCAGGCGATAGTGGCTGAACACATGCGGCAGTTCCGGCAGAGCCTCGGCGCGGTCGTAGTCGCCCTGCAGATGGGCATCGAACCAGTGCCGCGCGGCGTCGTGATCGTCGGCCTCGGGCAGCGACCACAGCGAAGCCCAAATGCCGGTCGGGGGGCGCCGTTGCAGCAATACCTGGCCGTCGTCGTTTTCGGCCAGCAGCATGATCGCGATGCGTTCGGGCAGCGGCTTGCCGGGTTTGGAGGTCGGCAGTTCGTCGACCTGTCCGTCGCGCAGCGCCACGCAGTCCACGTGCACCGGGCAGAGCATGCAGGCGGGATCGTGGCGCGTGCACAGGGTGGCGCCCAGATCCATCTGTGCCTGGGTGTAGTCGGCCATGCGGCCTGCCGGCAGATGGGCGGCGGCGAATTGCCACAGCTGCTTTTCCACCGCGGGGGTCCCCGGCCAGCCGGTGACGCCGTGGTAGCGCGAGAGCACGCGTTTGACGTTGCCGTCCAGGATCGGGAAGCGGTCGCCCCAGGCCTGCGAGAGGATGGCGCCGGCGGTGCTGCGGCCGATGCCGGGCAGCGCGAGCAGGGCGTCGAAATCGCGCGGCAGGTCGCCGGCGTGCTGCTCCACACAGATGCGCGCGGCCGCGTGCAGGTTGCGGGCGCGGGCGTAGTAGCCCAGGCCGGACCACTGCGCCAGCACTTCATCGAGCGTGGCGGTGCCCAGATCCTTCAGGGTCGGAAAGGCTTCCAGGAAGCGGGCGAAGTAGGGAATCACCGTCTTCACCTGGGTTTGCTGGAGCATGATCTCCGACAGCCATACGCGGTAGGGCGTGCGTGGATGCAACCAGGGCAGGTCGTGGCGGCCGGACTGGTCGAACCAGGCCAGCAGGTGGTCGGCGAAACGGTCTTCGGTGGTGCTGGTCATGGCGCGGATTCGGGGGCGGGCAGGGCCGGATCGTCCAGCTGCAGATCCACGCCCTCCAGGGTGGCGCCGGACACTTCCAGGCGGGGGGCGGTGAAGCGGCCGCTCAGCGGCGGCAGCGGCGAGCCACCACCGGCCTGCAGCGCATGCAGCCAGTCCATGACTTCGAACAGCCGGAAGCGGGCGTCAAAGCGGGCGTCTTCGCGTTGCAAGCGCAGGTGCGCGATGTCCGCCAGGTCGGTGGTGCCGCGATAGGCCAGTGCGAAGGGAAGTGAGGAGGTCGAGCGTCCCAGCGGCGGCGGCAACGCCGGCCATGCGTCCGGCCAGCCCGCCAATCGTCCGCGCCAGTCGAGCAGCAGGCCGTCTTCCAGGCCGAGTTCACCGGCGGCGTCCAGCGAGGGCATGGCCCCTTGCCCGCGCAGGGCGAACGCGGCCGGGCGCAGGCGCAGACCATCGGCGAATTCCAGTGGTCCGGCCACGCCGAGCGCGAACGGCTGTCGGGTCGCGCCCGCGAGGTAGTGCGCGCTGGCGCCGAGCACGGCGCGTTCCAGGCGCGATTCGGCCTGGCGCAGGTAGGCGGACAGGCGCAGCCTGGTCGGCAGCCGCCAATCCTTGCCCGCCGGCGTGGCCTGTCCGGCGACGCCCAGTCCGCCATCCTCGCCCAGCCGGCGCAGATGGAAGGCCAGATCCAGCGGCGCTTGCAGTTCGCCGCCCCGATAGTGCGCCTGCACCTGGCCGCGCAGGGGCTGTCCGGCTTCCAGGCGGGGAATGCGCAGGTCGATGCGTTCGAGCGACCAGTCATCGCCGCGGATCCGACCGCCGTCGACGCGTATGCCATCGGTGAGCGTGGGGATGCGCGTCTCACCCGCAGGGCGTCGCGACAGCCATGACTGCAGCGCAGCCAGATCGAGGACCGGCGCGTCCAGCTCCAGCCGCACCGCGGTCAGCTCGCGGCCACGCGCGCGCAGCGTTGACCAGGGCACCGAGATGAAGACGCGGTCCGCGGTCAGCAGGGGCGTGGCGGCGCCCGGTTCCCGCACGGTCACGCCGCGGACGATCAACTGCGGCGTGCCACGCAGGCGGTATTCGCCAACGCCGGATGCGGAAATTTCCAGGCCCAGCGCATTGCCGGCCATGCCCAGCAGCGCCGGCGCCAGCCGCTGCGGTTGCAACAGCCAGTGCAGCAGGCCGATGCCTGCGAGCAGCAGGACCGCCAGCGACAGCAGCGCCAGCCTGCGGCGCCGGCTCACGCGCCCAGCGTTTCCGGCAGCAGCGCGTCAACGAAGGCTTCGGCGTCGAACACCCGCAGATCCTCGGAACGTTCGCCGATGCCGGCGAACCGGATCGGGATGCCGAACTCGCGTGCGAGCGCGAACACCACGCCTCCCTTGGCGGTGCCGTCCAGCTTGGTCACCACCAGCCCGGTGATGTTCACCGCGGCGTGGAACTGGCGCAGCTGCGACAGCGCGTTCTGGCCGGTGGTGCCGTCGATGACCAGCAGCACTTCGTGCGGCGCGGCCGGATCCAGTTTCTGCAGCACGCGCTTGATCTTGCCCAGTTCCGCCATCAGGCCCTGCTGGGTGTGCAGGCGTCCGGCGGTATCGGCGATCAGCACTTCGGTGCCGCGCGCCTGCGCGGCCTGCAGGGCGTCGAACGCGACCGAGGCCGCGTCCGCGTTCTGTCCCTGCGCCACCACCGGCACGCCGTTGCGTTCGCCCCAGGTCTGCAACTGCGCCACCGCGGCGGCGCGGAAGGTATCGCCGGCGGCCAGCATCAGGTTGCGGCCTTCGTCCTTGAAGCGGCGCGCCAGCTTGCCGATGGTGGTGGTCTTGCCGACGCCGTTGACGCCGACCGTGAGCAGCACGAAGGGGCGAATGTTCCGCGGGATCTCCAGCGGTTTGGCCACCGGCGCCAGCATCGCGATCAGGTCCGTCCGCAGCGCGGCCAGCAGTGCGCGGGCGTCGGCGAACTCGCGCGCCTTCATGCGCTTGCGCAGGCCCTCGACCAGCGCGGTGGTGGCGGGCACGCCGACGTCGGCGGTCAGCAGCGCGGTCTCGATTTCATCCAGCAGGTCGTCGTCCAGGCGCGGGTTGCGCGAGAACAGGCCGCCCAGGCCACGGGCAAAGCTGGTGTTGCGCAGGCGCTCGCGCCAGCCCGGCTTGCCGGCGGGGGCGGCGGGCGGCTCGGTTCCGGATGCGACGGTAGCGGCGGGCGCGACGACCGTCGGGGCGGAAGCCGGCACGGGTGCCTCGAACATGGTCGGTGCGGGCGATGCGGCGGCATCGTCCTGCGAAACGGGGTGGGAAGTGTCGGAAACGGGATTTTGGGGCGCCGGGCGCTGCGTCTCGGGCAGGCTCGCGGGCGCGTCAGGCTTCTTGCGTCGGAACCAGCTGACCATGACACGGGCAATCGCGGAGAATGGGCGCCATGGTATCACCCGCCCCCTTTCCGCCCCGATGAAACCCGGCCGCACGCCACCCGCGCGCGGTCCACGCGCCGCCCCCCCGGCCGGCAGCGTCCGCATCATCGGCGGACGCTGGCGCAATACCCGCCTGGCGGTGCCGGATCGGCCCGGGCTGCGTCCGTCTTCCGATCGCGTCCGCGAGACCCTGTTCAACTGGCTGATGCCGAAACTCGCCGGCGCCCGCGTGCTGGATGCCTTCGCCGGCAGCGGCGCGCTCGGGCTGGAAGCGGTTTCGCGAGGTGCGGCGCAGGCGGTGCTGGTCGAGCGTGACGCCGGCCTGGCCGAGGCGTTGCGGCAGGCGGTGGAGCGGCTGGGGGCCGCGTCGCAGGTGCGGGTGGAGGGCGCCGACGCCCTGGCGTGGCTGGCGAACGCGCCCGGAGAGCCGTTCGACATCGTGTTCCTGGATCCGCCCTTCGCCGATGGCCTGTGGGACGCTGCGTTGCGGGCACTGCCGCGGCATCTTTCCGGTGACGCCTGGGTATACGTGGAATCCCCGCGGGAACAGGTACTCGCGGTACCGCCGGACTGGCGACCGCACCGCGATGGCCAGACCCGCGACGTCCGCTACGCGCTCTATCGGGTTCCCGGCGGGCAGGGCGCTGCTACACTGCGCGGCGACTCCCATCGACCCGATTCCGAATGAGCGTGTCCCGTACCCGTACCGCGGTTTATCCCGGCACGTTCGACCCGATCACCAACGGGCACATCGACCTGATCGATCGCGCCGCGCCGCTGTTCGAGCGCCTGATCATCGGCGTGGCGGAAAGCCCCGGGAAGGGGCCGGCGTTGCCGCTGGAGCTGAGGGTGGAACTGGCCCGCAAGGCGGTGGCCCACCATCCGCATGTGGAAGTGCGCGGATTCGATGGATTGCTTGCCCACTTCGTCAAGGAAATCGGCGGCGGCGTGCTGTTGCGCGGCCTGCGCGCGGTCTCGGACTTCGAATACGAATTCCAGCTGGCCAGCATGAACCGCCATCTGATTCCCGAGGTGGAAACCCTGTTCCTCACCCCCGCCGAGCAGTACGGCTTCATCTCGTCCTCGCTGGTGCGCGAAATCTCGCGTCTGGGCGGGGATGTGTCCGGTTTCGTCACCGCCGACGTGGCCGCCGCCATGAAGGCCCAGTGGCGGCGCACCTGAACCGCGTGCTTTTGTGGCACGATCCTTCCTACATCGACTTATTGAGGGGACAGAACCATGACCAACATCGCCACACGACTGCTGCTGATTGCCTGCCTGGTCGTGCCGTTCGCCGCGTGCAAGAAGGAAGAGGCCAAGCCGGTCGAGGCCGCCGAGGCACCGCTGGTCGTTCCCGCCAAGGACGATGACGCCGGCTGGCGCACCTATCTGTCCGAGGTGGTGACCCGCAACATGGGCACCATCACCAACACCCCGTTCCTGTACTACCTCCCGCCGGAATCGGATCCGGAGTTCCAGGCCAAGTACGATCGTTCGCTGGAACAGGCCAAGAACGCGATCGCGCGCGGCATCGTCGGCGGCAACCTGCTAGCGTTCGGTTCCTCCGCTTCCACCCGCATGGCGGATCTGGTGGTCGCTTCGTTCCAGGGCGTCGAACCCGACACCATGAAGGGCGTGCGCGTGGTCTTCATCGGCGAAGCCGCCGACGGCGAGCGCGTCAAGGCGGCCGTGGCCCCGGCCGGCGTGGACTACGTCTTCGTCGAAGCCAAGTAACAGGCTCCGCGCGTGGCCGCCTTCGCGGCCACGCCTTTGCGGGGGCATCGCGCCCCCGCGAAAGCGGGGCTCCCGGAATCGAGAAGTCCCCCGCAATGTCACTCAAGATCAACGAACTCTGCGTCAACTGCGATGTCTGCGAGCCCGCCTGTCCCAACCAGGCCATCTCGATGGGCGAGACGATCTACGTGATCGATCCGGCGCGCTGCACCGAGTGCGTCGGCCATCATGACGAACCGCAATGTGTCGTCGTCTGCCCGGTGGAGTGCATCGACCCCGATCCGGCGTATCCTGAGACCCAGGAGCAGCTGCTGGCCAAGTTGCGCCGGCTGCAAGGCGGCTGACGCGGGAGGGCCGCCAACAGGTACCCGTCAGGAGATGTCGTGAAAGCACGTCGAGTCACCGCGCTACTGTTTGCGCTTTCCCTTTTCGTTCCCGCGCTGCATGCCGCCGATGCCGGCGACGCCGGCCAGCGCGTCGCCAACGCGGCGACCCATCCGCCCGGATCGGCCATTGCCAGCGCGCATGCGCTGGCGACTGAAGCCGGCTTCGAAATCCTGCACGCCGGCGGCAACGCCTTCGACGCGGCGGTCGCGGTATCGTCGGTGCTGTCCGTGGTCGAACCGATCAGCTCGGGCATCGGCGGTGGCGGCTTCTTCCTGCTGCACGATGCGCGGACCGGCAAGGACGTGTTCGTCGATGCGCGCGAGACCGCGCCGGCCGCCGCCACGCCGGAGGCCTATCTGCTGGCGAACGGCGAGTTCAATCGCGATCGCGCCGAGAACGGTCCCTGGGCCGCCGGCATTCCCGGCCTGCCCGCCGCGCTGGTCCACCTGGCGAAGAACTACGGCAAGCTGCCGCTTGAGACCTCGCTCGGCCCCGCCATCCGCATCGCCAGCGATGGCTTTCCTGTCTATGGCCGGCTGGCGCGTGGCTATGCCTCGCGCCGCGAGGTGATGGAACGTTTCCCGGGTACCCGCGCGGTGTTCCTGGCCGATGGTGATCCGCCCAAGGAAGGCGAAATCCTCAAGCAGCCCGACCTGGCCCGCACGCTGCAATTGCTGGCCGAGCGCGGCCACGACGGTTTCTACAAGGGCGAGATCGCGGGCAAGCTGATCAAGGGCGTGAAGGCCGAAGGCGGTCGCTGGACCGCCGGCGAACTGGCCGCCTACCAGGTGCGCGAGCGCGAACCGCTGAAGTTCAAGTATCGCGACTGGCAGATCACCACCGCGCCACCGCCATCCTCCGGTGGCGTGGCGGTGGCGCAGATGCTGCAGATCCTGGAAGGCTGGGACCTGGCGAAGCTCGATGAAACGCACCGCACCCACCTGACGGTGGAGGCGATGCGCCGCGCCTTCCGCGATCGCACCTTCTACCTGGGCGATCCCGATTTCGTCGAGATTCCGTTGAAGACGCTGACCAGCCGCGACTACGCCGCCGGTCTGCGCGCGACCATCAATCCGGACAAGGCCACGCCGAGCAACCTGTTTTCGGGCCAACCCACGCCGCTGGAAGACGAGGAAACCACCCATTTCTCGATCATCGACGCCGAGGGCAACCGGGTCGCGGCCACCCAGACGGTCAACCTGCTGTTCGGCTCGGGCCTGATTCCGCCCGGCACCGGCGTGCTGCTCAACAACGAGATGGACGATTTCGCGCTCAAGCCCGGCACGCCGAATGCCTTCGGCGTGATGGGCTTCGATGCCAACGCGCCCAAGCCGGGCAAGCGCATGCTCAGTTCGATGACGCCCAGTTTCATGGAGTCGCCGGATCGCATCGCCGTGCTGGGCACGCCCGGCGGCAGCCGCATCATCACCATGGTCCTGCTGGGCATGCTCGGCTACGACCAGGGGCTGGGCGCGCAACAGGTCGCCGCGCTGCCGCGCTTCCATCACCAATGGCTGCCGGACGTGATTTCCGCCGAAAGCGGCGCGTTCAGCCCGCAGGTGGCCGAGGCACTGCGGGCAATGGGCCACCAGGTCGATCTGCCCGGCGACACCGCCGCCGGCGGTCGCGGTTCCAGCCACGTCTGGGGCAACTTGCAGACCGTGCTGTGGGATCGCAAGGCCAACACCCTCACCGGTGGCGCGGATCCACGCAATCCGGTGGGCAAGGCGGAAGTCGAACCGGGCGAAGCCGCCACGCGCTGAGAAGGATCCCGTCCGTAGAGCGGAGCTTGCTCCGCTGCTGGGCGGGCTGGAGACCACCCAGCCGAGCAAGCTCGGCTCTACACGCGCACCGGCGTACAATCGGTGCCATGAAACTCTGGTCCATTCTCGGCAATTCCCAGAAGCTCGACGGCGGCGCGATGTTCGGCAACGCGCCGCGCGCGATGTGGTCCAAATGGCTGGCGCCCGACGAACAGAACCGGGTGCCGCTGGCCTGCCGCGCGCTGCTAGCGAGTCCGCTCAATGGCAAGACGGTGTTGTTCGAAACCGGCATCGGCGCGTTCTTCGATCCGAAGATGCGCGAGCGTTTCGGCGTACAGGAGGAGCGGCATGTCCTGCTGGACTCGCTGCGCGAAGCCGGCTTCGGCCACGACGACATCGACGTGGTGGTGCTGAGCCATCTGCATTTCGACCACGCCGGTGGACTGTTGGCGCCGTGGAGCGAAGGCCAGGCACCGGAACTGTTGTTTCCCAACGCCACCTTCGTGGTCGGCAAGGCGCACTGGCAGCGGGCGCTGAAGCCGCATCCGCGCGATCGCGCGAGCTTCATTCCCGAGTTGCAGGGATTGCTGGAGGCCAGCGGCCGGCTCGAGCTCGTGGACGGCGAACATTCGCGCGCACTGGGCGACAGCGTGCGCTTCAGTTTCAGCGACGGCCACACGCCGGGGCTGATGCTGGCCGAAGTGGTGGGTCCGGAACGCGTGGATGGCGCGCCGCATGGCGGCGTGGTGTTCTGCGCCGATCTGATTCCCGGACGTTCCTGGGTGCACGTGCCGATCACGATGGGCTATGACCGCAACGCGGAACTGCTGATCGACGAGAAGCGCGCGTTCCTGGAAGACAAGCTGGCCCGCAACGTGCATCTGTTCTTCACCCACGATCCCGATTGCGCACTGGCCCAGGTCACCCGCGACGAGCGCGGCAGGTTCGGCGTGGCGCACGAGTTGCCGGAGCTGCACGCTCGTCCGCTGGCCGCATGACGTAGAGCGGAGCTTGCTCCGCTTCGCGCGAGAAGCAGGTCATGAAGGAGCCGGGCAAGCCCGGCTCTACGTGGTTGACGTCATCCGTAGGGATCCCGCTACAACGCGCAACGTTTGAATCCGACACGCCGATGGACTTTGTTCCGACGGCGGCGATGAAGCGGCCACGCCATGCTTCGGTCATGGCAAGTCCAGCATTGAACAAGGGAAGATGGTCGGAGAAGGGCGCCTACTACGTCGTCACCGTGGTGACGGCCAGCCGGACGCCCTGGTTCCGCGAGCCTCGGCCGGCGCATTGCATTGCAGGCGAATTGAAGCGTTGCGAGGACGAAGAGCGGCTCAGGTCGTTGGCCTGGGTGGTGATGCCCGATCATGTGCACTGGTTGTTCGAGCTTGGTGACGGCTCCATCAGTCAATGTCTGCAGGCATTCAAATCACGCAGTGCACGCGCGGTCAACGAAATCGTCGGGCGCGCGGGACCTGTCTGGCAGGCGGGTTTCCATGATCACCGGGTGCGCAGTCATGAAGACTTGCGTTCGCAGGCGCGCTACATCGTTCGCAACCCATTGCGCCGTGGTTTGGTGGAACGACTGGATCACTATCCGCACTGGCATTGCGAATGGCCAGCCGACGCGTAGAGCGGAGCTTGCTCCGCTTCGGGCTTGCCAGACGTCTGGAGGAGCCGGGCAAGCTCGGCTCTACGCGGGCTGTAGAGCGGAGCTTGCTCCGCTTCGGGCGTGCCGGACATCCGGAGCAGCCGAGCGAGCTCGGCTCTACGCGGGGTGTGGAGCGGAGCTCTCCGCTTCGGGCGTGTCGGAAATCCGGAGGGGCCGAGCTTGCTCGGCTCCGGGGCACGATGCAAATCCGGGAGAATCCGCGCAGCCTGGGCTTCGGCTCAGCCCACGCGGGTGCCGAAGATCCGGTCACCGGCGTCGCCGAGGCCAGGCAGGATGTAACCCTTGTCGTTCAGATGGTTGTCGATGGCGGCGGTATAGACCTCGACGTCGGGGTGGGCCGCTTCCAGCGCGGCCAGCCCCTCGGGCGCGGCAACCAGGAAGATGCCCTTGATGCGTTTGGCGCCGGCGCGCTTGAGCATGTCGATGGTGGCGATGAGGGTGCCGCCGGTGGCCAGCATCGGATCCAGGATGAGCGCGTCGCGCTCGTCCAGGCGACCGGTCAGGCGTTCGAAGTAGGGCACCGGTTGCAGGGTCTCCTCGTCGCGCTGCAGACCGACCACGCTGACCTTGGCGGCGGGAATCAGCGCCAGTACGCCCGGCAGCATGCCCAGGCCGGCGCGCAGGATGGGGACCAGGGTGATCTTGGCGCCGGCGATCTTGCGTACCTGGACCGGTCCGGCCCAGCCCGGCATGGTCGCTTCCTCGGTTTCCAGATCCGCGGTGGCCTCGTAGGCCAGCAGGGTGCCCAGTTCGGTCACCAGTTCGCGGAAGCCCTTGGTGCTGAGCGAGGCGTCGCGCAGCAGGCCGATCTTGTGCTGGACGAGGGGGTGGCGGACTTCGACGGTCTTCATGGCGGCCTGCGGCGATGACGGGTGGCGGAAGTCTGCATCAAACCCGTCCGTCCCACAAAAAAGAAGCCGGCTTGCGCCGGCTTCCACGGGACGCGGGGAGGGCCGCGCTCAGAACGCCCAGCGCATGACCAACTGATAGCTCGGGCCGGCCTCCTCGGTTTCCAGCTCGTACTCGTCGTAGTCGCGATCGATCTGGTCGGCCTGGTTGTCGAACTTGTGGAAGAACTCGTCCTTGGAGGCGTCCAGCAGGTTGGCGGCGGTCAGGCGCATCGACATGGTCTTGCCGAAGCGCTTCTCCACGAACACTTCCAGATCGTCGCCGTACTTGACGGTCACTTCCTCGGCCAGGATGCGGCTGAAGGCGTCGCCCTGCTTGCGATAGGTGGCGCCGAAGCTGGCACCGAGCGACGGCAGGTCCTGGATGAAGCCGACGTTGTAGACGCTCTTGGCCTGGTCGTTGAAGCGGCGCTCGCCGATGAAATCGGTGACCTTGCTGTTGAGGTAGGAGTAGTTGAGGAACACGCCGGTGTTCGGCATGCCCAGCGCGGTCAACGGGGTCGACAGATCGAACTCGACGCCATAGACCTTGCCGTCGCCGACGTTGGCCGAGGTGAACAGCCAGCTTTCGGCGTCGAACTGGAAATCGTCCTCGGTCGCGCCGGGATTCTCCGCCAGGAATTCCTCCAGGTCCTCGGCGTACTTGTCCTGCGCGTCCTCGCTCAGTTCGCCGGTGTTGACCAGTTCGATCAGGTTCTTCACATCGCGGTAGAAGAAGTTCAAGCCCACCACGCCATGCTTGCCGAGGCGACGCTCGAAGCCAAGGTCGATGCCGTTGGCGGTTTCCGGGTCGAGTTCCGGATTGCCGATGTAATCGTTGTCGCCGTACTCGCCGTCCAGCAGGGCGGGAATCAGCTCGTTGAAGTTCGGGCGCTTCACGCTCTTGGCCAGCGACAGGCTGATGCGGGTGGCTTCATCCAGATCCCACTTCAGGTGCAGCGAGGGCAACAGCTCGTTGTAGTCCTTGCTGGCGGATCCGGCGACGTCGCCGTCCTCCTGGTAGCGGATGTCCGAACGGGTGGTTTCGTAGCGCAGGCCGGCTTCCCAGGAGAACGCCTGGCCCTTGCCCGAAAGCATCAGGTAGGGGTCGACACGGGTTTCCTCGATCAGCGAGCCGATGACGCCGTCCGGTTCATAGGCCACCGGATCGCCTTCATTCTCGGCTTCCCAGGCGTAGTTGGTGTAGGTGACGTCGCGTTTCTTGCGCCGCCAGTCCACGCCGAATTCGAGTTCGGCGCCGCCCGCCGGGCGCTTGTGCGCGATCTTGAAGCTGGTCTCGGTGTCCTTGGCGTCCACGGCCTGGGATTCGGCTTCGGAAGCGTCCCATTCGCCGTTCACGTACTCGTGCTTTTCCTCGCTGACGGCGCTGTCGTCCTCGAAGCGCGCGTAATCGAGGTCGAACTCGGTGGTGCCGCCGGCCATGTCGAACCTGTACCCGGTGCCGACACCCCAGTTGCGTTGGTCGATCGGATTCAAGCCGGGCACGCGGGAGTCGATGACGTCTTCGTCGTCGTACTCCACTTCATGGGAGACCTCGGTGACGTCGCGGTCGGTCTTGACGTAGAAGCCGTCGATGCTGATGCGACCGGTTTCGCCGACGTCGGCGGTGTACGACACGTTGGCCGAGTAGTCGCGGCCGTCCTTGACCTCGGTCTGGTCTTCCCAGCTCACCAGTTCCTGCCGGGACGGGTCGGCGAAGCGGTCCGAGCGCTTGACCTTGGAGCGGTAGCGGTCCTGCACGTTGATGCCGGCGAGCAGGCGGCCACCCAAGGCGTCGACGCTGGTCACCGCGCCGAAGGTCGGGTTCACCTCGCCGTCGTACCAGCGATTGACGCCGATTCGCAGGTAGCTGCCGTCGAACACGTAGGCGTCGCGCAGGACGATGTTGATTGTGCCGGCGATGGCGTCGCCGCTGCGGTTGGCGCTGTTGCTGCGCAGGATTTCGATGTGATCGACCATTTCCGCCGGGATGCGGTCCACCCAGAACGAGCGATCGTCACCGGCGCCGGGCACCTTCTTGCCGTTGATCAACACCTGGGTGTAGCCGGCGGCCATGCCACGCATCATCGCGCCGTCGAATTCCATGATGTCCGAGCCGACGAAGGTCACGCCGGGCACGCGCTTGAGCATGTCGCCCACGGTGTTCGGCTCGAAACGCTGGAAGTACTCCAGGTCGTAGGACAGGGTGGGGGAGATGTCGTCGGTGCGGTTGCGGTAGGCGATTTCGCCCTGGACGACGATGGTGTCCAGTTGCTTGGGGTCCTCCGCCGGCACGGCGGACGCGCCGCCACCGCCATCGGGCATGGCCTGCGCTCGCGCCAGCGGGATGGCACTGATCATGCCGGCGCAGAGCAATGCCTGTGACAGGCCGATGGCCAGGGCGGTGCGTTTCATCGTCGTGTTTTCCCCGTGTGAAGATAAACGGCGATTTCTACGGGGCTTAGATGGCGGCAATATGACCATCAGATGGCACGTCGGCGAACCTTCGACGATGCAACCAAAACGTCATAATCGATGCGTAGAACATTGCGGTTTGTTGACTGTCAACCGCTCCAGGGGATAACGCATGTCGCACCGCTTGAACGCAATGGCCAGCCTGCTGGCGATCCTGTCCATGGCCGGCTGCGCCGGCGTCGCGCCGACGGTGGCCGACCGCGAGCCGGACGAGAACGTGGAAAAGGATCCGCTGCTGAGCGAAGCGAAGATCCCCCACGTGGTGGTGCCCGAGGCTTTCCTGACCGCCGACACGCCGGCCGACAACGTCGACTCGCCGGCCAGTTGGCGCTCGCCGGACGGCAAGCGCTGGCTGATCGCCACCGCCAAGGCGACGGATCAGCTGATCGTCTATGACGGTGTCAGCGGCGAACGCCTGCGCACGGTCGGGGGGCCGGGCACGGGTGCCGGCCAGCTCCAGCGTCCCAACGGCATCGCCGTGATTGACGATCTGGTGCTGGTGGTCGAGCGCGACAACCATCGCGTGCAACTGTTCCAGCTGCCGGGATTCCAGCCGCTGCTCAGTTTCGGCGCCGAGGACCTGAAGCAGCCCTATGGCCTGTGGGTTCGCCCGCAGAAGGACAGCTACGAGGTCATCGTCAGCGACAACTACATGTCGCCGCAGAACGAGGACCTGCCGCCGCCGCTGGCGGAGCTGGATCGCCGGTTCAAGCGCTACCAGCTGCGGCGCGTGCCGCAGGGCTGGGCGGCGACATTGACGGGCACCTTCGGCGACACCTCCGAAGCCGGCGCGATCCGGATCGCCGAGTCGGTGTTCGGCGATATCGCCAACGATCGCCTGCTGCTGGCGGAAGAGGACGTCGCCACCGGCACCCGCCTGCGCGAGTACGGGCTGGACGGTCGCTATCGCGGCCGCGACATCGGCGCCGACCTGTTCAAGGCGCAGGCCGAGGGCATGGCGCTGGCGCAGTGCGCGGGTGGCACGGGCTTCTGGATCGCCACCGATCAGTTCAAGGATCGCAGCGTGTTCCATGTGTTCGATCGCCTCAGCCTGGAACACCTGGGTGCCTTCACCGGCGAGCGCACCGCCAACACCGACGGCGTGTGGCTCGATCAGACCGTCGACAAGCGCTTCCCGGAAGGCGTGTTCTACGCGGTGGATGACGACAAGGCCGTCGCCGCGTTCGACTGGCAGGCGATTGCCCGCGCGTTGAAGCTGCCCGCCTGCAAGCCGGCACAATGAGCCGCGCGGTCGTCCTGCTTGCGGGATTGATGGCCGCATCGCTGGCGCAGGCCGGCGATACGGTGGTCCACCCGTTCCTGGCCGCGCAATCGCCGAAGGTGCCGGAAGAAGCGGTGCTGGCGGTGGAAATACCGGCCGGCAGTTTCACCAAGTACGAGATCAACGAAGAAGGATTGCTGTTCGTCGATCGTTTCCAGTCTATGCCGGTGGCCTATCCGGCCAACTACGGTTCGATGCCGCGCACCCTGGCAGGGGATGGGGATCCCCTGGATGCGCTGGTGTTGACCCGCGAGCCGCTGCATCCCGGCGTGCTGATCCGGTTCCGGCCGATTGGCGTGCTGCGGATGGTCGATGACGGCAAGACCGACGAGAAGATCATCGGCGTGCCGACGGACAAGGTGGATCCCACCTACGCCGGCATCCGTGATCTCGCCGACCTGCCCGCCATCGAGCGCGATCGCATCGAGGCGTTCTTCCGTGTGTACAAGGATTTGCCCAGGGGGCGCAATCCGGTCCGGTTGAACGGCTATGGCGACGCCGCCGAGGCCAGGGCGTTGATCCAGGCGGTGATGGTGCGGTTCAACGAGGCGAAGCGCACGCCGTAGCGCCGGAGTTGCCGGCGCGGGATGTGGGGAGCCCGGGCAGCGGAGCACGCTCCGCTCTACGCGAGCCGCGCGCAAAAAAGGCGGACACCGCCAGGGGTGTCCGCCCACGAGGAAAAACGCGATCCGGGAGGATCAGGCCGCCGCGGCCTGGGTGTTGCGCGGACCTTCCTGCAGCGCGCGGCCGACCATCGACACCAGCAGTTCCAGTTCCTCGGCACCCATCGCGAAATGCGGGGTGAAGCGCAGCGAGTTGGCGCCGCCGTGGATGACGTTGATGCCGTGCTGGCGCAGCCATTCCTCGGTGGAGTTGGCGCCGTAGCACTTGAATTGCGGGGCCAGTTCGCAGGAGAACAGCAGACCGGTGCCCTGCACCTTGGTGATCAGGCCGTCCAGTTCGTCCTTCAGTTTCTCGAGGCGGGCGACCGCATCGACGCCGCGGGCGCGGATGTTCTCGCGGACCTGCGGGGTCAGCTGTTCCAGCGTGGCGCAGGCCACGTCGAGCGCGCGCGGATTGGTGGTCATGGTGTTGCCGTAGACGCCCTTGCGGTACAGGCCGGCGGCGCGTTCGCTGACCGCCAGCACCGACAGCGGGTACTGCGCGGCGTTGAGCGCCTTGGAGTAGGTCTCCATGTCCGGCGCGTCCAGGCCTTCGAAACCGGGGTAGTCGACGATCGACAGTACGCCGTGGGCGCGCAGGCCGGCCTGGATGGAGTCGACCAGGAACAGGCTGCCGTGCTGGCGGGTCAGCTCGCGCGCGGCGGCGTAGAACGCCGGCGGCACCGAGCGGCCCGGATCGCCTTCGCCCATCACCGGCTCCAGGAACACCGCCTCGATGAACCAGCCCTTGGTTTCGGCGTCGGCGAACGCCCGCTTGAGCGCCTCGACGTCGTAGGGCTCGATGGCGATCAGCGAATCCTCGCCACGGTAGCTAGCCAGGTGCTGCTGGTAGGTCTTTCGCGAAGAGTCCGAATACAGGGCCGGACGCTCGGTGCGGCCATGGAAGCTGCCCTTCACGACCACGCGCTTGACCGCGCGACCTTCGTGGCGGGCACCCGGGTCGGTCTGCAGCTTGGTGTTGATGTCGGCGATGCGGGCGGCCAGGCCGACCGACTCGGAGCCCGAGTTCAGGCACAGGAACTTCGCGTACGGACAACCGCCGCGGGTCTGGCCGATTTCCTTGCGCAGGGCGCGGTCGAAGCGCAACTGCGACAGGCTCGGGGTCATGATGTTGGCCATCACCTGCGGCCGCGCCATCGCCGCCAGGATCGGCTCGGGGGTATGGCCGAAGCCGAGCATGCCGTAGCCGCCGGCGTCGTACAGCACCGCGCCGTTGAGGGTCACCACCCACGGACCGCGCGCGGCCAGCGCCACGTACGGGTTGACCGCGTCGTCCGGATAGAAATTGACGTAGCCGGCCTGGACGGCGCGCAGCTGCGCTTCCTCGTCCAGATCCAGCAGCTCGGCGAATTCGTCCTTCAGGCGGGCGTGTTCGGCGGCGGCGGCCTCGATGGCCGCGACCAGGGCCGGCTGGCTGGCGGCGAAACGCTCGAGGGTGGCGTCGTCCAGTCCGGTGGTCAGGCGCTTGCCCGCATGGGCGCGGAGGGGGGCGAGCAGGTCGAGGAGGGCCATGGTGTTCTCCGGAAAGGATGGCAAACCTCTATTATGTGGATAAATTCGTCGTTTGACAGTTATGATTTGCACGAATTTTCTGTAGATTTCGTCGAATCGACGAGGCGAGCGCCCTGAAATGAAGATCTCCGCGACCGACCAGTTGCTGCTCAGCCTGTTGCGCGACAACGCGCGCGCCTCGACCGCCCAGATCGCGCGCCGGCTCAATCTGTCGCGAACGACGGTGCAGAGCCGGATCGAGCGGCTGGAACGCGAGGGCGTCATCAGCGGCTATACCGTGCGGGTGCACGATGACTACGAGCGCGGGCACATCCGCGCGCACATCATGATCACCGTGCATCCCAAGCAGATGACCTCGGTGGTCGCCTCCCTGCGCGCGATGCCCGAGGTGCGCCTGCTGCAGTCGGTCAGCGGCGCCTATGATCTGATCGCGGTGGGCGTGGTGCCATCGGTGGACGGCATGGATCTGCTGACCGATCGGATCGGCGCGATTGACGGCGTCGAGCGCACCACCTCGTCGATCGTGCTGTCGACCAAGTTCGAGCGCTGAACGGCGGCGCGCGCCGGGCAGGGGACGCAAACGCCCGTGGCGACCGGCTCCCTTACAATGGCGGGCTTCCCCGAGCCGTCCCCCTGTGAAGAAATCCGATTTCCATTTCGACCTGCCCGAGGCCTTGATCGCCCAGGCGCCGCTGCCGGAGCGTTCGGCCAGCCGCCTGCTGGTGGTGCCACCGGGCGACGCCGCCTTCGCCGATCGCCAGGTCCGCGATCTGCCGGAATGGCTGGCGCCGGGCGATCTGCTGGTGTTCAACGACACCCGGGTGATTCCGGCCCGGCTGTTCGGCCAGAAGGAGACCGGCGGGCGGGTCGAAATCCTGATCGAGCGCCTGTTGCCTGACAACGAGGCGCGGGCGCAGGTGGGTGCCAGCAAGTCGCCCAAGCCCGGTAGCAGGATTGCCCTGGACGCCGGCGGCGAGGCCGAGGTGCTGGGCCGGGACGGCGAGTTCTACCGCCTGCGCTTCCACGTGCCCGCGGCGCTGGAAAGCTGGCTGCTGCAGGCTGGCCGCCTGCCGCTGCCGCCGTACATCCAGCGCGAAGCGGGGAAGGACGACGACGAGCGCTACCAGACCGTGTTCGCACGCGAGCCGGGCGCGGTCGCCGCACCGACCGCCGGCCTGCATTTCGACGAGCCGCTGCTGGCGGCGCTGCACGAACGCGGCGTCGAATTCGGCCACGTCACCCTGCACGTGGGCGCCGGCACCTTCCAGCCGGTGCGGGTGGATGACGTCCGCCAGCACCAGATGCACAGCGAATGGCTGAACGTCGGTGCGGCGCTGATCGAACGCATCCAGGCCACCCGCGCCCGCGGCGGGCGGGTGATCGCGGTGGGCACCACCGTGGTGCGCGCGCTGGAATCGGCGATGCGCGATGGTCAACTGCAACCGTTCGCCGGCGAGACCCGCATCTTCATCTTCCCCGGTTATCGCATCCGCAGCGTGGACGCGATGATCACCAATTTCCACCTGCCGGAGAGCACCCTGCTGATGCTGGTTTCGGCGTTCGCCGGCAAGGAACGCGTGTTCGCCGCCTATGAGCACGCGGTGCGCGAACGCTATCGCTTCTTTTCCTACGGCGACGCGATGCTGCTGTTTCCGTCCATATGATTCCTGCAGGAGCGACGTCGGTCGCGACGATGATGTTTCCGATGTGCTCAAGCCATCGCGACTGACGTCGCTCCCACACCAAAGATTGCAATCCGGCTTTCCTTCTTCCAGTCCCGCCCTCCCATGTCCCGACTCCAGTTCCAGCTCGACACCACCGACGGCAACGCCCGCCGCGGCCGCCTGACCTTTCCGCGCGGCACGGTGGAGACACCGGCCTTCATGCCGGTGGGGACGTATGGCTCGGTCAAGGGCATCCTGCCGGACCAGATCGAGGCGCTGGGCGCGGAGATCATCCTCGGCAATACCTTCCACCTCTACCTGCGCCCGGGCCTGGAGGTCATCGCCCAGCACGGCGGCCTGCACGGCTTCGCGCGCTGGAGCCGGCCCATCCTCACCGACTCCGGCGGCTTCCAGGTGTTCTCGCTGGCGCACCGCCGCAAGATCACCGAACAGGGCGTGACCTTCGCCTCGCCGGTGGATGGCAGCAAGGTGTTCCTCGGTCCCGAGGAGAGCATGCGCATCCAGAAGGTGCTGGACTCGGACATCGTGATGATCTTCGACGAGTGCACGCCGTATCCGGCCACCGAGGAAGTCGCGCGCAAGTCGATGGAACTGAGCCTGCGCTGGGCCGAGCGCAGCAAGCGCGCGCACGAGGGCAACGACGCGGCGCTGTTCGGCATCGTCCAGGGCGGCGTGCACGAGCCGTTGCGCGAGCGTTCCGCGGCGGGGCTGCAGGCGATTGGTTTCGATGGTTACGCCATCGGCGGGCTGGCGGTCGGCGAGCCGGAGGAGGAGCGCAACCGCATCCTCGAACACATGCATCCGATCCTGCCGCAGGACCGCCCGCGCTACCTGATGGGCGTGGGCCGGCCGGAGGACCTGGTGGAGGGCGTGGCGCGCGGGGTGGACATGTTCGATTGCGTGATGCCGACCCGCAACGCCCGCAACGGCCACTATTTCACCTCGTTCGGCACCGTGCGCATCCGCAACGCCAAGTACGAGAAGGACATGCAGCCGATCGAGCCGGGTTGCGGCTGCCATGCCTGCCGCAACGGCTTCACCCGCTCGTACCTGCGCCACCTGGACCGCTGCAACGAGATGCTGGCGCCGATGCTCGGTACCCTGCACAACCTTTGGTACTACGAAAAGCTGATGGCCGACATCCGCGTCGCCATCGAACAGGGCCGCTTCGGCGACTTCCGCCAGGCGTTCTATGCCGCCCGCGGGGCGGAAGCCCCCCGGTAACCGCGATCGCGTAGAGCCGAGCTTGCTCGGCTTGGCGGGATGCCCGGGTGAGGGGAAAGCAGCGGAGCAAGCTCCGCTCTACAGGGTGATGCGGAACCTTTCCGGGCCGGGACGGTCTTCACACCGTCCCGGCGAAGCCCGCCGGGTCCGGCGCGGCGCCGGGACGGGGATGCCTGCCGCGTGGCATAATTCCCGGCTGCTTTCGCATAAGAACGGATAACTCCATGAATCTGCTCGATTTTCTGATCGCCCCGGCGCATGCACAGGCCGCCGGCGCTCCCCAGGGTGGCCTGGGTGGTTTCGGCCTGCTGATGCCGATCATCCTGATTGCCATCATGTACTTCCTGATGATCCGCCCGCAGATGAAGCGTGCGAAGGAACATCGGGCCATGCTGGAAAAGCTCTCGCGCGGCGACGAGGTCATCACCACCGGTGGCATCGCCGGCACCATCACCGACATCGGCGACAACTTCATCACCATCGAAGTGGCCGACAACGTGCGGGTGCGCGTGCAGAAGGCCGCCGTGGGCAATGTCCTGCCCAAGGGCACCCTGAAGTCCGCCTGATTTTCCCTTCCGACCATCGTTGAGCGCGCACCCGGGACGGGTGTGCGCGGGTTGCCGCAATGCTTGAATTCCCTCGCTGGAAATACGTCGTCATCCTGCTGGTCGTTGCGCTGAGCGTGTTCTACGCCCTGCCCAACATCTACCCGCAGGATCCCTCGGTACAGATCACCCCGAACCGCGGATACGCGGTGGACGCGGCGTTGCGGCAGAAGGTCGAGGCCAGCCTCAAGGAGGCCGGCGTGGCCACCAAGGCGCTGGACGACCAAGATGGCAAGAGCCTGCTGGTCCGCCTGCCGGGCCTGGATGCGCAGACCAAGGCCAACGACGTCCTGCGCGGCGCGTTGGGCGAGAACTACGTGGTGGCGCTGAACCTGGCCTCGACGGTCCCGGACTGGCTCAGCCGGTTCGGCGCCCGCCCGATGGTGCAGGGCCTGGATTTGCAGGGCGGCGTGCACTTCGAGTTGCAGGTCGACCAGAAGGCCGCGCTGGACAAGCGCGTCGACGCCTACGTCGAGGACGCCCGCCTGACCCTGCGCGACAACCGCATCAAGTACCAGTCGGTCGAACGCCGTCCGGACAACAGCATCGCCATCGCCCTGGCCCCGGGCGAGGACGCCAACAAGGCGCGCGACCTGCTGGCCAAGACCCTGGTCGCCTCGTCCAATGCCGGCGGCGCCGGGCTGGCGGGCGGCGGCGCCCTGACCTATGACGTGGAAGGCGAGCGCATCACCATCGTCCTGCCGGAGAGCGAACTGAACCAGATCGCCGGCAGCGCCATCGAGCAGAACATCACCACCCTGCGCAACCGCGTGAACGAGCTGGGCGTGGCCGAGCCGATCATCCAGCGCCAGGGCAACGATCGCGTGGTCGTGCAGCTGCCGGGCGTGCAGGACACCGCCGAGGCCAAGCGCATGATCGGCGCGACCGCCACCCTGGAGTACCGCGCAGCGGTCGACGGCAACGCCTACGACGCGGTTGCCAGCGGCAACGTGCCGCCGGAGGCGCGGGTGTACTACCGCCGCGAGCTGGGCCCCGATGGCAAGCCGATCCCGATCCTGCTGAACAAGCGCGTGATTGTGTCCGGCGACCAGATGGTCGGCGCGCAGACCTCGACCGACCAGAACGGCCTGCCGGCGGTCAACGTCACGCTGAACAACATCGGCGGCCAGCGCATGTTCGACTTCACCAGCGCCAACGTGAACAAGCCGATGGCGGTGGTCTACATCGAGCGCATCCCGCAGGTGGATATCGTCAACGGCGAGGAAGTGCGCAGCACCCGGATCAAGGAAGAAGTGATCTCGGTGGCCAACATCAATGGCGTGTTCGGCAAGAACTTCATCACCACCGGCCTGGAAAAGACCGAGGCCGACGGCCTGGCCAAGCTGCTGCGCGCTGGCTCGCTGGCCGCGCCGATGGACTTCATCAACGAGCGTGTGGTCGGTCCCAGCCTCGGCAAGGAGAACGTCGAGCGCGGCACCAAGGCGGTGATGTTCTCGTTCCTGTTCGCACTGGCTTTCTTCCTTGTCTATTACCGGGTGTTCGGTCTGCTGACCTGCATCGCGCTGCTGCTCAACCTGGTGATGGTGGTGGCGGTGATGTCGTTGTTCGGCGCCACCATGACGCTGCCGGGCTTTGCCGGCCTGGCGCTGTCGATCGGCATGTCGGTGGACGCGAACGTGCTGATCAACGAACGCATACGCGAGGAATTGAGGGCGGGGGTGCCACCGCTGGCGTCCATCGCCACCGGCTACGACAAGGCCTCCGGCACCATCTTCGACTCGAACATGACCGCGTTGCTGGCCGGCGTGGCGCTGTTCGCCTTTGGCACCGGCCCGCTGAAGGGCTTCGCCGTCACCATGATCGTCGGCATCCTGACCTCCGTGTTCACCGCCGTGACCGTGTCGCGCGCGCTGGCCACGCTGATCTACGGCCGCCGCCGCAAGCTGAAGTCGCTGGCCATCTGACGAGAGCAACCGAACCATGAAACTCTTTCCGCTGCATCTCGTTCCCAACGACACCAACATCGACTTCATGCGCCTGCGCTGGGTGTCGCTGGCGGTCGCCCTGATCCTCGCGGTGGTCGCCGTCGGCGCCATGGCGTTCAAGGGCTTCAACTACGCGCTCGATTTCACCGGCGGCATCATGGTGGAACTGCGCTTCGACAACCCGCCGGACGTGGATGGCGTGCGCGAGCGCCTGGAAACCTCCGGTTACCAGGGCGCGCAGGTCCAGACCTTCGGCAGCGGCCGGGATCTGCTGGTCCGCCTGCAGCCGCGCGAAGGCCAGACCGATTCGGAAGCCGCCAACCGCACCGCCACCGAGGTGGTGAAGCTGGCGTCCTCGGCGGAGAACCCGGCGACCAAGCTGCGCAGCGAAATCGTCAGCCCGCAGGTCGGCAAGGAACTGGCCATGAACGGCCTGTACGCGCTGATCTTCGTGGTGGTTGGCTTCCTGATCTACATCGCATTCCGGTTCGAATGGAAATTCGCGCTGGCGGCGATCTTCACCACCCTGCACGACGTGCTGATCTGCGCCGGCTTCTTCGCCCTGACCGGGCGGGAGTTCGACCTGACCGTGCTGGCGGGCCTGCTGTCGGTGATGGGTTTCTCGATCAACGACACCATCGTGGTGTTCGACCGCGTGCGCGAGAATTTCCGCTCGCTGCGCGTGGATCCGGTCGAGGTGCTGAATCGTTCGGTCAACCAGACCCTGTCGCGCACCATCATCACCTCGTTCGTGGCGTTCCTGACCGTGCTGGCGCTGTACATCTACGGCGGCGGTTCGCTGGAAGGCATGGCGATCTCGCAGATGATCGGCATCGTGATCGGCACCATCTCCTCGATCTTCATCGCCTGCCCGCTGCTGACGATGGGCTTCATGAAGGTCACCAAGCAGGATCTGATGCCCAAGGCCAAGGACGAAGCGGCGCTGGCGCGCAGGCCCTGAGAGCCGGGATTCGGGATTGGGGATTCGAGAAGTCTCCCCTTTCCGGAACGAAAAAGGCCGCGCATCGCGCGGCCTTTTTTTGTAGAGCGGAGCTTGCTCCGCTGATGTTCATCCGGGCAAGGCGAAGCCGAGCAAGCCCGGCTCTACCGCATCAGCCCTTGGGCGGGTCGAAGCTGGCGGCGTAGCCGGAGCTGACGATGGTCTTCTGCAGGGCTTCGGCCACCTTGATGTTGCCGGCGACGATCTGGCGGGAGGCCGGGCCACGCCCGTCCATGCGCGGGGTGGCCGCGCCGCGGAAGTCGCAGATGCGGCCGCCGGCCTCACGCACCAGCAGCACGCCGGCGGCGATGTCCCAGTCCTTCACGCCGGCTTCGAAGTAGGCGTCCAGGCGGCCACAGGCCACGTAGGCCAGATCCAGCGCGGCCGAACCGGTGCGGCGGACGTCCTCGGCCTGGACCAGCAGTTCGCGCACGCATTCCAACTGGGCGCCGGCACGGGCGCGCTCGCGCGGCGGGAAGCCGGTGCTGATGACGGTGCCGGCCAGATCCTTGCGATCGGCTACCCGGATCTTGCGCTCGTTGAGCTGGGCGCCGGCGCCGCGGCTGGCGGTGAACAGGTCGTTGCGCAGGGGATCGAAGATCACCGCGTCGGTGGGCTCGCCGTTTTCGACCAGCGCGATCGACACGCAGTAGTGCGGGAAGCCGCGCAGGTAGTTGCTGGTGCCGTCGAGCGGGTCGATGACCCAGGTGTAACGGCTCTGGCCCTGGATGCCGCCTTCCTCGCCGACCACGGCGTAATCGGGATAGGCGCGGCGGAGTTCCTTGACGATGACCTTCTCGGCATCGGCGTCCACTTCGCTGGCGTAGTCCATCCGGTCCTTCTGCACCACGTTCAGCGCGTCCAGCTTGTTGATGCTGCGCAACAGGACGTTGCCTGCCAGTCGGGCGGCTTTGACCATGACGGTGACGGCGGGTTTCTGCATGGCTTCGGACCTCGGAACAGGCAGGGGGCGGTATGGACGGTGGAAAAGAACGGCGCGGCGCAGGGGCCGGCGCGCACAGTTTAACATCTGCGCCCATGAACACTCCCGAATTCCCGCTTCCCGCGGCCGACCGGCTGCGCATCGTGCTGGTCGGCACCCAGCATCCCGGCAACATCGGCGCCGCCGCGCGCGCCCTCAAGACCATGGGGCTGGCCCGGCTGGTATTGGTGGCCCCCGAACAGTTCCCGGCCGAGGAGGCCAGCCGCCGCGCCGCCGGGGCCGACGATCTGCTGGCCGACGCCCGGGTGGTCGCCACCTTGGCCGAAGGGGTGGCCGACTGCCGCTACGTGCTGGGCTGCACCGCCCGCAGCCGCCGGGTGCAACTGGAGGAATTCGAGCCGCGCCAGGCCGCCGCCCGGGCGGTGACGATGGCCGCGCAAGGCGAGGTGGCGATGGTGTTCGGCCGCGAACGCACCGGCCTGACCAACGAGGAACTGCAGCTGTGCCACGCCGCCGTCCACATTCCGGCCAATCCCGAGTACAGCTCCCTGAACCTGGCCGCCGCCGTGCAGGTACTGGCATATGAGCTGCGCCTGGCATTGCGCGGGCAGGCCTCGTCGCCGGCGCCGGAAAGCCGCCACCCCGACGACGCGCCGGCCAGCCACGCGCAACTGGAAGGCTTCTTCGCCCAGTTGGGGCAGACCCTGGATGAGATCGATTTCCACAAGGGCCGCACGCCGGATTCGGCGATGCGCAAACTGCGTCGCCTGTTCCTGCGCGCGGACCTGAGCGAACAGGAGGTGAGGCTGTTGCGGGGCGTGCTGGCGGACGCCCAGCGGATGGCCCGTTTGGCCGACGGGCGCACGTAATCTACTGTCCCAAAGTCACAATTTCGGCTAGGCTCCCACCACCTTTTCGAAGGATTCTCCTCGTTGCCTACGTCCCGGTTCGCATTCGTCCTGACGCTGATCGGGGCGTTCCTCCTGCCGGGTGCCGTGGCGCCGGCCGATGCCGCCGGTGGCGATGATCACGTGCTTGTCCTGGGCCGCATCAGCGACGATCCCAAGGCCCACTACGAACAGCTCAAGCCGCTGCTGGACTACGTGATCCCGCGCATGCGCGATGTCGGCATCACCGAGGGCCGCATCCTGATGGCGCGCGACACCCAGCAGATGATCAGCTACCTGCGCCGGGGCCGGGTGGACTGGGTGACTGAAACCGCCGGCACCGCGATGCGGTTGCAGGACCGGGCCGGCGCAAAGCCGCTGGTGCTGACCGAGCGTGGCGGGGTGGGGCGCTACCACGGCGTGTTCTTCGTGCGCCGCGACAGCGGCCTGGAGAACCTGCAGGACCTGAAGGGCAAGGCGATCGCGTTCCAGAACACCGCTTCCACCAGCGCCTATTTCGCGCCGGCGGTGGAATTGCTGGATGCCGGCCAGCGGCTGGAGATCCTGCTGTCGCCGATGGATCGGCCGGCCCCGGATTCGGTCGGCTATGTGTTCGCCCGCACCGAACTGAACATCGCGGCCTGGGTCCACAAGCGCCTGGTCGATGCCGGCGTGGTGAGCAGCCTGGACTGGAACGACGCCCGCCGCATCCCGCCCTCGTTCCGCAACGACTTCCGCATCATCCACGAAACCCCCGAGTATCCGCGCGCGCTGGAGATGGTGCGTGGCGATCTGGAGCCGGCGGTCGAGGCGCGCCTGCGCGAGGTGCTGCTGCAGGCCGCCGAAGATCCGCAGGCGCGCGAGGCGATGCGGCTGTTCTTCCGCACCACCGCCTTCCTGCCGGTGGATCCCGACTCGCGGCGTGCGCTGGAGCACCTGCGGCAGGGCGTGGGCCGCGTGCGCGAGCAGGTCGAATGAAGAACAACCTACGTTTTGGCCTGGAAGCGCGCTTCCTCACCGCCATGGCCATCATGCTGGCGGTGGTCATCGGGTTGCTGGCGACCCTGCTGCACCGGCAGAAGGCGATGCAGCAGGAAGTGGCGGGCGTGGCCCGCGAGGCCATGCACGGCATGGCCGAGGACAGCCTGCGCCGGCACGGCGGCGCCACCGTCGAGCAACTGGCCGACGCCCTGGCCAATCCGCTGTACTACTTCGATCTGGACACCATCGGCACGCTGGTCCGCTCCGCGCAGAAAGAGCCGGACGTCAGCTATGTGCTGGTCTACGACCCGCAGGGGCGGATCATCCACGATGGTTCCGAGGAAATCGCGGTCTACGGGCAGCAGATGAGCGACCCGCTGGCCTACGAGGCGATCAGCACGCCGGAACTGCATACCCAGTGGTCGCCGCAGATCGTCGATATCTCGGAGCCGATCATGATCGGCAACCAGCGCATCGGCGGGGTGCGGGTGGGCTACTCGCTGGATTCGGTGCGCGGACACGAGGATCGCGCCGTCGCCGCGGCGCGTACACGGCTGGAGGAACTGGGACACCGCCACCTGATCTGGGTGTGGGCGCTGTTGGCCGCGCTGGTGGTGGCCTGCGTGGCCATCATGGTCTACGCCCAGCGCACCCTGGTGCGTCCGATCCGGCAACTGGCCGAAGCCGCGCACGCCATCGAGGTGGGCAACTACAACGGCGAACGCCCGGTCAGCCACCGCAACGACGAGGTCGGCGAACTGGTGCGCGCCTTCAGCAGCATGAGCGACAGCATCGCCCGCCACGATCGCGACGTGCGGCGCATGGCCTACACCGATTCGCTGACTGGCCTGACCAACCGGCTGGCGTTCCGCGAGAGCCTGGACCACCGGCTGATGATGCTGCGCGGCGCCGGCCGCCAGTTGGCGCTGCTGTTCGCCGACATCGACGACTTCAAGCGGGTCAACGATACCCTCGGCCACGAGGCCGGCGACGAGGTGCTGCAGCAGTTCGCCAACCGCATCCGCGAGGCGGTCGAGCAACTGGGCGGCGACGACGCGATGCTGGCACGCTTCGGCGGCGACGAGTTCGTCATCCTGATCCAGGACGGCGACGTGCGTTCGGTGGCGACCCGGCTGGCCGAACAGCTGGTGACCGAGCTGGGCCGGCCGCTGGTGATCCAGGATCGACAGGTATTCCTGGGCACGTCGATCGGCATCACCCTGTTCCCCGAGGACGCCTCCGGCGCCACCGCGCTGATGAAGAACGGCGACATCGCCATGTACCAGGCCAAGGTGGCCGGCAAGAATTGCTACCGCTTCTACAGCCGGGCGATGGATCAGGCGGTGGAGCGGCGGGTGCGGATGGAGCAGGAACTGCGCGGCGCCTGGGAGCGCGGCGAACTCAGCCTGCTGTACCAGCCGGTGTTCCGGCTGTCCGACAGCCGCATCGTCGGCGCCGAGGCGCTGCTGCGCTGGCAGCACCCGGAGCTGGGCATGGTGGCGCCCTCGGTATTCATCGACGTGGCCGAGCAGAGCGGCCTGATCGAGAGCATCGGCCCGCGCGTTCTGCGCGCGGCGTGCACGGCGGCCGCGCACTGGAGCGCGGATCGGGATCCGATGGATCAGCTGTTCGTGTCGGTCAACGTCTCGCCGCGCCAGTTGCGCAGTGGCGATCTGCCGGAGGTCGTGGCCGAATGCCTGCGCGAAACCGGGCTGGCTTCCTCGCGGCTGCACCTGGAACTGACCGAGACCGCGGTGATCGCCGACGAGGCGCACGCCAGTGCGCTGCTGGCGACCCTGCACCGCACCGGGGTGAAGGTCTGGCTGGACGATTTCGGCACCGGCTTCTCCGGACTGAGCCACCTGCGCCGGGTACCGGTCGACGGCGTGAAGATCGATCGCAGCTTCATCGCCGACATGCTGCGCGATCCGGACGATCTGGCCCTGACCAGCGCGATCATCGCCATGGCCCATTCGCTGGGCATCACGGTGGTGGCCGAAGGCGTGGAGAAGGAAGGCCAGTTCAACATCCTGCGCGAACGCGGCTGCGATCTGGCCCAGGGCTATTGGCTGGGCTACCCGGTCACGGCTGCCGAGTTCGCCCAGCTCATTGCTTGAGCAACCCGGATCGATTCTCCTGTAGGAGCGACGTGAGTCGCGACCGTGCGCTTGCACCTGTCCGTATGGAACGGTATCCGGCTTTCATGGCCGAATCGGGTTGACGGTCGCGACTGACGTCGCTCCTACAACAGGCTCACGCGGATCAGGAAAACCAGCGGCCGAGGAATTCGGTGGTGGCGGCGACCAGGTGTCCGGACAGGAAGCCGAACACGATCACCGCGGTCCCGCCCGCCACCCAGGCCACCAGCATCAACGCGCCATCGCGTTCCAGCAGGGCCAGCGCGAACAGCAGCAACAGCACGCCGAACACGTAGTTGGTGAACGGAATCGGCAGGGCCAGCAGCAATCCCAGCAGGATCAGCAGCAGGCCGGTGAAGGAGAGCGCCAGCTTGTGATCGAGCACCGCGTGCAGGCGTGGGCGGATCAGTTTTTCCAGCCGTGCCAGCCAGGGCGAGAGCAGGCTGCGGAAGGTGATCAGCGCGCTGCGGTGCGGACCGCGCCGGGCGATGAAGCCGGGCAGCCACAGCCGGGAGAGGCCGACCAGCAACTGCACGCCGACCAGGATCACCAGCGGACCGCCGATGGCGCCGCCGACGCCCGGGATGGGAATGAACGCGGGCAGCACGCCGATGAACAGCAGCAGGCCGAACGCGCTCTGGCCGAAACCGGACAGGAGATCGCCCAGTTGCAGGACCTGGTTGGGATCGCCGAGCGCGAAATCGTCCAGCAGGGCGCGGGTCCCCGCGTGGGGCGGGTGGGATGAGGTGGAATCCATGGGTCAGGCCGCCGCGTCTTCGCCGGTTTCCTCCGGCAAGCGCTGCAGCAGCAGCTTGTCGACGCGCGCGCCGTCCAGGTCCACGACCTCGAAACGCCAGCCGTCCAGCTGGAAGGATTCGCCCACGTGCGGGATGCGGCCGAAGCGTTCGATCACCAGGCCGGCGATGGTGTTGTACTCGTCATCGTCGGGCAGGGTCACGCCCAGCAGTTCGCGCAGGTCATCGTTGGGCAGCGAGCCGTCCACCAGCAGCGAACCGTCGTCGCGCACGACCACCAGCGCGGCGTCCTCGTTGTTCTCCGCGGACTGCAGGCGTCCCACCACCGCGCCCATCAGGTCGCTGATGGTCACCAGGCCCTGGATTTCGCCGTACTCGTCCACCACCAGCGCCAGCGACTGCTGTTCCTCGCGGAAAATCTCCAGCAGCTTCATCGCATGGGTCGATTCGGACACGAACAGCGGCTCGCGCAGGTTGCGGAAAATCTCGGGCGACTTGTCGGCGAAGCGGTCCAGCAGCGACTTGACCTCCAGCACGCCGACCACGTCCTGGTCGCCGGCGCGATAGACCGGGAAGCGCGAGAACTGGGATTCGCGCATGACCTCGAGGTTTTCCTGGTAGTCGGCGGCGGTATCCAGCCAGACGATCTTCTTGCGCGGGGTCATCAGGCTGTCGGCGGTGCGATCGCCCAGGCGCATGACCCGGTTCATCATGTTGCGCTCGTCGACGTCGATCACGCCCTGCTCGTGGCTTTCGGTCACCAGCAGGCGGATTTCCTCCTCGGTCACCGCACCGCGGTTGTCGTCGCGGATGCCGAGCATGCGCAGCACGGCGCGGTTGATCGCGCCCAGCACGAACACCACCGGACGGGCGATGCGCGACAGCCAGTCCAGCGGGATGGCCACCATCGACGCGATGGCCTCGGCATTGGTCAGCGCCAGCCGCTTGGGAATCAGTTCGCCGAAGATGACCGAGCCGGCGGTGATCAGGGTGACCGCGGTACCGATGCCGATCGGGCGGGCGTACTGCTGGACGCCCGGCACCAGCTCGGCCAGCCAGCCGGCGATGATCGCGCCGATGGCGTCGCCGCCGAACACGCCGGCCAGGATGCCGATCAGGGTGATGCCGATCTGGACCGTGGACAGCAGGTTGTCCGGGTGCTCGGCCAGGTGCAGGGCCACGCGTGCCCCACGGCTTTCCTGGGCCATCTGCTTGAGCTTGAGCTTGCGCGAGGTCATCAGCGCCATCTCCGACAGGGCGAAGAAGGCGTTCAGGATGATCAGGGCGATGACGATCAGCAGTTCAAGCACGGCGGCCCTCCGTCATGGCCGGAGAGGGCGCCGCCGGGGATGCGTATCGCGGGCGACAGTGCGAGGGGGAGGTAGGGTCGTCTTCCATAGGGTGCACCCTCGGGTGCCGGAGGAGTGTACCAAACCCGGACCGGAGGGCCGCAGAGGGGGCTTTCCGGGGCCGGGATGGGGCCTGGCCGTCGCCAGGACGGTCACTAAACGGTCATAATTCCGCCCCTAAAGCCGTCCGCCCCGTGACGGCGGGATTTCCCCGATGTTCTCGCTGCAGACCATTTTCGGCTCCGGCCAGCAGTTCTACACCCTGCTCGAAGAGGCTTCCCAGGCCGCCCTGGACAGCGCCAAGGCCCTCCACGCCATGATGAAGGAAAGCGACCGCCAGCCGGCGCTGGACGCCTTCAAGCTGGCCCGCCTGCGCGAGCGCGCCACCTCGGACAAGATCAGCCAGGCGCTGGTGGACAGTTTCATCACCCCGATCGAGCGCGAGGACATCGAGGCGCTGGGTTCGGCCCTGTACAAGATTCCCAAGCAGATCGAGAAGTTCGCCGATCGCTACTCGCTGGCCCTGCAGCACCTGGAAGGCATCGACTTCGCGCCGCGCGCGGCGATGCTGGAGCAGGCCGCCGCGGTGGTGGTGGAGATGGTCCACGAACTGAAGAAGATGAACATCGATCGCATGACCGCGCTCAACGAGAAGCTGCGCGCGATCGAGAACGAGGCCGACCGGCTGATGCTGGAGCTGTACCGCGACATCTATTCCGGTCGCCTGGACCACCTGCAGATGTTCCTGCTCAAGGAGTTCTTCGAGATCCTGGAAAAGGCCATCGACCGCTGCCGCGAAGCCGGCGTGGTGGCCTACCAGATCGTGCTGAAGAACAGCTGAGGACCGGCCCATGCTGACCCTGGTCCTGGTGGTGATCCTGGCCGCGCTCGTGTTCGAGTTCATCAACGGCTTCCACGACACCGCCAATTCCATCGCCACCGTGGTCGCCACCAAGGTGCTCTCGCCCGGACAGGCGGTGATGCTGGCGGCGATCATGAACCTGGTGGGCGCGTTGACCGGCACCGCGGTCGCCAAGACGATTGCCTCCGGCCTGATCGACACCGGCGTGGTCGAGGTCACCTCGCAGGTGATCCTGTGCGCGCTGCTGGGCGGCATCGTCTGGAACCTCATCACCTGGTGGAAGGGCCTGCCGTCCTCCTCCTCGCATGCGCTGATCGGCGGCCTGTGCGGCGCCGCGCTGGCCGCGGCCCACAACGACTGGGGCGCGCTGATCTGGTCCGAAGCGGTTGGCGACTGGACCAAGAACAAGGGCATCCTGTGGAAGGTGGTGGTGCCGATGATCAGCTCGCCGATCGCCGGCTTCCTGCTCGGCATCGGCGTGATGCTGCTGCTGTGGGGCCTGATCGCGCTGCTCTCGCGGGCGACGGGCTGGCTGCGGCGGCTGGCCCGTCCGAACTTCGTCAACAAGTTCTTCGGCAAGGCGCAGATCATTTCCGCGGCCTACATGGGCTACGCGCACGGCCACAACGACGCGCAGAAGACCATGGGCATCATCGCGCTGACCCTGTTCGGCGCCGAGGCCTCGGGCGCGCTGAACGACCTGCCGGACTGGCTGGCGTTCCTGCATCCGGGCAGCGCCGGCGAGCAGGACATCGCGACCTGGATCGTGCTGACCTGCGCGGTGGTAATGGCACTGGGCACCGCCTCGGGCGGCTGGAAGATCATCAAGACCCTCGGCCACAAGATGGTCAAGCTGCATCCGATCAACGGCTTCGCCGCGGAAACCAGCTCGGCCACCATCCTGACCGTGGCCGCGCATTTCGGCATGCCGGTCTCCACCACCCACAGCATCTCCACCGCCATCATGGGCGTTGGCTTCGCCAAGAACCCGCGCGCGCTGAAGTTCAGCGTGGTCGAGCGGATCATCTGGGCCTGGATCCTGACCATCCCCGCCGCCGGCGGCATCGCCTATGGCCTGTTGAAGTTGCTGCAGGCGATTGGGTGGGCCTGATGAGGGGCCGGGATTCGGGATTGGGGACTCGGGATTGGCAGGAGCGAAGGCGTGTTGCCTGTGATCTGATCGCGTCCTGCCGCTTCGGGTGAATCTCGGGCCCGATGTTCCAAAGACGGGATCCGCTTCAACGAATCCCCAATCCCGAATCCCCACTCCCCGCCCTCAGAGCAAATCCCCTTCGGCGGAAAGCGCGCGTTCCATGCGGTCGCCCAGGCCGCCGATTTCCAGCACCAGGCGGTCGACTTCGGCCGGGGTCAGGCCGTCGTAGGGGCGGTTTTCGCACAGTTGCAGGTACGGCACGCCGTCGAGTTCGCCGATGGCCAGGTAGCCGACGCTGCTGTGCCAGTTGAAGCCGAGCGCGCGGCGGGCGTCGACGCCGGTGATCGGCGCGATGACCGTGCTGACCCGCAGGTAGCTGCGCTCGTCGTCGTTGCTCAGTTCGGACAGGAAGATGGCCTGGTGCCGGCTACCGCTGTCCAGCGACAGTTCCACGCAGGCCACATAGGGTTCCTGCACCGACACACGGTAGCCGGAGGTGGTCAGGTGGCTGCGGATCTGTTCGAAATTCTTCATGGCGTGGCGGACTCGGGAAATTCCAGAACCGTATGGTAGGCCGGTTTGCGGTGGCCGGGGTAGCCAGCGGGCGGGGCACGCGCCACACTTCCGGCATTCACCGACCGGAACGCCCCGCATGGCGGAAGCCACGCCTGAAGCGAAGATCCTCGCGGCCATCCGCGCGATTCCGCGCGGCCAGGTGGCCGGTTATGGCGAGGTCGCGCGTCGCGCGGGGCTGCCGGGCCGGGCGCGGCTGGTGGCGCGCATCCTCAGCAACAACGATGACGCGCGGCTGCCCTGGCACCGGGTCCTGCGTTCGGACGGCCGCATCGCGTTTCCCGAGGGTTCGAAGGGCTACCGCGAACAGAGCCAGCGGCTGCGTGCCGAAGGCGTGAGGGTCGAGCAGGGGCGGGTGCGCGGGGTAAAAGCTGCACGCACGCTGGACGAGGCGTTGTGGGGACCGCCGGGCGGCTGAAACTCCGCGGTTATCATGGGCCCGTTCCCGAAGGATGCGAGCCATGTTCCCTCCCGTGCTGCCGGTTACCCGCGCGCTGCTGATCGCCAATGTGGTGGTGTTCCTGCTCCAGAGTTTCCTGGGCGATGCCGTCACGGTCCCCTTCCTGCAGTGGCCGATCGATTTCACCGGAAATGCGGACGACTTCGCCCGCTATGCGTTCATGCCCTGGCAACCGCTGACCAGCGGGTTCATGCATGCCGGCCTGACCCATCTGTTGTTCAACATGCTCGCGCTGTGGATGTTCGGCTCGCCGCTTGAAGCGACCTGGGGCGAGAAACGCTTCACCACCTACTACTTCGTCTGCCTCATCGGCGCAAACCTGTGCCAGCTGCTGGTGAGTTCGTGGGTGTTGTCCGGCGGTGGCCCCGCGGTTCCCTCACTGGGCGCCTCGGGTGCGGTGTTCGGCCTGTTGCTGGGTTACGGCATGCTGTTCCCGAACCAGCGCATGATCGTGTTTCCGATTCCGATGGAGATCCGCGCCCGCACGCTGGTGATCATCTACGGCGCGCTGACGCTGCTGTTCGGCATCACCGGCATGCAGTCAGGCGTGGCCCACTTCGCCCATCTCGGCGGCATGATTTTCGGCTGGCTGATGATCCGCTACTGGCGCGGGCAGCCGCCGTTCGGCAAGCGCCGGCCGCCGGGGCCGAGGATGCGGATCGTCAAGTAATCGATCCGAACGGACGGCACTCCTCCCGGGGAGGAAGCCGCACAAAGAAAAACGGCGCGTTTCCGCGCCGTTTTTTGTTGGCTTTTCCGGCCCGCCGTTTCAGCGCCACTTGCCGATCAGATCCGCGTCCTTGCGCTGCATCGGCTGGCCCGGCTTGCAGCTGAAGGCCTGGCCGAATGTCGCCTGGTTGGACAGCGGCGCGTTGGTGCGCCAGACGCCCGGCGCACGCACGTCGGTGGCGGCGCGCTGGGCGGCCTCGGCGGCGTCCATGCGTTGCGCCCACAACTGCGCCCAGGCGGTGTAGAACGACTGCTTGGCGGGGACGGCGGCCTGCGGCTCGGCGGTGATGAAGGCATCCCACGCCAGTTCGACACCGGCCAGGTCGGCCAATGCCTCGTCCTGGACCAGCTTGCCGTTGACCTTGACGTTCTTCAGTTCGGGATAGGCGAACGCGTCGTACTGCGCCGCGATCTTCGCGCCGATGGCGTTCCAGGCGGTCAGCTCGGAGGCGGTCCACCAGTCGCGCAGTTCGCCCTTGGCGTCGACCATGCGGCCCTTGTTGTCGAAGCCGCGGCTGAGCTCGTGGCCCACCAGCGCGCCGTAGGCGCCGTACTGGCCGGCGGCATCGCGCTGCGGATCGAACACCGGTGCCTGCAGCACCGCGGCGGTGACGATCAGGCGGTTCTGTGCCAGGTCGTAGGCCAGCGCGGGCTGCTGCGGCAGCACGTCCCAGCGGCGATCCGCATTGCCCTTGCCGATCCGCTTCATCTCCTCGCGATGGCGCCAGGTCGAGGCGATCAGCATGTTGCCGCCGAAGCTGCCGCGGCCCATCGGCTGCACGCTGTAATCGACGTCGCGGTGCGGCGTGCCGACTTCGATCTTGAGCTTGCCCAGCTTGGCCTTGGCTTCGGCCTTGGCGCCATCGCTGAGCCAGGTGGCGCGTTCGACCGCGCGGCCCAGCGCGTCGCGGACCTGGGCGGCGATCGCCTCGGCCTGCTGGTCGCTGGACCTGGGCAGGTAACGCTCGGCGTACTCCTTGCCCAGCATCGGGCCGGCGGCCAGGTTGATTGCGCCCAGCACCTGCTGCCAGCGGGCCGGCGGCGTGGTCTCCCCGCGCAGGACCTTGCCGCGGAACTCGAATTCGGCGTCGCGGAACGACTTGGCCAGGTACGGGGCCATGGCATCGCCGACGCGCCAGCGCAGGTAGGCCTTCCACTGGTCCGGCTTGAGGCTGGCGACCAGCGTGTCGATCTGCTTGAACAGCGCCGGATCGGCGATCGACACGGTGTCGTCGCTGACGCCCTGGGCCTTGAGGAAGGCATCGATCTGCAGGTTGCGGTATTGCTTGCCCAGTTCCTTGGTGGCGACCGGGGCGAAGTTGGACAGCGGATTGCGCAGGTCCAGCAGCGGCTTGGAAACCTGCGCCAGGCGGGTTTCCAGATCCAGCACCGCCTGCGTGTCGGCGTCCAGGCGATTCTGCGCGGTGCCGGTGAGGGCGAGGATCTGCTTCACGTAGGCGCGATAGCGATCCATCACCTGTTTGGTGTCGGCGTCATTGCGGGTGTAGTAGGCGGGATCCGGCAGGCCCAGGCCACCCTGCATGAAGTAGCCGATGTGGCGATCCAGCGCACGCAGGTCCACGTCGGGGCTGAAATTGAAGGCGACCGGAATGCCGACCTGGTGCAGCGCCGCGATCGCCGGCGCGACGTCCTTGGCCTTCTTGATGGCGTTGATGCGATCCAGCAGCGGCGCGATCGGCTTGGCGCCGTCGGCTTCCACCGCGGCTTCGTCCAGGCCGCTGGCCCAGAAGTCGCCGAGCAGCTTCTGCACGTGTCCCTGCGGCGACTGCATCGCCGCCTGCAGCAGGTCGCGCTGCTGCTGTTCCGCGCGCTCGCGCAGCTGGCCCAACGCGCTGGTGCCCGGCGTGGCGTTGGCCTTCAGCCAGTCGGCATTGGCATGGGCATAGAAATCGCTGCAGGCGGGGCTGACGGCGGGAGCGCGCGGCGCCTTCTTCTTGGCGGCTTCGGCCTGCGGGATGCCCAGCGCGGCGACCAGGGCGAAGGCGAGCAGGGAGGGATGGCCAAGGGCGGCGCGGGTCTTCGACATCAGGGAATCCGGGGTGTTGGAGTTGGCGGATTCTAGCAAGCAGGGCTGGCACTCCCTGAACGCGGCGCACACTTCCAGGGCAGGTCCGGAAACGAGGAAGGCCCGGGAATTCCCGGGCCTTCGAGGGTACCGCCGGACGTAGTCCGGATTACCAGATCACCACCTGCTTGTCGCCGTCGCGGACCATGGCGTCGCCGGCCTTGCACTGGAACGCCGCGGCGAACGCCGGCAGGTTGGACGGGGCACCGATGGCGCGGAAGTTGGCCGGCGCGTGCGGGTCGGTCTTCAGGCGCACGGTCAGTTCTTCCGGGGTGAAATTGCGACGCCACACCGTGGCCCAGTTCAGGAAGAAGCGCTGGTCGCGGGTCAGCCCGTCGGTCTTCGGATCCGGGGTGGCCTCGGTGGCCTTCTTCATCGCTTCGTACGCGGTCGCCAGGCCGCCCAGGTCGGCGATGTTCTCGCCCAGGGTCAGGCTGCCGTTGACCTTGCCGCCGCCTTCGGTGGTGTAGCCGTTGAACTGGTTGACCAGCTTGCCGGTGAGGCCGGAGAACGCCTTGGCGTCGCCGTCGGTCCACCACACTTCCATGTTGCCGGTCGGCCCGAAGCGCGAGCCCTGATCGTCGTAGCCGTGGATCATCTCGTGGCCGATCACCGCGCCGATGCCGCCGTAGTTCATTTCATCCGAGGCATTGGGATCGAAGAACGGCGGCTGCAGGATGGCGGCCGGGAACACGATCTCGTTCTGCAGCGGGTTGTAGTAGGCGTTGACCATCTGCGGCGGCATGCCCCATTCGGTCTTGTCCACGGGCTTGCCGATCTTGCCGAGGTTCCACTTGTAGTTGAATTCCTGCGCGGCCAGCACGTTGCCGATGTAGCTGTCGCGGCTGGTGGCCAGGCCGGTCCACTCGCGCCACTTGTCGGGATAGCCGATCTTCGGGGTGAAGGTTTCCCACTTGGCGATGGCCTTCTGCTTGGTCTCCGCGCTCATCCACGGCAGGTTTTCCAGGCGGGTCTTCAGCGCGGTGCGCAGGTTGCCGACCAGGGTTTCCATCTTGGCCTTGGACTCGGCCGGGAAGGCGACCTTCACGTACATCTGGCCCAGCGCTTCGCCGGCCTCGCCTTCCACGGTGTCGAGCACGCGCTTCCAGCGCGGCTTGATTTCCTTCTGCCCGCGCAGGGTCTTGGCGTAGAAGTTGAAGTTCTCGTTGACGAAGGCGTCGCTCAGGTACGGCGAGGCGCCGTCGACGGTGTGGAAGCGCAGGTAGGCGCGCCAGATCGCCGGGTCGGTGTCGCCCAGCATCTTGCTCACTTCCTGGTGGAAGCCCGGCATCGCCAGCGAGAACTTGTCCGCCTTCACGCCCTGCGATTCGAAGAACCGGGTCCAGGAGAAATTCGGGGTCAGCTTGTCGGCGTCGGCCAGGGTGACCGGGTTGTAGTACAGCGAGACGTCGCGCGAGAGTTCCTCGCTGGTCTTGGATGCTTTCGCCAGGCGGGTTTCGAACGCGACCACGTCCTTGGCCTGCTTGGCGGCGTCGGCGACGGCCACGCCGGACAGTTCCAGCACCTTGGCGATGTGGGCCTCGTAGGCCTGCAGCTTTTCCTTGTTCTCGGCCTTGGTGTAGTACTCCGGATCCGGCAGGCCCAGGCCGCCCTGGGAGGCGTAGGCCAGCACCATCGAGGAATCCTTGAAATCGGCTTCGCCGCCGAAGCCGAACAGGAAGTTGCGGCCCTTGGCGGCATTGGCGCTCAGGTATTCGACAATCGCTTCCTTGCCGGCCAGGCCGTCGATCGCGGCCAGATCGGCCTTGATCGGCTCGATGCCCTGGGCGTTGACCTTGGCTTCGTCCATGCCGGTGGCCCACAGGTCGCCGACGATCTTCTCCACGCCGGTGGCGTTGGCATGCGCGGCGGCCTGTTCGGCCAGCTGACGCTGCACGGCGGTGGAACGCTCATCCAGCATTTCGAACGCGCCCCAGCTGGTGCGATCGCCCGGGATGGCGTTGGCGGCCAGCCACTTGCCGTTGGCGTAGCCGGTGAAATCGGCGCAGGCGTTCTTGCTGGTGTCCAGATCCGAGACCAGGAAGCGGTTCACCGGCGGCAGCTTGCTCTCGTCCAGCTTCAGCTGCAGTTCGCCGCTGTCGGCGCCGGCCTTGGCGGCGGCGTCGGGGGAGGCGGCTTCGTTGGGCTTGGAACAGCCGGCGAGGGCCGCGGTGACGGCCAGGGACAAGAGAAGCATCTGCGGTTTACGGAAGGTCACTTTCAACTCCGGCCCGGGTGGGCATTGGGATAGGTCTGTCCAGACGGACGTGCGCGGACTCTACTCCCCGCCCGGAAAGGCGGGGGGTGTCGAAGGTCATGGTACGGGGCCGGCCATTGCCGGGGCGTCATGGCCACGATGGCCGGTCATGCTAGGGTTGGGCGGACATTGCGAGAGCCGAGAATGCGGATCGAATTCCATGGCGCGGCCGGCGAGGTGACCGGCTCGATGCATCTGCTGCACGCGGGCGGCAGGCGGATCCTGCTGGACTGCGGGATGCTCCAGGGCAGCCGCGAGGCCGAGGCCCGCAACGCCGATCCGTTCCCGTTCGAACCGTCGTCGCTGGACGCGCTGGTGGTAAGCCATGCCCACATCGATCACATCGGCCGGATTCCGCTGCTGGTGCGGCGCGGATTCCGCGGGCCGATCCATGCGCAGGCGGCCACCGCCGAACTGATGCCGGTGATGCTGATGGACTCGGCCTCGCTGGCCGAAGCGGACGCCGAACGCGCCAACCGGCGCCGCCGCGACGGCGAGCCCGAGATCCAGCCGCTATACGGACGCGAGGACGTGCAGGCGGCGATGGCACAGGTACGGCCGCTTGCATACGACCAGCGACAGCCGATCCTGGCGGGCGTGGACATCGCCTTCCGCGATGCCGGCCATATCCTCGGTTCCAGCATCGTCGAGATCTGGGCCGATGATCGCAAGCTGGTGTTCTCCGGCGATCTGGGCCAGAAGGGTACGCCGATCCTGCGCGATCCTTCGCCGGTGCGCGACGCGGACCTGGTGCTGATGGAGTCCACCTATGGCGATCGCAACCATCGCGATCGTCCGGCCACGGTACGCGAACTGGGCGATATCCTCGAGCAGGCCTGGGCCGATCGCGGCAATGTGCTGATACCCGCGTTCGCGGTCGGCCGCAGCCAGGAACTGCTGTACTGGTTCGCGCGCCATTGGGACGAGTGGAACCTGTCGCGCTGGCGCGTGTTCCTGGACAGTCCGATGGCGGGCAAGGTCGTGCAGATATACGGACGCCACCACGAACTGTTCGACATGGAAGCGCAGGAAGTCTGGCGCGGCTCGCCCAATCCGTTCCGGCTGCCCAACCTGCACATCACCGAAAGCACCGCCGAATCGATGGCGATCAACCAGATCACCAATGGCGCGATCATCATCGCCGGCTCGGGCATGGCCAACGGCGGTCGCATCCAGCACCACCTGGCCCACAACCTGGATCGGCAGCGCACGCACGTGGTGTTTGTCGGTTACCAGGCCGAGGGCACGCTGGGACGGCGGCTGGTCGATGGCGCGCGCTGGGTACGCATCCACGGTCGCGACCACCGGGTCAATGCGCGGTGCCACACCATCGGCGGCCTGTCCGCGCATGCGGATCAGGCCGGATTGCTGGCGTGGTACGGCGGCTTCGAACCTTCGCCTCCGGTGGTGCTGGTGCATGGCGAGGACCGCGCGCGCGAGGCGCTGGCCGGCGAAATCGGCGAACGCTTCGGAGTGACTGCGGAACTGGCGCGGCCGGGCATGCAACTGGACGTCTGAAAACACTCGCGACCGGTGCGCCGGTCGTCAGGGCGTCGCGGCGGCGTGGCTCACACTGCGGTTGCGACCGGCCTGCTTGGCCTGGTACAGCGCCGCGTCGGCGCGTTCGAACACTTCCGCCGAATCCAGGTTGTCGCCGGCCTGGGTGGTGTGGATGCCGATGCTGGCGGTGAATGGCGGCGCATCGAGGGCACGCTCGGTGCGGGCGGCGAGATTGGCCAGATCGACATGGATGGTGGTGGCGATGGTGGCGGCCGCCTGCGCGGAGGTTTCCGGCAGCAGCACCGCGAATTCGTCGCCGCCCAATCGCGCGATCACGTCGCGCGGGCGGCGCGCGCGTCCGCGCAGCACGCGCGCCAGCAGCCGCAGCACCGCGTCGCCGCTGGCGTGTCCCTGGCTGTCATTGAGCTGCTTGAAATGATCGATGTCCAGCAGCAGCAGCGACATCGGCAGGTGGGTGCGCTGGATCGCGCGCAGTTCCTGTTCCAGCGCATGGTTGAACTTGTTGCGGTTGGCCAGCCCGGTCAGCGGGTCGGTCTGGGCGGCGCGCTGGGTGCGGCGAATCAGGCGGTATACCCATACCGACGCGCCGGTCGCCAGCACCAGCAGGGTGGCCGAGGCGGGGAACCACAGCCGCGCGAACTGCAGCAGCAGCAGGGACAGCAGCAAGGTCAGGGCAATCGTGGCCAGCGCCGGCCGCCAGATCTGGCGGAACGCCGGGAAGCCGCACAACACCATCGGCAGCGATACCAGCAGGATCGACAGCAGCAATTGCGCGCCCAGCGACATCGGGGTGATGGCGGTGCCCTGGATCAGCATGTTGAGCACGTTGGCCTCGTACTCAACGCCGGTCAGTCCGCGTCCGCCGCGCTGGCCCGGCACGTTGACGGTGTCGCCCATTCCCATCGCGGTGGTGCCCACCAGCACCCAGCGTCCCTGCAACAGCGAGGCCGGCACGCGCTGGTGGATGACGTCGGTGTAGGAAACCTGGGCGAATCCGCCCGGAGGACTGGCGTAGGGAACCAGCACGCGGTGATCGCGCACCCAGCGCTGCAGCGAGGCCTGGTCCTGATCCGACAGGCGTTCGCCGGGCAGATCATCGTTCTGGGCCAGCGGCTGATCCAACTGGCTCAGCGCCAGCGCCAGGGCCGGCCAGCGCGGAGAACCCTGGCCGGCGCGCAGATAGGCGCTGCGCACCACGCCATCGTCGTCCGCCGCCAGGTCCACGTGACCCAGTGAAGCGACCGATGCGGAGAATTCCGGGATTGGCAGCAGTTCCACCAGCGGCCCGTTGGCCTGGGTCGCCTCGGCCAGCACCGGCAACACCACCTTGCCGTGGCGACTCATGGCACGCGCCAGCAACGCATCGCCCTCGGGGTCGAACAGCGCCGGTTCGGACAGCAGCAGATCCAGGCCGATGCCACGCACGCCGATGCGTCCGAGTTCGTCGATCAGGCGCGCATGCTGGCGCCGCGACCACGGCCAGCGACCCAGTTCGCCCAGGCTCTTTTCGTCGATGGCGACGACGACGATGCGATTGTCCGCTTCCTGCGAGACCAGCGGGCCGAGCCGGTCGTACAGCCATTGATCCATCCGCGCGACCAGGCCGGTCAGGATCAGGCAGGCCACGATTGCCGATGCGCCGAGCGCGATCAGCAGGCGGCTCCTGGGCTTGGAGGTCGAGGGCGGGGGGATCATAGGCTCAGCAGGAGCAGGACCGCGCCCGCTCCGGCACCGATCCGGCACAGCCGACAGGGCAGCTTGACCTTCTGCGCCGGCGCGAACTCGCCGGTTTCCCCGTCGGTGTCGATGGCCTGCGCGCGCAGGTACCAGGTTCCGCCGGCCAGCTTGGACACGGTGATTTCGGGCTGTTCGACGACCTCGTCGACGCGCAGCTTGTCAAACGACGGCGAACGCGACATCTGGAAGCGGTAGCGCTGGCCCGGCTGGCCCGCGCGCCAGTGGAAACTGATGCCTCCGGCGCGTGCGCCATCCTTGTCCAGATCGATGTCGTCGATCGGATCCAGCGGGCGGACCGTGAACTCGATGGCGTCTCCAAATGGCCCCTTCTTCCCCTGGGCATCGATGCTGCCCACCCGCCAATAGTACGCGCCGGGCGGCAACGGCTCTGCGACGGTGATCGCTTCTCCGCGCACCTCGTCCCCTCGCGCGACCGGGTCGCGGAACTCGGGGTTGTCCGCCACTTCGTAGCGGTAGCGGTGGGCTTCCGGCGCCTGGGTCCAGCGCAATGCCGGACGGTTCTGGCGGACCAGGCCGCCGGCCGAGGGAGTGATGGCATACGGCGGCACGGGCCGGCCTTCGATGGCGAACGCGGCGTCGGCATCGCGGCCTTCCAGGCCGCCGCCATCAATCGCGCTGACCCGAAGGTGGTACTGACCCGGCTCCAGCACCGGGGCGGTGACCGAAGGCGTGCCGCTGGCGAGATCGGCGACGAGCGCCGCGAAATCCGGGTGCGGGCTGATCAGGACACGATAGCCCGCGGCGCCGGCGACCGCGGGCCAGGCGAACTGCGGGCGCACGCTGTCCTGGTGCGCGGCGATCGACGAAAGGTCCGGCGCGGGCAGCAGCGCGATCGGCTGCAGCGAATCGCCTCCCCCGGTTTGCGCGTGCGTGCCGAAGCCGGGCTTGAGCAAGGTCGCGTGCCGGCCGACGGTCACCGCGACGCGTCCGTCCAGCACCTCCGCCTGGGTACCCTGGTCACCGCTGTGGATGCGGAAACGGGTGCCGCGCACGGCGGAGGAAGCGGTGGGCGTGTCGACGATGAAGCGGGAACCCGGACCACGCAGATGGCGGACTTCGTTGTGGACGTGGCCGCGCTGCAGGCGCAGGCGGGTGTCGACCATGCCGGTGCGGCCGTAGCGGGTCAGCCGGTCCAGCACCAGTTCGCTGCCCTCGCGCAGGCGCAGGCGGGAGCCATCGGCGAACTGCAGGCTCAGCGATGCGCCCGCGGCGGTCAGCAGGCGGCTGCCTGCTCCCAGTTCCATGCCTTCGTTCACCGCTTGCGAGGTGCCGGCGCTGGTCACGGTGGTGGCCTTGCCGATCAACGCCACCACCCGCGCCCGCGCCGGCTGCTGGCGTAGCCAGGTCAGGGGAATGCGCAGGCGGGTGCCCGGCGCCAGCCGGTAGGGATCGGCGATGCGGTTATGCTGTTGAAGCCGATGCCAGTCGACTCCGGGTTTGAGATAGGCGCCGCCCAGATCCCACAGGGTGTCGCCCGGGCGGACCCGGTAGACCCAGTCTTCGGCGAACGCGGGGACGCAGGCCAACGCCAGGACCAGCAAGAGCCCCGCGCGGAATCCCATTCCCCGGACCAACGTCGTGATCGCCAAGCCTGTTCCCTGCCATCCAGTTTGCGTGCTGAATCACAATTATAGGCGAGCCGGCCTCCCGGCTGTGGCCGCTGCGGGCCCCGGCTTCCGTTTAGGCGTTCCGGCCGGAGCGGGGGCATGAGCGACTCCTCCCGGGACGTCCTGCTGGTCGGTGGAGGCCACAACGGCCTGGTCTGCGCGGCCTATCTGGCCAGGGCGGGCCTGGGGGTGACCGTGCTGGAACGCCGCGCGGTGCTGGGTGGCGCCGCGGTCACGGAGGAATTCCACCCCGGTTTCCGCAATTCGGTGGCGTCTTATACGGTCTCGCTGCTGCAGCCCCGGGTCATCGCCGAGCTGGAGCTTGCCCGCCATGGCCTGCGGGTGGTCGAGCGCCGACGCAACAACTTCCTGCCGCTGCCGGACGGCGGCTACCTGCTGACCGGCGGCGGCCAGACCCGGGCCGAGTTCGCCAAGTTCTCCGCCCGCGACGCCGAGCGGCTGCCGGCCTACGAGGCCCGCCTGGACGCGATCGCCGACGTGCTGCGCGCGCTGGCGCTGGAGCCGCCGCCCAACCTGACCGATGGCGGCTGGTGGAAAGCATTGCCGGAACTGCTGCGCACCGCGCGCCTGGGCCGGAAGCTGCATGCGCTGGACGAGACCCTGCGGCAGGAACTGCTGGATCTGTTCACCATCTCCGCCGGCGAATACCTGGACCGCTGGTTCGAGAGCGAACCGGTCAAGGCGCTGTTCGGTTTCGACGGCGTGGTCGGCAACTACGCCAGTCCGTACACGCCCGGTTCGGCGTACGTGCTGCTGCACCATGTGTTCGGCGAGGTGAACGGGGTCAAGGGCGCGTGGGGCCACGCCATTGGCGGCATGGGCGCGATCACCCAGGCGATGGCCGGCGCCGCGCGCGCGGCCGGCGTGGAACTGCGCACCGGTGCCGGCGTGCGCGAGGTGCTGGTGGAACGGGGCCGCGCGGTCGGCGTGGTGACCTCCGACGGCGAGACGCTGCGCGCCCGCGCGGTGGTCGCCAACGTCAATCCCAAGCTGTTGTACGAGCAACTGATGCGCGCGGACGACGTACCCGCGCCCACCCGCGAGCGGATGGCGAACTGGCGCTGCGGTTCGGGTACGTTCCGCATGAACGTGGCGCTGTCGCGCCTGCCGGATTTCACCGCCTTGCCGGGCGAGGGTGATCACCTGACCGCCGGCATCATCCTGGCGCCGAGCCTGGACTACATGGATCGCGCCTATCGCGACGCGCTGGCGCACGGCTGGTCGCGCGAGCCGATCGTGGAGATGCTGATTCCCTCCACGCTGGACGATTCACTCGCGCCGCCGGGCCAGCACGTCGCCAGCCTGTTCTGCCAGCACGTGGCGCCGGTGTTGCCGGGGGAACGCAGCTGGGACGATCACCGCGAGGAAGTCGCCGATCTCATGATCGCCACGGTGGATCGCTTCGCGCCCGGCTTCGCCGCTTCGGTGCTGGGCCGGCAGGTTTTGAGCCCGCTGGACCTGGAACGCACCTTCGGGCTGATCGGCGGCGACATCTTCCACGGTGCGCTCTCGCTCAACCAGTTGTTCAGTGCCCGGCCGATGCTGGGGCAGGCGGGCTATCGCGGTGCGATTCCCGGCCTGTACCTGTGCGGTGCGGGCACCCATCCGGGCGGCGGCGTCACCGGCGCGCCCGGGCACAACGCGGCGCAGGTGATCCTGGCCGATCTGAAGTGAGGCTCAGCGCTGGCGGAACAGATCCGCGATGGCGACGGCGGTGCGATAGGGCTCCGGATCGTTGCGGTTGCTCAGCAGGATGACGGTGAGCTTCTCCTTCGGATAGCGCACGATCACGTTGCGGAAGCCGATGCTCTCGCCGGAATGCCAGACCGCGTCGCCGTTGATGCGCCAGCCGAAGCCGTAGTACGGCACGTCCGGTTCCGGCGTGGGCGTGGCGTGGCTGAAGGCCAGGTCCAGCGATGTCTTCTTCAACAGGCGCTCGTCGTAGAGCGCCGCGTCCCAACGCGCCAGATCCCGGATCGAGGAATAGATGCCGCCGTCGCCCAGCACCGCGCTGGTCGGGCTCTGGTCCGTACGCTCCCAGCGGCCATCGGTTTCGCTGTAGCCGTAGGCGCGGTTGACCACGGTGGAGACGCCTTCCTCCAGCGCCAACGTGTCGGCCATGCCCAGCGGCAGGAAGATGCGCTGGCGCAGGAAGCTGGCGAAATCCTGCCCCGAGGCCTTGCCGACGATCAGCGCCAGCAACGCGTAGCCGCTGTTGCTGTAGCGGTACGAACTGCCGGGCGCGAAATAGGTGCGGTCCTGTCCTTCCAGGATGTGCAGTACGTCGATGTCGTGCAGCTGGCCCTTCAGATCGGCGGGCATCACGTCTTCGTAGTCGATCAGTCCGGAGGTATGGCTGAGCAGCTGGCGGATGGTGATGGCGTCGGCGGCGGCCGGCAGGGAAGGCAGCCAGCGCTTGACCGGATCGTCCAGCCGCAGCTTGCCGTCCTCGGCCAGCAGCAGGATGCTGGCGGCGGTGAACTGCTTGCTGATCGAGGCCAGTCGGTAGTTGGTCTCCGGCGTGGCGGGCACGCGATCTTCCAGGTTGGCCAGGCCGAAGCCGCGATCGACCACCGGCTGGCCGTCCTTCAGGACCAGCAGGGACGCGCCCGGCACCTGGCCGTCGTAGCGCTGCATCAGGCTGGCGATGGCGGCGTCACGGCGGGCCTTTGCGTCACCGGCCGCGTCCGCCTGCGCATGCACGGTCATCGACGGGAACAGCGCCGCCACCAGCAACAGGGGCAGCACACACGCGGTCCGCGACAGATTCATCCAGCCTCTCCCCGGTTTGAATGGAAGCCGGAGCATAGCGGGTTGGGGTGGCGCGCGCAGCGCGAGGTCCGGATGGCGAAGCGGAGCAAGCTCCGCTTCACGCGATACGGCATCCGGCTCCACGTAGAGCGGAGCTTGCTCCGCTGGCAACGCCGCGTTCGAGCCGCTCAGTCCGCCGCCGCTTCCTGCCGCAGCTGCCGTTCGCGGTCCTCGCCCAGATAGCGGCGGATGGCATACCGCATCAGGTACAGCAACGGGATCAGGGCGATCGCGGCGAGCATCTTGTAGACGTAGTTGACCGAACTGACCGCCAGGAACAGCGACGTCGGCCACTTCTGCGGGCCCAGCACGAACGCGATCCAGATGACCACGAAGCTGTCGACCAGCTGCGAGATCGCGGTCGAACCGGTCGCGCGCAGCCAGACCATGCGCTCGCCGGTGGCGACCCGGATCCGATGGAACACCGCCACGTCGATCAGCTGCCCGATCAGGAAGGCGATGATCGAGCCGACAATCGACCACATGCCCTGGCCGAAGATGGCCGCGAATGCGGCCTGGTAGTCCGGCACGCCCTGCTGCTCGGCCGCCTTGACCCACCAGCCCGCCGGCGCGGTGGCGATCGCGAGGAAGGCGAACACGAAGCCGTAGACGATCAACGCCACCGCCATCCACGAGATGAAACGCACGCCGCGGCGGCCGAAGAACTCGTTGATGGTGTCGGTGAGGATGAACACGAACGGCCACAGCAAGGTACCGACCGTGAAATTGAGCGAGCCGGTCTGGCCGAACAGGTTCCATTCCAGTGGCGCGATGCCGAGGGTGTCCTCGAGGGCGAAGATCTTGACCCCGATGAACTCCGCCAGCACCGCGTTGACGCAAAAGAACGCCGCCAGTGCGATGAACAGCCGTACCGCGCGATCGTCGAGGGTACGGCCACTCATCACTGCCATCGGTCAGCGCTCTCCCGCGCGGGTGAAGGGCATGGATTCCGGCGAAACCGCGCCGCCGGAGATGATGAAGCTCATCGCCTGATCGACCGTCCAGTCGGTCGGGGTCAGCAGTTCCACCGGCACGATTTCCAGATAGCCGGAGGTGGGATTGGGCGTGGTCGGCACGTATACCGCCGCCAGTTCGCGGCCGGTGCCTTCCTCGCGGATCACCCGGGTCACCAGGCCCACCGATTTCATGTCGCGATGCGGGAAGTCGATCAGCACAACGCGCTGGGTGCTGCCGGGCTTGGTCTGCAGGATGTCGAGCAACTGGCGCGCGCTGGTGTAGATGGTGCTGGCCAGCGGGATGCGCAGCACCAGCAGTTCGAACCAGCGCAGCAACTGCTGGCCGATCACGCGGCGGGCGAGGATGCCGACCGCGAGGATCGCCAGCAGGGTGGCGGCCAGCGCGATTGTGTTCTGCACCCACTGCGCGTTGAACCAGCCCAGCGCCTGCGGGAACGAAGCGGCGATCTGGTGCGAGACGGGGCCGACGAAGGGCTTGCTGATGTCGGACAGCAGCACGAAAACGAACTTGACCACCACCCAGGTCAGCCAGATCGGCAGCAGGGTGAGCAGTCCGGTCAGGAACAGGCGCTGCAGGGAAGGGCGGGAGGAGGCATCGGGGGGCATGGCGGCTATTGTAGGACCAGCCCGGGCCGGCGTGCGGGCTTTGCTACGCTGGGCGGGGGAACGCTGTGGGGAGCGATATGAAACGGATGTTGCGGACGTTGTCGGGGATCGTGCTGGCGCTGGGAATCCTGACGGGAGCCTTGTACGCCGCGTCGTGGCTGTTGTGGCCGACCCGGGCACAGGAACAGGCGCTGGCGGAGATGACCGCCCCCTTGCCGGTGCCCGCGGGACGCAACGCGTTCGCCGACGTGTGGCTGCTGCGCTATGACCTGACGCATGCCGAGCGCGCCCGCATCACCGCCGGCGATGTGGAGCGATTCAATCGACGTGGAGCGCCGGCGTTCGGAGCCGACGGCACCGTTGCGGCGGAAACGCCGGGATTCGCCTCCGCGGCGGAAGGACGATACCCGGCGGAGAGATTGCAGGACCCGGATCGTGTGTTGTGCGAAAGCACCGACGTCGATTGCCTCGACAAGGTGCGCGCGAAGCCGGAACAGGTGCGCGCATTGCTGGATGCGCATGCGGGTTTGCTGCAGCGGACCCGGGACGCGCTGGAAAACAGTGACTACCTGAGGATGCCGTTTCGTCTGACCTACGAAACGCCTTTCGCGATCACTGCGATGAGCGACGGAATGCGCCTGATGCGGACGGACGCCGCGCGGTTGTTCGTACAGGGTGATCATGATGCTGGATTGACCCGGGCATGCCGGGCAGCGGACGCGTGGCGGCGCTGGATGCGCGAGCCCGATCTGCTGATCGATCTGATGATGGGCGACTCGGCGCTGACGGGCTGGCTGGCCTTGCAGGGACAGATGCTGGCATCGCTGCCCGCCGATGCTCCCTTGCCGGCGGCATGCGCCTCGCTGCGCGATCCGCCGTCGCTGGACGAACGTTCGTTCTGCCGGGTGGTCCAGCGGGAGTTCGAGTTCACCCGCTCGCTGATCGAACTGGCCGGCGACGGGGCGGTGATGCAGCCGGGGGAACCGGGATGGCTCACCTCGCTGGCTTATCGAAAGGACGCAACGCTGGCGATGATGGCGGAGGCACGGGCCTGGCACTGCGGCGCGGTCGTGCGGCGCGAACTGCTTGCGGACCAGCCGGTGAGTGCGCCTGCGCCGCCTTCTCCGTGGCGGCTGGAATGCGCGGCGAACTGGTTCGGTTGCCAACTGGCCGCGATGGATCACGCCGGCATGACGGAGTACCAGCACCGCATGCAGGACCAGCGCGCCAGGCAGAACCTGATGGCCACCTTGCTGTGGTTGCGCGAACAGCCCCGCGAGGGTCGCTCGCTGGCGCAACGCGTGGCGGCCCGCCCGGTCGCGCTGAAACAGGGGCGCGATATCCGGGTGATCGACGGGCACCTGCGCATGCCCTTGTTCGAACGGCGGAACGCGGCCTACTGGGAACTGGCGATGCCCGCGGAACTGCGCTGACCGCTGACGTGGTGCATCACGCCGCCGCCTCGCCGTTGCGTGCCCTTGGTTTCAGCCGCACGTAGATCTGCTTGCGGATCCGCGCGACCACGTCGCCGTGCGCGTCGATCACGTCCACCGGCAGCCAGCGCAGGTGCTTCTCGCCGTTGGCGGCCTCGGCGCGGATGGCGTCGAGCATGGCTTCGTCCACGCGGAACTCGGCATGCACGGTGCCCTTGCCGGGTTTGACGAATTCGATTTCGCCGGCCTTGTCCCAGACGAAGTAATCGGCGCCCAGGCATTCCTTTACCAGGATCATCCAGAACGGATCCGTCATCGAGAACAGGCTGCCGCCGAAGTGGGTGCCGACGTAGTTGCGGTTCCAGGGCCGCATCCGCATCTCCACCCGCGCGCTGCGCCAGTCGTCGGCCATGCGGGTGACGTGGATGCCGCTGAAAAGGAATGGCGGCCAGACATTGAAGATGTGGCGGAGCGTGGAGGCTTTCATGCGGGGGCGGCGGGGGAAACCGGCGGACAGCCTACCATACGCACTGGTATGGTTTTGTTGTTGGCCAGAAATGACGGTTGTCGCTTGCTGGGCCGGGTCATTCGCAGGCACCGCAGCGCTGGCGGGCCGGGACGAGGCGTGGAACGACGACATCTCCATGACGCCAGGTGATCAACCCGCGACCCGCAGCGCCAATGCAGCGCGCCGGATGGCGACCCGCACCGCTCACACAGGGCGGTGGAGGCGTCGTCTCCGGAAATCCCACAGGCGGTTGCAGAAACGACGTGCGACGCGTCGCAACGCGCGCCAATCCGCGACGACTCATATTTGGTAATGATTATCATTTCCATTGGCGTGCGGCTCCGGATGGGGTTCACGACGTTCCCCACACCGATGGAGCAGTTCATGTTCGCGCAGTTCCGCTTTACTTCCGATCGTCTCCCGCTTCTTGCCGGCATCGCGCTGTTCGGCGTGTTTCCTGCTCGCGCCGCCGAGGATGTGCCCGGCGCGACCACGCTGGACACGATCAAGGTCACCGCCGACGCCATCGATCCCGATGACAGCAGGGCGAAAACCGTCAGCAGCGCAACCCGCATCGCGATGGAGCCCCGCGATGTGCCGCAGACGGTCAACGTACTGGAGATGAGCAAGTTCAAGGTGTATGGCCTCAATGACCTGAACGTGCTGCTGGACGGCACCCCGGGCGTGGACACCTCCTACGACATGCGCGGCGACGGCATCATGATTCGCGGGTTTGCGGCGGACTCCAACGACATATATCGCGACGGCATCCGCAACGCCGGGCAGATTCGGCGCGGTACCGCGAACGTGGAGCGTATCGAGATCGTCAAGGGGCCCGCATCGGTGCTGTACGGGCGCGGGCTGGGCGGCGGCGTGGTCAACCTGATCAGCAAGCAGGCCAGCTTCGATGCCGTCAGCAGCGTCAATACGCGCGCCGGATCCTGGGACAGCCGGGCCGCGACCGTGGACATCAACCGGGTGCTGTCACCGAGGTTCGCCGTGCGCCTGACCGCCGATCACGAACACGCGGACAGCTTCCGTCGCGGCATCTCCAGCCACAGCCGGATGCTGTCGCCCAGTGTCCTGTTCGACAACGGCGACGGCCTGGACTGGCTGCTTCAGTACACCGACGAACGGATCTGGCGCCGGCCGGATCGCGCGCCGGCCCACGACAGCCTGCCGGCCGGCGTATCCACCCGCACGGCGTATGCGCATCCGGACGATTTCGTCGCGGACAGGACGCGCACCTTGCGGACCGTGCTGAACCAGCGCCTGTCCGATGACTGGACGGCGCGCGTCACCGCCGCCTGGAACCGGTCGAGCCAGGATTTCGATCACCTTTACGCCGGAAGCTATTGCCGGCCGGACGGTACCCTCCTGGCCAACGGCCGGCCTTGCCCGACGCCGGCCGCCATGACCTTCACCCGCGCCTGGCAGGAAACAGACAACACCACCGCGACCGGCATGATCGACGTAATCGGAAAATTCTCCACCGGCAGGATTGCCCACGACCTGCTGGTGGGCGTGGAATACAGCCGCGAACAACGCAACCCGGATCTGGCGATGTCGACGCCGCGTTCGGACCCGTCACTGCGCTATCCGCATGGCGTGGATCCGTTTCATCCGGTCTGGCCGGGGCCGAAGACGCCGCGCGGACGGGCCACCACGTCCAATCGGCATGCCGCCGAGGCGCGGGCCCTCTACGTGCAGGATCTCGTGGCCCTGGCGCCGCAGTGGAAGATGATGGCCGGGCTCCGGTTCGATCGCTTCATGTTCCGGTCGCACAATCGCATCAATGGCAAGCAGCGGCGCTATGAAGGTTCGACCACCAGCCCGCGGTTGGGCGTGATCTGGCAGCCCACCGACGCGCACAGCCTGTACGCCTCCTACAGCCGCAACTTCGCCCCCTATGGCGGGCGCGGATTGATGGGCGTTGCCGTCAGCGAAGAGGCGGTGTTCGACGCCAGGCCGCAGTATTCACGCCAGTACGAAGTCGGCAGCCGCAATGACTGGTCGCAGGGACGCCTGTCCTCGCACTGGTCGATCTACGAACTCGAGCTCTACAACGTTCGTTATCAGCCCGACCCCGAGAACGATCCCTTCCATTGGGCGGTACGGGGACGCGAACGTTCGCGCGGTATCGAAGGCAGCCTCACCGGGCGTTTGGGCCAGGCGTGGTACGTGCGTGGCGGCGTTGGTCTGCAGGAAGTGCGGATCGTGCAGGACCGGGCCAACCCCGCCAACGAAGGCCGTCACCGCCAGGGGGCGGCACAAAAGACCGGGAACCTGTTCATGCGCTACGCGCCGGCTGGCGCCTGGTACGGCGAAACGGGCGTGACCTTCCGCGGTCCGATCTACAACGACCTTGCCAACACCAGCAGGCGTCCGGGATATGCGCGCTGGGACGCTTCGGTGGGCTGGCGGGCGCAGCCGTGGACGATCACGCTGGCGGCCACCAATCTCGCCAACAGCCGGTACTGGCGTTCCACCAGCATGCCGGGAACGCCGCGCAGCCTGCTGCTGAGCGTGAACTACCTGTTCTGAGCGAGCCGCCGATCGCCGGAGCGGACGGTGGACCGGGCCACCACCGGATCTTGCCGGTGGTGGACTTGCCGATGGCCGCGATGGGAAGGCATCGCCGCCATTCAGAAATTTTCCAAAAAAAAGAGCCCGGCGTGGCCGGGCAGCCCCTCTTGCGGACGCTTGTGGCGTTGCGTCCGTCAGGTACATGGGTGACCGAGAGAGAGAGTGGTCGGGGTGGAGATACTTTGCCCCCGGAATAACGATCCGGCTGTGCATGATTTGCGTGTTGGGTTATCCGCGAAAGGGAATTCGCAGCGCATGCCCTTCTTTCCGCCACCGGATCCGTCTCCGTTCCCCCGCAGGGATTCCCGCACGAAGTTCCTGACGGAATCTGCCGTGCCAATTCGTTTTTCTTGCACAACGTCAATGTGAAGTTCCCGTTAGTTTTCTCGGCAGGACGCCGGGCCGTCGCATGCCTGTCCGCAGCGCGGTCCGACAACGTCCATCTCATCCACCGATTCACTGCCGAGAGCGCCAATGACCAACCAACGGAACCCGAAACATCTCTCCAAAGGACTGCGCCGTACCGCCCTGTGTGCCGCGCTTGGCCTGTGCTTCGCCGGCGGCGTGCACGCGCAGTCCAATTCGTCCGGCGCGATCGTGGGTCGCGCCGCCGCCGGCGAAACGATCACCATCACCAATCCCGCCACCGGCTTCAGCCGCGCGATCACTGCCGGCAGCGATGGCAGCTACCGGTTCTCCGCGCTGCCCACCGGGCAATACACCATCACCTCCAGCAGCGGCGGCAACCGCACGGTGAACGTCAGCGTCGGCACCGCCTCCACCGTCGACTTCGCCGCGCGCGACGCCTCGACCCTGGACACCATCACGGTGGTCGGTGGCTCGTCGATCAATCCGATCGACGTGTCCTCGGTCGAGTCCACCACCATCCTGACCGCCGAGCAGATCGCCAAGGTGCCGGTGGCGCGCGACGCGACCAGCGTCGCATTGCTGGCGCCGGGTACCGTGCGCGGTGATGTGGCATTCGGCAACCTGGCTTCGTTCGGCGGATCGTCGGTGGCTGAGAACCAGTACTTCGTCAACGGCTTCAACATCACCAATTCATTCCGCAGCCTCAACTTCTCGCAAGTGCCGTTCGAGGCAATCGCCGAGCAGCAGGTCAAGACCGGTGGTTACGGCGCGGAGTTCGGGCGTTCGCTGGGCGGCGTGATCAACCAGGTGACCAAGCGCGGCAGCAACGACTTCCATGCGGGCGCGAGCATCTACTACACGCCCGATTCGCTGCGCGAGAAGACCCGCAACACTTATCTTGCCAACCCGCTGGCCTGCGGCCCGGCGCCCTACACCGCGTGCACGAAAGGCCAGTTGCGCCAGGACAGCAGCCGCGACAGCACCTGGGACGTCGAAGGTTCGGTCTGGGCCAGCGGCGCGCTGATCCAGGACCGCCTGTTCGCCTACGGCCTGATCGGCTACAAGCGGCAGGAACAGGAGCTGTGGGGCAACGTGCTGTCCAGCACCAACGTCGACAACTCGGTCAAGACGCCGACCTGGCTGCTGAAGATGGACTGGCAGATCAGCGACAACCATCTGCTGGAATTCACCGGTTTCTCCGACAAGGCCGACACCGAGACGGCGGTCTACGGCAACACCATCGGCGTGCTGGATAGGCAGGCCCTGATTGGTACCTCGTACGGCGAGCAGGGTGGCGAGAACTACGTGCTGAAGTACACCGGCTACCTGACCGACAACTTCACCTTGTCCGCACTGTACGGGCATGGCGAGTTCTCGCGTGGCCAGTACCTGCGCACGGCCTCGGGCGTGGACGTGCGTTACAACGGCGATCTGCACACGCCGGCCACCGGCTGCCCGATCATCGTTGATGCGCGACCGTCCTCGCGCCAGCAGGCCACCGGTGTGTACGCCAGCAAGTGCAACCTCACCGGCGGCGCGATCCCGCGTTCGGATTCCGGCGACACCCGCGATCAGTTCCGCCTCGATGCGGAATGGCTGCTGGGCAACCATCGCCTGCAGTTCGGCGTGGACATCGACAACTTCGAGTCGGTGTCGGGCACTTCCACCGAGGGCGGACGCGTGTGGCGCTATTCGACCCTGGCCGACGGCACCGACATCGTGCGCGAGCAGATCGTCAACCAGGGATCGGTGAACGAGGTCAAGCAGCGCGCCCTGTATGTCCAGGACAGTTGGAACGTCACCGAGAATTTCATCGCCTACCTGGGCGGTCGCTGGGACACCTTCGACAACCGCGATGGTTTCGGCAACACCTTCGTGAAGGTGAGCAACCAGTTCGGCCCGCGTCTGGGCTTCGCCTGGGACGTGAACGGCGATTCGAGCTTCAAGCTGTTCGGCAACGCGGGCCGCTATGCGCTGCCGCTGACTTCGGACGTGGCGACCCGCGGCGCGTCGGCTTCGATCTTCACCCGTCAGCAGTTCACCTTCACCGGCGTGAATCCGGACACCGGCGCGCCTACCGGGCTGGTGCCCCGCGAAGGTCCCCCGGGCCAACTGCAATACATCAATGGCGAGTTCGGCGAGCCCAAGAATCCGTTGACGGTGGCCGCCAAGGATCTGGACCCGATGTACCAGGACGAATTCATCCTGGGCTTCCAGGCCGCACTCAGCGATCACCTGTCGCTGGGCGTACGCGGCATCTACCGCAAGTTGAAGGCCGCGATCGACGACAACTGCGACTACACGGCGATCCTGGAGGCGGCGGGCTTCCACCTGGACGAGGACGACGGCTGGCTGGACGGACAGGGTCGCAGCCCGGCGCTGCCGAGCGCCGGCTTCCCGTACTGCCGCATGTTCAACCCGGGCAAGGACGCGGTGTTCCTGACCGACCTGTACGGCGACGGCAATCTGACCGAAGTGAAGGTCAAGGGCGATCGTCTTGCGCCGAAGGCCAAGCGCTCGTACCAGGCGGTCGAGATCTTCCTCGACGGCAACTGGGACAAGGTGTTCCTGCAGGGTTCGTACACCTACGCCAAGAGCAAGGGCAACACCGAAGGCGGCGTCAAGTCGGATATCGGCCAGGTCAACACCAGTGTCACCCAGGACTTCGACTACATCGAACTGACCGCCGATACCTTTGGTTACCTGCCCAATGATCGGCGGCACAGCCTGAAGCTGTTCGGCAACTACGAGATCAGCGACGAATGGTCGGTGGGCGGCAACCTGCTGGTGCAGTCGGGCCGGCCGATCAACTGCCTGGGCGTGCTCTATCCCTACCACGGCGACTTCCACGTCTACGGATCGTCGTTCATGCGTTGCGGCACGACGTCCGCGGGACAGTCGGTCAACCCCGACACCGGTGAACTGAACGGTCCGGTCGAGGCGGTGCCGCGCGGCACCAAAGGCCGCCTGCCATGGACCTATTCGCTGGATCTGAACCTGCGTTACGCGCCCGCCTGGGCCAAGGGACTGTCGTTCAAGGTGGACGTGTTCAACGTGCTCAACAAGCAGCGGGTCGTGTCGGTGGTCGAACAGGCGGAGGATCCGGATACCGGCCTGCCGTCGGACGCCTACCTGCTGCCCACCGCTTACCAGCCGCCGCGCTCGGTGCGCTTCATGGTGCAGTACGACTTCTGACCCGCGTCCGGTTTGCATTCCATGCCGTTTCGATGGCCGCCTTCCCGGCGGCCATCGTCGTTTCCGCCCATGTCGGGATGACGTTCATCACCTGCGAACGGCGATTCGTCACGACCGGGTTGAGGGGGGACGGGGCGGGGGACAGCATGGTCCCGTCTTGAAGGGGATGCGTCATGCGCGACGACACGGTGTCAGCCGGCAAGCAGGACTGGGAAACGGGAGTGTTGCCGCTGCGGGAAGACGACGGGGAACGGGAGTTTCCCGGCCACGCATGCGGCGTCGTACTGATGGACGCGGAAGGCGCCGACATCCTCCTGCCGCGCGCTGGCATCGGCAATAGCACGCTGTATCTGATCCACGCGGCCCGGCCCGGCGCCTTCGTCGAACTGCCGGCGGGCTGGTGGTCGGTGCTGGTGCCGCTTGCGGGTACGGTCAGCGCCGCCGGCGAGCGCTTGCGCTGGGACATCGACGCGGGCCGATGCCTGCTCTGGGATCGCCCCTTGCGGATGATGGGAGGTCGGTCGGACGGCCGCTGGCTGTGCCTGTGCGGCCCGATGGAAGCCTGGATCCGGGGAGGCTGCGAATCGCGGGTGATGGCGGATTTGCTGGCGGATGAAATGGCGTGCCCTCCGGATCTGGTGACGCGGCTCGTGGCGCTCAGGGCGATGTTGGCCGCACCGGAACACACGCGGGATGTCGCGCAAGGACCGGGCATGGGACATCGCGGGAAAGCGGCGATCGTCCGCAGCGTGTTCGGTGTCGCGGAAAGCATGCACGCGCAGCAGCAGGGACTGCGCGCGCTGATTGATCGTTGCCCGGGACGCAGCCATCGCCGCAAGCGCTGGTCGATGCAGCGCCTGCTGCGCATCCGTCACGCGATCGTCAGCGGTCATCACGACGGGCGGATGAGCCTGGATCGGCTGTCCCGCCAGGTCAGCTATTCCCGCGGACACCTGGCGCGGGTTTACCACAGCGTCTTCAGCGAGACTCCCAGCGAATGCGCAATCCGGATGCGCTTGCAGCGTGCGTTATGGCTGGTGGAGCAGACCGGGCTGGCCTTCTGCGATATCGCCGAATACACCGGCTTCGACAGCCAGAGCTCCTTCAGTCGTGCCTTCAAGGGCCGTCATGGCGTGACGCCCACGCAGGCGCGTGCGCGCAGTCGCGACGCGGGCTGTGGCGCCGAGCAAACCCGGCGGGGCGGTGTCCGGGCAGCGGAGCAAGCTCCGCTCCACGTGTAGCGCCGAGCTTGCTCGGCGGGGCGGTGTCCGGGCCAGCGGAGCAAGCTCCGCTCTACGTGGTTCAGAACAGCAGCGACGACATCCGGCGGCGGTAGCGGCCGACCAGGTCCTCGTCCTCGATGACGCGGAAGGCGTCGATCAGCGTCTTCTTGGGCAGGCCTTCCTGGTAGCCACGATCGCGGGCGAGCATTTCGATGAACTGCGTCAGCGCGGCTTCGTCGTCGCCAGCGATCAGGCGGTGCACGCCCAGCAGATGGCGCGCGCGCAGATCGTCCGGACTGGCGGCGACCGCTGCTTCCAGCACCTCCACCGGCGGCGCATCCTTGAGCGCCGATACGAATCCCAGCCGGGCGCGGGCGCGCACGGCGCGATCGTCGGTGGCGAGATTGGCGGGCAGGGCGTCCAGCAACTGCTCGGCCTCGTGGGCGGCGCCGGTCTTCAGCAGCGCCAGCGCCAGGTCCAGCTTCAATTCGTCCTTGTCCGGCTCGGCTTCCACCGCATGACGCAGCGCGACCACCGCGGCATGCGGGTCCACCGCGATCTCGGTGGCGGCCTCCGCTTCGTCGGCGGCCGCCGGTTCGATGCCGTGCTGCTTGAGGAATTCACGCAACTGGCCCTCGGGCAGGGCGCCGGGGAAACCGTCGACCAGTTGCCCGTCCTTGACCAGGAACACGGTCGGCACCGAGCGGATCTGGAAGGCCGCGGCGATCTGCTGCTCCTTGTCGACGTCGACCTTGGCCAGCAGGAATGCGCCGTTGTACTCGCCGGCCAGCTTTTCCAGGATCGGGCCCAGGGTCTTGCAGGGACCGCACCAGGTCGCCCAGAAGTCGACCAGCACCGGAACTTCCAGCGATTTGCGCAGGACGTCGGTTTCGAAGGTTTCGGCGGTGGCGTCGAATACGTGGGGCAGGTCGGTCATGGGGAAGAGGGCGGTCGTGGACGGATGCGGCCTGAGATGGCGGCGATTGCCGTTGCTTTCAAGCACGGGCAGCGGGTCGTCGCTGCCGCCCCCCTTCCGCCTGGAGATTCACCGCATGAACCCGCTGTCCCGCGTGGCCGCCGCCGGCCTGCTGCTGTTCGCTTTCCGTCCATCCTGGGCGGGCGAGGAAATCCGGCCCTCGGTCGAGCGCAATGCCGCACCGTCCGTGCAACTGGACCACTACGCCCGCTTCGAACTCAAGCCGGTGCGGATGGATGCGCCCTATGCGGGCCAGGAGACCAACGAGAAGGCCCGCAACGCGGTGCAGGAAAACCTCCGGCAGGGACTGGGGCAATGGGTGGCGCAGCGCAACGCCGAAGCGGTGAAGGCCGAGCCGGCGCAGACGCTGGTGATCGAGCCGGTGATCGAGAAAGTACGTTTCATCAGCGGTGGCAAGCGATTCTTCGCCGGTGCCTTCGCCGGCAGCTCACGCGTCCTCCTGCGGCTGCGCCTGACCGACGCGGCATCCGGCGAGGTGGTGGCCCAGCCCGAGTTCTACCAGCATGCGCGTGGCATGGCCGGCGCCTGGACCGTGGGCGGCGCCGACAACGCCATGCTGGCGCGGGTCGCCAGCCTCGCCGGGGACTACGTGACGGCCAACTACACCGCGCAGGCGGGAGGACCGACGGGGTGGGAAGAGTAGGGTCGCCATCCCGGGTCGCCCTGATGTAAAAAAGACTTGACATGTTGATCGGCCGATGTAAGGTTAACTTTACATTCGGCCAGGGCGTCATCAATGAAGGGATATCGGGGGAACAGGGCGGTCCGCTACGGATTGCTGGCGGCGGCGGGACTGGCGCTTTGGCTGCTGCTGGCCGGGCCGGGCCGGGTGCTGGGCTTGGACCCCGGCCAGATCGGCATGGCGCTGCTGGTCGCCACGACATGGATCGCGTTGTACTTCGTACGCCACGCGCCCCGCGACGAGCGCGGACAGACGGTTTCGCCGGGCGAATGGCGCGCCTGGATCGGTGTCGGGTTCATGGCGGCGGCGGTGGCCTATTTCCTGGCCAGGCTGGACCTGTTCACAGGACCGGAAGGCATGGGCAGCGCACACGCCCGCGCGGTCGCCCGCAACCTGGTGATGCTGGGCATCGCCTGGGCGGTACTGGGACAGGTGCTGGCGGCACGCTGGAAGGGCCAGATCCAGGAAGACGAACGGGATCGCGAGATCGCGCGCCGGGCCGCTCACTGGGGATACGGCGCGCTGGTGTTCTGCGTGATCGCGCTGGCCGTCACGCTGGGCTTTTCACCCGCGCACCGGCTGCAATGGGCCAGCCACTTCCTGCTCGCCAACCTGCTGGTACTGGTCCTGATGCTGGGGTGGCTGTGCGAGTACGCCGCCACCGCCGTCTACTACTGGCGCGATCGCCGGTGAGCGGAACGCCCATAGCCAACGACATCCGCCGCCTGCGGACCGAACGCGGCGACATGACCCAGCAGGCGCTGGCCGACGCCTGCGGGGTCACCCGGCAAACTATCATTGCGCTGGAGGCGGGGCGCTATGCGCCGTCGCTGGAACTCGCGTTCCGCATCGCGCGGACGTTTGGCATGGGTGTTGAAGAGGTGTTCCGTTGGGAAATGCAATGAATCGCTGGCTGCCGCTGGCCGGCATCGCCGGCGCGGTCGTGTTCGCCGCCGCCGCGGTGGGTTTCGGATGGGCCCTGCCGGGGTATTCGCACGTGACCCACCCGATCGCGGTGCTGGGCGCCAAGGGCATCCCGCACGCCAATGCCTTCAACCTGCTGGGCCTGATGCTGCCGGGACTGCTGGCCTCGGCGGCGATGCTGTCGCTGCGCCAGCGGCTGCCGCGCGACGCCGGCTGGCCGGGGCGGATCGGCGCGCAGTTGCTGTTCCTGTCCACGCTGGGCGTGGTCGCGCTGGGACTGCTGCCGCTGGATCCGGAGGATCTGCACAACGCCAGCAGCAGTTACCACGCCACCGCGTGGATGCTGTGGTGGGTCGCCTTCGTGCCCGGCGCGCTGCTGCTGGCGATGGGCCTGCGCGGCCGCGCGGGCTGGTGGGGCGTCGGCCGCGCCAGCGTGCTGGCGGCGGTGGGAATGCTGTACGCGGTGCTGTTCGCGGTCGATACGCTGCCGGCCGGCGTCGCCCAGCGGCTGGGCTTCGGGATCTGGTGGATCTGGGTCGCCTGGGCGGGCTGGGCCGCGTGGCGCGCCGCCGTCAGGGGCGCCTGACCCCTCAGGGCTGCTTGAACAGCACGCCGTCCTTCATCACCAGCGCGACTTCGAGCACGCGCTGGATGTCGGCGACCGGATCCCCGGGCACGGCCACGATGTCGGCGCGCTTGCCGGCCTCGATCACGCCCTGATCGTCCACCCCCAGCACTTCCGCCGCGCGTACCGTCGCCGCTTGCAGTGCCTCGGCGGTGGGAATGCCGGCTTCCACCATGTAAACGAACTCGCGCGCGTTGTCGCCGTGCGGCCCCACGCCCATGTCGGTGCCGAAGGCGATCTTCACTCCGTTGCGATACGCCTTGGCGGCGGTGTCCTGGATCTGCGCGCCGATGCGGGCGGCCTTGGGGCGCACGACTTCCGGGAAGTAGCCGTCCACCTTGGCCTTCTCGGCGACGAAGCGGCCGGCGTAGAGGGTCGGCACGTACCAGGTGCCGTGCTGCTTCATCAGCCGCATCACCTCGTCGCTCATGTAGGTACCGTGCTCGATGCTGGTCACCCCGCCGAGCACGGCGCGCTTCATGCCTTCGGTGCCGTGCGCGTGCGCGGCGACCTTGTAACCGTAGTCGCGCGCGGTCTCGACGATCGCCTTGACCTCGTCCACGGTGAACTGCGGCGCGTCGCCGGATTTGGCGTAACTGAGCACGCCGCCGGTGGCGGTGATCTTGATGACATCGCTGCCGTCCTTGTAGCGCTGCCGCACCGCCTGGCGCGCGTCGTCGACGGAGTTGATCACGCCTTCGGTGGGGCCCGGCGGGCCGATCAGGTGCGACAGGTGATCGTTGTAGCCGTTGCTGGGATCGGCGTGGCCGCCGGTGGTGGCGATGGATTTGCCGGCCGCGAAGATGCGCGGCCCCTTCACCAGGCCCTGGTTGATCGCATCGCGCAGGTGCGGGGCGATTTCGCCGCCCAGGTCGCGCACGCTGGTGAAGCCGGCCAGCAGGGTCTTTTCGGCGAAACCCACCGAGCGGTAGGCGAAATCCACCGGATCCAGGCGGAATCCCTCCGAATAGCTCTGCGGATTGGACTGGCTGCCCAGATGGACGTGCAGATCGGTCCAGCCGGGCAGGCAGGTGTGACCGGCCAGGTCCACCGTGCGGGCGCCGGGCACTTCGACCCGGCCTTCCAGCACCTCGGCGACGCGGCCCTGGCGGACCACCACGGTACGCGCCGGGAGCAGCTTGCCGCTGCGTGACTCGAACAGCCGTTCGCATTGGAGCGCCAGCGGTTCCGCGGCGCGAGCGGACAGCGGGACAAGCAGGATAGCCAAGGCCAGCGGCAGGGCGGGACGGGACATGCGGGGCTCCGGGGCGGGTCCGGGCCATGGTAGCCGAGCGTCCTGGCGTGGATCCGGCAGTCGGCCCGTGACCTTCCGGAGTGGAGCCCTCTGCTGCACTGCGGTACCCTTGCCGACTTTGCCGTCGCCTTTCCCGCCTACGCCTGCCATGTCCGCTGCCGAACCCGTCGCCTACGAGCCGAAATCCGTCGAATCCGCCGCCCAATCGTTCTGGGAGACGCGCCGGGCCTTCGAGGTCGACGAACAGTCCGACAAGCCCAAGTACTACTGCCTGTCGATGCTGCCGTATCCGTCCGGCGCGCTGCACATGGGCCATGTGCGCAACTACACCATCGGCGACGTGATCAGCCGCTACAAGCGCATGACCGGCCACAACGTGCTGCAGCCCATGGGCTGGGACGCGTTCGGCCTGCCGGCCGAGAACGCGGCGATCAAGAACCGCACCGCGCCGGCCAAGTGGACCTACGCCAACATCGACCACATGCGCAGCCAGCTGAAACTGCTGGGTTACGCCATCGACTGGTCGCGCGAGTTCGCCACCTGCCGTCCGGACTATTACGTCCACGAACAGCGCATGTTCACCCGCCTGCTGCGCAAGGGCCTGGCCTACCGCAAGAATTCGGTCGTGAACTGGGATCCGGTCGACCAGACCGTGCTGGCCAACGAGCAGGTTATCGACGGCCGCGGCTGGCGCTCGGGCGCCGTGGTCGAGAAGCGCGAGATTCCGCAGTGGTTCCTGCGCATCACCGACTACGCCCAGGAACTGCTGGATGGCCTGGACGAACTGCCGGGCTGGCCCGACGCGGTCAAGACCATGCAACGCAACTGGATTGGCCGTTCGGAGGGCCTGGAGATCCAGTTCGCGGTCGAAGGCAATGATCCGCTGACCGTATTCACCACCCGTCCCGACACGCTGATGGGCGTGACCTTCGTGTCGATCGCCGGCGAGCACCCGCTGGCGCTGAAGGCCGCCGCGTCCAATCCCGCGCTGGCCGCGTTCCTGGCCGAACTGAAGCAGGGCGGCGTGTCCGAGGCCGAGCTGGAAACCCAGGAAAAGCGCGGCATGGACACCGGCCTGCGCGCCGTGCATCCGATCACCGGCGAAAAGCTGCCGGTGTGGGTGGCCAACTTCGTGCTGATGGGCTACGGCACCGGCGCGGTGATGGCGGTGCCCGGCCACGACCAGCGCGATTTCGAGTTCGCCACCAAGTACCAGTTGCCGATCCAGCAGGTCATCGCGCTGAAGTCGCCGCGCAATGACGAGGAGGCCAGCTACGACCCGACGATCTGGCGCGATTGGTATGGCGACAAGACCCGCGAGGACCTGGAACTGGTCAACTCGGGCGAGTTCGACGGCCTGGGCTACCAGGGCGCCTTCGAGGCGCTGGCCGAGCGCTTCGAACGCCAGGGCCGCGGCCAGCGCCGGGTCAACTACCGCCTGCGTGACTGGGGCGTCAGCCGCCAGCGCTACTGGGGCTGTCCGATTCCGGTGATCTACTGCGACAAGTGCGGCGCGGTGCCGGTGCCTGATTCGCAACTGCCGGTGGTGCTGCCGGAAGACGTCACCCTGGACGGGGTGAAATCGCCGATCAAGGCAGATCCGGAATGGCGCAAGACCACCTGCCCGGAATGCGGCGGCGCGGCCGAGCGCGAGACCGACACCTTCGACACCTTCATGGAGTCGAGCTGGTACTACGCGCGCTACACCTCGCCGGGCGCCAGGGACATGGTCGACAAGCGCGGCAACTACTGGCTGCCGGTGGATCAGTACATCGGCGGCATCGAGCACGCGATCCTGCACCTGATGTATTTCCGCTTCTACCACAAGCTGCTGCGCGACGCGCGGCTGGTGGACAGTGACGAACCGGCGACCAACCTGCTGACCCAGGGCATGGTCATCGCCGAGACCTTCTATCGCGACAATCCGGATGGCTCCAAGGACTGGATCAATCCGGCCGACGTGGACGTGCAGCGCGACGAGCGCGGCCGCATCACCGGCGCGACCCTGCGCGCGGACGGCGCGCCGGTGCAGATTGGCGCGGTCGAGAAGATGTCCAAGTCGAAGAACAACGGCGTGGACCCGCAGGCGATGGTGGAGCGGTTCGGCGCCGACACCGTACGCCTGTTCTCGATGTTCGCCGCGCCGCCGGAGCAGTCGCTGGAGTGGAACGAGGCCGGCGTGGAAGGCATGGCGCGGTTCCTGCGCCGCCTGTGGACGCAGGTGCAGAAGCATGCGGCTGACGGTCCGGCGCCCGCGGTGGATCCGGCCACGCTGAGCGCCGGGCAGAAGGCGCTGCGCCGCAAGACCCACGAAACCATCGACAAGGTCGGCAACGACTATGGCAAGCGCCACAGTTTCAACACCGCGATCGCCGCGGTGATGGAGCTGTCCAACGCGGTGTCGAAATTCGACGACGCCAGCGACAGTGGCCGCGCGGTGCGCCAGGAGGCGCTGGAAGCGGCGGTGCTGCTGCTCAACCCGATCACGCCGCATGCCAGCCACGCGCTGTGGCAGGCGCTGGGCCATCCGGAAACGCTGCTGGAAGACGTCGCCTTCCCGCAGGTCGACCCGGCCGCGCTGGTGCGCGATTCGGTGACCCTGGCGGTGCAGGTCAACGGCAAGCTGCGCGGCACCATCGAGGTCGCCGCCGACGCCGCCCGCGAGCACATCGAGGGGCTGGCCCGGGCCGAACCGAACACCGCCAAGTTCCTGGAAGGCGCGACCATCCGCAAGGTGATCATCGTGCCGGGCAAGATCGTCAATATCGTCGCCGGCTGAGCCGGCTTGGACGCGTGGGCGATCCGCGTCGTCCAACCCCGCCCCGCGATCGCCGCCGTTCGCGGGGGGACCGTTCCAGACGTGCGCGGCGTCATCTCCCCTTCGCCGTCATCCCGGCGAAGGCCGGGATCCGTTTCCCCGAAAGGGTGAATCCCACGCGCCACCCGATTCCGGCTTGGCTTGCCATTTGGCCGTCGAAGGCCGCTGGATGAAGATGCGTATGACGGTAGAAGCCGCGCATTGCCGCATCGACATCCCCAATCCCCAATCCCGAATCCCCCGTATTCACCTGCGGGCCGGCTAGGCTATTGCCGCCTTTCGCGGCCTCGTCCAGACTTCGCCCATGATCCGAACCCGATTCCTTGCCGCCGCCGCCTTGGCCCTGTTGCTGGCCGGCTGCGGATTCCACCTGCGCAGCCGCATCGCGCTCCCTTCCGATCTGGGACCGGTCCTGGTCCGCTCTGCCGCGACCTACAGCGACCTGGCTTACAAGCTGGTGCGCGGGTTGCAGGCGGCCGGTGCCGACGCGCATACGCCCACGACGGCGGACCTGGAGGCGGCGAAAGCCGCCGCCGCCAGCGGCGACATGGTCCCCAGGAAGGCGGAACTGGTCATCGTCTCCGAGCGCTGGGGTGATCTGCCGATCGCGGTGGACGCACTGGGCCGCGCCCAGGAGTACAGCCTGCGCTACGCCGTCGTGTTCGTGTTCCGCAAGGCCGACGGCACCGATCTGGTGCCGCAGCAGGTGGTGGAGCTTTCGCGCGACTACGTGTCGCCGCCGGAGAACGCCACCGGTACCACGACCGAGCGCGAGATCCTGGCCGACGAACTGCGGCGCGAGATGTCCGCTTCGATCCTGCGCCGGGTCGACGGTGTGGTGCGCGCCGGCCAGATGGTCAAGCCGGCCGATGGAACTTAAGCCCGAACAGATCGCCGCACGCGCCGATGAGCCGCTGCTCCCGGCGTACCTGATCGCCGGGCCGGAAATGCTGCGGGTGCTGGAAGCCGCCGACGCGGTGCGCGCGCAGGCACGTGCGCAGGGCATCGGCGAGCGCGAGGTATTCGACGCCGACGGGCGCGATTTCGACTGGAACGAGCTCGATGCCAGCTTCCACGCCCCGAGCCTGTTCAGCGCGCGGCGCCTGGTCGAGGTACGCCTGCCAGGCGGCAAGCCGGGCAAGGAGGGCGCCGAGGTCATCAGCCGGTTCTGCGCGAATCCGCCGCCCGACGTGGTCCTGCTGATCACCGCCGGTGAATGGTCGAAGGCCCATCAGGGCAAATGGGCCGACGCCGTCGCGCAGATCGGCGTCCTCGCCGTCGCCTGGGCCATCAAGCCGCACGAACTGCCTGGCTGGATCGAGAGCCGGCTGCGCGCGCGCGGGCTGCGGGCCGACCGCGACGCGGTGCAGGCGCTGGCCGAGCGGGTGGAAGGCAACCTGCTGGCCGCGGCGCAGGAGATCGACAAGCTGGCGCTGCTGGCGCAGGGCGGAAGCCTGTCGGCGGAAACCATGCAATCGCTGGTGGCCGACGCCGCGCGCTACGACGTGTTCCGCCTGACCGACGCCATGCTGGCCGGGCAGGGGCCGCAGGTGTCGCGGATGCTGGCCGGCCTGCGCGCCGAGGGCGACGTGGTCGCCGGCCTGATGCCGATGGTGGTCAAGGAATTGCTGCGCACCGCCCATCTGGCGAGGGTGCAGGCGTCCGGCGGCAACCTGGCCGCGGAAATGAAATCGCAGGGCATCTGGGAATCCAAACAGGCGCCGTTCAAGCGGGCCTTGCAGCGGCACGCCGCACCGCAGCGCTGGGAGCGTTTCGTCGCCGAGGCCTCGCGCATCGACCGCATCGCCAAGGGCCGCGCGCCGGGCGACGCCTGGGTGGCGATGGAACGGCTGCTGCTGGCCGTGGCCGAGGCGCGCGCGGTGCGCCTGCTGGTGGCCTGAGGCGGATCTTTTCCCGCGCCGGCAATCCCCGCACACTGCCACGGTCTCCGCGACGGCCCTGACACCGCATGCTCCACCTTTTCTACGGCGGCACCTTCGATCCCGTCCATAACGGGCATCTGGCCATTGCGCGGGCGGCCCGCGACGAACTCGACACCCTGGTCGCGCTCACGCCCGCGGCGGATCCGCCGCATCGCGCCCCGCCGGGCGCCAACGCGGCGCAGCGCGCACGGATGCTGGAACTGGCCATCGACGGGGAGGTCGGCCTGCATGTCGATCGCCGCGAACTGCGCCGCGCGCTGCGCCAGCCCGAGCGCCGCTCGTACACCGTCGACACCCTGCGCGAACTGCGTGGCGAACTCGGCGCGCGCACGCCGATTGCATGGCTGGTGGGAGCCGACAGCCTGGTCGGACTGCCCACCTGGCACGAATGGCGGGACTTGTTCGAACTGGCGCATTTCGTGGTGGCCGAGCGCCCGGGCAGTCCGCTGGACGGCGAGTTGCCGGTTGAACTCGCCGCCACGATTGCCGGTCGCTGGACGACCGATGCCGGCGACCTGCGTGCGTCTCCCGCGGGGCGGATACATCGGCTGCACCAGCCGCTGCAGCCGGAGTCGGCCAGCGACGTGCGCCGGCGGATCGCCGAAGGCTGGCCCTGGGAAGACCTGGTCCCGCCCGCCGTGTCCGCCTATATCGCGGACGAGCGGCTCTACTTCACGTCGGCGGCGGCGGACGGTCCGGTATAATCGGGCCGAGTTCCCGGAGTCACCAGACCTTTGTCCAGCCAAGCGCAAGTCATCAAGACCCGTCTTCCCAGCCCCCCGCCGGCCGTGCCGGTCCTGCTCGCCAACGTGCACGCGGCGGTGGAAGAACTGAAAGCCAAGGATGTCGTTGAAATCGATGTGCGCGGCAAATCCAGCGTCGCCGATTTCCTGGTGATTGCGTCCGGCACGTCCACCCGCCACGTCAAGTCGATCGCCGACGAAGTGGTCAAGTTCGCCAAGAAGCTCGACGTCATGCCGCTGGGCGTGGAAGGCGAGCGCGAGGCCGAGTGGGTGCTGGTGGACCTGGGCGACGTGATCGTCCACATCATGCTGCCGCGGGTGCGCGAGTTCTACGCGCTGGAGCGGCTGTGGACGGTGGGCGACCAGCCGCCGGAGCAGGACGAAGTCGAAACCGGTGCGGAAGATCGCCTGTAAGCGGCTTTCGGTTCCGCGATGAAACAACGGCGCCGAAAGGCGCCGTTGTCGTTTACGTGGCGTGCGTTGCGCCTTAGAGCGGCCCGCGCTCCCACGGCCCGGTAATCGCGAAGGTGATACCCGGGGTCTGGATATTGACGAACAGCGTGCGTGATAGCGGATCCCAGCAGGCCCCGCAGAACTCGCTTTCGCGGTAGTCGCCTTCCTCGATCGTCTTGCCGGCGTTGGCGATCTGGGTCGAGGTCACCTGTATGTTGTTCTTGCACAGGTAGAACGATTCGCCGGCCCGGGTCAGGCCGATCAGGCGCGCGCCGGGACCGTACTCGTCCGGACTCTCGCCGCCGTCCTCGCACAGTACGACGCCGCCGCGCGCGCTCACGGTGATGTTGTCCGGATTGTGCGCGGCCAGCTGGTGGCCACTGACGAACAGCGCCTTGATCTGCTGGGTGAACAGATCCAGCACCCATACCGCGCCGTTGCCACGTCCCTTGCGGCCCTGCGCATCGACGCCGGTGCTGGTGTCGACGATGAACATCTTGCCGTAGCTGTACCAGATGCCCTCGCCGCGGCTCATGCGCAGCGCGCCCTCGCTCCAGGCCTGGGCGAACGGACCGCTGAGGGTCTCGCCGGCGGAGATGTCGGGGAAGCCGGCGGGAGCGGCGATGGTGTCCAGATCCGGTTCCGGCACGTCGACCCATTCCAACTGGTAGCGGTCGCCGATGCTGGCCACGGTGAGGTCGGCGTTGCGCTTGCCGCGCACGCGCGCGGCCTGCAGGCGGCCGCCATTTTCCAGCGAGCCGTTGCGGCCTCGCCGATCGTTGGGGACGAAACGGTACAGCCCGGCCTTGTTGCGGTCGTCTTCGGTCAGGTAGACGATGCCGGTGCGCGGGTCCACCGCGACCGCCTCATGGCTGAAACGGCCCAGGCCGACCAGCGGACGGCCGGTGGTGCGCTCGTTGTCCGGATCCACCTCGAACACGTAGCCGTGCTTGCGGCCGGCGCTGGAGGTGGCATCGGTCTTGATTTCCTCGCAGCTCAGCCAGGTGCCCCACGGGGTCAGGCCGCCGGCGCAATTCACCAGGGTGCCGCCCAGGCTGGGCTCCAGCGCGTTCCAGCCGGTACCGGCACGGTAGGTGAGGGTGGTGGTGCCGCCACCGGCCACCTGGCTGCCGTCGACGAGGCCGGTGTCGTACATGCCAGGCGCCTGGATGGGGGCGCCCGCGCCACGTTCGTGGTTGCGGATCAGCACGTATTCCAGCCCACCGTGGCCATGGCCATGGCCACGTCCGTATCCGTGCCCGCGGCCCGGGCGTGCGATCCGGGTGGCGACCACGGCCATGCCGTCATGGCGATCCGGGCAGGGCTGGCCGTCGTCCATGCGATCGCCGGTCCAGCCGAACGAGCGATAGCTGAAGCCGCGCGGCAATTGCAGCAGCGGCAGGCCGGTGGTGCGGTCGGCGACGGGCGCGATGGGCCCGTAGCGACTGGGAACGGGGGACAGCCGCACCGATTCGGTGGCGGCGAGGGCCTGGCGCGAATACAGCGCGCCCAGGCTGCCCATGGCGCCCATGGCCATGGCGGCGGCACTGCCCTTGAGGACGTTGCGGCGGGCAGGATCGAAGACGGTCATCATGCGACTCCAGCTGGCGGGGAGCCGGTGACGCTAGGCACTGCGTGTAACCGCTGGATGACAAAGGCATGACGCTTGCATGCGGTCCGACGAAAGCGTGGCGCCGGTATCATTGCGGCATGAAGAGCAGGTTGATCGCCACCGGCGAACGCGCCCCGGCCTGGGTGGCGCAGGGCTTCGCCGAATACCAGAAGCGCCTTTCGCACTGGCTGCCGTTCGAACTGGTGGAAATCGAGCCCGGCCTGCGCGGCAAGGGCCGGGACCCGCAGCGCGCCATCGAGGACGAGGGCAAGCGGGTGCTGGCGGCGGTGCCGAAGAACGCGCACATCATCGCGCTGGAAGTCACCGGAAAGCCGTATTCCTCAGAACAACTGGCGCAACGCCTGGAACACTGGCGTGGGCAAGGCCGGGATCTCGCCTTCCTGATCGGCGGTCCGGAAGGCCACGCCGCCGACGTGCTGGCCGCCGCGCACGAGAAGTGGTCACTGAGCCCGCTGACCCTGCCGCACATGCTGGTGCGGCTGGTGGTGGCCGAGCAGATCTACCGCGCCGCGGCGATGCTGGCGAATCATCCTTACCATCGCGCTTGAGTCGGATTCATCGAATCTTCGAGACACGCTGCCGCGAGTAATCGCTCGGGCAATCCGCCGAATGGCGTTCAGCATCCTTGCCAAGCGATTGCGGAAAAGTGGAGGCCCGCCGAAGCGGGCCTCTTGATACCTGTGATCGAGCGGATCAACCCGAACGAATCAACGCAGTACAAAATCGATCGGGACCAAACCGTAGGCCTGCACAGCGATGCCGTCGCGAACCGCGGGCTTGAAGCGCCAGTGTTTCAGCACATGCTGACGGGCTTCGCGATCAAGGTTGCGGTTGCCGCTACTGGTCTCGATCACCACTTCCAGCGGTGCGCCATCGACATCCACCAGCACTTTCAGTACGACGGTGCCTTCGATGCCGGCGCGTGCTTCGACCCGCGGATAGGGAGGAGCAGGCGCTGTCACATACTGGAGTTGCGAACCGACCATCGGCGAGGTGTCCGGCGAACCGATATCGCTGGTTGGCGCGGAATCAATCGTATCGCTGGTGGCAGCGATCGTGCCCTGATCGATGATCGGTGCGGTATCGGGGACGTTGGCCGGCGTTGTCACGGCCGGAGGGGTTACCGGAGTGGGAACGCGCTTGTCCTGGGGTGTTGGCTCCACCGGTTGCGGCGGCAACGGCGGCGGCGGAATGGGATCCGCCTGCAGCGGTACCGGTATCCGCTGTTCGACAATCTGCGCGATCTGCGGCGCCGCCATCGGCATCAGCAGCAGGAGGAGGGCGAACACGTGCAGGGCGATGGCCGCGGCGATGGCCAGGATGCGGCCGATGTCCAGACGGGTCGGGGTGCGGAAGGGTAGTGCGCGAACCATGGTCCACCTCCTGAAGGGCTGTGACAGGAACAACGCTCGGCCGCGAGGAGTGGGGTTGCAACGCCCCCGCGCCGCAGTTCCAGACTGTACTCCGCCGTGTGGTGGCCGCAAGAGGGGGGCGACCAAGGTCGAATGAATGCCGTTCCGGACGCCGGAAACGGCAACGGCGCCCGGAGGCACCGTTGCTTGGAGCGGGGTGGCGGGGCTCAGCGGCCCAGTTCGAACACCACGTCCAGGTTCACCGAGAGGGTGGTCTCGCCCGGGGACACCGGGGTGGACTCCATCCGGCCGGCCTTGGCGTCCATCGCCATCGCCATCATCGGCACCGGGCGGAAACCGCCGCCGCCCTCGGAGATGCTGACGATGCGGCGGACCCGCAGGCCCAACGCCTTGGCGTAGGTCTCGGCGCGGGCCTGGGCCTTCTTCAGCGCGGCCAGGCGGGCTTCGTCGTAGACCGGCTCGGGCTGGTCGATTTCGAAGCTGGGGCCGTTGATCTGGTTGGCGCCCACCGCGGCCAGCGCGTCCAGCACCTTGCCCAGCTTGGCGATGTCGCGGACCTTCAGGCTGACCGTGTTGCTGGCCTGGTAGCCGGTGATCTTCGGCGGTTCGTTCTCGGCGTAGCGGTACTGCGGGTTGAGGCTGATGCCGCTGGTCTGGACGTCCTTCTCGGGGATGCCCGCGGCCTTGATGGCGGCGACCACCTTGGCCATCTGCTCGGCGTTCTGGCGCATGGCGGCGTTGCCGTCGGCGGCCTGGGTGACCACGCCGGCGGACAGGGTCGCCACGTCGGGCACGCGCGAGGCCTCGGCCTGCGCCGACACGTTCAGCAGGGTGCCGTCGGCGGGCACGGTGTAAGCGGGAGCGGTCTGGGCTTGGGCGGTCATCGTGACGGTTCCTAGGGCCAGGGACAGGGCGAGCAGCAGCGGGCGGAACGGGTGGTGGCGCATGGGATCTCCTTGTATGCGTCGGTGGCCGGGGGCCAGTGGGAGTGAAGCGTGTTCAGTACACGATGAACGCGTTGTGAGTCGAATCGGGTTTCGCCGTCCACGGGAACACTCAACCGGCGTTCAGTCAGTCGCCTCAGGTTATTCTTTCCCGATGCTGCATCTGGCCTCCCAATCCCCCCGCCGCGCCGAACTCCTGACCCGCCTGGGGCTGACCTTCGGGCGCATTGATCTGGATATCCCCGAACATCGCCAGCCGGGCGAGTCTGCCGAAGATTACGTGCGTCGGGTGGCGCGCGAAAAGGCCGGGGCCGGACTGCTGAAGGTGATGACCGTGCCGGGCGCGGTGGTGCTGGGGGCGGACACCGAGGTGATCCTGGACGACGAGGTGTTCGGCAAGCCGGCCGATGCCGACGACGCGGCCGCCATGCTGCGCCGGCTGTCGGGCCGGACCCACCAGGTGATCTCGGCGGTCTCGGTGGTCGACGCCGGCCGCGAGGAGCAGGCGGTGTCCATTTCCGAGGTGAGCTTCGCCGAGCTTTCGGACGCGGACATCGCCGCCTATGTCGGCAGCGGCGAGGCGATGGGCAAGGCCGGGGCCTACGGCATCCAGGGCCGCGCCGAACAGTACGTGACCCGCCTCTCGGGCAGCTTCTCGGGCGTGATGGGGCTGCCCCTGCACGAGACCGCCCGCCTGCTGCGCGCGTTCGGAGTGCTGGCATGACGGCAGGCGCGGCGCTGGCCGCCCGCCGTCGCTCCCCTTCTTTTCCTTCCAACGGACGGTGACATGAGCGAAGAAATCCTGGTCAATGTCACCCCCCGCGAAACCCGCGTGGCCGTCATCGAGAACGGCATGCTGCAGGAGCTGCACATCGAGCGCGGCTGGCGCCGGGGCGTGGTCGGCAACCTGTACAAGGGCAAGGTGCAGCGGGTGATGCCGGGCATGCAGGCGGCGTTCGTCGAAGTCGGCCTGGATCGCGCGGCGTTCCTGCATGCCAACGACATCGTGCGCCCGGCGCCGGTCGCCAACGGCGAGGCGGTGGAGACGCCGCTGCCGCCGCCGCCGTCGGTGCCGATCATGGACCTGCTGCGCGACGGCCAGGACGTGGTGGTGCAGGTGGTCAAGGATCCCATCGGCAGCAAGGGCGCGCGCCTGACCACCCAGATCAGCATTCCCTCGCGCTACCTGGTGCTGCTGCCCCAGTCGAAGGTGGTCGGGGTGTCGGCACGCATCGAGGACGAGGCCGAACGCCAGCGCCTGAAATCGCTGGTGAGCGATCTTGCGGCGGCGCATGGCGGTCATGGCTACATCATCCGCACCAATGCCGAGGGCCAGCCGGCCGAGGCGCTGGCCGAGGACATTTCCTACCTGGCGCGGGTCTGGGCGCTGGTGGAACAGCGCAGCCGCGATGCCGCGGTGGGTACCTGCATCTACGAGGACCTGACCCTGCCGCTGCGCGCGGTGCGCGACCTGATGCGGCGCGATGTCGAGAAGGTACGGGTGGATTCACGCGAGACCAGCGAGCGGCTGCAGGCGTTCGCGGCCAAGTACATGCCGGTCCTGGCCGAGCGCATCGAGCATTACAGCGGCGAACGTCCCATCTTCGATCTGTACGGGGTGGAAGACGAAATCGGCCGCGCGCTGGACAAGGAAGTGCCGCTGAAATCCGGTGGCTACCTGGTCATCGACCAGACCGAGGCGATGACCACCATCGACGTGAACACCGGTTCCTTCCTCGGCCAGCGCAACCTGGAGGAAACCGTCTACCGCACCAACCTGGAGGCGGCGCAGGCGGTGGCGCGGCAACTGCGCCTGCGCAATCTCGGCGGCATCATCATCATCGATTTCATCGACATGGACGATCCCGAGCATCGCCGCCAGGTGCTGCGCACACTGGAGAAGGCGCTCTCGCGCGATCACGCCAAGACCACGGTGTACGAGTTCTCGCCGCTGGGGCTGGTGGAGATGACCCGCAAGCGCACGGTCGAGAGCCTGGAGCGGCAACTGTCCGAGCCGTGCCCGGAATGCGGCGGCCGCGGCAGCATCAAGACCGCCGAAACCGTCACCTACGAGATCTTCCGCGAAATCACCCGTGCCGTGCGCCAGTTCGAGGCCGCGCGCCTGCTGGTGATCGCATCGCCCAAGGTGGTGGCGCGCATCACCGACGAGGAATCGCAGTCGGTGGCGGAACTGGAGGAATTCCTCGGCAAGTCGATCCGCTTCCAGGCCGACGAGCAATACCTGCAGGAGCAGTTCGATGTCGTGCTGCTTTGAGGCCGGGATTCGGGATTGGGGAATCGTGATTCGCCCCGTCCCCAATCCCCAATCTCCAATCCCGGCTTGCCGCTGATGCCCACCCCGATGCGCCGCCGCCTGCGCCTTGCCCGACGTGGTGCCGTTTACGGCATCGCGATCGTGCTGGTGTGCATGGCCGTGGTGCTGGGCATCGCCAGCCAGGTGCTGCCGCTGGCCGAACGTCATCCCGAGCGTGTCGCCGCGTGGTTGAGCGAGCGGGCCGGGCGGCCGGTGGCATTCGATCGGGTGCAAACCCAGTGGACCCGGCGCGGGCCGCTGCTGCAACTGGACGGGCTGCGGATCGGCGAGGGTGAGGGTGGCGTCCGTATCGGCCAGGCCGAGGTGCTGGTGTCGATGTACGGTGGCCTGCTGCCGGGCCGGTCGTTCACCGAACTGCGCCTGCGCGGCTTGTCGCTGACCCTGCAGCGCGCCGACGACGGCACCTGGTCGGTGCGCGGCTTGCCCGGGCAGCAACAGCCGGGCGGGGATCCGCTGTCCAGCCTGGAGGGGTTGGGCGAACTGCAGATCATCGACGGCCGCCTGGACATCGACGCGCCGTCCATTGGCTGGCAATTGCGGGTGCCCGATATCGACATGCGCCTGCGGGTGAACGGCGATCGCGTGCGGGTCGGTGCGCGTGCGCATATCCGCGCCGATAGCGCGCCGCTCAACGTTGCCGTCGATTTCAATCGTCGCAAGGGCGACGGCCAGGCCTACGCCGAGGTGACCGCCGCCGACATCGGCGTGTGGTCGCCGCTGCTGCGCTACGCGGGTGTGGTGGCCGATTCCGGCAGCGGGCGGCTGCAAGGCTGGATATCCCTGTACCGGCATCGCGTGGTGATGGTCACCGCCGAGGCGCACGTGCAGAAACTGGGCTTGCGCGGTGCGCCGCTGGTGGGGGGCGGGGCGCTGCCGCGCGCGGCCTTCGAACAACTGGACGGCAGGTTGCGTTGGCGCCTGGTCCGGAGCGGCTGGCGACTGGATGCGCCGCTGCTGCGGGTCGGCAGTGGCGAAAGCACGCAGACACTGGACGGGCTGCTGCTGGCCGGTGGTCGCGAGACCGCGCTGGTCGCGCGCCAACTGGATGCGGCGCCGCTGTTCGCGGTGCTGGGGTTGAGCGATCAGGTGGGCGACGACATGCGCCGCTGGCTGGGCCAGGCACGTCCGACCGCGCGGCTGGCACGGGTGGAGGTCGCCGGCAATCGCCAGGGCGGCCTGCGCGCCAGCGGCGAACTGCTGGAAGTCGGCTTCGCGCCGGTCGGCCGCGCGCCGGGAATGAGCGGGCTGGCGGGCGATTTCGAGGGCGACGCCGAAGGCCTGCGCCTGCGCCTGAAACCGGCATCGCGCCTGCAGTTCAATTGGCCCAGCGGATTCGGCGTGGTGCATGACGTCACCCTCGATGGCGAAATCGTCGGTTGGCGCGAAGGCGCCGGCTGGCGCGTCGGCACTCCGGCGTTGCGCGTGCGTGGCAAGGATTACGGCGCGCAGGTGCGCGGCGGCCTGTGGTTCCAGAACGACGGCACCCGGCCGTGGATCGATCTGGCCGCCGATCTCGATCAGGCGCCGGTGCCCGCAGCGCAGCGCTTCTGGGTTCACCACCAGATGCCCAAGGCGGCGGTGGACTGGCTCAACGCGGCGCTGGTCGGCGGCCAGGTGAACAATGGCCGCGCCATCGTCTCGGGCGATCTCGACGATTGGCCCTTCGTCCGCAACAACGGCCGCTTCGAGGCGGTCGCGCGCATCAACGGCGGGCAGTTCAAGTTCCAGCGCGACTGGCCGGCGCTGGAGCAGGTGGACGCGGATGTCGCCTTCATCGGCAACGGATTCTCCCTGGACGGGCACGGCAGCCTGGCCGGCGTGGCGGTCGAGCATTTCAGCGCCGGCATCGCGGACTTCCGCGAATCCAACCTGCGTGTCGACGCCGACACGCACACCGATGCGGGGAAACTGCTGGCGATGCTGCGGCAGAGTCCGTTGCAGAAAACCCATGCCGACACCTTCGCCAATCTGGAAGCCTCCGGCGCCACCCGCGCCAGCTTCCATCTGCTGCAGCCGCTGAAGAAGGATTCGCCCACCCGTCAGCGGATGGAAGGCGAGGTGGAACTGACCGCGGCGAAGCTGGCCGAAAAGCGCTGGAACCTCGCCTTCACCGATGTCACCGGCAAGGCGCGCTACGACAACGGCGGATTCGCTTCCGAACCGATGAAGGTGATGTTGCAGGGCCAGCCCGGCGTGCTGTCGCTGCGCGCGGGCAGCGGCGCGCGGGATCCGCAGCAGGCGTTCGAGGCCGAGCTCGCTGCGCGCCTGGATGCGAAGGAACTGCTGGATCGCGCGCCGGAAATGGCCTGGTTGAAGCCGTACATCGAAGGGCGTTCGGACTGGAACGTCGCGGTCACCATTCCCAAGGGCGCGGCCAGCAACGCGCCCAGCCAGCTGCAGCTGCGTTCGCAGCTGGTCGGCACCGCCCTGAGCCTGCCGGCACCGCTGGAAAAACCGGCATTCGCCGCGCTGCCGACGGTGGTACGCACCTCGATGCCGCTGGGCAGCGGGCAGATCGAAGTCGCGTTCGGCCAGCGCCTGGCGTTGCGCGCGCGCAACAACGGCCAGCAGACCGGCGTGCGGGTGGTGCTGGGGAGCGACAATGTCGCCGAGGCTCCGCCCGCGTCCGGGTTGATCGTCAGCGGCCGCACGCGGCAACTGGATGCGATGGACTGGATCGCGCTGTTCAAGGGTGGCGAGGACGAGGGTGACGACGATGGCCTGAAGTTGCGCCATGTCGATGTCACCGCTACGCGCCTGCTGATGATCGGATCGGTGTTCCCCGATACGCGTCTGCAACTGGCGCCGGCCCCCAATGCACTGGCGGTGACCCTGGAAGGTCCCGCGCTGTCCGGTGGCCTGCTGGTGCCGGAGACGCGGGGCGCCGCGATCGTCGGGCGGCTCTCGCGCCTGTATTGGCAGAACGCGTCGCCCGCCGGCACCGCCACCGCGGCGGCCACGGTCCCGACCAGGGCGGTCGCTGGCGCGCCGATCGGCATGCCCGGCGCGCCGCCGGTACCCGCCGACGATGGCCTGGATCCGTCGGCGATTCCGCCGCTGTCGCTGGACGTCGATGAACTGCGCGTCGGCAGCGCGAAACTCGGCAACGCCCGCCTGCGTACGCGCCAGTTGCCCGCCGGCATGCAGATCGAACAGCTGCAGTTGCGTTCCCCGCAGCACGACATCGACGTGGCAGGTACCTGGCTGGGGAAGGGCGCGCATGCGCGGACCCAACTGCAGGCCAAGGTGGCGAGCCGCGATTTCGGCGCGCTGCTGGCCGATGCCGGCTACGGTGGCCGCATTCGCGGCGGCCACGGCACCGTCCAGGCCACCGCGGGCTGGCGTGGCAGTCCCGGCGCGTTCCGGCTGAGCGAACTGGAAGGCAAGGTCGGCGTGGATGCGCGCGATGGCCATCTGCTGGAACTGGAGCCCGGTGCGGGCCGCGTGCTCGGTCTGTTGAGCGTGGCCGAATTGCGTCGCCGGCTGACCCTGGATTTCAGCGACTTCTTTTCCAAGGGATTCGCGTTCAACCGGATGGAAGGCGAGGTGGCCCTGGGCAACGGCCTGGCCCGCACCGACGCGCTGGTGATCGACGGTCCCGCCGCCGAGATCCGGATCGGCGGCACGACCGATCTGCGCGCCGAACAGTTCGACCAGGTGGTGGATGTGCTGCCCAAGTCGGCCAACGTGCTGACCGCGGTCGGCGCGGTGGCCGCCGGACCGTTGGGCGCGGCGGTCGGCGCGGTCGCCAACGCTGTGCTCAAGCGCCCGCTGGGCGAAATGGGTGCCAAGACCTATCGGGTGACTGGTCCTTGGAAGGAACCCAAGGTGGAGGCCATTTCGCGCGAGCAATCACGCGAACAGGCGCCATCCTCGGCCGCGCGCGCCGGCCTGCCCTGAACCGCGGCGCCCGCACCGCCTTGCGCTGGCCCGTCCCAACCCCCACCTTGCTGCCATGACTGCTTCCCTGACGCTCGCCGAAACCCGCCTTCTGCTGCCTGCCGGCCTCGACCAGCACGGCCTGGACCGCACCTTCGGGGCGCTGCTGGGACCGGGTATCGATTTCGGCGATCTCTATTTCCAGCATGCCCGGCGCGAAAGCTGGACGGTGGAGGACGGCATCGTCAAGGACGGTGCGCATTCGATCGAGCAGGGTGTCGGCGTGCGGGCGATTTCGGGCGAGAAGACCGGCTTCGCGTATTCCGACGATATCAATTCGGTCGCCTTGCTGGACGCCGCGCGCTCGGCGCGCGCGATCGCCCGTGACGGCGCGGCGCATGCGCCACGCGCGCTGGTGCGGGGCGGTGGACGCGCGCTCTACGGCGCGGACGATCCCATCGACGCGATGGACAATGCCGCCAAGGTCGAGGCGCTGCGCACGGTGGACCGTTTCCTGCGCGCGGCCGATCCGCGCGTGCAGCAGGTGACCGTGAGCCTGTCAGGCGGCCTGGATACCGTGCTGGTGGCGCGCAGCGACGGCGTGCTGGCCGCCGACGTGCGTCCGCTGGTGCGCCTGAACGTGCAGGTGCTGGTGGAGCAGAACGGCCGTCGCGAGTCCGGTTACGCCGGCATGGGCGGTCGCTATTCCTATGCCGAACTGCTGGGTGGCGGCCGCCCCGAGGAACTGGCGCGCGAGGCGCTGCGGCAGGCGCTGGTGAACCTGGACGCCATCGATGCGCCGGCCGGCGTCATGCCGGTGGTGCTGGCGTCCGGTTGGCCCGGCGTGCTGCTGCACGAGGCCGTCGGCCACGGCCTGGAAGGCGATTTCAACCGCAAGGGCACCAGCGTCTACGCCGGCCGCATGGGCCAGCGGGTCGCCTCGCCGGGCGTGACCATCGTCGACGACGGCACCCTGCCGGGCCGGCGCGGATCGCTCAACATCGACGACGAAGGCACGCCCACCAACTGCACCACGCTGATCGAAGATGGCGTGCTGGTCGGTTACATGCAGGACACGCTCAACGCGCGCCTGATGGGCATGGCGCCGACCGGCAACGGTCGCCGCGAATCGTTCGCGCACCTGCCGATGCCGCGCATGACCAACACCTACATGCTCGCCGGACAGCACGATCCGGAAGAGATGATCCGCTCGGTGAAGAAGGGCCTGTATGCGGTCAACTTCGGCGGCGGGCAGGTCGACATCACCAGCGGCAAGTACGTGTTCTCGGCCACCGAGGCCTACCTGATCGAGGACGGCAAGGTCACCGCGCCGGTCAAGGGCGCCACCCTGATTGGCAACGGACCGGAAACCATGCAGAAGGTCAGCATGGTCGGCCACGATCTCGCGCTGGACGCCGGAGTGGGCGTGTGCGGCAAGGACGGACAGAGCGTGCCGGTGGGCGTCGGCCAGCCATCGTTGCTGATCGAGGGCCTGACGGTGGGCGGCACCCGCGCGTGAACCGCGGGCGGGTGGACGGCGCCGCGCGGGCGCCGGCACGCGGCTCAGTCTTCGTCGGTGTCCGTATCGCCGGGAGCGTCGTCGCCGTCGGCGAGCAGTTCGCGGATCTCGCGGAACAGTTCGCGGAACGCATGCGGCGGCTTGTTCTTCGCGCGTTCCTCGCCGGCGTTGCGAATCAGCTGGCGCAGGCGCTGGCGGTCGGCCTGCGGGAACTCCTCCAGCAGCTCGCCCAGTGCACTGTCGCCGTCGGCGAGCAGGCGTTCGCGCCACTGCTCGGCACGGTGCAGTTGCGCCGCCTCGCGCCGGGCCGCGTCGCCGCCTTCGTCCATCGCGTCGCGGATCGCGGCCAGGACGTCGTCATCCTCGCGGCGCATCTGCTTGGCCAGGTACTGCAACTGGCGCTTGTGCGCGATGTGCGAGGTGATGCGCTGGGTTTCCAGGATATGCGGCATCAGGTCTTCGGGAATCGGCAGCTTCGCCAGGCGGGCCGGCGTCAGCGCCACCAGTTGTTCGGCCAGGCTGCGCACCTCCAGCGCTTCCTCGCGCTGCTGGGTACGGCTGGGGCTAAAAAATTCGCCGGTTTCGGGGTCGCGTCCGCGCATGGTCGATCTCGGTTGCCGGTCACGCGGCGGTGCCTGCACGGCGCGCCGGGACATCTTTCACGGGGGAGGCCGGGACGTCCGGCTTCCTGCATTGCATAAGGATAAGCCATTGAACGCCATCACCGTTTCCGCCGACGACAGTCTGGCCCGGCTGGATACCCTTGCCGAGCTGTCGCAGCGCCTGCTGGCGGCCGCCCGCGCGCGTGGCGCCAGCCAGGCCGAGGTCAGTTGCAGCGAGGAGCGCGGGCTGAACGTCAACGTGCGCCTGGGCGAGGTCGAGACGGTCGAATCGACCCGTGATCGCGGCATCGGCGTGACCGTCTACTTCGGCCGGCGCAAGGGCAGCGCCAGCACGGCGGATCTGCGCGAGGAAAGCCTGGAGGCCACGGTCGAGCAGGCCTGCGCCATCGCCCGCTACACCGAGGACGACGAAGCCGCAGGGCTGGCCGACGTGGACCGGATGGCGGCGGAGTTCCCCGATTTCGACCTCTGGCATCCCTGGCCGGTGCAGGCCGACGAGGCGCTGGATCTGGCCCTGGCCTGCGAGAACGCCGGGCGCGAAGCGGATTCGCGCATCGGCAATTCCGACGGCGCCTCGGTGGGCAGTTCGGAGAGTCTTTCGGTGTATGCGAATTCGCACGGGTTCGTCGGACGTGAACGCAGCACCCAGCACACCCTGGGCTGCGCGCTGATCGCGGGCGAGGGCGACGGCATGCAGCGCGACGGCTGGTACACGACGGCGCTGGCGGCGTCCGCGCTGGAAGCGGCGCAGGTGGTCGGACGCAAGGCGGCCGAGCGAACCGTCGCCCGGCTGGAACCGCGCACGGTCGCCACCGGCCAGTACCCGGTCCTGTTCGCCGCCGAGGTGGCGCGATCGCTGGTGGGCCACCTGCTGGGCGCGGTGGCCGGTTCGGCGCTGTACCGGCGGGCCAGCTTCCTGCTGGATCACGCCGGCCAGCGGGTTTTCCCGGAATGGTTCTCGATCGAGGAACGTCCGTTCCTGCGCCATGGCTGGCGCTCGGCCGCCTTCGACGCCGAGGGCGTCGCCACCCGCGATGCGCCACTGGTGCGCGACGGCGTGCTGGAGCGCTACCTGCTGGGCAGCTATTCGGCGCGCAAGCTGGGGTTGCAGAGCACCGGCAACGCCGGTGGCGTGCACAACCTGCAGGTCTCGGCCAATGCCGGTGGCTTCGATGAACTGGTGCGCGGCATGGGACGCGGCCTGGTCATCACCGAGCTGATGGGGCAGGGCGTCAATCCGGTGACCGGCGACTATTCGCGCGGCGCGGCCGGGTTCTGGGTGGAGAACGGCGAACTCGCCCATCCGGTCGACGGCATCACCATCGCCGGCAACCTCAAGCAGATGTTCGCGGGCGTGGAGGCGGTCGGAAACGATGTCGATCCGCGTTCGCACGTGGCCTGCGGTTCCATCCTGCTCGGGCGCATGACCGTTGCCGGATCCGATTGACGTGTCTTGACAGGATCCCCCGGGGCCCCGAAAGTGGCCGCCGGGGTTGTTCCATACCATCAACGTCAACAAGGAATGGGGATACACGCATGAGCGAGTTCGAGAACGTCACCGCACCGCCGCCGCCGCCGACTTCGGGAAGCCCGAGTGCGGAAGAGCGTCAGTGGGCCCTGTTCGCACACCTGTCCGCGCTGGTCGGCGGCATCCTCACCTCGGGTTGGGCCGGCAGCCTCGGCTGCTTCATCGGTCCGCTGATCATCTGGCTGGTCAAGAAGGACACCATGCCCTTCGTCAATGACCAGGGCAAGGAAGCGCTGAACTTCAACATCACGGTCGGCATCATCTTCCTGGCGCTGTTCCTGCTGACGATCGTGACCCTGGGCATCGGCGCGCTGATCACGCTGCCGCTGATGGTGATCGTCGGCATCGCCTGGCTGGTGTTCACCATCATCGCCGCGATCAAGGCCAACAACGGCGAAGCCTATCGCTATCCGTTGACGCTGCGCCTGATCAAGTAAGCGAAGTTCGCGAGTCAATGAAAAAGGCCCGGTAAAACCGGGCCTTTTTTTGTGCGCGGATTGCCGCGATCAATGATCGCGGCGGACCGCCAGTTCGCCCAACGCGCGCAGCGCATCGGCGGCCTCGCCGAATGGCGACAGCGCTTCGCGCATCGACGCGTCGAGTTCGTTCAATCGCGCCTTGGCGCCGTCCATGCCGAGCAGGGCCGGATAGGTGGACTTGGACTGGGCCGCATCCTTGCCGGCGGTCTTGCCGAGCTGTTCGGAGCTGCCTTCCACGTCCAGGATGTCGTCGCGGATCTGGAAAGCCAGGCCCAGCGACGAGGCGAATCCGTCCAGGCGTTCCACGACATCCGGCGCGGCGCGGCCGGCCAGGGCTCCGAGGCGGACCGCCGCACGGATGAGCGCGCCGGTTTTCCAGGCGTGCATGCGGGCCAGTTCTTCCAGGCTCTGCTGGCGCCCGGTGGCGTCGATGTCCAGGGCCTGCCCGCCGCACATGCCGGCCACGCCGGAGGCGCCGGCCAGCGCCTGCACCCAGGCCAGCCGGATATCGGCGTCGGCGGGTGCCTGCGCCAGCACTTCGAAAGCACGCGTCTGCAAGGCGTCGCCGGCGAGGATGGCGGTGGCCTCGTCGAAGGCGACGTGCACCGTCGGCCGGCCCCGGCGCAGATCGTCGTCATCCATGGCCGGCAGATCGTCGTGGACCAGCGAATAGGCGTGGATCAGTTCGACCGCGGCGGCGGGCGCGTCCAGCATGGCTTCCGGCGCGCCGGAAACGGCGCCGGTGGCATAGACCAGCAGGGGGCGCATGCGTTTGCCGCCGCCGAGCACGGCGTGGCGCATGGCCGCGTGGAGGCGTCCGGGTGCCTGGTCGGGGGACGGAAGGGCCTGCTCGAGGGTGGCTTCGGTACGCGCGGCCCAGGCCGCGAAGCGGGCCTCAGTTGCCATCGGGCAGCGGCGCGAACGGCTCGGCGCTTTCCGGATTGGCGGGATCGCTGAGCAGCCGGACCCGCAGTTCCGCCTGTTCCAGCGCGGCCTGGCACTGGCGGTACAGGCCGACGCCGCGCTCATAGGCGGCCAGCGAATCTTCCAGGCTGAGGTCGCCGTGTTCCATGCGGTCGACCAGGCGTTCGAGTTCTTCCAGCGACTGTTCGAAGTTCGCCACCGGGGACGCGTCGGGGGTGTTTTTCTTGGCCATGCGGGAAAGTGTGCGGAGCCGCCGCGTGAAGGTCAACGCGCGGCGGTCAGGGCGGCTGCCCGTTCCCAGCGCAGGCTCGCCCCATGCCGGCGCAGCCAATCGTCCAGGCGCGCATCCAGCAACAGGTCGCCGGCCGCGAGCAGTTCGCCGTCGGCGTCCCGCAGCAGCGGCAGCAGGCGGCGTTCCCATGGGGGAATGCCGTCGGCCTGCAGCAGCTTCTTCAGCGCCTGGCTGTGCGCGCGACCGGGCTGGCGCAGGCGCTCGCCGCCCAGACGCGCGCCGACCCGCAGCGGCGTCGGCCAGGCCGCGCCTTCCATGACCAGCCGGTCGCCGGTCGGTAGCCGCAGGGGCTGGTGCGTGTCCCATTCGACTTGCCAGTCGGCCGGCAGCGGAGGTCGCATCGACTCGGCATGCAACAGATCGCGCCAGCGGCGTACGACCGCGCCCCGCCAGCTGAATTCGGCTTCGTCGTCCGCCGCCGCGGCCAGCAGATCCCGCTCGATGTGGCGCACACCTTCGGTAGGGAGGGGCGGCAGATCCAGCTGGCACAGCCAGTGGCGCAGTACGCGGGCGCGCCGCGCGGGCGGGAGCGCAAGCAGGGCGGTCACCGACAAGGCCGCCGGATCCAGCGTGCGGATTGTCGCCAGCGCCAGCGCGTCGTCGCGATCGAGCAGGTCGGCAGTTTCCCGCGCCAACGAAGCGCTGCGCGCGAATGCGGCCGCGGCATGCGGCCAACGCTGTTCCAGCAGCGGCATGACCTGCCGGCGCAGGAAGTTGCGGTCGTGGGTGGTGTGCAGGTTGCTCGGATCATCGATCCACGCCAGACCATGCTGGCTGGCATGGCTTTCAAGCACGGCACGCGAGGTGTCCAGCAGCGGGCGCCAATGCCATCCACCGGCAAAGGCGCGCCAGTCGCGCATCGCCGCCAGCCCATCCACGCCCGAAGCCCGCAGGGCACGCAGCAGGAAGGTTTCCGCCTGGTCCTGCAGGTGATGCGCGGTCACCAGCACCTCGCCGGACGACATCGCCTCGGCGAACGCCGCATAGCGCGCGTGGCGGGCGGCCGCCTCCATACCCTGGCCGGCGTCGGCGGAAACCCGTACCTGCACGATCCGCAACGGAACTTCCCAGGCATCGCAGGTGCGTTGGCAGTGCGCGGCCCAGTCGTCGGCCGCCGACTGCAGGCCGTGATGGACGTGGATGGCGCGAAGGACGCCCTGGAATGCCGGTTCCGCATGGAGGCGGTGCAGCAGGACCGTCGAATCCAGGCCACCGCTGAAGCCGATCAGCAGGGACGGCACGACGGCGGGCGCGGGCGGCAGGGCGAACATGCCGCCCAGTCTAGCCGGCAGGCCTGCGACTCAGCGCAGCTTGTTCAGGATGACGATGATGGCGGCCAGCCAGCAGACACCGACGAACAGGCCCAGAACCCAGTTCTGGTTGACCCCGTTCCGGTGCCAGCGCAGGCGGTTGTAGAACAGGCCCACCACCATCGGCAGGACGAACAGGATGAGCGGAACCAGCCACCATGGATGCAACAGGTCCATCACGTTTTCCCCCGTGAGCCGGCCGGTGCCGGCGATCTCATCCTAGCGCCGTCGGCGCGTCCGCGCCTGCGGCGAATCGTCGCGGGAGGAGGAAGACAAGGCTCAGATCCGGGACGCCACCATGTGCGCCGCCGGAAGTGAAGCGGTGGGCATGGCTCAGGAATTTGTCCAGAATGCCACCGCGCACAAGATTGAAATCAACAGGAGCAATCCGACCATGATCGGCCATGCGCGGCGGCTGCCCGCCTGACCGAACAAGTCAAGCCAATGTGCCAGCAGTTGGGCGATGGCTTCGAACATGGGTGTATCCACGTCGTTGAGGGGCAACGATCATTGAACACCCGGCAGCTCTGAGCGGAAATGACTCCGTTTGTTGGTTCGGCCCGAACGCCAGGGCATTCCAACGCAGTGCTTGCTAGCAGTATTCGCGGTAAGACAGCCAGGACTGCCGTTCTTTACTTGAATCAGGACGAGGGCAGGTTGGCCAGTTCGTTGCGGGCCAACGCGATCCACTCGCGCTGATCGCGCTGGTAGTACTTCGGCAGGGCGTCGGAGCGGGTCAGGATTTCCTGGAATACCGCGCGGGCGCGAACCAGATCGCCCTGGCGCTTGAGCAGCAGGCCATAGCGGGCACGCGCCTCCTCGCCGGGATGGCCCTGCACGACGGCTTCGTATTCGTGCAGGGCGGCGGTCGCATCGCCCAGGTCTTCCACGGCGCGCGCATACAACAGGTGCCCGTCTGAGGACCGGAAGTTCGGATTGGCGGCGATGAGCGCGTCCAGGGTCGTGCGCGTCTCGCGTGCCTTGCCCTGTCCGTACTGGGCCTTGGCCAGGCCGAGCATCAGGTCCGGATCCGTGCGGTACAGGCCCTTGAGCGCGTTGCCGAACAGATCCTCGGCGCGGGCGAAATCCCCGCTGCGCAGGCATTCCTCGGCCAGTTGGCGACGGGTTTCCGGTGTATCGGAAAGCCCCAGCTTGCGATCCGCCTTGCGCTTCTCGTGCTCGGGATCGATGCGCGAGCGCACGCTGCGCGCGGCCCGGCGCGCCGACGGGTTGTGGCGCAGATCCGGCAGCACTTCGGCGATGAAGTACACCAGCACCGCGATGTACGAAAACAGCAGCAGGATGAAGACCCAGTACAGCGGCCGTCCGGTGCGCACGACGTGCACGCAGCAGGCGACCTGGAGAATCAGCGACAGGATGATGAACGGGCTCATGCGGCTTGGCGTATGGCGGGAATGAAAGGCGCATCAGTGAACCGAGCGCATGTTTTCGCGCTCGGAAGGCAGAAACGCATACACGACGATACGCGACCGACCACCGGCACCAGCAGCAGGGCAGATATCCATTTCTGCCAGCTCATCGCGTTTGCCCTCAGGCGGCCTCGTAGGCCCCGTAGCTGCGCAGGCGCTCGTAACGGCGCTGCAGCAGTTGTTCGACCGGAATCTGTTCCAGCGCGTCCAGTTCGTTGAGCAGGACCGCCTTCAGCCGGGTCGCCATCTGGCGCGGATTGCGGTGGGCGCCGCCGATGGGTTCGCGCACCACCTTGTCCACCAGGCCGAGCGAATGCAGGCGCTTGGCGGTCAGGCCGAGCTGCTCGGCGGCGTCCTTGGCCTTGTCGGCCGACTTCCACAGGATCGAGGCGCAGCCTTCCGGGGTGATCACCGAGTAGGTGCTGTATTCCAGCATCAGGGTGCGATCACCCACGCCGATGGCGAGCGCGCCGCCGGAGCCGCCTTCGCCGATCACGGTGCAGATCACCGGGACTTTCAGTTCCGACATCTCCAGCAGGTTGCGCGCGATCGCCTCGGACTGACCGCGTTCCTCGGCATCGATGCCCGGCCAGGCGCCGGCGGTGTCGATGAAGGTCAGCACCGGCAGGCGGAAGCGTTCGGCCAGCTTCATCAGCCGCAGTGCCTTGCGGTAACCCTCCGGCTTGGGCATGCCGAAGTTGCGCTTGATCTTTTCTTTGGTATCGCGGCCTTTCTGGTGGCCGATGATCACCAGCGAGCGCCCATTGATGCGGGCCAGGCCGCCAACGATCGCCTTGTCGTCGGCGAAGGCGCGATCGCCGGCCAGTTCCTGGAACTCGTCGCAGATCACGCGCGCGTAATCCAGGGTGTAGGGGCGGGCCGGATGGCGGGCCAGCTGCGATACCTGCCACGGGGTCAGGTCGCGGAAGATCTGGGCGGTGCGGACGCGCAGCTTGTCCTGCAGGGCATGGACTTCGGCATCGACATTCACCGCCGGTCCCGCGCTGGCGTTGCGCAGCTCCTGGATCTTGGCTTCCAGATCGGCGATGGGTTGTTCGAAATCGAGGTAGTTCGGGTTCATCAAGCGGGCCGTGGGCCGGAAAGGGGGGAGTTTATCCCAGCCGGGGCCTCCATACCGAGCCGTGCAGTACGGTCCGGAGCCCGGAACCGGGCCTCAGTGGTTCTGCGCCCAGGGGCGGCCCACCGCCAGCTTGACCGCGCGCACGCCAGGGGTGGCCCGCAGCGCGTCGACCAGTTCGGTATCGACCCGCACCGACAGGCTGCCATTGACGTCAAGCATGCCGGCGGTGGCCGACTTGCCGGAGGGCAGCACCAGATCCAGGCGCAGGGGCGTGTTGCCGGGGCGGTGGCGGGCGAGCAGGGCTTCCACCCGCGACCACAGCCCCGGTTCGCGCAGGTCCAGCCGCAGCGACAGCCGCTGCGCCTGCTGCGTGCACAGCTGCGAGTAGTCCCAGCACTGGCGGATGCGCAGGCTGAAGCCGCCGTTGAACTCGTCCTCGCGCAGGCCGCCCTTCATGATCAGGATGCGGTCGCGGGTCAGCAGCGGGCCGAACTCGGCCATCGCGTCGGAGAACGCACTGCATTCGATGCGGCCGCGGCCGTCCTCCAGTTGCACGAACACCTGGCTGTCGCCCTTGCGGCGCACGCCGACCACCTGGCCGGCGATCAGCGCGCTGACTTCCGGGCGCCAGCCCTTCTTTTCGCCCGGCGACTGGTTGCTCCAGAGTTTTTCCAGATCACCCAGGTCGCTGCCGACCAGGGCGCGCAGATCCTCGCGATAGGGATCCATCGGATGCCCGCTGAGGTAGTGCCCCAGTGTCTCGCGCTCGCCATTGAGCAATTGGCTCAGCGGCCACTCGTCCGATTCGGTCAGCACCACTTCCAGCGCGGGCGCGGCATCGCCGCCGCCGAACAGCGAGCTTTGTCCGGCCGCGCGCTCCTTGGCCAGTTGATCGGTGGCCTTCAGCACTTCGGGCAACTGCAGCATCAGCGAGGCGCGATTGCGGCCCAGCGCGTCAAGCGCGCCGGCATTCACCATCGCTTCCAGCGCGCGCCGGTTGAGCTTGGAGGAATCGACCCGTTTGCAGAAATCCAGCAGGTCGCGGAATTCGCCGCCCTGCCGGCGTTCGGCGACGATCGTCTCGCACAGGCCCTGGCCGACGCCCTTGATGGCGCCGATGCCGTAGCGGATGGTGCGCGGATCGGTCGCCTCGAACATGTAGTCCGAGTGGTTGATCTCCGGCGGCAGCACGGTCAGCGACAGCCCGCGCGCCTCGTCCAGGAAACCGACCACCTTGTCGGTGTTGTCCATGTCCGAGGACAGCACCGCGGCCATGAACTCGGCCGGATAGTGGCACTTCAGCCACGCGGTCTGGTACGACACCAGCGCGTAGGCCGCGGCGTGCGATTTGTTGAAACCGTAGCCGGCGAACTTCTCCATCAGGTCGAAGATTTCGTCGGCCTTCTTCTCGTCGACGCCGCCCTTGCCGGCGCCCTCGCGGAAGATCTCGCGGTGCTTGGCCATTTCGGCCGGCACCTTCTTGCCCATCGCGCGACGCAGCAGGTCGGCGCCGCCGAGCGAGTAGGCGCCGACGATCTGCGCCATCTGCATCACCTGCTCCTGGTACACCATGATGCCGTAGGTGTCCTTCAGGATTGCTTCGGTGCGCGGATCGGGATACTCGACTTCCTCGCGCCCGTGCTTGCGGTCGACGAAGCTGGGAATCAGGTCCATCGGGCCGGGTCGGTACAGCGATACCAGCGCGATCAGATCCTCGAAGCGGTCGGGCTTGGCGTCCTTCAGCAGCCGGCGCATGCCGGAGGATTCGAACTGGAACACCGCGCCGGTGTTGCCGGAAGCGAACACCTGGCGATAGGTGGCGGCGTCGTCCAGCGGAATCGTCGCGATGTCGATCGGCGGCACGCCCGCGCGTTCGTGGCGGCGGTTGATGGCCTTGACCGCCCAGTCGATGATGGTCAGCGTGCGCAGGCCGAGGAAGTCGAACTTCACCAGGCCGACTTCCTCGACGTCGTTCTTGTCGAACTGGGTGACCGGGTTCCGGCCCAGCATGCCCTCGTCGTGTTCGGCGAACAGCGGGCAGAAGTCCGACAGCGGCGACGGCGCGATGACCACGCCGCCGGCGTGCTTGCCGGCGTTGCGGGTCAGGTCTTCCAACTGGCGCGCCAGGTCGATCAGATCGCGGACATCGTCCTCGCTGTTGTAGCGTTCGATCAGCTCCTGCGAGGCCATTTCGCTGTTGCCTTCGCCCATCGCATCCTTCAGCGTCACGCCGAGGATGTTCGGGATCAGCTTGGCGACGCCATCGACCAGACCGTAGGGAAAGCCCAGCACGCGGCCGGCGTCGCGCACGACCGCCTTCGCCGCCATGGTGCCGTAGGTGATGATCTGGCTGACCCGGTCGCGGCCGTACTTGCGCGCGACGTAGTCGATCACCTCGTCGCGCCGGTCCATGCAGAAGTCGATGTCGAAGTCGGGCATCGACACGCGTTCCGGGTTGAGGAAGCGCTCGAACAGCAGGTTGTAGGGCAGCGGATCCAGATCGGTGATCTTCAGCGCCCACGCCACCAGCGAACCGGCGCCCGAACCGCGGCCCGGACCGATCGGGATGCCGTGGTTCTTGCCCCACTGGATGAAGTCGCCCACGATCAGGAAGTAGCCGGGGAAGCCCATCTTGATGATGGTGTCCAGCTCGAACTCCAGCCGTTCGAAGTAATCCTCGCGGGACTTGCCGGGGGCGAGCGGGTTCTTCTCCAGCCGTTCTTCCAGGCCGGTCCGGGCCTGGCTGCGGATCCAGCTGTCCAGGGTCTCGTTTTCCGGCACCGGATAGGCGGGCAGGAAGTAGGTGCCCAGCCGCATCTCGATGTTGCAGCGCTGCGCCAGCGCCAGCGTGTTGTCGATGGCGTCGGGCACGTCGGCGAACAGCGCGGCCATTTCCTCGGCCGACTTCATGTACTGCTCGGGGCTGTACTCGCGGGGCCGCTTCGGGTCGTCCAGCACGCGGCCGGAGGCAATGCACACGCGCGCCTCGTGCGCGTCGAATCCGTCCGGCGACAGGAACCGCACGTCGTTGCTGGCGATGACTGGCAGGCCGCGCTTGGCCGAAGCGTGCAGCGCGAAAGCGTTGAACGCCTCCTCGCCATCGCGCTGGGTGCGGGTCAGTTCGAGATGCAGATCCTCGCCGAAACTGCGTTGCCATTCGGCCAGGTGCTGCTCGGCCAGTTCATGCCGTCCGCTCAGCGCCAGCCGGCCGGCGTGGCTCTGGCGGCCCATCAACGCGAACAGACCCTGGCGATCCTCGTGCAACCACTGCGGATCGATGGCGACGCCGTCGTTGCGGTGACCTTCCATCCACGCGCGGGTGAGCAGGCGCGACAACGACAGGTAGCCCTCGCGATCCCGGCACAGCAGGGTCACCGGCCACGGCGTCTCGTTGCCCTCGGCCACCAGCACGTCGGCGCCGGCGATCGGCTTGATGCCGACGCTTTCGGCGGCCTTGTAGAACTTGACCAGGGCGAACAGGTTGTTGCGATCGGTGACCGCCAGCGCCGGCATGCGCAGTTCCACCGCGCGGCTGAGCAGGTTGGCCTGCTTGGCTTTCTTGGGGTCGGCCTGATCCGGCTTCTCGGGCACGCGGATGATCGAATCCGCCATCGAGAACTCGGTGTGCAGGTGGAGATGAACGAAGCGGGAGGACATGCCGGCTCGGAAGACTGTCCGGGCAGGTTACCGGCGGGGGTGGGGAGGGGCAAGGCTTGACATCGGCGCCCGGGCCGGCGAGCCCGGGCTGCCTGGGCGCATGGCGGGCGCGAAGCGTCCCGGCGGCCGGCTCAATGCACCCGGAACACCGCCGGTTGCGCGGGCGCGTAGCTGGTTTCACGGACCTGCCGATGGTGTTCGCGCAGGGCGCATTCCTCCTCGCGTGCGTGTTCCCAGTCGTGCCGATCGAACGGGAAGGCGCCAACCTCCGCATGTCGCAGGTTCGACTCGACATCGCGCAGACGCAGGAAATCATCGTGGGCCTCGACCTCCCGCCACAGGCGGGGCCAGGACAGGTCCGATGGCAGGGCGCCCATCGGCTGTCCGGCAGGCTGGGCGAGTCGCGCCAGCACGGCGGCCAGGCCAGCCCTGATCGCGGGCTCGCAGTCCCAGGCGGTGTCTTCCAGCAGCGCCGCGATGCGTTGCGGACCGTCGATGCCCGGCGACGGTGCATCCGGACAGATCCCGCGTACCAGCGCGGCCAGGTGTTGATGGGAGGCGGGGCCGTTGCCGGTGCGGGAGCCGCAACGGGATTCGGGGGACGGCGCTCCGGGTTCCGGAGCGGCATGGTCGGGATGCAGGTTCATGGCAGTTCTCGCGAGACCGTCGGGGGCCGGGGCGTGTCACCGTGATCCTTGGAAGACGGCATTCCTCATGGAGGAGATGCGATAACAGCCTGCAGGGTTGCGAGGATTGTTTCGACTGCTGGAAGTCGGCGTGACCAAGGACAGGGCGTCCTGTTCATCCGACCGGCGGCGGGGAGGCGCGGGAACTCCGCGCTCAGGCCATGCCGTGCGCTTCCAGCGCGACGCGAACGGGCGCGAAACTGCGGCGGTGCAGCGGGCAGGGGCCATGCAGGGTGAGCGCGGCCAGGTGCTCGGGCGTGGAATAGCCTTTGTGGTTGGCGAAACCGTACTGCGGGAACTGCGCGTGCAATGCCACCATCGCGCGGTCGCGGGTGACCTTGGCGAGGATGGATGCGGCCATGATCGCGGCATCGAGCCGATCGCCGCCCACCAGCGCCTCGGCCGGACACGGCAGGCGGGTGGGAATCCGGTTGCCATCGATGCGCGCGAGTTCGGCCGCCGGCTGCAACGCGCGAACCGCGCGTCGCATGCCTTCCATCGTGGCCTGCAGGATGTTGAGCGTGTCGATTTCCTCGCGCTGCACCAACTCGACCCGCCAGGCGAGCGCGCGCTCGATGATCAACGGATACAGCGCCTCGCGCTGGACTTCGGTCAGTTGCTTGGAATCGTTGAGGCCGTCGATGGGGCGATCCGGATCCAGGATCACCGCCGCCACCGATACCGGTCCGGCCAGCGGGCCGCGGCCGGCTTCGTCCACGCCGGCGATCAGGCGGAACACGGGGGCGGGAAACAGCGAACCGTTCGGAAGCATGACGCGATTCTAGCGGATGCCCGCGGGCGCGGCGGCCGGTTCCAGCAGCTCGGACACCGCGTCGGCGGCGCGCGCGGAAGCATCCTGGCGCAGTTGCTCGTGCAGGTGCAGGTACTTCGGTTGCAGGGCGGCGGCTTCCTGCGGCGCGCGGAACCAGTGCAGCACGGCATCGGCCAGTTTGTCGGGCGTGCAGTCGTCCTGCATCAGTTCCGGCGCCAGGTCCTCGCCTGCCAGTACGTTGGGCAGGGCGTAGCGCTCCACCTTCAGCAGGCCCAGCGCCTTGACGATGCGATAGGTCATCGGCGCGACCTTGTAGCCCACCACCATCGGGCGCTTGGCGAGCATGGTTTCCAGGGTCGCCGTGCCGGAAGCCAGCAGGACCACATCGGCCGCGTACAGCGCGGTACGGGCATGGCCGTCGAGCAGATGCAGGTTCGGCACGGCCAGTTGCGGATCGGCGAGCAGGGTTTCCAGTTGTTCGCGGCAGGCGGCGTTGGCGGCCGGAACGCACACGCGCAGTTCCGGTACTACGCGCGCGACGCGCTGCGCCGCTTCCAGGAAGGGCGGCGCGAGCCGCTGGATTTCACCCAGCCGGCTGCCGGGCAGCAGGGCCAGCACCGGCGCGTCGGCCGGCAGGTCCAGCGCCCGCCGGGCGGCGGCGCGGTCCGGTTGCAGCGGCATGTCGTCCGCCATGGGATGGCCGACGAAGCGCGCATCGACGCCATGGCGGGCGTAGATGGGCGGTTCCATCGGGAACAGGCACAGCACGCGGTCGGCGCTGGCGCCGATCTTCTGCGCGCGCTTCTCGCGCCAGGCCCAGACGGAGGGGCTGACGTAATGCACGGTGCGGATCCCGCGCTGCTTGAGCCAGCGCTCCACGCCCAGGTTGAAGTCGGGGGCATCGATGCCGATGAACACATCCGGCCGCCAGGCCAGCACGCGCTCGCGGAACGCACGCCGCAGCTTCAGCAGGCGGGGCAGGTGGCGCAGTACCTCGGACAGGCCCATCACCGCCAGTTCGCCCGCGTCGAACCAGGTCTGGCAACCTTCGCGGCGCATGCCATCGCCGCCGATGCCGGCGAATTCGGCGTCGGGCCAGCGTTCGCGCAATGCGGCGATGAGGCCGGCACCCAGCCCGTCGCCGGAGGCCTCGCCGGCCACCAGCGCGATGCGCGGGCGGCGCGCGGGGGAATTCATCTCAGCAGCGGCCTCTCGCCGCGTTCGATGAAATCGAGCAGGGCACGAACGTCTTCGCTGGCCTGGGCCTGTTCCGCCAGTTGCTGCTTGGCCTCGGCCAGCGGCAGGCCGGCGACGTACAACGTGCGGTAGGCACGCTTGATCGCGGAGATGCGTTCGCTGTCGAAGCCGCGCCGCTTCAGTCCCTCGCTGTTGATGCCACGCGGCCGGCCCAGCGAATCGCTGCCGACCATGGTGTACGGCGGGACGTCGCCATTGACCAGCGCGCCCATGCCGATGAAGGCATGCGCGCCGATGCGGCAGAACTGGTGGGCGCCGGAGAAGCCGCTCATGATCACCCAGTCCTCGACGGTGACGTGTCCGGCCAGGGTCGAGTTGTTGGAGAACACGCAGTGGTTGCCGATCACGCAGTCGTGCGCGACGTGCGTATAGGCCAGCAGCAGGTTGTCGTCGCCGATGCGGGTGATGCCGCCGCCGCTGCCGGTGCCGCGGTTGAGGGTGACGAACTCGCGGATGATGTTGCGATCGCCGATGACCAGTTCGGTGCGTTCGCCGGCGAACTTCTTGTCCTGCGGATCCCCGCCCGCGGCGACATGGCCGACCAGGTGGTTGTCGCGGCCGATCCGGGTGGGACCGGTCACGCTGCAATGCGGGCCGATGACGGTGCCATCGCCGATTTCAACGCCGTCGCCGATCAGGCTGAACGGACCGACGCGCACGTTCGCGCCCAGGCGCGCGCCCGGATCGATGACCGCGCTCGGATGGATATCGGTACTCATGCCGGGGTCTCGGCGCACAGCACCTCGGCGCTGGCGACCTCGTTGCCGGCGACCTTGGCCACGCAGGTATACAGGGTCATGTTGCGGATGACCCGCTTGATTTCCACGTGCAGTTCCAGCACGTCGCCGGGCACCACCATGCGCGAGAAGCGGACGTTGTCGACCTTGACCAGGTAGAACAGCCGGTCGCCACCGCACAGGCCGCGCGAAATCTGGGTCAGCACGCCACCGGCCTGGGCCAAGGCCTCGATCACCAGCACGCCGGGCATCACGGGATGGCCAGGGAAGTGGCCCTGGAAGAACGGCTCGTTGATGGTCACGTTCTTGATGCCGACGATGCGCTTGTGCGCTTCGAACTCCACCACCTTGTCCACCAGCAGGAACGGATAGCGGTGCGGCAGCAGTTTCTGGATGGTGACGACGTCGATGGGGAGCTTCACTTCGGGTTCGGTCATGTTCATTCCTTGTCCGCGGCCAGCACGCGGCGTGCCAGTGCGTCGAGTTGCTTGAACCGGGCGGCGTTCTTGCGCCAGGTCCGGTTGTCGGTAAGCGGGGTGCCGGACGAGTATTCGCCCGGCTCATGGATGGAACTGGTCACCAGCGACATCGCGGTGATGACCACGCGATCGCAGATTTCCAGATGGCCGAGGACGCCGGCGGCGCCGCCAATCAGGCAGTAGCGGCCGATCTTCGCGCTGCCGGCGGCGGCGCTGCAGCCGGCCATCGCGGTATGCGCGCCGATGCGCACGTTGTGGCCGATCTGGATCTGGTTGTCCAGGCGAACGTCCTCTTCCAGCACGGTATCGTCGAGCGCACCGCGATCGATGGTGGTGTTGGCGCCAATCTCGCAGTCGTCGCCGACCACCACGCCACCCTGCTGCGGTACCTTGATCCAGTGGCCGGCATCCATCGCCAGCCCGAAACCGTCGGCGCCCAGGACAGCGCCCGGGTGGATCAGCACGCGCTGGCCCAGGCGCACGCGGACGACCAGGGTGACCCGCGCGATCAGCTCGCTGCCGGCCCCGACGACGCAATCGTCGCCGATGACGCAGTGCGGGCCGATGATGCAACCCTCGCCGATTTCGGCACGGGCGCCGATGCTGACGAAGGGACCGACATGCGCGCCGGGCGATACCCGGGCCGAGGGGTCGATCACCGCGCTGGGATGGATGCCCGCTGGGCGGGCGGGGCGTTGTTCGAACAGCGCCGCGATCTTGGCGAAGGCCGTGTACGGGTCCTTGGCGATGAGTGCCGTGCCCGGCGCCGCCTCCGCGTCATCGGCACGCAGCACGACAATGCCGGCGGCCGATTCGGCCAGCTGCGAGCGGTATCGGGAATTGGCAAGGAAGGCGAGCTGGTGGCGGCCGGCGCGGGCGAGGGTCGCCACGCCGTCGACGGCCACGGTGCCGTCGCCATGCAGGCCCAGCGAGAAGCGCTCGGCGAGCGCGGCGGCGGAAAGGGGGGAAACGGTCATGGGGCGCAATTGTAGCGCCTCGCCCAGTTTCGTCGCCGTACCCCCGGACACGCCGGAAATACGGGCTACACCATACGGGGGGCGATGGAGCCCCCCGCACGCGGCGCCTTCGATCAGAAGCCGCCGCCGAAGGTGAACTGCAGGCGCTCGATTTCGTCGCCGTCCTTCTTCTTCAGCGGGAACGCATAGCTGATCGAGATCGGACCGACCGGCGCGCGCCACAGCAGCGCCACGCCCGCGGAAGCACGCAGTTCGCCGGCGTCGAAGTTGTCGTATCCGTCGAACACGTTGCCGAAGTCGAAGAACGCAGAAATGCGCGCGGCGTTGGAATCGAACAGGCGCGGGAAATACATTTCCAGCGAACCGACCGTCTTCAGCGACCCGCCGAGCGGCTGGCCGCGCCAGTAGTAGCCGTTGGCTTCCGAACGCGGACCCAGCGTGTTGTCGCTGAAGCCACGCACCGAACGCACGCCGCCGGCATAGAAGTTCTCGAAGAACGGCAGGCCGGTGGCGGTCAGGGTGCGATCCAGCACCGAACCAGGTGCGCAGGCGCCGGTGCTGTCGGCTGCCGCCGCCGGATTGGCCTGGCCGGGAATCGACGGGTCGGTGGGCAGCATCCGGCAGACGTTGCGCGACGTGTCGTTGCCCCAACTGTCGCCGTAGCCGAAATCGAAGCGGGTGTTCAGGACCAGCGACGGGGTGAGCGGCCAGTACTTGGAGAATTCGTAATTGAGCTTGTAGTACTCGACGGTCGAGCCGGGCAGGGTGATTTCAGCCGACACGCGCTGGTAGGTACCGGCGGTGGGCATGAAGTAGTCGTTGCGGGTATCGCGCGCCCAGCCGATTTCCGAGCGCCAGGCGTGGAACGTGCGCTGGCCGATCGCGTTGATGTAATCCACGATCGAACTCGGAGTCGCACTGTTGTAGTTGATCTGGTTGCGATCGATGCCGAACAGCAGCGACACGCTGTCGGTTTCGGTCAACGGCAGGCCCAGGACCGCCTGCGCCGCGGCACTCGTGCTGGAGTACTGTGCGGTGTTGAAGTCGGAATAGTCATACTCGCGCCACCACAGGTTGTAGCCGAGCGACATGCCCTCGTCGGTGAAGAACGGATTCAGGAACGAGAACGAGTAGCGCTGCAGGTAGTCGCTGCGCTGCGCCTCGACCGACACGCGGTTGCCGCTGCCGAGGAAGTTGTTCTGCGACAGCTGGATCGAGGTGGTCATGCCGGACAACTGCGAGTAGCCCAGGCCGAACACGAAGCTGCCCGAGGTGGTTTCCTTGACCGTATAGACGACGTCGACCTGGTCGTTGGTGCCGGGAACCGCGGGCGTCTCGACGTCGACGGTCTCGAAGTAGCCCAGGCGCTGCAGGCGGATCTTCGAACGGTCGATCGCCGCCTGCGAATACCAGGAGCCTTCGAACTGGCGCATCTCGCGGCGCATGACCTCGTCGGAGGTGCGCGCGTTGCCCTTGAAGACGATGCGGCGGACGTTGACGCGCGGGCCGGGCACGACCTGGAAGTTCAGGGCGACGGTGCGCTTCTCGCGGTCCACCGACGGAATCGGGTTGACCTGGGCAAATGCGTAGCCGATGTTGCTGAGGGTGGCGGTGATGCCGTCGGAAGTGATTTCCAGCAGCCGGCGCGAGAAAATCTGGCCCGGCTTGACGATCACCATGCGCTCGACGTTCTCCTGCGGCAGCACGGTATCGCCGGTGACCTTGACCTCGGAGACCTTGTACTGCTCGCCCTCGGTGATGCCCGCGGTGAGGAACATGTCGCGCTTGTCGGGGCTGATCGACACCTGGGTGGAATCGATGCTGAAGTCGACGTAGCCACGATCCAGGTACCAGGAATTCAGCTTCTCCATGTCGCCGGAGAGCTTTTCCTTGGAGTACTGATCGTCGCGGCGGTACCAGGACAGCCAGTTGTGTTCCTTGGATTCCCAGGTCTTGAGGATGTCCTCGTTCTGGAACTTCTCGGTGCCGACCAGGTTGACGTGGCGGATCTTGGCGGCCTTGCCTTCCTTGATGGCGATGGTGATGTCGACGCGGTTGCGGTCCAGCGGGCTGACCGTCGGGGTGATTTCGACGTTGTACTTGCCGCGGTTGTTGTACTGCTTGATCAGCTCCTGGGTGACGCGGTCCAGGCTCAGGCGATCGAAGGTGTCGCCCTCGGACAGGCCGATGTCCTTCAGGCCGGTCATCAGCTGTTCGGTCTTGATGTCCTTGTTGCCGGTCACGGTCAGCTTGTTGATGGCGGGTCGTTCGACCACGGTGACCACCAGGATGTTGTCCTGGCGGTCCAGGCGCACATCCTGGAAGAAGCCGGTCTTGTACAGCGCACGGATGGCGTCGCCCACGCGCGAGGAGGTGACGGTATCGCCACGTTCGATCGGCAGGTAGGTCAGCACGGTACCGGCGGAGATGCGCTGCAGGCCATCGATGCGGATGTCGCTGGCGGTGAAGCTGCCGGCCTCCGCTTCGGCGGGGGCGACGATGGGGGGCAGGGCCGTCTGCGCCCAGGCGGGGGCGGTAAGGGCCGAGGCCAGGGCCAGGGCGAGCAGGCGGCGGGTGGGCTGTCGCGTCATCATCACATCCGGTAGGTGGCGGGCCTGCAGGGCAGGCGTTTGCCGGGAAAAGTCATGCTGGGGGCTGGCGGGCTTTGAGCAGACCGGCACAAAAAAGTTCAAAAGCATCAAGTCACCAGACGGAGGATGTCGTTGTAGAACGCCAGACCCATCAGGCCCGCCAGCAGGGCCAGGCCGATGTACTGCCCGGTCACCATGCTGCGTTCGCTCAACGGACTGCCCTTGACCAACTCAATAAGGTAATACAGCAGGTGTCCGCCGTCCAAGACGGGGATGGGCAGCAGGTTAAGGATGGCCAGGCTCAGCGACACCAGCGCCAGGAAATAGAGAAACCAGGCCACGCCCCGCTTGGCGGTGTTGTTGGCGACCCGGGCGATGGTGATGGGGCCGGACACGTTCTTGACCGAGGCGTGCCCGGTCAGCATGCGCCGGATCATCCCCAGCGAATCGGCGGTCATCTTGCCGGTCTCGCGCAGGGCCGCCGGGACGGCGGCGAGGGGGCCGAACTGCTGGAGGGCGTCGTACTCGGCCGGTGGCACCGACTTGGGGGGCTCCAGGCCCAGCGCCCAGGTCACCTTGCCGGTTTCCGGATCCCGGATTTGCCGGGGTTGCAGTTCGAAGGCATGCCGCGCACCCTCGCGGTCGACCTCGATCATGGCCGCGCCGCCGCGCTGGCCCAACTGGTCGACCAGCGGATAAAGGTCGCCAAACTGGTGCACGGGTTGACCATCCACCGCGGTGATGGTGTCGCCAGGCTTGAGCACGCCGTCCGCGGCGCTGCCAGGCTTGATCGCAGTGACGGTCGCCGGCAGCAGCAGGTGGCGCCAGGAGAGTCCGGCGGCGCCTCCCACGTTTTCCTGATTGAAGCCGACCGGCAGTCTGGACAGGGCCAGGGTCCGGTCCTGCTCGTTGCCATCGGCGTCGATGACCCGCAACCGCGCATCGCGGCCGTCCATCGCCGCCATGGTCAGGGTCTGCAGCGCTTCCATCCACGTGTTGATGGTCCGGTCGTCGACCGCCTCGATACGGTCGCCGCCGTGCAGGCCGGCTTCGGCGGCAATACCGGTGGTCGGTCCCAGGGTGGCGGAATAGTCCGGACGGCCGATGACGAACATTGCCCAGAGCAGGGCCACGCACAGCACCAGGTTGGCGATCGGACCGGCCGCGACGATGGCGATCCGTTGCAGGACCGGCTTGCGGTTGAAGGCCTGGGGCTGTTCGGCGATGGAGACGTCGCCTTCAGCCTCGTCCAGCATCTTCACGTAACCGCCCAGCGGGATGGCGGCGATCGCGAACTCGGTGCCGTGGCGGTTCCGGCGCGACCATAGCGGGCGGCCGAAACCGACCGAAAAGCGCAGTACCTTGACCCCACAACGACGGGCCACCCAGTAGTGGCCGAACTCATGGAACGTGACCAGCACGCCGATGGCGACGATCATCCACAGCAGGGAACCCAGCACCTCGCTCATCGGAACCGCTCACGGGTTGTGAAAGGGCACTCAAGCACGGGCGGCACGACCTGCGATGGTGGTTTCGGTGATGCGTCGGGCCCGTGCATCGGCTTCCAGCAGCGCCTCCAGTGAATCCGCGGGCGCGGCAGGCAGCGCGGCGAGGGCTTCCTCGACCAGCGCGGGAATGGATAGGAAACGGATTTTGCCCTGAAGAAAGGCTGAAACGGCCACTTCGTTGGCCGCGTTCAGGACCGCGGGTGCGGTGCCGCCGGCATCCAGCGCTTCGCAGGCCAGCCGCAGGCAAGGGAAGGCGTCGGTATCCGGGGCCTCGAAGTCCAGCCGTCCGTGGGCCAGCAAATCCAGGCCGGCGACGCCCGAGTCGATCCGATCCGGCCAGCCCAGGCCCACCGCCAGCGCGGTCCGCATGTCCGGCAGGCCCAGTTGCGCGAGGGTAGAGCCGTCCACGAATTCCACCAGCGAGTGCACCAGGCTCTGCGGATGGACCAGCACGCCCAGCCGGTCCCCGGACAGGCCGAACAGGTGATGCGCCTCGATCAGTTCCAGGCCCTTGTTCATCAGGGTCGCCGAGTCGACCGAGATTTTCGGTCCCATCGACCACTTCGGGTGCGCGACCGCCTGTGCCGGCGTGACCCCGGCCAGCTCGGCACGGCCACGGCCGCGGAACGGCCCGCCGGAAGCGGTCAGCACGATGCGGCGAACGTCGTCCTTAGCCTGGCGTGAACGCAGGCACTGGAAGATCGCGTTGTGCTCGCTGTCGATGGGAATGATTTCGGCGCCGGCGGCGTCGCAGGCGCGGGTCATCAGTTCGCCGGCCAGGACCAGCGACTCCTTGTTCGCCAGCAGCAGGCGCTTGCCCGCGCGCGCGGCGGCCAGGGTCGAGGAAAGGCCGGCCGCGCCGACGATGGCGGCCACCACGGTGTCGCATTCCCCGTCGGCAGCCAGGCGATCCAGCGCGGCCATGCCGGCGTGGGCCTCGGTGGCCAGCCCGCGTTCGCGCAGGCCGTCGCGCAGGGCGGGATAAAGATCATCGCGGGCGATGACCGCATGGCGCGGCTGGTGGCGCTGGCACAGTTCGAGCAGCGCTTCCACCTGGCTGCCGGCGGCCAGCACCGTCGCCTGCAGGCGCTGCGGGTGGCGCGCGATCACGTCCAGCGCCGAGGCGCCGATGGAACCGGTGGCGCCCAACACCGCCACCCGCTGGAGCGTGCTGCCGGTTGCCATGTCAGAACCCGAACAGTTCCTTGCCCAGCGCGAAAATCGGCAGCGCGGCCAGCACGCCGTCGACACGGTCGAGCACGCCGCCATGGCCCGGGATGACGTCGCCTGAGTCCTTGGCGCCGACGTGGCGCTTGAGCAGGCTTTCGAACAGGTCGCCCACCACCGAGAACAGCACGGTCGCCACCGAGACGATCAGCACGTAGGGCAGCTCGACCAGGCCGGCACCGGCAAAGAACGTGCCGGCCGCGGCGACCAGCAGGCCGGCCACGATGCCGCCGAACACGCCCTCGATGGTCTTGTTGGGACTGATGCGGGGCGCCAGCTTGCGGCTGAACAGGCGGCCGCCGAAATGGCGGCCGGCGAAGTAGGCGCCGCTGTCGGCGGCCCAGACGATCGCCAGGGCCACGAACAGCCAGCGATGGCCGTAGGGCTGGCCGGCATGGATCAGGCAGAGCGCGCACCAGGCCGGCACGATCGCCAGGGTTCCGGCGGCCAGCTTGAAACCGCGGGCCCAGGTCTCGTGATCCGAGGCGAAATCGAAGAAGCGCAACCACAGCAGCGCCAGCACCCACCAGAACACGCCCAGCAGGGAGACCAGCCGCAACGGGACCAGGTCCGGCGAGCCGGCCGAAGCCCAGACCAGCAGCACCATCAGCAGCAGGTTGGCGAGCAGCAGCAGCGTGCGCGGCAGGGTGTCGTCGATTTCCGCCAGCTTGAACCATTCCCACAGGCCGACCAGGAACACCAGCGCGGCCAGCGCCGACAGCCAGGGCGTGGACAGCAGTAGGATCGCCGCGATGGCGATCGGCGCCATCGTCAATGCCGCGATCACGCGGACCTTGGTGCCGCCGGGATTGCTCATGCGGAAGTGTTCTCCGTCGCGCTCTGCGCGATCTGGGCGCTGGTCAGGCCGAAGCGGCGCTCGCGGCCGGCATAGTCGTCCAGCGCGCGTTGCAGGGTCGCCGCGTCCATGTCCGGCCACAGCTGTTCGGTGAACCAGAGTTCGGTATACGCCAGTTGCCACAGCAGGAAGTTGCTGACCCGATGGTCGCCGCCGGTGCGGATGAACAGATCCGGCGGCGGCAGATCGGCCAGCGCGACGCAGCGGCCCATCGCCGCCTCGTCGATGTCCTCGGGCCGCAGCCGGCCGGCCGCGACCTCGGTGGCCAGCGCGCGTGCGGCCTGGGCGATGTCCTGGCGGCCGCCGTAGCTGGCGGCGATGACCAGGGTCAGCCGGGCATTGGCGCCGGTTTGCGCCTCGGCGGCTTCCATGCGTTGCCGGATCGCCGGCGGGAAGCGTCCGCGCTCGCCGATGAAACGCACCCGCACGCCGCGCCGGTCGAGTTCGTCGACTTCGCGGTCCAGCGCGTTGAGGAACAGCTTCATCAGCGCGCCGACCTCTTCCTCCGGCCGGCCCCAGTTCTCGCTGGAGAAGGCGAACAGGGTCAGCGCCTCGATCCCGCGCTCCAGGCAGAAGTCGATGCACACGTTCACCGCGCGGGCGCCGGCGCGATGGCCGATCACGCGCGGACGCCGGCGGCGTTCCGCCCAGCGTCCGTTGCCGTCCATGATGACGGCCAGATGACGTGGAATACCGGGTCTGGCGGTGGACATGGCAGTCCTCAGACCGCCATCAATTCCTGTTCCTTGGCCTTGACCACGTCGTCCACGTCCTTGATCGACTTGTCGGTCAGCTTCTGGATCTCTTCTTCCGCGCGACGCTCCTCGTCCTCCGTGATCTGCTTGTCCTTCAGCAGATCCTTGACCTGCTGGTTGGCGTCACGGCGGATGTTGCGGATCGCGACCTTGGTGTCCTCGCCTTCGCCATGCACGACCTTGGACAGTTCGCGGCGGCGCTCCTCGGTGAGCGCGGGCAGGTTGAGGCGGATGGTGGTGCCGGCGGTGTTCGGGGTCAGGCCCAGGTCGGAGGCCAGGATGGCCTTCTCGACCGCGCCGACGATCTGCTTTTCCCACGGGGTGATGGTCAGCGAGCGCGCGTCGGAGACGGCGACGGTGGCGACCTGGCTCAGCGGCACATCGGAACCGTAGTAGTTGACCTTCAGGTGTTCGACCAGGGCGGTGGAGGCGCGGCCGGTACGCACCTTGACCAGGGTGTGACGCAAGGCGTCGATGCTCTTGGTCATGCGCGCCTGCGCGTCTTTCTTGATGTCGTTGAGCATCAGCGGTTCCGTGGCAATTCTTAAACGCCCGATTATAGGCGTTCCTGGCACCTTTGCGGACGTTCCGGCCCCGGGGCCGGGCTGGGCTCAATGCGAATGGTGCGGCGCGGCATCGTGCAGGTCGTGCCCGCACTGGCTGCCGCGCTCGATCTGCAGGGTCGCGTGGTTGATGCCGAACCGGTGGTCCAGCGCGTGCAGGGTGGCATCGATGAAGGCGTCGTGATCCTCGCCCTCCGGCCGCACCAGGTGTGCGGTGAGGGCGATTTCGCCGGCACCCAGCGGCCAGATGTGCAGGTGATGGACCGCCTGCACGCCGGGCTGGCCGGCCAGGAAGGCCTGGACCTGGGCCTGGTCGATGCTGGGCGGGACCGCGTCCATGGCCGCGTTGAAGCTGTCGCGCAGCAGGCCGAAGGTGCCGATTGCGATGACCACGCCGATCAGCAGGGCGGTCAGCGGGTCGAGCCAGGCCCAGCCGAACGCCAGCATGCCCAGACCGGCGACCACCGCCGCGAGCGAGACCGCCGCGTCCGCCATCAGGTGCAGGAAGGCGCCACGCTTGTTCAGGTCATGCGCGTGGCCATCCCGGACCAGCCAGGCGGCGCCCAAATTGATGGCGATGCCGATGGCGGCGACCACGATCACCGGGGTGGCGGGAATCGCCGGAGGCGCGCTGAAGCGGCGGATCGCCTCCCAGCCCAGCGCGCCGGAGAACACCATCAGCAGGACCGAGTTGGCGAGCGGGGAAAGCAGGGTGGCGCGGCGCCATCCGTAGGTGTGGCTGCTGGTCGGGGGACGGCGCGCCAGCGCCGCCGCCGCCCAGGCCAGGCCGAGTCCGAGGACGTCGCCCAGGTTGTGCAGGGCGTCGGACAGGAGCGCCAGCGAATTGGTGTAGAAGCCGTAGCCCGCCTCCAGGGCGGTGTAGGCCAGGTTGATCAGGGTGACCAGCGCGAAGGTGCGGGTGGCCGAACCGTGCGAGTGGCCGTGCGAGCCGTGTGAATGTCCCATGCCGCACAGGGTGCCGCGTGGATGCCGCGGACACTATTACAGCAAGGGGATTCGGGATTCGGGATTCGGGATGGGACGGGCAGCTCAGCCGCGGCCCTTCACCAGGGTGCCGATGTTTTCGCCGCGCAGGATGCGCATCAGGTTGCCGGGGACCGACAGGTCGTAGATGCGCAGCGGCACATCGCTGTCGCGGCAGAGCGCGAACGCGGCGGTATCCATCACCTGCAGATCGCGGGCGATGACCTCGTCGTAGGTCAGTTGCTCGTAGCGCTGGGCGTCGGCGTGCTTGCTCGGATCCTTGTCGTAGACGCCATCGACCTTGGTGGCCTTCAGCAGCAGATCCGCGCCGATCTCGATCGCGCGCAGCGCGGCGCCGGAATCGGTGGTGAAGAACGGATTGCCGGTGCCGGCGGCGAAGATCGCGATGCGGCCCTTTTCCAGGTGGCGGACGGCACGGCGGCGGATGTAGTCCTCGCACACGTCGTTGATCTTGATCGCGCTCATCACCCGGACCTTGGCGCCCAGTTTTTCCAGGGCGTCCTGCATCGCCAGCGCGTTGATCACGGTGGCCAGCATGCCCATCTGGTCGCCGGTCACCCGATCCATGCCGCCGGCGGCCAGGCCGGCGCCGCGGAAGATGTTGCCGCCGCCGATGACCAGGCCGATTTCGGCGCCCGCGTCGCGGGCCTCGATGATTTCACGTGCGATCCGCCCGATCACGACCGGGTCGATGCCGTAGTCCTCGGACCCCATCAGCGCCTCGCCGGAAAGTTTGAGCAGGATGCGGCGATAGGCGAGGGGTGCGGTCATGGGGGCTCTCGGCGAAGGGGCAAACGCCGCAATTCTAGCCGAGCCGAGCGGGGCCGTCAGGCGCAATCGCGCGATCGCGCCTGACGGGAGCCGGCACGGTCGCGCGCGGTTCAGTCCTCGACGAGCCCGGCCACGACCCGGTTGCGCCCCTCGCGCTTGGCGCCATACAGGGCCTCGTCGGCGGCCTGCAGCAGCTGATCGACGTGGGCGAACTGTTCCAGCGCGCCATGCGTGGCCAGTCCGGCGGAGAAGGTCACGTGCAGGGGACGTCCATCCACCCGGGTCATCGGCGCCTGCCCGACCTCGGCCAGGATCCGGCGCATCACGCCCAGCGCCGCGCGCTCGTCGGTGCCGGGCAGGACAATCAGGAATTCCTCGCCGCCATAGCGGGCGACGATGTCGCTGCCGCGCAGATGCTGCTGCAGGGTGGAGGCGAAGCTGCGCAGCACCTGGTCGCCGACCAGGTGGCCCCAGCCGTCGTTGATCTTCTTGAAATCGTCCAGGTCGACGAAGGCGATGGACAGGGGCCAGCCGTGCCGCGAGGAGGTTTCGAATTCCTTCTCCAGCACGCTTTCCAACTGGGCGCGGTTGTAGACGCCGGTAAGCGGATCCCGCCGCGCCTCCTCGGCCAGGCGCCGGGCACGATGTTCGAATTCGTCCGCGTCCTTGCGCGCGCGCGCGGCGTCCTGGATCTCGCGCAGGTTCCGCAGCACCAGCAGTTCGCGCGCCTCCTGCAGGAGCGCGGCGATGCGGCGCGGCTGGGTGATGCGCACTTCGAACATGGTGGCGATTTCGGGCAGCATCTTGCCAATCTGCTCGATGACGCCATCCACGGCGACCACGTCCAGCGACAGGTGACTGTGCGCGGCATCGATGGCGCGCAGGCGAGCGGCGTCGGCGTCCTCCTCGATCCACAGATCCGCGAGGAAGCCGGAAACGGCCACGCAGGCGTCAAAAGGCGTGGGGACGCGTTTCGACTCGCTGGATCCGATGGCGTCCTGCAGCAGCGGGGGCAGGTTCCAGTGGCGGGCCATCCAGTGCCCGACTTCGGCGTGATCGCAGCCGAACTGTTCGCGCTCGCGTTCCAGCAGGCTGGCGTTGTCCGGGCTGGCCGCCAACAGCGGCGCATAGGTTTTGCGATCCAGTTGCAGCAGGCCGAGGATGCCGATGTCCTGCAGCAACCCCGCGAGCATCAGCTCTTCGAGCCGGCGCTGGCCGGTCCGTTCGCCCAGCAGGCGGCTGGCGAGCGCGGCGATCACGCTGCGCCGCCAGACCTTCTCTTCGCATTGCGCGTCGGCATGGTGACGCGAGCGCATTCCCGAAGCGAGCGAGAAACCGAGCGCGAGGGTCAGGGTGGCATTGAGACCCAGCAGGGTGAGTGCCTGGCTCAGGTTCTCCACCCGCCGGCGGCTGGCGTAGAGCGGCGAGTTGGCGATGCGCAGCATGCGGGCTGTCAGCGCCGCGTCCAGGCCGATGGTGTCGGCCGCGGTGGCCATCACGACGTCGGGATCCCGCGCAAGCGCGAGGATCCGCAGTGCCACCCCCGGCGGAGAGGGCAGATCGCGGCAGCAAGATAGCTTGGCTTCGAATTCGGCTCGCATCGCGCGCGGCTGGACCTTGTCGTATGGCGGCGGCGTTCCTGCCACCCTCGCCTCGCTATCGGCCGGCACGCGCGGAAGTTTAGCGGTCCGCGAAATCCCGCCGACGAACGGCGAAAGCGCGGCTGGAAGCGGTCTCGAACGTAGTTCTGAAAAACGAAAAAGCCGCGGTTTCCCGCGGCTTTTCCGATTCCTTCCGAGAAGGAAATCAGGCCAGGCCGGCCTGCTTCATCACTTCGGCGGCGTAGTCTTCGACCACCTTCTCGATGCCTTCGCCCACGGCCAGGCGCTGGCTGCTGACGACTTCGGCGCCGGCGGCCTTCAGCACCGCCTCGACGGTCTGGTTGGTGTCCAGCACGTACGGCTGGCCGTACAGGGTGACCTCGTTGACGATCTTGGCGATCTTGCCGCTGATGATCTTCTCCAGGATCTCGGCCGGCTTGGCCTTGTCCTTGTCGGACATCTTGGCCAGCTCGATTTCCTTTTCCTTGGCGACGAAGTCGGCCGGCACGTCGGACGCCTTGATGTACGGCGGGTTCATCGCCGCCACGTGCATCGCCAGGCCGCGGGCCAGTTCGGCGTCGCCGCCCTTGACCTCGATCAGCACGCCGATGCGGCCGCCGTGCACGTAGGCCGCGACGTTGTTGCTGCTGTCGGCGCGGACCAGGCGACGGACCTGCACGTTCTCGCCGACCTTGGAGATGACGGCGGCGCGGGCTTCCTCGACGGTTTCACCAGACGGGAACTTGGCGGTCTTCAGGGCTTCGACATCGGCGGCGCCGGAGGCCAGGGCGACCTGGGCGACGGTGTCGGTGAAGCCGACGAAGTTACCGTCCTTGGCGACGAAGTCGGTTTCGGAGTTGATTTCCACCAGCACGGCCTTGCCGCCGTCCTGGGCGACCGCGATGCGGCCTTCGGCGGCCACGCGGCCGGCCTTCTTGTCGGCCTTGGCCAGGCCGGACTTGCGCAGCCATTCGGCGGCCACGTCGATGTCGCCGTTGTTCTCGGTGAGCGCCTTCTTGCACTCCATCATGCCGGCGCCGGTGCGCTCGCGCAGTTCCTTGACCAGGGAAGCGGTGATTTCCACGGGATTACCTCAGATTTCGGATTTCGTTGGGCGGGCAGGGAGCCCGCCGACGGATTGAACAAGGCGGGCCATGGCCCGCCTGCAGGCATCGGATGCCGCCGCGCACTGTGGCGCGGCGGCATTGCAGCGCGATTACTCGGCAGCGGCGGCTTCGTCGGCCTTCTTGCCAGCCTTCTTGGCCGGGGCGCGGCGGCCCTTGCCTTCCTCGTCCGATTCCACGAACTCTTCCTCGCGGACGGTCGCGGCGTTCGGCGAAGCGGCCTTGCCTTCCAGCACGGCGTCGGCGGCGGCGCGGGCGTACAGCTGCACGGCGCGGATGGCGTCGTCGTTGCCGGGGATGGCGTAGTCGACCAGGGCCGGGTCGTAGTTCGAGTCGACCACCGCGATCACCGGGATGCCGAGCTTCTTGGCTTCCTTGATGGCGATGTCTTCATGGCCGATGTCGATGACGAACAGGGCGTCCGGCAGGCGGTTCATGTCCTTGATGCCGCCCAGCGAGGCTTCCAGCTTGTCGCGCTCGCGGCGCAGGCCCAGCACTTCGTGCTTGACCAGCTTCTCGAAGGTGCCATCGGTTTCGGCGGCTTCCAGTTCCTTCAGGCGGGCGACCGACTTCTTCACGGTGGCGAAGTTGGTCAGGGTGCCGCCCAGCCAGCGCTGGGTCATGTACGGCATGCCGCAGCGCTCGGCTTCTTCCTTGATGGCTTCGCGCGCGCTGCGCTTGGTGCCGACGAACAGCACGGTGCCGCGCTTCTGGGCCACGCCCGAGAGGAAGTTCATCGCGTCGTTGAACAGCGGAACGGTCTTCTCGAGGTTGATGATGTGGATCTTGCCGCGGGCACCGAAGATGTACGGCGCCATCTTGGGATTCCAGTAGCGGGTCTGGTGGCCGAAATGGACGCCGGCTTCCAGCATCTGGCGCATGGTGACTTGGGGCATTGCTTGAACTCCATGAACGTGGAACCGGCCGCCGGAAATGGGATGGCGGTTGCCCGCGAGGGCAGGGTTCCGGGGTTGGGCCTCCCTGCGGCTTCCGTGTCCGAACCTTCGACCCTAAGGGAATGATCCCAAAGGAGTTTTCAGGCACCCCGGCACGGAGGTTGGCAGCAGGTGTGGATTCGCCGGTGACGCCCGGCGTGGGCAGCCTGGACGGACGGGTCCGGCCAAGCTGCGGAAGTATAGCGGGAACAATGAGTTGCCGGCAACAAGCCCCCTGCCGGGCGCTCAAAGGGGGGCGAAATCGGCGATAATCCCGGCCATGGCCATCACCCTCAAGACCCCCGAAGAACTCGAGCAGATGCGCGTCGCCGGCCGGCTGGCCGCCGAGGTCCTGCAAATCGTCGCGCCGCACGTGAAGCCGGGCGTGACCACCGCCGAACTGGACCGCATCTGCCACGATCATATCGTCAACGTGCAGAAAGCCATCCCGGCCAACATCGGCTACGGCGGCGGCCACGGGCGGATTCCGTTCCCGTCCACGGTGTGCACCTCGGTCAACAACGTCATCTGCCACGGCATGCCCAGCGAGGGCAAGGTGCTGAAGGACGGCGACATCCTGAACATCGACGTGACCGTCATCAAGGATGGCTGGCATGGCGACACCAGCCGCATGTACTTCGTCGGCACCCCTTCGGTGATGGCGAAGCGGCTGGTGGATACCACCCGCGAGGCGATGTTCCGCGGCATCAGGGCGGTCCGTCCGGGCGCGACCCTGGGCGACATCGGCCACGCCATCCAGCAGTTCGCCGAGGCCGAGCGCTTCAGCGTGGTGCGCGAGTACTGCGGCCACGGCATCGGCAAGGTCTACCACGACGAGCCGCAGGTGCTGCATTACGGCCGCCCGGGCGACGGCGTGGTGCTGAAGCCGGGCATGACCTTCACCATCGAGCCGATGATCAACGAGGGCACCCGCTTCTCCAAGGTGCTGCCCGATGGCTGGACCGTGGTCACCAAGGACCGCAAGCTCTCGGCGCAATGGGAGCACACCGTGGCGGTGACCGAGGACGGCGTCGAGATCCTGACCCGCCTGCCGGGCGACGACAACGACCTGTGAGCAGTCCCCAGGCCGCGACTGATTCATTGCCGCGGCTGACCGGGATCGGCCCGGGAATCGCGGATGACGCGGCCTGGTCGGCCGCCGCCCGCGCCGCGCTCGGCCACAACGACGCGCGGCTGGGCAAGCGCTTCGACCACGGCGACGGCATGGACCGGATCCTCGCGCTGCGCGCGCGCGGCGTGGATCACCTGCTGCGGGACGCCTGGCAGCGCTGCTTCCCCGCCGACAGCCTGATGGCGTTGTTCGCGGTAGGCGGCTACGGCCGTGGTGAACTGTTCCCGCAGTCGGACGTGGACCTGCTGGTGCTGGCCGAAGCGCCGGCGCAGGCGCGATACCACGAGGCGCTGGCGCGTTTCTTCGCGCTGCTGTGGGATGCCGGCCTGCCGATCAGCCATGCGGTGCGTTCGGCCGTCGAGTGCACCGAGGCCGCCGCCGACCAGACCGTGCTGACCGCGCTCATCGAGGCGCGGCCGGTGGTGGCCGAACCGGTCGACGAGGCGCGCCTGATCGATGCGGTGTCGGCGGCAAGGGTCTGGCCCGCGCGCGATTTCTTCCTCGCCAAGCGCGAGGAAATGAGTGCCCGCCATGCGCGCTTCGGCGATACCTCCGAAAACCTGGAACCGAACATCAAGGATGGCCCGGGTGGTCTGCGCGATCTGCACACGCTGGGCTGGATGGCGCTGCGTACCTTCGGCGTGCGGGATCTGGAACCGCTGGTCGGCATGGGCCAGTTGGGACCCGACGAGGCGGCCGCGCTGGCACGCGAGCGCCGCGCGCTGGGCCGCCTGCGCCACGGCCTGCACCTGATCGCCGGTCGTCCCGAGGAACGCCTGCGCTTCGATTTCCAGAAAGCGCTCGCGCAGCGCCTGGGCTTCGTCGACGACGCCGAGAACCTGGGCGTCGAGAAGATGATGCAGGGCTTCTACCGCAGCGCCGCGATTGTCCGTCGCATCAGCGATCGGCTGCTGCAGCGGTTCGAGGAACAGTTCGACGGCGAGGCGTTGCCGGAGCCGCTGGACGACGCGTTCGCGCTGCGCCGCGGCTACCTGGCCGCGCGGGATCCGGCCTGGCCACAGGATGACGTGTCGCAGGTATTTGCCCTGTTCGCGATGTGGGCCGCGCAGCCGCAGGTGCGCGGACTGCATTCGCTCACCGCGCGCGCGCTGGCCGAGTCATTGCCGAAATTGACCGCGTATCCGGCTGCGACGGGCGCCCAGCGCGATGCCTTCATGGGCCTGCTGCGCGGGCCGCGCGCAGTGGAAACGTTGACCCGGATGGCGCGGTTGGGCGTGCTGGGCCAGTGGCTGCCCGCGTTCGCCCGGGTGTCCGGGCGCATGCAGTTCGATCTGTTCCATGTCTACACCGTGGACCAGCACACCCTGATGGTGTTGAAGAACCTGGCCACGTTCTCTTCCGGCCGCGCGGACGAACGCTTCTCCATCGCCCATGAGGTCTGGCCGCGCCTGCGCAAGCCGGAACTGCTGCTGCTGGGCGGCCTGTTCCACGACATCGCCAAGGGCCGCGGCGGTGATCATTCCGAACTCGGGGCGGTCGATGCGCGGGAGTTCTGCGCCGCGCATGGCCTGAGCGCCTCCGACACCGATCTGGTGGCCTGGCTGGTGGAACAGCACCTGCGCATGTCGGTGACCGCGCAGAAGCAGGACATTTCCGATCCGGACGTCATCCACGCGTTCGCACGCCTGATTGGCGATCGCGAGCGGCTCGATTACCTGTACCTGCTGACCTGCGCCGACATCGCCGGCACCAGCCCCAAGCTGTGGAATGCCTGGAAGGATCGGCTGCTGGCGGATCTCTACTTCGCCACCCGCCGGGTGCTGCGCGAGGGTCTGGAACATCCGGTCGACGTCGACGCGCGGCTGGCCGAGGCGCGCGAATCGGTGCGGGTGCTGCTGCGCCTGCACGCCATCGGGGACGTGGACGCCGACGCGCTGTTCGCGGCGATGCCGGAGGAGAGCTTCCTGCGTTTCCGGCCGGAGCAACTGGCCTGGCAGGCCGAGGCGTTGCGAGGCGTGGGACCGGGCGAGACGCGCGTGCGTGCGCGGCTGATCGCCGAGGACGCCAACGCGATGGAAGTATTCGTGCATTCGCCTGATCGTGATGGCCTGTTCGCCGCGATCCTGTCCACCCTCGATCGCATGGGCTACGCCATCCACCAGGCGCGGGTGCTGGTGGGGCCGCAGGGCACGGTGTTCGATACCTTCGAGGTGCTGCCCGCCGACAGCTACGCCACCCGCGATCCGGCCGACGTCGAGCATGGCCTGAGCGTCGCCTTGGCCGGCGCGCTGGACAAGGTGCGCACCTCGCGGCGCGCGTTGCCGCGCCAGCTCCGCCATTTCCGCTTCGCGCCGCGCATCGAGTTCGGGCGCACGCCGGATGGCCGACGCACCGTGCTCAGCCTGATCGCGCCGGATCGCCCGGGCCTTCTGTCGGACGTGGCCCAGGTGCTGCGCGCGCAACGCCTGCGGGTGCATGACGCCCGCATCGCGACCTTCGGTGAACGCGCCGAAGACATCTTCCAGATCACCGACGAAGGCGACATGCCGCTGGCGTCGGAAGAACAGCAACAGGCCCTGCGCGACGCATTGCGCGCGGGGCTCGAAACCCATTGACGAACACTCCCCCAAGGAACCCGGATTGATGAGCCCGAAGAAAGCCACCGCCGTTGAAGAACTGAAGTCGACCATCGAGAGCGCGTTCGAACGCCGCGCCGAACTGACCACCGTCGAGATCGAGGGCTCCACCCGCGCCGCGGTCGAGCGCGCCATCGACGGCCTGGAAAGCGGCAAGCTGCGCGTGGCCGAACCGGACGGCAAGGGCGGCTGGAAGGTCAACGAGTGGCTGAAGAAAGCGGTGCTGCTGTATTTCCGGGTCAACGAGATGGAACTGGTCGAAGCCTATCCCGCGCCGTTCTGGGACAAGGTGGAAGCGCGCTTCGGCGCGTTCGACGAAGCCGATTTCCGCAAGCTGGGCGTGCGCGTGGTGCCGGGCGCGATCGCCCGCCGCGGCAGCCACTTCGGCAAGGACGTGGTGCTGATGCCGAGCTTCGTCAATATCGGCGCCTATGTGGGCGAGGGCACCATGGTCGATACCTGGGCCACGGTCGGTTCCTGCGCGCAGGTCGGCAAGCATTGCCACCTGTCCGGCGGCGCCGGCATCGGCGGCGTGCTGGAGCCGCTGCAGGCCTCGCCGACGATCATCGAGGACCACTGCTTCATCGGCGCGCGCTCGGAAGTCGTGGAAGGCGTGGTGGTCGGCCATCACAGCGTGATCGGCATGGGCGTGTTCCTGGGCCAGTCGACCCGCATCTACAACCGCATGACCAAGGAAATCACCTACGGCTATGTGCCGCCGGGCAGCGTGGTGGTATCCGGTTCGCTGCCGGCCGCCGACGGTTCGCACTCGCTGTATTGCGCGGTGATCGTCAAGCAGGTCGACGAGAAGACCCGCAGCAAGACCAGCGTCAACGAACTGCTGCGCGGGCTGGCCGACTGATTTTTTCCGAGCCGGTGGACGCGAAGGCGCCCATCGGCATGACGTTGCGCACGGACACGCGGAATCCATCGCGGGACGCGTGGCCGTGAAAAAGGATTCGAGCATGACCACGACGATCTACGGACTCAAGAACTGCGACACCTGCAAGAAGGCCACCAAGTGGCTTGATCGCTTCGAAGTCGCCCATGCCTTCATCGACTACCGCGACAACCGGCAGGCGCCCGAGGTGCTGAAGGACTGGGCCGATCACGCCGGGGGCTGGGACGCGCTGATCAACAAGTCCTCCACCACCTGGCGGCAGTTGCCGGAGAATCGCAAGTCGCCCGGTTCCGAAGCGGAATGGAAACTGCTGCTCAAGGAATACCCGCAGTTGATCCGCCGGCCCGTGGTCGTACGGGAGAAAGGCGGTGAAACCGTGTTTTCACAGGGCTTCAGTGACAATGGCTTCAAGAAGCTGTTCGGAGTCGGCAAGTGAGCGATGTCGTCGAGCTTTCCAGCGAACTGATCCGTCGCCATTCGGTGACTCCCGATGACGCGGGCTGCCAGCAAGTGCTGGCCACGCGCCTGACCGCCGCCGGATTCAGTTGCGAATCCCTGCGCTTCGGCGATGTCGAAAATCTCTGGGCCACCCACGGCAGCGGTGCGCCGGTGCTGGTGCTGCTCGGCCATACCGATGTGGTTCCGCCCGGCCCGCTGGACGCCTGGACCAGCGATCCCTTCATCCCGACGTTGCGCGACGGCGTGCTGTACGGGCGCGGCGCGGCCGACATGAAATGCAGTGTCGCCGCCTGCACCATCGCGCTGGAGCGCTTCGTCGACGCGCATCCGGATCATCCCGGCACGGTCGCGCTGCTGGTGACCTCGGACGAGGAGGGCGACGCCCTGGATGGCGTGAAGCTGGTGGCCGAAACCTTCCGCGAGCGCGGCCAGCGCATCGACTGGTGCATCACCGGCGAGCCTTCCTCCAAGGAGGTGCTGGGCGACCTGCTGCGCGTCGGCCGTCGCGGCACGCTCACTGGCACCCTGAGCGTGCGCGGGGTGCAGGGCCATGTGGCCTATCCGCACAAGGCGCTCAATCCGATCCACAAGGCGCTGCCGGCGCTCGCCGAACTCGCCGCGCGGGTCTGGGACGATGGCTACGAGACCTTTCCACCGACCAGCCTGCAGATTTCCAACATCAACGCCGGCACTGGCGCCAGCAACGTCATTCCGGGCGAACTGAAGCTGGTGTTCAACCTGCGCTTCAATCCCAGCTGGACCGCCGCGCGCCTGGAAGAGGAGATCGAGTCGGTGCTGCGCCGGCACGAACTGGACTACGCCGTCCACTGGCACCGCGGCGGCGAGCCGTTCTACACCCCGGAAGGCCATCTGCGCGCCACCGCGCGCCAGGTGCTGGCCGAGTTCTCGGGCGCGCCACCGGAAGAGAGTACGGCGGGCGGCACCTCCGACGCGCGTTTCATCGCGCCGCTCGGGGCCGAGTGCATCGAGATCGGCCCGGTCAACGCCAGTATCCACAAGGTTGACGAGAACATCGTGGTGGCGGAGCTGGAAGCGCTTCCTGGCCTCTACCAGCGATTGCTGGAGCGGCTCCTGCTGCCGGCCGCCTGAGTGGTCCGGGAATGGTTGCGGCTGAAACCATGACGAGGAACGCGCCCGGTACTTGCCAAGCCCCGCCGGGACCGGTTAGGGTCGCTTCCATGCTTCGTCTCGCCACCGCCGCCGCGAACAATTCGAACCGCCGCAACAATGCGCGTGCGAATAATCGTGCGTGGACGCTGCGGGTCTGCGACTAGGCATAGAAGTACCAGCCGGACACAGAAAACCCGCATCGCGAGATGCGGGTTTTTTTTCGCCCTTCGCCAGCCCTTCCTCTCCCAACCCCATTTCCCAGGAGTTTCCCATGTGTTCCATCTTCGGTATTTTCGGCCTGCAGGCCGGTGACGACGCCACCGTCCTGCGCCGGCAGGCGCTGGAACTTTCCCAGCGGCAGCGCCATCGCGGCCCGGACTGGAGCGGCGTGCATCTGGACGACGGTGCCATCCTCGTCCACGAGCGCCTGGCGATCGTCGATCCCGCCGGCGGTTCGCAGCCGCTGCGCTCGGCCGACGGCGGCCTGGTGCTGGCGGTGAACGGCGAGATCTACAACCACCGCGAGCTGAAGAAGGAACTGCGCCAGCCCTACGCGTTCCAGACCGGTTCGGACTGCGAAGTGATCAATGCGCTGTACCGCGAAGACACCCCGGAGTCGTTCCTCAACCGCCTCAACGGCATCTTCGCGTTCGCGCTGTGGGACGTGGCCGCGCGCCGTTTCCTGATCGCACGCGACCCGATCGGCGTGTGCCCGTTGTACTGGGGACACGATCGCGAAGGCCGCCTGTGCGTGGCCTCGGAGATGAAGGCACTGGCGGATCTGTGCGCGGACGTCGCGCAGTTCCCGCCGGGGCATTACTACGACAGCGCCAGCGGCGAACTGAAGCCGTACTACGGCAAGGCCTGGCGCAGCTACGACGCGGTGCAGGGCGTGGAAGTCACCCGCGAGGAACTGCGCGAGGCGTTCGAGCGCGCCGTGCATCGCCAACTGATGACCGACGTGCCATACGGCGTGTTGTTGTCCGGCGGGCTGGATTCCTCGCTGGTCGCGGCGGTGGCCGCGCGTTTCGCGCGGCGCCGGGTGGAGGACGATGACACTTCCGAAGCCTGGTGGCCGCGTCTGCATTCCTTCGCGATCGGCCTGAAGGGTTCCCCGGATCTGGCCGCCGCGGAGGTTGCCGCGCAGGCGCTGGGCACCGTCCACCACGGATTCGAGTACACCTTCGAGGAAGGCCTGGACGCGCTGCCGGAAGTGATCCGCCACATCGAGACCTACGACGTCACCACCATCCGCGCTTCCACCCCGATGTTCCTGCTCGCGCGCCGGATCAAGGCGATGGGCGTGAAGATGGTGCTGTCGGGCGAGGGCTCGGACGAAATCTTCGGCGGCTACCTGTACTTCCACAAGGCGCCGAACGCACGCGAGTTCCATGAGGAACTGGTGCGCAAGCTGGATGCGCTCTACAACTACGACTGCCTGCGCGCCAACAAGTCGATGATGGCCTGGGGCGTGGAGCCGCGCGTGCCGTTCCTCGACGTCGAATTTCTCGACGTGGCGATGCGGATGGACGCGCAGTACAAGATGGCCGGAAAGGGCCGGATCGAGAAGGCGGTGTTGCGCGAGGCGTTCGAGGGTTACCTGCCGGATTCGATCCTGTGGCGGCAGAAGGAGCAGTTCAGCGATGGCGTCGGCTACGGCTGGATCGATGGCCTGAAGGCGCATGCCGAGGATCAGGTCAGCGACCGCGAACTGGCGGCGGCGGACAAGCGCTTCCCGATCAACCCGCCCCAGACCAAGGAAGCCTATCACTACCGTAGCCTGTTCGAGCGCTTCTACCCCGGCCAGGCCTGCGCCGAGACGGTGCCGGGCGGCAAGTCGATTGCGTGCTCCTCGCCGGCGGCGATTGCCTGGGACGCCAGTTTCGCGGCGGCCGCCGATCCGTCCGGCCGGGCGGTGGCGGGGGTGCACAACGCGGCCCTGTGAGGGCCGCGAAAGCGGCTGCGAGTGCGACTGATTCCGATTAGAACACCGGCGCCCGGCTTCGGGCATCATGCGCGGCAGTTGCAAGGAGTTGAACCCATGAAAGGCCATCCCGAAGTTGTCGATTACCTCAAGCAGTTGCTGCGTGGCGAGCTGTCCGCGCGTGACCAGTACTTCATCCATTCCCGTCGTTACGAGGACATGGGACTGATCGCGCTCTACGAACGCATCGACCACGAGATGCAGGAGGAGACCGAGCATGCCGACGCGCTGCTGCGGCGGATCCTGTTCCTGGAGGGCGATCCGGACATGGGCCCGACGCCGTTCACTTCAGGGCGCACGGTCGAGGAAATGCTGCAGCGGGATCTGGAAGTGGAGTACGAGGTCCGCGCCAATCTCGCCAAGGGCGTGGCGCTGTGCGAACGGCACGGCGACTTCGTCAGCCGCGAGATCCTGCAGACCCAGCTGAAGGATACCGAGGAGGATCACGCGCACTGGCTGGAACAGCAGTTGGGCCTGATCAAGCGCATCGGACTGGAAAACTACCTGACCGCGCGACTCGCGCAGAAATCCTCGGCCGAGTGACCTCGCTGGAAGATGAAAAACACCCTGGCGGCGACGCCGGGGTGTTTTTTTTTCAGGCGCGCTTTCGCAGCCGGTAGACCGCGGTGTGCAGGGCAGTGACGCCCTCGGCGCGGAAGCTGGCCTCGCTGGCGAGGATATCGCGGCGCTCCAGCCGCTCGATGTCCCAGCGATTCGCGAACAGGCGCTGGACTTCGGCTTCGTCGACCGAGAACGGCGGGCCGCTCTTTTCCGGTTGCGGATATTCCAGCGTGATCAGCAGGCCGCGGCAGCCGGCGGGCAGCCGGCCGTAGACCTCGTTGGCGTAGCGTGCGCGCAGTTCCGGCGGCAGCGCGATCAACGCGGCGCGATCGTAGACGGCCTCGCATGTCGCCAGGGTGGCGGCGTCCAGCGCGAACACGTCGCCGAGCATCAGCTCGATGCCATCGACCGCGTGCAGGCGACCGGCCGGCGTGTCGGTGACCTGCGGACGCAGGTCGTTTTCCTCGAAGAACTGCCGCACGGCGAGCGGCGACAGTTCGGCGCCCAGCACCGGATGGCCCTGCGCGGCCAGCCAGATCATGTCCAGCGTCTTTCCCGCCAGCGGCACGAACACCCGACGGCCGGCGGGCACCGCCAGCGCCGGCCAGTGCTGGACCAGCAGCGGCATCACCTCTTCCCGATGGAAGCCGATGCGGCCCTCGCGCCAGCGTTCCAGCCAGAACTCCGGCTGCATCACTCCACCCCGAGCCCGTCGACCTTCTGCCAGCCGCGCGGCAGCAGGCCGCCACGGGTCGCGCGCGCGCCGAGGTAGGCGTCCAGATCCTTGAACGACAGCGACATCGTGCGCTGTCCGCTGCGTACCTGCAGGGTGTTGCCCGGAGACACGGCGGCGATCGCGACCACCCGTTCGGTGCCGAGCTTGGCCTTGGGGATGTCGATGATCTTGTTGCCCTTGCCCTTGTCCAGTTCCGGCAGCTCGCTGATCGGGAACGCCAGCAGGTGGCCGGCGGTGGTCACCGCGACGATGCGGTCGGTGTCAGGATTGGCGATCGGGGCCGGTTGCAGCACGCGCGCGCCGGTGGTCAGGTTGAACATCGCCTTGCCGGCCTTCTGGCGGCCGGTCAGGTTCTCGAAGCGGGTGACGAAGCCGTAGCCATGCGAGGACGCCAGCACCAGCCGGGTGTCGTTGTCGCCACTGGCCAGGGCCTGGAACGAGGCGCCGGCGGCCGGCGAGAAACGGCCCGTCAGTGGTTCACCGTTGCCGCGCGCGGAAGGCAGGGTGTGCACGGGGGTGGAGTAGCTGCGGCCTTCCGAATCCAGGAACGCCACCTGCTGGGTGCTGCGCGAACGCACCGCCGCCAGCAGGCTGTCGCCTTCGCGGTAGGACAGTCCGGCGGCGTCGACTTCATGGCCCTTGGCCGCGCGGATCCAGCCCTTCTCCGACAGCACCACGGTCATCGGCTCGGCGGCCACCAGATCGGTTTCGTCCAGGGCCTGCGCGGCATCGCGCTGCACCAGCGGCGAGCGGCGGGCGTCGCCGAACTTCTTGGCGTCGGCGGTCAGCTCGTCCTTGATCAGCTTCTTGAGCTTGGCCTTGGATTCCAGGATGGACTGCAGCTTTTCGCGTTCGGCGGCCAGTTCGTCCTGCTCGCCGCGGATTTTCATTTCCTCCAGCCGCGCCAGCTGGCGCAGCTTGGTGTCGAGGATGTAGTCGGCCTGATCCTCGGTCAGCTTGAACCGCGCAATCAGCGCGGGCTTGGGCTCATCCTCGGTGCGGATGATGCGGATGACCTCGTCCAGGTTGAGGAACGCGATCAACAAGCCTTCCAACAGGTGCAGGCGGCGATCGACCTTCTCCAGCCGGTGCTTGAGCCGGCGGGTGACGGTTTCGTAGCGGAAGCTGAGCCATTCGGTCAGCAGCATCTTCAGGTTCTTGACCTGCGGACGCCCGTCCAGGCCGATGATGTTGAGGTTGACCCGGTAGCTCTTTTCCAGGTCGGTGGTGGCGAACAGATGGCCCATCAACTGTTCGACGTCGACCCGGTTGGAACGCGGAATCAGCACCACCCGCACCGGGTTGGCGTGATCGGATTCGTCGCGGATGTCCTCCAGCCAGGGCAGCTTCTTGGCGCGCATCTGGGTGGCGATCTGTTCGATCACCTTCGAGGGCGAGACCTGGTAGGGCAGGGCGTTGATGACCAGGTTGCCGTTTTCCCTGGCGTAGGTGGCGCGGGCGCGCACGCTGCCGTTGCCGGTTTCATACATCGCCCGGAGATCCGACAGCGGCGTGATGATCTCCGCGGTGGTGGGATAGTCCGGGCCATGCACGTGTTCGCACAGGTCGGCGACGGTGGCGTCCGGATCATCGATCAGGCGGATGCACGCGCTGACGATCTCGTTGAGGTTGTGCGGCGGCACGTCGGTGGCCATGCCCACGGCGATGCCGGTGGTGCCGTTGAGCAGCAGGTGCGGCAAGCGCGCCGGCATCCAGGTCGGCTCTTCCAGGGTGCCGTCGAAGTTGGGCGTCCAGTCCACCGTGCCCTGGCCAAGCTCGCCCAGCAGCACTTCGGCGATCGGGGTCAGCTTGGCCTCGGTGTAGCGCATGGCCGCGAACGACTTGGGATCGTCGGGCGAACCGAAGTTGCCCTGGCCCTCGATCAGCGGATAGCGGTACGAGAACGGCTGCGCCATCAGCACCATCGCCTCGTAGCAGGCGCTGTCGCCGTGCGGGTGGTACTTGCCGATGACATCGCCGACGGTGCGCGCGGACTTCTTCGGCTTGGAGGCGGCGCTGAGCCCCTGTTCACTCATCGAATAGATGATCCGGCGCTGCACCGGCTTGAGGCCATCGCCGATGAAGGGCAGGGCGCGGTCCAGCACCACGTACATCGAGTAGTCCAGGTAGGCGCGTTCGGCGTACTCGCGCAGGGGGATCTGTTCGAAGCCGTGGAAGGAGGTGCGGATGGTGTCGCTCATCGGTTGCGTCGGTCTGCGGGTTGTTCCAATCGGGCAATTCTACCGGTCAACGGCCTGATCCATGCCCAAAAGAAAAGGCCCCGCGATGCGGGGCCTTCCTGGCGAAGCGAGTGGAACTCAATTGCCGGCGGACGGTGCCGGTGACGGCGCGGGATCCGCCCCGGTCGCGGCGTCGCCGGCCTTCGGGGTCGGCGGCCGCGCGGTACCGCCCGGACGCAGGGTGACCGTGGCATTGAGGACGTTCTCCTCGCCACGGACAATCTTCACCTCATAGGTGCCCAGCGGGAGCGAGCGAAACCGGTACTTGCCGTCTTCATCGGCCACGGTCTCGCGCTTGAGGCCGGTGCCGGTATTGGCGACGTACACCTTGTCGCCGGGCGACGCGTCGCCGTTGATGTTGCCGTCGGCGCGCTGCGCAAACGCCGTGAATGCCACCAGCAGGAGTGCCGTCGCCGCAGCGAACAGTCCCGCCTTCTTGCCGAATGCCTTGATCATGTCCTTCTCTCCCTGAGGAGAGCGCACATTCACGCGCCGCCCCGGGGCGGGGACAGTGGCGGAAGTCATGGTTACAGATACAAAAAAACCCGCCGGAGCGGGGTTTCGTGTCGGCGGATTCCGCCGGTTTGCAGTGGTGCCCAGGAGAGGACTCGAACCTCCACGGTTTTACCCGCTAGTACCTGAAACTAGTGCGTCTACCAATTCCGCCACCTGGGCGAGGTGTGCAGGCCGCGAATTCTGGAGGTCGCGTCGGACTTTGTCAACGGTTGTTTTTCTCACGGCCGGCATTCAGGCGGGGTGTAACATGGCCGCATGAGCAAAAACACAAGCAGGAAAGGCGGCAAGGCCGCACCCGGAAAGGGCAGCAGGGGCGGCGCCGGAGCCGCATCGGGTGGTCCGCGCAAGAAGGCCGCGCTCCCACCCTGGATGCCGGATCTGCCGCCGTCGCGCGGCAAGGCCGCGGCGCCGAAACCGTCTCCCGGGCGTGGCCCGCGGCCCGGCGGGCGTGGCTCCTCCTTCACCGATCCCCATGCCGCGCGCGAAGCCGCGCGCTACGACAACCCCATTCCCAGCCGCGAGGCCATCCTCGGCCTGCTGGAAGCGTCGGACGGCCCGCAGACGGCCGAAGAGATCGCCCCCCGGCTGGGCCTGACCGCGCCGGACCGTTTCGAGGCGCTGGGCAAGCGCCTGGCGGCCATGCTGCGCGACGGCCAGGTGGTGCAGAACCGCCGCGGCGGCTATGCGCCGGTGCAGCAGACCGACCTGGTCGCCGGCGTGGTCATCGCCAATCCGGACGGGTTCGGTTTCCTGCGCCCGGATGCCGGCGGCGACGATCTGTTCCTGCCGCCGTACGAGATGCGCAAGGTGATGCACGGGGATCGCGTGCTGGCCAACGTCACCGGCATCGATCACCGCGGCCGCCGCGAAGGCAGCATCGCGCGGGTGCTCGAACACCGCCTGACCCGCTTGATCGGGCGCTTCGGTTTCGAAGCCGGCATTGCCTACGTGGCGCCGGACGACAAGCGCGTGCAACGCAACGTGCAGATTCCGCCGGACGCGACCCAGGGTGCGCGCGACGGCCAGTTGGTGGTCTGCGAACTGACCCAGCCGCCGGACGTGCGGCGTCCGCCCATCGGCAGGATTCTGGCGGTGCTTGGCGACAAGCTGACGCCGTCGCTGGTGGTGGAAGCCGCCATCCACGGCCATGACATTCCCCACGAGTTCCCGCCGGAAGTGCTGGCCGAGGCCACCGCCGTGCCGCTGGTGGTGGAGGAAGGCATGCTGGACGGACGCGTGGATCTGCGCGCCGTGCCGCTGGTCACCATCGATGGCGAGGACGCCAAGGATTTCGACGACGCGGTCTACTGCGAGACCAGCCGTACCGGCTTCCGCCTGATCGTCGCCATCGCCGACGTGTCGCATTACGTCCGTCCCGGGACGCCGCTGGACGACGAGGCGCAGAAGCGCGCGACCTCGGTGTACTTCCCCGGTTTCGTGGTGCCGATGCTGCCGGAGACCCTGTCCAACGGCATCTGCTCGCTGAACCCGAAGGTCGATCGCATGTGTTTCGTCTGCGACATGCAGATCGATCACGACGGCCAGGTCACCCGCTCCAAGTTCTACGAAGCGGTGATGAACTCGCATGCGCGCCTGACCTATACCCAGGTCTGGAACGCGGTCGGCCTGGACGACGAGGAGGCGAAGCGCCAGGTCGGCGCGCAGTTGCCGCAGGTCGAGCGCCTGCACCAGCTGTACCAGGTGCTGGCCAAGGCGCGCCAGCAGCGCGGCGCGATCGAGTTCGAATCCTCCGAGGTCCGCTTCGTGCTGGACAACCGCGGCGAGGTCACCCAGGCGGGCATGCTCCAGCGCAACGACGCGCACAAGCTGATCGAGGAATGCATGATCGCGGCGAACGTGGAGGCGGCGAAGTACCTGCTGCAGAAACGCGTTCCCGCGCCATACCGCATCCACGAGAAACCGCCGGAATCCAAGTTCGAGGATCTGCTGGAGTTCCTCAAGGAATTCAAGTTGAGCCTGCCGGCCTGGGGCAAGGTGCAGCCGCGCGACTACACCAGGCTGCTGAAGAAGATCCGCGACCGTCCGGATGCCGCATTGCTGGAATCGGTGCTGCTGCGCAGCCAGAGCCTGGCGGTCTACGCGCCGGACAACGTCGGCCACTTCGGCCTGGCGCTGGAGGCGTACGCGCATTTCACCTCGCCGATCCGGCGCTATCCGGACTTGCTGGTGCACCGTGCGATCAAGTACGCGCTCAAGGGCGGCAAGCCCGACAAGTACCTGTATCCGCCGCACGAGATGGCCGCGCTGGCGCTGCAATGCTCCGAGCGCGAGCGCCGTGCCGACGAGGCCGAACGCGAGGTCGACGAGCGCTACCGCGCGGCGTGGATGGAAAAGCACATCGGCGGCCAGTTCGAAGGCGTCATCAGCGGCGTGACCAGCTTCGGCCTGTTCGTCGAACTGGACGAATCCAAGGTCAACGGCCTGGTCCACGTCACCCAGCTGCCGCACGACTATTACCACTTCGATCCCATCCGCAAGACCCTGTCCGGCGAACGCCGCGGCAAGCAGTACCGGCTGGGTGATCGCGTGCGCATCATCGTGCTCAAGGCCAGCCTGGAAGAGCGCAAGATCGACTTCCGCCTGGTCGAGGACAAGGCGGAGCAGGGCGTGCCGGCGCCCCCGCCGCGCGGCCAGCCGGCCCGTCGCAAAAAGCAGGCGTACTGAATAGCCGGGATTGGGGATTCGGGATTGGGGATTGGTGGCTTGCCGCGGATCTTCCAGGACGAGTCCCCATCCCGAATCCCTCATCCCGAATCCCCAATCAAAATGAGCAAACAGAACCAATGGATTGTCGGCGTCAACGCGGTGGCCTCGGCCATCGAGAACGATGCCGATAACGTGCGCGAGGTCCTGGTCGAGGGCGGCAGCAAGAACGCGCGCCTGACCGAGATCGAGGAGAACGCGCGCCGCAAGGGCATCGAGGTGCGGCGGGTGACCGCGCAGGCGCTGGACGGCGTTGGCGGCAGCGTGCGCCATCAAGGCGTCGCCGCGCGCTATGCGGCCGCGCGGACCTGGGACGAGAACGAACTGGAAGGCCTGGTCGAGGCGGCCGAAGGCAAGGCGCTGCTGCTGGTGCTGGATGGCGTGCAGGATCCGCACAACCTCGGCGCCTGCCTGCGCAGCGCGGCGGCGGCTGGGGTGACCGCGGTGGTGATTCCGAAGGACAAGTCGGCCACGGTCAACGCGACCGTGCGCAAGACCTCGGCCGGCGCGGCCGATCGGATTCCGGTGGTGGCGGTGACCAATCTTTCGCGCTGCCTGCGCGATCTGCAGAAGCAGGGCGTGTGGATCTACGGCCTGGCCGGCGAAGCCGACGCGTCGCTGTACGCCACCGACCTGCGTGGCAACGTCGCGCTGGTGCTCGGTGGCGAGGCCGATGGCCTGCGCCGGTTGACCCGCGAGCACTGCGACGGCCTGGTGAAGATCCCGATGCCGGGCGACATCGAAAGCCTCAACGTGTCGGTGGCCGCCGGCATCACCCTGTTCGAGGCGGTTCGCCAGCGCCTGGGCTGAGCCGCGTCGGCGGCGAAGACGATAGGATGGCGCGCATGCCTACCATGCGCCCCTTCCGTTCCGTCCTCGCGCGGCTGCTCGCCGTCGCCCTGCTGATGTCCGCTGCCTGTGCCGCGTCGGCGCAGTCGTCCGAACGCGTGCGCGCCCGTGATCTGGGCGTGGCACCGGGCATCTTCCCCACCGGCACGCATAATGCCATCACCGACGTGGCCGGGGTACGGGTGGGGCAGGTGACCCTGCGCGAGGGCGAGCGCGTGCGCACCGGCGTCACCGCGATCCTGCCGCATGCCGGCAACGCCTACCGTTCGCGGGTTCCGGCGGCGCTGCATGTCGGCAACGGTTTCGGCAAGTTCATCGGTGCCACCCAGGTGAACGAACTGGGCGAACTGGAAACCCCGATCCTGCTGACCTGCACGCTGTGCGTGTGGAAGGCCGCCGACGCGATGGCGGCGTGGCTGCTGGAACAACCGGACATGCTGCAGGTGCAATCGATCAATCCGGTGGTGGGCGAGACCAACGATGGCGGCCTGAACGACATCCGCGCGCGACCGGTGACGGCCGAGGCGGTGCGCGAGGCCTTGACCGGCGCCCGTGACGGACCGGTGCAGGAAGGCAGTGTCGGCGCCGGCACCGGCACGGTCGCGTTCGGCTGGAAAGGCGGCATCGGAACCTCGTCGCGGGTGTTGCCGGCCTCGCTGGGTGGCTGGACGGTGGGCGTGCTGGTGCAGAGCAACTTCGGCGGCGTGTTGCAGGTGCAGGGCGCGCCGGTCGGCCGTGAGCTGGAACGGTTCGCCTTCCAGGAAGCGGTCGCCGCCAAGCTGCCGGATCCGGGGCTGGCCGACGATCGCGGTGACGGGTCGATCATCCTCATCATCGCCACCGATGCGCCGCTGGGCGATCGCAACCTCGGCCGGGTTGCCTCCCGCGCGATGATGGGGTTGGGCAGGACCGGCAGTTCGGCCTCCAATGGCAGCGGCGACTATGCGCTGGCATTCTCCACCGCCGAATCGGTGCGCCGCCGCTTCGGCGAACCTCGCCGCACCACCACCGAACTGGCCAACGACGAAATGAGCGCGGTGTTCCAGGCCACTACCGAGGCGGTGGAGGAAGCGATCTACAACTCGCTGTTCATGGCCACCACCACGCACGGCAATGGCCAGACGGTCGAGGCGATTCCGCTGGACCGCGTGCGGGCCATCCTGGCGAAGTACGGCATCCGCCCGCGCTGAGATTCCGCCGCGGGCTCAGTGCACCACGTTGCGGACGAAACGCAGCGGAACGGTGCCGTCGTTGCGGTAGGCGTAGTCGCGATCGCTGGGGAAGACGAAGAAATCGCCCGCGTCGATCCGCTGTTCGCCTTCCGGCAATTCCAAGGTCAGGCAACCTTCGATGATGTAGAACATCTCGTGCCAGCCGGCCGGATCGGCGAACGAGGTGTAACGCTCGCCCGGCATCAGGGTCCAGGACCAGAATTCGACTTCGCCGCGGGCCGGAACGCTGGCCAGCAGGACCGCCTGCGAGGCGGGATCGCGGCCGCTCCAGGCCAGGGCTTCGATGCGCTCGCGGCTGGCCCCGACCGGCGCCTGGACCAGATCCGCGAACTTCACCCCCAGCGCCTCGGCGATCCGATCCAGCGTGTTGAGGCTGACGTTGGCGTCGCCCGACTCGATGCCGACCAGCATGCGCCGGCTGACCTCGGAGGCGTCGGCGAGGGCCTGCTGGCTCAGGCCCGCGGCCTGGCGCAGGCGGCGGACGTTTTCGGCGACGTGTTCCAGAACGCTCATGAAGTAATTGCGCAATATGTTGCACAGCGGTTAAGCTGCCCTTGTGCAATATAGTGCACCTAATCCTCCTCCTCAAGCGCCGACCCAAGCCGGGCCCGGCGATCGCAGGTCATGTCGTGAACACCGTCCGTACCTCCTCCCATCACTCGCTGTGGCTGCCGATTGGCTTGCTGCTGATTGCGATGGCGTCCATCCAGCTCGGCGCCTCGCTGGCCAAGAGCCTGTTCCCGGCCGTGGGCGCCGCTGGCGCGACCGCGCTGCGCCTGGGCGTGGCGACCGTGCTGCTGGCGGTGGCGTTCCGGCCGTGGCGGGTGCGGGTCCAGCGCGACCAATGGCCGGCGTTGCTGGTCTACGGCGCGTCGCTGGGCCTGATGAACCTGCTGTTCTACAAGGCGCTGGAAACCATTCCGCTGGGCATCGCGATCTCGCTGGAGTTCACCGGCCCGCTGGCGGTCGCGCTGTTCGGCTCGCGCCGGCTGCGGGACGTGGCCTGGGTCGCGCTGGCGGTCGCCGGCCTGCTGATGCTGCTGCCGAAGGGGCAGGAGCAGGCGCTGGATCCGGTCGGCATGGCCTATGCGCTGGGCGCGGGCCTGTGCTGGGCGCTGTACATCCTGTTCGGACAGAAGGCCGGCGCCGAACACGGCCCGCAGACCGTGGCGCTGGGATCGATCATCGCCGCCGCGGTCGCGGTGCCGTTCGGCATCGCCCATGCCGGCACCGATCTGCTGTCGCCGGCGTTGTTGCCGGTGGCGCTGGCGGTCGCGCTGCTGTCGACGGCGATTCCGTACAGCCTGGAAATGGTCGCGCTGACGCGGCTGCCGACCCGCACCTTCGGCATGCTGATGAGCCTGGAGCCCGCGTTCGGCGCGATGTCCGGCCTGCTGTTCCTGCACGAGCAGCTCAGCGGAATGCAGTGGCTGGCGATCGGCGCGATCATCCTGGCCTCCGCCGGCACCGCGATGACCGCGCGGGCGCCGGTGCATGAGCCCGGCGCGGGCGAGGGCTGACAACCCGCGACTTCGCGCGGATCAGCCGGATGCCAGCAGGCGTCGGTAGATCGCCAGGTCGTCCGCGGAGAAACAGCAGAAAAGCACGAGGTCGGGCATTTCCTCCCCGGCGAGTTCCACCCGCACGGTGTCGACCGCGATGCGCGCGGCCGGTTCCGCGGGAAAGCCGAAGATACCGGTGCTGATGCACGGGAACGCGATGCTGCGCAGGCGGTGCGCGCGCGCCAGTTGCAGGCTGCGCCGGTAGCAGGAAGCGAGCAACGCCGCTTCATCGTGATCGCCGCCACGCCAGACCGGCCCCACCGTGTGGATGACATGCCGCGCCGGCAGGCGATGGCCGCCGGTGATCTTCGCGTCGCCGGTCTTGCAGCCGCCCAGCAGGCGGCATTCGGCGACCAGCGCCGGCCCGGCGGCGCGATGAATCGCGCCGTCCACGCCACCGCCCCCCAACAGCGAGCTGTTCGCCGCGTTGACGATCGCGTCCATCGCCAGGGTGGTGATGTCGGCGTGGCGTGCGTCCAGGCGAGCGGTCATCAGAACAGTCCCGGAATCAGCGCGCGGGTACGACGCTGGTAGGCGAGATAAGGCTCGCCGAAGCGTTCGCGCAGCCAGCGCTCCTCGTGGCGCAGCTTGTACCAGAACGAGGCGGCGACGATGGCCAGGGCCAGCAGGCCGCGCCAGTCGCCCACCGCGATGGCGGTGCCGAGGAAGGCGAGCAGGAGCCCGCTGTAGATCGGATGGCGCACATGGCGGTATGGCCCCGCCTGGATCAGTTCATGGTCGCGCTTGATCTGCACTTCGCTGCTCCAGTTGCGGCCGAGCAGGAACCGCGCCCAACACGCCAGGCCAAGCCCGGCCAGCGTCAACAGCAGGCCGACCGTTTTGACCGAAACGTTCTTCGGGACGAACCGCTCCTGCAACAGGCTGTCGCCGAACCATTCGCCGGGGCCGAGCAGCACGATGGCGAGCGCCAGCGGCAACCAGTAGGCGCACAGGCGCAGCCACAGCGGCTCGGCGCGGACGACCGGCTTGGTGTCGCGCGCGCTGGCAATCCAGTACAGCAGGAAGCCGAGCCAGGGCAGGTAATGCAGCCATCCCGGGATTGCTTCGTACATCGCATGCTCCGGCTTGGAAGAAGCGCCGGGCGCATCGCGGGCGAGGAATCAGACCGGCGAAGGCCAGGCGTTGGCGATCTTGCAGAACAGCCGCGCGGTCTGCTCGGCGTCGTACACCGCCGAGTGCGCGTCTTCGGCGCTCCACTCGAAACCGGCGGCCTGCACCGCGCGCGCCAGCACGGTCTGGCCGTAAGCCACGCCGGCCAGGGTCACCGTGTCGAACACGCTGAAGGGGTGGAACGGGTTGCGCTTGTGGCCGACCCGGGTCACCGCGGCATTGAGGAAGTTGAGATCGAAATGCGCGTTGTGGCCGACCAGGATCGCGCGCTGGCAGCCGTGCCGCTTGACCGCCGCGCGCACCGGCGCGAACACGTGATCCAGCGCCTCGCGCTCGGGCTTGGCGAAGCGGAACGGGTGATCCAGGACGATGCCGGTGATTTCCAGTGATTTCGGATCGATGTCCAGCCCGGGCGCGGGATGCAGGTGCGCGCTGGTGGTCTGGCCGGGCACGAACAGGCCGTTCTCGTCGAGCTCGATCGGCACCGCCGCCAGTTCCAGCAGGGCGTGGCGGTTCCAGTCGAAGCCGCCGGTCTCCACGTCCACCACCACCGGCAGGTAGCCGCGGAAGCGGCGGGCCATGGGCGTGGTGGCGGGCAACTCGGCGGCGTTCATGGGCGACAGGGTAGCAGAGCGCGACGACGCTTTTGCTGCGCGCGGATGAATGCGGATTGGTGCCGCGCGCCGTACCCGATATCGAAACCGGCGGGCAGCCGATGGTCGCGCGGCGACGAACTCAGCCGGGCAGGGCGGTACCCAGCAGGCTGCCTTCGCGGCGCATCCGCACCAGCATCGCCTCGCCTTGCGCGATGAAGCCGTCATCGGCCGGTACGCCGGCTTCGGCCGCCAGTTGCCGCAGGGCCTGGCGGCCGCTCAGGCGACGTTCGCCGAGCAGCTCGAACAGGCGATAGACCAGCGGCGACAGATCCGCGAAACGGATCGCGTGGTCCGGGTCGCGGCGAACGAGCAGCAGGGTTGGTGTGGCTGGCGGTACCGACGGCCGGTACTCCGGCCCGATGCGCGGCACCGGCCACTGGTAGGCGAGCGCCCACGCCCATGGCGAAGTGACGGGCATGCCGTCCAGCAGATCGCCATCCGGATCATGGCGCGGCGCGGGCTCGTCGCTGATCTGCAAGGCCAGTTCCACCCATTCGTAATGCGCCAGTTCGGCCAGCCAGGGCGCGTCTTCGCGGACCGGACAATCCTGCAGGAAGCGGATGAATTCCCGCGCCACCTCCGGAAACAGCGGCGTGTGGCTGCGGTGCCGCGCATAGAATCCGCGTACCAGTGCGCGCCAGTCCGTATCGCCCAGGGTCTGGCGGATGACCGGGAAATTGCCGGCCAGCAAGCCTTCGATGTTGTTGAAGAACAGATCCCGGTAGATCGCCATGCGGCGATCCTCGATGCCGGGCGGCGCGGGATACCGCTGCGGATCACGCAGGTGCCGCGCGAACGCGAACTGCTGCTCGCGCAGATGCTCAGCCATGCGCGCTCTCGCGCGGGGCCGCCCGCGCCTGCAATTCGCGGACGTGGCCGAGTTCACCCAGCAGCGTCGCCAGCGGCGGGAAGTTGAAGTCGCGTTCCAGCAATGTCGGGCGCACACCATGCAGGCGATAGGCGTCCGCCAGCAGCGTCCAGACGTCTTCCTTCACGTCGGCGCCATGAGTGTCGATCTTCAGATCGTCGGCCTCGTCGTAGTGGCCGGCGATGTGGTACGAGGCGATGCGCCGCGACGGCATGCGCGCAAGGAAGCCGTGCGCGTCATAGTCGTGGTTGATCGCGTTGACGTAGATGTTGTTGACGTCCAGCAGCAGATCGCAGTCGGCTTCGTCCAGCACCGCGTTGACGAAATCGACTTCGGCCATGGCCTGGTACGGCGCCGCGTAGTAGGACACGTTCTCCACCGCGATGCGCCGGCCCAGCGCGTCCTGCACCTGGCGGATGCGGGCGGCGACGTGGTGCACCGCTTCCTCGGTGAACGGAATCGGCATCAGATCGTAGAGATGGCCATCGTCGGCGCAGTAGCTCAGGTGTTCGCTGTACAGCGCGACCTGGTGGCGATCCAGGAAACGGCGGGTGCGCGCCAGGAAGGTATCGTCCAGCGGTTCGACACCTCCCAGTGACAGCGACAGGCCATGGCAGGTCAGCGGCACGCGCGAGGTGAGTTGTTCCAGCGCTTCGCCCAGGCGTCCGCCCACGCCGATCCAGTTGTCCGGCGCGCATTCGAGGAAATCGAAATCGCCGGGCGCGGCGGCCAGCAATTGATCCAGCAGCGCGCGGCGCAGGCCGAGGCCGGCGGAGACGGGCGCGGGAGACAGGTGGGAGGAAACCACGTCGGCAGCGGGGAAGCGGTGGCCCGGCCATCACCCTCCCCCGGACGGGGGAGGGCACGGAACACGGGCCGGTCGGATCAGGCCGCGCCGCCGCACTTGCCTTCGCCGCACTTGCCTTCGTGCGCGGCCTTGCCGTCGGCCTTGGCGCCATCCTTCTTGTCGCCGCCGCACTTGCCTTCACCACACTTGCCCTCGTGATGGGCCTTGGCCTCGGCGGCATCGATGAAGCCGTCCTTGTTGGTGTCGATGGCGGTGAACTTGTCGCTCTTGCCGGGATGGGCGGTGTCGAACTCGGCCTTGGAGACCTTGCCGTCCTTGTCGGTGTCGGCCTTCTCGATGCCGCACTTGCCTTCACCGCACTTGCCCTCGGCCGTCTTGGCATCGGCGGCCTTGGCATCCTGGGCGGCAAGCAGGTAACCCTGCGAGAGCGGTTCCATCGCGAAAGCCGAACCCGCGAGAACGATTCCGCCGGCCAGCGCGGTGCACATGGCGAGGGCGACGGGCTTCTGGTTGGACTTGGACATTGCAGTTTCTCCAGTTGAGGTGCGGGGGTTCCGCACGGCAGGGGGCGCCAGTGTAATCCGGCGTTGTTAGGGAAGTGTGGGGTCTGCGCCGAGGTATTCGCGGGCCAGCGCGCGGGCCCGGTGCAGGCGGGATTTGACCGCCTGCGGGGTCAGCTGCAGCTGTTCGGCAAGCTCTTCGATGGTCATGCCTTCCAGGTCGCGCAGCAGGAGGATCTGGCGGTAGTGGGCTGGAAGCGTTTCCAGCACCCGCGCGACGTCATGGCCGAGCTCGACCGGTTCGAAATGGATGGGAGGCAGCAGGTCCTCGGTCACCGCCTCTCCGGTCAACAGGCGCAGGCCGCGCTTGAGCCGGTTGCACTCCCGCTTGACGATGCGGAACAGCCAGGAAGCGAAGGCCTCGACCGCGCGCAGGTCGCCGATCCGGCGGGATACCAGCAGCAGGCTCTCCTGCACCGCGTCCTCGGCGTCGTTGACCACGCAATGGTATTCCGCGTAGCGGCGCAGGTTCTGCCGCGAAATCGCCAGCACGCGCTGCAACGCCGCCGCGTCGCCGGCGCGCGCGGCCATCAGGTCCTCGATGCTTGCGATGGCTGCTCCACTCATCCGTCGTCGTTCTCCGTCGGTCAGCATCGCGCGTCCGCGCCATGTCCGCCAGCTGGAAAGAGAACGGGGGCGGGCGAAAGGATTCGCCCGCCCCCGGATTGGGTCAGCCGCTATTCAGCCCTGGAGCAGGGATCAGATCGCGCCGGTGGTGCTGGTCTCGTCGCGCTTGTCGCGGGCCGGCAGCGGCTGGTCGCCGTGGATCAGGAACCACACGTTCTCGGCGATGTTGGTCGCGTGGTCGCCGATGCGTTCCAGGTTCTTGGCCATGAACAGCAGGTGCGTGCACGGGGTGATGTTGCGCGGGTCTTCCATCATGTAGGTCAGCAGCTCGCGGAACAGCGCGGTGTAATGGGCGTCCAGTTCGGCGTCGCGTTCGCGGACCTGCAGGGCGTGGGCGTCGTCGTTGTTCTGGTAGGCCACCAGCACTTCGCGCACCTGCTGCGCGGCCAGCTTGCCCAGCGCGCGCAGGCCGGTGATCTGCGGCATCGGCGGCGAGACGTTGAGGGCGATGGAGCGCTTGGCCACGTTGGCGGCGTAGTCGCCGATCCGCTCGATGTCCGCCGGGATGCGCAGGCCGGCGAGAATCTCGCGCAGGTCGCGCGCCATCGGGCCGCGCAGGGCCAGGTGCATCACGTCATGGCTGATCTGCTGTTCCAGCGTATCGATGGCCTCGTCGTTGGCGATGATGCGCTGGGCGGCGCGGTCGTCGCGGCGTTCAATGACATCGAGGGCGGCTTCCAACTGCGCCACGGCGATCTCGCCCATGCGCACGATCTCGGCCACCAGCCGGCGCTGTTCTTCGTCGTAACTTTTCACAATGTGCTCGTGCGGTTGGGTGTTCATGGATGAGGGCCGGGATTGGGGATTGGGGATTCGGGATGGGCAGGAGCGGACGGGAGCGGGGAGGGGCGGGGAGTCGTGCTTGCGAATCCCCAATCCCGAATCCCCAATCCCGCGGGGCGTTTCATCCGAAACGTCCCGTAATGTAATCCTCGGTCTGCTGCTTGCTGGGCTTGGAGAAGATCGTCGCGGTGGCATCGTGCTCGATCAGCTCGCCCAGGTACATGAAGGCCGTGTAGTCGGAAACACGCGCGGCCTGCTGCATGTTGTGGGTGACGATCGCGATGGTGTAGTCCTGCTTCAGCTCCTCGATCAGCTGTTCGATCTTGCTGGTCGAGATCGGATCCAGCGCCGAGGTCGGCTCGTCCAGCAGGATCACGTCCGGACGCAGGGCGACCGCGCGGGCGATGCACAGGCGCTGCTGCTGGCCGCCGGACAGGCCCAGCGCGCTCTGCTTCAGCTTGTCCTTCGCCTCGTCCCACAGCGCCGCCTGGCGCAGGGCCTGCTCCACGCGCACGTCCATGTCGGCACGGCCGATGCGCTCGTGGTGGCGGATGCCGTAGGCGACGTTTTCATAGATCGTCATCGGGAACGGCACCGGCTTCTGGAACACCATGCCCACCTTGCTGCGCAGGCGGTTCATCGGGTACTTGGGATCCAGGATGTTCTGGTCGTCCAGCAGCACCTCGCCCTTGGCTTCCAGCTTCGGGTACAGCGAATAGATGCGATTGAAGATCCGCAGCAGGGTCGACTTGCCGCAGCCGGACGGGCCGATCAGCGCGGTGACCCGCTTTTCCGGGATCTCCAGGTTGATGCCCTTCAGGGCATGGAAACCGCCGTAGTAGAAATCCAGGTTCTTGGCCGCCAGCTTCACGCGGGCCGGCGCGCCGGCCTCGACTTCGCGCTGCGGGGTCGCGACCGAGATACGGGCCACGTCATTCATGGGTCACCTTGTTTCGCAGGAGGATGGTCCGGGCCAACAGACTGAGCAGCAGCACCAGCGCGGTCACCAGGAACGCACCGGCCCAGGCCAGCGAGTTCCAGGAGTCGTACGGGCTCATGGCGTACTGGTAGATGACCATGGGCAGGTTGGCCATCGGCTGCATCAGGTCGGTGCTCCAGAACTGGTTGTTGAAGGCGGTGAACAGCAGCGGCGCGGTTTCGCCGCTGATGCGCGCCAGCGCCAGCAGCACGCCGGTCACCACGCCGGGCAGGGCCGAGCGCAGCAGCACCTGGGTGGTCACCTTCCATTGCGGCACGCCCAGCGACAGCGCGGCTTCGCGCATCTGCTGCGGCACCAGCCGCAGCATCTCGTCGGTGGTGCGGACGATCACCGGCAGGGCGATGAAGGCCAGCGCGACCGCGCCCGCCAGGCCGGACCAGTGTCCCATCTGCGCCACCATCACGGTGTAGATGAACAGGCCCAGCACGATGGACGGCGCCGACAGCAGGATGTCGTTGACGAAGCGGATGGTCTCGCCCAGCCAATGCTTGTTGGCGTACTCGGCCAGGTAGGTGCCGGCGGCGATGCCGATCGGCGTGCCGAGCACGATCGCCAGCAGGCTGATCACCACGCTGCCGAAGATGGCGTTGAGCAGGCCGCCGGGTTCATTCGGCGGCGGCGTCATCATGGTGAACAGGTCCAGGTTCAGGCTGCCAAGGCCCTTGGTGATCGTGGTCCACAGGATCCAGACCAGCCACATCAGGCCGAAGATCGCCGCGGCGATCGACAGGGTCAGCGCGATGACGTTCTTGACCTTGCGCCAGGTGTACAGGGAGGCGGACATGTCAGTTGCCCTCGCGCTTGGCGAGCTGGCGCAGCATCAGGCGGGCGGCGGCCAGCACGATGAAGGTCAGCAGGAACAGGGTGAAGCCCAGTAGCAGCAGCGAGCCGCGGTGCAGCGGGTCGGTGGCTTCGGCGAATTCGTTGGCGATGGTCGCCGCGATCGAGGTGCCCGGTTCCAGCAGCGCCGCGCTGATCGCGTAGGCGTTGCCGATGACGAAGGTCACCGCCATGGTCTCGCCGAGCGCGCGGCCCAGGCCGAGGAACACGCCGCCGATGACCGCCGAGCGAGTGTAGGGCAGCACGATGTCCCACATCACTTCCCAGCGGGTCGAACCGAGCGCGTAGGCCGATTCCTTCAGCCGGCCGGGCACGGTCAGGAACACTTCGCGCATCACCGAAGACACGAACGGGATGACCATGATCGCCAGCACCAGGCCGGCGGTCAGCATGCCGATGCCCAGCGGCGGGCCGGAAAACAGCAGGCCGATGCCGGGAATCTGGCCCAGGTTCTCGTCAATCCACGGATAGACGTATTCGCTCAGTTGCGGCGCCAGTACGAACAGGCCCCACATGCCGTAGATGATCGAGGGGATGCCGGCCAGCAGTTCGATCGCCATGCCGACCGGCCCGCGCATCCAGGTGGGCGCGACCTCGGTCAGGAACAGCGCGATGCCGAAGCTGACCGGCACCGCGATCACCATCGCGATGGTGGCGCTGACCAGGGTGCCGTAGATCGGTACCAGCGCGCCGAATTCGCGCGTGCCCACGTTCCATTCGGTGCTGGTGAAAAAGCCCAGGCCGAAAGTCTGCAGGGCTTCACGGCCGCCCCACAGCATCGACAAGGCGGCGGCGATCAGGGAGATCAGGACGAACAGGCCGGCGGCGGTGAGCGTCCAGCGGAACAGGCGATCGGCGCGCGCGTCGCGGGCGGTGCGCAGATCGACCAGGGAAGCGGGGAGGGCGGCGGTATTCATGCGGTCGGGAAGTCCGGGCCGGCGTTGCGTGGGGGGAGGCGTGGCCGCGGTCAGTCGGCCACGCGCGGGGCACGGATCAGAGCTTGATTTCCGCCGCCCAGTACGCTTCGACCTGCTTCACCAGTTCCGGCGGCAGCGGCACGTAGTCCAGCTGTTCGGCCTGCGGCTTGCCCTGTTCGTAGGCCCACTTGAAGAAGTCCAGCGTGTTCTTCGCGCGCGCCGCATCCTTGGGCTGCTTGTAGACCAGGATGAAGTTGGTCGCGGTGATCGGCCAGGCGTCCGCGCCCGGCGCGTTGGTGATCACCAGGTTGAAGTCCTTGGCACCGGCCCAGTCGGCGCTGGCGGCGGCGGCGGCGAAGCTTTCCGCGGTCGGCTGCACGAAGTTGCCCGCGGCGTTCTGCAGCGAGGCGTAGGCCATCTTGTTCTGCTCGGCGTAGGCCAGTTCGACGTAGCCGATGGAGTTCTTCAGCTGGCGCACGTAGGCGGCCACGCCCTCGTTGCCCTTGCCGCCGACACCGCCGGCCCAGTTCACCGAGGTGCCTTCGCCCACCTTGCTCTTCCACTCCGGGCTGACCTTGGACAGGTAGTTGACGAAGTTGAAGGTGGTGCCCGAGCCGTCGGAGCGGTGCACGCTGTTGATCTTCTCGGCCGGCAGCTTCAGGCCGGCGTTGAGGGCGACGATGGCCGGGTCGTTCCAGGTGGTGATCTTGCCGAGGAAGATGTCGGCCAGGACCGGGCCGCTCAGCTTGAGCTGGCCGGACTCGATGCCGGCGACATTGATGACCGGAACCACGCCGCCGATGACCGACGGGAACTGGCCCAGGCCGGCCTGCGCCAGTTCTTCCGGCGACAGCGGCTTGTCGGAGGAACCGAAATCGACCGTGGCCGCCTTGATCTGGGCGATGCCGCCGCCGGAACCGATCGACTGGTAGTTGATCTTGGCGCCGGTGCTCTGGTTGTAGTCGCTGGACCAGCGGGCCATCAGCGGATAGATGAACGAGGCGCCCGCGCCGGTGATCTCGGCGGTCACCTTGGCCGCGCCGGTGCCGGCGTCCTGGCCGGCAGGCGTGGTGCCGGAGGCCGCCGGGGCGTCGGAGGCGGGCTTGCAGCCGGCGACGAACAGGGTGGCGGCGACGGCGAGGGCCGCGAGGCGGACCGGCGAAGCGAAGGACATGGCGGGCTCCATAACGTGGGCGGTTTGTGTCATGCCGGCTATGAAATGATGTTTTTGTTACAGCGTGATGACATTGTGGCCGGCGTCGGATTTCCGGCACTCGCCACGGACCGGGAGGTAGGAGCGCCGTCCCCGGCGCGAGCTCTTCCGACCCGCCGCCTGGTCGGTACCCGGTGACCCTGGATGGGGTGAGGCAGGGTCCTCCGATTGGCGCGGAAAAGCTCGCGGCCGGAGGCCGCTCCCGCCGCCGACAAGGGATATTTCCCGCGGCATAAAAAAAGCGGGCCAGAAGGCCCGCTTGGACAAAGATGCCAGTTGGTTTGAGAGAGGGGATCCCGACCGCGCGGGAGAGAGGGGTACGCGGCCGGGATCGGGGAGAGGATTACTTCAGGTTCTGCGACCAGTAGGTTTCGATCTGCTTGACCAGCGGATCCGGCAGCGGGACGTAGTCCAGCGCCTTGGCCTGGCCGTCGCCGTTGGCGTAGACCCAGCTGAAGAATTCCTGGGTGGCCTTGGTGCCGGCCGGGTTCTTCGGCTGCTTGCTGACCAGGATGAAGTTGGTCGCGGTGATCGGCCAGGAATTGGCGCCCGGGGCGTTGGTCATCACCAGGTAGAAATCCTTGGCGGTACCCCATTCGGCGCTGGCGGCGGCGGCCGAGAAGGTCTCGTCGCTGGGCAGCACGTAGTTGCCGGCGGCGTTCTTCAGGCGCGAGTAGGCCATCTTGTTCTGCAGCGCGTAGGACAGTTCGACGTAGCCGATGCCACCCTTGATCTGCTTGACGTACGCGGCGACGCCTTCGTTGCCCTTGCCGCCGATGCCGGTCGGCCACTGCACGGAGGTGCCTTCACCGACCTGGCTCTTCCACTCGCCGCTGACCTTGGACAGGTAGTTGACGAAGTTGAAGGTGGTGCCCGAACCGTCGGAACGGTGGACGACGGTGATCTTCTGCGCCGGCAGCTGCACGCCGCCGTTGAGCGCGACGATGCGCGGGTCGTTCCACATCTTCACCTTGCCCAGGAAGATGTCGGCCAGCAGGTCGCCGTCGAGCTTCAGCGCGCCCGAGGGCACGCCCGGCACGTTGATGACCGGCACCACGCCGCCGATCACCGACGGGAACTGGGCGAGGTTGAACTTGGCCAGCTCGTCCGGCTTCAGCGGGGCATCGGACGAACCGAAGTCGACCGTGCCGGCCTTGATCTGGGCAATACCGCCACCGGAACCGATGGACTGGTAGTTGACCTTCTTCTGGGTGGCCTTGGCGTAGTCGGCCGACCACTTGGTCATGACCGGGTAGACGAACGACGCACCGGCGCCGGTGACGTCGGCAGCGGCGGCCTGGGCCGAGAGCGCGCCGGCGATGGCCAGCACGGCGACGCGGGTCTTGAACGAGTTGAACACGGATGGCTCCTGGGAGTGGCGTAGCGGCACGGTGTGCCGTCGGCGTGCATTTCACGACGTTTGCGTGACAGCGCCATGTCGCCTTCATGACAGCCGGATGACAGGCGACCGGGGTCCTCAGCCGGTCGGGGAGCCCCTTGTACGGAGGCCAAGAGCTCGCGCCGGGACGGCGCTCCTACCCGGACGGATTTCCACCAAACCAAGGTAGGAGCGCCGTCCCGGCGCGAGCTTTTCCCGACAATACCCGCGCTCCCCCGGTCCCCCCTCCCGCAAAACGAAAGAGGGCGCGGCCTGCGCCGCGCCCTCCGCGAATCCCGTTCGGGATCGTTCCGGCTTACCAGTAGAACTGCAGGCGGGCTTCGACCACGTTCGGGTCGTCCTTCAGCACGCCCTTCTCCTGCTTGACCGCGACGTAGTTCAGCATGAACTTGAAGTTGGAGCGCCAGTACCAGTTCACGCCGGCGGTCCAGCTGTCCATCTCGCCGCCGACCACCGCGCCGTCGGTCAGATCGATGGTGTCGTAGCGCAGGCCCAGCTGCCACATGCCCTTGGTCGGGTCGCTCGGCAGGCCGGTGGTCGGCACGCCGGCCTTGTAGCCCCAGGTCTCGCCGGTGATGTTCCACAGGCCCGACACGTAGAAGCCGTCGCCGCTGTAGTCGTCGAAGCTGCCGTAGCGCTTGACGTCGGTCTTCATGTATTCGCCCTGCAGCTTGAACGGACCGTTCACCCACATGGCTTCGGCGCCGAGCACGCTGCTGCGGTCGCTGGCGCGCAGGCCGCTGCTGCCGGTATCGACAAAGCGGGTCGGGACCATGTCGGCCATCGGACGGGCGCGCAGGCGGATCACGTCGCCATCGGTGTCCTTGTCGGTGTACGACAGGCCCAGGTGCAGGATGCTGCCGGCCTCATTGATCGGCGCCCAGTAACCGCGGGCCGAATAGCCGCCGCCATGTTCGCGGTTGCGGGTCAGTTCACGGCCGAAGAAGCTGGCGGTCACGCCCCAGTTGGCGTCGCCGATGTTGTACTGCAGGCCGAGGCGGCGCGGGGTGCCCAGCGAGTTGGTGATCGACGACTTGGAGATGAAGTCGTTGTTCTTGGTGCTGGACAGTTCTTCCAGGGTGGCGCCCGGCTGCTTGAACTGGCCGATCTGCAGGAAGTGGTTGGCGTTGCCGCCGATCTTGTACTTGACGTTGGCGTCCAGGAACTTGTCGTCCTTGGCGTCATAGCCCAGCACCCACTCGATGTTGCCCGGGCCCTTGCCCTTGAGCACCAGTTCGGCGCGGCGCAGTTCGTTCAAGTAGTCGTCGCCATCCAGATCCGAAGACGAATCGGCGCCGTAGTCGATGGTGTCGGTGTCGAACTTGTAGAAGTCCGCCTGGACCAGGCCTTCGAACGAGACTTCGGAACCGCCGATCACGTCGATCGGAATCTCGGCCTGGGCGGCAGGCGCCGCGACCGCGGCCAGCAGTGCGAGAGTCAGGGTGCTGCGGGAGAGTTTCATGGGTTAGCCCTTGGGGCAGGTGTGGAAGACGCTGCGCAGGCTAGTTGGTAAAAGTTGCGTTATTGTTACAACGCTGTCTTATTTCGTCGGGATGACAGTTTGATGGCGGTTGGGGCCGGGATTGGGGATTCGGGATGAACGGCCGTGCGGCCGTTGAAAGCCGGGATTCGGTAAAAGCTCGGCTGTGCCTCTCCCTTTGAAAAAGGGGGACCGAGGGGGATTCGCTCCTGGCAGACGGCAGGCGCCCAACGTCGCCCGAGGCGCCTGTCAGCTTCCGATAGCCGTCATGCAGCTTGCCGCACACGGCAAGCCGTCGCCATCGCGATGCATCGTTGCCTTCCCCCTCAATCCGCCACCGTCTTGTCCGGATAACGGCAGATATCGCGGATCACGCATTGCGGGCAATCCGGCTTGCGCGCTTTGCAGACATAGCGGCCATGCAGGATCAGCCAGTGGTGGGCGTCGTGCAGGAATTCGGCCGGGACCGTCTTCAGCAGTCCATCCTCGACTTCGCGCACGTTCTTGCCCGGCGCCAGGCCGGTCCGGTTGGCGACGCGGAAGATATGGGTGTCCACCGCCATGGTCGGTTCGCCGAACGCGGTGTTCAGCACCACGTTGGCGGTCTTGCGGCCGACGCCGGGCAGGGCTTCCAGCGCTTCGCGCGAGCGCGGTACCTCGCCACCATACTGCTCGACCAGGATCCGGCAGGTGGCGATCACGTTCTTCGCCTTGGCGTTGTACAGGCCAATCGTCGAGATGTACTTCTTCAGCCCCTCCTCGCCGAGGGCCAGGATCTTTTCCGCGGTGTTGGCGACCGGGAACAGGCGCCGGGTGGCCTTGTTGACGCCCACGTCGGTGGCCTGCGCGGACAGGGTCACCGCCACCAGCAGCTCGAACGGGGTCTTGTATTCCAGTTCGGTCGTGGGCTTGGGATTGAGTTCGCGCAGGCGCGAGAACAGTTCCTGCACCTCGGCCTTGCTCAGGGTGCGGCTGCGGCGTTTGCGGCGTTCTGTCATGCGTTCCAGGGGCTTGGTGTGCGGCGGCTAGGAACCGCTTTTTCCCGCCGCACGCGCCTTGGCGCGCGCCAGGATGGCGGCGGCGGAAGGGGGAAGTGACGGGCGGGGTGCCTGCGGCGCCGCCGGTGCCGGCATGCGCCGGGCATCGCGTTCGGCGGCACGCCGGAGCAGCCGCGCCTGGCGCGCGCGATGGCGCTCGCGCGCCTCCCATGCCGTGCGCAGCCGGCGCTGGGCATCCCAGATGGGTGCCAGCCGGGTGACGCACGCGCAGTCCGCGGAGCAGGGCGCGATGTCCATCAGTCCGGCGTCGATGGCGGCATCCAGGTCGTCCCGCGCCAGCAACGCCAGCAGGCTTTCCCCGCGCGCGGCCTGCCGGCAGATGGAGGAAGATGCCTCGCCCATGAAGGTTTCAGCGGCCGGCGAACTGCGGCTTGCGGCGTTCCAGGAACGCGCGCGTGCCTTCGCGCATGTCCTCGGTCGAGAACATCAGGCCGAACTGCGCCGATTCGTACTGCAGGCCTTCCTCGATCGCGCATTCGCCACCGACGTGGATGACGTCCAGGTTGCCGCGCAGCGCCAGCGGCGCGGCCTGCGCCAACTGTTCGGCCCATTGCGTGGTTTCGGCTTCCAGCGTGTCGGCGGCGACCACCTTGTTGACGATGCCCAACTGGTACGCGCGTTCGGCGTTGATGGGCGCGCCCAGCAGGCACAGTTCCAGCGTGGCCGCGCGGCCGGCCAGGCGCAGCAGCCGCTGGCTGCCGCCAAAACCGGGGATCAGGCCGAGATTGATTTCGGGCTGCCCGACCTTGGCGTTGTCCGAGGCGATGCGCAGGTGGCAGGCCATCGCCAGTTCCAGGCCGCCGCCCAGGGCGAACCCGTTGATCATCGCGATCACCGGCTTGGGCAGGGTTTCGATGCGCCGCATCAGGCGTTGGCCGCGCAGGGAGAAGTCGCGCCCCTCGACCGCGCTCAGGGCGGACATCTCGGCGATGTCCGCGCCTGCCACGAACGCCTTGGGGCCGGCGCCGGTCAGGACCACCACCCGTACCGCCGGGTCCGCCGCCGCCGCTTCGAAGGCCACGAGCAGGGCGTCCAGGGTGGCCGCGTTGAGCGCGTTCAGTTTGTCCGGGCGGTTGACGGTGATGCGCCGGATGGCGCCCTGGTCGGTGACGGAAACGGGGGTGTCGGACATGCGCGGGAATCCCGGTAAATTCGTGAATTTTAAGTGAAATTGAACTCTTGGGCCGCCCCGTCGGTCGTAGCCGGCGGTTGTCAGTGGCGGTTAAGCGCCCTGGCCGCTATCCTAGCGCGTCCATTCGAGGCGGTACGTCCGCCCTGTACCACCACCCTGGAGAAATCGTTGATGAAGTTGCGTTCGTTAGTGGTCGCTGTCGCGGCATTCGCCATGGCCGGTAGCGCCCTGGCTCAGGACACCACGTCCGAGAAAGGCAAGTTGAGCTATTACTTCGGCTACGACTACGGCAACAACCTGGCGGAACTGACCGGTCGCGGCGAGCAGCTCGACATCAACACCGTCATCAAGGGCCTCCAGGATGCGTATGCCAAGAAGCAGCCGGCGCTGACCGCCGATCAGCTCAAGCCCGCGCTGGAAGCGTTCCAGAAGCGCGAGCAGCAGCGTGCCCAGCAGGCCAAGGCCGAGTACGACAAGGTCGCCGCGGAAAACAAGACCAAGAGCGATCAGTTCCTGGCCCAGAACAAGGCCAAGCAGGGCGTGCAGTCGCTGCCCAGCGGCGTGCAGTACCGCGTGATCGAAGCCGGCGCCGGCGCCAAGCCGACCCAGGCCAGCACGGTCAGCCTGGAAGTCGCCGGTCCGTATCCGTTCGGCCAGAAGCCGGCCGAGGCGCGTCCCGCCCAGCAGATGCCGAACGTGAAGGTCAGCGAGATCGAAATGCAGGCCATGCGCGAAGTGCTGCTGCAGATGCCGTCGGGCGCCAAGTGGGAAGTCGCGCTGCCGCCGGACAAGGCCTACGGCGCGGATCCGCGCACGGGCTTCCCGCCGAACGTGGCGGTGGTTTTCGAAATCAAGCTGCTCAGCACCAAGTAATTCCAGCAGTCGATTTTTCCCAGCAGTCCCGCTACGCCGGCCCCAGGCCGGCGTAGTGCGTTTTGCGCGGCACGGGCGCGGTTTTCGCGCTAGGCTGCGCAGGTATGAAGGTTCATGAATTCCGCTTTTCGCGCCGTGCTTAGCCCGTGCATCGGCGTCTGTACCCTGGGTGACGACGGGCTGTGCGAAGGCTGTCTGCGCACGACCGCCGAGATCGCCCGCTGGTCCCGAATGAACGATGACGAACGCCTGCGTCTGATGGAAACGGTGCTGCCCGCGCGCGAGCAGGGCAAGCTGCCGTTCGAGCAGCGCCTGCCCGAGGCCGCGCGCCTGCATCACGTGCTGCATCCGCTGGACCACATACCCACCGCGCGCGGCTGGAACCACGAGGAACTGCTGGACCTGTTGCCGCCGGGCGAACCGGCGGAAGCCGCGGTACTGGCCGGCCTGGTGCCGCGCCCGCAGGGCACGCAGGTGATCCTGACCAAGCGGACCGATGGCCTGCGCCACCATGCCGGGCAGGTGAGCTTTCCCGGGGGCCGCATCGAGGCGGCAGACGCGGGCGTGGTTGCCGCCGCGCTGCGCGAGACCTGGGAGGAACTGGCCATTCCCGCCAGCCAGATCGCGCCGCTGGGTTTCCTGGATCCCTTCACGACGATCAGCGGTTTCCGGGTGGTGCCGGTGGTCGCGGTGATCGATCCGGCCTACGTCGCCACCCCGGAACCTGGCGAGGTGGCGGACGTGTTCGAAGTACCGCTCGATTACCTGATGGCGCCGGCCAACCTGCGTCGGGTGGAAGTGGACTATCGCGGCCGTCGCCGTGCGGTGCTTGAGTACGGTTGGCCCGGCCAGCGCATCTGGGGCGCCACCGCCGCGATCCTGTACAACCTGAGGCAACGACTGGAGGGCGCGTGATGCACTGGACGACGCTGGTGGACGTGGATGCGTTGGCAGCGGCGCTGGACGATCCCGGCCTGCGGATCGTCGACGCGCGCTTTGCCCTGATGGATCCCGGCGCCGGTCGAACGGCGTACGCGGAGTCGCATCTGCCAGGCGCGGTGCATGCCGATCTCAACGAAGATCTGTCCGATCTGTCGCGTTCCGGCCTGGGCCGGCATCCGCTGCCGGAAGATGCCGCTTTTGCCCGACGCCTCGGCGAGTGGGGCATCGGGCCCCAACATCAGGTCGTGGTGTACGACGCCGGTGACGGCAGCATGGCCGCCGCACGGCTGTGGTGGATGCTGAGGCTGCTGGGCCACCGTCAGGTGGCGGTGCTCGATGGCGGCCTCGCCGCGTGGCGCGCGCGCGGCTTGCCGGAGACCGCGGAACCACCCCGGATCAACGCCCTCCCGGCGTATCCCGCCGGATTCGATGCGCGGCTCATCGCCGACGCCGACGAAGTGCGCCGGCGCCTCGACGAGGACAGCGGCTGGTTGTTCGATGCCCGCGCGCCCGAGCGTTTCCGTGGCGAGGTCGAGCCCATCGATCCGGTGGCCGGCCACGTGCCCGGCGCGCTCAATCGTCCTTTCGGCGCCAACCTGCGCGACGGCAAGTTCAAACCCGCCGCGGAACTGCATGCCGAACTGGCGCCGATGCTGGCCGGAAGGCGGCCGGATGATCTGGTGCTCATGTGTGGTTCCGGCGTGACCGCCTGCCACCTGCTGCTGGCGTTCGAACACGCCGGCCTGTCGGGCGCGCGCGTTTACGCGGGTTCCTGGAGCGGCTGGATCACCGATCCGGCGCGTCCGGTCGAACGCGGCGCGCGCTGACGCCGCTGTCGGCATCAGTCCGGCGTCATCGTTCCCTCCGAAGTCGCGTTCACCGTCATCGCCCTGTAACCGGACGCGGTCACTCTGCCGCGCTTCACAGGGGGATGATCGATGCTGCACCGTTTGCCGCGCGTCGCACTGGCGATGTGCCTGTTGTTGCCGGCCTGTCTGCCGGCGTCCGCGCAGGATGATGGCTCCGCCGAGCGTCTGCGCATCCATGGCTCCAATACGCTGGGCGACGCGCTGGTCCCGGCGATGGTCGAATCCTGGCTGCATCACATCGGCTATACCGGAATCCGCCGCAAGGCCGTATCCGCGCAGCAGACCGAGATCCGCGCGACCCGCGACGGGATGCCGCTGATCGTGGAAATCGGCAAGCGCGGCTCGGCGGCGGGGTTCAGCGATCTGGTCGAGGGGAACGCCGAGATCGCGATGCTGGCGCGCGCGCCGGACGCGGCGGAACGCGAGGCCGCCTGGCAATTGGGGGACCTCGAATCGCCGGATCAGGAATTCGTCGTCGCCGTCGACGGCCTGGCGGTGGTGGTCAATGAGCGGAATCCGGTCCGCCGCCTGTCGGTGGCGCAGTTGCGCGAGCTGGTCACCGGTCGCATCGGCGACTGGTCCGGGCTCGGGGGACGCAACGCGCCGATCCACCTGCATCTGGCGCGCGCGCCCAGCGGCAACCGCGATTTCCTGCGCGAGCGTGTGCTGGGGGCGGCGCCGGCGGCCGCGAACGCGCAGACGCATGCGACCCTGGCGCAGGCCGCGCGCGCGGTCGCGGCGGATCCGGATGCGGTCGCGGTGGTCGGGGTGGCCAGCGCGATCCCGCGCGGCACCCGCACGCTCGCCATCGCCGATGGCGGCCTGGCCATCCTGCCGACCCGGATCAACGTGATGAGCGAGGACTATCCGCTGGTGCGGCGCTACCGGCTCTACGGGGGGCCGCTGATGTCGGCGCTGGGCCGCAGCTTCGCCCAGTACAGCGTCGGCCGCGAAGCGCAGCAGGCGGTGGAACGGGCGGGATTCCTGGCGATGACGCTGCGTCCGGCAAGCCAGCCGCGCGCGCCGGATGCCGCACAACCCTACGGGCAGGCGGTGGCCGGCACCGAGCGCCTGCCGCTGAGCCTGCGCTTCAACGCGGCGTCGCTGACCACGTTCTTCGACAGCCGGGGTGCGAATGATCTGGAACGCCTGATCGCCTACATGCGGCTGCCGCAGAACCAGGGACGCCAGGTCACGGTGGTGGGCTTCTCGCACGACGACGGCAGCAACCGCCTGATCGCCACCGTGCGCAGCAACCAGCATGCCGACACGGTGGCCGACCATCTGGTCAAGCAGGGCATTCCGGTGCAGCGATCCATCGGCATGGGCGCCACCCGCGCACTGGGCGGCGGCGCCGACGCCGGCACGCGTTATCGAAACGAGCGCGTGGAAGTGTGGGTGAGATGAGCCAACCGATGACCCCGGCTCAACCGGGCCGGGTCGGCTCGCTCGCCTCGATGCCCACCACGGTGTGCCAGCGACGGATGCGCCATCGCGTGACGATACCGTTGCGGACATAGGGATCGGCGGCAACGAACGCTTCCACCGGCGCGGACGAGTCGCAGCGGAACACCATCACCGCCATGTCCAGTGGATCGTCGACCGCGCCGCCCAACTGCATTTCCCCGCGCGCCTGGGATTCCCAGGCCAGGCGCAAATGTTCGTCTCGGAACTGCCCGCGCCGCTGTGCATAGTCGGGCGCATAGTCGTAACAGAGCAGGACATGCATGGACGCCTCGCGCGGCGTTACTTCTTCAGCTTGTCCACCAGCGCCTTCAGCGCGGTCTGGGTGTCGGGCGCGTCCCAGGCGTCGATGAAGCGGTCCAACTGGATGAATTCCGGTGACATCGCTTCCACCACGTCGCGGCGGGCGATGGCACGGGTCTGCAGCATCGGGTGGTGGGGCAGGCGCAGCAGGTTCTCCAGCCAGGCCAGCGCACGCGCATCGACCTGCTCCTGATCGGCCAGTTCGTCCACCAGCCCCAGTTCCAGCGCACGCTCGGCCGGCACCATCTCGCCGGCCACCAGCAGGCGTTCGGCGCGATGCGGGCCGACCAGTCGCCGCATCAGCCGCTGGATGCCTTCCGGCGCGACCAGGCCGACCTGGGTTTCGTTGAGGCCGATGCCGAAGGGACGCGCGGGATCCACGCTGCGGGCCATCACCCGGTAGTCGCAGCACAGCGCCAGCACGCAGCCGCCCGCGGGCGCGTGACCGCCGATGGCCGCCACCACCGGCACCCGCGAATCGGCCAGCGCGCGCGCCGCGCCGAAGAACGCCTGCCAGGCGTCCATCAGCGCGTGCCGGTTCTCGCCCAGCGACAGCAGGTAGGGCACATCCATGCCGGCGGAGAAGATCTTCGGGTTGCCGGCCAGCACGATGCCGCGCACGCCATCGCCCACGGCGGTATCGACCGCGTGGATCAGGGCGCGGCACAGTTCGGTGTTGAGGGCGTTGACCGGCGGACGCGCCAGCCGGATCTCGCGGACGCTGCCATGGTCCCGGGTTTCAATCAACGAGGACATTCATCTGCTCCAAGGGCGTGTGGGCCTATGATAGGCGCATGAATCGCCGCCTTGTATCCGCTCTCGTCCCCGTCGCGCTGCTGGCCGGCAGCGTCTCCGCCCATGCCGCCGAGTGCCTGCCCACGGCCCGCCAGGCGTGGATACGGCTGCCGCCATCGCCGGCCATGCCGATGATGGCCGGCTTTCTCCGCATCGATAACACTTGCGCCAAGGCGGTGGAAGTCGCCGGCGCCGACAGCCTGGCCTTCGCCGAGGTGTCGCTGCATGAATCGCGGCAGGTCGATGGCGTCAACAAGATGCGCGAACTGGAAACCCTGCCGGTCGCCGCCGGCAAATCGGTCGAGTTCAGGCCCGGTGGCCTGCACCTGATGCTGTACAAGCCCTACGCCCCGGTGAAGGAAGGCGACAAGCCGGTGATCACGCTCAAGCTGAAGGACGGCCGCAGCCTGCCGGTGACCTTCGAGGTGCGCAAGACGGCGCCGTAGCCTGTCCGTTTCGATGCCAAGGGCAGCTTGATTGTGGGAGCGACGTCAGTCGCGATGCTTTCCGATCCGGCAAAGAGCATTCGCGACTGACGTCGCTCCCACAGAGACGAACCTGACGTCGTCAAACGGACGCGTTGCGCACGGCGTCCGGCAGCGGCGCGCTCTTGCCTGTGTGGGTATCCATCCACACCACCACGACGTTGCCGTCGCAGTACAGCACGCCGTTCTGGTCGACGATGCGATGACCGATGGTGACGCTGCTGGTGCCCAGCCGATCCACGTACAGTTCTACCAGGATGTCGTTCGGCCAGGTCAACGGACGGCGGTAGTTGATGTTGTTGGCGGCGACCACGGGCGCGATGCGGTCGGTCATCGAGACGCCCGGAATGTCGAGGATCCAGCGTACGCGCGCTTCTTCCAGATAGGACACGTACTTGGCGTTGTTGACGTGACCCATGCTGTCCATGTCGCGCCAGCGCACGCTGATCGGAATCGCCGCCAGCATCTTGCGGTCGGGGGAACTCTCGGGCGTCGAGGTCATTTGGCTTTCACCGCTTTCTTTTTCTTCTCGGACTTGCGCGGCGGCAGCACGTCGGGCTTGGCGACCGCGGCCGGCTTGCTGGCCTTGGGTGCCTTGCTGGCCGGCAGCAGCTTGGCCAGGAATCGGCCGGTATGCGAATCCGGATGCGCGGCGATGTCTTCCGGCGTGCCGCTGGCGAGGATGCGTCCCCCGCGATGGCCGCCCTCCGGACCCAGATCCACCACCCAGTCGGCGGTCTTGATCACGTCCAGGTTGTGCTCGATGACGACGATGGTGTTGCCCTCGTCGCGCAGCTTGTGCAGCACCGCCAGCAGGTGTTCGATGTCGTGGAAGTGCAGGCCGGTGGTCGGCTCGTCCAGGATGTACAGGGTACGGCCGGTATCGCGGCGCGACAGTTCCTTGGACAGCTTGACGCGCTGCGCCTCGCCGCCGGACAGCGTGGTCGCGCTCTGGCCCAGCTTGATGTAGCTCAGGCCCACGTCCATCAATGTTTCCAGCTTGCGGGCGATCGCCGGCACTGGCTCGAACAGCTTCAATGCGTCCTCGACGGTCATCTCCAGCACGTCGTTGATGTTGAAGCCCTTGTAGAGAATCTCCAGCGTTTCGCGGTTGTAGCGCTTGCCGTGGCAGACGTCGCAGGGCACGTACACGTCCGGCAGGAAGTGCATCTCGACCTTGATCAGGCCGTCGCCCTGGCAGGCTTCGCAGCGGCCGCCGCGCACGTTGAAGCTGAAGCGGCCCGGCGAATAGCCGCGTGCACGCGCTTCCGGCACCTGCGCGTACAGTTCGCGCAGCGGCGTGAACAGGCCGGTGTAGGTGGCCGGGTTGGAGCGCGGGGTGCGGCCGATCGGCGACTGGTCGATGTCGACCACCTTGTCGAACAGGTCCAGGCCGACCACGTCGCGGTACGGCGCCGGCTTGTGCGAGGCGCCGTTGATTTCATTGGCGGCCAGCGCGTACAGGGTGTCGTTGATCAGGGTGGACTTGCCGGAACCGGACACGCCGGTAACGCAGGTGAACAGGCCCGAGGCGATGTCCAGGTCCACGTCCTTCAGGTTGTTCCCGCTGGCGCCCCGCAGATGCAGCATCATCTTCGGGTTGGCCTTGTGGCGCGCCTTGGGCACCTCGATGCTGCGCTTGCCGGACAGGTACTGGCCGGTCAGCGAGCGCGGTGCCTTGAGGATGTCCTGCAGGCTGCCTTCGCCGACGATCTCGCCGCCATGCACGCCCGCGCCGGGACCGATATCCAGCACGTAGTCGGCCGCGCGGATGGCGTCCTCGTCGTGTTCCACCACGATCACGGTGTTGCCGAGATCGCGCAGGCGGGTGAGGGTGCCGAGCAGACGTTCGTTGTCGCGCTGGTGCAGGCCGATGCTGGGTTCGTCCAGCACGTACATCACGCCGACCAGGCCGGCGCCGATCTGCGAGGCCAGGCGGATGCGCTGCGCCTCGCCGCCGGACAGGGTATCGGCCTTGCGTTCCAGGGTCAGGTAGTCCAGGCCGACATCGACCAGGAAGCCCAGCCGCTCGCCGATTTCCTTGACGATCTTGGCCGCGATCTCGCCGCGCCAGCCGGGCAGGGCCAGGCCGCGGAAGAACGACAGCGCCTCGTCCACCGGCATCACCACCAGCGCCGGCAGCGGCCGATCGGCGACGAACACGTTGCGCGCGGCCTTGTTCAGGCGGGCGCCGCCGCAGTCGGGGCAGGGCTGCTCGCTGATGTACTTGGCCAGTTCCTCGCGCACCGCCGGTGATTCGGTCTCGCGGTAGCGGCGCTCCAGGTTCGGCACGATGCCCTCGAAGCGATGCTTGCGCTGGGTGCGCCCGCCCGATTCGGTGAGATAGGTGAAGGTGATGACTTCCTCGCCGCTGCCGTACAGCACCGCCTGGCGGGCCTTCTCCGACAACGACTGCCACGGCGCATCCACGTCGAAGCGATAGTGCTTGGCGAGCGAGGCGATCAGCTGGAAATAGTAGGCGTTGCGGCGGTCCCAGCCGCGCACCGCGCCGGCGGCCAGCGACAGTTCCGGATGCACCACCACCCGCGCCGGATCGAAGAACTGGGCCACGCCCAGGCCATCGCAGGTCGGGCAGGCGCCGACCGGCGAGTTGAACGAGAACAGGCGCGGTTCCAGTTCCGGCAGCGAGTAGTCGCAGACCGGGCAGGAGTACTTGGACGAGAACAGCAGCGGATCGGTTTCCGGCTTGTCCAGCGACATCACCGAAGCCATGCCGTCGCCGAGCTTCAGCGCGGTTTCGAAGCTCTCGGCCAGGCGCTGCTTGATGTCATCGCGCGGCCGGAAGCGGTCGATGACCGCCTCGATGGTGTGCTTCTGGCGCAGCGCCAGCGGCGGTACCGCGTCGATTTCATGCAACTGGCCGTCCACCCGCACGCGCACGAAACCCTGCGCGCGCAGCTGGTCGAACACCTGCGCATGCTCGCCCTTGCGCTCGCGGATGACCGGCGCCAGCAGCATGTAGCGCTGCTCGCCGTCCAGGCCCAAGACCTGGTCGACCATCTGGCTGACCGTCTGCGCCTCCAGCGGGTAGCCGTGGTCCGGGCAGCGCGGGGTGCCGACGCGGGCGTACAGCAGGCGCAGGTAGTCGTAGATCTCGGTGATGGTGCCGACCGTCGAGCGCGGGTTGTGCGAGGTCGACTTCTGCTCGATGGAGATCGCCGGCGACAGGCCCTCGATGTGGTCCACGTCCGGCTTTTCCATCACCGACAGGAACTGCCGGGCGTAGGCGGACAGCGACTCGACGTAGCGGCGCTGGCCTTCGGCGTAGATGGTGTCGAACGCCAGCGAGGACTTGCCCGAGCCGGACAGCCCGGTGATGACAATCAGCTTGTCCCGGGGCAGGTCGAGGTCGATGTTCTTGAGGTTGTGGGTGCGTGCGCCGCGGATGCGGATGCTGTCCATGCCGTGGGGTGGCCTGTTCAGAAGGGAGGGAAGGGCTCCGGATCCGCCGGCGCGACCGGTCGCGCCAGCGAATCGCCCAGCGTAGCGATTCCGGTATTTGGGGGCAAATCGCCGCCAGCAAAGACCCGGCAGCGGACGCCGAGGGCGCCCGCTGCGCTCCCGTTCACGCCGTTGCCGGCCCGGCTGGCGGGCCCTTCCGGGCAGTGGAACCCGGTGGCGTCTCAGGGCCTGCGACCCGGGCACGCCGGGCCACGGAGCCACCGGGCGGGCGGGAAGGGGGGTGACTTGACCCTAAGCTGCTGAAAGCCCTACAATTCCGCTTCTGACCGCCCTCGATGGTGGTCGGGTTCAAGAGAATAACTACAGAAGAGGATTCACCAATGTACGCAGTTCTGGTCACTGGCGGTAAGCAATACCGCGTGATGAAGGGCGAGACTCTGCGCGTCGAGAAGCTCGATGCGGAAGCCGGTAAGGAAGTCACGTTCGACAACATCCTGATGCTGGGCGACGGCGAAAGCGTCACCCTGGGCGACGCGCTGAAGAGCGCGAGCGTCTCGGCCAAGATCGTCGGCCACGGCCGCGCCGACAAGGTCCGCATCATCAAGTTCCGCCGCCGCAAGCACCACATGAAGCGCCAGGGTCACCGGCAGCATTACACCGAAATCGAAATCACCGGCATCAACAAGTAAGGAGAATCAGTCATGGCACATAAAAAGGGCGTAGGCTCATCGCGCAACGGCCGCGACTCCAATCCGAAGATGCTGGGCGTGAAGGTCTATGGTGGCCAGGCGATCGACGCCGGCAACATCATCGTCCGTCAGCGTGGCACCCAGTTCCATCCGGGTTCGGGCGTCGGCCTGGGTCGCGATCACACCCTGTTCGCGCTGGTCGATGGCAAGGTCGAGTTCTCGATCAAGGGCCCGAAGAAGCGCCGCACCGTCAGCGTGGTCACGGAAGCCTGAGGCTCCGCGCACACGTAGCGAAGGGCCCCGCCGCGTGCGGGGCTTTTCGTTTCAGGGCCGGGATTGGGGATGGGTGATTCGGGATTCGCGAAAGGCGGATTCCGCGCCGGTTCCCTTCCTGGTCCATCCGGAGAAGCAGCCTTGCTTGTCCGAATCTCCAATCCCGAATCCCCAATCCCATGAAACTCGTAGACGAAGCGGAAATCCAGGTCATCGCCGGCAACGGCGGCAACGGTTGCATCGGCTTCCGGCGCGAGAAGTTCATCCCGCTGGGCGGGCCGGACGGTGGCGACGGCGGTAGCGGTGGCAGCGTCTGGCTGGTTGCCGACGAGAACCTCAACACCCTGGTGGATTTTCGCCACGAGAAGAACTTCCGCGCCCAGCGCGGCGAGAACGGCATGGGTCGGCAGATGTACGGCAAGGCCGGCGAGGATCTGACCATCACCGTGCCGGTCGGCACCGTCATCACCAACGTCGAGACCGACGAGGTCATCGGTGACCTGACCCGCCACGGGGATCGCCTGCTGGTGGCCAAGGGTGGCAAGGGCGGCCTGGGCAACATGCATTTCAAGAGTTCGGTGACCCGCGCTCCGCGCAAGGCCACGCCGGGCGAAGAGGGCGAGCAGCGCCTGCTGAAGCTGGAGTTGAAGCTGCTGGCCGACGTCGGCCTGCTGGGCTTTCCCAACGCCGGCAAGAGCACCTTCATCCGCGCGGTCTCGGCGGCCACGCCGAAGGTCGCCGACTATCCGTTCACCACCCTCTATCCGAACCTGGGCGTGGTCAGCGTCGAGGCGCACCGCAGCTTCGTCATCGCCGACATTCCCGGTTTGATCGAGGGTGCCGCCGACGGCGCCGGCCTGGGTGCGCAGTTCCTGCGCCACCTGCAGCGCACCCGCCTGCTGCTGCACCTGGTGGACATGGCGCCGATGGAAGGCGGGGTGGAAGGCATCGCCCCGGCCGAACAGGTCCGTGCCATCGAGCAGGAACTGATGAAGCATGATCCGGAGCTGCTGGAGAAGCCGCGCTGGCTGGTGCTCAACAAGGCCGACCTCATGTTCGAGGACGAGGCCCGCGAGCGCGCCGAGCAGATTGTGGCCGAGCTGGACTGGATGCATCCCTGGTACCAGATTTCCGCGATTTCGCGCGAGGGCACCTGGCCGATCATGCAGGACGTGATGGCGTTCTTCGATCGCCAACGCGAAGAGGCCGAAGAGGCCCGGAATGCCGGCTGAGCCAGCACCTCCTCGACACCGCGCTTCGCCCTTTCCCCCGCATGCGGGGGAAGGCCGGAATGGGGGCAAGCCGGAACCCGTGGCAGGCGTGCAGCCAACCACATTTCGAGTGAGGGAAGCTCGGAATGCTCGCAGGTTTTCGTCCGCGCGAAGCGAGCTGACTCCGTTCCGCCCCCACCCCAGCCCTCCCCCGCACGCGGGGGAGGGAGCAGATTCTTCCGGCGCAACCGTCAGCATGAAAAAGCCCGGAATGCGGGCTGAGGCAGCGCCTCCCCGACACCGCGCCTTGCCCCTTCCCCCGCACGCGGGGGAAGGCCGGGATGGGGGCAAGCCGGAACCCGTGGCAGGCGTGCAGCCAACCACATTTCGAGTGAGGAAGGCTCGGGGCGCTCGCAGGATTTCGTCCGCGCGAAGCGAGCCGACTCCGTTCCGCCCCCACCCCAACCCTCCCCCGCAAGCGGGGGAGGGGGCTGGATTCCGGGCAACAAAAAACCCGGCCGGAGCCGGGTTTTTTTGCTTTCCCGTGGACGCCTGGTCAGGCGGCCTGGAGCGCCTTGATGCGGGCGGTCAGGCGGCTCTTGTGGCGGGCAGCCTTGTTCTTGTGGATCAGGCCGCGCGAGCTGTAGCGATCCAGGATCGGCTGGGCGACGGCGAAAGCGGCCTGCGCGCCGGCGGCGTCGTTGGCGTCAAGCGCCTTGAGCACTTTCTTGACGGCGGTGCGCAGCATGGAGCGCTGGGCAGAGTTGCGCGCATTGCGCACGACGGTCTGCTTGGCGCGCTTCTTGGCGGACTTGATATTGGCCACGATGGGTTCCTGAAAGCTGGGATAATGGGGTTACGGGAAAATAGACAAAAAAGTATGGACTATTCAGCAGCTTGCGTCAACCTGGGTCAATCGGCAGGGGAGGCCGCCCGATGAGCGGCAACCGGCTCCTGCGCTCCAGCGCCATTTTCAGCGCCATGACCTTCCTGTCCCGCCTGTCAGGGCTCGTTCGGGACCAGGTCTACGCCTATGTTTTCGGCGCCACCGCCGCCATGGACGTGTTCTTTGTTGCGTTCAGGATTCCCAATTTCATGCGCCGGCTTTCGGCCGAAGGCTCGTTCTCGATGGCCTTCGTGCCGGTCCTGGCCGAGTACAAGGAAAAGCACAGCCCGGAAGAGGTCAGGGAACTGATTGACCGGGTCACCGGCACCCTGACCGCCGCGTTGCTGGTGGTGACCGCGGTGGTGTTCCTGTTCGCTCCCCAGCTGGCCTTCATGATCGCGTCCAAGTACACGGGCGCGCACCACGACATGCTGACCGAGATGCTGCGCATTACCTTCCCGTATGCGCTGTTCATCTCGCTGGCCTCGTTGGTGGGCAGCATCCTCAACAGTTACCAGCGCTTCGCGATTCCGGCGCTGTCGCCGATCCTGCTGAACCTGTCGATGATCGCGGCGGCGTTCTGGCTGGCGCCGTTGATGGGCGGTTCGGTGATGGCGCTGGCCTGGGGCGTGTTCATCGCCGGCATCCTGCAACTGGTCTTCCAGTTGCCCGCGCTGGCGAAGCTGGGCCTGCTGCCGCGCCCGAAGCTGGGTCTGGCCCATGCGGGCGTGCGCAAGATCATGACGCTGATGGTGCCGACCCTGTTCGGCTCCTCCGTGGTGCAGTTCAACCTGCTGTTCAACACCTGGGTGGCGGCGTTCCTGCTGAGCGGCAGCGTCAGTTGGTTGTACTACAGCGATCGCCTGTTGGAGTTCCCGCTGGGCATGTTCGGCGTGGCCATCGGCACGGTGATCCTGCCGCATCTCTCCAGCCGCCACGCGGCGACCGATCCGGAGGGCTTCTCCAAGGGCCTGGATTGGGGCTTCCGGCTGTGCCTGATGATCGGCGTACCGGCTTGCATCGGTCTGATCGTCTGCGCCGGCCCGCTGATGGCGACGCTGTTCCAGTACAACAAATTCACCGCTTTCCATGCCCAGATGAGCACCTGGAGCCTGATGGCGCAGTCCACCGCGGTGCCGGCGTTCCTGCTGGTCAAGGTGCTGGCGCCGGCCTTCTACTCGCGCCAGGACACCCGTACGCCGGTGAAGTCGGCGGTGGTGTCGGTAGTGGTGAACGCGATCGCGACGATCCTGCTGTTCGCCGGCCTGCTGCAGTTCACCGACATCGGCCAGGCCGCCCTGGCCAAGGCCGACGGCCAGTACCTGGACGCGCTGGCGCATATCCCGGGCGCGCACGCCTTGCTGGCGCTGGCCATCGCCATCGCCGGCTGGACCAACGCGGTGCAGCTGGCGTGGTACCTGTGCCGGGCCGGGGTCTACCGGCGCCAGCCGGGCTGGGGCCGGTTCCTGCGCCAGATCGGCCTGGCCTCGCTGGCGATGACCGTGGTCCTGCTGGCGCTGCGCTGGGTCTGGCCCGACTGGTCCCACTGGGCCTGGTGGGAACGTGGCTGGCGGCTGGCGGTACTGGTGGGCAGTGGTGGAGCCCTGTATGGCGCGCTGCTGTGGCTGCAGGGCATCCGTCCGCGCGATCTGCGAGGGCATTGAGACCGGACAGGGCGGCTATACTTCGGGATTCGCGCGTTTCGCGCCGGCCTGCCCGCAATGGCGGCCATCCAACCAGGAATCTATGAGCAGGCTGTTTCGTGACGTCGACGGTGGACCGCTGGGTCCCCGGGGAAGCGTGGTCTGCATCGGCGCTTTCGACGGCCTGCATGGCGGTCACCGGGCGCTGGTGCGCCACACGGCCGCGCGCGCGCGCGCAATGGGCGTGGACGCGGTCGCGTTGACCTTCGAACCGCTGCCGCGCGAGTTCTTCGCCCGCGAGAATCCGCCGCCGCGCCTGACTTTGGCCCGCGCCAAGGTCGAAGGCCTGCGCGAACTGGGTGCTGATACGGTCGGCCTGCTGCGCTTCGACGCGGCGATGGCGGCGATGAGCGCGGAGGATTTCGTCCGCCGGATGCTGGTGGAACGGTTGTCCGCGCGCGAAGTCTGGATTGGTCCCGAGTTCCGCTTCGGCCACCGGCGCGGCGGTGATCTGGCGCTGTTGCAGGCGATGGGTGCCGAGCTCGGCTTCACCGCCAACGAGATCGAAGCGGTGCAGTCGCAGGGCGAGCGCATTTCCAGCACCCGCATCCGCGAAGCGCTGAAGCAGGGCGACTTCGCCGATGCCGCGCGCCTGCTCGGCCGGCCGTACGCGATTGGCGGGCGGGTGGTGCGCGGGCAGCAGCTCGGCCGCACGCTCGGTTTTCCGACCGCCAACCTGCGCTTTCCGAAGACGCCCGCGCTGTCGGGCATCTACGCGACCTGGGTGCATGGTGTGGCGGAACAACCATGGGCTTCCGTGTCCAGTTTCGGCACCCGTCCCACCGTGGACGGCGTGGAGCCGCTGCTGGAAGCGCACCTGTTCGATTTCGCAGGCGACCTGTACGGGCGCCACATCGAAGTCGAATTCGTCGCCAAGCTGCGCGATGAACTGAAATTCCCCGATCTGCCCAGCCTGACCGAGCAGATGCACCGCGACGCCGAACAGGCGCGCGCCCTTCTTTCAAACGACAACCAACGAGCAACGGCGTGAGCCAGGACTACAAAGCCACCCTCCACCTGCCGGCGACGGATTTCCCGATGCGTGGCGATCTGCCCAAGCGCGAGCCGGACACCCTGGCGCGCTGGGAAGCCGACGGCCTGTACGCGCAGCTGCGCGCCAACGCCAAGGGCCGCCCGCTGTTCGTGCTTCACGACGGCCCGCCGTACGCCAACGGCGCGATCCACCTGGGCCACGCGGTCAACAAGATCCTCAAGGACATCATCGTCAAGTCGAAGTACCTGGCCGGCTTCGACGCGCCGTACATCCCGGGTTGGGACTGCCATGGCCTGCCGATCGAAATCGCCATCGAGAAGAAATACGGCAAGGTCGGCGTCAAGCTGGACGCGGTCGAGTTCCGGCAGAAGTGCCGCGAGTACGCCGAATCGCAGATCGATCTGCAGCGCAAGGACTTCAAGCGGCTAGGCGTGATCGGCGACTGGGACAACCCGTACAAGACCCTGGATTTCCGCTTCGAGGCCAACGAGATCCGCGCGCTGGCCAAGATCGTCGCCAACGGTCACCTGACCCGCGGCGTGAAGCCGGTGCACTGGTGCTTCGATTGCGGCTCGGCGCTGGCCGAGGCGGAAATCGAATACCAGGAGAAGGACTCGCCTGCCATCGACGTCGCCTACACCGTGCGCGACCGCAAGGCGCTGGCGGCGGCGTTCGGCATCGAGGTTCCCGACGATGTGGAAGTGGCGGTGCCGATCTGGACCACCACGCCGTGGACGCTGCCGGCTTCGCTGGCGGTCTCGCTGGGGCCGGATCTGGAATACGCGCTGGTCGAGGGACCGGCCCACCACGGCAAGCGTCGCTGGCTGGTGCTGGCCGACGCGCTGGCCGCGCGCGCGCTGCAACGCTACGGCGTGAATGAAGCGGTGGTGCACGCACGTACCGCCGGTTCGTCGCTGGAGGGCGTGGTGCTGTCGCATCCGTTCTATGCCGAGCGCGAGATTCCGGTGCTGCTGGGCGATCATGTGTCGGCCGAGGACGGCACCGGCGCCGTGCACACCGCGCCCGGCCATGGCCAGGAAGACTTCGTGGTTGGCCAGCGCTATGGCCTGATCGACAAATACACCACTGGCCAGCTCAATCCGGTCGACGGTCGCGGCGTGTACCTGCCGTCCACGCCGCCGGCAGGCGAAACCGCGCTGGCCGGGCTGCATATCTGGAAGGCCAACGAGGCGCTGGTCGAGGTGCTGCGCGACAGCGGCGCCTTGCTGGCGTTCGCCAAGCTGACCCACAGCTACCCGCATTGCTGGCGGCACAAGACGCCGATCGCGTTCCGCGCCACCCCGCAATGGTTCATCTCGATGGAGCAGGCGCACCTGCGCCGCGACGCGCTGGCCGCGATCAAGCAGGTCGGCTGGTTCCCGCAGTGGGGCGAAGCGCGCATCGCCGGCATGGTCGACGGCCGCCCGGACTGGACCATCTCGCGCCAGCGCACCTGGGGCGTGCCGATCGCGCTGTTCGTGCACCGCGAGACCGGCGAGCCGCATCCGCGCAGCGTCGAATTGATGCAGGCGGTGGCCGATCGGGTGGAGCAGGGCGGCGTCGATGTCTGGTACACCCTGGACATGGCCGAACTGCTGGGCGACGAGGCCGGCGACTACGAGAAGATCACCGACATCCTCGATGTCTGGTTCGACTCCGGCGTGACCCATGAAGGCGTGCTGCTGGAACGCGGCCTGGGCAAGCCGGCGGACCTGTACCTGGAAGGCTCGGACCAGCACCGCGGCTGGTTCCAGTCCTCGCTGCTCACCGGCGTGGCCATCGACAAGCATGCGCCGTACCGGCAGTGCCTGACCCACGGCTTCACCGTGGACGAACACGGCCGCAAGATGTCCAAGTCGCTCGGCAACGGCATCGAGCCGCAGGACATCATGAAGAACCTGGGCGCGGACATCCTGCGCCTGTGGATCGCCTCGGCCGACTACAGCAACGAGATGTCGCTGTCGCAGGAAATCCTCAAGCGCAACGCCGACGCGTACCGCCGCCTGCGCAACACCGCGCGCTTCCTGCTGGGCAACCTGCACGGCTTCGATCCGGCGCGCGACCTGCGTCCGCTGGAGGACATGGTCGCGCTGGATCGCTGGATCGTGCACCGTGCCTGGGAAGTGCAGGAGAAGATCAAGGCCGCCTACGATCGCTACGACTTCGCCGAGATCGTGCAGGCGCTGCTGAATTTCTGCAGCGTGGATCTGGGCTCGCTGTACCTGGACGTCACCAAGGACCGCCTGTACACGATGCGCGAGGACTCGCGCGGCCGTCGTTCGGCGCAGAGCGCGATGTACCGCATCGCCGAGGCGTTCGTGCGCTGGATCGCGCCGGTGCTCAGCTTCACCGCCGACGAGATGTGGGGCTACCTGCCCGGCGAGCGCACCGGCAACGTGCTGTTCGCCACCTGGTACGACGGGCTGGCGCCGCTGCCGGCGGACGCCACCCTGACGGCGGCCGATTTTGACCAGTTGCTGGCCCTGCGCGAACAGGTCGCCAAGGTGCTTGAGCCGATGCGCGCCAACGGCCAGATCGGCGCGGCGCTGGAAGCGGAGATCGCGGTGTCGGTGAACGCCGCGCTGGCCGCCAAGTGGCAGCCGCTGGCCGAGGAACTGCGCTTCTTCCTCATCAGCGGCGACGTCAGCGTCGGCGCGGTGGAGGCGGACGAGGTGTTCGTGCTGGCCCAGCCGACCGACAAGGCCAAGTGCGTGCGCTGCTGGCACCACCGCGCCGACATCGGCGCCAACCCGGCCCACCCGGAACTGTGCGGCCGCTGCGCCAGCAATGTCGACGGCCCCGGCGAAGACCGCCGCTGGTTCTGACCAAACCCCTTCCCCCGCCCAGCGGGGGAAGGTGGCGCTCAGCGCCGGATGGGGGCAGCGCGACGGTTCCGAAGTCCCCACCCGGAACCCCGGAACCGCCCACCCAAGCCCACAAGTCAGCCCCCCTCCAGCCACCCCTTCCCAGAATGCCTCCCCGATAGGCCCGGCTCGGCGCCTTCGGTCCTCCTTCCAAACACCCGGCGGAAGGGCATCAAGCGCCGTAACCGTGCCGCTTTACCCGGCATACTCACTTCTCCAGAACACACCCTCCAGAAACCGCGACCCGACCCATGAGCCAAACCGCCGTCAAACCCAACGCCCTGATCTGGCTGCTGCTCTCGGCTGTCATCATCGGCCTGGACCAGTGGACCAAGGCCTGGGTGCTGGCCTCGCTGCCCGAGTACACCGCCGTGCCGGTCATCGAAGGCTTCTGGAACTGGTTCCGCACCTACAACACCGGCGCGGCGTTCAGCTTCCTCAGCGGCGCCGGCGGCTGGCAGATCTGGTTCTTCACAGCGCTGGCGATCGGCATCTGCGGCCTGCTGACCTTCTGGCTGGGCCGCACCCCGCGCGGCGACTGGCGCCAGGCGCTGCCATACTCGCTGATCATCGGCGGCGCGCTGGGCAACGTGGTGGATCGCCTCATCCACGGCCACGTCATCGACTTCATCCAGTGGTACTGGCGCGACCATTACTGGCCGGCGTTCAACCTGGCCGATTCGGCGATCGTCGCCGGCGCCGTCGGCATCGCCCTGTTCGGCCTGTTCGACGGCAAGCGCAACAAGCCCGCCAAGGCTTGAGCCAGGGCCGGGTGAAGGGGATTCCGGGCCGGAAGCGCCGATTCACCGTTCCCGCCGCCGGCTCCGGTAAAATCGCCGGCATGGATGTCCTGCTCGCCAACCCCCGCGGCTTCTGCGCCGGCGTCGACCGCGCCATTGAAATCGTCAAGCGCGCCATCGAGACCCTCGGTGCGCCGATCTACGTGCGCCACGAAGTCGTGCACAACCGCTTCGTCGTCGATGACCTGCGCAACCGCGGCGCAGTGTTCGTGGAGGAGCTGGACGAAGTGCCGGACAACGCCACCGTCATCTTCAGCGCGCACGGCGTCTCGCAGGCGGTCCGAGCCGAAGCCGACCGCCGCGGCCTGAAGGTGTTCGATGCGACCTGCCCGCTGGTGACCAAGGTCCATCTGGAAGTGGCCCGCCATTGCCGTGCCGGCCGCGACGTGGTGCTGATCGGCCATGCTGGCCACCCCGAGGTGGAAGGCACGATGGGCCAGTGGAGCCGCGAGGGCAGCACCGGTCGCATCTATCTGGTCGAAGACATCGACGATGTCGCGCAACTGGAAGTCGGCCAGCCAGGCAACCTGTTCTACACCACCCAGACCACGCTGTCGGTGGACGACACCATCGGCATCATCCAGGCCCTGCAGGCGCGCTTCCCGGCCATCCAGGGCCCCAAGAACGACGACATCTGCTACGCCACCCAGAACCGCCAGGATGCGGTGCGCGATCTGGCCAAGCAATGCGATCTGGTGCTGGTGGTCGGCTCGCCGAACAGCTCCAACTCCAACCGCCTGCGCGAGCTGGCCGAGCGCGATGGCGTGGAGTCCTACCTGATCGACGGCGCCCACGAGATCAACCCGGCCTGGGTGCAGGGCAAGCAGCGCATCGGCGTGACCGCCGGCGCCTCCGCGCCGGACATCCTCATCGACGGCGTCATCCAGCGCCTGCGCGATCTGGGTGCCGCCAGCATCGGCGAACTCGACGGCGAACCGGAAAACATGGTCTTCGCCCTGCCGAAGGAATTGCGGCTGCAGCTGGTCAGCTGAGCGCGCCGCTCAGTTTTCCTGCGCGGTCGCTTCCGGTTCCTTCTGCCGCGCCCAAAATTCCACGACGATGGTCATTATTGTCCAGACCAGCAGGGTCGGCTGGATCTTGTCCGGGACCAGATCGGGCGCCCGCAGGAGAAAACCCATCACGTAAGGGAAAAGCAGCGCGTTGACGAGCCCGAAGATCGCGTAGCTCACCCGGTTACGGCTCGATGAAATGAACAGGATCGTGATGACGTTCCCGGCCAGGCAGAACAGCATGACGCCGAATTGCCACGCGTCCAGCTTTTCCGTGCCGGTCAGCACCAGCCCGAGCACCGCGCCGAAAAACATGTTCAATCCGTTGAGGTTGGCCTGATACTCGCCGGTCGACATGCGACCCAGGCCCAGCCTGCGCATCAGTGTGGGTTGCGTGCTCACGTATCGGTGTCCTTTTTCAGGTGGATGCCAGGCGCAGGATGACCGCGATTATGAAGTACGCGGCGAAGCCGATGGGCGGCGCCAGGAAGGCGCGGGTCAGGCCATTGGCGCTGCGGTAGCAGCGCAGCGCGGGATCGTCCCATCAGCCGATTGTTCCGCTTGCCCCCACCCCAACCCTCCCCCGCAGGCGGGGGAGGGGGCGTGCACATACTGCCGCAAGCTTTTACCCCTTCCCCCGCTTGCGGGGAAGGCTGGGATGGGTGAGGGGGCCGTACCGTGTTCCGCCGCGAGCTTTTTGCCCCTTCCCCCGCTCGCGGGGGAAGGCTGGGATGGGGGCGCTTTCAGCAAACGCTCCCATCGCTCGTAGTCGATGCATGTCCGCCAAGGCTCCCTTCGTCTGGAACCAGCATCAACAACGTCTGCCATCGGTAGAGCGTCCCGCACGGTTCCTGCCTTGGCCTGTCGCTTGTCTCGGGAGTCAGGTGAATGCGCTCATTGGCGACAAGATGAGTCATTCTGTTTCCATTGAATGGACAATTCGAGAAACAAGCGAATCCGGACTGCGAAGTTGATCTGAACGCGATGGATCCCGAGCGGAATTTTGGATCGTGTCAGATGTAATTCCACAAGAAAGCATTGCTTCCAACGCCGCATACAAGACCGCACCGATCATTTGACAACGTTGTCCGCAATGCGCCAGATTCGCCCCCTTCAACCATCACGAATCATCAAGAGAAGGGAAGGGAACAACATGGCGCGGAATCGTATCTTCGTCGTAAGCCTGCTTGCTGCATCGCTCGCCGTTGTCGGCTGCGATTCAAAAACCGAAACGGCCACGGAGCAGGCAAACGCACCTGCGGAAGCCAAGGCCGACGCGACTGCCGCAGCGCCCACCACGGCGCCGGTTTTCTTCGATGATTTCAGCTATCCGGATTTCGCCGCGTTCCAGAAAAATGGCTGGAAAGTCCGGACAGAAACCGGCCATCCCGGCATCAAGGGCGCGACCTGGTCGGGCGATGGCCTGACGTTCCATGCGGACATTCCGGAAACAGAAGGCGGCGCCGTCCGGATGAGCTCGATCACCAACGGCACTCCCGAGAAAACCCGCCAGACCCAGTTCTGCCATTCCCGCAAATACCGCGAAGGCACCTACGCCGCACGCATCTTCTTCCGCGATGAACCGAGCTACGGTCCGGACGGCGATGAAGTCATCCAGACCTTCTATGCCATCAGCCCGCTGAAGGCGCCGATGGACAAGGACTACAGCGAAACCGACTTCGAGTACCTGCCCAACGGCGGCTGGGGCGAAAACACCAAGCCGGCGATGTGGACCACCACTTGGGAAACCTTCCAGCTCGAACCCTGGACCAAGGTGAACGAGTTCTCCCGCAAGGAAGGCAGCTACGCCGGCTGGCGCACGCTGGTGCTCACCGTCGCCGACAACAAAGTCACCTACTACGTCGACGGCCAACTGTTCTCCGAGCACAGCAGCGCCGTGTACCCGGAGGACTTCATGTCGATCAACTTCAACCTGTGGTTCATGCCCAAGGGCGCGGACGGCTCGCTGGGCCCAGTCGACTCCCCGGAAATGCGCGAGTACCAGGAAGACATCGACTGGGTGTTCTTCCAGGAAGGCGTCGCCCTGTCCACCGCCGACGTGGAAGCCCAGGTCGCCGGCCTGCGCGGCAAGAAAGTGGCGCACATCGACAACGTGAAGGAACAGAACCCGGTGCTGCCGTCGCCTTGCGGGCTTTGAGTCGCACTGCCTGAAGGTGTTTGTCGCGGGGATGCCCCAGGCATCCCCGTAGTCTTCGTGCGTCGTGAATGCGTCGAGCCGAATGTCGGCTGTGGTCCGCTCACACGGACGGGCCTGGCGACGTCGGCACGGCCAAGCTGGGCCCGTACCAGAACCACGTCCCACCTCTCTGTCATCCGTTTCCCGTGGGCAACGGTGGGGGACGCCTCGGTACAGCGCGAACCGGGCCTCCATTCCCGTGCCGGTTCACGTGAACCAGCCAATTATCGGGAACACGCCTGGATATCAGAACTACTTCGCGCCCATCGATTTACAGCCAATGCTGGTCTTTGCGTTCCAAGTAGGTCCAGCCGATGGCTTCGTCGTCCATGAAGTGATGGTAGAGAAGGCAATCCCACGGCTTGATAAGACGCAGCTACAGGTGACGACAGGTAGGTCATCCAGGTATCGTTCTCGGGTCGGCTCGGAGGGGTAAGTGATGGCAGAAGAAGGAACTAGCTGGAGCGACCGCGAGCTTGCTGCAGCCGTGGTTGCTTATCGAAAGATGCAGGAGCTTGATGCAGCGGGAGTCTCATACAACAAGAGCAAAGTCTACAGAGACCTGGGGTCCAGGTTCGGGCGTGATGCCGGCGCGTTCGAGCGACGGATGCAGAACATTTCAGCTTTGTTGCGCGATATGGGGCAGCCATGGCTGAAGGGGCTCGCTCCTCTAACCAACGTTGGGCCTCGCGTTACTCCCAAGCTACTCAAGCTGCTTGAGCCAGGTGGTACGCCTCCTTACCACGCGAAGCTGCCTGCAATGAGATCTTGGCTGATCGAAGTTGCGCGCAACGCTGACGTGGCGACTTATGGTGCCCTGATGGCCGCTTTCTCCCTGGATCGATTCAATCTTCGAGCGGCGTTGGGCGCGCTTGGGCAGGAAGCACGTCATAGGGGAGAGCCGATTCTGACAGCACTAGTAGTCAATGCAGCTACCGGCCGTTGTTCTTCCGGACTTGAAAGAGAGTTTGGTGTGGCTGACGACGAAGCGGAGCGTCAGAAGCTATATCAGCATTGGCGTCGCAACCTAGAGACGTCGATGACTGACCTTGAACCAGTTGGGAACTCGTTGGAGCAGCGTGCAAGCAAGTTTGCGAGGCAGGCTGTGCGTCCAGAACAAGCGGTTTTCCGGAAGCGGGTCTATCTGGCAAACAATGGCATGTGCGCAGTCAGTGGGTGCAGTATTGGGCGCGCTCTTGATGCAGCTCATTTCAAGGGTAGGGATTGGCATAAAGGGCACAACAAAGCCAGCGATGGCCTTCTACTGCGGAAGGACCTGCATGCGCTCTACGACTCTGGGCTGCTGATGATCGACAAGGCGGGTGTCGTGTCATTGAAGGATGCCGCCCTGGACCACTATCCTGACTACGAAGGGAAGTTCATTGCTTGGGCGGAAAAGGCGAACGAATAGCCTGTGCGCCAAACGCTCCCAATGATGACTGGTGCGTCTCCGGCGCTTCTATGCTGTCAGCCTAGCGGTTGATCGGTGGGCCAGCCAGGTGGCGTCCCTCGCTGCTGTAGCCTTAAGTCGGCACCGGCTTAGGGGACGTCATCCGTGGCAGTCAGGGGCCTTGGTGGGGCACGGTATTTCTTGATCCGTAAGGGGATTAGGGCCGAGGCCAACTATAGGGGTGACGCATACACTATGCGCCGCTCTGCCGTATCATTCTGACAAGGATGATCCTCATCCAGTGTCTCCACGAAGCCTCAATGACAGCAGATTCAGTTAGCACCCGGTTCTGGTTCGAACATAAGACGGGGAAACGCCTTTATCCGTACAGGTTGAAAGATCAAGTCACCCGTCAGCTCAGGTTTCGTGTTGCTGAAAGCCGGTCTGGGAATAGCAGCGCGCGATTCGAAATTCAGCTAGACAATATTGAGGAGGTCTATCGATATGTTTTCGAGCTGGGCTATGTAGTTCGAATGAAAGCCATGGATGGGTCTTTAGCAGCACTCTACAGCGCGAAGGGTCACAGCATCATCAGTACATCCGAGACCTAGCAGGATGGGGCGAAGTTCCAACGCGGACTAAGGGCATGGAAGTCTTAGAACGGTGTTCGGAACGCTGCCCCGAGTGCGTCGAAGTGGAGGGCGGGGTAGGGGTACTCCATACAGGGCTTAGTCCTAGTCCCACCCATCCTAAGGTCGGGCTGCTTAGGGGGCGTGACTGGGAGGAGGCGCCAAGTTGGGGTCGGTTTTGCCCCGTCACCGGCGAGACGTACTACCCGTGCAACCCTCGAATTTGTGTAGGAAAAATCTGATTGACGACGGCACGGGCGCATGCCAGGAATACGCGCTAAGCTCCATTTTGGGTGTCTAGTCGTGGTTGGGGCATCACGGGGGAGTTCTATGAAGTTTTCTTTTGACGCACTGCTGACCAAAGCCAGCCGCCTCGCGAAAAAGCACGGCGGAGATATCACGGTCAACCTTCCGTTCCTTTCTTTCTCCGTCGCGCCTGATGACATCGAGCGTCGGGTAGCTCGTGAAATCCTTATTCGTCTTGCAGACAAGCGCGTCCTTAGTTCCAAGGAATGCTGTGATAATTGCATCGACAACTCGCTAGCCTCTTTGCAAGAGATTCGCTCGGTGCTTGTCGAGAAGCAAGTTGAGCTTTCAGCCCTTAATGACGGCAGTGTATTTCTTCTGACTGAGTACATCGCTGAGGGTATCCGGCAGTTCCTAACTGCAACGGAGCATCATGCACGCGAGGTCATCTTACGTTCTGGTGATTCATCTAGAGAGATGTTTGTCCGAGAGAACTATTTCCAGGCACTAGAGTTGCTTCGGTTCCATATTCATAGCTGCCTGTTTCAACTCTCAAAAGTCGCGGGGGTTGAGACGCCGCGAGTCGCGGCTTATCTCCGGTCTGAGGCCGAGTGGCACCAGGTTGCTTATACGCCGCCCGCCCCTCTGTTAGTGGCGGAGGCTATGGGGTATGACGATTCATTCAAGACGACGCGACCTAGCGGGTCGATTTAACTCGAGTTTTATATAGGTCAACGCAATTCAAAGGAGAATGTTATGGCAAGAGGAGCAACATGCCCGCATTGCGGGGAACTGACGTTTCATGACAATGGCAGCATTAGTGAGTGCAGTAACTGCCGGGCCGTTGGCTGGTCTTGGAGGAAAGGAATTTCGGACGTTGGTAAAGGGCGCGGAAAGACTTGCCCAAACTGCGAGAAACTGACTCTTCATGGTGTTGGTCAACTCTCAGGCGGTCAAACTATTCGCCGCTGTGGGACATGTGATTACAGCCTCATTGTGCCTGCCTAACAATTCATCCAAGTCAAAGCCGCTTCGCGGCTTGGCTTAATTCAACGTTAGAACGCACGTCGGGCATCATCGTTAATCGCCAGGGAGAATTGGATGGCTATCTGCAAGGCATGTGGAATAGAAAAAGCTAACTTCATGTCAGACCTGTGTGGCAATTGTATGGACAAACGAGTAACTCCTAGTCCATCGGTGCAGAGCTTTTCAGCCCCTGCTCAATCCCCACCTGCAGCACAGTCCTTCGCTCAAGAGAAGGGAAGTGTATCTGCCTGCCTCGTGTTAGGCGTCGTTTTTTTACTGATTGGGCTGTATTTTCTTATCGATCCGACGACGAATTCCTCATCTCCTTATGGATCCATCGACCTGCCTAAGGTCGCAAACATCCATAAGCTGACCTTGGGTCAAACATTCTCAATTATGGGTGCAGTATTTTTGGCAGCCGGTTTGCGGCCTCGCCGCTAGTATCGCATGACAGTTCATTCAAACTGGTGCCGCTTCGCGGGGCAGCCTAATTCAGGCGTTGGGTGTCATAGGAGAATATATGCGGTACTCGTATCAAGCAGAGAAGCTGTCCTCCGCGCGTCACGCGCTGATGCTCCCTCATTCGCTGGGCGAGGCGCAGTCCATTGCTGATGCTTTTCATGAGATTTCCCTAGCGCTCCACCAACTTGATGTGAGCAAACTCAACGAGAGCGCAAAGAGGTGGATTGCCATCCTTCAGGGCTACATGGATACAACTGGAGTCAGCGATCCCGACAGCGAAGGAGCCTGGGTCGTCAAGGCTCGCACCTTCACGACTGATGACCAGATTCGCATATCAACCGCAGTAGATGAACTAGCACACTGGTTTGATTACGAAGAAGGCACCTAACAGTTAATTCAAGCCGAAGCCGCTTCGCGGCTCGGCCTAATTCAGGCGTTAGGTCCCGTATGAGCCATGACGAGAACATCAAGGTAGACCCTTGGCCGGATCCGCCGATTCCGGACTTTGACGCTGATGGACTCATGTGCCCACCGTGGATCAAATTCCCCAATCTTCCTCGCATGTCTTCCGGCTGGCGCATGGGTATTGGCGAGACATACCGGGATGGCTTCGATACATGGTGGTCCCGTCAGCCACGTCAGGTTCGTCTATCGGTTCGGGCAAAGTATCCCGAGCCGCAAGAGTGGTCCGGGTTTTGGCAGTCGCAGACCGGGGCGTAGGCAATTGATTCAAGCCGAACCTGCTTCGCGGCTCGGCTTAATTCAGGCGTTATCCGTGCCTCTGCCTCCCGGCTCCCCAGAGGCTTACCACCCATCCCCGAACCGCCCCTATATTGATCCGTCCCCGCCCCGATTCCTGCCATACTTCGGTCCAGACAGAGGGAGCCATATGGACATACAAGCAACTGGTCTTGCGATCCTCCTGTTGCTGGCGTCTACGCCTGCGTCGGCTTCTCGTCCTATCACCGATAAAGACGGCATGGTCTGCCTGTCCGGTCAGGGACTGCCTGTCAGTACGCAGGAGGGGGATGTAACCTTCCAAGTGAACGATATGGAAGTTCTGCCCCTCAACGCCGACTCGCACTTAGCGGTGTTTGTCGATGTTGCTGCACATCATCAGGCTAAGTTTGGCAACAAGGGTCAGCAGACACAGATTCTGGAAGTCGATTTCAAGCGGACGCCCAATGGGAGTGCTTGTCTTCGCTACGATCCAAACAGCCGCTTGTGGTCCGTCACGCCAAGTGACAGGGGAAATATGTGTCTGGACTGCGCGCCCGATTGGGTGCAGCAGGAGCCGGCCCACAGCTCGCCGAGCGCCCACAGGAAATAGCACCCCGATGGCAGGCGCACGTCTGACCCGGCTTCCCAGAGGCTTACCACCCTCCCAGAGGCCCCCAGGCCGGACCCAGCATCAGCCAACTCCGTCCTGGTTCTCGTCTGAGCCCTTTTGCATCAACCACTTGCATTCGACCAATTGACCGGATTCAGGCGGCCCCCTAGAATTTGCGGTTCCGCCGGAATAGCTCAGTTGGTAGAGCGGCGCATTCGTAATGCCTCCAGCGCAGTTCCGAAGCGACACTTTCAAGCATCACCGAACAAGGCCCGCGTTCGCGGGCCTTTGTTTTTACAGGTGTTTCCAGCAGACGCGGATGTATGCGTCCAGGTGGGAAGTCGACGTTTGGGGTGTAAGTTGGCTTAGTTCCGGCTTCGCATTTTCGGCCAGTTGCCACCTAAGATTCGCCTCAGACTGCAGCTGGACTGCTGGCATAATTCAAAGTGGGGGGGAACAATGATCCGAGTCTCGTCGATCCTTGGTTGGTCGTTCGCGGTCTTCACGGGAAGCCTGCATGCACAGGATTTGCAGAAACTTGATGGGGAGCCCGAAACAGTCGGTCGCTACCTGCTTTCGATGCCTGCACGCACGTTGGATCCAATCATTGAACACTGTTCCCAGAAGCTCCCCGAGCTAAGGGAAGCGTTGATGAAGGAAAGGGCGGGATTCGTCGTCAAACTTAGCGAGGCGAATAAGCCCCTAATGGCGCGATTGAATGACGACCCTGAGTTCAATGCGCCTGTGCAAGAAGTGATACGACAGCGCGTACAGACCTTCAACGATGGCGCACTCGGCAAGTTTAAGCAGTATGACCCCGCAGTCGTATGCCCGACAGTCCTGGAAAACATCCGAGGCGCTACGATAGATAAGCTTACCCAAGTGGTTCAGGACACATATCGAGCCTACCTACCAGTCGTTCGAGAGAAGAACTGACGGCAGTGAGGTTGTCCCAGTTAGCGTGCAACATGAGGTTTCAACTGAATGACTAAGCCAACCCTCGACTCCATCGCCACGGCTAAGGCCAAGTTGGAGGAGGAACTCCGCAAGCTGGAAGAACAGGAAGTCCAGCTACGCCAGCAACAGTCGGCTGACGCGTACTCCGAGATCATGAGCTTGATTGGCCAATATGGGGCCTTGTTCACGGCCAAGCAGAAGGCCGAGATTGTTACGGCTGTGGGGGCGTCCAGCCCAAGCCGTCCCAAGAAGGCTGCGGCAGCCAAAGAGGTCGCTCCCAAATACTGGTTGCCGCATTCCGGGGAGACTTGGACGGGTCGGGGTCGGTCGCCCCGTGCCTTTACGGCTTGGGAAGGGACAGCTGCCTACAAGGAATGGAAGGCAAAGCATCCCAATGAGAAGTTCCCGAAGTTCCCCGGTTGAGATGGATGCACCAGTGGCTGACGATTCTTTCGACAGGTACTTAAAGTTCATAACGCCGGTCTGGGGCGATCCAACATATTCGATTCTTAAAGCACATCTTCTGGTTGAAGAGCTGTTGCGCATCCAACTTCGTAGGGTGCTTCCGCATCCTGAGGCATTGTCAGGTTCGCGACTAACCTTCGCGCAGTTGCTTGCATTGGTTCGTGCTTGCAGTGACGTCTCGCCTGATTATTGGTGCTGGGTGGCAGTTGCTAAGCTGAACAAGCTGAGGAACATGCTTTCCCATGAAGCAGCACCAACCAATATGACCGAGAAGTTGGATGAATACGTCAGGTATGTCGTAGACAACTCCGGCGTTCCACTTCCGGTTCCTGGACTTACTACTTCGCAGAATGAGGGGCATGGCCAGCCCGCTGCAATGTACCTACCCGTCGACATGGCGACGATTGGTCTTTACTACGCGCTTACCGGCCTACTACGCATGCCGATAGGGCCCTCGACCGCTCCCGAAGGCACTTAATAGGCAGTTGCACTGCGTTCGATACGTATTGCGGGCGGTCCTCATCCAAACACCGTAAGCCGGGCTATTCATTCGTACTGAAATTGAGCCATGCAATCTCACGAGCAGTTGCTGAATAAGCACGCAGTTCACGTCGATACGTAATGGCAACCCTTTCCGGACGCCACGGTAACGGGAGGGTGCTACGGTCCGGGTATGAAGCTTAGGACCCAACGAAGGCTTGCTCTAGGCATTCTTATTGCCGTGGCGCTGCTTGCCATTGCATACGGCGTTTACTGGTGCATGGAGCCTGGCAAAGTCCATGATGCCACGACAGATGTTCTGCCTATAGCTGGGGCTCGCTAGCTCTTCCGCTACTTTCGATGCCATCATTCGCCTTTCACTGACTTGCGCGCATTCTCTGCCTTCATGCAGAGGGCGCCTCGGTGAAAACGACAACAGGCGAGGTTTTGACGGCTCTGGCCATCGTTGTTTCAGTAGCGATTGTTCTTACTGTTCTCTGGCTACTGGTTGGGCCCGTACTACAACTGGACGGGGCGCGATGGATTCCTTAAAAGGGCAGGACGGCGTGGCACATGGAGCTCTTGGCCCAGCATGAGTGGTGCCCCTGCCGGGTCTGGCAGGCGTAGGGCGTTCGAATAGGTCTATCTGCTTCTCGCCTCGTCCATCTTCTGCGCATATGAAATGACAGTTCGCTCGTCCTGAGCAGCCTGCTTCACCGAGTTTAGCCAGCGTACGGCGGCGCCTCTGTTCTTAATCAAACCACCCAAATCATCGTCCAAACACGCGGCGCAGACTTGTCCTCCAGGGCTCGGGCTGCTGCAACGAAGGCATGGAGCCACCGTCGTGGTGGCCGGCGGCCTAAGCTGGTAGACAATCTTGACCATCAATGCGGTGGCTTGGTCGGACACACTCATTTCAGTTCTCTGGTGTGGGACAGTGAGAAGGGCTGCGCATCTGCGCAGCCCTTGGTGAAGTTTATTCGGAAACTACTTCTTGCTATGTTGCGGGCCGCCTTCATTGGCTTGACGTTCCTTCGCCTGCTGGTCTCCCTGCTTGGCCTCCTTTTTGTCCGGCTGGGACTGAGGCGCTGACGGCGCGGATTTCTTCTGGTCTTTGTCTTGTGGCTGATGGTTCTGCATTACGTTCTCCTGTTTGGCGCATCCATCGTCAGATTGACGATGTCGCGTCAGGTTTATAGGGGAAGATAGGGTTACTGGTACTTGCCAGGGTTTCGCAACTGCCCTTTGCCCGGTGGCTTGATGGGGAGACGAACTTCCGTTCTGGGAAGGGCGGAAGCGTTGACTGGGGGGCGAGAAACACGAGGAGCGTGTTTGGCTTTGCCGCGTCTATTGGACTTGTCCATTTTTACTTCCTCACTTTGATTTCCAGCTCTTTCGCCACTTTTCTGGCGGTCCATTCGGATGCCAAGGAGGGGGAGCGTCCTCTTTGTCCTGGATGCCCTGCTGTGGTGTTGGTGGCCATCCCGTTCGCTTCGGGTCGGATGCGACATGCGCCAAGAAGGCGGGGGCGATGAGGCCAAGTTTTCGCCGGAGATAGTCCCGGACAGACTTCAGTGCAGCTTTCATAGGAGCCTCATCTTCCGCGTGCGCGGTCGGTATTCGTGTGACACGTCATTCCAGTGATTCGACCCAACAACGCGGCAGGAGTCCTTTCCTGCCGTCCACAGTCCCTTGTGGATTCTCGTCAGTGCTTGACTGGAGTCGGGATGTTGACCTTGTCGATGCCATGGAGAACGCCATTGGTCGAGGCGATATCCGCCTGGGTGACCTCGGCGCCATCGATGCTGAGCCTGTCGCCTGCCAGTTGGATAGGGGCAGGTTGGCCGTTCACGGTCCGCGCAGCCTCCCACTTGCCGATGTCCGCCTTGCTGCGGCGACCATTGACCAGGTGATAGTTCAGCACCGAAGTGAGCTCCGCCTTGTTCTCGGGCTTGAACCATTCTTCCAGCTTGCCCGGAGGCAGTTTGGCGAACGCTTCATCGGTAGGAGCGAAGATCGTGAAGGGGCCTGGTCCAGCCAGGGTGTCTTTCAACCCTGATTGGTTCACGGCGCGGGCGAAGGTCTTGAAGGAACCGTTGGCAGCGGCGGTATCCAGGAGGTTCTTCTCCTGGGACTTGTTTTCTTGGGTCGTGTTCATGGGTGAGCCTTGGTGTGATTTGCGGATTGCAAATCGAAGATGGCCGAAGCCAAAGCCCCGATTGCCGGGGCGAGAACTCAATGCGGAGAGTGGGTGGAAGTGCGGCGCGGCTTGAGGAGCCGTTGCGGCATTGCGCGGCAACCCAATGACCATAGCCCCATGGTTGTTACTGTGCCGTGAGTTCTGCCGTCGGTCTGAATGGCCCCATATACATCAGCGACTGCATCGCAGGAGTGCTATGTTGAGCTGCTGCTGGAATGCGAAACTCGCCTATCTCCAACGTCCGTATCGTGCCGGCTTGTACGAAAGCGAGGACGTCATGAAGACATACAAAGGGCACCGTGTCGTGAGTGCCAACTTCGGCGAGAGTATTGTCGCCCTGCAGACATCAGTGGCTGTGGAAAGGGCCGAGAACGAAGGCTGGCCCATCATTCCTATCGCAACGGAAGGGCCATCTTCCGTTGCCCGCTCTGGGGCGGTGCGGCGTGCTGCGAAGCACGTGATAAATCACTTCTGCAACGAATATAGGTTCTGGTCTGGACGGCCTGAGTCCGTACGTCGGGTGGCACACTAGGGCAACATTTGGGGTCGTAAAGACAGGTCAGGGCGTGACGTTCTTGTCGGCGGTGGGGCCGGCTGCGCCTTGGATGTGTCGAAAGCGGCGGAGAGAGTTGTCATCGACATTGAGGCCGAGTTGTTGCATTGGGAACAGGTCATCCAGAGAGGTGGCCTCCCCGGCCTAGACCACAATTTTAGGCAGCTACGTCCAACGCTGAAGTTTTCCTATGACGCCTACCTTGCCTGGAAAGGAGAGAGGCTGGAGGTTCTAGCGGACGGTCTCAAGTGCGCATACGATCGCCAAATCGAGCCCGGAAAAAGGCTCGATTGGTTCTATGCCGAACAGGTGGTACAAGCCGTCTGGCTTCGTCTGGGGGTGGACGGAAACGCATGGAAGTTGAGTAGGTAGATTTTCATGCGTCTACAAGGTTGGCAATGAGCGATTGAGCCGGCTCGCTATGCTTCTTGTGCAATGGTGGACAAGGGCGTATATGTGTAGCACATGCTGAGCGGCAGCTCATTCTCGCCAGCCACCCAAGGCGACCACACTTCCTTTCGGCACACACTCATGGCCTTGTGGCCAAGGATGCATCGTGCCCCGAGGTCGTCGTCAGGTGTTTGTCCTGCATGTAGGCGCCGCGCAGTCCGTCGGTCCGGACGAGTTGCGGGTCATGTGGGCCACTGCCTGCGATTCGTTGGATACCAAAGTGACGCGGCAGGTGCATGGGGGAGTTGAACCCAGTCGCCCCAGCTATGGCTTATGGGTTGGCGATGCGTTTGATAGACGGTCGGCGGAGGCCCGGATGCGGCAGCTTCTCATGACGCGCGGCTATCTGTTCACACTAAGGCATACCGCCCTGTAGGAGGGTATATGGCATTTGATATTGGAATTGGCAAATGCCGTTCGATGACGGGAGGGATGGTAGATGTTTGGGTAGACAGCTCGGTTGTCCAAAGACTCCTTCCGGATGTCGCGTGGAAGCAGGCAGGCGTCAGTGTGCTACGGGTCTCGCAGGCCGTTTGCAGCACGGTCAGGCCCGTGGCGGTCGGCAGGGAGGTGTTTCTTGGGAGCGATGCGCTGAATTCTAAGAGTAGCGGGTTGCTTGATTTCCACGGAGCCGGGGAGTTCACCCGTGTAAGGCTTGGGAAGTTGGTGCCTGTTGTCAGTGAGGGCCATATGCCTGCGCCCACTCGAAGAAATTCATGGCACTAGCCGGCCCTGGGGTCTTCGCTATTGTCTCGCTTGCAGCGGTGGTTATCGTTGCGCTTCTAATCTATCGAGTCCGGGATTTTCGGTCTGAAAAGACCTTCCGGTTGGCACGTGGCGACTGGAGTTATCCTGTCGCTCTGGTGGGTAGTGCGAACTTCAGAAAAGAACTTCGCGAGATCGCAGGCAGTGGATATGTTTACCACGAATGCATAGCTACCTTGCGTAAAGAACGCGGAGCCACATATGGCAAAGGTGCTGTTGCGGCATACATCGAAGGACAGAAAGCTGGATTCCTACAGGCTGACAGCGTGCGTCAGTGCCTTCGGGAGATGAGGGAAAATCGTGGGCTGGATGCAACCTGTAATGCGCTCATCATTGGAGACGCAGGAGATTCCTCGGAATTGAGTGTCTGGCTGGACCTTCCATTGCTTCGAACCCAATTCAACCCTTAGCCATGAAGGCGCCTATGCGACATCGACACGAACTAACATTTACCCTGCATGTGGGGAATCGCCAGTCGATTGGCCCTGCCGAACTCCAGTCCATGTGGCAGGAGGCGGCGCAATCGTCCGATGTAAGTGTCGGTCGGCGGACTCCAGTCTACGAACAGGCAAAGCAACCCTATTACGAGCTATGGGCTTGGCATCTTCATGACAAGGATGCCGTTGAAAGGCGGCTGAGGGGGTTGTTGGAGTCAAAGGGATACTTGTTCGGTCTCGCTGACATGACTTTCTGACCGCGTCCTCGGGACGCCGTTCGTCGGTCCGTCCTGCCAAAGAAGATTCATATCATCCCGTTGCGGACGGTCCTCATCCAAACACCGTAAGCCGGGCCATCCTACGCTCTGGGCATCGAACCCACATCGGTGCCCAGCATGCGTATCACCTTGACAAAGCGCGTTATCGCCAAAGCCCAGCCCCAGCCTAAACCTTACGAAATGCGGGACATCCTCGTTAGGGGTCTAATCCTGCGTGTCCAGCCCAGCGGGCACAAAGCTTGGGTCGTTACCTGGCAGCATGGGAAGCGCCGTACGCTCGGTTCAGTTGACCACCTCACGCTGGAGCAGGCCCGGGCGCACGCGGCTCAGGCCGTCGCTGAGGCCGTCCAGCAGCGTTTGCCGGCATTGGCGACGATCAAGCAACGGGCCTGCACCCTGCGCGAGTTCCTTGATGACCACTACGCCCCTTGGGCCGCTACCGAGCTTCGCCGGGGTAGCAAGTACGTTATGCGCATCAAGACGCACTTTCCTGACCTGCTGGACCGGTCCATGTCTGATATCGATGTAGCGACTATCAATCGCTGGTGGTCTGACCGCCTAACACCCGGTGACGGCAAGCGTGCCGTTGAACGCATCACGGCCCATCGGGACTTTGCGACGCTTCGGGCGGCTTTGTCGTATGCCGTGGAATGGCGCCTACTTGAGCGGAACCCGCTGCTGGGGATGCGTCAGAAGTCGGTGCAGGGCCGCAAGGTCGTCCGGTTCTTGTCTCTCGACGAAGAATCTCGGCTGCGGGCTGCCCTGGTAGCGCGCGATAAGAGGGGCGTGCAGGGTAGGGCGAACGCCAATGCTGAGCGCAGGCGCTACGGGCAAGCCGTGTTACCTGACTTTCCCCAGGACGGATACACCGACCATCTGACGCCTATCGTCCTGCTTGCCATGAACACTGGCATGCGTCGGGGGGAACTGCTTTCGTTGAATTGGGCGGATATTGACTTTGGTGCGAAGGTCATCACGGTGCAGGCCCGCAACGCCAAAAGCGGCAAGCAGCGCCATATTCCCATGAACGCCGAAGTGTTGCGTGTCGTGACTAGGTGGCGCGAGCAGTCGGAAAGGGCAGGACAGGTGTTCGAATCGCAGGATGTAAAAAAGGGCTGGGGTGCGCTGCTGACGGCAGCCAATATCACTGGCTTCCGCTTCCATGACCTACGCCATCATTTCGCCAGCAAGCTGGTCATGGCTGGGGTGGACTTGAATACCGTCCGGGAGCTATTGGGTCATTCGGACATCGCGATGACGCTGCGCTATGCCCACTTAGGGCCAGAGCATCTGGCATCGGCAGTGGAAAAGCTGGTCGCGTAACTACTTCGGCTGCTTTCTCGCCTTGGAGAGTATTTTTGCTCGCTCCTCGGGAGCGAGCTTGCCAAAGGCCAGTATCCACTCAGCCAAGTCTTCGCTTTCGGCAAACAGATATGCGAGGGGCACATCCAGTGCGGCCGCCATCTCCGCAGCCGTGTCCATATCAGCACGCGACGTCTGTTGCTCGTATCGATTTATTCGAACGCTACCGTTCTTCTTCGTCATCCCGAGCATGGCTCCCAGCGCGCGCTGTGAAACATCCCGCATTGCACGGGCGTCCTTCAGTCGTTGCGCAAAGATGGCAGTCGCCTTGTTGGGCAAGCGGGATCAACGGTCTATGAACCTCCCGCATGTTGACCCTTGCGCCTCACTGTGCGAAGACTCTACATTTAATGAAGAGGGGGTGTAAAGCGGTCCGAGGAAGGGGAGACCGGCTAAGCCCTTGATTCGTCGACCTAGGGGGTCTCTATGAAGCGTTTCGCCTTGCTTTGCCTGATACCTGTGCTGGCTATGGGGTGCGCGACGCGCCCCGTAGCCCTGACCGACACACAGCCCGTTCCCGCTGAGCGGGTGTTCGCCTACAACCAGCCCATCGATACCCCGAGCGGGACGCTCGTGGTCGTCAGAGACGTCGGCCACATGGCCGGGGGCTGCCCACTGGCGTTCTACATAGACGGCGTGCTGACCGCTCACCTGCGTACCGGGGAAGCTACGGCGCTGACCGTACCAGCCGGCAGCCACATCCTAGGCGCTGGCCCGACGGGCAAAGGCATGTGCGCTTGGACCAACGAAGAAGCAAACCGCCGCGAGACTGCCCACACCATTGAGCCGGGGAGCCAGTCCAAGATTCGCTTAGCGCTGACGCGCGATGGCGTCTACCAAGTCACACCCACTGCCTTCTGAGGTTCTACCAATGCGCGCAATTGGATACGTGCTGATGGGCGTGGGCGCCTTCTGGCTGCTCTATGCCTTCAACCTGGAGACAAGCGTTGTCGTTGGTTTCCGGGGCGACAGGGTTCAGAACCTCGCCCTGATGGAAAGGCGACAAACCCACCTCATCCTTGCAATAGTGACGGTGGTGGTGGGTGTGCTACTGGCTGCCCTCAGTGCGATGCAGCAGTCATGGCAAAGGACGGATGCGCCCGACGGAGGCATGGACGACTATCGCCCCTGCCCACATTGCGCAGAGCCCATCCGGCTTGAGGCGACACTCTGTCGCCATTGCCGGTCGCCCGTCGAAGCAGTCGCCGTAGAAGAAGCCGAGGTCGAACCCAGCATCGAACCGGACTTCGACCCGAACGCCATCGCGGAAGGCTCCTATCGGGAACTGGCCCGCGCTGTTGAGGGCGCAGAGCGGAACGCAAAAGCCAAAAGCACACAGAATTGATGTGCTCGCTCAGTATCGACGCGAGGATCCTGCGGTTCTCGCGTCGATGCATACATGACGACTTACTCTGCGCATTAGCTCCCCATTTATTGGTATCTAATGCGTTTACGTTTGGTCATCTCCGATAACCCCGTCCCAGCGCAGGGCATCAACTCTCACGAACGCGCCTTTCAGCTTTTCCAGGGCGATTTTGGCATCTTTGGCTGCGTGGCCTCCCATGCTCGCTAACAATCTGGCCATTACTTCATCTTCGAGTTTCAGAACGGGCTTGATAAGAAGCCTGCCTTTCATTCCTGGGACAAGAACTTTCATGCGCATATCAAATCCTTTGGCTGGAAGCTCCGCAAGATGACCTTTGCGCACTAGACCGCCTACCAGTCTGGACGCCGCTGCTTTGTCTATATCCAGCGCGCGCATAACCCCGGAACGGGTAGGGAGCCACCTCCCGGTGACGTACATTTCTTCCGGGCGAGTGCTAGCGATATAGGAGATAGCCTGCCACTCGCGCAGGCTAATGCCGATGCGCTTCTTTCGTAGCGCGCGATTCATCAACTTTTCGTAACGGGATTCCAGTTGCGCTGCAAAAGAGAACGCCATCCATGAGCCGTGCAGCTCTCTAACAGGCTTCTTCGTTGGCATCTAGTTGTTCTCAGCAAGGATGTACCGTCATTGTACCTGGGCAATATCTCGGCGCCCCGCAGCATTCCGCAAGCGGGTTTTTTGAGGTCTACTGCCAATGAAGCAAAAACGTTCAAAAACAAAGTCAGAAACAACCAAGGAAGTGAAGCCGAGCAGCGATGAGGCTCAGAGTTCGGAGGATAAGAACAAGCGTCCAGGAGACGAGCAGTTTGGGAATGGACCAGCTAGCTACAACGGCCTATTGCATGAATGCCTCATTGCCATGAGGATGGAAATGTACGACCCAGTGCTGGCGCATACATGGCAGCACCTGTTTCGTTATCTAATTCCGGCGGACGTGACCAAGATTGACCCCCTCGCAAGGCAGACCAGCCATGCGCGCTATAAAGGACATTCTTCAATCACGGCGACAATCTGCTTTGTCGAAGCTTGGGCTGCCCACAATGGATACAGCTTCAAAGACGCAGTTGAAGACCTCGACACCGAGCAATTTGAATGCATCTGGAAGGCAAGGCAAAACGCCGATTTTCTGGGCGTGGAGTACAGGGCGTATATCGAAGCCATGAACCTAATTTACGGGCCAGATGGGCCCCGTGCTGGCTTGGAGATATCTGCCCTGAGCGGTCCCTTGAGTCTGGCGCTGGCCTATCGTCAGCTACGTAGCCCGCATGCGGGGATGCCGCTCCCCGTAGAAATTGAGGCCGAAATTCTGGGCGAGGATGTCCCATATGTCCCATACAAATGAAATGTGGATGACGCAAGTTGTAAGCGTCTGAGACGGAAGGGCGAGCGGAAGCGCGAACCGCCAGGCATGTGTCAGGTCAGCTTCGAACGTGCACTGCCAGCATCGAACATGCGTACGCGGGTCATGCCCATCTCTTGTTAATCGCAATGCACGGAACCCGAAAGGCGCCTTTCGGGTTTCCTTCCTAAGTCCCATTCTCCGAAGCACGATGTGCAGCTACGGACGAGTTGCCGGCTGCCGAAATTTGGAGTTTCACTTGAATAACGAAGATCCATCCCAGTATTCAGATGTGCAGGCGCAACCAGCCAGCACCGTGCAGCCGGGTTCAAAGCAAGATTCCCGAACAACACACAGGGAGCGCATGCGCTACAACGCAGCCAAGGGATATCCGCCCGACGCAGCCTTGCGCCGGTCAGGAGCCAAGCGAAAGCCCATCCGGAACATGCGCCACTGGGGGCAAGCCATAGATCTGGGTAGGGCTCGCAAATCTGGTGATGCACGACAGGTCGCGCTACAGGAATTGGTCCTCGTGCGAACCATTCTTCCGGGCGAACATCTCGATGCCGAGCCGGAGCTCTCCAACATGGTGTTCGTGCCATATCGCTTCATGTCTCCGTATCGGCGAACGCAAGAGTTTGGACGTATTTTCGATGAAATGTATCGAGAATACCGGAAGCACTACTGGGCAAAAGATACGCGGCTGGCCCCGAGGGCGCAGCTCTATGCATGGCCAGATAACGACATCGTAGCCCTATGGCAGGCACGCCAGCATGCGGATTTTCTGGGTCTGCCGTATCGGTACTACTTGCGACGGGCCTTCGAGTATTGTTTCTCGGCAGGATACAAGCGGTGTCCAGCACCGAACCAGATATGGCGTGACCCGGTACTTAAGGCTGTGGAAGCCGAGGCCGAGCGCGGTGTCAGTCTGGCGGCCAGCAGGGAGTATTCGCCAGACCGATTGGACCCCATGTTCCTTGCCGAGAACTATCAGGGCCACCCGGTGCAGGTGGCCGCGCATGAAGACCTGGCCGAGAAAGTCAAACAGTTTCCTGATGAATTCAAGCTCGGCGCGTTACTGATGCAGGACAAAATTATCCCGGAGCGCATTGCGCGCGAACGGTTCGGGGACGCGCGCGTCGACAGAACGCTATCCGAATACGTCCCGTTCAAGCCGCGCGAGATGGGCGAGCCATTGCCTGCGGATGCACATCCAATGCTGGGTTGCTTCGGGACGTATCGTGCGGCTTCCGATGTTTGCCGCGCATGTCCAGCAGCACCTTCATGCAGGACGTTAGACGCCGATGTTCGTGCCGCCTTGGTAGCCCGGTACGGCACTGACACGCCGAGAGCGGCAAAGGAGACCAGCGATGCGACCGAACGCAAACGCCGTCAACGGAAACGTGAGCGATTGGACCGGGAGGCTGGACGGAAAGGTGGCGCCGAGGAGGGACGGGAAAAGGGCTGATTTAAGCCTGCTTTCCAGTCCGGTAGGGTGTCACGAATCCTATACATTTATAATTACTACTTAGAAGGGTAGTTATAAATAAGCAAAATTCGTGACATCAGACGGGGTTCTTTTGCGCTCGCACTCCCCATTTCCCTTCGGTGTCATCGGGGCCTACGGCCCCTTGCCACCATCTGGATATGTATTGCGCGCCCCTGCGGGGCACGCAATGGCTTTTTAGACCGAGATTGGAGAGAAGAGGAGCAGAAGTAGTACACCACCCGCCCCAACTTCCGGAATGCCTCCACGATCGAACCGGAACTCCTACAGGGCGTTCCGGTGTTTTCGTTGCGCAATCTCACGGGACGAACCACGCGGGGCTTAGGGCGCTTCCTGTTGCGTTCTAGGCATAAATTGCGAAGCAACTCCATGCCGAACGCAAAGAAACCCCATGCCATTAGTAGTGCTTGTCCAATGTCGCATCCACCTGACTGAGCGGGCATTCAATCGGAGACCTACACCTGACGAGGGCGTTCAGGCTTGTATGAAGTGCCAGCCCAAGTTTTGCCTTACACCAACGGCATTGCTTGTCGCTTGCCCAGTTACCCAACATCGAGAAAACTTGCTGCATAGCCTAGCGAACACCCAATAGGCAGTCGGCTAGGTGGTTTAATCAGCCTTAGGTGGGGATATTTAAAGCCAAAGCGTATTCAAATAATTATCTAAAGCCCATTTCCCATGTAATCCGCGGGGGTGTCATTTATCAAAGAACCAAATGCCGATCCCGATTAACAAAAATACCGCGCAGACAATATGGGAGATCGCAAAAATAACAAGCGCGCATCTATCGAGAGTGGAGGCTAATCGAAAAACATGCGTCCATCCCTTGTAGGGATACTTATCAAGGAAATAATCTCGCTCTAGGAATTCTGGCGACCCCAGATCAATCCAAAGGTCTTTATCTGCGCTTCTCAGTCTGGCTACTAGATACTCTCTTGATACAATGGCCGTCGCCAGGGACAGCAGAAATACAGAGAACACGTGCGTAATATTCATTCCGAGCAACCACATTGGGCCCAAGAAACACCATTTTCTCCGCCTGAAATTTCAGACGTTCCAACCAAGTACATTGCCGACGCATCCCACCCCGCCTGTCCACCGATGCCGATCGAAGACACGTTTCCGATTGTAACCGCGTTTCCGATGGCCGCTATCGGCCAGAAGCGGGCATCACCGCCCTGGCACACCAGCAGGATAGGCGCGGCTCATGACGTCTCCAAACGTCAGGCCGTCCAGCTCCTTGCGACATGACCGGAGTACGGATTGGCCGCCAAAGGTGTCAGTCAGAAACTGTTGGCCGGGAATCGGCTCAGAGGTGAGGCACCCAAGCGGCGCAAGAATAATTCCCTCGGCCAGTGCCAAGCGGAGGCGATCTTCTGGTGCAAGGGACTCGACCAATCGTGCATGGCTGCTATCAAACGCGGCGTCCGAACTGCCATCGATCTTCGGCACGGAACTACACGCAGAAGCTGCCAGCGCAGAAGCCAAGGCGAACACAACGATTGCGAGCTCTCGTGATCTCACCTGCTACTCCTTTACCGAAAACGGAAATTGCCTGATGGCCGCTATCGGCCAGAAGCGGACATCGACCAATGCTCACGTTCAGCCGGGACGCGACCACAGTAGCCCATCAAACTGACCCACTACCCTGTACCCTGATGCGTGGATGTCGGCTACCACGTGTTGTGGGCGAAGACCTACGCATCTCTTGCAGCAGTTAATGTCCCATGCTCCCTCAGCAGGAACTGGACGTAGCTGCGAATCAAATTGCAGAACAAGAGGGCTTGATTCTGATCAAGGTCAACCCCTCGATCTAGATCAGTACCATGCCTCACTCCTCCGCCGGTAGGGGATGAGAGGTAGCCGTGCATAGTAGTGATCCAACCTAGAACTTGCTCAAGCGTGCTCCCCGAGTGCTTGGAGCGGATATCGCGAACGATGTTATTGAAGTATTTTCCTTCAATCTTTCCGGAGCCGGTTTCCAGCCCTCTAAAAGCAGTGGCTACTGTCTCAAGCAGCCACAGCGATTCCTGAACAGCTTCTCGTGGCCTGCCCTCAGTGAGGAGTTCTTCAGACCTCTTAAGAGACTTCTCAATCTTATCCCTGGCTCTCTGCTCCATCGATGGCTCTGGAACCGAAACCGGAACGGGTTTGCTGCCCGCTTCGCGGGCCACTAGGTCAGGCGGGCGTATCTCGTATCCGATGTTGTTCTTTGCCAAAACTCTATTGATGAAATCAGCATTGGGAATGAACCACTGCGGTTGTCGAGTCTGAAGCTGTTCAAATCCGTTGACCAATTGCTCAACGAATAACGCTGCGTTCTCTGCTGCATGCCTCATTGCACTGTGCAGATCCGACTCGGCCCAGCTCTCGCTTGAGCTCCTTGAGGATGTTCCGAAGGAGCCCTTGAAGTGCTCAAGAAGCAGCCAACGATCAGTGCCCTGACTGATTACTTTCTCAATAACTTCAGCGAACTCCCAGACGGCTGTGTCAGGAATGCTTGAATTGATGAACGCTCCATCGGGTGGCGGAGTGAAGCGCCAAGTACCTGGGAAGCGAAGTCCCACTATGTGTTCTCCGTTGGCGCCTAGCGCCTTAGTTAAGCCGACCCACGAAGAGGCGCCGGCTTAGGCGAATCCTTATACACTGCTGTTTAAGCGCTGTTCAATGAGCTTTTCGATCAGGTCATTGATGTAATCCAAACATAGCGGAGCCAAGCGGACATATGCACGTTCGAGATCTCCCAGTGGCTCCCCAAGCGTCCAGCCTGGATATGCAGCGAGTTCCTCCGACACCTTTCCGCTGTGCTTCACGCAGTTGTTCAGGGCGCGTGTCTCATCGGCGGCTACGTAGTTGCTTACGGTTTGCAAATCAAGGCCGGTTGCTAGAAGCGCGGCCTTGAGCTGATTGAACTTGAACAGCTGCGCGGGATTGATACTGGGGTGCGCAGTCGTAACTGCTCGTTTGGTCAATATTTCAATCCTTTTGTACAGCGCCACGATGGAGAGCTCGCTGGCGAGTGGTTTCAATTCTTCGTAAAAGCCAACCTCATCATCTATGAGCATCTCCTCAAACCCTTGCAGGGACTGATCTAGCTCCGCATCCGCTGCAAGTGATGCGTGCTTGTCAGCCAACTCGGCCTTGGCACGGCTCACATACGAGCCGACCGCCGCCACCAGGTGATCTATCTGCTCGAAGTCATCCTGCTTAAGGAAGCGGAGCCGTAATGCGACGAAATCATGTTTCGCAAACCCCATATCTATGTTCCCCGTTTGACTATCCAATAGCCGGATCCCTAGCTCCGGTTACACGACCAATACACAGCGCCGGTAAGGCGCGCTGTCCCCTTGATACGGGTCGATCTTAGGGCGACTGGGTGCGGCCAACAACCGGACGTATGGCTGGACCCTGAAACGTCCAAGGCATGCGCTCAGGCGAATGCCCGCTTTGGGTCGAAAGCGGACATTACACCTGGTTCAATGGGCGTGTTGGCAGGCCAGTCAACGTTGGCTATCCTGCCGGTGTACAAGGACAGGAAGGGGAATCCATGCGTAGGACGACCGGTACCAGATGGGCCGGACTACTGGCAGTAACTATCGGGGTAGCCCTTTGCGCACAAGCACAAGAGTATCGGGATACAGCGGTACCCAATTCCCAGATAGCCAATGTCCTGCGCGACGTAGCCCAGTGGCATGACTTCCAGTACCCCGACTGCAGGTACACAGGGCCGGTGGGTTCGGTCCGCGCTGAGGCTGAAAACGGCAACGAGGAGCGCTGGACCATCGCGGGCTGCGATGGAAGACAGTTCACTTATCGTGTGTCGGTGGTGTCGCAGAATCAGGGTGCTGTCACGGTCTTGGTCGGCAATGTAGGTGGCGCGCCCGTAAAGCAGAAGTCCAAGTTGGGTCAGGACCAGCGCGAACAATCGTGTGAAGACATCGCCAAGGAACTCGCTTCATTGGGGGACGACATCGACAAGGTGCCGGACGACAAGGTCAGCCGGATGGCCCAGTTAACTGCTGACAATGCCGCTTGTCAGGGTGCGGCAAAAGCCGAAGGCGACCGTTAGAACGCAACCAGCGCGCGTCTGGGCCGCTTTGTGCTGCCTGACGTGCCGATAGCGCTTGATGCATCGGAACGCGCCAGACAGCGATTGGTGCGCTTTGGGGTGCATCCATGGACAAGGCGAGGTCAGTGGTAAGTTACGCTTGCTGAGAAAGGGCGTATCGGCGCCGGCTTAAGGGACGTCACCCAAGACGGGTAGGGGCGTTGGGTGGGTGCGGTAGTGCTTGATCCATAAGGGGGTAGGGAACCAACCCAGCGTTCGGGGCGACGCATCATAGGTGCGCCGCTCTGCCGTATCATCCCAATGAGGATGATCCTCATTATGGCAAGCAGATGCCCACAGCTCTAGATGAACGCCTTAGCCGTCGATTCTGGTTTGAGCACAGTTCTGGGGAACGCTTGTATCCCTACAAGATGCGGGATAGCAAGACGGGGCGCGTGACCTACCGTGTCGCCGTGGGGCGGGCAGGCGCAAACAAGTTGGTAAACCAGTTGCAGCTGGACGATGTAGAAGACGTGTATCGCTATGTATTTGGCAAGAATTATTCTGTTCGCTTGTGCTCAGCGGACGGCAAGACTGAGGGCCTTTACGCCAAAGATGGCTACAGCATTGTTCGGACGTCCGAAGACTAGCCAAATGCTGGGCGGGGCCAATGTCAGCTCCCCTGACTGACCCGAATGCGGGTGATCCGTGTTACGGGGCATGGAAGTCCTAGAAAGGTGCCGGAAACGCTACCCCGAGCGCGCCGAAGTGGAGGGTAGGGAGGATGCACTCCATACAGGCACTTTACGCTGGGTTAGAGGCGTGCGGCGATGACTGTGAATGCGATCAATCCTACATAGAAGCCAAGCACCTTCCAGCCCGTGTCGAAGATCTTTAGGAACTTCTCGTGCGAGGTGACAAGTGAGGTCTTCTTCCTCACCCACACGCTGACCACAGAGAACACCGCAGTTGAGATAACGAAAATGAAAGAAAAAATGGTGATGAACTGGATCGCGCCGTCGGACCAAGCATCCCGTTTGTGAATGTAGAATGCGACAACCGAAAGTGATGCTAGAAGGGTGACCTGCGCGCCGAGGATCCAGAGCGTCAGATCCCCTGCTAGTCGCCGAATCACTCCGCCTATCATGCCTGCAACGGTGTCTTGGCCCCAGTATCTGGGTGCCACGTGCTCCAGATCTTTAAGCAGCATTGCTGGTACACAGAAGATGAAGCAGGCCACCATTACGTCGACAATGACCGGTATCAGACTTTCCTGACTTCCAATAAATGCATCTATTGGCGAGAAATCTGCCTTCTTCGAAGCGTGTCGGAAGGCAAGAGATGCGACCGCAAGCCAAACTAGGGTTCGAAAGCCAAGGTCAAGAAACAAGTTGGATTTTAGCTTGTCATCAAACCAGGTCTTATCGGTCGACATGAAGAGTTTCTACTAGTCGAAGAGCGTGAGTTGGTCATCTGTTTCTAGAGGGACTACGTGACTTACGATCAATGTAGGCCGACGTTCGACCTCCACGTGTTGTTTGGCGAGTCGGCTGACAGTTGCGAAGACTCTGCATCGCAGAAAGAGTGCCGGTTTGAACTGGACAATGCTTCCAGCTTCTGGAATGCAGTTGAGAACATGTCCAGCGTACTCAAGTCCGAGCGAGTTCGTATTCTCGTTTCCTCGGGTCAACTTTCCTTCCAACTGAACCTGCTGGCCGTGTTCGAGCTCGGGGAACAGGAAGTCCTCGTCTTGGGGCTCCTGCTGGTGTCCTAGGTAGATCTTGTCAGACGTTGATATTTCTACCTCATCTATGGCGCCGTCAGTCTTGCTTGCGATGATAAGTTTCCTCTCATCTTCAATGGGCTGTGTCAGCTTACGCAGCGGCTGTGTCGGGAGACTTAGATACCATTTCAGGTACTCGAAGGGTACGTAGATTACCTCGCCTTCTTGGTTCGGTATTCCGACCTTGCCTTCATTGGCTCTCCAAGAGATGTCAGTCGAACTGAAGTCGAGCGAACCTTTGGTGTGCTTGAGAACGCGTGCTAGCCATTTGAGCGCGTCTATAGATTTCTTTAGGACATCCTTCAACCCAACGTCAGCGAAGTCTCGCTCGGCCATCTTCTCGGCAGCCTTCTTTACGTAAGAGGCCGTAAAGATTCCGATTCCGCCAAGTATCACAATCTCCCAAGAGCCCTGTTTAGTCCTTACATTGATTTCGTAGTCCGTCGAAGCTAGATCACGAGACTGTTGTCTGTTGAAAAATTTGAGCAACTCGTCTACTGCCAGTAGCGATTTCCCGGCGGCGTCTGCGCCAATAGACCCATCGGGGACGGATTTTCCAACGAACTTCACATAGCCAACGCCTTCTTCCCTATCCATAACTCAGGAATCCTTTTTATGGAGTCATGATCGTTGAACAGTTAGACGCCGTATCGCTTCCGCCCACCCGAGGTGATGCAGTAGCGTCCACCCCGAGGGCCAATGCACACCCGGTTGCCCGAACAGGGGCAATTGCTATCCGAATAGTTGGATCGGGCTGGTTGGTAGTTGGTACGCGGTCTTGGCTTTGGCGAATAACAGCCGAGCCCTGAGCAAAGCAGCTTCGATGACACCCAGCGTTCTGGTGAACCCGTGGGAGTGATCCGGGCCCAGCCATTTCTACGTTCGTATACGTGGACCGAGTCGCCACCAGTCGACTTGTCCACTAAGGTTCCATTGGGTGAAGAGCGCTGATTCAGCGAAGTCGCCGCAACGTACATTGGCTCAGCAGGCTCGGCTACGGGTGTCTGTACCAGTAACGGCGAGGTTGCTGCTGTGGTGACGGGAGTAGTGTCCTGCTTGCGGTGGTCATCCTCGCCACCCCGACACATTGCGATAAGCAGGACGAAGCCGCCGATGATCCATAGGCCCGATGCGCTTGCGCCACGTTTCGCCATTCTCCCTCCTTGTCGACCGGCCACATTCGCCAAGCGGCTGCATGTAGTCGGCGTAGCAATTGCTCCCCAGCAATGAGGCGCTTCAAGCGCCCCAATCGATCCTCCGTCTAAATGTGACGAACGTCAAGTGTGTTCGGGATTTTGTAAACGCATGCAACGGCGGGTGAATGAATTGCCATATTTAGTGGTGGGGACGTCAATGAAGCAAAGGTCTTAGCTGAATCCAGCATGCCACCAAGCCACCAATCGATAGCGCCGCCCGTAGTATCCAGATGGAGTGGATGTACTCAGCACCTTTGTCCTTGGCAGCCCAGGTCTTATAGAACTGGAAGCCCAACTTCTCGCGCGCAGCGTCAAGCCGGGCCTGCCTGACGACAATGGAGTTCTGAAGCTTTGTCAGAAGAACCTGACTGGCAATGACTACAAGCACGGCGAGTCCCGCAAGGATGATGCGTTCAACGCGGGTGATGGTTCCGCCGAGTAGCTGTGTCGTCCCTACCAGTGCGGCCAATAGCAGAAACGAGTGATTGGTGAGAGACCATTGCTGGGATTTGAAGTAAGTCAGGTCGCTGACGGTGATCTGGTAGATCATGGCCTGACCTTCCCGGTCGCTGGATGAGCTAGACACCGTGGACTCCACTCTGATTCCGGTCTTTTTCGGGTCAATTGCAGGTCGTGGTTGTTGAGTTTCCGAAACCAACGGTTCTACAGGTCACTGTCTTTAGGCTGTTCAGAAAGCTCTGGAAGTTCGCCTGGTGCTGGGCGCGTGCTTGCGATTGCATGGCAGCGGCTTGATCCCGCATTGCTATGGCCTTTTCCCGCTCGGCAGCAATCAAGCCTCTTTCGAACATCTGCTTCTGCTGGACGGCGTCTTGTTGGTCTTTCAGTTCGGCTTCCTTCTCGATGGCAAGGTAGTCGAACTCTTCGACCGAAATTTCCTTTTTGGCAAGTCGAGACGCCAGCAGACGGTAGTAACTGATTAGCTGCTTCTGACGATGAGCTTCCAATGTTTGCGAAAAGTCGAGTTCCGCTTCCTTGTACTCGACGGCGGCCTGACCATACGAAATCTGGCCTGCGGCATGCCGTTGACTAATCAACTCCCCTTGGATGTTCAACTTTGCAAGTGCGGCGGTCCCACCATAGGCATCTATCAGCTTGTCGTTCTGAAAGACGGCAACCACTGGCCCACAGTTGTAGGCCAAACCATTGGATAGAAAACCCGTGTATTCACGGATGACATAGCTCGTGCCGGGGATGTGTTCTGTCGCTCGGGGCATACGGGCGAGTGGCTGGCCTGTCGAAATGGCCGTATAGGTTGCATCCTTCAAGTCTTGAAGGAAACTGTAGTCGCCACACATTTTTGGGAGTGCCGTGGCGATCTCGTTCGTGAGAAGCTCCGTGAACTCGTTGTAGGAGCGATGTATTTTCCTTTCGCCATTTTGCCCCTGCTTGAAGTCCAACTCCCGACTGTCAGCATAGGATAGGTAATGGACACGGACTGGGGCGTGGTCGTCAGGTAGGCGTAGATCACGTGCCGGTTATTCCATTCCTTTGTGACCCGCATGCGGTAGCCGCCTGGAACTTCAGTCATCGCGTATGACTCGTCCATTTTCCAGTCGTTCTTGGATGCTTTGACGGCTTCGACGGCGACACCGAGTAGCTGCAATGGATGTCGTTGCGGGTTTACCGATATCGGGGTAGGTTCTTTCAGGGTGGCCGCGACAGATGTTGTCGAGCACAGCGCAATTGTGAAGCCCGCAACCACGGCAGCAAATCTGGCACGCATCCTTTTGTCCCCTTGGCAATCAGCGTCGTGGCACGAACGGCCCGGCTTACCAGAGGCTTATTTGAGCCTCGTCGACCACCGGCACGAACAGCCATCCCCAACGCCAATAATGCCCCGAGATTGCCGAGGGCGCCAAACCCTTGCCCGGCCATTGGTGTTCGAGGCATCGGGGCGGACCAGAACCCTTGCCGGCCAGCGCCGTCCTTCGCCCGGGCTGGAACCCTTTGGCATCAAGCACTTGTGCAGGGTCAATTGACCGGATTCAGGCCGCCCCCTAGAATTCGCGGTTCCGCCGGAATAGCTCAGTTGGTAGAGCGGCGCATTCGTAATGCGTAGGTCGTAGGTTCGATTCCTATTTCCGGCACCAGATCGATAAAAGCCCCGCTTCGGCGGGGCTTTTGTTTTTCCGGGCCGGGCAAACCGCGTATGGCTCACCAGGAAACAGGGGACGTGCGGCGTCTGTCCGCATGCATTTGCATTTGTTGTTGAGTCGCAGTCCAGGCCGGAAAGCCCGTTGAATGGTTTTGCCGGCATGAGCAGACTTCCGGCCTGGAGCGTCGAAACTCCGATAGACAGCGGCAAGCCGCCACCGAAATCCGGCGGCTTTTTCAAGGAAGCAATGCAATGAGCCGCAAGTCCGATACAAGCATGGGTTACTGGATGAGTGAAGAGCACCAGCTCCGATTGGTGCAACTGAGGGATCAGCTTCGGCTGATGTCGGACCTCAGCAGTCCGCGCAATCCGCAGGACGAACACATGAGGCTGCCGATCAAGTTGCAGGCGATGGCCGATTGTTTTGCCGGCATGTCCGATGATCTGGGCCGGGTGCTCCGGCGAATGCAGTGGATGTCCCTGCGGGACAAGTGACGTCCGAAGGCCCGCCTGTGAAGGCGGGTCTTTTGTTTGCGTCGATGTTGAATGACACGCTTTTCCGGGGCCGCGGACACCCGGGTTTGCGGGCTTTGTCCTTCCAGCTCCAAACCGCCAATGTTAGTTGAGCTTGCGCCTGGTCCCGACAAGAATCGCTGACCAAGGAGTGTCGAAACTCCTCACACACAGCCTGGGTCCAGGGCGGGTTCGCCGGTGGACTTCCTCGCCTGCGGGCTTGGGCCGATGCGTTTCCGCGTCGGGAGTGGACCGAATACAAGACCCGCTTGCGGGAAACAGGTCCGCCGTTCTGTGTGTGCGGTTTTTCGACCTCCCGACATCCCGGCGCACATGCCGTGCGCCGGTCACGGCGGTCCACAGAACAGGAGGCGATATGTCCCATTCCCACAGTGCCTACATCATCAGCGAGGAAGCCCACGCGCAACTCGTGCGGATGCGCGATACCTTCCGGCAGTTGTCCGGGTCCGATCAGTTCCGCGAGGCGGCGGCCCTGCTCAAGATTCCGGATGAAGTGTTGATGTCGCAGTTCGAGCGGATGGCCGACGAGGTGGACGGGGTTCTTGGCGAGTTGGTTTATTTGCCTGCGGATCGGCATTGAGCTGGGGCGGTTGATCGCGCAAATCCCCCGTCGCCTGCTTCGCAAGCGCCTGCCCCCGTTGTAAAAGGGGGCTATTTGCCGTCCGGGGTCTGTTGTGGCTTGCGGGGTGCTTTCTACCTTTCCGCTGGCCCGCCATTTGCAGCGCGGTGCATCTGAAAAATGGCTTCCAAGGATTACGTCTCACGCCATCGACAGCAACGTGGACTCCTGTCGGCTTTCTTCATCTGCGCGTATGCCCTGTATCACCCTACGAGAGAAAGAATTCGACCTTGCCGCACTGGTGACAGGCGTAGAGGTCGAAGCTTTCGCGGTTGACCAGCAGTTCGCCGAGTTCGGCGAGCAGGAAGGGGGCCATGCGCGAGCCTTCGTGGAAGCGCCGGGTGCCGATGAGCCGCATGGGCGACTGGCAGCGCAGGCATTGCAGCGTCCGGGAGGACTCATGGACGGCTTCCTGGTTGCGGTTGAAGGCCGGGTCGGGCGGCGTGCCATCGCGGCCGGTGCCGCATTGCCAGCAGATGTCGAATGCCCCTTCGTTGCTGGCGTTGCAGGCGGTGCAGATCCACTCTGCCATGGGAACTCCTGTCGGGACGGTTGTCGACAACAGGGTAGTCCGTCGCGGCGACCATGACCAATGGCCTACGGACCCGTCCGGACCCAGCCCTTAGCATCGGGCGGTTACCGTTTCGTGGAATCCTTGATGAAGCCGCTTGCCCTTGCCGTCTCGTTGTCCCTGTTGATGCCCCTGGCCGGACTGGCGCCGTCCGCCGCTCGCGCGGACGAAGTGCCCGCGCCGAAGGATGTGCCGTTCAACGGGCAATTGCGTATCGAAGTGGATGCCACCGATCTCAATCGCCGCATTTTTCGCGTGCGCGAGACCATTCCGGCACAGGCGGGCCGGCTGACCCTGCTGTATCCGCAGTGGCTGCCGGGCAAGCATTCGCCGGCCGGTCCCATCGAGAAGATGGCGGGCCTGGTGATCACCGCCAATGGCCAGCGGCTGCCGTGGGTGCGCGATCAGTTCAACGTGTATGCCTTCCACGTGGAGGTGCCGGCGGGCGTGAGCGAAGTGACCGCCGAGTTCCAGTTCCTGTCCTCGCAGGGCGGGTCGCAGGGGCGGGTGGTGATGACCCCGGACATGCTCAACCTGCAATGGGATTCGACCTCGCTTTATCCGGCGGGCTACTACAGCCGCAACGTGCAGGCGCAGGCCTGCGTGAAGCTGCCGCCGGGCTGGTCGTACGCCACCGCGCTGACCACCGACACCCGTAACGGCGATACGGTCTGCTTCAAGCCGATCCGCTTTGACGATCTGGTTGATTCGCCGATGTTCGCCGGCAAGCACTACAAGCGCATCGATCTGGATCCGGGTGCGAAGCAGCCGGTGCACCTGAACGTGTTCGCCGACGAGGCCAAGGATCTGGAAGCCAAGCCCGAGCACATCAAGGCGCACCAGGCGCTGGTCACCCAGGCCAGCAAGCTCTACGGCGCGCGCCATTTCGATCACTACGAATTCCTGCTCGCGCTGACCGACAAGCTGGGCGGCATCGGCCTGGAGCATCACCGCTCCAGCGAGAACAGCGGCGACCGCGGTTACTTCACCGACTGGGACAAGACCTGGCAGGGCCGGGACCTGTTGCCGCACGAGTTCAACCATTCCTGGAACGGCAAGTACCGCCGTGGCGCGGATCTGGCCACGCCCAGCTTCAACGTGCCGATGGGCGACAGCCTGCTGTGGCTGTACGAAGGCCAGACCCAGTTCTGGGGCCACCTGCTGGCCGCGCGCTCGGGCCTGTGGAGCCAGGAGCAGGCGCGCGATTCATTGGCGCTGGTGGCCGGAGTGTACGACCGCGGCCGTCCCGGCCTGGCCTGGCGCAATATCCAGGACACCACCAACGATCCGACCATCGCCTCGCGCCGCTCGCTGCCGTTCCGCAATTACCAGATGAGCGAGGACTACTACTCCGGCGGACAGATGATCTGGCTGGAAGTGGACGGCAAACTGCGCGAGCTGAGTGGCAACAAGCGTTCCATCGACGATTTCGCCAAGGCGTTCTTCGGCATGGACAACGGCGTGTGGGAGGTGAATCCGTACACCTTCGACGACATCGTCGCCACCCTCAATGGCATCGCACCGTTCGACTGGGCGACCTTCCTGCGTTCGCGCGTGGACGGGCACGGACCGCTGATAGGCGGGCTGGAAGCGGCGGGCTGGAAGCTGGTCTACACCGACAAGCCCAGCGATGCATTCAAGGCGATGGAAAGCGAGCGCAAGGACGCCAACCTGACCTATTCGCTGGGCCTGTCCGCCAACAGTACCGGCGTGCTCGGCGACGTACGCTGGGATGGTCCGGCGTTCAATGCCGGGCTGGCACCAGGCATGACCCTGCTGGGCGTCAACGGGCGCGAGTACAGCGCCGAGGCGCTGAAGGACGCGGTGACCGCGGCCAAGGGCGGCAAGACGCCGATCGAGCTGGTGGTCAAGCGCTTTGACCGCATCGAGACCGTGCGCATCCCGTACTTCGACGGCCTGCAGTATCCGCACCTGGAGCGCATCGCCGGCAAGCCGGATCGGTTGGCCGAGCTGTACAAGGCGCGTTGAGGCGCGAAGGCGCGGCGGCGGTGTCGCCGCCGCGCCGTTCAACTTCGCTCAGCGCAGTGGCAGGCAGATCGCCGTGCGCCATTCGCTGGGCGGCGCGCTGCGCGGATCGTTGAGGTATTCCTCCATCACCGGCGCGTCGGCGGCTTCCTCGCCGCTGGCCGGCAGCCATTCGCTGAACAGCCAGCGATAGGGGCGATCCAGCTCCGCGTACGGCCCCACATGCACCAGCACCGCGTAGCGGCCACCGGCGAGGGTCAGCGGGCGCAACGGTGCCTGCACGTCGGCGGTTGCGGCGATTTCCACGCAGGCGTCCGAGCGCAGCGCGTCGGCGGGCACGCTTTCGGGATCGTCGTAGTACAGGCCGAACGATCGCGCCTGCGGCGGCACTCCCTGGCCGGCCGCCCAGGCGGCGAGTTTCTCGAAGCTCTCGCCGATGTCCTGGTAGTTGCCGCGATGGGGCAGGGCGGCGACGGTGAGAGCGGGGAAGGTCTGGATGCTGACGTCGTACATGGGGAAATCCTCGGGTTCTGACAGGTCGAGGCGCGGCGGAAGCGTCGCTTCCATGCCGCGCTGGCGGAATGCGCCCGGAGGAACCCCGTATGCCTGCGCGAATGCCCGGTTGAAGGCGGCCGCGCTGCCGTAGCCACAGCGGCCGGCGATGGCCGACAGCGAGCGGGTGCCGTGCCGCAGTTCCACCGCGGCGCGGTGCAGTCGCATGCGCCGCAGGGTGTCGGCCACGGTCTCGCCCATCGCGCCGCGGTAGATGCGGTGGAAGTGATAGGGCGAGAAGTGGCCGATCTCCGCCAGGTGTTCGAGGGTCAGTGGCTGGTCGAGGTGGGCGACCAGGTGGGTGACCACTTTCTCGATGCGGGCGGCGTAGCTGCGGCGGGTGGCGGGGCGTTTCATTCGGTCCGGGGTTCCTCGGGGCGCGGGGACAGCCTGCCGGGATGGCGTTGACCCGGGTTGCGCATTGTGGCGGGTGGGGGGAGCAAATCCCCCTCAATCCCCCTTTTGCAAAGGGGGAGGCAAAAGCCAGGTTTTCTTGAGCATCGTGAACGCTCCGGAGGCCGAAGGACTGTTTTTTAGCCCCCTTGACCAGCCATTCGGCTGTTGAGAAGCGCCTGAAAAAGGGGGCGGGCGGCCGCGCAGCGGGCGACGGGGGATTTGCGCGGGATGCTCCGGCGCCAACCCCGTCTCCATCCCTGCGATCCCGCTCCGGTATCCTGAGCGCCTTCAGTTTGGCAAGGCGAGACGATGGGCAAGGCCAGGACCGCGTATGTCTGCAACGAGTGCGGCTCGGAATTCAGCAAGTGGCAGGGGCAGTGCGGTGAGTGCAATGCCTGGAACACGCTGACCCAGATCGCGCTGGAAGCGGCCGCCGGTCCGCCGGCGACCCGCCGCAGCGGCTGGGCGGGCAAGGCCGACGCGCCGAAGATCACCGCGCTCAAGGATGTTCGCCACAGCGAGGAAGCGCGGGTCAGCACAGGCATCGGCGAGTTCGATCGCGTGCTCGGCGGCGGACTGGTCGAAGGCGCGGTGGTGCTGGTTGGCGGCGATCCCGGCATCGGCAAGTCCACCCTGCTGCTGCAGGCGCTGGCGAAGATGTCGGCCAGCTTCCCGGCGCTGTACGTGACCGGCGAGGAATCGCTGGCGCAGGTGGCCGGGCGCGCGGTGCGCCTGGATCTGCCGCTGGACAATCTGCAGGCGTTGGCCGAGACCGGCATCGAGAACATCCTCCAGCATGCGTCCTCCGCGCGGCCGCGGCTGATCGTGGCCGACTCGGTGCAGACGCTGTGGACCGAATCGCTGACCGCCGCGCCCGGTTCGGTCAGCCAGGTGCGCGAGAGCGCGGCGCGGCTGGTGCGTTATGCGAAGGAAACCGGCACCGCCGTGTTCCTGGTCGGCCACGTCACCAAGGAAGGCGGCATCGCCGGCCCGCGCGTGCTGGAACACATGGTCGACGCGGTGCTGTATTTCGAGGGCGAGAGCGGTAGCCGCTTCCGCCTGTTGCGCGCGTTCAAGAACCGCTTCGGCGCGGTCAACGAACTGGGCGTGTTCGCGATGGGCGAGAAGGGCCTGAAGGAAGTGTCCAATCCTTCGGCGATCTTCCTGTCCGGCGGCAGCGCGCAGCAGCCCGGCAGTTGCGTGCTGGTGACCCGCGAAGGCACCCGTCCGCTGATGGTGGAAGTGCAGGCGCTGGTGGATGCCTCGCCGCTGTCGAATCCGCGTCGCGTCGCGGTCGGCCTGGAGCAGAACCGGCTGGCGATGCTGCTGGCGGTGCTGCATCGCCACGGCGGCATCGTGGTCGGCGATCAGGACGTGTTCGTCAATGTGGTCGGTGGCATCCGCGTGCAGGAAACCGCGGCGGATCTGCCGGTGCTGCTGGCGGTGCTGTCGTCGCTGCGGGATCGGCCGCTGGCGGAGAAGACGGTGGCGTTCGGCGAGGTCGGGCTGTCCGGCGAGATCCGTCCGGTGCCCAACGGCGAGGAACGCCTGCGCGAGGCGGCCACCCACGGTTTCAAGCGCGCCATCGTGCCCAAGGGCAACGCGCCCAAGTCGGGCACGTTCAAGGGGCTGGAGGTGATCGCGGTGGAACGGCTGTCACAGGCGCTGGAGGCGGCGGCGGAGTAACCGGCGCCGCGCGCAGTGCCGGTTGGGCGAGCGCGGTAACCAGGCGCTGCATGCCGTCCTCATCGTGCAGCGCGATCGCCACGTCGGGCGCGATGCCTTCGATTTCGTTGGTGCCGTCGGCGAGGAAGCGCGCGCAGTTGGGCATGACCACATCGAAGGGCGCGACGCTCAGCGCCGTGCGCCCACCGCCGTCGACGTAACCGCATCCCGCGCCGAGCGTGCGTTCGCCGAGGATGGTGGCCGCCTGGTTCTGCTGCAGCCAGGCGACCAGATCCTCCGACGCCGAGGCGGTGCCGTGATCGGCAAGGATGAAGATACGGCCGGGCCAGGCGCCGCGCCCGGAGATGCGTTCGCGTTCTCCGTCCGGTGCCAGCACCGGGCATTCGGTTTCGCCGTACCAGACGCGGCCGCGATCACACCTTGGTGCGCTCATGCGCGGCGGGGCGCGTTGCAGTTCACCGGGGGCGAGCAGGGCGATGACCTCGGAGACCCATTCACTGCCACCACCGTTGCCGGTCACGTCGACCAGCAGCCGGCGGGCACCGCCCCCATGCAGGGCGGCCAGTGTGCGGGCCAGTTCCAATTGCAGGTACGCGCGCACCTTCAGTTGCAGGGCGCGTTGGCCGACGCCCGCCCGGAACACCTGCCGGCACGCGGCCAGATAACGCTGCTCGCCGAACTGGGCGATGCGCAGCACGCCGATGTCGCCGAAACGGCCTGCGGGGAAGTGCTTGTCCGGCAGCGCGCGCCAATCCGGCAGCTTGGCGAACGGCAGGATGAAGGCGTGTTCGTCTTCTTCGTAGCCGGCGGCTTCGCAGTCGGCACCGGCCGCGGGATCGGCGGGTTCGATCGCGCTGTCGGTTGTGGAGGCCAACGGCTGTGTCGCCGGGCGCTGCGCCGGTTCCAGCCGAAGGTGCGGGTCACCGAAACGCTTGACGAAGCCGCGCAGCGCCAGAAAGGCACGCACGCGCGAATGCGCGCGGTTCAATGCGGCGGTGGTGTCGCGATCCAGCGCGGCCAGATCCAGTTGCCGGTGCGTGGCGATCCAGTCCAGGTTCGCATAGCCCTGCGCCATGTCGTGCTTGAGCCGCCGGTAGTCGGCCAGCCAGGGACGTGCGTCGTAAGTGGTGACATCCCAGGCCGCCGCCGCGAACACCAGCGCGAAGAGGGTCAGGCACAACCGCTTCCACCAACGCCGGCGGCGGGGAGGGCGGGCAACAGTATTCGATGCGGCCATGCGCGTTCATTCCTTGACGGCGGAAGACGCGACCATAGCGAGGGCGGATGCGGGAAAGCGGGCGGATCCGATGGAAGCCGGTGCCGGGCGACGAACCCGGTCGCGGAAGGGATGAAACTGGCGGCGGTGCCGCCTTTCCGGCCTCAAGCGCGGTGCAGCACCTGTTCCAGCACGTATTTGCTGCCGAAGAACGCCAGCAGCAGCAGGGCCATCGCGAACAGGGTCCAGCCGGCGGCCTTGCTGCCGCGCCAGCCGTAGCGCCAGCGGCCGACCAGCAACGCGCCGAAGGCCAGCCACGACAGCACGCTCAGCACGGTCTTGTGGACCAGGTGCTGGGCCAGCAGGTTCTCCACGAACAGCACGCCGGTCAGCAGGGTGGCGGTGAGCAGGGCGAAACCGACCGCGATCGTCCGGAACAGCAGATCCTCCAGTTCGGTCAGCGGCGGCAGGGCGCGCAGCCAGGCATGGAACTGGCGTCGCCGCAGCGCGCGTTCCTGCACCAGCAGCATGATCGCCAGCAGCGCCGCGACCGCCAGCGTGGCGTAAGCCAGCAGGGCCAGCCAGGCATGCAGTTGTAGGCGCCAGTCCAGGCCGGGAGAAGGCGCGTGCCCGAACTCGTGGTAGGCCAGCAGCAGCACCGCCGCCAGCGGGAAGGCGACCACGCCCAGCGTGGCCATCCGCCCGCGCGCGCCGGCCAGCGCGGTCAGCGCGGCCATGCCCAGGCTGACCAGCGACAGCGCCGAGTAGAAATGCATGTCCGGTCCGCCGGCCGTGCGCCAGGCCACCAGCAGGTGGTAGCCGCCATGCAGGACCACCGCGATCAGCGCCGGCCACAGCCAGCCCCGCCGCACGTCCAGCGCCGATTGCGCGGCCGCGCGGACCAGCAGGGCGGTGGCGGTCAGGTAGCCGAGGATGGCGATGAGAACGATTGTCATCGGCGAAGTGTCGCATAGGGCCGGAACCGGGAACAGCGCGAGGCCGCGGGAAAGCCGCGCGCCGGGACCTTCCGCCCCGCCGGGCTATAATCCGCCTCCGCTTTTCCCAGGTTCCCGCTTCCCATGTTCGAGTCCCTCACCCAGCGTCTTTCCGGCACCATCGAGCGGCTGCGTGGCCGTGGCCGCCTGAGCGAGGAGAACATCCGCGAGGCCACCCGCGAGGTCCGCATCGCCCTGCTGGAAGCCGACGTGGCGTTGCCGGTGGTGCAGGCGCTGATCGAGCGCATCAAGGTGCGCGCGGTCGGCCAGGAAGTGCTCAAGTCGCTGACCCCGGGCCAGGCGCTGATCAAGATCGTCCGCGACGAGTTGACCACGGTGATGGGCGCCCAGGCCACCGATCTGAACCTCAACGTGCCGGCGCCGGCGGTCATCCTGATGGCCGGCCTGCAGGGCGCGGGCAAGACCACCACCGTGGGCAAGCTCGCCAAGCACCTGAAGGAACGCCGCAAGAAGAAGGTGATGGTGGTCAGCGCCGACGTGTACCGTCCGGCCGCGATCGAGCAGCTCAAGACCCTGGCCGAGCAGGTGGACGTGCTGTTCTTCCCCTCCGAGGCCTCGCAGAAGCCGGAAGCCATCGTGCGTGCCGCCATCGACGATGCGCGCAAGTCGTTCGTCGACGTGCTGCTGGTCGACACCGCCGGCCGCCTGGCGATCGACGAAGCGATGATGACCGAGATCAAGGCGCTGCACGCGGCGGTCAAGCCGGTGGAAACGCTGTTCGTGGTCGACGCGATGACCGGCCAGGACGCCGCCAACACCGCCAAGGCCTTCAGCGAGGCGCTGCCGCTGACCGGCGTGGTGCTGACCAAGACCGACGGTGACGCGCGTGGTGGCGCCGCGCTGTCGGTGCGCTACATCACCGGCAAGCCGATCAAGTTCATCGGCGTGGGCGAGAAGCCCGACGGCCTGGACGTGTTCCACCCCGAGCGCGTGGCCAACCGCATCCTCGACATGGGCGACGTGCTGTCGCTGGTCGAGCAGGTCGAGCAGAACGTCGATCGCGAGAAGGCCGAGAAGCTCGCCGCCAAGGTCGCCAAGGGCAAGAAGTTCGACCTCAACGACATGCGTGATCAGCTGGAGCAGATGCAGAACATGGGCGGCATCAGTGGCCTGCTCGACAAGCTGCCGGGCATGGGCCAGATCCCCGACCACGTGAAGCAGCAGGTCAGCCAGGGCAAGGAAGTGCCGCGGATGATCGCCATCATCGGTTCGATGACCAAGAAGGAGCGCCGCAACCCGGCGCTGCTCAACGGCTCGCGCCGCGCCCGCATCGCGCGCGGTTCCGGCACCACGCCGGCCGACGTCAACAAGCTGATGAAGCAGTACCAGCAGATGGAAAAGATGATGAGCAAGATGGCCGGTGGCGGCATGAAGGGCCTGATGCGCGGCATGAAGGGCATGATGGGCGCGCGCGGCGGCCTGCCGTTCCGCTAGTCCTGGTGGCTCATCCTGTGGGAGCGACGTCAGTCGCGAAATCCCGGATGTTCCAACGCCGTCGAATCGCGACTGACGTCGCTCCCACAATGGTGTTCGACAACAACGGCTGAGACGGAACCATGTCCATCGCCCTGCTCAACGGACAGCCCGCCGACACCGACGCGCTGCGCGCGCTGGCGGTGGTCAATTACGGCCATTTCACCGCGATGCAGGTGCGCGATCGGGCGGTGCAGGGACTGGATTTCCACGTCGCGCGATTGCAGCGCGCCACCCGTGAACTGTTCGGCACCGAGTTGCCGCGCGGGCGCATCGTCGCCGAACTGGTTGCCGCACTGCGGGCCGGCCCGGCCGACGCCTCGTTGCGCTTCACCGTGTTCGCGCGCGGATTCGACTACCGCCAGCCGCTGCGGCCAGTGGATCCGGACGTGCTGATCACGCTCGGGCCGGCCGCTCCGGCCGACAAGCCGCCGTTGCGGGTGAAATCGTATCCATTCGAGCGGTCGCAGCCGCACCTGAAGCATGTCGGCACTTTCCCGCTGTTCCACTACCGGCGGCAGGCGCTGCTGGACGGATTCGACGACGCGCTGTTCGTCACCCCGGACGGACACGTCAGCGAGGGCTCGATCTGGAACATCGGGTTCTGGGACGGCCAGGCCGTGATCTGGCCGCTGGCCCCCGCCTTGCGGGGAACCTGCGAGCAACTGTTGCAGGCCGGCCTGGCCGGGCAGGGGATTGCCCAGGAAACCCGCCCGGTGGCGCTGGCCGAGGCCGGCGGCTTCCGCGCCGCTTTCGCCGCCAATGCCAGCGGCATCCAGCCCCTCCTGGGCATCGACGGGGTCGAATACGCCCCGGACACGGGCCTGATGGACCGGCTCGGTGCGGCGCTGGGCAGCATGCCCTGGGAAAACCCGGCCTGAGGGGCGGTTTCCTTCCGCCGTTCAATGGCTTAGAATAGCCGGCTTACCTCGCCATCCTGGCGACTGGGCAACACTGGAAATAGAGCAATGGTCAAGATCCGCCTTACCCGTGGCGGCGCCAAGAAGCGCCCCTTCTACCACATCATCGTCACCGACTCGCGCAGCGCCCGTGACGGCCGCAACATCGAGCGCGTGGGTTACTACAACCCGGTCGCCGCCGGCAACGAGAAGCGCATCGAGCTGGACGTCGCCCGTGTGGACCACTGGGTGGGCCACGGCGCGCAGCTGACCGAAAAGGTCCGCAACCTGTACAAGGAAGCCACCAAGGCTTCGGCCTGATCCCTCGGGCCGCGCCCCGGCGCGGCCATGCTGACGCATGGATAACGAGCGCCCGCCGCGTCCCGGCAAGACCATCCTGCTGGGCCGCTTCGCGGGCGCTTTTGGCGTTCGCGGACAGGTCAAGCTGGAATCCTGGACCGAACCGCGCGATGCCATTTTCCGCTACCAGCCCTGGATTCTCCGCGAGGGCTCCGGCGCCGAGCGCGAACTGTCGGGCGTTCGCGGCAAGGCTTCCGGCAAGCACCTGATCGCGAACGTGCCGGACATCGCCGATCGCGATGCCGCCGACGCCCTCCGGGGCATCGAAATCCTGGTCCCGCGCGACGCACTGCCGCCACCGCAACCCGGCGAATTCTATTGGGTGGACCTGGAAGGTCTGCGCGTGGTGACGATCGACGGCGTGGACTTCGGCACCGTTTCGCACCTGTTCTCCACCGGCGCCAACGACGTGCTGGTGGTGCGGGGAGAGCGGGAGCGGCTGATTCCCTTCATCGAACCCGACGTCGTCCAATCCGTCGACTTCGATGCCCAGCGCATCACGGTCGACTGGGATCCCGAGTTCTGATCGCTGGAGCCGGCATCGGGGCTGGGCAATACTCCTTTCCCGATTCACGTGTTTCCCCTCCGGGTTTTCCATGCGCATCGACGTCCTGACCCTGTTTCCCGAGTTCATCGCCCAGGCCGCGGCGGTGGGCGTGGTCGGGCGCGCGCAGGAACGCGGATTGCTGACCCTGCAGGGCTGGAATCCGCGCGACTACGCCGAGGGCGGCTACCGGCGGGTGGACGACCGTCCGTTCGGCGGCGGCCCGGGCATGGTGATGATGATCGAGCCCCTGCGTGCCTGCCTGGCCGCGGCGCGCGCGGCGGATCCGGCGCCAGCGCCGGTGATTTACCTGAGCCCGCAGGGCCGGCCGCTCACCCAGCGCAAGGTCCGCGAACTGGCGACGAGGCCGCGCCTGGTCCTGCTGTGCGGCCGCTATGAAGGCGTGGACGAGCGCCTGCTGGACGCCGAGGTGGACGAGGAAATCTCCATCGGCGACTACGTGCTGTCCGGCGGCGAGCTGGCCGCGGCCGTGGTGGTGGACGCCGTGGCCCGGTTGCAGGACGGAGCGCTTGGCGATGCTGAATCGGCCGTTCAGGACAGTTTCGAGAACGACGGCCTGCTGGACTGCCCGCACTACACCCATCCGGCCCAGCACCCCGAACTGGGCGACGTGCCGGACGTGCTGCGTTCCGGCAACCACGCCGCCATCGCCCGCTGGCGCCGCCAGCAATCGCTGGGCCGGACCTGGCTGCGGCGGCCGGACCTGCTGGACGAGTCCGGCCTGTCCAAGGCCGACCGGGCCCTGCTGGCGGCGTTCCGGGCCGCCCGGGGCGGGCAGGACGAAAGCTAGCCAGGACCAAGAAAAATCAGTAAGATGGCGGGCTTCCAGCGCCTGACCGGCCCGGAACCCCATAACAATATCGTGCAGCGCAATCCGGCGACTGCATCAGTCATTGCTGTCGAACGACACACCCACGCATACAGAACGGTGCCACCATGAGCAGTCTCAACAAGTCCATCATCGCGGAATTCGAAGCCGCCCAGATCCAGCGTGAGCTGCCCGCCTTCGGTCCCGGCGACACCGTCGTCGTGAACGTGAAGGTGAAGGAAGGCAACCGCGAGCGCGTGCAGGCGTACGAAGGCGTGGTCATCGCCAAGAAGAACGCCGGCCTGAACTCCGCTTTCACCGTGCGCAAGATTTCGCACGGCTATGGCGTCGAGCGCGTGTTCCAGACCCACAGCGCCTCCATCGACTCGGTCGAAGTGAAGCGTCGCGGCAAGGTCCGTTCGGGCAAGCTGTACTACCTGCGCGATCTGGAAGGCAAGGCCGCCCGCATCAAGGAAGACCTGGCCGCCAACGCCGCCGCCAAGAAGGCGCGCCTGGCCGCCGCTGCCGAGTAATCCACTCGCAGGCGCCATCGCTGGACGGCCACCTTCGGGTGGCCGTTCGCGTTTCTGGCGTCTGCATTGGCGCCGATGCAGACTGTCTTTAATTCGTGGCACGGCGGAGCGTGACGATGATGGGTTTTCACGGTGGGCGATGGAATGCGGTTGTACTGTCGTGCGTGTTGACCGGCTGCGCCGGCGGCGATGCGATGAGCCTGGATACCCGATCGGATCTGCCGTTCCCCTGGTGCGCCGACGAGTTGCGTGCCGCCGCCCAGCAGCCCATGCCGGACAAGGCCACGCCGGAGCAGCGGCAAGCCGTGCGCGACTACCATGTTTCCAAGGCGTGCCAGCAGGCCGACCAACACAGCGTCACCGTTCCCTTGAGCCATCCATTGCCACGCAAACCCTGATCCGATGAGTTCCGATTCACCCGTCGCCGCGCCCGGCGTCCGCCTCGACATCTGGTTGTGGGCCGCGCGCTTCTACAAGACCCGAAGCCTGGCCAAGCAGGCGGTGGAAACCGGAAAGGTGGACGTTGCGGGGCAACGCGCCAAGCCATCGCGCATCGTGCGCGTGGGCGATGAACTCAAGGTCGTGCGTGGCGAGGACACCTACAGCATCCGCGTCGAGGGATTGAGCGAGCAGCGTGGCTCCGCACCCGTGGCACAGGCGTTGTACCGAGAAAGCGATGAATCGAGGCAGCGCCGCGAGGCCGCCGCCGCCACGCGACGCGCCGAACGCACGGGTTATCAGGCTCCGCTATCCAAGCCAGACAAGCGCGCCCGTCGCCTGATCCGTGCCCTCGGCGATATCGACGCGATGTAAGCGCGTAGAGCGGAGCTTGCTCCGCTTGGCCTTCGAGGAAAAAAGCAGCCGAGCAAGCTCGGCTCTACGCGGATGTAGAGCGGAGCTTGCTCCGCTGGGGCTTCGAGGAAAAAAGCAGCCGAGCGAGCTCGGCTCCAACGGTCAGCGGCCGCCGCCGAGGAATCCGCTGCCGACCTTCAGCAGGTCGCCCAGGCCCAACTGGCCGTCGCCGTCCTGATCCAGCACGGCGCCGAGCAGACCGCCGCCCAGTCCACCCTGCTGGCGGATCTGCTGCTGCTCCTGGCCGAGTACCTGGCTGAGCGCGCCGGGCGAGCCTTGGCCGCCCTGGCTCATGCGCTGGGCGAGGAAGGCCAGCACAATCGGGGCAAGAATCTTGAGGAGCTGGCCGGCACGATTGCTGTCCAGGCCCGTGGCCTGGCCCAGGCCGGCTTCGGCGCGCGGCTGGTTGCCGCCGAAGATGTGGCCGAGGATGCCGGCGCCGTTGGCTTCCGGGGTGGAGGCTCCGCCCAGGACCGAACCCAGCACGCTGCCGATATCCAGGCCGCTGTGGTTGCGCTGGAGCGCGCCGAACAGCGCCTCGGCGCCTTGCGGCTGCTCCGCGTTGCGGCCCAGCGCGCCCATCAGCAGCGGCAGCGCCGCGCCGACCGCGCCGGACGCCTCGGCCTGGCCGATGCCCAGTTGCTGGGAGACCTGCTGCAACGGCGCGCCCTGGAGCTGGGCGAAGAGTTCTTGCGCGAGAGACTGGTTGCTCATGACGGCCGTCCTCCTGGACGCGGGTTGGAACCGCCGATGCTAGCGCCAAACCGTGACGTTGGTGGTTAACCCGGGGAGAAGGCACGTTGCGCCAGCAGCTGGCGCCTGCTGATGGAAGCGCCCCGTCCGTCCGGCACGTCCGGACGGACGGGGCGCCAAGGCGGCGTCTTCTAGGCCGCCTTGCGGGCGTTGCGCAGGTCGAAGCGATCCAGTTCCATCACCTTGGCCCAGGCGGCGACGAAATCGCGCACGAACTTCTCCTTCGCGTCCGCGCTGGCATACACCTCGGCCAGCGCGCGCAGCTGGGAATGCGAACCGAAGATGAGATCCACGCGGGTGCCGGTCCACTTGCGCTCGCCGGTCTTGCGATCGAGTGCCTCGAACACCGCCTCGTTGTCCGAGGTGGCCTTCCACTCGGTACGCATGTCGAGCAGGTTGACGAAGAAATCGTTGCCCAGCACGCCCGGGCGGTCGGTGAACACGCCGTGCTTCGTCTGCCCGACGTTGCCGCCGAGCACGCGCAGGCCGCCGACCAGCACGGTCATCTCCGGCGCGGTCAGGGTCAGCAGCTGCGCCTTGTCGATCAGCAGGCTTTCGGCCGGCACGCTGTACTTGCCCTTGAGGTAGTTGCGGAAGCCATCGGCAGCCGGTTCCAACACCGCGAACGAGGCCACGTCGGTCTGTTCCTGCGAGGCATCGGTGCGCCCCGGCGAGAACGGCACCGCGACGGGATGCCCGGCCTTCTTCGCGGCGTCCTCGACCGCCGCCGCGCCGCCCAGCACGATCAGATCCGCGAGCGAGACCTTCTTGCCGCCGGATTGCGCGCCATTGAAGCCCGCCTGGATGCCTTCCAGCACCTTGATCACCTTCGCCAGTTGCGCGGGCTCGTTGACCTCCCAGTCCTTCTGGGGCGCCAGCCGGATGCGCGCGCCGTTGGCGCCGCCGCGCTTGTCGGAACCGCGAAAAGTGGAGGCCGAGGCCCATGCGGTCGACACCAGCTCGCCCGTCGACAGGCCGGATTCAAGGATCTTCTTCTTCAGCGCGGCGATGTCCGCTTCATCGACCAGCGGATGATCAACGGCGGGGACCGGGTCCTGCCAGATCAGTTCCTCGCTCGGTACTTCCGGGCCGAGATAGCGCGCGCGCGGCCCCATGTCGCGATGGGTCAGCTTGAACCAGGCGCGGGCGAACGCATCGGCGAACTGATCCGGATGCTCCATGAAGCGCCGCGAGATCTTCTCGTACGCCGGATCGAAGCGCAGCGACAGATCGGTGGTCAGCATGTTCGGTGCGCGCCGCTTGGTGCCGTCATGGGCGTCTGGCACGGTGTCGGCGCCGGCATTGTTCTTCGGTTTCCACTGGTGCGCGCCAGCCGGGCTCTTGGTCAGTTCCCATTCGAAACCGAACAGGTGCTTGAAGAAATCCTGGCTCCATTGCGTCGGCTTCGTCGTCCAGGTGACTTCAAGCCCGCTGGTGATCGCATCACCGGCGATGCCGGTGCCGTGGGTGCTGCGCCAGCCCAGGCCCTGGGCGACGATGTCGTCGGCTTCCGGATCCGCGCCGACATGCGAAGCTTCGCCCGCGCCGTGGGTCTTGCCGAAGGTATGGCCGCCGGCGATCAGGGCGACGGTTTCCTCGTCGTCCATCGCCATGCGTGCGAAGGTTTCGCGGATGTCGCGCGCGGCGGCGACCGGATCCGGATTGCCGTTGGGGCCTTCCGGATTCACGTAGATCAGACCCATCTGCACGGCGGCCAGCGGGTTCTCCAGGTCGCGCTCGCCGGAGTAGCGTTTGTCGCCACCCAGCCACGCGGTTTCCGAACCCCAGTACACGTCCAGATCCGGTTCCCACACGTCCTCGCGGCCACCGGCGAAACCGAAGGTCTTGAAGCCCATCGTCTCCAGCGCGACGTTGCCGGTGAGGATCATCAGATCCGCCCAGGAAATCCGGTTGCCGTACTTCTGCTTGATCGGCCACAGCAGCCGGCGCGCCTTGTCCAGGCTGACGTTGTCCGGCCAGCTGTTGAGCGGCGCATAGCGCTGCTGCCCGCGTCCGCCGCCGCCGCGTCCGTCGCCGATGCGGTAGGTGCCGGCGCTGTGCCAGGCCATGCGGATGAACAAGGGACCATAGTGGCCGAAATCCGCCGGCCACCACGGCTGCGAGTCGGTCATCAGATCGGCCAGATCCTTTTTCAGCGCTTCGTAATCCAGGCTTTTGAACGCCTCGGCGTAGTTGAAGTCCTTGTCCATCGGATCGGACTTGGACGAATGCTGGTGCAGCAGATCCACGCGCAGTTGCTTCGGCCACCAGTCGCGATTGGTGGTGCCGCCGCCGACAGGATGATTGAAGGGACATTTGGCGGTTTCGAGATTCATGGTCGTGCTCCTGGGCTGTGGTCCTGGGAAAGTGGAATGGGAAAACGGCGCGCGGTTTCGATGGAAACCGGATAGCCTGGGGAGGAAAGGGATCAAGGGCGACATCCGCACTGCACGTGCGGGCGCCGGGCGCGGATGCGGATCTGTGCTGGAGCGGGCGCTATCGTCGTCGCGGTGTCTGCTGACGTGACGGACGCGGAAGGGTCGGGAACGTGTTCATGGCTGACGATCTCGTTGGCGATGAAAGGGACACGGCCAGACTAGGCAGGCTTTGCGATTAAGCAAAATCGTTTTTGGCGAACAATCCGATAGCACCGCTCAATGGTGCGGTGCGCAAGGCAGCGACCCGGACCGCGTCACGATACCCGGGGAGCGTTACGCGCATGTTGTCGAGCGGAGGATGCCCGTTGCGACGCGAAGTGTCGCGGCAGGTCGTCGGATCAGAGCAGATGCTTGAGCCGATACAGTGCTTCCAGGGCCTGCTTGGGAGTCAGTTCATCGGGTTCCAGCGCCGCCAGCGCTTCCATCGCGGCGGAGGGAACGGGCGCGAACAGGCCGATCTGCTGCGGGGCGTCGAGCGCCTGCGGGGCCATCGCCGAGGCATGGCTTTCCCGGCCGCGCGCTTCCAGTTCGGCCAACCGCCGGCGCGCCTGGGCGACGGTGGATCGCGGCAGGCCGGCGAGCGCGGCGACCTGCAGGCCGAAGCTGCGATCGGCCGGACCGTCCTTCACCGCGTGCATGAACACCAGGGTATCGCCGCGTTCGCGGTCGTGGTGTTCGACCGCATCCAGGTGGACGTTGGCGATGCCGCTCTCGCCGCCTTCGGCGGAACCGTCCGCCAGCGCGGTGAGTTCGAAATAGTGGGTGGCGAAGAGGGTGTAGCAGCGGTTCTGGCTGGCCAGGTGGCGGGCGACCGCGTCGGCCAGGGCCAGGCCATCGTAGGTGGAGGTGCCGCGGCCGATTTCGTCCATCAACACCAGCGATTGCGCGGTGGCGTGGTGGAGGATGTAGCTGGTCTCGGCCATCTCGACCATGAAGGTCGACTGCCCCCGCGCCAGATCATCGCCGGCGCCGATGCGGGTGAGGATGCGATCGATCGGACCGATGTCCGCGCGCGTTGCCGGCACGAAGCTGCCGATATGGGCGAGCAGCACGATCAGCGCGTTCTGGCGCATGTAGGTCGATTTGCCGCCCATGTTGGGGCCGGTGATGATCAGCATCCGGCGCGCTTCGTCCAGGTGCAGATCGTTGGGCTCGAACGGTTCGGCGCGCACCGCTTCCACCACCGGGTGGCGCCCGCGTTCGATGCGCAGGCCGGGGGCGGCGGTAAGGCTGGGGCGGGACCAGTCCAGCGCCTGCGCGCGTTCGGCGAAGCCGGCCAGCACGTCCAGTTCGCTCAGCGCCGCGGCGCAGCGCCTGAGCGGTTCCAGGTTCTGGTTGAGCGAGTCGAGCAGGCCCTCGTACAGGCCCTTCTCGCGCGCCAGCGAACGTTCGCGGGCCGACAGCACCTTGTCCTCGAAGTTTTTCAGCTCCTCGGTGATGTAGCGTTCGGCGTTGGTCAGGGTCTGCCGGCGGGTGTAGTGGACCGGCGCGCGGTCGGCCTGTCCCTTGCTGATCTCGATGTAGTAACCGTGCACGCGGTTGTAGCCGACCTTGAGGGTGGCGATGCCGCTGCGCTCTCGTTCGCGGGCCTCCAGATCGACCAGGAACTGATCGGCGTGGGTGCTCAGCCGGCGCAGTTCATCCAGATCGGCGTCGAAGCCGTCGGCGATGACGCCACCATCGACCAGCTTGAGCGCCGGATGCGGTGCGACCGCGCGGGCCAGCAGCGCGGCGACGTCGGCATGCTCGCCCAGTTCGGCCGCGAGTTCGGCCAGGCGTGGCGAACCCGCGAGCGTGGTGGACGAGACCGTCGCGCCGGCCAGCGTCTGGCGGATGTCCGGCAACAGCGCCAGTGCGTCGCGCAGGGTGGACAGATCGCGCGGACGCGCCGAGCGCAGGGCCACGCGGGTCAGGATGCGCTCCATGTCGCCGAGGGCGCGGAAGCGTTCGCGCAGGCCGGTGTCCAGCCCGCTTTCGATCAGGCTTTCGACCGCCTGGTGGCGCTCGCCCAGCGTGTGGTGATCGCGCAGCGGGCGATGCAGCCAGCGGCGCAACAAGCGGCCACCCATCGGGGTGATGGTGCTGTCGAGCACGCCGAGCAGGGTGTTGGCGGTGTCGCCGTCGATACGGGTGTCCAACTCCAGGTGCCGGCGGGTGGCGGCGTTCATGGCGATCGCGTCGCCGGCCGATTCGGTGCTGATCGCGCCCAGGTGGGTCAGCCGCTGCTTCTGGGTTTCCTCGACATAGCCGAGCAGGGCGGCGGCCGCGCCGGTCGCCAGCGGCATGCGTTCGATGCCGAAGCCGTTGAGATCGCGCACCTGGAAGAACTGCAGCAGTTGCCGCCGCCCGTTCTCCGGATCGAACAGCCAGGGCGCCCGCCGGCGCAGGCCGTGGCGGCTACGCAGGAATTCCGGCCAGCCGTCCTCGTCGGCGAGCAGGATTTCCGCCGGTTCCAGCCGCGAAAGCTCGGCTTCCAGCCCGTCCTCGCCGTCGACCTCGTTGACCACGAAGCGGCCGCCGGCCAGATCCGCCCAGGCCAGGCCGTAGCCCGTGCGGCCACGGGCGATCGCCATCAGCAGGGTGTCGCGGCGCTCGTTGAGCAGGGCTTCGTCGGTGACCGTGCCCGGCGTGACCACCCGCACGACCTTGCGTTCGACCAGTCCCTTGGCCAGGGCGGGGTCTCCGATCTGTTCGCAGATCGCCACCGATTCACCCAGCGCGACCAGCCGGGCCAGGTAGCTCTCGTAGGCGTGGTGCGGCACGCCGGCCATCGGGATGGGCGCGCCGGCGGAGTTGCCGCGCTGGGTCAGGGTGATGTCCAGCAGCCGCGCGGCCTTGCGGGCGTCGTCGTAGAACAGTTCGTAGAAATCCCCCATCCGGAAGAACAGCAGCAGATCCGGATACTCCGCCTTGGCGGCGAAGAATTGCTTCATGAGCGGGGTGTGCTCAACTGAACCCGTTGATTTTTTTGATTGTTCTTTTTTATCAGACATTTAGCGCGTATTTCAGTCTAGCGAAAGTGGAGGTCAGTGAGCGTAAGTGGAAGGGTGTGGAGACCATTTTAGTAGCCAAAGGTAGCCAAACCCCTGCATCCGTCGATTCGTGCCAGAATTTGGCTACCCGCGACAGGGTCGCGATCGATGACGTTGAACAGGGAAAGGTGGCCGCCGTGGCGTTCCGACTGAAGCTCAACCCAGAACAGCTGCGACAGCTTCGCAGCACCCAGCGCCCGAAGCTAGACAAAGCAGGGGCCATCGTCACCGGTGCAAAGGGGTTTGCAGTCCTCGAACCCAACCCCGACGGCAAGCAGTGGAGGTTCCTCGACGCCTCGCCGGGTGCCCCCACGGGGTTCGGCGTCTTCGTAGGGAAACTCAAATCCACCTACGAAGTTCAACGCAAGATCGGCGGCAAGGTCATGCGGATCAGCATCGGGGACACGAGCGAATTGTCGTTGAAGGACGCTCACGACTTGGCGGGCGTCAAAGTCGCCGGAGCGAAGAAGGAGGGTAAGCGCCCGAAGGTTCTGGCGGAGAAGGAACTGTCGATCCAGGCCACCAAGGCGCTGACGGTGAACCAGGCCATCCAGCTGTATCACGACATGCTGGCCCGGCGAACCCGGCCGGCCACCGAGGGCACCCTCAAGACCCTGACCAACTCGATAGCGCGCCTGGCTCGTCCGGAGGTGGGGATCGGCAACATCCCGATCATGGACCTCGACGAGGAGCAGGTGACCAACGCGTTTCAAGCCACCCGGGTGTCCGCGGCTCTTAATTCCAATCGGTTGCCCCAGCCCGTGAAGGACTTCATGGAGCTGAAAGGGCGGGTGGATCTCACCGACGTGGAACTGGCCAAGCTGGGTGTGACCAGCGAGGCGATGCGCACGCGCATCCGTGCCGCGGGCGTGTCCGCGGCCGAGCAGACGTTCGCCACCGCGTTCCGCGCCGTCAACTACGTGGTGGACAAGGAAGCGCGCGCGGCGAAGAAGGCCCAGCGCAAGGCGGTGCTGTTCGGCAACGACTTCGGGGTGTTGTGGGAGGAAGGCAAGATGCGCGACGCCGCAGGCCTCCACGACTATTACGAGAAGGCGAGGGTGCGGAACCCACTGGGCAGCGAGGACAACACCCTGGGCAACGCCATCGAATACCTCTGGAGTCGACGGCAGGCCCAGCGGGGTCAGAACGAAAGCGGGGTCTACTACCTGCTGACGACCCTGTTCCTTGGGGCCCGGCGCAACGAGACCGCCAAGTTGGCGTGGTTTGATCGGTTGAGCGAAGCCGAGCGGTCCACGAAGTCCTGGGTATGGCTGGACGAAATGGATCCCAAGGCATGGCGAGCTGGAGTGCCGTCGGTCAACCCAGTGACCAAGAAGAAAGGTCCTCAAGTGTTCTTCGCCAGGACGAAGAACCGGCGTGACCATTCCATGCCCCTGGGGCCGATTTCGGTCCAACTCATCAAGCGTCGATTCGACATGCGCTTGCCCGAAGATGACCCACGGGCGCGGTGGGTCTACCCGGCGCGCAGCAAGCGGGCGGCGGAAGGGCACTACAAGGACAGCAAGGCGATCATGAAGGGGCTGGGCGAGACGCTGTCGGTGGAGTTCGGGCCCACCCCCCACGATCTGCGCCGCACCCTCGGCCGTTACGCCACGCGCGTAGGAATTTCCGATCGCATCATCAGCCGGCTGTTCAATCACCTGCCGCCGAAGAAGGAAGACGAGGACGAGGGCGCCAAGTCCACGGTGCGCTACCAGGAGCCCGAGTGGTTTGAGTTGCAAGACGCGTTGCAGAAGGTGGAGCACCTGATGGCGTCGAGCGCACCGACCTTCTACAACATGCTCAAACCCGCTGACTGGCCCCTCCTGCCGACCCGTCAGGAACCCGCTTCTTCCGAGGAGTAGCCCGCCGTCGATACACTGGGACCATGGACTGCTCCTTTCCCCTCCAACGCGACCCAGATCTGGCCTCACCGGCGCCCGACGCCCAGAAGTGGCGCCAGGAGATCGCCGACGCCAAGGCCGGTGTGCGTGCCAAGGTCAGCACCAAGGCGGCAGCGCTCTACATCGGTGTTCACTACACGACCCTGCGCGACTGGGTGCGCGAAGGCAGGGGACCCCAGCCGATTCAGAACCCTGGGAAGCCTGGCACGACGGCGCAGAACCAGCATCTGGGGTTCACACTGGAATCGCTGGACACCTTCCTGGCCACCCGAAGCGGCGAGCCCATCACCCGCGGCAAGCGCACCGACACCGGCGACGTGCTCAAAGAAGCCGAGCGCATCGAAGCACTGATCGCCCTGAGGGAAGCCGAGGATCGGCTGGCCAAGTCCAAGGCCCGCGCGCGGCGCCTGGGCATCGTCTGCTTCCAGTCCCTCTCCGACGCGTTGGAAATCCAGCCGTGGGCCACGGTCAACGGACGCCTCAACGGGCACGCGTGGGCCGTGGACGACGCCACATTCAACGCGGCGGACGAGGAACAGTGGGAAGGCTCGCTCGAAGAAGCCCTGGCCCAACCCTGGACCAGCACCCAAAGCCGACAGCCCTACCAGGACGCGTTCCTGGGCGTTCTCACCTCCACACAGCACGCCATCGAGGCGGCACGGTCGCGCCAGCGCGCCAGCGACCTGGAAGAGCGGTTGAGCGGTGACGTAATAGACGTTGAGGCGGTGCGACCCTTTGGGAAAGGGAGCGGTCGGCTTTGAGCCCGCGCGAAAATGGACTCATGGGGGGACGGCCTGGCCGTCCCCCGAAAGCGCCGGCCCCCCTTGCGTTGACCGCCACCGAGGAAGAAGAGCTGGCCAAGGCGAAAGCGGGCGGGCGCGAATGGGTCGGCCCGGGCGTGGCGGCCTACATGCTGGGCATCTCCAAGGACGCGTTGAAGAAGCGTCGCCAGCGCAACGAAGGGTTGATTCCCGAGCACCGACCAGCGAAAAGCAATCGCCAAGGGGCGCAATACCGGTGGTCATCGGTGGTGCGTTGCGCCGGTGCCGAACGCGTTCAATCCGACGTCCTGGCGCAACGCCTCGATGACATCGTTGCCGCGTTGAAAAGACGAGGCCTCGAAGGCCTGGAGCAGGACCTTCCCTGGGCCTACAACCAAGCCGATCGCCTGGTGGGGTTTGCTTCGCTTCACCTCCACCTGCCAGCGCGTGCGCTCACGGTGCTCGAAGCCCTGGATGCCCCGTGGGTGAGCAGCGAGGCGCGCCAGCCGTTCCATGACTGGGCCATGGGCCTGCTCCAGTCCGCCGCCGAGAGCGCAGCGAAAGCCACCGATTAAACCTCGTTCCCGATTTCTTATCGGGAAACGCTTAGGTGAGGCGCACCAATGCATGCCGGCCGTTATCGGGACAAATGTCCCGATAAAGCGACGTTTTCGCGTGGACGGCCTACAGGGGCACACCCGCAATCTCGCATCCGTTCCGATCGGGAACGACAGGCGAGACCTACATGCAGTCCAACGTTCTACAATTCAAACCGGCTACCCGCCGCGATCGTCGCACTTCGCCAAAGGCCACCCGGATCACCACCGCTTGCTACAAGGCTTGCGACAAAGACAACTCGACCGTCGATTGGTATACGCCCTCGGCCATCGTCAAAGCGATGGGCGGCAAGGAAGGATTTGACCTCGATCCTTGCACGCCGGAAGACCACACCCGTCTGCCGACGCGCACCGCCCGCCGGATGATCACGCCCAGTGAGGATGGTTTGACCACGCCGTGGTGGCCCGCGGCCTTCGTGTGGATGAACCCGCCGTATGGGAAGGGCATGGACAAGTGGATGGCCAAGCTGGCCCACCACCCTGGTGGTGGCATCGCGTTGGTGCCGGCGCACATGGATCCCGGCTGGATGCACGAGTTCGTGCTCAACCACACCAACACGACTGCCATCCTCATCACGCGTGGCCGGCTGAAGTTCATGCGACCCGACGGAACCACCGGAACCGCAGCGCCGACCGGGTCGGTGTTCGTGGCTTACGGCCAGCGGGCGGCCCGCAACCTCAAGAAGGCGCAGGAAGACGGTGTGCTGCGTGGGAAGTTCTTTGCGATCCAGCGGGTGACGAAGGTGGCTTGCGCCGATGCCGACAGTGCGAACGACGAATGATCCTCTCGGAGAAAGAACGAGCACCCGTTACAGCCGGCACGGGTGCTTGTTACGGAGGAATCTCCAGCTGATTCAACGGCTTTGCAGTCGTGGTAGTGCTTGTAACGGGTGTAACGGGTAGGTGGGTATTACTTCCCAGTGCATTGGGAGCGTGGGCTTGAGTGACTCATGGGTTTCTCAAATCGATGGATCCACTTGTTACACCTGTTACACCCGTGACAAGCCTTGTCTGGTAAGGGTTTCAGCGGTAACAAGGGGTGTAACAAGCACCCGTTACACCTTGGGTAAAAAGCGCGAACTACCTCACGGATTTGCAAAAAATGCTGTTGAGGCAGCAGAAATTGGTTTTAGTCAAAAGAACGGTCTGGACAAGTTCGTGAGCTCTGTTTGGATGGAGTTGTGGCCACAACGAGGCCACGTCACCCAGGACACGAGCAATGACGAGCATCCCGACTTCGAAGAAGGCGACTCAACCGCGAGACGAATTGTTGAAGGCTCGGGTAAGCCGAGCGTTCAAGCAGCGGCTACAAGCGGCGGCTGATGCCCAGGGCAAGACTCCATCGGAAGCCATGCGCCAAGCGCTGGTGGAATGGATGAGTCGCGTCCAGCAGGCCGCGTAATCAATAAAAAACCCCGGCGCCAACCGGGGTTCTAAAACGGACAACACACACATGAACGATACAGCGACAACCTCGGGTGTCAATGGGCGCCCCAACAATGTCCTCTCCTTTCGAGGAAATGCGGCGCCCAAGGCCGCGTTTGGCGCACCAGCGCCCAAAGCAACCTTGAGCGATCAAGCGTTTGAGGCTGATTTCGCCGACCATCTGAAAGCGACGGAGGAGTATGCGATCGGCGGCAAGCTGCCAGATGGCGACGACGATTGCAGCTTCTTTCGATGGCTGCCTGAGCAGGGTTATTGGGACCGGTGTTCCGAGAAAGACATGGCCGCCAAGGCGCTTTCCTGGCTCCGATTGGAGCGCAAGGACAAGGCGAACGCCGGTCATGCCGCCAGCTGCATCAACACCGCCGTGCTGGAGTTGATGGGGGATCGGCAATGCTGGCTGCCAAAGAAGTCCGATCGCCGAGCCATCGTTCCCCTCAAAGGGGGTTACCTTGAGATCGTCAAGCCGGACGAACCGATCCGTGCTCCAGGTGCGGCTGGCAGTGAAGAAGTGTTCGATCAAGACGTCTTCTCTCCCACCTATGGACAGAGCTTAGGGCTGCGGCAGGCCATTCTGTTCCCCGAAGACGTGGCGCCGTCCAGGGCGAGCATTCGGGTGCTGGCGCCGCGTAAAGAACATGGCATCACTTACCAGGTCCCGGCGAAGCTGAGGATGGACCAAGTGGATGGAGAGGGGCATTACATCCCCAAGCCCTTGGACCCCCATTCGAAGTTCGGTCAATATCTGGATCTCTTCCAGCCCGATCTGGAGGTGCGCGCACTTCTTCAGGAGGCGGTGGCAAGCTCCCTCATGTCCATCTGCTTTGAGAAGGCTTTCTTCCTGGTCGGGTCGGGCAGCAATGGTAAGTCAACGTTCCTCCACATCCTGCGTGCCCTTCACCCCCGCAACGTGTCGCTGCGCCTGGAGAAGCTGGACGGAACTTTCGCCATGGCCCCATTGGTGGGCAAGAGCGCCTACATCGTCACGGAGACGCCCAAGGTCCTTGCCGCATCCATCCAGGAAGTGCTGAAAGCGCTCATTTCTCGTGACCCCATTCAAGTCGAGGCCAAGCGCAAGGATGCTTACACGACGCTGCCGATCGGCACCCTGTTCGCCAGCGTCAACTCCTGGTTCACGGTGTCAGGGCACGAGCACGGGTTCTGGAGAAAGGTCCTGGCCATCCCCTTCAACGTGCGAATGGGGGAGAAGACCCACGAGAGTGCGAACGGTGGAAGTGAAAAGAAGCGCGAGCCCGACTTCCACCTGCAGATCACCGAAAGCGAGGAGGAGATGGCCCAGGTGTTGGACTGGGTGCTGGAAGGAGCGCTACGCCTCATGGAGCGGGGCGGGTTCTCCGAGAAGCTGCCGGACGCCGTGGTCGCACTGGCCGAGCAGAACCGAATGGAGTCGGACACGACCATGGCCTACATGGCGGACCGCGATGCCACCTATGACAGCGGAGTTTGCACTGACAAAACCGCCATCTATGCCGATTACCGCCAATACGTGTTGGAGGAACTGGGTAAGAAGCCCGTCAACGCGGAAGACTTCTGGAAGCGCGTTCGCGAAAAGTTTCCCGAGGCCGGCATCTACCAGATCTCCCACGGCGGAAAGAAGCCCCGTGTGGCGGAAATTAGGGTCGCGGGGATCAAGCCGTTGAGGGACTTGGCCGATCTGGAGATGCCTGTATGAGCGCTTCATCCGACGATCTCCAATCACGCTTCGCCGAAGCCGCCCTGGCCGGCAACCTCGCCGAATGCCAGCGGCTCCATGCATTGGGGGCCGACGTGAACCATGCCGACAAGGACCGGTTCACCCCTCTGCACGAAGCCGCCCAGGGCGGGCATCCAGAGGTGTGCGAGTGGCTGATCAGCCAGGGGGCTCAGGTGGACGCCGTCGACAAGACGAATAACACCCCACTCCACGAAGCCGCTCGGTTCAACCAGCCCCAAGCAGTGATGTCTCTTATCAACGCGGGAGCAAGTCTCGAGCGCCCCGGATACGAAGGAGCAACTCCGCTATATGAAGCTGCGATCTACGGGTCCAAGGATGCCCTAGAAGCGCTTATTGCCAGAGGGGCCGACATCCAGGCCCGCATCGGCCACACGCAGTGGGACACCGTGACCCGGAAGCTCCTCTACGACGCCAAAGTTCTGCGGGAAACGACGTTCAGCAACTTCACGGCGCTGCACGCTGCCGCGCAAGCTGGCGCCTACTGCTCATCACCTAACCGGCCCGACCACCAGGGGTGTGCAGCAGCGTTGCTGGCTGCGGGCGCGGACATCAACGTAAAGGCAAGGGTGAAAGCAACGTTGAAGAACGTGCTGCCTACAGGTGATGTAGTTGATCATTCCTTCTCTCTGCTGCCGCTCAACGCGGCCACCACACTGGACATGGCCAAGTTGCTCATCGCCCACGGGGCACCCTTGGAAGGTAATCCATCCCCGTTTGCCACTGCCGTGGGGGTAGTGAAGGGGCAGCAAGGCATGGACATCGCGGCGTTCCTATTGAACCAGGGCTACCAGCCCACCGAATACGATCAGAAGCTCATGGCGAAAGTGGGCATGGAGCAGGGCGTGCTCGATCATCGAGCCCACGAGATGCGCGCCACCGAACGGCAGCAGCACTTGGAAGAACGGTTGAACCAGGCTCCATCCGCGGCTCTCCATGCGAGCAGCCCGTCCACGCCTTCCATGGTGATCGGGGGTGAGGTCTGGAATGCGCGTGAGGATGTCCAGGTGCAGCCGACGGCTGTCCAGCAATCGCTCCGCCAGAGGTTGCGGTTATGACGGACATGTTTGACGTTGTATCTCGTGGCCTCAAAGCGTCAAAAGACCCTAATGAACATTTGCTGTTCGAGAGTGTCCTTCGCGGTGATCTGGTCACATTGCGAACATTGCTTGAAGGCGGAACATGCCCTAACTCTCGCCATGGGTTCGGTTACAAGACACCTCTAATGTCAGCGTCCCAGTGGAATAGGGGCGCCGTTGAACTCCTAGTATCAGCGGGTAGTGACGTAGCCCTGCAAGACGCCGTCGGAAACACGGCTCTTCACGTCGCAAGCTTGTATTCAAAGCACTCAGTGTCGGATGGGAGCGCATCCATCATGGATATCCTTTTGGCGGCTGGTGCTGATCCGAGGGCAACGAACTTCAGCGGCCTCACACCGCTCCATATCGCAAGTAGTCCAGAGGCGATTCGACTTCTTGTCAGAGCTGGCGCCGATCCCAATGCGGTTTCCGTCGAAGGGGACAACCCGCTACATTATGCTGTCAGCCCAGCAAACGTTTTTGCATTGCTTGAGGCAGGGGCGGATCCATACAAGAGGAACGTCCAAGGCAGGACGCCAGTTGAAGAGCTTCAGCTTAGAGCCGCCTGCCTTGCCGATTGGCAAGCCCCCGCGACGGCGCTGGAGAAGTATCTGGTGGCGACCAGTCTGAGAAGCGCCGGCATCACGGACGGGAAAGCATTTGAAGTTGAAGCTCCCAGAATCAGGCTGAGACTGTAGGGGCTTGCCAAATCCCGACGCCGTCGCATGCTGGATCCATGACGACTTCCGACGCTTTCGTTGACGACAGCATGGACCGCAAAGACGCCCTGACGGCCTCCCCCCGTTTCGTGGTCCTGAAGACCCCCGCCGGCATCCGCTTCCAACTCCAGGATGACGGCGGGGACCCCGACAGCCGGCTGACCATCGACCGGGCGTTGGAGCTGCTGGTAAACGCCCTAGAGCAAGGCAGCGCAGTGACCATCCACGCCTGACGTATCCATTCCCCAATCCGGCGCCGCCGACAGGGCGCCTTTCCTTTCCCAGGAGAGCCCTGTCGTGTCCGATTCCACCTCTGAAAGCTTCCTCCAGCGCCACTCCCGCGACGTCGCCGAACGCCTGATCCGTCAGATGGAAGAGGGGACCGGGCCCTTCGTCCAGCCGTGGGACGCGCGCATGGACCTCGGGCTGCCGATGAACCCCACCACCGGCAGGAGCTATCGGGGCGGCAACTTGCTCCACCTCTGGGCCCTTCAGAACGCCTGGGACGTGAGGGACAACCGGTGGATGACCTACAAGCAAGCCACGGCCGTGGGCGCCCAGGTTCGCAAGGGTGAGAAGGCCAGCGTCATCGAGTATTGGGACTGGTCACCGGTGGAGGAGGCGAAGAAGAGCGGCGATCCCGGGCTCATCGCCAAGGCCCACCCCAAGGTGTTCTTCCCCCGCGTGTTCAACGCTTCTCAGATCGACGGCTTGCCGGAACTGTTGTTGGCGACGCCGCGGCCCGAACCGGAGATCCAACAGGCGTGTGAGAAGGTGATCCGGGACAGTGGAGCGGTGATCCATCACGACGGGGGCAACCAGGCGTTCTACCGCCCGATGACCGACAGCATTCACTTGCCCGAGCGCGAGGCCTTCCACTCAGCCAGTGGCTACTACGCTACCGCTCTCCACGAACTGGGGCATTGGACGGGATTTCCGTCGCGCTTGAACCGGCCCATGAAGGGCGGCTTCGGCAGCGAAGACTACGCCAAGGAAGAGCTGGTGGCCGAGGTGTCTTCCATGTTGATGGGCGAGCGCCTGGGCATTGGCCACGACCCCACCCAGCACGCGGCTTACGTGAAGTCGTGGATCAAGATCCTGCGCGACGACCCACGCGAAATCTTCCGCGCCGCTGCCGCTGCTGAACGGGTGGTGGAGTTCCTGAAGGTCCCCGAGTTCGTGCATGAGCCCCTACCCAAGGTGGAGCGGGAACAGACGACGGTAGCGGCCAACCAACAGGAGCTCGAAAAAGCTAACACCAAGCTTCGCACTAGCACGCGCAGTCGCATGAAGCAGCGAGAGCACACGATGGTGGTCTGATCCCCTTGCGAGTTCGAGATTATGCGTTATGAGTAGATAGAACCACTCGTAATGGAGTCTGCATGAACATCGGCCAGAGAAGGAAAGAAGTCGCCAAGCTGACTGAGGAGGGGCGATCACTATCAGCCATTGCGGGGCTCGTGGGGACGTCAGTCAATACGGTCCGTTCGGATCGCAAGGCAATGGGCGTTACCGCCTCAAAAGGCAGGACTCGAGTTCCAATTGAGAAGCAACGCCAGATTGACGAGAGGTTGCTGGCGGGGGCTTCATATCAAACGATCCAGAAGGAGTTCAACATCTCCCCCTTCTATATCTACATGCGGCGAAAATCACTCGGACTTCCCATCCGCCACCGATCGGATCGAACAGAGCTGGCGCAGCGAAGAGCTCTCATTCCTTCAATGGTTGCAGAAGGTCAGACGGCTGAAGAAATTGCCAGGACATTGAAGGTTAAGCGCGAGACTGTTGAGGCCGACAAGAGGGCAATGGGTGCGCAGAAGAGGAACTTCATGCAGCCGATTGAACTGGCCAAGGCCGATATTGATGCGTGGGTCGCGGAAGGAAAGAGCCTAGGTGAACTGGCTGCTCATAAAGGAGTGACCATCACACGCTTGAGGAGTGCGCTGGGCAAGATCGGGTGGGATTGGCCGCAACCAACCGCCCCAATTCCGGAGAGGTTTCGCGGTCTCATGCCGAGTAGCGTTGGGCCGGTGGCTCTGCAAGCGCTGATTGATCAAGGGCATTCACTAAGTCAAATTTCGCGGCACCTTGGCGTCAGTAGACAGGGAATTTCTGACTACTGCCGGCGAAATAAGCTAAAGCTAGGGGCATCTCAGAAAGGGCGTGGAGCGAGGTAATGATCTGACCCTTGCGGGTTCTCCAATTCGAGTTATGTATAGGGATACCTACTCACGAAATGGAGGTGTCCCTTGAAATCCATCGTTCTTGCACTTGCTCTCTCTGCTGCTGTGCCTTCGGCCCTTGCTGCCGGCCCGTCGTCCGTGGGTCCCTACCGTTCCTCATTAGTCATTGGCGTGGAAGACGCGCGCCTGGGCGAGGTGCTCATGGCTCGGGAAATTCAGTTGGAGCCCAGTAGAAAGGCGAACGTGGGCTCCGTTGTCGGTGCGGCCGTTGGTTACGGCGCGGCACGCCAAGTCAAAGGCGACTACCGCAACGCAGCTCGGGTGGCCGGTGGGGTCATCGGTGGGGTGGCCGGCACGGCCATCCAGAATGCTGTCAGCCACCGCAAGGCATACGAGGTTTCCGTTCGCGAGTTGACGGGCAAGGGTGATCGGGTCGTTGTGCTCATCCATGAGGGCGATCTGGGCTTTCGCGAAGGGGATCGGGTGTTCCTGGTGGGCAAGGGGAACAAGACCCGTCTGGTGCTGACGCCGCGGGAGGGAATTGAATGCTTCACTGCATGTGGAACGACGCAGATGGGATCCACCAGTGGTAGGGAGGCCCAGTGATGCGCTGCTCAATATTCAGGCCAATGGCTGCTCCCTCAAGAAAGGGGGTGCCAAAGTGAGCTCACTTCTTCTGTTGGCTCTGCTTGCAGTGGTGGCCATACCAGCCTTCTTCATCGTGCCTGTAATGGTGGGGCGCGGGTTCGCACAAACCGTCACATACGCTTATCTCGTCTTCTCGAGCAATGCGCCTTCCTCGCTCAAGCCATCGTTTCGCAAGGGAGTAATGACGCTATGTTGGATGATGGCGGTTGATCTCTTGCGCTTCCTGTTCGTCCTGTTCGTCGTTTCATACTTCGCCCTTCAAGCGATTGCAGTGGGAACTACTTACGCATTCATCGCAATGGCTTTCGCCACGCTAATGTTCTCCATGCTCCTACTGATGGCTTTCAGCGCTGCCATGAGTGAGCCTCTCCGGAGTGCCGTCCGTAAATGATTAGCTTTTCCCACGGCCATCTCCGGCCCGACCCGGTCGACCTGCGCGACCCTTCCGATTTCCTGTTCGAGGCCGACGGGCAGCGCGAAGCGTTGCTCCAGGCCCTCTACGTCACCTCGCTGGTCCACCGGCGGGACGTGGACGCCATCGATCGGCTGCTGGACGCCCACCGGGCGGCTCACGGCGAGCCGGAGCAGGTGGACTACGCTCAGCAGCGGGACGGCCTACATGACCGGCCATTGCCATTGGTGAGCAGCGATGGGGGCGTCGGCGATGTTGGGCTCCAGCGCTACATGGAGGAACACCGCGCGTGGAACCCGGTCACCCAGAGGGAGTGCGAGCTTCAGGACCGGTTCGGGGTAGGCAGCGCATGAGATCAGCGGAATACGCTGCTGCGGTGAAGCGTTGGCAGAGCAACCGCAGGGCCATCTTGGCTGAAGTGTTTGTGCCCGGCATGACTGTTCGTGAGGCGGCCGATGCGCTGGCCATGGCGCTCGGGACATCCTTCTCCATCGCCACCGTTCGAAATGATCTGCTTGAAATAGGGCTCACGCCCGCCAACGGAACTGAGCGGCGACGGGTGGCCACCAAATCCAGGCGCGAGGAGGTCATGACGCGCATGCTTGCAGGTGAATCTCCCCGGGCCATTGCCCAGCAACTTCACGTGGCCGTGGACAGAGTCAAGTCCGACATTCAAGCTCTCGTCGCCGAAGGTGAACTCCCCGCGGAGATGATCGCCCGAGCCTTCGCGATGCGTCAGATCGATGCGCTGGCCCGCTACATGTCGGTTCTTAGTCCCGATGCTCAGGCGGCTTACGAAAAACTACGTATGGCCGTGTCCATCCGCTGAGCCGGCGATGCTCGACAAAGTGTGCTCATCGAGGTTGGCTAACGTAAGCCCGCTTCCTCGAACTTGGCGAGCGCGGTGTTTACCGCGGAGGTGAGATTCTCCTTCGACGCATCAAGGCGCTCGAAACCAGTCATCTCGGGCGGAATAACCGTGGTTGGATCAGTCGTCGCCACCAGCACCGTGTCTGCCCCGCGAATGACATCCTCAACGGCAGTCCATTCTGTAATAAGTTTCTGGGGATCCTCAGTGAGCAGGACGACCATCACGGGACCGAACCTCATCGCGCAAGTGGAGTGTCCGCGAAGGGCCGCCGTCTTCGGGTTGCGAATGGCTGCGCGGTGGCAGCCTTCTGACAGTTGATGCAGGAAGGGATCGCATCCAGGCGTGCCCATTTCGTTGCACACCAAATGGACAATGCCCTTGGCCCACAAGCGGAATCCCACCGACGATGGTTTCAGTTCCTCGGAGCGGAAGCAGGCTTCCACGAACTGGTTACCTGTCAAGCTCAAGTCCTTCTCATCGAGCAAGCCCATTCGTTCAAAAGTCAGGCGATTGATGCTCGTCTTCGAGTCGGCTCCCAAGAACTCCTTGGGGTCACGGCGCCCACCACCGACACCCGGATACACGTCGAAGCGCTTGGCGATCCATGCCATCCGGAGCAGATCCACTTGACCGAACGACAGTTCACTGAGGAACTTGATGAAATGCCGCTTGAGGTGGCCTTTGACCTTGCCGGTGGCAATGGAGGAGGCCAAGCGACCGTAAACGGTGGCCTTCTCGGCTTCGATGTCCAGTTCCAAGGCTCGGAGCATAGCCAGAAAGTCTTCCGGCGTTATGGCTTCCGCGTTATCAGGGAACACGACACCCTCCAGCGCCGCGCGCACGAACTCGGCGTATCGCTGTTCTGTGCGCTTTTCCATCCAGGCCGCCAGGGCTTTCGGGCCCTTCGACAGGAGTTCCAGGGGGCCGGAGAGGTCACCCAGCTTTGTCAGGTCTTTGAGATCCATCATTGGATTAGGTTGTGTGGGATGGGCCGGTTTCAAACTTGCGCGCGAATCGAACTGCGGGCTCACCCGTGTGGTCATCGTTGATCCGTTCAATCTCTTCCCCGAGCACGGCCTCGGCCACTTTCAAAGATGCCGTGTTCTGTTCGCTCACCACGGCCTCGACGTAGAACGGGGGCATGCCCTTGAAGCCGTTCTGCATTTCAGCGATCCCAGCGCGAAGGATGGCCGTGGCCAGTCCCTTGTTCCGGTAAGCCTCGGGGACTGCATAGCCCACCGCAAGGTTCGGGCTGCCCTTATAGATGCCGTTCAAGGCAAACGTCGCAAATGCTCGCACCGTTTTGCCGTCGAGGAATACGAACGTGTTTTGCGGTATCCGGTGCCCACGGTGCAAGTGCATGTAGACACTGGGATCCACCTGGCCCCGTTCCAACTCAACGGGACCGGCAAGCATTGCATCTTGAAAAATTTTCAGTGCGTCGCTCGGGTCAGTCATTCCGGGCATGGGCATTTCATCCATGAGTAGGCGAGTGTGCCCATCGTCGCCCCTCCAATCTCATCCCTCAAGTCATTCGTTTGCTTCGGGCGTTCACCGGGGCAGTGGCCTCTTGACTGGGAATCCTGGCTCCGCTTGCCCCTCCCACAAGGGCAGGCCTCCTCCACGGTGTTCCGGCCCTTCGCTGCGCGCCTGACGGTGCTCGCTCCCGGGTGCGGGAGGGGCCGATCGCTCCGCCCATCGGTTCCCGCGAGGCGCATCCCGCGCCGGTGGAGAAAGCAGATGAAGCGAGCGAACGACATCCGGGCCCAGTATCAGTTGACGATGGACGAGGAAGGCATCCTGCTGGCCGCTTCGCAAATCCTTGAACGCCGCCTGCAACGCCAAGGCGCGATCACCGATCCCAGCGACGCTGCCGACTTCCTCAAGGCCCGCTGCGCCGGCCTGGCGCACGAGGTGTTCGGCGTGGTCTTTCTCGACACCCGCCACCGCATCATCGCCACCGAGCACCTGTTCCAAGGCACCATCGACGGTTGCGAAGTTCACCCCCGCATCGTGGCCAAGAAGGCCCTGGACCATAACGCCGCGGCGGTCATCTTCTTCCACAACCACCCGAGTGGAAACCCGGAGCCCAGCGCGGCAGACCGCGCCCTGACGGCCCGCCTGAAGCAGTCCCTGGCACTGCTGGACGTTCGGGTGCTGGACCACCTGGTGGTCGCTGGCAACACGCATGCGTCGATGGCCGCACGGGGGTGGGTGTGACCACCCCTTGCCAACTCACCGATTCCAGGTATCGGTAGAGGGATGGTCCATGTCGGGCCACTCACCCCTACTCATATTCCTAACAAGGAGCCGATACCCATGAATCGCAAGTCCACCCTCCGTTCCATCCTTCCCATCGCCTTGGCCGCTCTGGCTGCACCGGCCTTCGCCGACGACGTGTCGGAGAACCTGATGATCAACGGCCAAGTGCTGCCCGGTTGTCAGCTGCAGATCTCCCCGTTGGACAACCTGGATATCAACTCGCTGTCGCTCTCGCAGGTGGCTTCTTCGCCGACGGGCATCGGCGCCCGCTGCAACACCGGCACCGCTTACGAGATTGCCCCCGGCGACGGGCTGAACTACGGCTTGAACGCCGATTTTCCCAATCACCGCAGTCTGTCTGGCCCTGGCTTCTTCCTGGCTTACTCGCTCCATCGTGACATGGTGGGTGGTGAAACGTGGGGCACGGGCGCAGATCAGATTTCCGGGGTCGGGAATGGTGAGTGGCAGTTCATGCCTTACTCCATCGCTTTCCTGGGAGCGAACAAGGCGCCCAACGGGTTCTACAGCGACACCGTCCAGGTCACCCTGACTTACAACTGATCGTCACGTGATCCGCACGAAGAGAAGCCCCGCACCAGCGGGGCTTTTCATTGTGAGTGGGTATGGGTTGACGAAACGTGGATCGTCTCTAGCTTGAAAGGTATCCCCCGACAGGAGATGCCTCCATGCGATCGTTATTTTCTCTCTTCACTCTTTTGATTTCCCTCTTGCTCCCGTTTTCTGCGGGCGCATCCCAAGTGTCGTTGACTCCAACGGCGCTTTTGGGTGAGCCCACAACGAAAGCGCATGCGGTCACGCTGATCAATTCAGACGACATGCCGGTGAGCTATCAAGTCACTGCCTACCAGTGGCTGCAGAAGGATGGAGTCGACCAGCTGGTGAACACCGGTGATGTGCTGGCTTCTCCATCGATCATCTCCATTCCTCCGAAAGGGCGGCGCGTGGTGCGGGTGGTGAGGGTCAGTGGAAGTGGGGCGGTGGGCTACTACCGCGTCATCTTCAAACAGCTGCCGTCACCTCCCATCGAGAACGGTGGGCGGTCGAACGTCTCGCTGCTCGTGAATCATTCCCTGCCGCTGGCGTTTGAAGCTTCGACGCCTGACGTGCGCCTGAGCGTGTCGCTGTCGCCGGACGGTTCGGGCTACCGCCTGACCAACACCGGCACCACCGCCGCGCGCGTGACCAACATTGGACCGGCTTCCGGCGCCTCCTGGCGCGAAGGGGCCTTGGGCTGGGTGCTGCCTGGCTTGAGCAAGGACATCCCCCTCAAGCCGGAGCACCGCGCCTCGGCGTTGACTCTGACCGTCAACGGTCAGCCGGTGACGCTCACTGTTGCTCCTTGAGCACACCGTGCGCCGCTGGGGGATTCTTCTCGCGTTGATGCTGGCCGCGCATGCGGCCGGCGCTGCTGTGCCCCAAGGCGTGGAGCCCAGCGTGCTGCTGCCGACCGTCGGCGGCAAGATCTCAAAGGAACCGGCCGTCTTCTGGCAGCACAACGGCCAATGGTTCGCCGATGCTGAAACCTGGGCCAACCTTGGGGTGGTGCTGCAGGCGGGCGAGACGGACGCTTTGTCGGCTCAAGCGTTGGGCGTGGCGCTGAAGGTCAACGACGAAGACGCCACCGTGGCCATCACCATTCCCCCCGATCGCGCACCGGTTCAATCGGTCAAGCGCCACGAAACCACCGGTTCACTTTCGCCCGCGGCGCCGGGTGTGCTGATCAATTACTCGCTCTCTGGCCGCGCAACCGAACAAGCCCAGGGCGGGTCCCTGTCCCACGAGGTGCGCACCGCTGGACGCTCGGGCGTGCTCGCCACCACCGGGCAACTCAACGCCGACACGTCGCGCGGCGGCGAGTATCGCCGCGGCATGACGCGCTGGCAGAAAGACGACCTGACGCGCCAAGTGACCTACGAAGCCGGCGACGTGTTCGCTGGCCCGCCGTCGGCGGTGGTGAACCTGGGCGGTGTCCGCATCGCCAAGGACCCCAAGGCGCTCGACCCGATGACGCCCACGTATCCCATTCCCACCCTCGGTGGCTTGGCGTTGGATCCGGGCACGGTGGAGGTCATGGCCAATCAGGCCCGGGTGCTCCAGAGGGACGTGGAGCGCGGGCCGTTCGTCGTCGAAGGCAGCCCGTTGTCGGCCGGCGCCAACCAGGCCCAGGTCGTCGTGCGCGACCGGTTCGGGCGCACCACCGTGGTCAGCGATCAGCGCTACTACGTGGCGCCCACCTTGCTTCGCCCGGGCCTGACCACGTGGGACGTGGCGGTGGGGCAGGTGCGCGAGGACGAGAACCGCTACGGCAAGACAGGCGCCAGCGCATCGCTGACCTGGGGTGCGTCCGATCGGTGGACGCTGCGCACGCACGCGCAAGCCGATGGGGAAGGGCATGCCAACCTGGCCGTAGGCGCCACCACCCCGCTGGGAACCTTGGGCACGCTCGACCTGGAAGTGGGGCGCTCCAGTGGGGGCGGCCAACGCATCGCCGCCGCTTACGACTACCGCAGCCCCACGTTTGGCGTGCGCCTGGAGCACGAGCGCAACGACGGCTACTGGCGCTTGCGCCCGGAACGGGCCACGGACGTGCAAGAGCGCACCCGCGCCTCCCTGTTTTGGCGGCCCAGCCGAGACCTGTCCGTGCGTGCCGGTTACACCGACCTGACCACCGACCGCAGCCGCGTCACCTTCGCCGACGTGGGCGTGAACTGGCGCAAAGGGCCCCACCAGCTGGGGGCCAGCGTGCTGCGCGACATCGGGCGTGGCGACACCCGCGTGGAGGCCGGCTACACCTACGCGTTCGGGTCCAACCGGGTGGGGGTGAGGGCGCGATCCGCCCCCAACGCCGATGCCCTTGCGCTTCGCTACTCCGGACGGCCCACCTTCGGTCAAACCCCGGTTAGCGTGGCGGCCGAATGGGAGACCGGCGAGCGGGGCCAGGAACTGCGCGCGACCGCGTCCTGGAACACTGACACCGGCATGGCCCGTCTCGACGCCGGCAGCGGGCTGGGCACGCCCTACGTCAGCGGGGGCTACAGCGGCGCGGTCCACATCGACGGCAAGGGCGTGACCTTCCTGCGCCCGGCCCCCCAGGGCTTCGCCGTGGTGGACGTGCCGGGCCAGCCCAACGTCCCCGTTCGGGTGGGCGGCCGGGTGGTGGGCCAGACCGACGCCAAGGGCAGGCTGGTGACCGGCGACGTGGCGGCCTTGGTGCCCACCACCGTGCGCATCGACGACAAGGCGTTGCCCTTGGGAACCCAAGTGGGCGAGACCGAAAAGACCGCGATGCCCGGTCGCCTGGCCGGCATGCACGTGGCCTTCCCGGTCCTCACCGAAACGGCCCGCGCCTACACCCTGACCGGCACCGCCATCCCACCCGGGACCATCGCCCGGACCGCCCGCGAGACAACCCAGGTGGGGTTCGACGGGGCGCTCTACTTGCAGCACCCCGAATCGGGACTGGTGATCGAAGTGACGGGGGTCTGTAAGGCCCAGCTGCCCGCGGACCTCGGGTCTGCGCAAACGGTGGTGCAGCTCACCTGTCAGTGATCAGCCAACCCTTGGAAAACAAAGGGTTGGGGTGTCTCACGGCTTGCGAAACTGGCCCTGCATCCTTTTGCTGAACGATACTGGGGGCCTGTCTTAGGGGATCACTGGATGCCACTGCTTTCTTGGTTCAACCGCGACGCGGATCTCACGCGCGCCGCCCTGGCTCCCTACCGGCTACTGGAGCCGGTCGCCAAGCTTTCCTACGGGGAGGAGGACTCCCCGAACATGCTCATCGAGGGGGACAACTTGGAGGCGCTCAAGGCCTTGCTCCCGTATTACGGTGGGCAGGTCAAATGCATTTTCATTGATCCGCCCTACAACACCCAATCGGCGGTCAGTGAGCACTACGACGACAACATTGAACACTCCCAATGGTTGTCGATGATGTATCCCCGCCTCGAGCTGTTGAAGGAGCTCTTGGCCGAGGATGGCTCCATTTGGATCACGCTGGACGACAACGAAGCCCATTACTTCAAGGTTATCGCCGACGAGATTTTTCAGCGAAAGAACTTCATTGCAAATGTCATCTGGCGAAAGAACTACTCGCCCAAGTCTTCCGCTCGCCACTTTTCCGTAGACCACGATCATCTGTTCGTCTACGCCAAGAACGCTGAAAAGTGGATTCCCAATCTGGTGCCGCGAACAGCGGCTCAGGACAAGGCCTACAAGAACCAGGACAACGATCCCCGTGGGCCTTGGAAGGCCAGCGATCTTTCCGCGCGCAATTCCTACAGCTTGGGCGTCTACCCGGTCACCACTCCTAGCGGTCGAGAGATCCCCGGGCCCCCTCCGGGTCGTTACTGGTCCATCTCCATGGCTAAGCTGGAAGAGCTCGATGCCGACAATCGCATTTGGTGGGGCAAGGATGGGAACAGCGCCCCCTCTTTGAAGCGGTTCCTCACCGACGTGAAGCAGGGCAGGGTGCCCCAGACCTACTGGCACTACGACGAAGCGGGACACACGCAGGACGCGAAGAAGGAAATCGTGAGCCTGTTCGGCGGTGATGTTTTCGGCACTCCCAAACCGGAGAAGCTGATGCAGCGGGTCCTGGAAATTGGTTCTGCGCCGGGAGAGCTGGTGCTCGATAGTTTCTTGGGTTCCGGCACCACGGCCGCAGTGGCCCACAAGATGGGCCGGCAGTGGATTGGCATTGAGATGGGTGAGCACGCACGCACTCACTGCCAACCGAGGCTTTTGAAAGTGGTGGACGGCGAACAAGGTGGAGTGTCGAAAGATCTCGAGTGGAGAGGGGGAGGCGGCTTCCGCTTCTACAAGCTGGGGGTGCCCGTGTTCGATGTGAGCGGTCACATCCGAGACGGCATCCGCTTCGAACACTTGGCCGCGCACGTGTGGTTTGCTGAGACCGGCACCGCGCGCTCCACCCGTGCGCCCAAGACGGCATTCCTGGGGGAGCACCACGGTGTGGGCTACTACTTGCTGTTCAACGGGATCCTTGGCGACGAGAGTAAGACCGGCGGCAACGTGCTGACCAAAAGGGTGTTGCGAGGAATTGAGCCGTTCGACGGACCCAAGGTGATTTACGGTGAGTCCTGCGACTTGCCGAAGGAGCGGCTGGAAGAGCTCCAGATCACGTTCAAACAGACCCCCTACGACATCAAGGCGCGTTGATCATGGCTCTCTCCCTGAAGGTTTATCAGCAGCGGGCCCTGGCCAGCCTAGCCCAGTTCCTGGAAGACGCACGGCTGACCGGCCCTGCGTCTGCGTTCGAGAAGAACGTGGATCCGGGCCTGGTCACGACCTACAAGCCCATGCCGGGCATGGAAGCCACGCCTTACGCGTGCCTGCGCATCCCCACGGGCGGTGGCAAAACCGTGATGGGCGCTCACATCATTCAAGCAGCAGCTGACGCTTACTTGGAGCGCACGTATCCCCTGGTCATGTGGATGGTGCCCACCACCCAGATCAAGACCCAGACCTTGGAGGCGTTCAAGGATCCCCGCCACCCCTACCGTCAGGAGTTGGATGAGGCCTTCGGTGGCAAGGTGGCGGTGTTCGACGTGGAAGACTTCACCCACATCCGGCCTGCCGACTTGGGCACGAAGGTGTGCGTGGTGATTTCCACGATGGCAGCCCTTCGCGTGGAGAACCAGGACGGCCGCAAAGTCTACGAGCACCACGAGGACTTGGAGGCACATTTCGCGGGAAGCGTGTCCGATCTGCCTTACCTGGAGCAGAACGCAGCGGGCAAGGCGATTGCCTCCTTTGCCAACCTTCTCAAACTCCACGGGCCGTTGGTCATCACCGACGAGGCGCACAACGCCAACACGCCGTTGTCCTACGAGGTCTACCAACGCTTAGGTGCGAAGGTGGTGGTGGAATTGACCGCCACTCCCGAAGCCAGCAAGAGCAACGTGTTGGTCAGCGTCAGCGCCTTCGAGCTGAAGGTGGCCAATATGATCAAGTTCCCCGTCGTGCTCAAGGAGCACGTGGGGCAATGGGAGGTGGCGGTGGGCAGTGCCGTGGCTCGACGCAACGAGCTGGGCAAGACCGCGCTCAATGAACCGGACTATATTCGTCCCATCCTGCTGATCCAGGCCGAGAACGCCAAGGGCACCGCGACGGTGGAGGAGGTCAAACGCCACCTCATCGACAACGAGAAGGTGCCGGAAAAGGCCATCGCCATCGCCACCGGTGACCAAAGGGAAATCGACGGCGTCGACCTCTTTGCCAAGGATTGCCCCGTCGAGGTCATCATCACCAAACAGGCCCTCAAGGAAGGCTGGGACTGTTCGTTCGCCTACGTCTTCTGCTCAGTGGCCCAGGTCAAGAGCGACAAGGACATCCAGCAGCTGTTGGGCCGTGTGCTGCGCATGCCGTATGCCACCCGGCGCAAGCAGGAGGCCATGAACAAGGCCTATGCCCATGTCACCACCTCCCACTTCAACCTGGCGGCAGCTGAGCTGACCAAATCGCTCATCGACATCGGGTTCAATCCGTTGGAAGCCGTGGGCGCGGTGCAGCGTGAACCGACGCCGGGGCCAGGCCTGGAGCTGCAGGGCGGTGCCAATCCGGTGCCCACGCCGCCCAAGACCACCGTGGCGGTCAGCAAGCAGCCGGACCTGACCAACGTGCCCGAGCGCGACCAGGGCAACGTGGTATTCGTGCCCAACGAGGAAGGCAAGGGTGGCACGGTCGAGATCACGGGGGAGGTGGACGATTCCACGGTGGAAGCGATCACCCTGGCCGTCCCCGCCAAGGAGCGGGAGGACGCCGTGGCCACCATCGAGCGTCACCAGATCGCTTCCAAGGCGGTCAAAGCCCCCAGCCAGAACGGAGCGGTCTTCAGCGTGCCGCGCCTCTGCGTCATGGAGCAGGGCGAGCTCGAGTTCATCGAAAGTGGCGCGGTGCCGCCCGGGTTTGCCTGGGATCTGCTGGCTTACCCGCCGGACTTGTCCAGCCTCAAGTTCAACGCCGACAGCCAGACCTTCGAAGTTGATCTGATCGACGAGAAGGTCACCTACACCAAGATCGACGACGACGTGAACACCTACCTGCCGGGCTTTGCCAAGGACCGGACTGAGTCAGACCTGGTGGGGTGGTTGGACCAGAAGATCCGCGACCCGGCCGTGAAGCAGCCGGTGCTTCGGGAATGGGTGCGCCGAGCCATCAGCGGCCTGTCTCAGGACCGGGGCTTCTCGCTGTCCCAGCTTCTCAATGGACAGTTCGTCCTCCGGCGCAAGCTGAGTGAGCAGCTCCAACTGGCCAAGGCCGAGGCGCTGAAGGACGGCTTTCAGCAGGCATTGTTTGGACCGGAAGCTGACGTCGTGGTCAGCGACGAGCCGGACGCGATGTTCACCTACCCCGCGGACATGACGCTGTATCCGGCGCACTCCTATTACCAGGGCGGCACCTACCGGTTCCGCAAGCACTACTACCCATTCGTCGGTGATCTGCAATGGAAGACCGCCGGTGGCAAGGTCGGTGAGGAATTCCTTTGCGCCCAAGCCATCGATCAGCTGGACGAGGTGGAGTTCTGGGTGCGCAACCTGGTTGATCGCAGCCAGTTCTGGATGCCCACGGCCAAACAGCGCACTTACCCGGACTTCGTCGCCCGGCTCAAGGACGGGCGCCTACTGGTCGTCGAATACAAGGGCGGGGACCGCTATTCCTCCGACACGGAGAAGGAAAAGCGGATGGTGGGCGACCTCTGGGCGAGCAAGAGCAAGGGCAAGGGGATCTACCTCATGGCCCAGCTGAAGGATGAGAAGGGCAACAGCGTCACTGAGCAGTTGAAGGCGGCGATCGGGGCTTAAGCGGGGACGCGATATGGAAAAGCCAGGGCAAGTCCAGAAGGTCGTCAGGAAGACGGCCAGCAGTGGCAAGGTGGACTACGCACCACCAGTTGTGCTCAATGAGACCAGCAAGAGCAAGCTGCACGCCCTGGCTTGGTTCATTCCACATAGCGACGGTCGAACCACGTTTTCGCTGAAGCTCGAAGGTTTCGTGAAGGCGAAGGACCAGCCGTGGATCGAGGACAAGGCCAAGACCCTCACTTTGTCGGAAACATCGTCCCTCCAGTTGCTCAAATACCTGCAGACACATCTGCCCCTTGCTGCTCAGTCGGAAACGGGTGAGTTCATCTTGATTCGGGTGGCCAACGGCGAGGCCAACCTGACGGGCCACGATCCTCAAGAACTCGTGGGTGCCCTAACAAAGGTTCTATCCCAGGCGGAGTTGCTGGGCCATTTGTCCAGCACTGAACTCACGCATGAGTTGAGCACGGCGCTACGTGGTTCAATCCGTCTGAGCGAGATGCGATCGGCGGTGGCCGAGTTGCGCTCGAACTTGGGCAGCGGTGAGGCAGGGGAGCAGACCTATCAGGCCTGGTGTGAGAAGCACTGTTGGGCGTTCGGAAATGCCTATGTGGTCCGCGACGAAGTCAGGGCCATTTCCACCGGAGACAACCTTGACTTGTTGTTGCCCAACGTGATCGCGGGCTATCGGGACATCGTTGAGTTGAAGCGGCCCGACAAAGAGGTTCTGCTCTACGATGCGGCCCACAAGAATTACTACTTTTCGGCAGACGTTTCCCGGGCCATCGGCCAATGCCACCGGTATCTGGACATCCTCCACCAGGCTGCGAAAGATGGGCTCCTCGACCACAAAGAGGTTGTGGCCTATCACCCCCGCGCCACCATTGTGATTGGCCGATCCCACGGATGGACGGATGAGCAGCAGCGTGCACTACATGGTCTCAATCGCCGCCTCCACGGTATCTCTGTCATGACCTACGACCACCTGCTGGCTCAAGGCGAGCGGCTTGTTGAAATGATGAGCCCCTCAGTAGGTGATGATGCGGAGCCGGCGGTTGAGGAGGACGATATCCCATGGTGATCATTCATCCGTTTGGTCGCGTCCTGTCCTGAGACTTCGCAAAGCCACTTATGTCCAGTTTGAGTCCTCGCGAGAGACGGAAGCTTGAAGACCTGTTCGGCATGAGCAGTGGTTACGTCCTCGATTTTTCAAACAACTCCTTTGCTCGTTTTTTCGAAGAGGAGGTCAATCGAGACATTTATGGCGGCGCATACAGTGGCAACGGTCCGTCCAAAGCCAACCACCTGCGCAGCTTCTGGACCAAAGAAGACGACTCCTTGGTAGGGCGGGTCATCCACGGACTGCTGGAGCACTGCCGAGATACTGGGCATTCGGCGTTGGAGCGGCAGGCACTCTTCAGGGATTGCGAAGCCATTGCCGCGAGACTTGCGCAAGCCAAGCCGGTGGAGGACATCGAGGCCATCGAGGGTGACACGGAGGACTTTCAGAAGGTGGCAAAAGCCGCGAGAGAATGCTTCGAGCGCAACGAGCCTGAGCAAGGCTTAGACAGACTGCATACTTTCCTCGTCAAGTTTCTCCGAAAGCTTTGCGAGGAGCACGGCATACCGAGAGACCGTTCGGTGCCGTTGGGTGGCCTTATGGGTGCCTACGTGAAGCGTGTCAAGGAAGAAGGTCTTCTGACTTCCCAGATGGCAGAACACATCCTGAAAGGCGCGACCACGATCTTCGGTCAATACGACTACGTCCGGAACAACCACACCATGGCCCATGACAATCCGGTGCTGGCATACGACGAGGCGCTCCTGATCGCCAGCAACGTCGCCAGCACGGTGCGCTTCATCAAGGCCTGTGAGGAGCGGTGGAAGCTCGCACGCCAGCAAGAAGCGGCTGCTGCCGAGGATTTGGACATCCCGTTCTAGGTGCCCGGTGGGTTGCTACCGCACCCGCACCAGCTGATCCCACCGGGTCGTGTAAGCCGGCGACAAGTTTTTCTGGTTCATCGCCCACACGGGCTTGGCCAGCGCAGGCCCCTTCGATCGCCACGCCGAGGACGCCATGCCCATCGTGCCCCGTCCGAACTTGGCGTTGGCCTGGTCCATCACCTTCATGAGCGCTTGCGATCGTGGATCGATGCCGGCAAAGAGATCGCCTTGGTAGATATCGCCGTGCGTCAGATCCAGCAGGCCCACCCCGGCTTTCTTGTAGCGGTAGCCGTTCTTCCACATGGCCTTGGCCAGCCGCTGGGCCACTAGCAGCACTTCGCGCGTGTCGCTCGTCGGACCAATGAAATTGAACGCCTTGCTGGGGTGATACTGCGGAGCGCCGGGCTTGAACGGGTTGGTGTTGAGCCACACCCACACCCCGCCGGCCTGCAGCGAGCGCACCCGCAACTTCTCGCACGCCCGCTGGGCGAACGTGGACACCGCCTGTTGAAGGTCGTCCAGGGAGGTTACTTCCTGCCCGAACGAGCGTGACACCACGATCTGCTGGCGCTCCGGTTCCACTTCCTCCAGGTCGCTGCACACCACGCCTTGGAGCTCCCGCTGGGTGCGGGCCAGCGTCACGCCGTATCGGGCGCGCAGCGTGTCGGGATCGGCGCGCACCAGGTCGGCCGCCGTCAGGATCCCTTCGGCGCCCAGCTTGGCTGTGAGCTTGCGCCCCACGCCCCACACGTCTTCCACCGGATAGGTTTCCAGTTCCGGCGAGCCGGGCAGGGTGGTGACCACCCCGTGCGGGGTCTTCTTCGCCAGCTTGTTGGCGAGCTTGGCCAGGGTCTTCGTCGGGCCGATGCCCACGCAACACGGGATGCCGACCCACTGAAGAATCTGGGCGCGCGCCTGGCGGGCCATCGCCTCGCGTTGCTCCGCCGGCACACCGTCGAACGTCACGAACGATTCGTCGATGGAGTAGACCTCCACCCGCGGGAACCACTCCCGCAGCACCGACACCACGCGCCCTGACAGGTCGCCATACAGCCCGAAGTTGGCCGAGAAGATTCGCAACTGCCGGCGGATGTGGGGCGGCACCTCGTGGATGGGTTGGCCCATCTTCACGCCTAACCGTTTGCACTCGTCAGACCTAGCGATCGCGCACCCGTCGTTCGAAGACAAGATGCACACCGGTTGGCCGCGCAGCGCGGGGTTGAACACCCGCTCGCAGGAGGCGTAGAAGTTGTTCCCATCCACCAAGCCGAACATGTCAAAGGGTCCTGGGATCCACGTTGTGCCACTCGCTGATCTCCTGTTCCAGGCCATCCCAGGTCGCCTGAAGGCGTCGCCTGTCCCCGGTGAAAAGCGGTTGGTCCAGGTGCGCGAACTGGTCGAACTGAGGATGGGGCAGAACAGTGCCGATGCCACTGAAGCAAAACCATTCGCCCACCAGCTGGGCAATCTGAGCGAGTTCCTTGATGGCGCCCTTGGCGTCGTCCAAGTTCCATTGCGCGAGCACGCGGCCGGTGCGGCTGAACTCCGTGGCCGCATGGGCGATCTCCACGTTGACGTGTTCCACCACTCCATCGAGTTGTGCCAGGCGCCGGTCCAGCGTGTCGAACACGTCTTCCCGAATCAGATCGTCTGGGGTTGATGTCGCGGGAGTGGTTCCGCTCAACCAGTCGAAAACGGCATGCCGTTGGACGGACGGTTCGTAGTGATACTCGCGAGGCACCCAGTGGGCTTGGCCAGGCGCTTGGGCGCGCAGGAACCGCCAATACCGATCTTCCGTGGCCGCGTAGTTGTATTCGAGGCCCGCGATGTCTTCCACGAACACCCGGCGGGTGACGCGCTGCCGAACCGCTCTTGCATCCATCAGCAGGCCGCCCAGGGAGCACACCCCACGTTGACCGTGGATGGTTTCTCGCTCGGCCAGCCGTCGAACGCCTTGCATGGTGGTGCTCCAGAAGCCCGATATGAGCATTTCCAGCATCATTCCGTTGAGCCGCTTGCGTCCATCGGCATCGTGGGCTTGGCGCACCATTTCCACCACGCAGGAGAACGCGGCCAGATCCCACGTCAGTTTGGACAACGCCTTGGAAATGGCGTTGTCGTCGGTGTCGTAGATGCGTTTCCAGAGCTCGATGCGATCGCGCATCACGCCTCCTGGACCACCGTTACCCCAGCCAGTGCCTCGCCCTCGCTGTCGCGCCGCCGCACCTGGGAAAGCACGCCCTCGAAACGTTCCAGTTCGCCTTCGTCGGTGGCCGCACGCCGGTAGGTCTCCCCGTCGTCGAGCACGTCCACAACCACGGCCACCCCTGTGCCGTCGTCGGACAAGGTCACCAGGCTTTCGTAGATGCAGGTGCCGGTCCATGAACGCCAGCAGCGCAGCGTGTTGCCCTCCAGATGGACCGCCCACCGGTCGTCCATGTCGCGCGGCCAGAGGCCCTCGCGCAGGCGCACCAGATCCTCGGCAGTGAACACGTGCCCGCATCGGATGGGCCAGCGGGGTCCCTCCATTGGTTTGAGCTTGCTCCAGCGGCTTGCATCGTCCATGTCAGCGCCTCAACTGTTTGCGGAAGGACCACGTCACCACGCCCCACACGTCCAGCTCCACGTCTTCCGGAACGAGGATCGGTGCGTGGGTGGGGTTACCAGAATGGAGCTCATAGCGGCCCGCGCGCAGGCGAAGCTGTTTCACCGTGAAGCCACCCTCCCAGCACACCATGACGATGTCCCCATGGCGGGCGGTGAGCGAGCGATCGACCACCAGGGTGTCCCCGGGGAAGATCCCGAATTCCACCATCGACGTGCCCGTGTCGGCTTCGACGTAGAACGTCGCTACCGGGTTTCGAACGACCCGCTGGTTGATGTCCAGCACGTCCTGGGAGCCGTAGAAGTCCTCGGCGGGCGAGGGGAAGCCGCACGTGGCCCTTACCGGCAGCAGAGGCAGGTGCAACGGCAGGGGATGGAGATGGGCGGCGCCCAGGTAACCGGGCGGGAGAGTGGCGTCGAGCATGGCGGAAGTCTCTACAAGTCAGAATCACCCGGTGAGACGCACCGGGGAGACAGGCTAGCGCCGCCTCCAGACCCTCGTCATTTAGTATTTCGCTGAACGGGCCCAACCCCTTGTCCCAGCGAGGGTGCGAGACGGCGTGAAACCGCCCCGCGTTCGCGCCGAGTTGGTTTCACGCGCAGCCAGGATCTCAAGGCTCGGGTGGTCCGAAGGCGTTTCGGTCTACCAAGGCCAAGAGGCGCTCCGCTACGTCGATGGCAGCCAGCGCCCACTCGTCGTCGTCGTCGTCAAAAGGTTGTTCGTTCGGATCGTCCTTCCCGCCGTGGAAGAGGTTGTTGCGAACCCGTCGAGCTGCTTCAACCAGCGCGATGGCATCCGACGGAGGTTGGCCTTGAATGTCTAGGGCGCGACGGCGAAATTCTGCCTTCGGCAGGGCACCCACCATGACCACCTCCTGGACCTTTGGTCGATCACGTGACCTGGTCAGAATCTTGCGGCGCGTTTCATCCGATACCTGGTCTACGAAATCTTCTCGCCGCAACGCTGACACCAAGGCATTCACCGCACGCCAATTGACCATTGCATCCCGTTGGTTGGGACGGAGGAAGCGAGCGCGCTGCTTGAGCTTGAACTCCAGGCGCCCGAAAGCGCGGAGTAGGTCAGCGTCGAGGGGATCAGAGACTGGCATGACCCATCTTAGTCCGACTCCGATTACCCCGCAGCCTTCCACGGCCTCCCCTGCCGGTCAGCAATGTCCGCCGCGTCCTCCACCCCCTTCATCCACCAATGGGTGTCATCCAGGGTGGCCTCGACACCCCGCTCATCGAGCAGGCGATCCAGCCCTTCGCACGTGGCGAACTCTGCCTCCCGCTCCCGGCTGCCCGGTGGGTGCGCGTGCGCCCGACCGTGGCGATACGCCACCAAGGTTTTCGCGCCCATGTCCCGTCCCTGGGCCAGCTTCGTGACCACCCGCGGATCGGCGCCCCCGTCCAGCAGAGCCCGTGCCGTGGCAGCGTCGGCCGTGAGCAAGGCAACGTGAAACGGGGTGTAGCCCCGGGCGTCGTGCGCGTTGGGTTGGGCGCCGCGTGCGATCGCCGCGGTCACTTGGGCGGGGTTGCGTTGTTGGATGGCGGCGAGCAGGTCGGTGTTGGTCATGCGTCCTCCTTTTTTCACTGGTTTACCGCGACAGCGGAAACGCGCAAGGGGGAGGACAACAGTTTTTCAGTTCATCGATGGGAGAGCAGCAACTCTCCCATCGTTTTCGCTGCAGGTTATTTACGACGCAGCTTGGCCACCTCCGGTGGGTGCCACTTCCCTTTCGCCAGCCGCTTCTGGACGAAGGCGCGGTAGGTCTCGGGAGAGGGTGGGGACTTCCGTTTGTGCCGGCGCGTGTTGCAGAGCCAGCAGGCCGCGGCGATGTTGCCCACCACGTCCTTGCCGCCGTCCTGTTGGGCCACCAGGTGTTCCGCGGTGCAGCGAAGCGGGTTGGCCGTGCGCGCTGGCAGGCCGAAGGGTTTCAGTTCATCGGGGGAGGCGTTCCACATGGGCAGGCTGCAGTAGCAGCAGCGGCCCTTCTGGGCGTGGAATGCATCGGTTCTTAGGCGTTGGATTTTGGGCATGCTTAGTCTCGGGAAAAACAGGAAATAGCTTCCCGACGTCTCTTGGCGAGATCGGTTCGGGCACCTGTTGCCTTGAGCTAAGCAGGCAATACACCGGGGGTAAGTTCCCACGCGGCAGGGGATTTATCGCGCCGTCCGGTGGGCGGTGTCAAGATAGGCCCATGACCACCCTTGACCAGCTCACGGCCCAGCTCGAAGCCCTGGAAGCCAAGCTTCCGGACCTGCTCGAGGCCTATCCCGCCGATGGCGACTTCTGGATGGCGTTTGCCGGGGAGGCCGATGCGATCGAAGACCAGGCCGCCGAGCATGTGGGAGTTGTGAATCAGCGCATCAACGCGATGCTGGCCAGGCACGGGCGCTATTTGGTTGCATTGGAACCGGACGCATGAGCTTGTCCAAGCGAATGATGGGGTTGGACGACGAGTTGCCGGAGGTTGACCCGGCAGCTTTCAGTGACCCGGCCACCTGCGAGGTCGATGACGATTGGCTTCGCGAGGCAGAGCCGGACCAGCAGGCCGCTGCGATGCGGCACTGGCTGATGGCTCGCTACTGCAATCCGGCCTACGAAACGCCCTATCACTCCGACGTGGGCTACATCTACACCCGAGGTGGGCCCTGGCATCCGCACGACGTGCTCATGGAACGCTTCGAAGGGATTGCCGACTTCGACACGATAGAGGAGCTGGTCGCTGACATCTTCGCCGAGATCGGCGACGAGCTGGCACCGACGGCACTCACCGCAGAGGAAGACTGGGATGTTGAGGTCGAAACGGCCGAAAGCCCAATTCAGGAACTGCGGCAAAGGGTTGAGGATCTTCGCCTAGTGTTGGCAATGGAGGGGTCTGAACGAGCCAAGTTTCAGGCACGGAATCTGGTCTACGCCGCACTCATCACCGCCTTAGAAACCTTCCTGTGGGAAACGGCCGTGTGGTGGCTGGCCAATGACGATGACAGCGTCGAACGTCTGGTGGCTGCTCGCCCATCTTTCGCTAGCGATCGCAGATTGAAAGACATGGTGGGCGGTGAGCAGTTGGAACTTGAGGTGCGTCGGCGGCGCATCCACGATGGCATGAAGGACGTGGTCTGGCACCGCTGGCGCAGCAACTGGCCGTTTCTCGCTGCCTTGTTGGGCATAGAGATGCCAGGCTATGACCAATACGGGCTCACGGCGGTGGCGACGAAGCGGCACGATATCGTTCATCGGTTCGGTCAGAACAAGGACCGCACCGCGGCGGTCTATGCAACCACCGATGAAGTAGTGGCTTTAGCAAATGCGGTGCAGACCTTCGCTGAAGACTTGAACGCCCGCATTGCGGCAAGAGGGCATTGACGTGTGTTACTCCGCTGAAGCCTGGACCCTCTACGACAACTACGTAAAGGAATTCAGCGCCGACATCGACATCCGCGAGTTCTGGGAGGTCTACCTCAAACGAGACGAGGCCTACCGCGTCCGCAAGCCGGCCAAATTCACGCCCAAGATCCCCAAGGGCATGGACCTGAATTTCCTGCCCCCGAAGTCAGACCTGGAGCGGAAGATTCAGGACCTCATTTCCGAATGGAATGGGCGCAAACTCGCTGAGAGCGAGGCCGAGCTTGACGCGCAGAGGGCACGCCTGGCCGCCGCCGAAGCGAAGTTGGCGAAGAAGGAGACCAAGGCCGCGCTCAACGATCAGCGCATTGCGGGGAACAAGATCAAGCAGATGGAGCGCTGGATTGCGGATGCGAAGCGCACCAAGCTGGATACGGCCAAGGACAACCGCATCTTCCCCGACTGGTATGTCCCTGTTCTGATCTCAGAGAACGGGCGCAAAGTCGTGAGGCCCATGCGTTACCACTGCCGCCCCGCCGGCATGGACCCGTCGATCGACTGGACGAAGGACGGACGCGTTTCGGGCACCTACAACGCCCGCCGAGACAAGCTGACCCTGTTCTGGCGGAAGCTGTTTGGCCACACGCATGGCTTGATGCTGGCCGAAACGTTCTACGAGAACGTGGATGACGGGAAGGGCGGATCGAAGGAGATCCAGTTCCGCCCGCGCACCGGGGAGACCATGTATATCGCTTGCCTCTACTCCCACTGGGTGGACCCAAAGGGGGAGGAACCTAACCTGTGGTCCTTTGCCGCAATCACCGATGAGCCAGAACCCGAAGTCGCCGCGGCCGGACACGACCGCACGATCATCAACATCAAGCCCGAGCACGTGGACGCCTGGCTCAACCCGGATCCCAACAACTTGGAGGCGCTGTTCGCCATCTTCGACGACAAGCGCCATCCCTACTACGAGCTGGTCAAGGAAGCCGCGTAAGCATGCGATTGAGTGAGCGCGAGATCGGCCCACTGGTGCTTGCTCTGGCCGTGGGCGGTCTGCTGTTCGCGTTGTTGGACGAGCCCAACCTGCCGTCCCGATGCGCAGACGGGTGGCGCTCTCCGTCGATCGGGGAAACCGGCGCGTGTTCCCATCACGGGGGCGTAGTGGCCGGCGACGATCCAACGCCATGGTGGAAGCGGGCGCTGCCGATCGGGGCCGGGCTGGTGATTTACCTGGTGCCTGCTTGGCGCAATGGGGCGTTTGGACGCCAGACGCATGACCCCATGGCCGCCTTCACCGATCCGGTGTCGCTGGTGATTCGCCACGCGATGGAGGAGGGCAGCGATCTTCGCTTCCTCTACGCAAAAGAAGACCAGGCGCCGCAGTGGCGCACTGTCACGCCCTTGGAGTTGACCCATCTGCACCAGGCCAGCCATGCGTCGCGGTGCGTATTGGCCTACTGCCATCTGAGGCAAGCCAAACGCCACTTCGTCCTGTCCCGCATCGAGCAGATAAGCCGCGTCGCGGCCGTGCGCTCGTAATCTAACTTTCGGCCACTATTTGGCCGTTATCCAGGCTATGGGCTATAACCCATGGTTCCTTTGAACGGAGGTGCCCCTTGGCCCTGACCACCCTGCAGTCGATCAACGCCGAAATCAAACAGCTGGAAGCGCAGCGCAAGCTGGTTGAGAAGCGCGACGGCGAAGTGCCCAAGGCGCTGGCCGTGCTCCAGAAGTATGCGAAGGTCCTCAGCCCCGCGCAGCGTCGCCAAGTGGCAAAGCTCATCGGGGAGACGCTCGACAACCATCCGGCGCGCGCGCCCAAGGCCGCTCCTGCGTCACGCAAGGGCCGCAAGCTCGGCAAGGTGGCCCCGAAGTATCGCCTTCCTAACGGCGAGACCTGGGCGGGCCGCGGGCTGACCCCCAAGGCGTTTGCCGCGTGGGCGAAGTCCTCTGAGGGCAAGGCATGGGCCCAGGCCAACCCGGGCAGCAAGTTCCCGCCGGCCAGTGGGGCGACGAAGGCCCCTGCAAAGGCGACCAAGAAGGTGGCCAAGGCTGCGAAGAAGGCGACCGGCAAGGCGGTAAAGAAGCCGGCCAAGAAGGTGGCGAAGAAAGCGGGCAAGAGGGCCGCCAAAAAGGCCGCCAAGTAAGCCAAGAGGACACGGGCGGTGGCCGTCTCTTTCACGTTCGATGGCAATGACGTGGTGTGGACCCAACGGCTTGAACGACCTGCCGTTTACCTGGACACCTTCGCCATCCGTGAGATCGCCGACAGCGACGAGTTGTCGGCGCGGTTCGCCCGAGCATTGACGTTGAGCGGGGGCACATGGCTGCTGGCCTCGCTCTCCATGGGCGAGTTCGCCCGGTTCGCCGACCCCCGCCACGTCGAGCGCGCCGAAAGGTTGCTTGCGCAGGTGGTGCCCCGCATCTACCTCTTCCGTTCCGAACCTGATGCAGACAGGGAAGCTAGGGGCGAAACGGACTTGTCCCTGCGCTCCTTGCCGCGTTCGGAAGAACGAAACATGGACTACTTTTCGCGCCGCTGGGCCAAGGAGCAGACGTTCCCGGACACGTTCCGCGGGATGTTCAACTTGGTCTATGAGCGCCGCGAGGAGATGAAGGTGACGTTGGACGAGATTGCTTCCAAGGTGGTGGCGTTACTGTCCCGCCATCGGCAGTTTGACGACTACCGGCGCAATGCAAAGGAAGCAAGGCCAGACGATGGGCGAACGCGGCAGCAGGTCATCTCAGGCGATCTGCTGCGGGAACTGGTCCTCGACACCAACGCGCCGATCTCCAACAACGATGCGTTGGATCTGATGCACGCCGTGGACGCCGTGGACTACTGCGATCTGGTGCTGCTGGACAAGGCATGGGAGCGGCGCGTCAACTCACTCCGTCAGCGGATTGCCCAAACCGGGGTCGACCTGCCGGTTGCCGCTTGCTTCTCGAAGAGCAACGATGGGGTGGGGCGATTTCTGGATTCAATCGAACGGTGGCCGGAGCAGGCCGCGAAGGAACGAGCGTGAGGGGGATGTTTCCGAGGAAGAAGAGCCGACTGTCCGCGCAAGCAAAGGCGGTCGCGGCAGCCCATGTGCTGTTGGACAGCGCCGAAGGCACGCTCGATGAGAAAGCCGCCGGCAGACGCTTGCGCGAGGAGGTAGGGCTCCAGTGGACCTACCTCACCTGCATTCAATACCTGTCAGGGAAGGAAGCCCTGGGTGCCCTGAAGGCGTTGCCCAACGGTTGGACTGAGCAGGGGCGCACCAAGCTTCATCTGCTTGGAGCTGCCATCCTGGCCGCGCAGACCGTGGCCAACCTGAGGTCCGATGGCACCATGCTGTGTGCCAGTCATCTGGCCGAGGAGCTGAAAGGAAAGACCGTGGAACAGTGGCTGGCTGAGAAGTCTGATGCAGAGCGGGAAGAAGTCTGACCCCACGCCGCTCCGACGGCCAATGGCGAGGAAACGCAGGAATGCGGACCATGATCTCGTCGTCCTGGCCACTTCACCCGGCAACGGGGGACGGGGACGAGAATCCCCATTCAAGCGCCGACGACCGGAGCCCCCAGCTGGGGGCTTTGTTGTTAATTCCGGTTGTAGCCGTGCTCGCGCGACAGCAGCACGGATTTCCAATGGCTCTCCCGCTCGCAGAGGTCTTCTTCGGTGGCGGAAAGGTCGGCGATTTCCAAGACGGCGAAGCGCAAAGCGTGCCGGCGTTCTTCCGTGGCCTCGATGCCAAATTCCTTTCGCAAGGCCACGTTTCCGCCGTGCCCATTGGCCGCATAGGCGCACCAGCGGCCCCAGATCCCGTCTGCCCCTGATGCCTTCCCAACGTAGAGCCGACCGGTGGTCGTGTCGGTGATGACGTAGATTCCCTTCACGGAGGACAAGGCGGCGCGCCATGCCGCTGTTTGGTGGCGCACCACCGTGTCCAACTGCGCCTTGGTCAGATTCACCGCCTTGAAGCCTGGGAAGTCTGAAATGGACAACCTCTCGGCTAGCAGCTCTGTCACCGTCAAGTCATCTGCCAGCGTTTCACCCTTGGGGTAGGAGTGGCGCTCTGTGTATCGGCTTTGGAGGTAGAGACGCCCCACCCATTCCTCGCACGAGGGCACACGTTCCAACGTGTAATAGTAGTGAGGCTTTGGATAGAACTCCTCGACGTGGTCGAGGGAGCGGAAAAGTCCGGCATAGAGCCAGCGCGTGGGAGATCCCGCGCTTATCAAGGACACGACAAACTCGCGTTGGAAGTTTCGCTTGTTCTGCCAGCGTTGCCATTCGTCGAACTGACCTTCCAGGAAAACGTCCAGTGGGCGTTCGTTGCCGTTGTAGCGCGCCAGATGGACCTTGGCCTTCTTAACCTCGAAGGCTGGTTCCCATACCTTGAGCAAGTCGAACAGATTCATCAAAGCAAACCTCGGGCGTGACGGGCCATGCACGCGGCCGCGTGCTCTGCAAGATGGCCTGGGTTGGGCCGATAGGCCAACTCGGAAGGTAGGGCCAAGCCCTTACCAACCAAGACCGCGTAATCGGTGGTGAGCAGCGATGGGGCTAGAGCAACGGTATTCTCGGGTGTTACCCAGAGCAGCCCGCAATCGAAGAGCGTGTGGAGGTCAGCACGCAAGAGTAGGCCGTTGTCCAAACGGTTTGTGTGCTCGCCCTTGTAAGAGAGCACATGCGCCGCCTCTAACACTTCTGCCGCAGAGCACCCTGTGACCGCGCAGCGGCCTCCGTAGGCATCCAGTAGTTTGGCTCGGAAAAGCGGTTGACCACGGCGCTGGGCTACCGCGCGCATTGCCCACACACGTGCATCGTGGTCGCTGTTCAGCGGCGCGGCGAAAGCCTCGGTTTGTGCTTGAGCTTCTGCCCGCGCCTGGTCGTCCAGGGCCAAGGGCACCGCTTGACACTTCTTGTTTTCACCCTGGAGCAGATTCCAGTGTCCATGCGTGGCTGGATTGAACATCACGTAGCGTGTGCGGCGTGGCGGGCCCAGTTCCACCACCTTGAACAACCGATCGTGGGGATGGTCCTGGTCGCTTCGCCAGTTTGTGCGCGAATAGTTGTAATGCATACGGCTGGGGCTGTTCACCGTGAACAACTCCAAGTCCGCGCGGGCATTGCCTAATGGATCGTTGGGGAAGTGGGCACGGTCCCAGGCCTCCACCTCGGCCAAAGTGGCACTTCCCAACTCGGCGATGGCATCGGCCACCCGCCAATACTTCACCCCATCTCGCTTAGTGCGTGCCTGCGGCATCGATTACGTCCCTCGTTTCAGTGTCCCGTGGGGGTCAAGTGTGGCCCAGTAGTGATCTCCGTTCAGTTGCCTAAGCGTTTCAGCGAAGGACGCCAGCAGTGCCGGGTTGCGGGCCAACTGGGCGTGGGCAGTGGACAAGAAGGCATCGCGGTCCTTGCGCAGTCCGTCCACCTTGGCGGAGATCGCCTGCTGGATTTCAGGGTGATCGTGGGAACCGACGCGTTTGAAATTCGGCAAGGGGTGGCGTTCGATCGTTGCTTCGACTGCCTTCGGTTCGGATGCTTGGACCCTCAGGAGTTCGGCATACGACTGTTCAAACAGCGCACGGAACTCCGGACCTCTGACTGTCAGCTGGGTCTCCAGGTCCAAAGCCTGTTGGGACGACTTGAGCGCGGTTTCGATCGCTCTCCTCTCTGCTTGGAGATGACGTGACAATTCGGCTGTTGCCGATTGCAGCAGGAAGGCGCGATTGGAGGAGTGCGAGATCTCCCCCACCACCTGGTTGACCTTATCCAGGAAAGACACCGGGACCTTCTTGGGTTCATCTGGGGCAGGTGGCATACGACTTGGGGTCGCAACACGGGGCGCGGCGGGAGGCATGGCCCGACTGCTCGTGGCAGGGCGTGGTATGACGAGCGAAGACGGTTCCACGCCACGCCGCTTTGGCTTGTAGCTGCACGAGGGGAAGTTGGAGCAGGAGCGAAATTCTCCGTAGGGCCCCGTGCGCAGCACGAGCACGCCCTGCTTGCAGGCGGGGCAATTTTCCTCTTGGACAGCCTTGCCTTCGGTGTCGGTCAACATCACGGCGCCGTCCTCCTCCAGTTCCCGAAGGAACGTCGAACACTGTCCCCGAGCGGTGAACATCGCCACGCTGCGCCTGGCACGGGTCAAGGCCACGTAGAACAGCCGGCGTTCCTCGCCCAGCGGGAAGGTGTCTCCTTCGGGCATGGCCAAGGCCAGCACGGGATCGTCGGTGCGGGTATTGGGAAAGCTGCGTCCCTTCAGGACGGTGAGCATCTCCGGCAAGATGACGTAGTCAGCTTCGCTGCCCTTGGAGCGGTGGATGGTCAGGAACGACACTTCCACCCAGCGGTTGAAGCGGTGCGGGTTGGTGGGCACATACTGCCGATCGGCGTTGTATCGGCCCAGCACGTAAACCGACACCTTTCCGTGTCGGCCAGGTGGAATCTTCCCGTCCCTCACCAGTTCGCCCAGATTCATCACGAACCGATCGATTGCATCGGCCAGTTTTTCCTTGCTGTCCACCTGGAATGCTTGAAGAACCGGGCCCTGGGGAGGCGTCGTCGAATGAACGCGTTTGGCAATCTGAGCGGGGTTCTTGGAGACAAACCCGCTGGACACATCGCACAACGCCTGGGGGCAACGAAACGTTTGCTCCAGCTTAAGCACCTGGCCGTGGCCAAACCATTGCCGGAAGCCCGTCATCACCGACACATCGGCACCGGCAAACCGATTGATGGACTGCCAGTCATCTCCCACGGCAAACAGGAACCGGCCCGGCGCCTGGACCAAGGCGCGGCACAATCGCGCCCGCGCCCGTGACGCATCTTGAAACTCATCGGCCATCACCAAGTCGTAGGGCGATTCCACGCGACCGCTCTCCAGATGTTCGGCGGCCTGGTTGAGCATGTCCTCGAAATCGATTCCGTCCTCGGTGGCCAACGCTTGGTCCCAGGCGTCCATGATCGGGGCGGCAATGTCGAGGAACATCTCATAGCGGTGCTTGAAGGCATCTGCAGGAAGTGAACTCAGCTTTTGCCGAAGCATGGGAATGTTGAGACAGTTGCTCTTGGCATGGCTCATGAACGTGCGAACGAGTCCGATAAGCTCCACGGAATCCATCGGCTTCTGCCCGCCCAGGGGAATTTCCCGCTCGGGGTTGGGATCCATCACCACCCCACGCGATGTCAGCTCGGCCTCGAGGCGAGGGAGATCAACCTTGGACCGAAGACCGTGGGATGTGGTCTCAAACAACGTGGTGCCCATGTCCTTGTGCAGCTGTCGCTTCCACTGGACGCCCCCCAGATAGCCTTCGAAGTCCGGTGGGGGAAGGCCCTGGGCGTTGAGTGCGAAATGCTCGTGGTATAGGTCCAGCTCGGGGTAGTAGAAATCGGGTCTATATTGGCGATGGGTTTCGTCGGCGGTGCGGTGCTGGTAGGGGGGTTCGTATTGGTAGTCGACACCGTTCAAGAACAGGAAGTTGGCGATCATCACTTCCTCTTGGCTTTTGACCCGCTCACCACGTGTGGTGACGAGCGCTCCCTTGCCCTCGGCGTCCCAGACGTCGGCAGATTCCGGGGAGCCGAAGGCCGGCAGGTCTTTCCCGAAAACGAATCGAAACAAGTCCCATTGGTTGCGAAACTCGGAGGAGCGATCCTTCAACTCGTCAACGATTTCGGTGAGCTTGCGCACCCCGCCGGCTGCATCCGTGGCCCAATCAGGAATGTCGGGTTTTTCTCTGGTGGCCTTCCCGATGAGGCGCAGGCCCAACGCGTGGAAGGTTGAGGCCTCCACGGTCACATCCGCCATGCCCAGCCGCTCGAAGGCCTTGGTAGCGCGCTCCTTGAGCTCTTCAGCGGCCTGCTTGTTGAAGGCCAACATAACGATCCGCTGGGGATCTACGATCCCGCGGTGGATGGCGTAAGCCGCCTTGGCCACCATCGTGGAGGTCTTGCCCGAGCCGGCCGAGGCCACCACCTGCACACGGTTGTCGAAGCACACCACGGCCCTTGCCTGTTCCGGGGTGAGCGGTTTGCTCTCCACCCGGTCCAGCAAGTCTTTGCAGGCCACCAATTCGCGTTCTACGTGGGCGGCGTTGAGCGCCGCCCAGGCTTGCCGATGGTCTCGTTCCCAGGAGGCCATCAATCGCTCAATCTCATTTGCCGTCGGGCCCAAACGCATCTGCACGCCGGGCTTCTTAAGGCGAGCACGCACCCCTTGAGCATCAATGGTGGGGCGCGCGGCAATGACCGCAGCTTGTTCTTCGTGAGTGAACCAGCGACGCAGTTGGGCGCAGCGCTCTTCCTCAATGGCCATGAGCGCCAGCCACCGTTCGATGGGTCGGCGCTCGGATTCCAGGAACGCGACGTCATCTCGGAGGCGCTTATCGGCTAAAGCAACTTCCAATGCATGTGAGAGGGCGGCACCTTGGGTGTTGGGCAGCCCATCGGCCTTCACCTCCGGGCCTTCGAGCTGCCTGAGGGAAATGTCCGTCCAGAACGTTCCCGCTTGGATGCGATAGGTGGCCGCGTCCTCAACGTTGACCCGGTAGGTGCGGCCGTCCAGCGTCAGGACAAGTTCCATGCCCTCTAGTCGCAACCGCCAATCCGATGATCCGGTCAGGTGCCGGCCCAGCCACGAAGGGCTCCATTCCTTTGCCATTCCTTGTCCCATGTTTTCCTTGGTATGCCGCAGTGCAAAACTGCCCCTATCTTCTGCTTCTCCATGGTAAGCCGGGCAGCCGCCGGGGTCATGCCGTTCTGGGGGGGCGCGACGGTGCCTCTCATCCCATGAGAGCTGCCGGAGGCATCCTGACCCCCGTAAACTGGGCCGGGGAGCGGATCCAAGGTCCGAACAATAGGGGAAGGGGATGAAGCACTTAGTCTTGGCTGGCGCGTTGGCGCTGGCGTTGATTGCAGGCCAGGCCCACGCCGATCCGGTGAAGCTGGGCTCCACCCCGGCACCGGTGGTGACGGTGAAAGGGCGTAGCGTCCAGGACGTTCAGAACGCGATCGTGGCGATGATGCTGCCGGCAGGGAAAACACCGACCCGGCAGGACCAGAACGTCATGGTCTATGAGTTCCCCCTCTCGTTCTGGCAATCCATTGGCGTCCAGATGGCGCAGGGGAATAGCGGTTGGCAGGAGCCCAAAGGGCGGCTGACCTTCACGATGGCCCAGATGGGCTCCGACGTGATGGTGAGCAACAAGTTCGAGACCGTGGCCACCAACATGTTCAACGCCAGTAATTCGGTCGAGATCACCAACCCAGTGGTCTACAACGAGAACCACTTGGGGCTGCAGTTGGTGGCGGCCTTTGCCGAAGGGCGCATGGTGCCCGGGGAACACAATGCGCTGGGCATCCAGGCTTATGAGAAGCCCACCCGCAAGACGCGAAAGGTCGGTGCTGTCATCGAAAAGCTGGTGCCCGGGGCGCCGGCCGAGCTGGCGGGGTTGCGTCCCGGTGACGTCATCACCCACATCGGCGGAGTGCCGCTGTCCGAGCAAAGCCCCGCAGCGATCCAGTTGCTTGGCTACCTTCAGATCGGGGAAGCCAAGCTTCAGGTGCTTAACAAGGGCGAAGTCGTGGTGCAAAAGCGACCCGCTCCCAACACCGTTACCAGTGCGATGGCATCTGCGGTTGCTCCTGCGCCTGCAACTCCCATCGCTCCCGCGGCAGCGAGTTCTGCGACACCTTCTTCTGCTGACCCTCCCCAGGAAGGTGGTCAGGGCTGGTGGCAGAAACAGAAGCAGGGCGACTGATCGCCATGAGAGGGATGGGGTGGAGCCTCATCATCGTTTTGGTGGCGGCCGGTTGGCTGCTAGAGGCCATTGGCGAGTCCGCCTTCACCGTGCTGGTGTGGGTGCTTATTGGCATCGCCATTCTCTGGCAGGTCCTTGGTTTGCTGGCCAAGATGGGGTTGATCCGACCGCCTGCTGTTACCCCTCCCGGTCAACTCTCGCCCGAGGATGAACGCCAATGGCAGCGTTCAAACCAAAGAAGGGAGAACGGCTTGAAGGAACTTCTGCTGGCTGTGGAGCAGCGCGACGGACCGGAAGTGGAACGCCTGGTGTTGCGAGAAAAAGTAAGTCCCTTTGAAACGGCATCGCTAAGAGGGGATCAGCGAACCAGCGCGAACGCACTGGCAATCGAGCTGAATTACGTCTTGGCAATGCGCTTCTTCGAAGAGTGGAAACAGAAGGGTCAGGCGGCGCGTATTGAACGATGAGCCTGTGCTTGGCAATCGAGCGCAGCTTCAAACGTGCATAAGCACGTGAAGGGATATCACGGCGTGCGGTTGCGCTGGCGGGTCTCGTAGTCCTGGAAATCCCTGCTCGTGCAGCCACGTTGGACCCAGGTGGTGATATTGGCGTCGCAAAGCTCGTCCGAATACCCGTCCACGTTGGCCATGTCCTGCGGCGGCGCAGACCACATTTTCTGGAGCACGTAGCGCGGCTCAATGTCCATCCGGACCAGATAGTTGTAGATGTGCCGATACACCGGGTTGTCAAAGGCCACCGGATTTCCGTCGGAGGTGGAGATCTGGTGGAAGCCCAGGTCGGCATAAGGCGACCAATTGGAGCGTTGGACACCCGCCATGAACACCAAGGGGCAGGCGGAGTAGCAGTTGTTGTAGAGGGTGGTCTCCAGGCCTCGAAGACGGATGAACTCCCCAGCGCGCATGGCCTCCTTAACCAAGCCACCGCCACTGCCCAAGGCCACCTCTTCGATGCGCGGGTTCGCTTCGATGGCATCGATGATTTTCTGGGCGTAACCCTCCTCAATATCTCCCAACACTTTCAAGGTCTTGCCGTCCCCGATGACTACATAGAAGGACGATGTGCCTTCCTGCTTGATGTAGTCCTTCGGCAACCCCAGTTGTCCGGCGCAGTCCAGGTTCCAGGTCACCACGCGTTCGTCATGGGGCATTTCCAGAACATGCTCCGCCATGCCGGCGAAGTTGTGGAGGGAGTTGCTCATGATCCGCAGGTCAGATGCATTCTCCGTGGTCTGCGTTTCGTAATCCGGTTCGTAGGTGATTTCCACCGGTCTAACGATGTCCGCTTTGCCAAGCAGTTGACCGAGCACGAAGCACTTGTGCTCGGGGACGTGAATTTCATTGAAGGCAGTGCCAGCATGGGTGAAGCCGTCGATCGCAACGCCGGCTTGGAACACTTTGGTGCCCAACGCTTCGCGTTCTTCCGCCAGCTTGCGCAGCCGCGCGACCACCGCCGGGTCATCGACGTGGGCCTTCGGCTCATCAGTGACGGACGCAGCCTCGGGAACCGGCTCAGTAACAGGCTCCGGCTCGGATTGAGCCGGAGGGGGAGTCGGTGCCGCCACCGGCGGTGTCGGCGGTGTGGGCGCGTTGCATCCTGCGAGCATGGCCACTAGGGCCAGGCCAATGATCCGTTGGCTCATAAATGTGTTCATCCCCTGACAGCGAAAGGATACCCGAGGCCCCCTACGGTCGCATGGGTTGGGCAGAGATCACCTCTCAGCAGCACCCAACGACCGACGCAGCCCCCGCCCTGAGCGGCAACCCCCTTTCGACCGCTGAATCGCCAGGACCCTCCTCAACTGGTGAGCAAGACGAGGACGGGTGGGGTAGGCCATGTCATGGCGCCGTTGGGCGCGGTTGCTTAATCGCGACAGGGTCGGTCGCCTCGTCCCTGCGCAAGTGCGTTGCACTCCTCCTCTTCGTTGCGGCCCCTTGGGGCGCCTGCGCTGCCGCTGCGTCGCTGACGGGGTGCTGCAAGTCCTGGACGGCTTCCTTCACCGGTTCGCGAGCAATCCGCTCGAACCCAACGGAGAAAGACCATGGCCAAGAAGAACCAGCCCGCCAACGACCGCCTCGATGCGTTTCTGGTGGAGGAATACGAGGTCCAGGGCGAGAAGCGCAGCAACTGGTCGAAGATCGGCGCGGCCTGGCCGCATCAGGACGGCAAGGGCTACCGCTTGGTCCTCAACGCGGTGCCGGTGAGTGGGGTGGTGGTCCTTCGCCTTCCGGAACCGAAGGAAGACTGACCCATCGGGGCCCTTCGGGGCCCCTTTCTCTTCCTCAAGGAGAACAATCATGACGACCATCACCGCTCAGTGGCGCAACGGCTTCAACACCGCTCTTCAGTCGCACTTCGCCATCACCATCAACGACGCCGGCCTTACAGATACAGACCTCGCAAGGTATTCCGATCTCCCGCCCGAGCAAGCCGCCCTGCAGTTCGGCGAGGACTACGACCTGGACCGGGTCGACCGAGGGTGGCGCTGATACACGCACGGGGCCTTCGGGCCCCCTCATCGGCGACTTACCTAACAGAAATGCGCGCGGTGCTTCGCGGATCTTACCTTTAGTCTGCAACGTCCCCTTGTGGCTTTGTCGTGCAGGTGTATCCCAGATGTATGACGAACGGGATACGAGCGTCATACACCGACAAACGAAACGCTGAGGAGGAACGAGATGTTTATCAATTTCAGAATGACGTGGAGGGGCGTGGTCAATGTGTTGATCCTTGTCTACCTGGTGAGCTTGCTCTACCTGGGGATGAATCGCTGGGATCAATTCTCAAGCGATTGGAACCGAACGTTTGGCGCCAACATGCCCAACGCCAGCGCCATGCGCGACGGGCTCGATCACGCCCGTTCATACCTGCCGTCGGTAGCAGATGAATACATGGAAAAGGCAGAAGCGGATGCGAAGAACAGCCGTTCCTTGGCCGATGTGCTCAGGGGCACCTTGCGCAGCCTGGGTTTGTCCGACACCCCACAAGAAGGGCTGCCCTACGGCAGCAACGAGAACCTGGAGAGCCCCTATGACCGTCTCGCCGATTAAGCCCCTCGCACGCATCACGCTGCGCGACTGGCGTGATCTCGCCGTGTTCCTCCTGGCAGGATTGAGCGGATGGGTCTTGCTCAAGCTCTGCGCGCAAACGCTGCTCGACCCCAATGCCAAGCTGCCGGATCTGGCAATCGGGTTGGGCGGACTGGTTATCACCTATTCCGTGATCAGCGCGTGGGTGATGGTGCCCGCGGTGATGCTGGCAGGTGGCGCATGATCACCTTCGGTGCCATCGTCACCACCGCTTGGGTGGTCCTGTTCCTCTTCATCGTCTTCTGCATCGCTGGCATTCATTGGAAGAGTGCGAGGCGACAGACGGGGCAGGCCCGCCGCCAATCGCTGCTGAAAGCCGCGATCATCGCGGGATTGGCGGTGGCGGTGGTCCTGTCCTTGGCGTTGCCATGACGCGGCCAGCCTACGTTCAAATGGCCGTTCGTTTGCCGGAGGCGTTGAAGTTGCAGTTGGAGATGCTGGCGAGCGAGCAGGGGAAGCACGTCAGCGAGCTCATCCGTGAGCTGCTGCTGGATGGCGTGAGAGCCAGGGGAGCCCCCATCAAGCCGCCGGTGACTTCACGATCCGGTGGTTGAGCAGGGGGCGAACGAAGTTCGCAGGACCCGACTTGTCCAAGGGCTGCGCCCTGACCTGGTATTGCCCGGTCTCGCACAACCGCAGCAGTTCGGCTTCGTCGGTGACTTCCCGCTGGCCATCCTTGGTGTTGCCCATCTTCGCCAGACGAAAGGCGACCAGGCCACTGTCCTGGTTCTTCATGCGCACCGGCACCACCTTCCGGCCCTCGTTGCTGACCAGGTGGAAGGTCTGGGCGAAGCGAGCGTCAAGCATGGTGGTGACCATTTCTCGAGGTGGGGGTGATGTCGGCTTAAGAGGCATGGGGCGAGACGGCAGGGGAGCGCTGACAAGTTGGGTGTCTGTCGGTAAAGCGCGGGCAGGAGCTGACGCTCGGGATGGGATGGCGTCAGATGATTTGCCGAGGGCGGCCAAAGCGAGCAGGCGCTTGCGGCCCGACTCGGTCGACCCATCCCCGGCCACCCACTCCCCGAACGTGCCGTTGGCCCCGCTGGGGTGCGATGCGAACACCCAGGTGCGCCCCTGCGCGCGAAAGGCCACGTCGTTGAAGTCCTGATAGTCGGGAAACTGTTCCCGCATAAGCCCCTTCACCCCCTTCACGTAAGCGTCGGTGGTGCCCAGCATGACCACCGTTTCCACGCTCTCCGGAAGGGGTTTCAGGTGGCGGCCGATGCACATTTTCATCGCCTGGAGCGGGAAGGCAGCCTTGGCTGCCTTCGGCATGATGGTTCCGCTGCTCTTGAGCTGGCCTTGCTCCATCACCGACAACCCGCAACGAATCAGCGATGCCGCGCCCAAGACGCGCCCGCTGGCTGACAGTGCTTCGTCGATGCTCTGCCCATTGAGATCCAGGCCAAGCCCGTCTAGCACTGCCTTCAAGCGGGGACGCATGCCCGCGAAGGCCACCGCATCGAACTGGCCTCCCACCGCCGCGGCGATCTGCGTGGCGCCTTTGGAGAATCCCAGCACGAGAACCTTTGGGGCTTGAGCGCCCCAATACCCAGGGTTGGCCCGCAGGTGCCAATCCCCCTCAACGCGCACCTCTTGTCCCGCCTGATGGCAGGCGCGGCATGGCTGCCAGCCGTGTTGTGTTGTCATGATCGCCCCCGTCTGGTGTTTCGAAGGGCCCTATAGTTAAGCCACGAACAGAGTGCCGGCAACCACTTTTTGTAGGCAGTTTTTAGGCGATAAGAACCGGTCTCAACAAGCCGGCGAAGACGACGCGAACCCGTCTCGTCTCCTGCGACGGATGCACGGTAACGTGGTGGCATGGAAAGTCCCGTCCGATACTTGCCGGCCTCGAAACGATCCCATGACCACGTCTGGGACAGGGTGAGCGGTGACACCCTCACCCTCGAAGGCTTCATGGAAGGCCGCGACTACGGGGAGGTGGTCCGGGACGGTCGGCTGGCAGCGGAGCTTGAGCTGCTCGACGGAACGCCGCGCTACGTCTGCCCCCACTGCGAGGATGCGATGGGGGTTAGGTCCAAGGCGATTCGGGCGCGCACGGAAATCCGGTTCTACTTCGATCACCTCACGGCGCGCTTGCGGGAGACTTGCACGGGTCGCAAAGGCCACTCGCCCGCAGCCATCCTGGCCCGCAAGTTCGGGCTACACAAGGAAGGGTCGCTCCACAAAGCCTTCAAGCAGTGGGTGAGCGACAGCCTGGCTGCCGACGCGTCCTTCTCCAACACCAAGCTGGAGCGGCGGTGGTGGGACGTGGACGGCGCGAAGTGGCGCCAGCCCGACATTCAGACCCAGCGGGACGGTCAGCGGTGGGCCATCGAGATCCAGCTGTCCACCACGTTCGTGCACGTCATCGCCGAACGCATGAAGTTCTACCGCGAGAACACCGGGCACATGCTCTGGCTGTTCAAAGATCTGGACCTGTCGAAGTTCCGGTTGGCCGAAGACGATCTGTTCTTCTCCAACAACCGCAATGCTTTTCGCGTCACCCCGCAAACGGTGGCGAGGTCCCAACGGGAGGGGCGCTTCTACCTGGAGGGCGCCTGGCTTGAACCTCGCCTTACCGATGGGGTCATGGAAGACGTGGAAGTGCGCCGAGAGGTGGCCTTCGACGAGCTGACATTCGACACCTGCAGCCGAGGCGTTCCCAGGGCCTACGCCTTCGACTACGAAACGGAGAAGGCACTTGCCGAGCAAGCCCGTGAGGCTTGGCGGGAGGAGCAGGTGTGGGCCAAGCGACGGGAGGCCTTCGAGACGTTCTATGTGGCCATGCTCCGGGGCGAGATCGAGGACTACAAGGTGCGTGACCGGCGGTGGGACGAACTGCGCCGCTCGTTCGCGCAGGTGGGAATCACCCTGCCTCAATACGCCAAGGGGCAAGGAGAGCTGGACCGGCTGTTGGTGGCCGGCTACTCGGCCAAGCACGGTGAAGGAAAACCCATCGGCATCGGGTTCGAGACCTTGGCCGAACTCGGTCATCACATCCACAAGGTGTGGCCCAAGACGCTCTGGTTCTACCGCTGCATGCTCCGCGCGCACGGCCAGTTGAAGACCGTGTTGGAGCAGGACCGAACCAGAAAACTCCAGGGCAAGATGAAGGACGTGTTGTCCAGCCTGGCCAAGGGCGAGAGCAGCTTTCAGCCCGATCGCACATGGGACGGGTTGTTGATGCGCCTGTTCCCCGAGGTGGCGGACGTATGGCGGGCTGATCCATCGCACGTCGCCAAAGCGGTGTTGCGCCTGCCGGCCTCGCAGGGCGCTAGAAAGCGAGTTGTCGAAGAGAGCGGTGAAGATCGCTTCGCAGAAGCTCAAACTCGCCGTTGAGTAACCGGGCCGTTCGCCGAATGGCCTCCCAGTCGGGGGCCTGCGCAGGGATCGTCCGTGCTTTATCCATGAGCGCGTCAGCGGTGCTTGAAAACACAACGAGGCGCCGACGGAGCCGATCCGGCAACGCGAGGTCCTGGACGAGCAGTGCCCGGGCTTCGGCCGCGTTGAGCTCGACCATGTTCAGATCAACGAGTGTGGCGAGTTCGACCCTGGGGGAGGGTTGCGCCTGATCGGTGGGGGTGGGGCTCAGCAGACGGGAAATCCATTTCCACATCGGGATCATTCCTTGTTGTGACTGCTATTCCTTGGTGAGATGTGACAACTGCTCAATGAGCACGTTGCGCTTTTTCGGTGGCAACTCTGAAAGCTTCTCCAAAACCTCCGCCAACCGGACTTGCTGGGCCTCGTTGTGCTCGCCCAGGGCCAGGATGGCGTTGGCCATGGCCGGAGAACTGGCCAACAGGTAGGCGGGTGGGACGTCCAAGGCCAAGGCCAGCTCGAACAGCGATTCCAGGCTGATCGCCATGCTCTCGCTTTCGTAGCGGCTGATCCGCGCGGACGCGGTGTCCTTGTCCAACCCCATGCGCACCCCGACCTCGCGTTGGCTCAGGCCTCGCAGCTGGCGGGCCTGGCGCAGGCGCGCCGCCACGACAGCCCGAGGGACCGGCGGGGGAGTGCTCACGGGCTGAACGGATGCAATGCAGGCATGCCGACAGGATGACCCAGGCCCTACGCCCCGGGTAGACTCTACGCACCACGTAAGTCCGTGGCAAGGAGCCAACAGGGGGTTCTATGGCAAGCAAAGGGTGGGCCGGCGCGCTGACGCTGGCCTTGGCGTTCCAGGCCCATGCCGGGGACGGGAAGGGGTTGCTGGAGACCATCGGGCGGGCATTGGGCAACACCCCCCGGGTGGCCACTGAAAAGGCACGCAGTCCTTACCAGGAACCCGCCGGAACCTACTGGGATCTGGACCGGGAGACGCTGGAGGGGGCGCAGCACCTCCGGGTGGGTCAGACAGCGACCGGTGGGGCTGGTTCGGACATGTGCGACACGGACCTGCTCGCGATGGCGCACTCCAACTACCGCCAGGACCCCAAGCGTCGCCAGTGGTGCCTCTACCAGTGGTGGGTGGCCGACACGAAGATCAACGGCCCCAATGGGATCGAGAAGACGCAGACGGACGCCATCGAACGCCGCTATGGGCGGGCATTCGATGCACGGCTGGAGAAGTTCAAGGCCACGCGCCGGTTCGCCGTGCGCCCTCAGTTCGTGTCGCTGGGGGGCATCGAATACAACGCTGCCCGAGGTGTCATGGAGGTCTACGTCCCCATGCCGCAGATCTCCGCCTCCGGGCTGTCGGTGACGGGCAAAGGTTTCGTGCCTTGGCATCGGGTCACCCCCACGGGTGTCTCCAGTCCACGCCATGCCGGGCGTTACGAGCTGCTCATCCGCATGGACGCTGCCGAGGCGGCCAACCTCGCTCGGCAAGGCCGCGACGCCCGCGATGACCTGGTGGTGTTTACCGTCAACCGCGTGTGGGTCGAGGACGCGGTGCCGAAGATGGACGTGACCGTCGAGCGGGTGCGCGTCGGTTACCGCAACGAAACGATCGAAGTGGATCTCACCAAGAAGCAGGGAGCAGGCGCATGAAGAACGCAGCAATCGCACTGGCAGTTTTGACGCTCACGCTGGCAGCGTGCGGGAGCAAGGCGGACGTGCCCACGGCAGAGCAGGTGGCCAAGGCTTACGAAACGCACCTGAATGCGAATCTGGTTGCCCAGCTGGGGCAGCGGATGGAAGTCAGAGGCTGGGACGACCTGAAGGTGGATTGCACGTCCAGTGGTCCCGAACGGGTCACCTGCGTGACCGGTGGCACGCTGGACCTGGTGGGGTTCCACGGCGGCGTTCAGTTGAAGCCCGAGCCGGTTCCCGTGCCGGTTGAGTTCGACCTCACCTTCGCCAAGCAGAACAACGACTGGGTGCCGATCAGCGCGCAGAAGAAGAACTGACCTTGCCAGTTCGCCAGGACGCGGTATGAGTAGGGGAAGCAATCCATCACGGAGGTCCACATGAACATGAAATCGACGTCGCAGCACATGAACTGGGGCGCCTTGCTGCCCGCCTACGTCATCCTGGGCGGTGCCGCCCTGCTGGCCTTGGGCGGGGCGCAGGAGATCAGCCAGAACAATGGGCACCCCTTCGGCGTGGCCCTTGCGCTGTTCGCGAGCGCCGCCCTGTTTGGCGTGCTGGCCGTGCTGACCTGGATGAACTGGCGTGCCGCGCGCTTCCGCGCCTCACGCTGGGGCTTGTATGACCAGACTGGCCAGAAAGGCGGCTTTCTCAAGGGCTTCCTGTTCGGGCTGCTGGGTGTCTTCGTGGTCCACGTGGTGTTGTTCTTCGCGGCGTTCACGCCTGCAGCACCAGAAGCGGTGAAGGCCATCGCGTCCATCGCGCTGCTTCCGTATGCGGTCCTCTACACCGTGGTGCCCATCGTGACCGGCTACCTGACGCGCTTCGTGCGGGCCACGCGCATCTGAGAGAAGAAGGGCCAGTGAGAAAGTTGAAGCCCCCGAAAGGGGGCTTTTTTGTGCCCAGCGAAAAGCATCTGAAAAGCACCACCTGCGGTGGAAGGCTCAACGCCTTCGGCGCGGGTTCGATGTTAGGAATATTTGCTTCCCAAGGCCGCAGATTTGCACTTTAGTCGAAAAAAGATCCATGGATCGCATGGACAATATCGGGTGGCGATCTACCTTGAAATCGTAGGAGGCAATCACGCCTTCCCAAGCCAAGGAGAACCCACATGAACGTCCAAATCGCCCAATCGATGAACAACGCCGCCGATGACCAGGAGCGCTACGCCATCCTGGCCGGCTTCGCCCGCGGCAACGACGAGTTGCGCGCCAAGGGTGCTGCAGAAGAACTGGTGGACGCGCTCTACTACGCGGGCGCCGCCTTCAACCGCTGGAAGGCTATCGCCACGGTCCGCGAAGCCGCGGCGGCTTGAATCATGAGACGCTCAGCGAATGCTCCAATCCCTGTTGGAGAGAAAATCCCTCCGAGAAAGATTGTTGTTGACGGTCATCGTGAGGGTGGATGGAAACCAGGAGTCATTCTGGTTGTGGATGATGATCGGTGCAACCCGCATTTCGTGATGTTCTCAGGATCAGGTGCAAACGAGCGTGCGGAAAGCTTTGCCGCCGAGCGCAATCGGGCACTAGGCCTGGAGGATTACTGATGCTGTCCCTGCGCAACCCCCGCCTGGACAACCCCATGGGGCGCCTGCCTACGTCCTTCATCAACGCCCACGATGCCGACGAGATCCGGCGGTTGGCCGAGCGTCACGATATCCCGTTCAACGAGGCCGTGCGGCAAATGCTGGCGCTCTACTTTCGCCAGCCGTTCCCCTTGTCCAACAAGCGGATGGGTGGCGACAAGACAGACCGGCTGCCCGAGATGGTGGCCCCGCGCCACATTGTCGAAGGCATTGCTGTTCTGGCGTCTTCGTTGGGCCACACTCGCGGCGAAGTGTTGCGTCAGATCATACGGGGCACGCTGAGGAAACGCCGTGGCCGTGATTGATCGCACGGCGGCGCCGCCCGGCAGCCCCAGCGCGGAACTGATTCACGCGTGTATCGAGGGCAACCTGGTGGGGGTGCTTGAGGCGCTACGACAGGGGGCCAATCCCAATGCGTGGCGGGAGAACGAAGGTCCGGCTATCCACTCGGCGCTGGCCTGGCCACGCATCGTTGAAGCCCTGATCGAAGCGGGGGCGGAGCCGCACGCCCGCAACTTCTGGAGTGAACGGCCGCTGGAAAAGCTCGCAGCGGACTACCAGTCCAGCGAGCATCCGGTGGAGCGGGGGCGCATGGAACAGACGGCGCGGCTGCTGATGAGGCTGGGCGGCAACGCTTACCGCGCCAGCCCGTTCTGGCGGACAGGAACCCTGCGCGATGCGATGCCCCACATGGTGGCGAAAGTGGAAGCCGAATTGCGACAGGAGCTGCTGCAGGAAAAGCTCGTGGCCGTGGCCGACACGCCGACGGTAAGCCGGCTGCGTCTTTAAGCAAGAGCAACTGCACAACGCCGTCACCGGCCGCTGTGCGACCGGCGAACTGAAAAGCACTCGATGGAAGAAAGGCAGCAACGCCTTCGGCGCATATTCGATGTTAGGAATATTTGCGTAAAATTACGCAGTTTTTGATTTTAGTCTTGAAAAGATCCATTGCAGCCATGGACATTTACATGTGGCGATCTACCTTGAAGTTGTGGAAGGCAATCTGCCAACCAAACTCAATAGAGGAAGATCATCATGACCATCAAGACCAACACGCCAGCCAAAGCCATTCGTGCTGCTGCTCTTAAAGTTGCCCAGGACAGTGGCTCCGTCGAAGTCGCGGCAGGCGTCTATTTGAACTCGCAGGAAAGCCTCGTGGCGGACCAAGCCGACTGGGGCGACGAAGATGGCGCTAAGAAAGTCGACTTCATGAAAGCCCCGTTCTGGATCACCACCGACGATGGCCAGGTTCAACCTGTCTATGGCGTGGACGATGAGGATCTGATCGACATTCTCGCCAACGCCTAATCCACTCACCTCTACCTGGACCGACAGCCATGACCATTTCGACCTTCATCCCCTTGGTCCTCACCATGCTGCCCTTGAGCGTTTGGCTCGGGGCTCGCATCTCGGACGCCATCGAAAACGCCGCCTGGGCGTTCTGAGGCCGCCATGGCAGCACGGCACTACTACTACGCTTACGAGCGCACAGACGGCGACGTGTGTTACCTACCGAAGCTTCTGCACGAAGGCATTCAGCGCTACCCCCACACCATTGGCCATTACCACTTAAGGCAATGGCTGGGCGTGAGCAAGCTCCTGACGCCCGAGCAATACAAGGCCATGGGGTGGATGGGCGCGCGTCGATTGCTTGCACGTCAGGCGGCAGTGGTGCGACCAACGAACACTTGAACTTGTAGCTGCCAAGAGCCATCACATCAATAGATAGATTGGATGAGCAAGAGCAGGACGTTTGAGAAATTGCGGCCAAGTAGCAGGCAGCTCATAATCTGGTTTTCAACAGGGGTCCCACCATGAACCCAGCATTCTTTCCTTACAACGACGAAGGATTCTCATCGTTCCAAGCTTGGTGTGCAGAGGCTATGGACTCACTTTCTGCGATGCGTCACGAATTGGAGCGCCGTCACCAACTGGCAGGCAGATCGCTCGAAGATGTTCTTTTGGAGCACACTCCCGAAGGTTGTATCGAAGCAGTGGAATGCTTCGCAGAGGATATGAAGTGCGTAGAAAGTGATCCATCTCCTTCGGCCTTCTACCGGTTTCAGGTTTACAGCCGCGCGCGATTGCTGATGCAGGCTCAGATCTACCAGCTCGAATTGGATCGCACCGAAAGCTAGGGCAAGAGTCCTGCCCATTGAATGACGTCAAGGTCGTCTCACCGACTGACACAAGCGCGAGGCAAAATGTGGGCATGAATCAGTCTGACTCCCACGAACCCGACGACGTTTTCCTCCACGCTCCTGCTTACGGCCTCCTGCTCGGGCAGACCACCTGCCACTTCTGCCACGCCCTGACGCCCACGGCGGCGGTGTGGGTTCCCTCGTTCGAGGAGCGCGACGAAGAAGGCGTGGTGGACCAGGGGGAGGGCGCCTTGCTGCGCTACATCGAGCACCTCGACGAGAGCGCCACCGCTTTCGTAACAGGCCACGCTCCCTGGCTTCGCTACGCTCCCACGCGCACATCCGGCCAGATCTACCTAGCCCACCACTGCACCACCTGCGGGGCCCTCCAGGGCGACCACTTCGTCTTTTCCCCAGATGGCCCGTATTGGCCCGAGGGCGACGTCCAACTGGCCTCCCTTCGGTTCATCCGCGGCCTGGGCCAGCTCACCGCGCAGGCCTCCGCTGGGCAAAGCGCCTGGATGGACCGGGTGCCTTTGATCTGCACCCAGGTCTGACGTTTTTCGCATTCCAACCGCGTATCGGTGTGCCGTTCGGCACGCCATTGGGGCCCTTTGCGCTTCGCGCGGCCCCATCGCCCGGCTTCTCCGGTCAAGGGCCATTCCAGGGCCCGTGTCCTCGCTTCGCTGCGGGCCGCGCCAGCCCTTCCATTTCCTCCCTTGACCGCGCCGAGCGGTGGGGCGGTGGGTTTCCCATTCCAGGACATCCCGACCGGATGCCCTGGGCGGGCCATCACTCAACAAGCGAGGAGACAACATGTTCGAGCCTTCCGATCTCATCCATTCCTACACCCGAGCTCAGGCAATTGAGGACGGCGTCCTGGTGGACGTGTCCGACGTGGCGAAGGAAGCAGGCTTCAAGCTGCCCGTGGCCATCACCCACGCCGCGTGGGCACGCTACGTGGAAGTGCCCGCGGGGCTGGAGATGCGTGGGCAGTCCGTGGAAGGCCGGCTCTGGGACGTGCTCTTCATGCTCCACGTGGCGATCCAGCGCGAGAGCGGCAACACGACCGAGATCCACTACCAACTCTTGGTGGCCATGCCCGATGTGGGCGACTGGCAGCCCAACGAAGCAATTCCGGATGAACGCTCGGGACTGACCCGGTCGACGCACCGGCTGGTCACCCTGAAAGCCTTGTGCGGGCCGGGGGACAACCTGGAACCCGTGGTCACCATCATGCTGCCCAGCGAGGATTGACGAGTGGGGCCGGGAAACCGGCCCTCTTCGTTTTCCCGCCCTGGTCCTGCGGCTAACATGGTGGGACGACAAGGGAGGGGTTAGGGGATGGAGAAGTTCGATTGGTCGAAGGCGGAGTTCGCACGCACGCCTTGGCGTAGTCAGGTCATCCCGGATGCACTACCCATCCTCATCCGGTGGGCCCAGGAGGGTGAGGCCCATTCCTACAGCGATCTGGCGCAAGAACTCCATGACAACTTTGGGCATGCGATCAAACCCCGCAAGGACCTCTACGGCACCGTGGCCGGTGGCGTGGCCCAGGCCCTGCAGTGGCTCAGCGAGCAATGGAAGGAACCCATTCCGCCTCTCCATGTGATTGTGATTAACAAGATCACAGGACACCCTGGAGAGGGCGCGATCAAGATTTCCCCAGCTTACTTTGCCGGCAAGAAGTTGGACACAAAAGAGGAGCGCCGCGCGCACCTGCGAGAGGCGATGGAAGACGTCTTCACCTACCCGGACTGGGACCGGGTCGCTCGCGCCCTGGGTGCCACGATGCTGACCCCAGCAACGGGAGCGGTGGAGGAAGTGGCGGCTGACGCGCCCATTCCCCTTCCGAAAGTCCAGGAAGGCGGGAAGCCGGAGAGCGACGAGCACAAAGCCTTGAAGGCGTGGGTGGCCAGCCACCCCGAGGAATACGTGGACTACGGGAGTTTCCCCGCGGGCACCAACGAAAAGTTGCTGAGCTCCGGTGATCGACTGGACGCACACTTCGACAACGGCAGGCAGCGGTTGGCAGTAGAAGTGAAAACGAGCCAGTGCAGCGAGGACGAGCTGCAGCGGGGTGTCTACCAGGCGGTGAAGTATCGTGCGATCGTCCGAGCGGAGCAGAAAGCCATGCGCTACGTGCCCAACGGAGAAGCCGTCCTGGTCTGCACGCGGGCACCGAACGCGGAAACCCGAGCCCTCATCAAGCGACTGCAGGTGAGGTTTCAGCAGGTTCCGTTGGAGGCAGAGCAGAAGTGACCAAGGGCGAACTGGATCAGCGAGTCCGGCAGATTGACGGATTCATTCGCGTGTTGACCCAAGAGTGCCACATCTTGGACGAGCGCCGGCACATTCTGGCGCCGCTCATTCAAGACGAGGACGTCAAAGCAGGGCTCAAGGCCAAGCTGGATAAGACGGTGGGAGCCGGTGCGTGGGGCCACTTGGTGCCGCTCCTGGCGCAGGATCTCGTGCGTGACCAGTCGCGGCTGTTTCTGGACCAGGACAAGAGGTCGGGAAGCCTGATCAATCTCTGGCGCAAGCTCAACGTTGATCCAGCCATCGTGAGTCACTACCGGCGCAGCTATGGCCGCATGTTTGACAAGCTCCACGTGGGAAGCATTTCGAATATTCCAGCTGAAATGTCTGCTGCCTTTATGAGGAAGTTCAAGCAACAAGACAGGAAGAAGAACTACGCGTTCTTCGACAAGAGCTGGAAGAAGTTGAGCGCTGATATGGCGGCTCTAGCAACGAACCCTGTAGCGCTCAAGATCGGCACGTATCGGGACAAGTATCTTGCCCACCTGGAGATGCGCAAGATCGACGAAGAGCCCGGTGCATTCGATGTGAAATCCTTGGGACTGACCTACAACGATGTGCTCTCCTTCGGCGACCAATGCCAGGTCATTGTGTCGGAGTTGGGATTGTTGTTGACACACACCTACTGGGATCCCAAGCAATTCGCCTCCACCCATTCAGAGCAGGGTGTGGCGATGTGGCGCGCATTGGCGGGCGTGGCAAAACGGAAGCCCACGGCCGAGTGACCGGTCATGGGTTCACTTCCATGCAGGTGAAAACCTGGTAGTCGCAATCCGGCCACGGCGCGTCCCACCGCTCGGCGTAACCGCTGGCGTAGGTGACCCCGTCATGGGCCGCGTCGCACACCTGGCCACCGCAACCGTAGCCGTTGCCATCGCCTTGGGAGCTGACGCAGATGGTGCCCCCGCTGCCACCGCCTTGGGCGCCGCATCCGCCGATGCTCTCACCGGTGAGCACCCACTCCCAACGCGACGAGCAGCTGGCCCGGTAGCCGAAGTTGTTCTCCATGCCACCGCCCCAGTTCGTGTATTCGCTGAGCGCGTAATAGGCACCGGCGTTCAAGGGCTGGCTCGGAATGGAGTCCTTGCAGGCATTGAACGCGCTCTGGTCGGTGATGCCGCTGCGACCGCCCCAGGAAGCATCGCATCCACCACCCAGGCCATCGTTGTAGGACACCGTCTCGCCATCCAGGTTGCCGAAATTCGGCGCCAAGGAGTAGACGTCGAGCTCCCACGAACAGCTGGGGCCCGTGATCGGTGTGCAGGTGTCGCTGACGGTCGCCCAAGGCGTGGTGGCTGCCCACGCCGACCACCCAGACCAGCCGTTCCAGGCGAAAGGCCCCGTGGGAGCGGGGCAATACGCCGATCGCGCGCGGGTGCGCTGCTCTTGGCGGCTTTGCACGATCTCGCCCACCTGGCCCGCGGGGCACGCGGCTGTCTGAGAGGCGCTGCGGGTTTCGGTGTCGGTCTGCGTGCTGGGGGTGGGCAACACGCACGCGGGCGCGCAGGTGTTGCTTGTCAGTGTCCACGCGCCCCAGCTTCCCGACCCTGAGCACACAAACGAGCGCTGCTCCTGGATCGCGCCGAGTTGGCCAGTGGGACAGGCCAAGGTGCGGCTTTCAGGAGCAGGGCAGGGCGTGCAGGTGTTGCTGGTGTCCGTCCATGGTCCTGCCGTCGTCGCTCCAGCCCACGCTTCGTAAACCGAGGGGTCGGGCCCGCAGTGATGGCGCCGCGATTGAAATGCCTGTCCCACCGATCCAGCAGGGCAGTTCACCGTTCGGTTCTCCGAACTCTCCACGCACGCTGCCACGGTGGTGGGCGGAGGGAGTGGAGGTGTCGCCGGAGGCGCGGGCGGCGTGACTGGAACGACGGGAGTGGCCGTCGGCGGCGCGACCGGTGCCGGCGTTGGAGGTGAGAGGGAAGGAGCTGGATTTATGGGGCCCACGGGAGCGGCGGGACCCACTGGCCCAGCTGGACCCACGGGACCGCCCAGGGGAGGAGAGCCGGGAGGGGTGGTTGAAGTCGGGGTGGGGGGAAGCTGCAGCGGTGAGGCCGCCACTGCCGCTCCCGCCACCAGCCCGGTGTGGTAGACGAACGCAATGCGCCCATCGCCGCCCGCGCAGGCATCCGTCAAAGCTTGAAGATCCAGGCGCCCCCCGTGGTTGCGGATCACCGACACGTCGGAAACCTGGATGTCCCACGGATCGCGCGCGTTGACGGCCACGAAGTCAGCGCACGAGCGCGCGGGCACCTGGTGGTGGACGATGGAGAACCCATCCCCGAAGCGCGTCACGGTGTAAGGCTCGACGGTTACTGCACCGCCCCAGGCGTTGGTCAGCAAGCCTTCCCCTCGGGTCAACCGGTTGGGGGCGAGGCCATCGCGCACGATCGCGTTGGCGCTGACGCCCGCGAAGGTGCCCAGCAATCCGAAGGAGCTCTCCACCCGTGTGGACAGCTCGCGCAGGTTATCGGTCTCGTCCGAGACCTTCGACTTAGCAGACACGTGCGAATAACTCGCGAAAGCGACGACGGAGAGCACGGTCAGCCCGGCCAGGGTGAGAAGCGTTTCCACCATGCCGAAGCCCAGCGCAGAGCGAACCCCGCTGGAAAGGCGAGAGGGGGAGGGAAGTTTGCGCAGAGAGGAACGTGTCTTCATGCATTTCAGCATGCGATGCACTGGTGGTTTGGCAAGCCCCTGTTTTTAGTCAGACTTTCTGCGATTTACCCCCTTGACTCGACCTGTCGGTGTGGTTGCATGGGGTTAAGCCGATTAAACGAGTGGGACGACCTACTCATAAACGGTCAAACCTAAACCGACAGGAATCACCCCATGCACCAAATCTTGCTGACCGTGCTCCAACCCCGCTCGGGCTTGTTCATGAACGCCGCCAACGAGCCTTGCCGAGGCTTCGTTGAAGCCGCCCACATCCCCAACTCGAAGCGACATCGGCTGGTTCGTCTGGCGAAAGAGAAAGCCCACTTCGAGCAGAAGAGCCGAAAAGAGTCGAAGTGGAAATGAGCGCCCTCAACCCGAAAGAGCGCTTCGCCCGTGAGCTCCACGCCGCGGTCCAAGCCAACAACCTGTTTCTGCTGCGCCACCTGGTGCGCCGCATCCATCAGGCCCGCATCGACGCCTGGACATCCGGGGACGACAACGCCATCTTCCCGTCCCTTGATGCCCCGGTGAGCCCGCAGGGCATCACCGCTTTCCACTTGGCCTGCATGGGGTGGAAGGCGTATCGGGACAGTCCGCACCTGGCCTATGGGTTCGACCAGATGGCCCTCATCCTGGTCGCCGCGGGCGCGGACCCCTTCGCCGAATACTGGATCGGCAAACAGCGCCGAACGATCTTCGAGGAACTGGAAGGCGATGTTCCACCCGCGTTGAAGGACTGGATGGCTAAGCAGCCCTTTGATCTCCACGTGTCACCGTCCGAAGCCATGATCACCCAGCGGACGCTTCCCCCCATCAAGTGTGGGGTGAGGTCACCCCAGCAGTGCGCCATGTTCAAGGAAAAGAGTCCGGCGCCTTAACGGCTAAAAGATTTGCAAAAACATGCACTTGCGTTGCGATTGACTCTCTGTAGAGTCGGTTGGGCTACCCCTACCTACTCATATAGACGGAGTTTCCCATGCGCTTGTGCTGCTTCTCCCTGAAGGGCGGTGTCGGCCGCACCACGTTGGCCCTCAACCTGGCCGGGTGCTACGCCCGCGACCCCAGGATGCGTGTGCTGGTGAACGATAGGGACCCCCAGGGTGGTGCCAGCGCCTTTGCGGCCCTGTCGGATGAAACCCCGTTCTCGGTGGGCCGCTCGCGCTCACCGGGGTTCCAGATTGAGATCACCGACACTCCGCCCAGGCTCCCGGACAATGAAGTGATTCCCGAGGCTGACCTCTACCTCGTCCCCACGCTGCTGGACGACGCTAGCTTTGTGATCTTTCTCCGAACCGTCGAGGTGCTGGAGAGCAAGGGGAAGCCATACCTGCCCATCGCCAATCAAACACGAAGGATGCTGATTACCTCCCAGCGCGTGAACCTGGCGCATCCCAAAATGGGGGGAGCCGTCATCGTTCGAGATCGGGCGGCGTTGAAGAGCTACTACGGCGTGGGCCGGACAGTGTTTTCAATGCAGGGTAAGTGGGTGCCGGAAGCCCAACAGGACATATTCAACCTGGCCGTCCGGGTGCGTAACGCGCTCAAGCGTGACGGCAAGGGGAGGGCTGCGGCATGATGGACCTTCCACTGGTTTCCCTCCCTGACCTACCCATGGCCACTCGCAAAGCTCCCGCCAAGAAAGCGGCGACGAAAAAGGCTTCCAAGCGCTCACTGGACGACGTCAAGAACGTCACCCACACGAAGCCGTCGCGCCAGAGCACGAAGCCCGAGCCGTCGATCGGGCGCATTCCCGAGCACATCCTGCTGGGGCCGGGCGACTACCCGGAGCGGAAGTCCTACTTCGACTACGACGACAGCCAGCGGGCTGGCACCGTGGGAGGCAAGCGCGTCCACATGGTCATGCCGCGGTCGGTCACCCTCCACGACTACCGTCGGCGGGAGGATGGCCTGCGCCACCACCGCGCGATGGTGACCATCCCCCCGAAGCTTCGAGAGAACATCGCCAAACTCTTCGGTTACGAGGACTCCGAAGACGCCGGCCGGGAAGTAGCCCTGACCACGGCCATGGTGGCGCTGGCGGACTACGCCGCAGCGACGCTCATCAAGGAGAAGACCCTGTTGGTCGTGAGCTCGCCGGCGGACGCGCACGCCGAGGACCGGAAAGCCGCCAGGGTGGCCGTGAGGAATCGGGGCAAGGCCAGGAACGGGAAGATCTACTGACAGGGGAAGGGCCCGCGATGCTCACGGACGACCAATTGGAGCAGCTTCGATACAAGGGCGAGGGCTCGGATCTGGACTACAAGGCCGATCGCTACCCGTTCGCGTCCGCCACGGAAGATGCGAAGTCAGAGCTGTTGAAAGACATTCTGGCCATGGCCAATGCCCACCGAGACGGCACCGCCTACATCCTGATCGGTTTCAAGGAGAACTCACCGCATCCTGCTGAAGTGGTGGGTGTCCCTGCAGAGGGGGCAATCGATGATTCCAGAATCCAGCAGTTCGTTAATGAGAAGCTGGAGAGCAAGCTGGACTTCCGCTATGAAGAGCGGATCTTCGACGGGAAGCACGTTGCAGTCCTTGCTATACCTAAGCAGTCACGGCCTTTCTATCTGAAGAAGCCCTACGGGAAGCTGCTTAAGGATACCGTTTACATCCGGCGGGGAAGTTCGACTGGTGTAGCTTCCCCACGTGAAGTGGCCATGATGGGTGCTGGCAACGCCATCCGGCCACCGGCCAAGATTGACCTCGAGCTCAAAGGGGATGACAACCTTCCATTGGCTCAGAGCTTCCAACTGGTGTTCTACGAGTCATCCTCTCCATTTCCTGACTTCAGCACGGAAGAGCGGTCATATGATCCCTTCGACCGATCGTCCATTTTCATCAAGACTCATGAAGACAATCGGGAGTTCTGGAGAGATGCCGCTGAGCATCTGTTCCTGCAAAGCCGCCTTGTGCCGGTTCGTGTCAAAGTGACAAACCGATCAGAGTTCGCCTTGAGCGGTGCCAAGCTTGAGATTTGGGCAAGCGCTCCTGGTGAAACGGCAGTCGAACTTGATCTGGTGGATGATCTGCCCGAGATGCCCACGCCGAGGTGGAACATCATGGATCGACAGATGAGGCACATGTTGCCCGTGGCTCGGAGCGTGAACCATGCGCCCCAGATGGAAGTGGACACCAAGGAAGGCCATCACGTATGCCGTGTCCGCTTAGGCAACCTGTTGCCTGGTGAGTCTGCGTTCGGGGATGAAGCCTTGGCATTGCTGCCCGCAATTCCAGGCGCTCATCGTCTGAAGATCCGACTGCTTGCGCAGGAGCTCAATCCGCCTTTGAGCTTTGAGCACAGTTTTGAAGTTGAAGGGGTAAGCCAGACCCTCGACGTCGATGGATTGAAGTCACTGGTCTATGAGGCCATCAAAGGAAAGGGAGCCGACTAGGGCTGCATTAGTTTCTCAGCGCGTTCGAGCAGCCGCTGGCGCGCTGAAAGCCATTGATGTGCGAGATCATCCACGTCAGCCTGCACGGCCGCCCGCTCCCCAGGCAGCCATGGCCGAACCTGGCCGGCTTCCACCGCGGCGTCCCGGTGTTCCAGCCGGTGACGGGCTTCCAGCCACCTGGCCTTCGTCTCCGCCTCCCGTGACGCTCGCCGTTTCTCTCGCATGCGCACTGAGCCGGCCTTATCGCTGTATGACCTGATCTGACCATCGCCAGCCAGTGGCCAAGGTGTCTCGTGCGCGCCTTTGCGCCGCTGGCGCACCTGTCGCAAGGTCGGATACCGAGCCTTCCAACTGTTCTGCCCGAACCGCTCGCCGTCGGCGGTGTTGTCCTGGCGCAGGTCGATGACCAGGGCGTGGAGCTCGATGAGCTGCCAGACAGCGGTTTGAAAAACATCTTCAGACACGTCGAAGCCCACCACCTCCCCGTGCTCCACCCATAGGGCTTGGTGCACCTGGCGCAGCAGGGCGGCGGCTTCGTTGCGGGTCGTGAGGGTCCGCTGGCCCACCGGCCAACCCACGAACCATCCGTCCCCATGCCGTTCTACGTAGGCCAGGAACCTGGGGTGCTTCCACCGCTCCTGGAGGAGGGCAAGGACGGTTAAACGCTTGGCGTATTGCCCTGCAGAGGTCAGGTGGTTGTCCGAGCGTTTGAGCACCTTCAGGCGTTCTTCCTTCAGCGCGTTGAGGTGTTCGGTGGGCAGCCGGCCTGCCAGCTCTTCCCACGCCAGAAGGTCGCGCGCGCCGCGTTCAACCGCACAGGCCTTGCAGGCCATCCGCAGGTTTGACGGTTCGACGGGGCCGCCCTGGTTGAACGGAACGAGGGGTGACAGACCCCACGACTGCCGCCGGCTCACATCGATGGGCGAGCAGCAGAACGCACACGTCGGGTTGTCTTGTCGCCGCAGCAGGTCGAGCGCCCACCGGGGGTTATCGGCAGCACGGGCGCGGTGTTTCTCCAGCACCCGTTGGGCGAATGCCTGGAAGTCGGAGGTGGTCATGGGGTGGCCTCCAACGAACTGCATGCGATCAGGAGTGGGGTGTCATTGATGGGGCGCGAGCACTTCAGCAGCCCCCTCAATCGCCTGACTAAAACGATAAGACGCGCGGAATTCCGAGATGCGTTTCGGTTTGCGAGGGCGACTGCTCCCATGTGACTAAAACGCCCCGCACGGTGCATCCAGCGTCCCCCAACTGGTTTGACTAAAACGATTGCCTCACCGGTTTTCGAGTGCAGCGCCGATGGGTTGCGGTGGTCACGGACGAGGGTTGGCCGGCGAGAAGAAACGGGTGGCCGAACGAACGCAACTGGCTTTCCGTGCGAGGGGCGGCGGAAGGCGAGAGGGGCAGGGGAGCGTGGGGTCTGGGAAGGCATGGCGTGAACGAGGGGAGAGATGAACCGGTTGGGGGGATGCACCACCAATACCTCTGCACTGGGGAATCGCAAGGGGTGGCGAAAAGCAACGGCAACAGCTCCACGTCGGTTGAAGCAGTGTCGGCCCAGGCACCGAAGCAGAAGCCTGGAGGGTGCCCTGGACTCGTCATACACATGACGCACTGAAGTGGGTGTGCGCTTCGCGCCCAAAAATCGGTGTCACGACGGGCGAAAGCTCAATGCAATCAAGGCTTGACCGTGTCACCAGGCCGTGGTGACAGCGTCAGAGGTTGTTAGCTCGTTTCACCCATGTTTTTCAGGCTCCTGCGGTGGGGCCTTGCCAACTCCCAGATTCGCGGTAGAGGTGGAGTAATCCAGAAACGGAGTTACTCAACCCATGGCGTTCGTTCGTCAAAACGTAAATCTCGACCGTGAACAGCTGAAGGTTGCCCGACGTCTTGCACGTGAGAGTGGGGTTCCGTTCAACGCTTACGTGCGCGATGCCGTCGAGCGGCACAACGCGGGCGTCACCCTGACGAGTGCGATGGAGAACTCGAACGCCCACCTGGAGTTCCTGCTTGATCAGCTGCGGGAGGAGAACGCGACGATGCGCCGCTCCCTTCAGCTGGACCACCAACGGCTGCGCGACGAGATGAAGGCCGAGCAGGCCCAGGCCATCGAACGCTACGAAGAAGCGCTTCGCCGTGTCCTCTCCGCTGCGATCGCTCCCACAGCACCCAGCAAGGCCTCGGTCAAGACGCCCGCGGCCAATCCCATGCTCTCCCCCCGCGTCTGACCCTTCCCCCACTACTAGGAGATCCATCCCATGAAACGTCGCTCCCTCACCCTGACCGTGTGCCTGGTCGCCTGCCTTCCGTGGGCAGTCCCGCTGCAGGCCCTGGCCCAAACCACTCCCTCTCAAGTCGGCAACACCGAGGACGCCAAACCTAAGTCCGACAAGAAGCGCTTGTTCAAGGCCGGTGGCATCGGCTGCGTGGCCGGCGGTGCACTCGCTTTTGTCACCGGCAAGAAGGACAAGGCCCTGGCCGCTTGCGCTGCAGGTGCAGCCGTGGGCGCCACCGCGTCATACGTGAAGCAGCAGCGCGAGCACGCCGAGGAAGCCGCTGACGCCGCGCGTGCTGCTGGCATGAAGGCCGAGGTCGTGACGAAGACCGAGACCGTCGAAGGCAAGCAAGAGGCGGTGCTGGATTCGCTGCGCTTGAACTACGACCCCACCGACATGAAGCAGCTGGGCAGCAACACCCAGGCGTTCCTCGACAAGTTCGCCGGCCTGCTGACCAAGTCGACCAACGGGCTCACGGTCGTGTTCCAGGGCACCGACAAGGCCGCCTGCCAGGTGCCCATCGTAGAGCTCGCCAAGCGCGGTGCGCTCTCGAAGGTGACGGTGGACGACCGCTGCGGCAAGGGTGAGCACGTAATCACCGTCACGCCGGTGCCCGACGTCCGTTGAGCCGCCTGCCCGGGTGGCCTCGCGATGCCCGGGCTTCCTTCCCCATCACCCAGGAGATCCCATGACCCCCGAAGAACTGATCCGCAAGCGCAAGCGCGATGAGCTGCTCAAGCGCGCCAATGCCGCGCAACCAACCACGCCCACCGATGGGGAGCAGTTGGTGTCCGAGAACACCAAGGAGACATTGAAGGCCGCCGGTCACTGGGCAGGGATGATCGGCAAGCGCGCTGCCGAGTTGACCCAGAAGGGGGCGCTCGCTGCCGCAGAGAAGGCAAGGGAGGTCAAGGCGACCGTTGACGCCAAGCTAGCCAAGGCCGCGGAAGAACGGGTTGAAGCTGCGGAAGAAGATACGTCGAGCCCCAAGACGGTCCAACTGGCTGAAGTCGAGGTGTCGACACAGTTGTTGAAGAGCGAGCGGGCGGGTTCTGTCTTGGTGGGCGGCATGTCTCTGAACGTTGTGCATGTTGATGGGGAGGTATGGGAGGACAAAGCACCCTTCACCGAAACTGCAGCCGAAGACGTGGTCGAGGGGTTGTCTGTCCAGGAGCCAGCGGCAATTGATGGTGAAACAGATGAGGTTGAGGTGATCGAAGCAACTCTCGACGCCGCACCGATTGAACAACTGCCGGTCGTGGAAGCGCCTGGATTGGCACCGGAGGTGGGCGCTCTTTCGGACCAGCCAGCAGATGGTGTGGAAGAGCCCCAAGTGACCGATGACGTTTTGAATGGGCAGAGCGAGTTGGCTCTCAGTGCTGTTGAGGAGCCTAGTCATTCACCTGACCCCACGGCTCCAGATGGGCCGCAAGTGTCCTTGCAGTCTAGGCCCCGCTCTAGTTGGCCCTGGGTCGTGGGCGGCGTTGTGGCGGTGGCATTGGTCGCTGGGGCGATCAATTTCCTGCAAGGGAAGGACGACCAGCCGCCGCCGAGCGCACCCGCTCCCGTGGCACACGTTGCCACTCCGGTTGTTCCCGAACAGGTGCCTGAGGTGCTGGAAGCCCCCGTGGTCGCGCCAGCGCCAGCAGTGCTTCCAGAACAGGCCAGGCCGGAGCACACGATCGAGAAGCCTGAGCCTGTCGCCGCTCCCCTGGTGAAGGCGCCAGCGCCGATTGCTACCCAGTCCATGCCTGCGCGGAAACTCGCGTCCGCCCCCTTGCCGAAGAAGGCCCCTGCACCAGCCGCGGAGCAGAAGAACGACTGGCAGCAAAAGGCGAGCAACGATTTGGATGCCTGGGCGGAGAAGTCCGGGATCAAGTGACCCCCTTGCCAACTCGCCGATTCGATCTAGAAAGAAGTGACCTACTCATCATTCAAGGGGGAAACATGTTCCAGTGGCTTTTCACGCAATACCGGGAACCAGGAAAGCTCCACTTCGGCTCGAAGTGGATGAGCCTTCATGGGCGACTGTTCATTGGCAGCCCGGAGTCGCTGGGCATGGGTCATCTGAGTGAGCCCGTGAGGCGCTCGTTCTATTACCTGCGCGCCGATCGCGTGCCGCCGGTGGACAACGATGCGGCTTACGAGGCCTGGACCAAGGACCGGCTCTACGCGAGTCAGGTGGAGCAGGTGGCGGAGCGCTGGGTAGCCCAAGCGGGCTTCCTGGTTGTGGCGCCGTTGTGTGCGGTGCTGGCCGTCCTGGCCCATTGGCTTGGCAACTGAAGGAGGATCTAAGACATGGCTTTGAACATCAACATTCTGAGTGCCATCGACTGGACGACCGGCCTGGGACGCAAGTTCCGTCGCGAAAACAACGAAGGAGTGCGCAGTCGCGTTCTGGACGTTCCGGCGGAGGACGCCAAGCTGGCTGCCGAGCGCGGTGCGGTTTGGAGCGAGGAGCGGAACGCGTTCGTGGTTCCTGAAGGCAAGAGCGAGGACGACTTCCGCAAGTGGTGGCCCAAGGCCCTCCGCCGCAAGGACAACGAGGGCGCGACCATTCGTGAATCCATCATCGTCCAGTCGAATGCGCAGTTCGAGAACCTGGTCGGACGTTTCGACCTGAGCGATAGGGTGCGTAGCCGCGTCTTGGACGTTCCGTCGGAGGACACCCAACTGGCTGCCGAGTGCGGTGCGGTCTGGAACGAGGAGCAGAACGCGTTCATGGTTCCTGAAGGCATGAGCGAGGACGACTTCCGTGTGTGGTGGCCCAAGGTCCCCGAAGATCTGCGCGACAGCCAGTCCCGCATCACCATCACCAAGGACGGGCGCCGTGCCGAGGGCTTCCTGCAGGGCAACGACATGGGTCAGGGCAACGACAGCATTGCCACTCCCCTGATGTATCTGGCGTTTCCCGCCATCGGCGCTATGACCTTGTTTCTGGTCTCATGGATCGGCTGGGCTGGGAACTCTGAGGGGGCTTCGGAAGCGCTTCCCGATCCGACCTCTTGGATCGCCTTGCTGGGCTTGGCTTTCTTATTGACCATTCCTTACTTCATCGCCTTGAAGCAGGGCGAAAGCATGAAGGAGGCACTGAAGGCGCTGGTGCTGCTCCAGTGGATTCCGATGGGAATGGCCAGCATGTCCAAGCTGAGCGGTGTTGGCCTGGGAGGCGCAGCTGCCGGGTCGGCAGGTTTCGAGGCTTACATGGCTTTCTTCAACAAGGCCCTGATGATCGGCTTTGGCCTGGTGGGTGTGATCTTGGTTGTCTGCTGGGTCGCTGCGGCCTCTCATCCCCACCGTGGGGTCATCGGCGGCACCGCCGCCCGGTTCATCCAAGCGATGAAGTGGGTGGGTGTCATCCTTGGAGCGTTGCTGGTGTCCAAGTTCCTGCCGTGGGGCTTGGGGGATGCCGTTCCTTTCGTGCTGGCCTGCATGTATGCCATGCAATTCACCGAGGGCAACTTCGTTCAGACCGGCGCACGCCTCTGTCTGCAGAACAACGACAACAACTTGGGCACACAAGGCGCCTTGGTCACCTCACACGTCAAGGCGCGCGAGCAGCAGGCCCAGAACGCTCTGAAGGACACGACTCCGCTGATGGCCGTGGCCCGTGCCCTAGGTCACCTGACCGACAAGGGGTTTGGCTACTCCCCCGACCTGGGCACCGTGATGATGCTGTCTTGGAAAGACGCCACCCAAGGCTTGATCATCTTCGGCGCCATCGGTTCGGGCAAGTCCTACAGCCTGATGCGCCCGCTGGCGAGGCGATACCGCCGTGCGGCGGAGGCCATCGCTCGCAAGCAGGGCAAGAAGAGCACGGCGGGAGGTGCGCTCATCGCCGACGGCAAGGACGGCGCGATCATCACCGACCTGGAAGGCTTGTTCGACATCGTGGTGAAGCCAGGCCTGTCCGTCGGCCCTTACGAGGGATTGGAGCCGGATCAGATCGTGAAGGCGTTGCGTGGTGCGTCCGGTGGCGTCGTGGACGAGAAGTCCAAATTGTGGTCCGACGGTGGCGATGCGTTCCTCTACCACACGGGGATCATCCTGAAGGCTCTGGTCGAGCACGAGAAGGTTTACCGTGCTTGGTGCATGGCCAAGATCTCCGGGTTGGAACAATCCCACCTGCTCTTGCAGCTCGAAGAGCGCAAGCTCCGCAAGCTGGGGCAGGACACCGCCGAGGTGGAAGAACGGTTGGCCGAGGTGGTCCAAGAGATGGGACTCTACTCCTGCGTGATCGAATCCGATCGCGGTTGGGCCTACACCCCCATGCATCACGCCAAGCTGCTCTCTAGCGTCGAGCGTGTCATCCCGACGGGGACGCTTCCCAAGCCCAACCCGAAGATCATGGAAGTGGTCAAGTATCTGGGCCTGGAAGAGCCAGACATCAGCATGGACGAGGAGGGCCGTGCTGCGCATGCCGCTTATCTGGCCGCTTTCCGGAAGCGCCAGCAGAACGAGCCGCAAACGATCCACCCGGATCTTAAGCGTCCCATGTCCCAGCTTCAGAGCTCCCTCGAATGGGCGTTGCTGGAAGTGCCGGCCATGAACGCCGAGCAGCGTCAGTCGTTCACGCTGAACTCCCGTGGGTTGCTGGAAAAGCTGTTGCGGGGTGAAAAGCTCCGCGACGCCAACGACATCCCCTGGCACTCGATCGAGAAGGGCGAGGTGGACGTTTCGAAGGCCCTCTACGGCGCGATGGTGGGCCTGTTCCTGCCACCCACCCAATACGGTGAAGCGGGCGAGATGATGATGCGCTTGCTGAAGCAGCGGGTCACGAACGGCATCCAGGCGCGCGGTGCGCATGGCGAGAAGTGGCGAGAAGCATTGCCTGGCCAGGTCGAGGTCATGCTGATGATGGACGAGGCGCACCTGCTGATCACCGCCGACGACACGAAGCTCTTCTCCATCTCCCGTTCGCTGGGGCTGTTGCCCGTGTTGGCGACGCAAGGGTTTGAGAGCTTGGAGGACGCGTTTGGCAGCCGCACGCGGGCAGAGTTGCTGGCCAACACCATGCAGTCGTTGGTCGCCCTGAAGTGCTCCTTCAACACCGTGGAGTATCTGATCAAGCGGTTCGGCGAAGCCATGTTGACCACCTTCAAGCAGAAGACGCGTGGCATCGACTACAAGGGCGGGCTGGACAACTACCGTCACTCGGTGTTGAACGACCCTAACCACCCCCACGCAGCTGTCTTCGACAAGATGCGCTTGGAAGGTGCAGGCCGCCTGACCGCACTCCGTGTGGACCCGGCTACCGGTCACACGTGGCGAATTGGCGGCGAAGACGTCATCGGGCAAGGGGAGTTGGCCCGTGACATCGACATGCCTACGGGTGGCAAGCGCGAGGTCCAACCCCTCTTCCGCAAGGAAGAGTATCCGGCCCTGCTGGAACCCCGCGGCCACGCCATCGTTGCCTTGAACCGCGCCGGCCACAAGCGCATCGACCTGGCCGAGCTGGTTCCTGACCTGGACTAACGGAGAACGGCGAGGGGGCGAACCCCCTTGCCAACTCGCCGGATTGATCAACCATCAACCAATCCCCCACTGGAGACCCCCACATGAGCGACACCCTTACCCAACCCATGGAAACCCTGGACGACCTGCGCACCCTGCGGGCACAACGCAACGAGAAGCTGTTGGGCGACCGCCCACCCTTCCAGAAAGAAGAGGCCAGGGCGGCCTACGATCAGTCCGTCAACAAGGACCAGCAGGTCATCGAGGAGCGCCGGCAGCGTTTGCTGGATTGGGCCGAGAAGGCCAGCCCGGAGCAGATCGAGGCCCTGCAGAAGAAGATTCAGGAGGCCGACAAGGCCAAGGCTGAAAGCCAACCCGACAACCAGCACGAACAAGTGGCCTTTCAGACGGTCCAGCAGTGGCGCCAGCAGCGTCAGGGGGAAGAGCAACGCCCTCCGATGCTGACCCGTGAACAGCAGAAGGAGAACGGGCCGGGGCGCTTGGGCTACGCCGAGTATGCCCGAACGGCTCAGAAGGAGGCTGAGTTCATGAAGGACTATGAGAAAAACTTCGACTGGGACAAGCACGAGAAGCAACGCCAGCGGAACGTCTTCAGCCAGTAATTCCTGGTCAAACGACTAAAGTTAAAAACTGCCCGGTTCTTCACAGAATCGGGCTTTTTTGCGACTTGACACCCAGTTCTGGTGTGGTTTCCTGAAGGTGTAACAAGAGTAGACCGACCTACTCATAAAATACCAACCCAGGAGACCGACATGTTGATTGAAGCCCTCAAAGATTTCGCTTTCGAGAACCTCGTTCCTGTTGTAGTTGCCGGATTCCTCTTGGTGGCGATGTTCATCGCCGCATCCATGTGGTTCCCTGCTGCAATCCCACACTTGCTGAAAGCCGTGATTGGTGGGTTCGTCTTTGCCGTCGGCATCATCTACGTTTCTAAATGCTCCTTCGACTAACTGGCAGTGTGTTCCGTCGTTGTCGCATTTACGTCCGACAGAGCATCCGCCGGTTCGATGGCGACGAGTTCATGTTCTGGCTTCACCCCCTCTGGGTCATCACAGTGATGGTCTGGATGATCTTGGCACCCATCCCGGGATGACCATCGTTCCGAACGGTGAAGCTTCACAAGGGTCAGTAGTCCGGTAATGCAGCCGGGGCAGTCTGTAAAACTGATGGCATCGCGTCCCCTGTAGGTTCAAGTCCTACCTGACCCACCAACGCTGAGGTTGGCCTTTCGCTTGACGGACGCGGATTCGTCTTTACAACCATGGGGATGGACCCCCGTGAATCTCTCCAGCACCAATTGCGCCGCCTGGGCCTCCACCGAACAGAGGTCCTGGTGGACGCCTTGTTGCGTGAGTTCGGCACCGAGCAGCAGCACGCTTCAGTCGTCCTAGCCCGCGTCCACGCGTTGAGCCTGGCCCCCGTCGAGGGGCGAAGCGGCGACCTCGTCTGGCAGGTGAGGAAAGGCGACTACGACCGGGCTACCCAGGTTGACCTCCGTTGGGGGCTTCACCGCTTGACCTTCGACACTCCCGAGAACGCCTCGACCCTAGACATGGTTAGGGCCTTCGAGCGGCGGCTAGGCGACAAGAATGAACCCATGGCGTTCAGTGCCATCGCAGATCACGTTTCTCGCCTTACCCCTAGCCAGCACACGGGGTTGTTCCATGACCTGGCTATGGCTGCTGAAGAGGCCAGCGCACAACAGGACGACGCCCAATGCCTCAGAGACAACGCTCCATGGCAAGCCTGGCTCACCGGGGCTTCGCGAGCGGGGCACGAAGCGGCTTTACTGGCCTGCATCGGCATGGGCGCCAGCGTGCGCATGCCCGACGCCAGTGGGAACACGCCGCTCCATCACGCAGCCCGCTTCGGGCATGCCCACCTGATCAAGCCCTTGGTGGATGCCGGGGCCGACGTTTCGGCGTTGAACGGGCAGGGCTGGGCACCGCTCCACCTCGCATCGCTCCACAGGCACGCCCGCGCCTGCGACCAACTGATGCGCAACGGTGCCGACGCCGAGCAGCCCGGCTGGCGAGGACGCACCCCCACGCGGATGCACCAGCGTGAGCGCAGCTATGAGCAAGCCCAAGCACTATGACGCCCTGGGTGAGGTGCCCGGCAGCGTCGCACCGTCCCAACCGGTCCGCTACTGGCACCGCGCCTTGCTCGGCGGCGGATTCACGTTCGGGGTGGTCTACGTCAGCGCCATGGGCGTCGCTTGGTTCATCCCCAACCCGGATGGCCAGCTCATTCGCTTCACCGATGCCCTGAAGGGGGGCCTGGTGACCGGCTACCACTTCCTGACCGCCGGAATCTCGGCTCGTGCTCCGGCACGGGAGTTCATTGAGTTGGTGTCCTTTCACCACCCCTTGGCCACTTGGACCCGCATTGGGGTATCGCTTGTGTTGGCGGGTTACCTAGCCGCGCGCGTGTTCCTCAAGGAAGCCAAGCCGGTGAGCAACACATGGCACCTGGCGGGTCCGCAATTGCTGGAAGGTCAGGAAGCCATCGTGGAAGCGCGTCGCCGATCACTCACACCCAAGGAGATTGAAGCCGACCCGTTCGCCTTGTCGTTGCATCCCGACCTGGTGTTGTCGAAGAAGCAGTGGGCACGCCACGTGCTCCTCACTGGTTCGGTGGGCTCGGGCAAGAGCGTCATCCTCAAGCACATCCTGGAACAGCTGACACGGATGAAGGGCGCGAAGCTGTTCCTCTACGACATCAAAGGGGATTTCACCTCGATCTTCAAACGGCCCATCATCGTGTCACCGTTCGATTCGCGATCCTACGTATGGGACGTGGCCGCCGACGTGCGCACCCCCACCCAGGCTGCTGCGTTCGCCAATACCATCATCCCCGAGGGGGAAGGCAGCTCGAAGTATTGGCACCTGGCGGCTCAAGAGATTCTGATTGGATGTCTGCGGGAACTGCAGAACACCGTGCCCGAGCAGTGGTCTTGGACGGATCTCGCACGCCTTCTTCGCCGTCCCGCTCCCGCTATGTGCGAGGGCCTGCGCCCCCATTACCCGCGCGGAGCAGCTCTGGTGGTGAACCCCGAGAGCCAGACCACGGCCAGCATCCTTGCGACGCTAGGAGGGTTCACCCGCCTAATCGACGATCTGGCAACCGCCTGGCCCAGCGTCGGCAAGCACCGATTCTCCATCACCAAATGGATCCGAGATGACTACACCGGCCGCAAGCAAGTCATCGTTCAATCCGGCCCAGATCCCACGCTGACCAAAGCCTACATCGCCGCCATGATCAACGTGGCGGTTCCGGATCTCATCGGGCCTGCGCTGCCGGACAACGAAAGCGGGCGAGGGCTCTACTTCGTGTTCGACGAGCTCACCAGTGCAGGACGGCTGAACATCGACCCGTTGCTGGCACTGGGGCGCAGCAAGGGCGTGGTGGCCGTCATGGCGGTCCAGGACCATGCCCAGATCGAACTGGTTTACGGGGAGAAGACCGCTCAGGCGTTCTCATCCCTGGTGGGCACCCATGTGGTGTGCCAGGTGCAGATGGGGGCGACCCGCGACAAGCTGGCCAGCCAGCTCGGCAAGCACAAGATCGCCTGGCGTTCGCACGAGGACAAGGCGCAGGTCCATGAAGAGAGCAGGGCGCTGATCTCCAGTGGGGAGCTGACCGACCGACTGGGCTTCCGCAAGGGCAAGCGCTACGGACCTGAGAAGTGGGGCATTGAGGCGATCGTCCAGATGGGTGGGGACGTGCTCCTGCTCGCATGGCCAGGGAAGACCTACCCGCAGGTGCGCGAAGGGCAGGAGCCTGCAAAGTGGACCACCAAGCCCGCTGGGCCTGTTCAAGGGGATGCGACGCAGTCGACAACGTTGCCGGGCGGTGCGTTTGCCTTCCCTATCACCCAGAGCGGCGTCGAAGACGTCCAGCGCGTGCTGGCCATGACCCCCGAAGAGATCGACGCGCTGTTCAAGCGGTGAGCGGCCTTGCCAACTCTTCGATTTCTGGGACCTTGGATCAGTCAAGGTTTCGGAGCTCCCCATGATCAACTGCACGCGCATCGATGCCCGCGGCCACAACAAGCGCAACGGGAACATGTTCGACTACATGTTGGCCACCGAGCGCCTGTCCATCGACGGCGCCGTGGCCTACTACGCCGGAGGCGGGCCCGATCCCCGCCAGACCCTCAATTGGGGCGGGAGCCTTGCGGCCGAACTGGGCCTGAAAGGTCAGCCGGTCACCCGCGAGGTGATGGAAAAGCTCGGCAAGGGCTTTTCACCCACCGGAAGGCCGTTGTGCCAAAACGCGGGCGAGGAACCCCAACTGGTCATCAAAAGGGACCGCTGGGGCAACGTGCGACTGGATGACGATGGCAAGCCGATGGAGAAGTGGGAGGGCGGCCACCGTGTGGGGTTCGATCTGACCATTTCGGCCCCCGGGGACGTGAGCGTGGCTTTCGCGCTTGCGGATGATCGGGAAAAGGTAGCCATCCTTGAAGCACACCGCCAGGCCTGCGCCGTGGCCATGCACTACATCGAGAGCAAGGTGGAAACACGTCGTGGGGAAGGTGGAGTTGAAGTCATCGACACCCAAGGTCTGGTGTGGACTGCGGCCGACCATGTCAGCAACCGAAACGTGGAGCCGGATCTGCATACCCATCACCTGGTCTACGGGGTTTCAAAAGGCGAGGACGGCAAGTGGGGGACGTTCGACGCCATCGAGCTGTATCGACATCGACATGCGGCAGATCACCTCTACAAGGCCGAGCTCTACACCGCGATGAAAGCGCTGGGATACAACATCCATCGCGAGCGAGAGGTGGACGTCCAGGGGCGCGAGACCGGCCAGATCCTCACCACCCTCGCGGGCATCGATCGCGAACTGGTGCTCCAGGTGAAGACCCGTCGCCAGGAAATCCTCGACTACGTCAAGGAGCACCCCAGCGCCAGCCACGACGAAGCCTGCAAGGCCACCCGCAAGAAGAAGGAAGAACCGCCGTTCGAGCAGGTGGTCAAGGACTGGCAGCAGACCTTCGCCAACATCGCCCAAGAGAACCCGGGGCTGGTGCCTACCACCCGGTCGCTCAAGCAGACCCGTGGCCAGCACCTGGACCCGCATACGTTTGACGAGGTCTTGAAGCGCATGCACGAGAATGAAGCGATGTTCTGCGAACACGACCTAGTCAGGGAGCTGGGGATGGAGTTCGCCGGGCAGAAGAACGCCGAGGAAGTGCTGAAGATGGTCAGGGAGTTCACGCAGCAGGACGACTTGGTCCGTGTGAACGCCGAATACCTCCACGAGGACGATCGGGGCAACCGGCTGGCGCGCAGGCACCGCGAGGATCGGTTCGCCGCGACGTGGATGGTCGAGTGGGAAGCCGAAATCGTTCGACGGGCCAAGGAGCGCGAAAGCGAGACCGATCTCAAAGTGTTCCGCTCCACCGTCGATCGAGAGGTGGCCGCTTACGAGAAGCGAAAAGGATTCACGCTGACCGACGAACAGAAGGCGGCGATCGGCCACCTGACCCATGGAACGGCCGGCGTGGGCGTGATGTCGGGGTTGGCCGGCACGGGCAAGACCACGGTGGCGGAGGTCTACAAGCAGTGCTTCGAAGCGGAAGGAAAGCAGTTGATGGGGCTGGCCGTTGGCGGAAGAGCAGCTGAGAAGCTGGAATTGGAGTCGGGTATGCCCTGCATGACCGTGGCGCGATTCTTCTCCCAGTTGCGTCAGGGCAAGGTGGCCTTGACCAGGAAAGACGTGGTGGTGCTCGACGAAGCCGGCATGGTGGCCACCGGGGACACCCTCAAGCTCATGACCTACTGCCAGAAGGTGGGCTGCAAGCTGATTTTGCAGGGCGATGGCGATCAACTGCAGCCGATCGCGGCCGGCAACGGATTCGAGTTGGCGAAGATGGCCCTGGGCGATGCGAAGCTGACCGAGATCCGCCGGCAGAAGAACGCTGGAGACCTGATCACCGCCAACAGCTTCTACGAGCGCGACCGCCTGGGCAAGGTCAAAGACGTGCGCCGCGGCCACCGCAGCCGCCAGGGCACGCTCGACATGGGGACAGAAACCCTGCGTAACCTCAAGGAGCGCAAGTGTATCGATGACTTCGGCACCGAGAAGCAGGCGATCAAGGCGCTGGTGGACGATTACTTGAAAGACCCCACCCCGTTGAACGAGAAGCTGGTGCTCGGCCACACACGGGCGGAGATCAAGGCGTTGACCGCCGGCATCCGCAAGGGGATGCAGGACAAGGGCGAGCTGGACAAGGAGGAGTTCACGTTTCGCACGATCGTGAAGGGAACGTGGGAAGACCTGACCGTATCGCGCCGCGACCGGGTCATGTTCACCGCGACCAACAACGACCTGGGTGTGATCAACGGCACGGAAGGCACGGTGGAGAGCATTCGCAAGGACAAGGCCGGTGGCTATGACTTGGTGGTGCGCATCGAGTCCACCAATCCGAAGGAAGAAGGCCGCTTGGTGAAGTTCAACACCAGCGAGCACAACGCGCTGGCCCACCGATGGGCGATGACGGTTCACAAGGCGCAGGGGCAGGGCAAGGCAGAGATCTACCACCTGGCGACGAACCTGGGGATGCTGGACCAGCAATCGGCCCTGGTGGCGTTCACGCGCCTGACGAAGGGCAGCTACAGGATGTATACGACCGACGAGGTCAAGGAGCGCTTGGCCGAGCGCTTGGGCACGGAGCGGCACAAGGAAATGGCGCTGAGCGCAGGACTGTCGGAAAGCCAGGCCGCTCCCGTGCGCAACCTGGTCCAGGACGTGGAAAAGCTGCTGGCCGGCTTGAAGCCCAAGCCCGCGATGCCGGTGGAGAAGCAGAAAGGCCCCGTGCTCACCCGGTGACGCAGCGGGCCAGAAGCAAAACGCTGGCCCCCACCAAGATCCACGGCCACCACCGCATACGTTCCGAAGGGCGCCTGCCAGGCGTGCCCAACGTCCATCGACGATGCGCCGCCAACCAGCGCACGTGGGGCGTGGCGCGGCGATGGGGATTGATCACGACGCCAGGAGGCTTGGCGTAGACGCGCCAGCCTTCCTTCGACGCCCTCACGCGCCAAGCCTGCTCGTAGGCCTCGGCTTCCGCCCTGGTCGCCGTCACCACCTCCAGCACATGGAAGCGAAAGGGACGATGCCAGCCGCCCTGGTGTGAGCGGTGTTGCTTCTCCCGCTGCTCCGGGTTCGAGCTCTGGCCGATGTAGCAGCCCCCATCGTCGAACAAGAGGGCGTAAATGGTGCGGGGCAGGGCGTGATACTTCTCGCTACGTCCCAGGTTGTGGCGGTGGGCCATGGTCTCTCCGTGAGTAAAACGACCCACTCACGAATAGATCAGATTCCCGAACTGGCAACCCCTTGCGCGTTCGCCGTGCCGATCTACGGTGGCTTATTGACCACGGGAGAAGAATGTATGGACAACCGATGGATGCGCGCGGCCCGCGTGGGTGACACCGACGAATTGGGCCAGCTCCTGCAGGCGGGCATGGATCCCGGCCGCTACGTGCTGGTCGATCAGGGCATGGTCTCCCCGATGGCCGAGCAGGTGACGGCGCTCCACCTCGCCGCATTCGGGGGCCACCTCGATGCCTGCCGAATGCTAATTGCGAATGGCGCAGAGGTAGATGCGTTGACCTTGCCGACGGAGCGCATGGAAAGCGGAGACACGCCGTTGATGCGCGCCGTTTGGGGCCGCTCGATACCGGTGGCCGAATTGCTGCTGGAGGCGGGCGCGGACGTGGACGACGTCGACGGGATGACAGGCGACACACCCTTGCTGGCCGCGGCCCGATCGGGCCAGCCGACCATGTGCCAACTGCTCCTCGAACACGGAGCGGACCTGGAAGCGTTCAATCAGGACGGCGAGGGGGCCATGGATCTGGCGGCCGACGCCGCAACACTGGAAGTGCTTCGAGCCTGGCGAGCGGCCAAGAAGGCCGAGCGCTTGGCGCTGGCGTGGGCCACGCCTCATTCCGCTCCCGCCCGGCCGAGGCTGTAAGCGCTCAAAAGAAAAGCCCGGGACCAGCCCGGGCTCTTCGTGTGGGTCAGCAGGGAGCGAAGCTCACCGTGCACTGACCTGCGGTGCGGCGAGGAGCTTACCTACGCCAATCCCGATGGTCGTGTCATACGCCACTTTCAGAACCGTGCCGATTGCGGTCTTCAGTGTCAGATTGTTATTGAAATTGCTTGAGTGGTTGTCTGTTTTCATATTCACCTCGCTTGTGTTGTTAAGTTGACCACCAGTCTTGTTTCGGTTGAGGAACCATTCTTTGGCGATTGCCAAGGCAATGGCAGTTGTCGGCATTACCACGACCATCGAGTTAACTAGGGAGTCGAACCCCAGCTCCTCGAATTCGTTAATGGTGATTATAGACGAAAAACTAACAACTTTCAAGCGGGAGATAATGTAAGTAAATAATAAATTCATACATCCGGCAGCAAACAAGGGCCCCGAAGGGCCCCTGCCGAGACGCATCACCTCCTTTATCAACGACCACCAATCCGGATGCCGACCCCGAAGACGGGCTTGTTTCCGCCCCCAAAGGCAGCGCCAACGCTCACGCCAACGCCGTTGTTGAAGCGGCGACTCCAACCGATGGCGGCAGCAGCTCGACCGCCGCTCAAACCCATTCCCATCACAACACCTCCCTCGCCGGGTGTTGCAGCCATATTGGCGAATGCGCCCATCTGCGCTCCGAGCCCGTCCATGCGCTTGTCGGTTCGCTCAAGTCGGCGATCGATCTGAACCCACCGGTCATCGAGGGACTGCTGGAGGTTCCACAGCTGGCCCCCGTTCACTGCATCGGTGGAGCCTTGCGCCACTCGGCCATCAGCCACCTGGGTGACCTGGCGGTAGCCCATGGCCACCTGGTTGGATCCCGTGGTGCGGGTGTTGGCGCCGATGGCCACCGAGTTGGTGTGCGAGGCGCTGGCGTTCACACCCAGAGCCGTGCCGTTCACGCCTGCAGCCGAACCGGTGCCAACCGCCGTGCCGTTTTGCTGAGCCACGGTGGCGGAGCCCACGGCCGTGGCATTGGCATGTTGAGCCTGGGCGTTGTTTCCGAAGGCCGAGGACGCGCGGCCGGAAGCCTGGGCGTTCGGGCCCACAGCAGTGCTGACATGACCGGTGGCCGCAGAGCCCATGCCAGCAGCCAAGCTGGTATCGCGTGCGGTGGCGCCCTGGCCGAACGCGGCGGAACCACGGTCTTGCGCAGTGGCTTGGTCGCCCACAGCGGTGGTTCCACCACCCGTGGCGCTGGAGCGGGGGCCGATGGTGACGGCGCCCGACCCATCCGGACCAGAGTCCGCACGCGCGTCCTCGCCAATGGCCACATCACCGAAGCCTGCTGCAGCGGCGTTCCGACCAGCCGCTACGCCGCCCAGCTTGTCCGCCTGCGCGTTGTCGGACCCGTCGTTGTTGCCGTTGGCGACGAAGTAGGGGTTAGTGCTGTCGCCTTGCGCGTCTTGGCCATCGATGCCATCGCGCCCGTCTTGCCCGGCAGGACCTTGGGGGCCCTCTTGACCGTCCACCCCGTCACGCCCGTCTTGACCGTTGGCGCCCGCAGGCCCTTGCGGACCCACTTCGCCGCGGTCTCCCTTGTCGCCCTTCAGCGATACGAGCCACTCCGCTTCCGTTCCCGCGTAGCCGTTGGAAACGGCGACCTGGTAGGCGCTGGCACCGGCAGGACCGACCGGGCCTTGCGAGCCGCCACCCGGGTTCTGCTCCAGGTTGTGAAGGCGCCCGTCCAGGTCGTAAATGGCGGCCGTGACGTTGGTGTGGGTGTTGCCGCTGGACAGGGTGATGGTCGGCGGCACGAAGACACCGTTGACGAAACCCGCCCCGCCGCCGATGGCGCTGGCCATCGTGTTGAGCTGGCTCACAGAGGCGGCGTCCGTGTCGTAGACGCCGTCAGCCAGGTTGGTCACCCGGCGCTTGAGCGAGCTGTTGCCCAGGGAAACGGTGTTGGCTTCCCCACCGCAATCGCTTGTCGCACCCAAGGCCACGCACCCTTCGGCATCCGCGTTGGACTGGGCGCCCAACGCGGTGGTCGCCGCGGTCACGCCGAGGTGGTGGGTGTTCGTGGCACGGGCGCCGTCACCGATGGCCGCCGCACCAGCGCCTTGAGCGAAGACGTTCTTGCCCACGCCCACGGCACCTTCCATCGCGTTCGACGGGTTGCCGGTCACGCTGCTGTTGCTGCCCAGCACCGTCGCGTTGTTGCCAGAGCTGTTGTGGCCCACCACAACCGTTCCAGCGACGGCGCCTGCCGGCACGTTGACGTCGTTGCCGATGCCGATCGTGCCGTTGCCTCTCACCTTTGCGCGGGTGCCGATGCCAATGGAGCCGAGGGCAGCCTCGCTGTCGGCTCCGATGGCGGTGCAGTCGCCAAACGGGCCTGGCGCGCCCGCCAGGGCGTTTTCGCCCACGGCCACGCAGTTGTTGAAGGCGGTGGCGTTGTCGCCCACCGCGGTGCTTTCGGGATCCACGGCGTTGGCGTTGTCGCCAACCTGGACCTGCGCCATCGCCGTGCCCGAGAAGAGGCAGGCGAGCAGCGCCAAGTGAATGAGGGAGCGTTTCATGGTGGGTATCCTCCGACGAGTAGGGGTGTCTACTCACGAGTAACACGCAGCGGGAAACGCGCAAGGGGGGGTAGAAGAGCTTCCCGACCCGACTACGGGGCCGACAGGAGACCTCATCGGGCCGGGAAGCAGCAGGCAAGGAGGAAGCCTGCCTCTTCTTTTCTATACAAGGATTTCAGATTGGCAAGGGGGCCTTGCGCGTTTCCAATTTTCCTTTTGCATGAAGAGTAGACCCATGTGAGTAAGGAGGCCTACTCATGAAATCCCGTTCAATGAAGGCGCTGCTGGCGTCTGTCCTGTTCTTCGTTGTCACCATGCCGGCGCATGCCCACGTTCCTGCCGGCTCGATCGCGGATGTCCACGGCAAGAAGCCGGGGCTGTTCAAGCGGCTGTTCCACCGCCACAAGGACGCTCCTCAGTGGGACGGCGTCCACCCCGACCTGCGGGCCAAGCTGGAAAGGATCCAGCAGCAGATGAAAGAGGAGGGCTATGACCTGCGCCTGGCCGAGGGCTACCGGTCCGAGGAACGCCAGGCCGAACTCCTGGCCAGCCAGAAGGGCGTGACTCAGGTCGGCCCGGGTCGAAGCTGCCACAACCACGGCTTCGCCGCCGACATGGTCATCCACAAGCGGGGGCGACCCAGCTGGAACCTCAAGAACGACCACGTTCGCCAGGGATACGAGCGGTATGGGGAACTGGCCCAGGCGGCCGGCTTGCGGTGGGGTGGGGCTTGGACGGACTTCAAGGACATGCCCCACGTCGAGCTTCGGGCGCCCTGCTTGATGGCCATTCGCTCTTACAGGGCTGGACAGGAGGTGAGGGTGGCGACCGTGGTGCCCGAGCCCTTGCCACCGCTCTGGCCGGGCCTGGACCCGCTTGCCATTACACCAGTTGAGGCGTGCGAGGGTTTCGTGTGCCGGAGTCAGCTGGAGTGGAACCTGTCCACTTCGATGATGGGCTGGAGCGCGTGGTGGTCGTTGCAGATGCCCGTGTTCGAGGAGCCTCAGCGGTGCCCGGCAATCACGGACATAAGGACTCCGTGGCTTGGATGAGTGGGTGAGTCCACTCATCTCGTCGCATCACCCACCGATTGCCGATCGTCAGTTGCGTGTGTTCCTAGCTAAAAAAGCTAGAAAAGTGGTCGCCAAGGGGTAGCCAAAACGGTGAACGCGGCTTTGGTGCCAAAAATAAAGCTTTTAAAACAATGGCATGGATATGAGCAAGAAGCACACGCGCTTACTGCTTCATCAGGGGCGTGTGTTCCTGCGACTTGTCCTGCTTCATGTGACCTTCTGGAAAACATCCGGCGCGCCGGGCGCCCGTCCGACATCGGCGGAAAGGCCATGCAGCCGGGCGGGGAAAGGCTGCAAGTTTAGGGGATCGCTGGTGGACCGAGGAGCGGGCGCGCCGCCGCCGGCGATGGCTGGCACCCGCGGTCGGCGGATTGCCACGCGCGCCGTCGGCATGCATGGGCCATGCGGTCGTTCCTGATCGCATCGCCAAGGCGTGGCCACCCTCGCTCAAAGGGCTGGAAGGAAGACGTCGGGCCCCGGTTCGCGCCATCGCGCGAGTAACCTATTTTCCGCACGAGCGTGCTTATTTTCCCGTGCAAAGTGCGCGGTCTGCGTATGGGTGCGCTGCAAAATGCTTCGTTGCGGCCAGGGGTGCTAGCTTCCCTCGCACAGGGGGCGCGCAATGCGCGCAAATGAATATCAGCAGTCGCAAGGCAGGTCCGAATATCGCAGTCGATTGATTACATCCGACATGACCCGGGGGAGGGGAACACATGGTCGCCAAACCGCAGCACCGCGCACTCGCGCTCGCCGTTTTCGCCGCACTGTCCGCCAATCTGCAAGCGCAGGAAGCCACGCCAGCCCAGACCAAACCCGACGAGGAGGCGACCACGCTCGCGACCATGACGGTCACCGCGCAGAAGCGCGAGGAAGCGATGCAGGATGTGCCGATCATGCTGACCGCGTTGCCGGAGCAACTGCTGCAGGACGCCGGGGTGTCCGACATCAAGGACGTGCAGTTGCTGGTGCCGGGCCTGCATGTCAGTTCGACCACCAACGAGTCGCAGACCACCGCGCGCATCCGCGGCGTCGGCACCAACGGCGACAACGCCGGCCTGGAGTCGGCGGTGGGCGTGGTGATCGACGGCGTCTACCGGCCGCGCACCGGCGTGGGTTTCGGCGATCTGGGCGAACTGGAACGCATCGAGGTCCTGAAAGGACCGCAGGGCACCGTGTTCGGCAAGAACACCTCCGCCGGCGTGATCAATGTCATCACCCGCCGTCCCAGCTACACCCAGAGCGCGGAAGGTGAGCTGACCTTCGGCAACTACGGCGAGTTCGGCATTTCGGGCGCCTACAACGACGCCATCAGCGACCACGCCGCCTTCCGCATCTATGCCGCCAAGCGCACCCGCGATGGTGTGACCGATGTGAACACCGGCACCGGACCGCGCACGCAACGCGAGGACAGCGACCGCGACTTCCGCACCCTGCGCGCGCAATTGCTGTGGGAACCGAACGACGACCTCGACTTCACCTTCATCGCCGACTACACCCGCCGTGACGAGAACTGCTGCGTCGGCGTGACCACCGTGCGCGGCCTGACCGCCAACATCCTGGATGCGCTCGCGGGCGGGGTGGGGCGCGCGGTCATTCCGGTCGCCGATCCCGAACGGCGCCTGGCCTACAGCAACCGCGGCACCGAGCAGAGCGTGCTGGACAAGGGCTTCTCCACCCAGATCGACTGGAACACGCCCTGGTTCAACGGCGCCACCCTCACCTCGATCACCGCCGCGCGCGACTGGCAGTCGGTCAACGCGCTGGACTTCGACTTCAGCGGCGCGGACCTGCTGTACCGGCGCAACAACTTCGATGACTCCTCGACCAAGTTCAAGACCTTCAGCCAGGAACTCCGGCTGACCGGCAGCACCGACAAGCTGGACTGGATGGTGGGTTTCTTCTATTCGGATGAGGACCTGGAGCGCCACGACCAGTACATGATTGGCAGGCACTACGAAGCGTATCTGTCGACTGCGCTGTTGAGCCTGTTCGCCCGCCAGCTCGCTCCGCTGGGCATCACCGTCAACACCGCCAATCCGTTCCTGTTCGCCTCGCAGGCCACCGGTCGGGCGTTCGGCAGCGTATTCCCGGGGGAAAGCGAGGGCGCGCACGACACCTACAACCAGAACGCCAGGACCGCGGCCTTGTTCACCAACAACACCTGGCATGCCACCGACCAGTTGGCGATCACGCTCGGCCTGCGCTATACCCACGAAAAGAAGGAACTGGATTCGGTCTACACCAATCCAAACGGCAGCCTTGGGTGCGCGACCGCGCTGATGGCTCCGGCGCAGGTGGTGGGCGCGTTGATGGCGCGCGGGATTCCGCAGGCGGTCGCCCAACAGCTCGCGCCAACCACGATCGGCTACATGTGCCTGCCCTGGGCCAACATCGCCCACAACGGACGCCACACGAAGCAGGACCGGTCCGAAAGCGAGTGGTCCGGCACGCTCAAGTTCGCCTACCGCTGGAACGACCACCTGATGACCTACCTGTCCGGCGCGCGCGGCTACAAGGGCGGCGGTTTCAACCTGGATCGCGTGCAGTCGAACACGGGCCTGTCCAGCGGCACCGCCGGCATCCTGCCGGTCAGGGACACCTCGTTCCCCGGCGAATTCGTCGACAGCTATGAGCTCGGCGCCAAATCCACCTGGCTGGACGGCAACCTGCTGCTCAACGGCACCCTGTTCTACCAGGAGTTCACCGACTTCCAGCTCAACAGTTTCCTCGGCACCAGCTATGTGGTGCGCTCGATTCCCAAGGTCACCTCCAAGGGCATCGACGCCGAAGTGCTGTGGCAGACCGGACTGGATGGCCTGATGCTGCAGGCCGGCCTCACCTATGCCGACACCCGCTATGGCAACGACAGGCCCACCTCGGAATTCGCCGCTCCCGGCGGCACCCTGTACAAGCTGCCGGGCAACCACATCAGCTTCGCGCCGCTGTGGTCGGGTTCGGCGTCGCTGACCTACCAGTGGGACTTCGGCAGCAGCCTGATCGGGCGCTTCAATGTCGGCGCCAAGTACATCTCCGAACACAACACCGGTTCGGACATGGACATCGAGAAGATCCAGGAGGGCTACACGCTGGTCAACGCCCGCATCGGCTTCGGCGCGAATAACAAGCGCTGGATGGTGGAGCTGTGGGGACAGAACCTGACCGACGAGACCTACCAGCAGGTCGGCTTCGACGCCCCGCTGCAGAACTTCTCGCCGACGCCGGGCGATCCGACCAATTCGTTCAACGCGTTCCTGGGCGCGCCACGCACCTACGGCGTGACCCTGCGCGTGACGTACTGACCCCGGGCGATTCCGCCGGCATGACGCATGCACCCGTCCCGTTCCGGGCGGGTGCATGCCGATGGCGGGCAGACAGGGACATCGAATTCGGCTAAAACGGGGACTTCTTCCCCCGAGCTTCGCCGATGTCGACCGTGGCCGCGATTCCTTCCGACGCCGAACTGCGCGAGCAGGCCGAACTGATTGGCGCCCGCCTGCGCGCCGAGCACGATCACCTGGTGACCGCGGAAAGCTGCACCGGCGGCTGGATCGCCAAGACGGTGACCGACATCGCCGGCTCCTCGGACTGGTTCGACAGCGGCATGGTGGCGTACAGCTACGAGGCCAAGCAGGCCTTGCTGGGGGTGCGTCCGCAGACCCTGGAAACCCATGGCGCGGTCAGTCGCGAGACCGTCATCGAGATGGTGTCCGGCGCGCTGGTCAATTCCGGCGCCAGCGTCGCCGTGGCGGTGACCGGCATCGCCGGCCCTGGCGGCGGCAGCGAGGGCAAGCCGGTCGGCACGGTCTGGATTGGCTGGAAGCGGCGCGGCGGCTACGCGCGCGCCGAAGTGTTCCAGTTCGACGGCGATCGCGACGCCGTGCGCCGGCAGACCGTGGCCTCCGCGCTGCGCGGACTGGAACGGCTGTGACGATGCAGACGGGCAGGGACGGGCGACGCTGACATGTGGGAGACCTTGGGGGCGGTACGCGATCTGGGGCGGCTGCAGGAAATCGCGTCGGTCCTGATCCGCAACGGTTTCGGCGACATGGTGCGGCGCGTCGGTCTGGCCGGCGCGCTGGAACGGGCCGGCCGGCTGCTGCACTGGCAGCATGCGGAGGAAACCCTGCGGATGGAGCCGCCCGAGCGCCTGCGCCGCGCGCTGGAAGCGCTGGGCCCGACCTTCGTCAAGCTTGGACAGGTGCTGGCCACCCGCATCGACCTGCTGCCGCCGGAATGGATCGCCGAGCTGAGCCGGTTGCAGAACGCGGTGCCGGCGTTGCCGTATGACGCCATCCGCCCGCAATTGATCGAAGACCTGGGCGACGCGCCGGAGAACATCTTCGCCCGACTGGATCCGGAACCACTCGCGGCCGCGTCGCTGGCGCAGGCGCACCGCGCCTGGCTCGATGACGGCACGGCGGTGGTGCTGAAGGTGCGCCGGCCGGGCATCCGCGAAGTGGTCGAAGCGGATCTGCGCCTGCTGGCGCGGTTGGCCGAAATCATCCAGGCGCAGGTTCCCGACCTGCGCCGCTATCACCCGGTGGGCATCGCCCAGCAATTCGCCGCGTCGCTGCGCGCGGAACTGGATTTCGCGAGCGAATGCCGCAACGCCGAGCGCATCGCGTTCAATTTCCGCGACCATCCCGAAGTGCTGATTCCGGCGGTGCACTGGCAATGGACCAGCGAGCGCCTGAGCGTGCAGGACTGGGTGGACGGCATTCCCGGCTGCGATTTGGCGGCCGTCGACGCGGCGGGACTGGATCGCCATGCGCTGGCGAGCACGGGCGCGGCGATCGTGCTCAAGATGGTGCTGGTGGATGGCTTGTTCCATGCCGATCCGCACCCCGGCAACGTGTTCTATCTTCGCGACGGTCGCATCGGCCTGATCGACTTCGGCATGGTCGGCGGCGTGTCCGAACAGCGGCGATTCCAGGTCGCGCGCTTGCTCAACGGGCTGGTCGGCGAGGACCCGGAGGCCGTCACCGACATCCTGCTCGACTGGACCGAGGGCGACGCGTCGGTCGACGAAACCCGTCTGCAGGCCGACGTCGGCGTGTTCACCGATCGCTATCGCGGCGTGCCGCTGAAACAACTGCGGATGGGCGCGATGCTCACCGACGTGGCCGCGCTGCTGCGCCGGCACGGCCTGAGCCTGCCGCCGGATCTGGCGCTGATGATCAAGGCGTTCCTGACCCTGGAAGGCCTGGGCCGGCAACTGGATCCGGAATTCGACATGGCCAGCGAGGCGCGCCCCTACCTGGAGCGGGCGATCCTGGATCGCTATTCACCGCGCGCGGTCGCCCGGCGGGGACGCCGCAGCCTGTCCGGCGCCCTGGACCTGGTCGGCGACATGCCGCGGGACCTGCGCCGCCTGCTGCAGGCGGCCCGCCGCGGACGCCTGCGCGGGCAACTGGACATCACCTCGCTGAAAGCCTTCGGCGACCAGCTCAACAGCGCCGCCAACCGGCTGACCATCGGCGTGGTCACCGCCGCCCTGATCATCGGCTCGTCCATTGTGATGAACAGCGTGGGCGGCGGCATCTCCAACCGCTGGCTGATGGCGATGGGCGTGCTGGGCTTCGTGTTCGCGGCGATGACCGGCGTCTGGATCGTGCTGTCGATCTGGCGCAGCGGGCGGAAGTAGGCCGACTCCGCGGCCGGCAGGCTGGCGGGGCCCCGGCGTGCCGAAAGGGAATGGGGCACAGGCTTGCCAAGTGCGTTTGTTAGTAGTAATACTACTAACCATGGACCTGACCGATACCCAGCAAGCCATCCTCGCCCTGATTGCCGAGCGCATCGAGGCCGAGGGCATGCCGCCCTCCCAGACCGAGATTGCCCGGGCCTTCGGGTTCAAGGGCGTGCGGGCGGCGCAATACCACCTGGAAGCCCTGGAGCAGGCCGGCGCCATCGAGCGGCTGCCGGGCCGGGCGCGCGGCATCCGCCTGCTGAAGGCGCCGGTGCAGCCGCAGCCGGAGCTGGCGTTTCCCTCCGCCAACGACGACGGGCTGCGGATTCCGGTGTTGGGCCAGGTCGCGGCGGGCGCGCCGATTGGCGCAGATGCCGGCCATCATGACTACGTGCTGCTGGACCGGGCGTTCTTCGCCCCGGCTCCGGACTACCTGCTGCGGGTCAAGGGCGATTCCATGCGCGACGAGGGCATCTTCGACGGTGACCTGATCGGCGTGCACCGCACCCGTGACGCGCGTTCGGGGCAAATCGTCGTCGCCCGCATCGACGACGAGATCACGGTCAAGCTGCTCAAGGTCGGCAAGGACCGGATTCGCCTGCTGCCGCGCAATCCCGACTATTCGCCCATCGAAGTGCAGCCGGATCAGGATTTCGCCATCGAAGGCCTGTATTGCGGCCTGGTGAGGCCCAACCGGTGAAGGGCCGACGGAACCGTGCGGGTTTGTCCGACGCCCGGCCGCCGGATTCCCCGATGGCCGGACCACGGCGATTTCCTTAATTTCAGATTTTCCGGGGCTGTCGCAGCCCGTGCGATCCACCCCCGCTAGCCTTGCATTCAACGATTGATACTTCCGAGGAACTGATGATGGACGAGAACAAGAAGCGCGCCCTTTCCGTGGCCCTGACCCAGATCGAGCGCCAGTTCGGCAAGGGCTCGGTGATGCGCATGGGCGACCGCGTGATCGAACCGGTGGAAGTCATCCCGACCGGCTCGCTGATGCTGGACATCGCCCTCGGCATCGGTGGCCTGCCCAAGGGCCGCGTGGTGGAAATCTACGGACCGGAATCCTCGGGCAAGACCACCCTGACCCTGCAGGCCATCGCCGAGTGCCAGAAGCAGGGCGGCACCGCGGCCTTCATCGACGCCGAGCATGCGCTGGATCCCATCTACGCCGCCAAGCTGGGCGTCAACGTCGACGACCTGCTGGTCTCGCAGCCGGATACCGGCGAGCAGGCGCTGGAAATCGCCGACATGCTGGTGCGCTCGGGCTCCATCGACATCGTCGTCATCGACTCGGTCGCCGCGCTGACGCCGAAGGCGGAAATCGAGGGCGAGATGGGCGACCAGCTGCCGGGCCTGCAGGCCCGCCTGATGAGCCAGGCCCTGCGCAAGCTGACCGGCAACATCAAGCGCTCCAACACCCTGGTGGTCTTCATCAACCAGCTGCGCATGAAGATCGGCGTGATGATGCCGGGCCAGAGCCCGGAAACCACCACCGGCGGCAACGCGCTGAAGTTCTACGCCTCCGTGCGCCTGGACATCCGCCGTATCGGCGCGATCAAGAAGGGCGACGAGATCATCGGCAACCAGACCAAGATCAAGGTCGTCAAGAACAAGCTGGCGCCCCCGTTCAAGCAGGTCGTCACCGAGATCCTTTACGGCGAGGGCATCAGCCGCGAAGGCGAACTCATCGACATGGGCGTGGAAGCCAAGCTGGTCGAGAAGGCCGGTGCCTGGTACAGCTACGGCAGCGAACGCATCGGCCAGGGCAAGGACAATTCGCGGACCTTCCTGCGCGAGAACCCGCAGATCGCGGCCAAGCTGGAGGGCGAACTGCGCGAGAAGTTCCAGCCGGCCGAAGCCTCGCGTGGCGAGAGCGACGACGCGGACCAGGATGACTGAGCCGTTCGGCATGGGAAGTGGCCTGGAATGGATGCCGGCCGCCCGGCCCGGCGGATGGAATGATGGGCAGGGATGAAAAGCCGGGCTCGCCGCGTCCGCGGCGGTCCCGTCCCGAGCAGACGCCGGTCCAGCGGGCACTCGGGTTGCTGACCCGTCGCGAGCATTCGCGGCGGGAGCTGGAACGCAAGCTGGCCTCCCGCGGCGTGGATGCAGGGGAGGCCAAGGCGGCGGTGGAACGACTGGCCAGCGAGGGTTGGCAGGATGACCGCCGGTTCGCCGAATTGCTGGTCCGCAGCCGGGCTGGCAGCGGTTATGGGCCGCTCCGCATCCGCGCGGAGTTGGCGACCCATGGGCTGGATCGCGATGCCATCGCGGCGGCCATGGACACTTTTGATGGCGACTGGACCGAAACGGCGTGCGACCTCGTCCGCCGCCGTTTCGGTCCGGCCGGCTTGACCGATCTGGCCGGGCGGCGCAAGGCCGCCGATTTCCTGATCCGGCGAGGTTTCGACGGCGGCAGTGTCCGCGCGGCGACCCGGCTGGACTGGGAGGACTGAACCCGCCGGGCCTGTTAATCTAGGGCATTGGGTTGCTTCGGCAGGCTCGCGCCCGCATCTGTGGGGGACGCGGCGTCCGGATGCGCCCGTCAGCCAATGCCAGCCAGATGACCAGCTTCCCCAAAATCAGCACCCGCCAGATCCGTCAGGATTTCCTCGATTTCTTCCACAGCAAGGGCCACACCATCGTGCCCTCGGCGCCGCTGGTACCGGGCAACGATCCGACCCTGCTGTTCACCAACTCGGGCATGGTCCAGTTCAAGGACGTGTTCCTGGGCGCGGAGAAACGCAGCTACGTGCGTGCGGCCGACGTGCAGCGCTGCCTGAGGGCCGGTGGCAAGCACAACGATCTGGATTCGGTGGGCTATACCGCGCGCCACCACACCTTCTTCGAGATGCTGGGCAACTGGTCCTTCGGCGACTACTTCAAGAAGGAAGCCATCGCCTGGGCGTGGGAACTGCTGACCGGCGTGTGGAAGCTGCCGAAGGAGCGCCTGCTGGTCACCGTCTATCACACCGATGACGAGGCCTTCGAGATCTGGAACAAGGGCATCGGCATCCCGGTCGAGCGGATCGTCCGCATCGGCGACAACAAGGGGGCGCCGTTCGCTTCCGACAATTTCTGGCAGATGGCCGACACCGGTCCGTGCGGTCCGTGCACCGAGATCTTCTACGATCACGGCGATCACATCGCTGGTGGTCCGCCGGGTTCGCCCGATGAGGATGGCGATCGTTTCATCGAAATCTGGAACCTGGTGTTCATGCAGTTCGACCGCCAGCCGGATGGCACTCTGGTGCCATTGCCGGCGCCGTGCGTGGATACCGGCATGGGCCTGGAGCGCCTGACCGCGATCCTGCAGCACGTCCACAGCAACTACGAAATCGATCTGTTCCAGGCCCTGATCGAGAAGGCCGCCGAGCTGACCGGTACGCAGGATCGCGAGAACAAGTCGCTGCGCGTCATCGCCGATCACATCCGCGCCTGCAGTTTCCTCATCGTGGACGGCGTGCTGCCTTCCAACGAGGGCCGCGGCTACGTGCTGCGCCGGATTATCCGTCGCGCCCTGCGCCACGGCTGGATGCTGGGCGTGCGCCAGCCGTTCTTCCACAAGATGGTGGGCACGCTGTCCGAGCTGATGGGCGAGGCCTATCCCGAACTGCCGGCCGCCCGCGATCTGGTCGAACGGGCGTTGAAGGCCGAAGAGGAGCGCTTTGCCGAGACGCTGGATTCGGGCATGCGGATCTTCGACGACATCGCCGCCCGTGCCCAGGGCATGATTCCCGGTGTCGAGGCTTTCCGCCTGTACGACACGTATGGCTTCCCGGTTGACCTGACCGCCGACATCGCCCGCGAGCGCGGCCTCACGGTGGACATGGCCGGTTTCGAGACGGCGATGGAGCAGCAGCGCGAAACCGCGCGCGCCGCCGGCAAATTCGCTTCCGGCGCCAGCCTGCCGGCCGATCTGGTGGCGCAGCTGCAGCCGACCGGGTTCCTGGGTTACGAGCAACTGGACGCGGGCGACCTGCGTGTGGTGGCGCTGATGAAGGACGGTCGTCCGGTCGAGTCGATCGGCAGCGGGGACGAGGCTTTGGTCCTGCTGGATCGCACGCCGTTCTACGCCGAGTCCGGCGGACAGGTGGGCGACGTGGGCCGCTTGGCCGGACCCGACGCCGAGTTCGCAGTGTCGGACACGCAGAAACTCGCCGGCCAGTTCCACGGCCATGTGGGCCGGATGACCCGCGGCACCCTCAAGCTGGGCGACCGGATTGCCGCGAGCGTGGATGCGCCGCGGCGCGCGGCCACCATCCTCAATCACTCCGCGACGCACCTGCTGCATGCGGCGCTGCGCGAAGTGCTGGGCACCCATGTGCAACAGAAGGGCTCGCTGGTGGCGCCGGATCGCCTGCGCTTCGACTTCTCGCATTTCCAGGCCATCAGCCCGCAGGAACTGGCCGAGGTCGAGCGTCGCGTGAACGCGCAGGTGCGCGCCAACCATGAGGCCGAAGTGCACCACATGGGCATGCAGGAAGCATTGGATTTCGGCGCAATGGCGTTGTTCGGCGAGAAGTACGGCGAAAACGTGCGCGTGCTGCGCATGGGCGAGTACTCCACCGAGCTGTGCGGCGGCACCCATGTGGGCCGGACCGGTGACATCGGACTGTTCAAGATCGTCAGCGAAGGCGGCGTCTCCGCGGGCGTGCGCCGGATCGAGGCGGTGACCGGGCAGGGCGCGCTGGATCACGTGGACGCCGAGGAGCGCCGGCTGCAACAGGCCGCCGAACTGCTGGGTGGCAACGCCAACGACGTGGTTGAGAAGATCCGCGCCCTGGCCGAGCGGCAGAAGAAACTGGAACGCGAGCTGGAAGTCCTCAAGGCGAAGGCGGCCTCGGGCGCCACCGCCGATCTGGCCGGAGCGGCGCAGGACGTCAAGGGCGTCCGCGTGCTGGCTTCGCGACTGGAAGGTTTCGACGCCAAGGCCTTGCGTGACGCGGTCGACCGGCTCAAGCAGCAATTGGGCGATGCGGTGATCGTGCTGGCCGGTACCAGTGACGGCAAGGCGGCGCTGGTGGCCGGCGTCAGCGGCGCGGCCGCCGGCAAGGTCAAGGCCGGGGAACTTCTCTCCCATGTCGCCGGTCAGATCGGCGGCAAGGGCGGTGGTCGCCCGGATCTCGCCCAGGGTGGTGGCGAGGACGGGCCCGCCCTTGTGTCTGCCCTCAAGGGCGTCAATGACTGGGTCGCCGGGCACCTGCAATGAACCGCCCGGCCCGCGCCCGCGCTTGCGGGCGCGTGCTTCGGCCCGTACCATGATTCACGACGATGAACCTATCTGGAAGCGTCCTCGCGCCCAGCGATGCAGGAACGCGGCCCCGGCCTTAATCTTGCCGGATTCAGGAGAAGAAACATGTTGATTTTGACCCGCCGAGTCGGCGAAACCTTGATGATCGGTGATTCGGTCACGGTGACTGTGCTCGGCGTGAAGGGCAACCAGGTGCGCATCGGTATCACCGCGCCCAAGGACGTTGCCGTGCACCGCGAAGAGATCTACCAGCGCATCCAGCGCGGCGAGGAAGCGGGTTCCGCTTCCCACAACGACGATTCGTCCTCGAGCTGATTCCGTTTGCCGCCGAACCGGTCTGCCGTTATCCTATGCGGCCGCCGTCGTTCGACTGCGGAACATTTCCCGGAGTGATGCCCGAGTGGCCGAAGGGGCTCCCCTGCTAAGGGAGTATAGGGTCAAAAGCCTTATCGAGGGTTCGAATCCCTCTCACTCCGCCAGTTGCATCCAGAAACCCCGCCTCGGCGGGGTTTCTGGTTTTCGGCGCCTGCGAATCCGATTGCGCGAAGTCGCGCCGACGCGGTGACGCTCGTTGGTCGCAACGCGCCGACCGCATGCGGCATGCAGGTGACCGATGCTTTCCGGCCACCGGGCGACGTGTTCGTTCTTCGCATTTTTCTTCACGGCGTCGCTCGGGACGTCTCCGACAGGGGGCTCACCGATCGTATCGCCTCGCGGCCTGGGGGCCTTCCAGGGCGATCCGGGGACACCCCTGCCATCGGTCATGCTTGACTACAGATGTAGTCAGTTCTAGTTTGACTACATCTGTAGTCATCCCCGTGGAGGGGACCATGGCACGCAAGAGCATCGGGGACCAGGAGCTGGCCCTGCTCCAGTATGTGGGGCAGCAGGGAGACGCGTCGGTCGGGGAGGTCGCCGCCGGTTTCGGCGAGGTGCAGGGACTGGCGCGCTCGACCGTGCTGACCATGATGGAACGGCTGCGCGCCAAGGGATATCTGAAGCGGCGCCAGGCCGACGGCCTCTACCGTTATTCGGCCACCACCGGCGAGGACGACGTGGTGCAGGGCGCGGTGGCGGCTTTCGTGGAGAAGACGCTGCGGGGCTCGGTCAGTCCTTTCGTCGCCTGGATGTCCAAGCGCGGCGAGGTCAGCGACGAGGAACTGGCCGAACTGGAAGCACTGGTGGCGCGACTGCAATCCAAGCGGCAGGAGGACTGATCGATGGACGCCTTCATCGTTGCGTGCCTGGAGCGGCTGGCGGCGACCAGCGTGCAGACCGTGGTGCTGGTGACCCTGGTCTGGGGTCTCTGCCGGCTGTTGCCCCGCGTGCCGCCGGCGACCCAGTGCTGGTTGTGGTGGCTGGTGGCCCTGCAGGCCCTGCTCGGGCTGGTCGCGCCTCCGCTGGAACTGCCGTGGCTGGCGCAGGCGCCTGCCGTCCCGGTCGTCGAAACCATGCCGCTTGCCGCGGCGGGCGGCGACGCCATGGCGGGTGCGAACACCGCCGCGCCAGCGGTCCCGCCCGGGTTTTCCTGGCAGCTTGGCCTGGTGGCGCTATGGCTGGCAGGCGTGATCGTCATGAGCGGCGTGACGCTGCGTGACTGGTGGCGCAGCCGCGAACTGCTCAGGCGTTCGGCGCCATGCACGGATGAAGTGCTGGTCGAGGCGCTGGCGCTCGCCGCCGAGGCCCACGGACTGCGGCGGACTCCGCGATTGCGCGTCTCCGACGGTATCGATTCCCCGCAACTGGTCGGGCCCTGGCGCCCGATCCTGCTGCTGCCCGCGCATCGGGTGCTGGGTGGCGACGACCTCGACATGGCGCTGACCCACGAACTGGTGCACCTGCACCGGCGCGATCTGTGGTGGGGATGGGGCCCGACCCTGGCGCGCCACCTGTTCTTCTTCCATCCGCTGATCCACCTGGCGGTGCGCGAGTACGGCATCGCCCGCGAAGCCGCCTGCGATGCGGCGGTGGTGGCGGGGGATCGCCGCTGCCGTCATGACTACGGCCGCCTGTTGGTACGGCTGGGCACGTCGCCCTCGCTGCGCACCGGGCTGGCCAGCGCCTCTCCCACTTTCCTCTGCCTCAAAAGGAGATTGACCATGTTGCAGAACACCGCTTCCTTTCCGCGCGTGGGTGCTTTCGCGCTGCTGATCCTGGTGGCCGCCATCGGCGTGGCGCCGTTGCGGCTGGTGGCCGCACCCAGCGAGGGTGCCGCCGCGGCGGGCCCGCAGTCCGCCGGCGGCGGAACGGTCATCGTCCAGTCGACCACTTCCCTGGTCACCACCGCGAGCGGGGAGGATGAAGTCAGCGGACAGATCCACCTGTCCAAGTCCGGTACGGATCAGGCCTATGTGCGCATCCGCGGCAAGGGCGAGCGCACAGTCATGAACGGCTCCACCGATGATCTGGAAGAAGCGCGCCGCGCGATCGCCGGGCAGGGAGACGCGCTCTGGGTTCGCCAGGGCGGCGCGCGCTACCTGATTCGGGATCCGGAGACGCTGGCGCGCTTTGACGCGCTGATCGCACCCATCCGCGAACTCGGCGATCAGCAGGGCGCCCTGGGCCAGCGCCAGGGCGCGTTGGGCCAGCAGCAGGGCAAGCTCGGCCAGGAGCAGGGCGAGCTGGGCCAGCGCCAGGCGCGGTTGGCGCTGGCGGCGGCGCAGCGGGCGATGGACGGAGGTTCGCGTGATGAATCGGCCAGTGAAAAGCGCGAACAGGCCGAGCTCGCCGCGCGCCAGAAGGCATTGGGCGAGCGCCAGGAAGGCCTGAGTCGCCGACAGGCCGATCTGAGCCAGCAGCAGGCCGTGCTCAGTACCCGCCAGGCCGAAGCGTCCCAACGCGCCAATGAGGGACTGAAGCATCTGCTGGCCACCGCGTTCGCCAGTGGCGTCGCTCAGCCCATCGGGAAGTAAGAGGGCGGCTCCCTCCGGCGTTGGCCGACCCGCGCCCCGAAAGCCTCGCCGCGGCGAGGTTTTTCGGTTTTCGGAGCTTCGTTGCACCCTGGAAAATTAAGAGGAATCCGATTTTCTGGCGGTCCCCGGTTTCTCAGACTGTGCCGTATGCAGTCCAAATCATTCCCGGGGATAGGCAGCAAGAATCACGTATCGGGGGTCACACTGGTCGAATTGGCGGTGGTGCTCGCCGTCGCGGGACTTTTGCTGGCCCTGGTGGTGCCGGCCTATCGGGATTTCATGGCCCGGGCGCGCATGAGTGAAGCCTTTGCGGTAGTGGGGCCGCTCAAATCGGCGGTACTTGAGACAGTCATGACCCAGGGGGACCCGGCCACTTTCCTGGCATCCCTGCCGATCCAGGGCAAGAGCCCGATGGAAGTCTTCGGCTACACGCCGGTCGGTTATCTTCCGGGAAGTCAGGGAACCCGCCACGTCAAACAGGCGGTCATCAGCGAGACCGGGGTCATCATCGTCCAAGCCGAGGACACCGGTTGCGCGGCATACATCGGCGGCGGGGAAGACATCACCCTGCTCTGGCTGTATCCGAAGCTCAATGCCAGCCAGTCCGGACTGGACTGGCTATGCGTATCCGCCTACTACTACTGGCAGGCCAAGGAGCGCGCCTACAAATGCATGCCCGCCGCCTGCCAGCATGATGACAACGATCTGCGAAAGTGGCTGAGGGAATGACGACGGGGACCAGGCTATCGCCTGAACGCGTCGTGGAGCACAGCCGCTCGTGCGGCCATCCCATCCATGAAGGGAAAAAGGCGGGGCGAATGCCTCAGGTTTCCAGCGTCGCGGACATAAAAAAACAGGCAGACCGAAGTCTGCCTGTTCTTGCAAATGGCGCGCCCGGAGAGATTCGAACTCCCGACCGCCTGGTTCGTAGCCAGGTACTCTATCCAGCTGAGCTACGGGCGCGTTGCGTTAGAGGCGGAATTCTGCACGATTCGATTTCGGTCGTCAATCATTTTTCCGTAACGAATTTCCGGGGCCGATGCCGGCCCGCGGCGGGCGGGCACCGCCGGCGCTCTCGCCATTGAGCCGGGATGACGACCCGGTCGCAGTTCGGAAAATGCCGGGGACGCGATCGGCGCCGGTTAGCGGGACTTTCACGGTCGGCCCGTGACAATACCGTCCACAGGGGGAACAACCAGAATTCCGGGAGTTCCAAATCAATGCGTTTTTCCAAGTCCTTGCTCGGCCTGGGGCTGATTGCGGCTGCCCCGCTGAGCGCGGCGGCCGCGACCTATACGGTCGGCCCGTCCGGGCGCCAGTACACCCAGCTGTCCACGCTGTTCAACAACGTCAATCTCGCCCCCGGCGACATCGTCGAGGTGGATGGCAATGCGACCTACAGCGGCAACATCGTCATCGGTGACGACGACAGCGGCACCGAAGCCAATCCGGTGACCATCCGCTGGCGGCGGGTGGCCGGCGCCACGCGGCCGGTGCTGAGCGGTGGCACCCATACCATCAAGTTCGAACAATCCAACCACGTCGTGCTGGAAGGATTCGAAATCACCGGCGGCAGTTCGAGTTGCGTCTTCAGCGAGGCCCACAACGCGACCGTGCGTGATGCCTACATCCACGACTGCCCGTCGCACGGCATCCTCGGCGCGGATCAGAATTCGGGTTCGTTCACGCTCGAATACAGCGAGGTCGCGCGGGCCGGGCAGGGCGATCGCCGTCATGCGATCTACATGCAATCCGACGAGGTCGCGTTCCCGGACACGGTATTCCGGATGCGCTACAACTACGTGCACGACGCCACCGGCGGCGTGCTGGTGCGGGTGCGCCACCAGCGTGCGGAGATCTATTACAACTGGATCGAAGGCTCGGATCTGCACGAGGTGGAACTGATCGGGCCGGACTGCGAAACCCAGAAGTCCGGCTGGACCGCGGACCTGCGCCGCGAGGATGCCGACGTGGTCGGCAACGTGATCATCCATCGTGCCGGCAGCCGTTCCGGCAACGCATTCCGCATCGGCGGCGATCTCAACGGCCGCAACCAGGGCCGTACCCGCCTGGTCAACAACACGATCATCCTGGATCGCGGCGGCAACGCCAACGCGGTGTTGGTGCAACTGGGCCAGGGCTCGCTGGAGATGCACAACAACGCCATCTACCAGAATGGCGGCAGCACCCCGGCGATCGTGCGTGAGAACCCGGCCAGCGACGTGGCCGCGCCCTACTGTGGGCCGTCGAGCCGCGAGCCGTGGTCGAACGGCCGCAAGGTCGCCGGCAGCAACAACTGGGTGCAGACCGGGTCGACCCTGGTGCCGGCGGAGTGGAGCGGCACCGTGCGTGGCTCGGATCCGATGCTCACCAATCTCACCCAGCGCAGCCTGCGTCCCCGCGCCGGCAGTCCCCTGCTCGCCGCGGGCAACAACACGCCGGTGACCCCGACGGCGTTCCCGTTCCCCTCGCCGCAACTGTTGCCGGCGTTCGACCCGCCGCTGCGGGCCAAGCTGGCGATCGGCGACGCGCACGCGCGATTGGCGCCGAGCCGGATCGCCATCGGTGCGCTGGAGCAGAGCGACATCGATACCCGCATCCGGGTCAACGGCGCACAACCGATGATTCCCGGACAGGGGCCGGCTTCGTCGGCCGCACCGCCGACCGCCGGAGGGCAGGTCCAGCCGGTGTCGAGCGGGCGTGGCGTGTATGTCGGGCGGTCGCCGTACCGGCAGGCACCGGCGGCGCGTTATCGCCGTTCGGTGGTGAGGCCCTGACGGACGCGCCGGGTAACCGGGCAGGCTCCGGCCTTCCCGGCGCTTGCGGAAAAAGAAAGGCCGGGGCGACCCGGCCTTTTTCGTGGTCGCGGGCGGGGGAGATCTCCGCGGACGGATCGCCAGGGGCCTGTCCGGACAGGTATCCCGCCGTCGGGGCAGGGTGTTTCCCGGCGCGGACTCCCGATCCGGGAAGCGGACGGAAGGTGGCCGGGTGCCGGCTGAAGTCGCGTTGATAGCGGTGTTACCAATGCAAGTGAAACCGTGGGTATCCGCGAATGACCTTAGTACGGGCAGGCCGCAGGAACACCAGGGATTCGGGGGCCAGGACAGGGGGAGACATGCAGGATTGCTTGAATGCGTGCGGCCGGTGCCGCGCGCCGCGGGGCTTGCGGACGAAGGCGCTGCCGATGCCGGTGGCCGGGAGGTTGTCATGAAGTCCAGCCAGGCCAGCCGCAAGGCGCGCGCCGCCCGCATCCTGTGGATCGCGGAGGCCATCGTGCTGATGGCCGCGGTGATGGCCGCCGCCTGGATCCGTTTCCACAACGAGCCCGAGTACCACGTCGTCTTCGTCGAACAGGCGCCGATCCGCGCGGTGCTGGTGGCGCTGTTCCTCACCGGCGCGATGGCGGCGTTCGGCCTGTACCAGGTGCACGTCCGCCACACCCGGCTGGATTTCATCCTGCGGCTGACCCTCTCGTTCGCATTCGGCGGCATTGGCCTGGTGGTGCTGTATTACCTGATTCCGGCCACTTACATCGGCCGCGGCGTGCAGGCGATGTCGCTGGCGCTCGGTCTGTTGGGCGTCTGCCTGGTGCGGCTGGCCTGGATGCGCATCTACGGCTCGGATGTGCTCAAGCAGCGGATCCTGATTTTCGGCGCCGGCAAGAACGCCGACCTGATCAATTCACGCATGCGCCGCAAGTCCGATCGGCGTTCGTTCCTGGTGCTCGGCTTCGTGCCGGTGCCCGGCCAGCCGGTGCTGGTGAGCGAGGACCTGCTGGTCCGCCCGGGCGAGGAGGGCCTGGCCGAACTGGTCGAGCGCATGCAGATCGACGAACTGGTGATCGCGCCCGACGAGCGTCGCGGCGGCCTGCCGATGGAAGAGATGCTGCTGTGCGTGCAGCGCGGCGTGTCGGTGGTGGACCTGTCCAGCTTCTTCGAGCGCGAGGCCGGAATGGTCCAGCTCAACGTGGTGGATCCTTCCTGGCTGGTGTTCTCGGGCGGATTCGATTATTCGACGCCGCGGCGGCTGAGCAAGCGCTTCTTCGATCTGGCGGCGGCGCTGGCGCTGCTGCTGATCGCCTGGCCGCTGATGCTGCTGGTGGCGCTGGCGGTCTGGGTGGAATCGGGTGGCCCGATTTTCTACAGCCAGACCCGGGTGGGCGAGCGTGGCCGCCACTTCACCCTGACCAAGTTCCGCAGCATGCGCGTGGATGCGGAAAAGGACGGCGTGGCGATATGGGCGAGCAAGGACGATGATCGCAGTACCCGGGTCGGCAAGTTCATCCGCAAGACCCGCCTGGACGAGCTGCCGCAACTGGTGGCGGTGATCCGCGGCGACATGAGTTTCGTCGGGCCGCGCCCGGAGCGGCCGCACTTCGTCGACATGCTCAACGACGAGATCCGCTACTACGGCGTTCGCCACAGCGTGAAGCCGGGCCTGACCGGCTGGGCGCAACTGCGCTATCCCTACGGTGCCTCGGTGCGCGACGCCGAGGAGAAGCTGAAGTTCGATCTGTTCTACGTGAAGAACCACGGCCTGGTGTTCGACCTGATGATCCTGCTGCAGACGGTCGAGGTCGTGCTGTTCGGACGTGGCGCGCGCTGACGGCGTTCCCGGGATGCGGGAACGCCGCGGCTCAACCGGGAAGCAGGCTGCGGATCGCGCGACGCGCGGCGAACGGCGCCAGCCGCAGCAGTTCGCGGCGGACCGCCGGATCCGGCGTCAGTCGCCAGGCATCGCGCGCCAGTCGCCAGCCGTCGCGCCAGCGCCCGCGAATCAGCATTCCACGCGCGTTGCGCGCGTAGGTGCCGGCCAGGGCGCGGTCCAGTTCCGCATCGGCGACCTGCCCGCGCGCGGCGCGCACCGCACGTTCGACCACGCGCACGTAGTCGTCATAGGTGCTGGCTTCGGCGGAGAGGCCATCGTGTCCGCGCATGGCGCGCACCAGCGACTGCTCGACCACGCCGATCGGCCAGCGTTGGGCGATGCGCAGGTGGAAGTCGATGTCCTCGGCGGTGCGCAGGCTTTCATCGAAACCGCCGATGTCCTCGAACACCTCGCGGCGCAGGATCGCCGACGCCGGCGCGAGCGCGGGATTGTGGATCACCCAGCGCAGCACCTGGCCGTCTTCGCGGATGACGTCGCGGCGACGAAACACGTCGATCAGGCGGCCTTCGCTGTCGACCCGCTCGACGTCGCACAGGACCATGCCGGCCTCCGGGTGCGCTTCCAGCCAGGCCAGTTGCCGTTCGGTCTTTTCCGGCAGCCATTCGTCGTCGCTGTCCAGCAACGCGAAGTAGCGGCCGCGGGCCAGGCGCATGCCGTGGTTGCGCGCGGCGGATACGCCCGCGTTGGCCTGCCATACGTAGCGCACGCGATCGCCGTAGCGCGTGCGCAGGAGTTGTTCCGTGCCATCGGTGGAGCCATCGTCGACGACGATGATTTCGTCGACGGCGCGGGTCTGCGCGAGCACCGTTTCGATCGCGCGCACCACCAGGTCCCGCCGGTTGTAGGTGGGTATAATCGTTGAAACCTCGATAGCTGGCGCCATGCTGAAGGATCTCTCCAAGAAGCTTCTATACGTCAGTGGCCTGCTGGGCCTGTACCACCGTGTGCGCAACGCGGACAGCCTGACCGTGGTGATGTTCCATCGTACCCTGAGCCCGGACGATCCGCGCTGGCGGACCTGCGATCCGGATTACACGCTGGCCACGCGCTGGCTGGCCGATTCGCTGGCGTTTTTCCGCAGGCACTACCACGTGGTATCGCTGGAACAGGTGCTGGCCTCGCGCCGGACGGGGGCGCCGCTGCCGCCACGCGCGCTGCTGATCACCTTCGACGATGGCTGGGCCGACAATGCCGACTACGCGTTGCCCGAATTGCGCAAGGCGGGCCTGCCGGCGTTGATGTTCGTGGTGTCCGATGCGGTCGGTACCCGCCAGCCGTTCTTCCAGGAACGCCTGATCGCCGCGCTGCGCCGCGGCGCGTTGAAGCTGGCCGACCTGGCCGACGCGATGCAGCCACACCTGTCCGAACGGTGGCGGCCGCGCGATGAATCGCTGGACGAGCTGCGCGAGGCGATCGCGCGGCTCGAACGGATGCCGGCCGAACACCGCGAGGCGGTGCTGGCGCCGTTCATGGCGGCGCTGGACGATGGCCACCGGCACATGGTGACCGTGGAGGAATTGCATCGGCTGGCCGCCGGCGGCATGGCGCTGGGCCTGCACGGCAAGACCCACGCGCCGATGAAGCACGCGGCCGATCTCGACGCGGAACTGTCCGGCGCGCGCGCCGCGCTGGCGCGGCAGCTGGGACAGCCGGCGCCCAATGCCGAATCGATGTCCTTCCCGCATGGTTCCTTCGACGATGCGATCGCGCAGCGCGCGCGCGATGCCGGCTACGAGCTGATCTTCACCAGCGTGCCGGTGCTCAATCCGGTCGCCGGCGGGGTTGGCTGGCTGCTGGGGCGCACCGGCTTCGAGACCGATGCGGTGGTCGATGCGCGCGGACGTTTCCGGCCGGACTGGCTGGCGCTCTACCTGTTCCGCAAACCGGCGCAGCGGCTGGCCTGAAGCCAGGCCGCGCGCCTCATTCGTCCTCATCCGCCGAGGTCAGGAACCAGACCGGTTCGGTGGCGTTGGCGAGGTTCCAGCGCACGAACACCGGGCGTTGGCTGCGTTCGCTGAAGCCGGCCTCGCGCCATCCCTGCAACTGGCCTTCCGGCCCGGTGATCTCCACCGATACCGAGCCATGGCCCGCTGCGCGCGCGGCGGCGATCAGGGCCTGCACGTAGTGCACGGTGAGTCCGTGCGCGCCGTTGTCGGACCAGAAGTCGCGCACGTGCAGGGTGGCGTCCTCCACCTGCACCGCGAACCATGCCTTCAGTGCGTGGCTGCCGGGCGAAGTGATCCAGAGGTAGCGGGTGGTCGCCAGCGGCGAGTCGTCGAAGCGCCACTTGGCGTGCACGCTGTCGCGCACCGCGAGCACGCCATCGCCCTGCGACGCGGCAGCCCACAGGGCATCCATGCGCGGATCGGCGCGGTTGCCCCATTCGGTGCGCAGGCGCGGGCCATGCCAGCGGCGCCAGCCGTCGCGCAAGGCCACCCCCGTATCAAGCAGCCAGCCCGCGGCGGGTGCCAGCCATTCCGGCATCCGCGCGCGCAGGTAGCGCGCGTGGCGGATCACCCGCGCATAGCGCACCAGATGGGTCGCCTGCTGGTAGCCCATGCGCTTGAACACCGCCGCCGCCTTCGGATTGGGGAATCCGTACAGGACGTCCACCTGCTCCCGGCCGGCGTCGATCAGCCCCTGCTGCAGCATCAGCGCCGGGCCGAGCGAGCGGTGCTCGGGCAGCACCGCCAGATCGACCAGCACGCCGGCGTCCAGATCGCGGCCACGATGGCGCATCCGGCGGCGGCCGGCGCAGGCGGTGCCCACCCATTGGCCGGTCCGGGTTTCCTGCAGCAGTTGCAGCAACGGCGCGCCGTGCGGGCAACCCAGGTAGAACCAGTCGTACTTGGCGGCGATCCGATCGGTGCGGCCCAGATTGCCCCACCAGATCGACAGCACGGTGTCGCGGTCGCGCAGCGGATCGCCGGCATGGACCAGGTACTGCGGCGTGGGCGGGGATTGGTTCACGGATCAGTCCAGCTCGGGCACGTCGCCGGCCAGCACCGGTGCCATGTGCAGGTAGCGGGTGGTGCGGCGCTTGTTGCGGATGTCCTCGTAGACCGCCTCGGCCTGCGCCGGGGTGATGCCCAGCGCGGTGGCCAGTTCGCCGGCGGGACGGGCGTGGTTGAGCGCCCACAACGCCAGATCCATCTGCTGGTAGGGCAGGGCGAAGTAGAACTCGTCCTGGCCCTGGCTGAGGCTGTAGGTGTCGGTGGTGGGAATCGCCGCACAAACGCGCTCGGGCAGGCCCAGGTGGCGCGCCATGCCGTACACCTGCGATTTGTACAGGTGGGCGATGGGCTTGACGTCGGCGGAGCCGTCGCCGTTCTTGACGAAGAAGCCCTGGTCATATTCGACCCGGTTGGGCGTGCCGACCACGCCGTAGTTGAGGCGATCGGCGTGGAAGTACTCCAGCGTCTTGCGGATGCGCTGCTTGAAATTGGTCGCGGCGACGATGGCCAGGTAATCGGCCAGCGCCAGTTCGCGCTCGTGGCGCCGCCCATCCGGCGATTCGGCGATCAGGCGGAAGCGGTTGATGCGGCCCTCGGTGCCGCCGTCGATGACGATCTTGAACTTCCAGCCCTCGCCGTACTCGGGCAGGGTGTTGCGCACCGCCTGGTCGCGCGCGCGGTAGCAGCCGATGGCTTCCAGTGCCGGCGCGATGTCGACGGTCTCGGTGCGCACGCCGAGGTGTTCGGCCAGCAGGCGGGCGCGCACCGCGCTATCGTCGGAGGAGTCGCGTTCCGGCAGGATCAGGGTGAACACGCGATCCGGACCCAGCGCGCGCACGGCCAGCGCCGCGCTGACCGAGCTGTCGATGCCGCCGGAAATGGCGACCACCAGGCCGCGCCGGTGCAACTGCCGCGCGGTGATTTCACGCAGGCGCGCGGCGATGCGATCGGCTTCCTGTTCGTAGTCGATGTCGAGGACGTGGCGGTCGAGGCTGCTCATGGCGTTGCGGTCTGCTCCATCAGTTGGAAGCGTCGCACCTTGCCCGAGGCGGTCCGGGGCAGGGTGTCGACGAAGGTGACTTGTCGGGGAATCTTGTACGGGGCCAGGCGCGCGCGGCAGTGCGCCTTGATGCGGTCCTCGGCGCGGGGCGGCAGTTCGCCGGCGGCGACGACGAAGGCACGGATGACCTGCCCCATCACTTCGTCGTCCACGCCCACCACCGCGACCTCGCGGACGACGGGCAACTCGGCGATGACCTCTTCCACGTCGGTGGGGTGCACGCGGTGGGCGCCGGTCTTGATCATGTCGCTGCGGCGGCCCTGCAGGTACAGGAAGCCGTCCGCATCCAGGTGGCCGAGGTCACCGGTGTGCAGCCAGCCGTCGCGCAGCACCTGCGCGGTCGCGTCGGGATTGTTCCAGTAGCCGGCCATCACGTTCGGGCCGCGCACGCAGACTTCGCCATCCTCGCCGGGCGCCGCGGTGGCGCCGTCCTCGCGGCGGATCCGCCATTGCACGCCGGTCACCGGGATGCCGACCGAACCGAGCTTGTCGTCCAGCCGTTCCGGTGGCAGCCAGCTGATCCGCGAGGTCGCCTCGGTCTGCCCGTACATCACGTACAACCGCGGCGTCGGCAGCAGTTCGCGTACCCGGCGGGTCAACGCCGGCGACATCGCGCCACCGGCCTGGGTGAGATAGCGCAGGCTGGACAGCGGACGCGCACGCGCGGCCAGCGGCTCCAGCAGCAGGGCGAAAGTGGACGGCACGCCGGAGAAGCCGGTCGCTTCGGCCTGCTCGATGGCGTCGAGCACCAGGTGCGGGAACATCAGGCCGGGGCCGAGCACCACGCAGGCGCCGCTGATGAGATGGGTATGCAGCACCGATGCGCCATAGGCGTAGTAGAACGGCAGCACGCTGAGCACGCGATCGGAAGCATCCAGGCGCAGGTAATCCACGATGGCTTGTGCGTTGGCCAGCAGGTTGGCGTGGGTGAGCATCACGCCCTTGGGCGCGCCGGTGGTGCCGGAGGTATACAGGAGCAGCGCCGGATCAGAGGCTTCCGGCAGCAATGTGGTGGGCGGCGGTTCGCCAGCGTTCCCGTCCACCAGCGCTTGTCCGTCTTCCAGCGCGGTGCAAGCCGGTGGCGTGGGCAACTGCGCGATCGCCTCGACGACATCGCGATGCGCGGCTTCATGCACCACGTGGCGTGCGCCGCAGTGCTGCAGCCAGGGCAGGAAGTCGCGCAGGCGCGCCTGCGCGTTCAGCGGCACCGCGATGCCGCCGGCCAGCCAGGTGCCGTAGCAGGCGACCGCGGCCTCGATGCGGTTGGGCAGGATGATCGCCACCCGATCGCCGTCGCGCAGGCCGGTCTCGCGCAGGCGCGCGGCGAACCGGCGCGCCTGCCGCCAGAAGCCGGCGTAGTCGGCGTGGCGATCGCCGTCGACGAGGGCCGTGCGCGCGGGCACATCGCGCGCCACGCGTTCGACCCGGGAGCAGAGGGTTTCCATCGGCGATGGATCAGCCGGCCCGCTTGCGGGTGACGAACTCGTCCACCGTGTCGATGGTGTCGAAGTTGGCCGGGGTCATTTCCTCCGGCACGATCTGCAGCTTGAACTGATCCTCCAGGAAGAAGATCAGCTCGTGGATGCCGGTCGAGTCGATGATGCCGCCGCGAATCAGCGAATCCTGGTCCCCGATGGCGGTGGGGTCATCCGAGAACAGGAAGTTCTCCAGGATGAACTGCTTGATCTGTTGTTTCTGCTGCATGGGGGTCCCCTGTGGCGGTTTCGCTTGCTGTCATTGAAAACGCAAGCCCGGCGGGCATCCGGCCAGTCCGTACGGTGGCGTTGGCGTGGTTGGTGGCGGTGTTACCATCGCGGCGGTCTTCACGCCGGGGAAGCTCGCGATGCGCCGTCTGCCACTGGTTCTGCTGCTGGGATTGGCGGCCTGCCGCCAGGATGCGCCGGCGCCTTCCGTGCAGCCCCACGTGGTCCGCGGGGCGACCCCCGTCCCCTACGTTTCGGAGAAGGGCGCTTACACCGTGACCGAACTGGTCACCGGACTGGAACACCCCTGGGCGCTGGCCTTCCTGCCGGATGGCGGCATCCTGATTACGGAACGCCCGGGCCGGCTGCGCCGCATCGCGGCGGACGGCGAGGTGTCCGCGCCCATCGGCGGACTGCCCGACATCTTCGTCGACGGCCAGGCCGGGCTGCTGGACGTGGCGCTGTCGCCGCAGTTCGCGCGCGAGCCCTGGGTCTATCTGGCGTTCGCCGAACCCACCTTCCGTGGCAACAAGGCCGGCACCGCGGTGGCGCGCGGAAGGCTGGAGGGCGACCAGATCAAGGACGTGGAGGTGGTGTACCGGCAGGAACCCAAGCTCTCGCATGGCACCCACGTCGGCGCGCGGCTGGTGTTCGACGACGCCGGCCACCTGTTCGTCACCCAGGGCGACAACCGGGTGGCCGCCGCCGCCGCGCAGGAACTGGACAAGCTGCAGGGCAAGGTGGTGCGGATCTGGCCGGACGGGCGCATCCCGGACGACAACCCGTTCGTGGGCAAGGCCGGCGCGCGCCCGGAAATCTGGTCCTACGGGCACCGCAACATGCAGGGCGCGGCGCTGCACCCGGTCACCCGCGCACTGTGGACCAGCGAGCATGGCCCGCAGGGCGGCGACGAGATCAACCTGCCGCGACCGGGCGCCAACTACGGCTGGCCGCTGGCCACCCATGGCATCGACTACAGCGGCAAGCCGGTGGAAGGTGCGCGCGGGCGCAGCGTGCCGGGGATGGAGGATCCGCATTACGTCTGGGAGAAATCGCCGGCGGTCAGCGGCATGGCGTTCTACACCGGTGGCCTGTTCCCGCAGTGGCAGGGCAACCTGTTCCTGGGCGCGCTGGCGACCAAGCAGCTGATCCGGCTGGAGCTGGACGGCGACAAGGTGGTGCACGAAGAGCGCCTGCTGGGCGAGCGCAACCAGCGCATCCGCGATGTGCGCCAGGGACCGGACGGCGCGCTGTACGTGCTGGTGGACGCGCCGGACGGCAAGCTGTTGCGGATCGCGCCGCCGGCGGGCGCCGCGGGTGCGCCGGGCGGCTAGATCGCGGCGGCCACCGCCGGCGCTACCGCCATGGCGGGCTTGCGCGCGATGAAGTCCACGCTGGTGATGCAAAGCTGTTCCGGCGGAATGCCGGCGAACTGCGGATGCACCGGCGTGGCCGCCAGTTGCCGCAGGCGCTCTGGGCGCGCGTTCGAGGTGTCCAGCACGATGGCGAAGCCGCAGTCGCGGGCGTCATCGACGAAGCGGTGCGCGCGCAGCCGGTTCTGGTACAGGAAGGCGTTGTTCCAGCGTTGCCACTGGCGATCGGAATAGCGCAGGTAGTGCAATTGGTGAATCTCGCGATCCACGTAGGCGTAGTGATCGCCGCAGTTGACTGAGTGGAACATGATGCCGCCCGGCGCCAGGATCCGCATCGACTCGCGATACATCGCGCCGATGACTTCCGGCGGCACGTGTTCCAGCACGCTGTTGGAGAACACCACGTCGACCTCGCCGTCGGCCAGGGAGGTGCGGGTGGCGTCAGCCGGGGCGCGGTACTGGATCACGCCGTCGGTGGCCGCTTCCAGCGAATCGCCGGCCAGCAGGCGGTTGCGCAGGCGCAGGTAACGCTCGCGCACCGCATGCGGATCCGCGCCGCCGGCTTCGGCGATGCGCGGCAGGAATTTCTCCAGCATGGCCACGCACCGCTCGGTGAGGTCGCGGCGCAGGTGGGTGTTCAGATCGTAGGTGGTGATGCGCGCCGCGCCGGCCAGGTAGCAGGCGAACGGGAAGGTCGGGTACCAGCCGGTGCCGATCTCGAAACCGCGCATGCCGGCGAACGGCGCGCCGGCATCGCGCAGGTGGCCTGCCATGATCGCCCAGTCGTCGATCTTCACCGACAGTTCGCGCTCGAAGTCCTGCAGGCCGCCGAACTGGCGTTGCAGGTGGAAATGCAGGGTATGGCCGCCGGGCAGGTATCCCAGCACTTTCTGGACCATTCCTTTGACTCGCCAGTGCATGTCGGCTCCGTGATCGGGTGGGTGCGCTCAGCCCGCCGGGACGGCCAGCGGCGCGTCGGTGGCGCGATGGGCGTGGGGGGCGGTGCGCGTTTCGTTGAGCTGGCGGTGCACCAGCATGGTCGAGAGGATGCCGACGAACGCCTGGTTGTCGGCGAAACCGGTGGCGCGGCCCTGCCGGCATTTCTCCACCAGCCGCGACACCGCCTGCGGTTCGAAGTAGCCGGCGTCGCGGATGGAGGCCGGCGCGAGCAGTTCGGCGACGTAGTCCAGCGGCTTTCCGTCGAAGAAGAAACTCTGGCTGTCCGGCGCGCGATAAGGCTGCTTGGTACGCTGCACGATGTCGGCCGGCAGCAGATCCGCCAGCGCGCGGCGCAACAGGTACTTTTCGGTCATGCCACGGATCTTGAAGCTCGGCGGCAGCCGGTTGGCGAACTCGATGACCCGGTGATCCAGATAGGGGAAGCGGCCTTCGATGGAATTGGCCATCGCCACCCGGTCGCCCTGCGAGGACAGCAGGTAGCCGGCCAGCAGCGACTTGGCCTCCACGTACTGATCGCGCGCCAGCGGACTCCACGCCATGATCTCCGGTGGCAGGGTCTGCTCGTAGGCGTCGAGCGGATCCCAACTGGTGGAGGCCGCGCGCAGATCCGGCGAGAGGAATCCCAGCGCGCGCTGCGAAGTGGTCCAGCGCGGCACGTGCGCGAACACCGGCCGGTGCAGGTGCTCCATGCCCTGGCCGAAGAACGACTGGGCGAAACCCGGGTGGCTGACCGGCGAGTTGCGCAGGTAGCCGTACAGGCGTTCCAGCAGGCGCGGGCGCAGGCGCGAATCCGGTTGCCGCGCCCAGAACCGGCGCACCTTGGCCTCCTTGAACAGGTCGTAGCCGCCGAACACCTCGTCGGCGCCTTCGCCGGTCAGCACCACCTTGTAGCCGTGCTCGCGCACGCTGCCGGCCAGCAGCATCAACGGCACCGGCGCGGTGCGCAGCACCGGCGTCTCGGTGTGGCGGATCAGGCGCGGGAACGCTTCGCCGATATCGCGGCGGGTGCAGCGCAGGGTGGTGTGATCGGTGCCGAGGTGGCGGACCATCGCCTGCTGGTGTTCGCTCTCGTCGAACTCGCCGTCCTCGAACGCGACCGAGAAAGTGCGGACGGGCGTGTCGGTGAACCCCTTGATCAGCGCGACGATGCCGGAGGAATCCAGGCCGCCGCTCAGGTAGGCGCCGACCGGGACGTCGGCGCGCAGTTGCAGGCGCACCGCGTCGACCAGCAGCGTGCGTAGTTCGGCGGTGGCCTGTTCCACCGACAGCGGGTAGCGCGATGGCGAGGTTTCGGCGGCGTCCGGAAACGTCCAGTTCCAGTAGGGACGCAGGTGCTGGCTGCCGTCGGCCTCGATGCTCAGCAGGCAACCCGGCGGCAGGCTCTGCACGCCGTCGTACAGGGTGTCCGGATCCACCGGCGCCCAGTAGGTCAGGGTCTGCATCAGCGCGCGCGGATTGAGCTGCGCGCATTCGGGCAGTACCGCCAGCAGCGACTTCACTTCCGAGGCGAACCACACCCGGCCATGGCGATGGGCGTGGTACAGCGGACGGATGCCGGCGCGATCCCGCGCCAGCACCAGCCGCCGGCGTTCGCCGTCCCACAGGGCGATCGCGAACTGGCCGTTGAGGTGCTGGACGAAATCGTCGCCGTAGCGGTCGTACAGGTGCACGATCACTTCGGTATCGGAGTGGGTGTAGAAGCGGTGGCCGCGGGCTTCCAGATCCCGGCGCAGTTCCACGTAGTTGAAGATCTCGCCGTTGAACACCGTCCACGCCGTGCGGCGCTCGTTGTGGATCGGTTGATCGCCGGTGGCCAGGTCGATGATCGACAGCCGCGCATGCGCCAGCGCCGCGCCGGGTTCGGCGTGGAAGCCGAAGCCGTCCGGGCCGCGATGGGCCAATGGATGGATCATCCTTTCCAGCGCCGGGCGGGCGCCGTCCGGGGTCACGTCAGCGCCGCTGAAACCTGCGATTCCGCACATGGTCGGGTCTCCTTCGCGGCGGAATCAGGTGGAACCGGCGGCGTACAGCGCACGCTCGCCCCGGGCTTCGGCCAGTACTTCCTCGCAGGCCAGCAGGGTGTCCTGGGCGACCTGGCGCCAGTCGCGCGAGAAGCGGCGGGCCAGGGCGGCCTCGTCCCAGTCGCGTTCCAGCGCTTCGCGCAGGCCCTCGGCCAACGCGGCCGGATCGCGCGCCGGCACCAGCACGCCGCTGGCCGCGTCGACCACCTCGGGAATGCCGCCGACCGGGGTGGCCACCACCGGCCGGCCGCAGGCCAGCGCCTCGACCAGCACGTTGGGATGGCCTTCGGAATAGCTGGGCAGGGTGACCAGATCGGAGGCGCACATCCAGCGCGCGACTTCCGCCGGCGGGCGCGTGCCGGCGAAACGCACCGGCAGCTCGCCGGCCGCGGCCAGCGCCGCCAGTTCCCCGTGCATCGGGCCTTCGCCCACCAGCACCAGTTGCAGGCGCGGCCGGCTGGCGCGCAGCGCGCCGGCGGCGGCGAGCAGTTCGCGCAGTCCCTTCTCGGGCACCAGCCGGCCCACGTAGGTGACCACTTCGGCGTCCGCGGGCAGATCCAGCGCCCGCCTGGCCTCGGCGCGGTCGGCCGGATGGAAGATGGACGCATCGCAGCCGTTGGGGATGGCGCGGATGCGGTCCGGATGGGCACCGTAGTCGCGTTCGGCGACCCGGCCCAGATCCTCGCTGACCACCAGCAGGCGGCGGGCGGCATGCAGCACCGGGCGGGTCAGCCGGCGGCTGATGGCGTCGCGCACGCGCAGGTCCGAGCCGCGCGCGCCCACCACCAGCGGCACTTCGGCCTGGCGCGCGGCCAGCATCGCCCCGTAAGCATCCGGATAGAGCCAGTAGGACAGCACCAGGTCCGGCGCGAAGGCGCGCAAGGGCGCGGCGATGGCGCGCGCGCACAGCCGGCCGTTGAACGGGCGGCTGACCGCCGGCAGGGCGGGGTAGCGCACGTATTCGACGTCGCAGCCCGGCACGCTGTGGTGCTCGTCCGAGGCCCGGTAGAGGTAGCTGCGCGGCTGCGCCCAGCGCGGATAGGTGGCGACCGGGCTGAGCACGCGCACCTGTGCCAGCCGCGAAAGCTCGCGCACGGTCTGGTAGATCGGGCGGCCGCGGTTGGGCTCGCCGGCAATCGGGAACTGCGAAGTGACGATCAGCAGCCGCATGTCGCCCCGCCTCGGCCGGATGCCGGGAACTGGCCTGTTGCGGGACTCGCTAGCGTTATATCGACCATGCAGTGAACCGGTTCCGGGAGTTGAAGTGGTCCGCGAAAATTCGCCTTCCGTGCGCGTGGTGGAGCTGGATGCCCTGCGGGGCATCGCCGCCGTGGCCGTGATGGCTTACCACTACACAACGCGGTACACGGAGCAGATAGGCCATGCGGGGGGCATGCCGCTGGACCTGCTGGCCGGCAAGTACGGGGTGCAACTGTTCTTCCTGATCAGCGGCTTCGTCATCTTCATGACCCTGGAACGGACCCGGACCGCGATGGATTTCGTGGTCTCCCGATTTTCCCGGCTGTTTCCCGCCTACTGGGCGGCGCTGGCCCTGACCAGCCTGGTGGTCTATTCGATCGGCCTGCCGTTGCAGCAGTTGTCGCTGCACGACTGGGCGCTGAACCTGACGATGTGCCAGGAGTTCCTGGGCGGCGAGCACCTGGACGGTTCGTACTGGACCTTGCAGATCGAGCTCTTCTTCTACGCGCAGATGCTGCTCTGGTACATGCTGGGGCTGCTGAAGCGGATCCACTGGATCATCGCCGGCTGGCTGGTGCTGGCCGCCATCGAAGGGCTGTGCGAGAAGAATGGCTGGCACTTTTCCTACGTGCTGCGCGAACTGCTGATCCTGCGCTTCATCCCGTTCTTCGCGATGGGCATCCTGTTCTACCGGATCCGCCAGAATCCGGAGGAATGGCGATTGAACGCGACCATGATCGGGCTGTGCCTGCTGGCGATCGCGGTCGGCGAGCGGCCGGTGTTCCTGCTGGTGGGCACGGTCTGCTGCGCGATCTTCATCGCCTTCACCCTTGGCTGGCTGCGCTTCCTCAATGTGCGCTTCTTCGCCTGGCTGGGCACGCTGTCCTATTCGCTGTACCTGATCCACCAGGCGATCGGCTTCGCGGTGATGTACCGGCTGGAGCAGTTGGGCGTGCCGAGCCTGGCCGCCTGCGGCGCGGCGGTGGGGGTGGCGTTCGCCCTGGCCGTGCTGCTGAGCCACGGGGTGGAGAGGCCGGCGATGCGCTGGATCCGTTCGGAGTGGAAGCGGCGCGGCATGCGTCTGGAGACCGCGTGAGCACGTACGATGGCGCCCACGCGGGGCGGGGTGGGGACGGGGTTTGAAGGACAGGCACAAGATCGTTTCCGCCGCCGCGTGGAGCATTGGCGCCGGCCTCGCCGGCCGTGCCGTCGGGTTGCTGGGCACGCTGCTGATCGCCCGCCACCTGAGTCCGGACATCGTCGCCGAGGTGACGGTCGCCACCATCATCGCGCTGACCGGCAACTGGATCGGTGCCTGGGGCTGCGGCCAGTACGTGATGGTGCGCGGCGGCGAGGGGCGCGAGGCGATCTTCACCGCCAGCGTGTTCTACCTGCTGGCCGGTTCGCTGGTGATCGCGGCGACCTGGTGGGCCACGCCGTGGCTGGCCGATTGGTTGCAGGCGCCGAACCTGGCGGCCTACCTGCCCGGTGCCCTGCTGGGCATCGGCATCCGCCGGCTGGGCGCGATCCCCGACAAGCTGCTGGCGCGCGAACTGCGGTTCGGGCGCATCGCCATGGCCACCGCGCTGGGTGACGTGGCCTACGCCACCGTCGCGGTGACCCTGGTGAGCACGACCAATCTCGGCGGTCGCGCGATGATCCTGGGTTTCATCGCCCAGTCCTGCGTGATCGCGGGGATCACCATCACCGGCACCGGCTGGCGCAGCTGGCTGGCGCCGGCCCGCCTGCGCTGGGCGCGGGTGCGCGACATCATCCGGTTCGGCGCGCCGATCACCGGCGAAATCACCCTTGCCGAGGGCGGGCGCTACTGGGACAAGCCGCTGATGCTGCGGCTGGTCGGCGCGCATGACGCCGGCGCCTATGGCATGGCCTTCAACCTGGCGCAATTGCCTGCGGTCTACGTGGGCGGCCATATCGGCACGGTGATGGTGCCGGCGATCGTGCGCGCGGAACCGGCGGCGCGCGCGCCGCTGATCGTCAACGCACTGGTGGTGGCGGCGGTGCTGCTGTGCCCGATGGGGGCGGGCCTGGCGATGGTCGCGCCGACCCTGGTCGCCGCGTTGCTGCCGCCGACCTGGGCGCTGGTCGCGCCGCTGCTGGGCGTGCTGGCCTTCATGCTCCTGCTGGGACCGGGCAGTTACATCCTGTCCTCGTTCCTGACCTCGCTCGGCCGCAACGCGATCCTCATGTGGATCGAGGTCGCGACGATGGCGGTGCTGTTGGCCGCGTTTGCCGTGCTGGCGCGTTGGGGAGTGATGGCGGCGGCTTTCGCGGTCGGGGTGGCGATGCTGGTGCAGTGGTTGCTGACCGTCCAGGCCTGCCATCGCGATGGCGTGCGGCTGGGACGCCTGTGGTCGCCGCTGTCACGGGTGGCGCTGGCTTGCGTGGCGATGGCGCTGGCGGTATGGGGCGCGCGCGCGCTGATCGCCGGCCAGGTGCCGGCCTCCGCGCAGCTGCTGCTGGAAGTGGCCACCGGCGTGCTGGCCTATCCGGTGGCGCTGGGCGTTTTTGGCGGCGGGTTGCTGGGGAACCTGCTGCAGTCGGCGGGCCTGGGACGGCTGCCGTTGCTGGGACGCTGGTTGCGCGGTTGAAGAACGGGGTGGTGCGGGGCGATCGCCCCGCGCATGCGGAATCATGGCTTCCAGGGAAGCCGAAGGGGAAGAAAGGGGATGTTCGATTTCAATGCCATCGTGCTGTTGCGACGCGAGGCCGGCAGCGCGGGCGACAATCCGCTGGCACCGGAGCAGCGGTTCGTCGAGCTGAGGCTGGGCGACGAGGCGCGGCTGTCGAAGGTGTACCGGCAGCAGGGCCGCACCGGCGACCCGGCGCGCCTGCGCCGGCGCTTCGAGCGCGGTTTCCGCTGTTTCGCGATCGAGGAGGGCGATGAAGTGATCGCCTGGTTCTGGGCGCTGCACGGGGTGCCGCGTTACTTCGACGAGATGGGCTGGCTGTTTCCGCTGGACAGGACCCAGGTCTGGCTGCGCGATGCCTACGTCGTGCCGCGCCGTCGCGGCCGCCGCTTGCTGCTGGCGATGATGGCGATCGGCAGCACGGTGGAATCCGCGCCGCTGGAGTACCTGTCCGATGTCAGCTACATCAATCGTCCGTCGCTGCGTGCGCACCGGACGATGGGCTTCAAGCCGTTCGCCACCGTGTGCAGCCTGATGCTGGGTGGGCGGTTGCTGTGGCGGAGCCAGCCGCCGACGCTGCTGCCGGCGCCCACGGCGCTGCATCCGCACAAGCGCCTGCTGTGGTTGAGCGCCGAGGAGCGCGCCTGGCATCGCACCGAGATCGCCTGAGCCGCCGGTGCGTGCGGACGGCGGGTTTCAGTCGTCGTGGCCCAGCCGGTACGCCAACGGCCGCAGTGCGCGCGCCGCCGACAGCCAGCGATTGGCCGCGGATCCGGCGGCGAGCACGCCGGACACCATGACCTGCTGATCCGGCAGCAGCTCGGCCAGGTAGGAGTTCTCCTGCGCCTGGCTGTCGAACTGGCGCAGGTGCGGCCAGCGCGCATGCATCGCTTCGAAAAGCTGCCACTCGTTGAGCCGGCCGGGGCTGGCCTGGCGATACTCGGGATCCCAACCGGTCTTGAAGCCGCTGAGGACCTGGCCCGACATCAGGTTGCTGGTCGAGGCGATGACCTTGCCCGCGCACAGCGTCTCGACGAACACCAGCGCGCCGGTTGGCGCCAGCCGCGCCGCCATTTCAAGGAAGAAGCCGCGCTGGGCCGCGCTGGCATGCAGCGAGCTGCCGGCCTCGCCCTTCCAGCCGGCGTGCTCGAGCGCGAGGTGCCGTTCGGCCGCGGCCTGGTCGGCATCTCCCCCCTGCAGGATGCGGGTGGCGACTTCACCCTGGTCCTGCAGCCGGCGCAGGCGTCGGCGCAGGTCCTTGAGCACCGAGGCGCGCATGCGCGCGGCGGTGGAGATCCCGGCCCTGGCGCGGAGCACCGGTCGCTGGAAGCGCCGGGTTTCGTGCCATTGCAGGCGTGGATCACGGGTGGCCCACAGCGCCGCCGACAGCGGGCATTCGGCCACCAGGTTGTGCAACAGCAGTACCGGGGCCGGTGACCGCGGCTGCGCCATCAGATCGATCATCGCGGCGGCGACCGTCTCGGCGGCGCCGGGCGCATGCAGCAGGCCGGACTGGAACGCGTGCGCATGGCGATAGCCGCGCCAGTGCGGCAGCGGCACGAACAGGTTGGGCCGCCGGCGTTCCAGGCAGGCCAGGCCGATCAGTGCGCCGACGCCGTCGCGCACGCGCAGCAGCGTCGGCGGGGCGTGCGGCGTCAGCCAGCGCGCCGCCGCCTGCACGAAGCCCGGCATCAGGAATGGATTGGAAGCCGCGCTGGTGCCGGCCAGGGCCTCCCATTCCGCGAAGTCGGCGGCCTGCAGGCGATCCCAGGGATCCAGGGCGACCGTGGCGGTCATGCCGGCACGGTTCCATGCTTGCGGCCGCGCAATGCATCCATCACCCGCGTGCGCAGGCCCACGCGATCCACCGACAGCCAGGCCATGCGGCCTTCGGCCATCGCCAGCACGCGCTTGTAGTCCATGTCGCCGGCCATCAGTTCGTAGCGCGACTGGCCCTCCTGGATCGCGTGCTGCACCGCTTCGGTCAGCAACAGGAGTCCGGGACTGCCGCAGTCGCCGATGCGCGGGTAGTCGATGCCGGCCTGGTAGAAGCAGACCACGCCGCGCGACACCAGGTGGTAGAGATAGCCGACCACATGCCCGCCGGCCTGGAAGCGCAGCAGTTGCGCGCCATGTCCGGGCTCGGAGTCGGCGATCAGCTGGCGATGGAAGGCGACGATGCGCGGATCGGCGAACGCGCCCTGTTCACCGGCTTCGGCGGTCCAGTGCGCCTGATGCAGCGCGACCAGGCCATCGAAGAACGCCAGCCGCTCCTGGGCCGTGGCCGCCACGGCCACCTGCAGTTCGCCCCAGCGTTCGCCCAGCCTGCGGGCGGTGCGGCGCACGCGGGCGCGGGTGTTGCGTCCGAGCACGCTGGACAGGTACAGGCCGTGGTCTTCGCGCAGGCCGGTCAGATCGATGTACGGCGTCGGCCGCTTGAACATGCGCAGGCGGAGATCCGGCGCGCGCATCTGTTCCAGCGGAATGCGATCGACCTCGATGCCCGGCAGGAACAGGGTGAGCCAATGACGCTCGTGGCGATGCAGGTGATCCACGAATGCCACCAAGGTGTCGCTTTCCAGTCCGGCCTCGCTGAGCAGGCCGTTGAATTCGATGGTCAGGCTGTCGAGCGCGCGATCGCCCACCTGGTGCAGCCGCAGGTGGGTGGGACCCAGGCCGAAGAAGCGGCGGCGCGCGGTGACGATGCCCAGCCCGACCAGGCGCTTGTTCAAGTAGACCGACGCCAGCCGCGCGGTCCTGCGCGGGCAGATCAGCTTCAGCCAGGTGCCGATCCACAGCCAGCTGAGGAACACGCTGCAGTGGGAGCGGCTTTCCAGCTCCTCCCAGCGCAGGCGCAGGACCTCGAGATCCGGCAGCGGCTCCAGGCGGACTTCGAATGAGCGGGTGGCGGGCGAGAGCATCGCGGGTTTCTCGTATCCGTGGAGAGGCGTCACCACGACCCCGCGCGACCGCGCGGGATCAGGGCGGGTGATGCAAGAGCTGTGCCACGCGGGCGCGCATCAGCGGAAGGAGCGGGAAGGAACGCGACGCGGTCAACCGAACGTCGCATCCAGCCCCTGCTCCACGCCCACGCGCGGCGTCCAGCCCAGCTGTTCGCGCGCGGCGGTGGTGTCGAAATTGGCCAGCGGCCGCAGCGAACGCACGCGGTAGCGGGTCAACGGCACGTCGCGCTTGAGCAGCTTGCCCAGCAGTTCCACGCCCCAGCCCAGCAGCATGAAAATCCCCACCGGCACCCGCAGCCGCTTGAGTTCGCCGCCCAGCTTGCGCTGCGCGCGCTGCAGGTAGGCTTCCTGGGTGACGGCGGAGGTGTCCACGATGTTGAAGATGCGGCCGGGCGCACCGGGCGCGTCGGCCGCCTGCACCAGCGCGTCCACCACGTCGTCGATGTAGACCAGCGGCAGGGTCTGCGCGCCGCTGCCCACCGCGACCCAGCGACCGGCCAGGCCGATGACGCCGTTGGGGGTGACCTTTTCCGCGCCGGGGCCGAAGATCTGGCCGGGCCGCAGGATCACCGCCGGCAGGCCCTGGCGCTCGATCGCCTCGCGCACATGGCGCTCGGCGCTCAGCTTGGTCTGGGTGTAGGCGCCGCGCCATTCCGGATGCGGTTCATAGGCGGAGGATTCGTTCATCACCGCGGTCGGCGCGCGGCCGGCGTGATCGAACACGCTCATCGAACTGACGTAGACCAGGCGGCGGCTGCCATGGGCCAGGCAGGCGTCGACGACGTTGCGTGTTCCCCACACCGTGCCGGCCTCGAAATCGCGCGGTCCGCCGCGCATGGCCGCGCCGACGTGATAGACCACGCCCGCGCCCTTGACCGCGTGGTCGACGATGCGCGGGTCGCCCAGGTCGCCGATCACCGACTGCACGCCGGGATCCAGTGCATAGGCGGCGACCGGACGACGCACCAGCACGCGCACGCTGCGGCCCTCGGCGCGCAGGCGCGCGACCAGCCGGCGGCCGAGGAAACCGGCGGCGCCGGTGACCAGCGCATCGACGGGCGGCAATTCGGTGTAGCGGCTTTCCAGCAACGCCAGGCGCTGGCGATCCGGTTCGGCGCACAGCGGTTCCAGCAGGCGCGCGATGCGCAGCGCGTCCTCGCCGGTGAACGGCGGTGCGGCGCCATCGCGCGCGGCCTGCGCGAATGCCTGCGCGCCGTGGCGGATGCCGGGAGAGGGCTTGAGCATCCCGGTGGCGAAGCGCACCACGTTCCAGGGAATCCGGAACACGTCCTTGAACGCGCTGATGAAAGAGTTGGCGACGATGCCGATGAACTTCGGGCCGGGCAGCACGCGGTGGACGCGGCAGGTCTGCAGGAAACGATCGACCTCGATGGTGCCGCGGGTGCCGCGCACGAACACGCGGTTCTCCATCGGCCGCGCGTTCCAGGACAGCAGCAGCCGGCCGGTGCCGCGCGCGGCGCGCACCTGCGCCTGCCACTCGTCGAAGTGCAGGTTGGGATCGGCGCCGCGGGCCTGGAACGCGACCTCGGCATGTTCGATGTCGCCGAGGAACGCCTCGATGGTGTACAGGCCGTGCACGCCGAGATCGCGGAACGGATAGGAACCCTGGGTCACCGAACCGGGCAGCGGGCCGCCGGCGTAGGGCGGATATTCGGAATTGCGGATGATGTCGACCGACACCACTTCGCCGATTTGGCCGTCGCGCACGGCCTGCAGGGCCTGCATCAGCACCGGGTCGAACAGGTCCGAATGATTCACGCCCAGCAGCAGGCCGCGGCTGCGGGCGCTGGCGATCATCGCTTCGCAATCGGCCACGCTGTCGGCCATCGGCTTTTCGACCAGCACGTGGCAGCCCATGTCCAGCGCCGCCAGGGCGATGGCCGGGTGCGACGAAGGCGGGGTGAGCACGTACACCGCCTGCGGCTGCGCGTCGACGAGATCCTCCAGGCGCGCGGCCGCGCGCGCCACGCCGAAGCGCTGGGCCAGCGCCTGCGCCGCCGGCAGCTGGCTGTCGCAAATGCCGACCACGTCGACGAAATCCAGGCGCTTGAGCGCGGCCAGGTGGTGGGTGGCGACATAGCCGGCGCCGACGATGGCGACGCGCAGCCGGGTGGAAGCGGAAGCGGGCATGGGGGTATTGAGCATGATCAGGAAAGGGGGCGTTGGCGTTGCAGGGCTTGCGCGAGGGTCTCGAGCACCGTGTCCACGCGGCGATCCCAGGTCTGGTCGGCGACCGCGGCGATGCGTTCGGCGGCGGCTTGAGGCGTGTCCTCGGCCAGCGCGCTTTCCAGCGCGCGCAGGTACTCCTCGCGATCGCGGGCGATGCGCACCCAGCGCGAGAACTTCTCGATTTCGGGGTTGTGCACGCTCACCACCGGCTTGCCGGTGGCCAGGTACTCGCGCAGCTTGAGCGGATTGGAGTTGGCCACCTGGCGATTCATCCGGTACGGGATGATCGCCACGTCGAAGGCCTTGGCCCATTGCGGCAGGGTGGCGTAAGGCTGGGCTCCGGCCAGGCGCACGTTGGGCAGCGCGCGCAGTTCGCTCACGTCGGCGGCGGCATGGCCGACCAGCAGGAAGGTCCACTGCGGGCGCTGGCGCGCCAGCCATGCAATCAGGTCCAGGTCGATCCATTCGTGCAGCGAGCCGATGTAGCCAATCACCGGCCCGGGCAGGTCGCGCGCGGCGGCGGGCAGTTCGGTACCGGCCTCGCTAGCGCGGCGGAACAGATCCACGTCCACGCCGTGCGGGGAGTAGACCGTGCGCGGATTCAGTTCGCGCTTGCGCGCCAGCAGCGCCGGCGGGGCGACGAACTGGAGGTCGGCGGCGCGGCTCAGGGCTTCGTCGCGACGACCGATCAATTCCGGATCCACGCCCGGGTGCGCGGCGTAGTCGTCGATGCAGTAGTACACGCAGAACTCCTCGCCCAGGCGCCCGGCCAGGAAGCCCGGATGCGGAACGGCGAACCAGGAGATGCGCCGCTGGATGCCGACCGCGCGCAGCGCGCGACGCACGGCCCAGCGCCCGAACAGGCGGTTGAATGCGTCCACGCCGGGAAAGCGCCGGAACGGCAACTGCGGCACGGTGCAGCGCCAGAATCCCTCGCGGATGCGTTCGGGGCGGCGCAGCGCCGCGCTCAGCTTGCGCCATGCCTTCTTCAGATCCCGTCCGGACGCATTGGGCGCGCGCATGCCGGGGGAATCCACGTACAGCACCGGCATGTGGCCGGCCAGGCGGGTGGCGATGTGGTGGCTGCTGGTGCGGTTTTCCGCGTTCCAGTCGTTGCCGAAATAGACCACGCCCAGCCCCTGCAGGGTCGTATCGGCGTCAGTCATCGCGCCACCATGCGATCAGCCAGGCAGTGGCGCCATGGTGGATCCAGTCCTTGCGCACGCCCGGGATGTCTTCCACGTGCGGGCCGATCCGCCCGCAGGCCGGCGCGAAGAATGTCACCAGCCCGTTGCGGCCCAGGTGACGCATGCGCGCGATCGTGGCGGCGGGCTCGCTCAGGTAGTAGAGCACTTCGCAGGCGGTGACCAGATCGAAGCGGTGGCGCTGTTCGCCCCAGGGCTGGTGGAACAGGTCGGCGGCGGCGAAATGCGCGCGCGGCAGCCGCGCCTGCGCGCGCGCCACCGCGTGCGCGCTGACGTCCAGGCCGTACTGTTCATCGCTCAGGCGCGCCAGGTATTCGGTCTGGTGGCCTTCGCCGCAACCGATCTCGAGCACGCTGCCGACCCGGCCGAAGGCCTGTTCGATCACCCGGTTGGTGGCCTCGAAGCGGGTCCGCTCCATCGCCGAATCCATGTTCCAGGGATCCTCCATGCGATAGGCCATGTCCAGCCGCGCATGGTTGTCGCTGCCGCCGACGCCGCGCAGCGCGTACTTCATCCACAGGCGTCGCTGCGCCTTCTTCAGCAGTCCGGCGGTGCCAGCAAACATTCGAATCCCCCTGAACCTTCGTCCTTCAGCAGTGCGGCACCTCCTCGGTCGCCGCATGCGCGCTTGCCTCGTCCACCCGCAGCGGCCGCAGTGGCGAGCTGTACCAGCCGGCCACCCTGCCGCAGCGGAACTCCACCCACGAAGGGCCGTAGTCCCAGCGGGCCGCGTGCTCGCCATCGGGCTCGCCGAGGATGCGCCGGGCCTGCCGGGTGTCCATGCCGACGGCAAGCCGGCTGGTGATCTCCGGCGTGCCCAGTCCCGGCGAAACCGCGTCACCGGGACCTGCGGGATCCAGCGAGGGCGTGGCGCTCTTCTGAGCGCCCCACCAGTACAGCACCAGCGCGAGCAGCGCCAATATCAGTAAGTAACGGCGACGACGCGGAAATCCGGTCACCGGGTCGGGCACGGGTTCCTCGTCGGCATCGTTGGCCGGTTCGGAATCGCGGGTCCAGTGCGCCTGCTCGGCGGCGAACGCGAGCGCGGGACCCGGCGCCAGGGCAGGAGGGAAATCGTCCACCAGCACGGGAGCATCGCCGCCGTCGTCCGGCGACACCGGTGTCGGCCGCGATGCGCCGGGCAGGCGGCCGTGGGCGCGGTGGAATTCCAGCGCCGCCGCGTACATGCGGTTCAGCCGCTGCAGTCGCGCGACGTCGGCGGGGTGGCGCTGGTGATCCGGATGCAACTGCATCACCCGGCGCCGGTAGGCATGCTTGAAAAGCTGCATGCTGCACTCCGCGTCCAGCCCCAGTTCGTTGTACAACGCGACGAAGTCGGTATCGTCCGACATGCAGGACACGCCCCTGATAATCCCCGTTTACGTTAGCGCAGCGCGCTTGCGTTCGCCTGCCAGACGACAAACCGGAGCGGATGCGGCCAACCGGCGCCGGCGTGGCCGGATTCGGCGGCAATCCGCGTATTCAGGGCATCGGGCATGGTTGCCGGATGCGGATGGATGATGGCCAGGGGAGCATCGAAACAGGCAAGGGAGCGTGCGGGCCGCAGGCAACTGCTGGCGCGCTGGTGCCACCGTGCCGGCGTGCTGCCGCTGCTCGGCAGGATGCGGCTGCGCTCGGGCGACGCGGTGCGCGTGCTGGCCTATCACCGGGTACTGGAATCGGCCGAACCGGCCGACTTCAGTTTCGACACCGATCTCATCAGCGCCTCGGCGGATGCGTTCCGCCAGCAGATGGCCTACCTGAAGCGCCACTTCGTGCCGATGACTTTCGCACAGGTGCTGGATCACCTGGACCAGGGCCGGCGGCTTCCCCGCGGTGCGGTGCTGGTGACCTTCGACGACGGCTACGACGACAACTACCGGATCGCCTTCCCGATCCTGCGCGAGTTGGGCATGTCGGCGATGTTCTTCGTATCGACCGGCCATATCGATTCCGGCCGTCCCTACGCATATGACTGGCTGGTGCACATGGTGTGTTCGACCCCGGCCGCGCGCCTGCAGGCGCCGGAGCTGGGTGTGGACTGGGCGCTGGGCCCGGACCTGGGCGAACGCCGCGCGCAGGCCTCGGAATTGCTGGACCGGCTCAAGTCGCTGGATGACGAGGGCCAGGGCGCGCTGATCGCGCGGCTGGAGCGCGAGTGGAGCCTGCCGCGCTCGGAGGGACATCCCCATTGCCGGCCGATGACCTGGGACCAGTTGCGCGAAATGCGCGCGGCGGGCATGGAAATCGGTTCGCACGGCGTGGACCACCGGATGCTGGCCAAGCTGCCGCGGGATCGGATGGTTGCCGAGGTGCAGGGTTCCAAGCAGGCGCTGGAGCGCGAACTGGGCGGCCCGGTCGCGGTGCTGTCCTATCCGGTCGGCGGGCCGGACGCGTTCGACGGCGACACGGTCGAGGCGGTGCGGGCGGCGGGATTCCGGATGGCCTGCAGCTACGTGGCCGGCACGCGCGCGATCGAGGCCACCACGCTGTACTCGGTGCCGCGGTTGCCGGTGGAGCGGCAGATGGACCGGGAATGGTTCGAGGCGATGGTGGCGGTGCCGGAGGTGTTCAGCTACACATCAAGGTTGCGCACAGGTTGAACGAGCGGAGCGACAGGGGCTGATGTTCTTTTTCTTGTTGGTGTATCTGGCGCTGGTGATCATCCGGCCCCAGGACTATCCGGCCATTGCCGAGAACCCGGGGCCGCCGCTGCAGTCGATTGCGCTGCTGCTGGCCGCCGGCCTGTGGGTGTTCTCCGCGCGCAAGTCGTTCTCGGCGCCGCAGTACCTGCTGATACCGTGCTTCCTGTTCGTGGCCATGGTTTCCAAGGTGGTGAACGGCTGGCCGGGCGGCGCGCTGTTCGTGTTCTTCATCTTCGCGCCGGTGCTGCTGGCCTACGTGCTGCTGGCCAACGCGGCCCACACCCGCGAGCGGCTGGAAACGGTGATGGCGGTGCTGACCATCTGCGCGGGCGTGCTGGCGCTGCATGGCGTGGAACAGGCCACCATCGGCATCGGCTGGACGGGGGTGGAACTTTCGCAGGGCACCCGCATCCAGTACGTGGGCATCTTCAATGATCCCAACGACCTGGGCCTGTTGTTCGTGATGTGCCTGCCGATGGCCTTCTACCTGAGCGCGCGGGGCGGCCTGATGGGCCTGCGCCGCCTGTTCTGGCTGGCGGTGGCCGGCCTGCTGGTCTATGGCTGCTACCTGACCAACTCGCGTGGCACCCTGCTGGCGCTGGTCGCGCTGCTGGGCGTGTACGTGTGGCGCAAGCGCGGCATCTTCACCGCCGGCCTGCTCGGGGTCGCGGCGCTGGGCGGGCTGATGATGCTGCCCTCGCGCCTGCAGGACATGGAGGTCTCCGAAGCCTCCGCGATGGGCCGGGTGGACTCCTGGTACGAAGGCATCCAGATGTTCATCGGCAACCCGGTGTTCGGCATCGGCGCCGGTGGCTACTCGGATCTGCACGAGCTGACCGCGCACAACTCCTTCGTGCTGGTGCTGGCCGAAATGGGCATCATCGGTTTCACCCTGTGGCTGGCGATCGTCGGCTACAGCTTCCGGATGATGCTGGCGCCGCTGCAGCGCGGCGACGACATCATCAACGACGTGCCGCCGGAAGTGCCGGACGATGAGGCGCTGGCGGACTGGCGCAAGGATCGCGCGCTGACCCTGACCCTGCTGATGTCGCTGAGCGGCTTCATCACCGCCGCGTTCTTCCTCAGCCGCAGCTACGTGATCATCCTGTACCTGCTGATCGCCATCGTGGTTGCCCACTACACCCGCCTGCGCGAGGTCTACCCGAGCCTGCCCGCGTTCAGCCTGGACAAGGACCTGCTGCGCTGGCCGATTTACGCCGTAATCGGCGTTATCGGGCTGTACGTGGTGGTCAAGGTCCTCCTGGCAATGGCATGAACAGTCGGTCGCGCACCCTCAGCAACACCCTGTTCTCCTCGGTGGGCACCTACACCGAGTACGTGCTGGGCATGCTCACCTCGATCGTCATCGCCCGGCACCTGGGGCCGGACGGTTTCGGTACCTACAGCCTGGTCATCTGGCTGGTGGCGATGGGCGTGGCGATCACCAACTCGGGCACCGCCAGCGCGGCGATCAAGTTCGTCGCCGAACTGCGCGGCACCGAGCGCACGGAGATGGTGCCGTACCTGCTGGACTACCTGCGGCGCGCGCAGCGGATTTTCCTGCTGGTGGTACTGCTGGCCGGCGCGGCGGTATTCATCTTCGGCGGCGACCACATCGCCCCGGGCATGAACCACAAGTTGCTGCTGGGTTTCCTGGTGGTGGCGGTGGCGCTGCGCTCGTCGTACATGTTCAACATCGGCGTGGCCAAGGGCTTCGAGAATTTCCGCGCCACCGCGACGGTGGCGCTGGTATCCACGCCGATCAACCTGCTGCTGGTGCTGCTGGCTTGGCGGCTGGATGCGCCGGTGGAGTGGCTGCTGGCGGTGTTCGTCATTTCCAGCTTCGTGTTCTTCGGCATCTCGTTCCGCCAGATCGCACCGATGGTGCCGGCGCGCCAGCCGGGCGTGCAGTTGCCGGCCCCGCTGCTGGCGCGGGTACGACGGCACATGGGCTGGACCGCGCTGACGGTATCGGTCGGCTTCATGGCGGCCAGCGAAGTGGAAGTGATGTTCCTGAACATGTACGCCGACAGCCATGCCGCCGGCCAGTTCAAGGTCGCCTACCAGTTGGCCATCGGCGCGGCGATGCTGGTGCCGGGCGTGTTCGGGGCGCTGCTGCTGCCGATGATGGCCAATGCATTGAGCCGCGGGCGCGAGATCGCCGCGCAGCGCTTCGTCGCCACCACCGGCTATCTCGTCCTGCTGGCCGCGCCGCTGGCGGCGTTCGGCGTGGTGTTCTGCAACGACGTCATCCATTTGCTGTACGGCCGCGAGTACTACGCGGCCGGACCGGTGTTCGCGGTCTGCCTGGTGGCGGCCTGCCTGACCGCGATGACCCAGGGCGGCTCCAGCCTGCTGGTCAGCGCCGACCGCCAGCGCAGCATCCTGGTGCTCGTGATCATCTGCGCGCTGCTCAAGGTGGTCCTGGACGCGGTGCTGATCGCGCATTTCGCGCTGAAGGGCGCGGTGGTCGCCTACATCACCGTCGCCACCGTCAACGCGGCGGTCTACATGACCCTGGCCACCCGGGTCAGTCACGCGCAGCCGGAATGGGCGCGGCTGGCGCGCATCCTGCTCGCCGCCGCGCTGGCCGGCCTGCTCGCCTGGCCGTTGCGCGGCCTGCTGCCGATCGCCTCCGTGCTGGCCGGTGGAACGGTCCTGGTCCTGGCCTACGTACCGTTGACGCTGCTGCTGGGGTGCTGGAGCCGCGGCGATATCGAACACCTGCAGCACCTGCACCAGCGCTTCGCCGCGGGCCGTCCACGGCTGGGCGCACGTTTCCTGGCCTGGGCCTACCAGCGCGCGCCGGGGGAGGGCACCTCATGAGCCTGTACGAACCGCTGTTCCGGCGCGTGTTGTTCCCGCTGTACGAATCCGGCCTGCGCCGACGCAAGACATTGCGCTACCTGGACGAGTACGAGCGCAGCCAGACACTGGACGAGGAGGCGCTGCGCGCGCTGCAATGGCGCAAGCTGCAGCAACTGCTGCGCCATTGCTGGGAGCAGGTGCCGTTCTACCGGCGGACCTGGAGCGAGCTGGGCATCCGCTCGCCCGAGGACATCCGCGACCAGGACGATTACGCCCGCCTGCCGTTGCTGGACAAGCCGACCATCCGTGCCAACTTCGAAGAGCTTATCGCGACCAACCGGCGCGAGGGCCTGCTGTACAAGACCACCGGCGGATCCACCGGCGAACCGCTGAAGTTCGGCTACACCCACGAAAGCTACGAGCGCCGCATGGCGATCATGTGGCGCGGCTACGGCTGGGCCGGCGCGCGCCTGGGCCAGCGCACGCTGTACCTGTGGGGCACGCCGGTCGGCGCGCAGAAGCGCAAGGATCGCCTGTACCACGCGGCCTTCAACCGCTACATGCTCAGCGCCTTCGAGATGAGCGATGCGCGCATGGCCGAGTATGCCGACGCCATCGACCGGTTCCGCCCCGAGACCATCGTTTCCTATGTCGCGCCGATCGTGAAGATGTCCGAATGGCTGATCGCCAACGGCCGCCGCGTGCATCGGCCCCAGCGCATCCTCGGCGCGGCCGAGACGCTGCACGAGAGCCAGCGCGCGTTGATTGAGCAGGCTTTCGGTTGTCCCGCCTACAACACCTACGGCTGCCGCGAGTTCATGCTGATCGCGGCCGAGTGCGAGCACCGCAAAGGGCTGCACATCAACGTCGACCACCTGCACGTGGAACTGGGCGCGGGCGTTGGCGACGACGCTGCCGGCCCGCGCGAGATCATCGTCACCGACCTGCACAACCTGGGCATGCCGCTGCTGCGCTACGTCAACGGCGACCTGGCGACACCGGGGCAGGGGCGCTGCAGCTGCGGACGCGCGTTGCCGCTGCTGGCCAGCGTCGATGGCCGCAAGCTGGACGCCCTGCGCACGCCGGACGGCCGTTACATTCCCGGCGAGTTCATCGTGTACGCTTTCCTGGGCGCCACCGGCATCCGCCGCTACCAGGTGGTGCAGAAGCGCCTGGACGCCTTCGAGATCACCCTGGTGCGCGATCATGATTTCGATCCGTCGGTGGTCGAACGGATGGGCGCGGAACTGCGCAAGGTGATCGGCCAGCAGGTCGCGCTGGATTTCCGCTTCGCCGACGACATTCCGCTGACCGCGACCGGCAAACAACGCGTGACGGTATCTGAACTGACATGAAGGGTATGGAAGTCATCCACTTCGTCGAGAACCTGGAGCGCGGCGGGCTTGAGCGCACCGTCATCGATCTGGTCGCGGCCCAGCGCGACGCCGGCCACGAGTGCCGGGTGATCTGCCTGTTCGAACCCGGCCAGTTGGCATCGGAACTGACCGCGCAGGGCGTGGAAGTGACCGCCTGCCACAAGCGGCGTGGCCTGGACTGGTCGGCGGTGCGCCGCGCCCGCGCGCTGCTCCGCCGCCACCCCGGCGCGGTGCTGCATACCCACAACGCCACCGCGCACTACCATGCGGTGCTGGCGGCGTGGGGCCTGCCGCTGGTGCGGGTGATCAACACCCGCCACAGCATGGGGGCCGTGGATCCGCGCAGTCGCAAGGAATGGCTGTATCGCCGCAGCATGCGCCTGACCGACTACGTCGCCGGCGTGTGCGAAGCCGCGCGCCGGTGTTTCGACGACCAGGGCGTGCGCCCGCGCGAGCGCCTGCTGGCGGTGCCCAACGGCATCCGCCTGGAACGCTTCCAGGCCGCCGATGCGGCCGGGCGCGCGGCGCTGGCCGCGGAGCTGGGCTGGCCCGCCGACTGCCGCATCATCGGCACGGTCGGGCGGCTGCAGCCGGTCAAGGAGCAGCAGGGACTGTTGCGCGCGTTCGCGAGCTTGCGTGAGGAGATGCCGCAGGCGGTGCTGGCGGTCGTCGGCGATGGCGCCCTGCGTGCCCCGCTTGAACGCCTGGCCGGTGAATTGGCCCTGGGCGATGCCGTGCGTTTCCTTGGCGACCGCAGCGATGTGCCGCGGCTGCTGACCGGGATGGAAGTGTTCGCACTGCCTTCGCGCAGCGAGGGCTATTCGATCGCGTTGCTGGAGGCCTGCGCCGCGGGCCTGCCGATCGTGGCCACCGACGTCGGCGGCAATCGCGAGATCGTCCGCGACGGCCACAACGGAAAACTGATCGCCCCGGGAGATCCCGACGCGCTGGCGGCGGCGCTGCTGGCCCTGCTGGAAGCGCCGGAGACCGCGATGCGGATGGGCCGTGCCGGCCGGGACTGGGTGCTGGCGGAAGGTTCGTTCCGGACCATGGCGTTGCGTTACGAACGCCTGTATGCCGGCCAGCCGAGCGCGCTGGGCGAGCTGGCTCCCGAGGTGGAGGTCGGCTGATGCGCGCGATTCGCCACATTGTCATCCGCAACCGTCATGATCCGCGTGCGGCTTCGTGCGCGGGCGCGCACCGCGGCATTTATTCCCCCGAATCCGGACCCTACGCCGCATGAACCCCCGGCCGCGCCGCCTGAAAGTCCTGCAATGGATGCCCAATGCCTGGCTGACGACCGCTGGCCCGGCTGACGGCCGCGCGATCTATCTGACCTTCGACGACGGCCCGCATCCCGAGCACACCGCGCCGCTGCTGGACCTGTTGGCCGAGCACGATGCGCGGGCCAGCTTCTTCCTGATCGGCCAGCAGATCGAACGGCACCCGGAGCTGGCCCGGCGGATTGCCGCCGAGGGGCACACGCTGGGCAACCATTCGTTCTCCCATCCGCGATTCGAAACGCTGTCGCTGCGGCAGCAGTTCGAGGAGATCGATCGCACCGACCGGCTGCTGACCGCCATCAACGGCCGCGAGCGACATGGCTTCCGTCCACCGCGCGGCGTGCTGTCGCTGCCGATGATCGCCCGCTGCATCCGCGAGCGCCGCCGTATCCTCTACTGGTCCTACGACAGCCTGGACTACAGCCGGCGGTCCGCCGGCGAACTGCTGGAAGTCATCGAACGCCATCCGATGCGGCCCGGCGAAATCGTGCTGATGCACGATGACAGCCAACTGTCGCTGGACCTGCTGCGCGAGCTGATCCCGGGCTGGAAGGCGGCCGGCTTCGCGCTGAGGGCACTGCCCACGCCGGAATGAATGCACTGGCGGGAGAGCCCCACCGCCCGTGAGCCCGTGGCCGGTTCGCCCCCCGCACCGCGTTGTTGGGAATGGCGGCAGACGCCGGACGAAGGCAGCGACAGGGGGAAGGCTTGAACGTTCTGACAGGAGTGGCCGTGCTGGCCGCCATCGTGGCGCTCGGTGCCTTCGCGATCTGGCGCCTGCTGCGCGCCCGCAACATGGAAATCTGGATCGGCAGTTACCTGCGCCGCAAGCCGCCGCAGGTCACCGGCCGGCCGGTCCACGTGATGTTCTGCTTCGTCGATCACTTCGAACCGATGTGGCGCGGCGCCGACCTGGCCACCCAGCGCACGCGGGTGGATCGCTGGTGCCGCGAGTACAGGGACATGGCCGCGCGCCACCGCGACGCGGACGGGCGCCCGCCGCAGCACAGCTTCTTCTATCCGGAAGAGGAGTACGCGCCGGAACACCTGGAGAAGCTGGCCGAACTGTGTGCTGATGGTTACGGCGAAATCGAGGTGCACCTGCACCACGACAACGACACCGAGGCCAATTTCCGCCAGAGCATCACCCGCTTCTGCCATATCCTGCACGAGCGGCACGGCGCGCTGCCGCGCGATCCGGCCAGCGGTGAACTGCGCTTCGGCTTCATCCACGGCAACTGGTGCCTGGACAATTCGCGTCCCGACGGCCGCTGGTGCGGCATCGACAACGAACTGATCCTGCTGCGCGAGCTGGGTTGCTACGCCGACTTCACCATGCCCTCGGCGCCGAGCGATACCCAGACCCGGATCATCAACTCGATCTACTACGCCACCGACGATCCGCACGCGCCCAAGTCGCACGACGACGGCACCCTGGTGCGGGTGGGTGGTACGCCCAGCGGCGACCTGATGCTGATCCAGGGACCGCTGGGACTGAACTGGCGGGACCGCCGGATGGGCCTGATCCCGCGCATCGAGAATGCCGACGTGCGCGGCGGCCAGCCGCCCACCGCCGAACGCGTGGACGCGTGGGTGCGTACCGGCGTGCACGTCGAGGGCCGGCCGGAGTGGGTGTTCATCAAGATCCACACCCACGGCACCCAGGAAGCGGACATGGACACGCTGCTCGGCGCGCCGGTGGATGCCATGCACGCGCATCTGGAATCGGTCTACAACGATGGCCAGCGCTACGTGCTGCACTACGTCAGCGCGCGCGAGGCCTACAACATCGCCAAGGCCGCCGAGGCCGGGCGCCAGGGCAATCCCAACGACTACCGCGATTTCGTCCTGCCGGCGCCGCGTTCGTCGTGGGCGGGCTCGGGTCGCAACACGGTCGCCCGGGACGCCGCGTGAACACCATGGCCGCCCGCTTGCCCGCGCAGGACGCCGACACGCTGGTGAGCGTGATCATGCCGGTCTACAACGCCGAGCAGACCCTGCGGCGTTCGGCCGACTCGGTGCTGGCGCAGAGCTTCGGGCAGCTGGAACTGATCCTGATCGACGACGGCTCGCGCGATGGTTCCGCCGCCATCGTCGAGGAACTGGCGCGCCGCGACGAACGCGTCGTGGCCGTGCGCCAGCCCAACGGCGGGGTGGCGGCGGCGCGCAACACCGGGCTGCGCGCCGCGCGCGGCACCCACATCGCCTTTCTCGACAGCGACGACTGGTGGGAACCGCGCAAGCTGGAACTGCAGCTCGCGTGGATGCGCGAGACCGGCGCGATGGTCTGCTACGCCAGCTACCAGCGGGTGGCGGAGGACGGCCGCCTGCTGTCGAAGGTGTCGCCGCCGCTGGAAGTCGACTATCGCCGCATGCTGGGCAGCAACCACATCGGCAATCTCACCGGCATCTACGACCGCCGCCTGGGCGAGGCTTCGTTCCAGAAGATGGGGCACGAGGACTACGTGTTCTGGCTGGATCGGGTGCGCCGCGCCGGCAGCGCGGTGCGGGTGCCGGGCGACGCCCCGTTGGCGTACTACCTGGTGCGCAATGGTTCGGTGTCGGCCAACAAACTGCGCGCTGCCGGTTGGCAGTGGCGCATCTATCGCCAGGTCGAGGGACTGAGCGCACCGCGCGCGGCCTGGTACATGCTCCAGTACATCCGGCACGCGCTGTGGAAGCGCAAGCCGGTGACGACCTGATCCGACGATGACAGCCACGCCCGAAGCCACCGACTCCTATGCCGTCGTGATTCCCGCCTACAACGCCGCCGCGACCATCGCGGTGGCGCTGGACAGCGTGTTCGCCCAGACCGTGCCTGCCCGCCAGGTGATCGTGGTGGACGATGGCTCCGCCGACGGCGACCGGCTGGCCGAGGTGCTGGCCGGCTACGGCGGGCGGGTGCGCCTGCTGCGCCAGGCCAACGCGGGCCCCGCCGCCGCCCGCAACGCCGGCGCGCGCGCCTGTGCCGGCGAATGGATCGCGTTCCTCGACGCCGACGACAGCTGGTTGCCGCACAAGCTTGAACGGCAACTGGAATTGGGGCGCGATCCGCGCGCCGGCCTGCTGCATGGTCGCGCGCGCGCGGCGGCGCTGCCGCCGGAACTGGATTTCGACGCCCTGTGGGAGTGCAACCGGGTCTGTACCTCGATGACGGTGGTGCGCCGGCAGGCCTTCGAGGCGCTGGGCGGTTTCGACGAATCGCCGGAACTCGTGGGCGCCGAGGATTACCACCTGTGGCTGCGCATCGCCCACGCCGGCTGGCGGGTGCTGGCATGCGGCGAACTGATCGGGCGCTACACCCCGGCCGCCGGCAGCATCACCAGCCGCATCGAACGCTGCGCACGAGCGGAACTGCACAACGCCGTGACCCTGGGCAGGACGCTGGGCGTGCCGCAGGCGCGGGTGGACGCCAAGCTGCGGGCCATCCGCACCGACTTCGGCCAGCACCTGCTGCACGCGCGCAACATCCGCGGCGCGCGCAGGATGTTGTCGCAGGCGTTGGCCAGCCGGATGTCGCTGCGTGGCCTGGGCCTGTGGTCGGCCACTTTCGTGCCGACTCCGCTGCTGGACCTGCGTCGCCGCCTGCGCAACGGCTGAGCGTCGCGCAGGCGGGCCAGGCTGGATCAGATCTCGCTCAGCTCCACCACGTAACCGCTGGTGCCGCCGGTCACGTCGATGCGATAGCGCGCGCCGTCCTCGACGTACTTGCCCGAGCTGAAATTGCTGTTGATGGTGGCGTTGGCCGGCTCGAGCACCCGCACCCGCAGGCGTCCGGCGACCGCTTCGCGGCTGTTCACCAGGGTCGGCGCCACGGGTACGTTGACCTGGAAGGTCGCGGTGGTGCCGCTGGTGACGGCGAACTGATCGCGCACGGTCAGGCGCCGGTTGGCGAAGGTGAACTGGCGCTGCCAGGAGGTCACCGCGGTGTTGTCGCAGAAGGCCGGAGTCAGGTTGGCATTGGCGGTGAACGAACCGCCGGAACCCGGGCTGACGCTGAGGGTGGATGCGCGGGTCGTCGACTCGCACTGGCGGACCACCGTGCCGTTGCGGGCGAACCGCACGATGTTGTGGACATCGGTTCCCTGGTTGATGCCGCTATGGCTCCAGATATTGGCGGTCACCGCCAGCCAGTCACCGGCGAACAGGGTGAACGACCCCTGGTCCTGGTGCGCATGGCTCTCGTTGTACGGGCCGGCGACGATCGCCACCCACATCGCGCTGCGATCCCAGCCGGTGCGGGCGAACAGATGGCCCACGCCCCTGGCGTGATAGACCAGCGTGCTGGGTTGGACCGGAGTGGAGCCCGCGGGCAACAGGTCGTAGCGATAGTTGAAACCCGAGGTCATCTGCGCTACTGAAATGTTGCGCAGCCACCAGGTGGCGACATTGCTTGCCTCGGCGGTGGTGGCGAGTTGGCGTGCTTCCAGCACGAGCCGGCGATGGTAGTCGTACAGCTCCGGAACCGAGTTGCGCGCCTGGTCGCCGATCGGGGCGAAGCGATCCATCGTCGGTACGGTGGCATGTGCCCAGTAGTAGATGCTGTCGGTCGCGTGCGGGCTGGCCGACGCGAGATCCGTGCCCGTAGCGTCGCGCCACAGCCGGTACAGCGAGAACAAACGCATGTGCGAGGTGCCGTAGCCGGTGCCTTCGCTGCTGCCGCCGCCGGGCAGGCGGGCGAAGTACTCGCGCAGCGCGGGCAGCTTGTTGGTCTGCAGGAAGTTCTTCCAGGTGCTGCTCTTGCTGGCCAGCGCCCAGTACATGGTCGCTTCCAGGAAGCTGTAGTAATAGTTGTTGCCCGGGTTGCTGGTGGACCAGCCCGACCACGGGAACGAACGCCCGCCCCATTGCGCGCTGTTGTAGTTCCAGATGTTCCAGACGGCCTGCTCGGCGTAGGCGGACCAACGGCTGCGCTGGCTGGCGGTGAGGAAGCTTCCGCAGGTGTCCAGCGTGGTCGCCACGTCGGCGATCATGGTGCCGACTTCCAGATAGGAGTCGTTGGAGACCGCGGGGCGGCCGCCAGCGGCGATGGCGGCTTCCGCCTCCGTCACCTGGCGTTCGGTGATGTTGATGGCCAGCGTGCAGTACCGGGTTTCCGGCGACAGCTGGTACATCATCGCCGCCTCGCTGGCGGTGAACCCGTAACCCGTGCCGCCGTTGCCGACGGCCGCATCGACCCAGTTCTTGAAGCGGGTATAGGCGGCGGAACTGCGGTTTACGTACAGGCGCGCGGAGGGCAGGGCGACCAGGCGGGGCTGCGAAGAGTTCTGTGCGCTCGCGCCGCCGGTGACCGGCACCTGCACGGAGGGAGGAATGACCGGGGTTTCGCCGGCGGCCGGCTTGCGGACGCCGAGACGCACGAACGGGGTACGCGCGAACGTCCCGATCTGGGCGGCGGCGGCACGCACATCGTGCCAGACGCGAACCGTGGTCCATTGGGCGCGCTGGCCCAGCAGACCCGCGGCGCTGGCCACGCCGAGTCCCGCCAACAAGGGCAGGGCAATGAAGAAAGAAAGGGCGAAACGGCGCCAGCGGGCGGACCGCGGCGGGCGGGGGACACCGGAAAACGGGATGCGCGACAAGGGGATCTCCTGGCAAGGAAACCGCGCGCAGAAAGGAAAGACACGACCTGTGAATGATCGCCCGCTGCGGCTCCCCCTAGCCACATCGACCCGCGCAACGGCGAGCGCATCATAGCCGCATAACGGACTCGACCGCCGATAGCGGCCCCTGCGGCCCCTGCTTGTTCAGGTTTTAGATCGTTTGGTGGGGAAGTCGTGACGATGACATGACCCGAACAGCGGGGTCACCGGAGTGGAACTGTGACGGAAGCATCATTGTTCACTGAGTTCGACCAGATAGCCGGCCTGACCGCCTTCCACGTCCAGCCGCCAGCCGCTGCGGAACTCCTGCGCGTCCACGCTGCTCCAGTCGTGCGCGCGCAGGGTGGCGCCGGCCGGTTCCAGCACCCGGATCTTCAGCCGCCCGGCCTGCGCCTCGTTGCCCTGGATGCGTGGCTTCTCCGGCACGTTGACCTGGAAGATCGCGCGCGTGCCCGCGCCGAGCTTGAAGGTGTCGCGCACCAGCAGCTTGCGGCCGCCGAAATCGATGCGTCGCTGCCAGCTGTCCAGCGCGGGATTGCCGCGGTAGACGGGGGTCAGGTCGGCGGTCGCGGTCAGTCCGCCATCCGGATTGCGGGTCAGGCTGAGTTTGGAGCGTGACTGCGGTGATTCGCACTGGTGGACGACCACGTCGCCGCGCGGCGCGGCGCATTGCTGGGCGTCGGGGTTGCTGCGTTCGAAGCGGACCACGTTGTGGACCGGCGTGCCCTGCTGGATGCCGCTGTGGCTCCAGATGTTCTCGCTCACCGCCAGCCAGTCGCGTGCGAACAGGGTGAACGAACCCTGGTCCTGGTGCGCATGGCTCTCGTTGTAGGGACCGGCGACGAACGACAGCCACATCGCGTCCTTGTCCCAGCCGGTGCGGGCGAACAGATGGCCCGCGCCCTCGGCCAGGTAGATCAGATCGGTCGGCGCCGCACCGCCTTCGCCGGCGGGCAGCAGATCGTAGCGGCTGTTGAAGCCCTGGCTCATCCGCGGCACCGAGATGTGGCCCAGCCACCAGGACGACATCGCCAGCGCATTCGGTTCCTGGGTGAGCTGGCGCGCTTCCAGCACCAGCCGGCGGTGGTAGTCGAACAGTTCCGGAACCGAGTTGCGCGCCTGGTCGCCGATCGGCGCGAAGCGATCCATCGTCGGTACGGTCGCATGCACCCAGTAGGCGATGCTGTCGTGCGCGTGCGGATTGGCATTGGCCAGATCCTCGCCGGTGCTGTCGCGCCACAGCCGGTACAGGCCGAACAGGCGCATCTGCGCCGCGCCGTAACCGGTTCCTTCGCGGCTGCCGCCGCCGGGCAGGCCGGCGAAGTACGCCTGCAGCGGCGGCAGGCGGCGCTCGCGCAGTTCCTTCATCCAGGTCGGATTGCCGCTGACCAGCGCCCAGTACATGGTCGCTTCCAGGAAACTGTAGTAGTAGTTGTTGCCGGGATTGTCGATCGACCAGCCGCTCCACGGATGCGCCTTGCCGCCCCACTGCGCCTGCGCCGGATGCCAGACATTCCACACCGCCTGCTCGGCATAGTCGGACCAGCGCTTGCGCCGCGCGGCGTCGATGTCCGCCGGGCAACTGTGCAGGGTCATCGCCAGGTCGGCCAGGTGCGGGCCGACTTCCAGGTAGGAGTCGCCGGAGATCGCCGGACGGCCACCGGAGACGATTGTCGCCTCGGCTTCGGATACCTGCTGCTCGACCATGCGCACGGCCAGGTCGCAATACTTGGCGCCATCGCTGAGCAGGAACATCAGCGCCGCGTCGCCGGCGGCGAACGCGTAGCCGGGGCTGCCGGCCACCGCGCTGTCGACCCAGCCGCGGAAGCGCGAGTAGGCCGACGAACGCCGGTCCACCCGTGAAAGTTCGAGGTTCAGCGCATCCTTGCCGGTCGCCGCCGCCATCGCGGGTGCCGCCGGAGATGGCGGCTCGGCCGGTGGGGGCGGCGGCGTGGCGGCCTTCTGTTCCGGCAGGCCGGCGCCGGTTTCGCTGCACTGGCCCATCGCCGCGGCCAGCAGGGCCAGCGCCAGCAGGAACACGCTGGGCCAGCCATGGCTCTTCATGCGCGAAGCGGGCGACGGGGAAGGCGAGGGGCGCGTGCGCATGATGGCGGCCTCAGCGGTTGGTGTAGGACACGCTCAGATAGACGATGTTCTGCGAGACGTCCTGGCCCAGATCGGTGCTTTCGCGCTTGTAGCGCTCCCACAGCAGGCCCAGGCTCCAGTGCCGCGACCATTCGTAGCGCAGGGTCGCGCCCAGGCGGGTGGTCTTGTCCTCGCGATTGAGCACGGTGTATTCGAGCTTCTCGTGGGTCGCGTAGGTGCCCAGGGTCAACGACTGCCGCACCAGCCAGTGCAGGTCGAAGCGCGCGCCGCGGTTCTTCTGGTCGAACTCGTCCGAATCCACGTAGTTGCGCTTCTGCACGTAGGGCGAAATCGAGAAGTTGGTGCGGGTGCTGGTGAACTGGTAGCCCAGGTCCAGGCTGCGCACCTCGTACGGCGACGCGTTGACGATGGCGTCGCCGGTCAGCACGTGTTCGGGCACGGTGGCCGGTGCGTCGGTATCGATGCCCCGCAGTGCGTCCGTGGCGGTATCGGAGAACTGGCTGGCGATGGCGGCGGTGAACTGGCTGCGCGAGGTCGGGTTCCACTCGGCGTCCAGTCGGATCAACGGATCCGAACGGCTTTCGCCCTGGCGGTAGTCGATGCGCGAATAGCCCAGGTCGGCGCCCAGCTCGAAATGCGCGAGCGTGCGCGAGTAGCGGGCGAACAGGTCGTAGCGGTTGTAGTCGCGGGCGACGACATCATTGTCGAAATCCACCCGCTGTGCCTGGAAGTTCGCCGACATCCGGCTGGTCGCCGAGAATTCCTTGATCGCGCGCAACGCGGCGGCGACGCGCTGCGAGTTGAATTCGTCGGTGATCTCGGCATCGCTGTTGACGTAGCGCAGCTCGGCCTGGCCGCGCAGCGCGGAACTCCAGTTGAACAGCAGGGTCGGGCCGAGCGAGAACACGTTGACCTGCTGGCGGTTGCCGGGTGCATCCGGCGCCAGCGCATTGACCGGCTGCACCGACAGGTTGTCCTCGACGGTGAAGAACAGGCGCTCGGGAATGGCGATCCAGTTCATCCGTCCGCTGAGGGTGCCGTCGACGGTGTCGTCGAACACGTCGTCCTCGTAGTCCCGGTATTCCACCCGCCCACCCAGGCTCAGCTGCAGCGCCGACAGGTTCTCGGTGACGGTGAATCCCAGGCCCGCGCGCAGGTAGCGCTGCTGGATCGGATCGAAGGGCGCGAGGGTGACGTTGTCGTTGTCCTCCACGCCCAGGTCGACGGTGTAGTCGACCCGGGCGGCCAAGGCGTCGGCCGGGATCCCGGCGAGCGTGGCGGCGGTGATGACCGAGGCTCCCACATACTTCATCGGCATGCGCCTGCTCCTTGCGTATCAGGGAATCTGGTTGAAGACCACGCCGGCGACCTTCTCGTGCGGGAAGCTGGCGACGGCCTTCTCGATGTTTTCCGGGGTCGCCTTGCCGTAGCCGGCCACCAGCACGACCAGATCCGCCAGTTCGGACAGGATGCGCGCGTCCGGCGAACCCAGCACCGAGGGGCTGTCGAGGATCAGGTAGCGATCGGGATAACGGCTGCGCAGCGAATCGACCATCGCCCGCATCTTGAACGAGCTGTAGGCCTCGCCGCTGGTCTCGCGCTGCGGACCGCTGGGAATAAGGCGCAGCCGCGGCACGCCGGTGCGGTAGATGATCCGCGCCAGGTCGCCCTCGCTGTCCTCCAGGTAGTCCATCAGCCCGCCGTGGCCGGCGTCGATGCGCAACGCGGTGTGCTGGGTGGGATGCAGTGCGTCGCAATCCACCAGCAGCGCCGACTTGCTGTCGTCGAAGGCGAACGCGGCCGCCAGGTTGCGGGCGACGAAACTGCCGCCGCAGCCGTGGGTGACCGGCGCGACCAGGGTGACGAAATTGCGCTCGCCGCCCAGCGCCAGCAGGCGCGTGCGCAGCTCGCGGAAGGCGTCGGCCTGTTCGCGTACCGAATCGTTGCGGTGGATGACCCGGCGCTCCTCGAGCTCGCGCGGCGTCAGCGCCTTGGGTTCATCCATGAGGGCCAGGGAGCGGGCGGTGTCGGCGCGGTTGGGCACGCCTTGCGAACGTTCGTTGTCCGGGGTCACGAGCGGTTCCAGAGTGGCTTGTTGCATGGCATCGTCCTCAGGCTGCGGCCATCTGCTTCAGCCCGAAGGCCAAGGCATAGGCGAGGACGACGACGACGAGCATGCCGATGCTCAGCGCGTTGCGCTTGAGCTGCAGGCGGCGATCGTGCGGCGAGGCATAGGCCGGCACCGAAGTCAGCAGCACCAGGCCGGTGGCCTTCTGCAGCTGGCGGGCCGAGCGGATGCGCGGGTCGAAGCGGGCGCGCAGGAACAGCAGGCCGATCGGCAGCGCGACCGCCACCAGCAGGCCGGCGATGGCGAAGTGCAGGAAGCGCAGGCCGGTCGGGCGCAGCGGCATCGTCGCCGGATCCTGCACGCGCAGGGTCAGGCCGCGCTTCTCGCGATCCAGCTCCATCGACACGCGGGCGTTCTCGCGCCGGCGCAGCAGATCCTGGTAGATGTCGCGGTTGACTTCGTAGTCGCGGGTCAGCTCGGCCAGCGCGCTTTCCGACTCGGCGATGCGGCGGCTGCGGTTGAGCTCATCGTTGAGCATCGACTCGGCGATCGACATCCGCGACTGGGTCGCGGCGACTTCGCGCCGGGTCTGCGCCTGCTGGCTGCGCAGTTCCTGGTACAGCGGGTTCATCTGGGTGTCGTCGAACGGGCTGTTGCCCTGCGGCGCCTGCGCGCGGCGCTGCTGTTCATTGGTCATGGCCTGCTGCAGGTCCGCCATCTGGTGGCGGATGCGGACCACGTCCGGGTGCTGTTCGGTGTAGTTGAGCAGTAGCCGATCCAGCTGGCCCTGCAGTTCCAGCAGCTGCGCGCGGTACAGGCTTTCGCGGGTGGCCACCGCGGTCACCGCCGATTCGCCCGACAGCTGGGAGGCGATCGCACCTTCGCGCGAACGCTGTTCCAGCAGCGACATCCGGGTCTGTTCAACCTGGGTGCGCAGGGCGCTGATGCGGGTGTTGGCGTCGGTGGCGCTGCCGGGCTGGGCGTCGGCGTTGGCCGAACGGTAGTCGCGCAGCTTGTTCTCCGCTTCCATCAGCTTGGCGTGGTAGTCGGTGACCTGGCTGTCGATGAACTCGTAGGCCTCGCGGCTCTCGCGTTCCTTGGCGGCCAGGCTTTCCTGGATGAACAGCGCGCCCAGCCGCTCGGTGACGTCGTAGGTGCGCTTGGCGTCGGTGTCGCGGTACGCGATCTGGACCAGGTTCGGGCGCGGGCTGGTGATCGCGATGCGGCCCTTGAGCTGTTCCAGCAACCGATCCTGTTCCACCGGGGAAGGCTTGCTTTCCAGCCAGCCGCCGGCCTTCATCGCTTCTTCCAGCACCTTGCGGCTGTAGATGACCTGGCGGGCGATGCCGGCGCGGTCCACCACCTGGGTGGCCACCGCGCGGCCTTCCAGCAGCGGCTGGATGATGTCGCTTTCCTGGGCCAGGATGGTGGTGGCGGCGGTGTAGTTCTTGGGCAGCACCAGCAGCCCCACGACCAGCGTCAGCAGCGCGATCGCGGCGAAGATCGCGGCCATCGCCAGGCGGTTGCGCTTGGCTTCCTCCAGCAGGATCGGCACCAGTTCGTTCGGGGTCAGCGTGGTCGCGGCGGCCTGCGGCGCGGTGATCGCGCGGCGGGCGACGGGAAGGGGATTGTTGCTCATCAGAACGTCCGCTCGGGCACGGTGATCACGTCGCCGGGGGAGACCGGGTAGTTGGTGCTCAGGTCACCCCGGTTGAGGATGCGGTCCAGCCGCACGGCGTAGGTGCGGGTTTCCTCCGCGCTCTTGCGATGCAGGTCGGACCGATCCGGCGCGGCGAACTCGGTGATGCCGCCAGCGGCCAGCACGGCGTCGAGCACGGTCATGCCGGGACGGTAGGGCAGCGACACCGGCTGGCGCACGGCACCGGTCACGCGCACGCGCGAAAGGTACTCATGGCTGCGCAGGTCGGTGAGGATCACCGCCACCTGCGGATCGCGCACGAACGCGGCCAGTTTGTCCTGGATGTCCTTGGCGACTTCCTGCGGGGTGCGGCCACCGGCGGAGACATCGCCCACCAGCGGCACGGAGATCATGCCGTCCGGCCGGACCGGCACGGTGATGCCGAGTTCCGGATTGCGCCACACCGAGACCTGGACGATGTCGTCCACGCCGATGTGGTAGGCGTCGGTGGCCATCGTGGTGGTGGCGACCGGCGGCGGCGCGTCGCTGCCCGAGGTGGTGGCGCACGCGGCGAGCAGTAGCGAAAGACCTGCGGCGGCAAGGCCGGCAAGGGCGCGTCTCATCGGAAGTTTCCCCTGTGGTGTGGATTACCCGGGAAAACGCGGCGGACGGCCGAAACCGGCCAAGCGGAAGGGGTCAGACCCGGTAGAAATCCCGGTACCAGTCGACGAAACGGCGCACGCCGGTCTCGATCGGCGTGGACGGCGCGTAGCCGGTGTCCCGGCTCAGCGCGGCGACGTCGGCATAGGTGTCCGGCACGTCGCCCGGCTGCAGCGGCAGCAGGTTGCGCTCGGCCTTGCGGCCCAGGCAATCCTCCAGCACCTCGATGTAGCGCAGCAGTTCCACCGGCTGGTGGTTGCCGATGTTGTACACGCGGTACGGCGCGCTGGAGGTGGCCGGGCTGGGCACCAGCGGGTCATAGTCCGGGTCCGGCCCGGGCACCCGGTCCAGGGTGCGGATCACGCCCTCGACGATGTCGTCGATGTAGGTGAAGTCGCGGGTGTGGCGGCCGTGGTTGAACACGTCGATCGGTTCACCGGCGAGGATCCTGCGGGTGAACAGGAACAGCGCCATGTCCGGCCGGCCCCACGGACCGTAGACGGTGAAGAAGCGCAGGCCGGTGGTGGGCAGGTCGAACAGGTGGCTGTAGGTATGCGCCATCAGTTCATTGGCCTTCTTGCTGGCCGCGTACAGGCTGACCGGATGGTCGACGCTGTCCTCGACCGCGAACGGCAGCTTGCGGTTGGCGCCGTAGACCGAACTGGAGGACGCGTACACCAGGTGCTCGACCCGGCGATGGCGGCAGGCTTCCAGGATATTGGTGAAGCCGACGATGTTGCTGTCGATATACGCCTGAGGGTTCTCCAGCGAATAGCGCACGCCGGCCTGCGCGGCCAGGTTGACCACCCGCTGCGGGCGGAACCCGTCGAAGGCCTGCTCCAGCGCGGTGCGATCCTCCAGCGCGGCGTTCACGAACCGGAAGCCCGGCCGCGGCAGCAGGCGGTCCAGACGGGCCTGCTTCAGCCGCGGGTCGTAATACGGGTTGAGGTTGTCATAGCCGAGCACCTCGTCGCCGCGCGCCAGCAGGCGCTCGCTCAGGTGATAGCCGATGAAGCCGGCGGCGCCGGTGACCAGTACGCGCATGAAAGCCCTTGGACGGTTCGGATGGGGAGTCCGACGGTAGGCGGAGCCGTGTCTAGAGGCTGTCGTCGACCGCCGCGCGCGGCAGGGCGCGCTTGACGTCGAATAATACCGCGCCGGGCTTGCCGAAGCCGCGGATGCCGTCCACGCCCAGGGCAATGAACTCGCGGTGCGAGACCGCCAGGATCACCGCGTCGTACGCACCCGGCTGGGGTTCGGCAACCAGTTCCAGCCCGTATTCCTCGCGCGCCTCGGTCGCGCTCACCCACGGGTCATGGATGTGCACGTTGGCGTTGTAGCTGCGCAGTTCGGCGACGATGTCCACCACCCGGGTATTGCGCAGGTCGGGGCAGTTTTCCTTGAACGCCAGGCCCAGGATCAGCACGTTGGAGCGGGTGGTCTGCAGGCCGCGCTGGCCCATCAGCTTGGCCACGCGCTGGGCCACGTGCCCGCCCATGCCATCGTTGATCCGGCGGCCGGCCAGGATCACGTCCGGGTGGTAGCCGATCTGCTGGGCCTTGTGGGTCAGGTAATAGGGATCCACGCCGATGCAGTGGCCGCCGACCAGGCCGGGGCGGAACGGCAGGAAGTTCCACTTGGTGCCGGCGGCTTCCAGCACCTCGTGGGTGTCGATGCCCAGGCGATGGAAGATCAGCGCCAGTTCGTTGATCAGGGCGATGTTGACGTCGCGCTGGGTGTTCTCGATGACCTTGGCCGCCTCGGCCACGCGGATGCTGGAGGCCTTGTGGGTGCCGGCGGTGACGATCGCGCCGTACAGCGCATCGACGAAATCGGCCACCTCCGGGGTGGAACCTGAGGTCACCTTGGTGATGGTTTCCAGGCGGTGCTGCTTGTCGCCGGGATTGATCCGCTCGGGGCTGTAGCCGGCGTAGAAGTCGTCGTTGAACACCAGTCCGGACTCGCGCGCGATGATCGGCACGCAGACTTCCTCGGTCGCGCCGGGGTAGACGGTGGACTCGTAGATGGCCACGCCGCCGGGACCGATCGCGCGGCCGACGGTGCGGCTGGCCGATTCCAGCGGGCGCAGGTCCGGGCGCTTGTACTCGTCGATGGGGGTGGGCACGGTCACGATGAACACATTGCAGCCCTTGAGCGCTTCCGGATCATCGCTGAAATCCAGCAGGCTGGCGGCCTTGAGCTCGGCCTCGGAGACTTCCAGGGTGTGGTCGTGGTGGCGGCGCAGTTCCTGCACGCGCTTGCCGTTGATGTCGAACCCCAGCGTGGGGAAGCGGCGCCCGAAGGCCGTGGCGAGCGGGAGGCCGACGTAGCCAAGGCCGATCACGGCGATCTTGACCTGGTCGAGCGCGGGCAGTGAGGCATTCATCAAACGTCGTTCCCCTGTGGTGGACATGCGACCGCTGAAGTCTAGCGGGTGTGTACGCCGGGAAACGCGCAAACCATCGCGGAGAGGACACGCCGGGGCCCGGACGCGGGGTTGGCCTGTCCGGCGCGGTCCTCGCGTATCACGGGATGGAGCACGGCCCATCCCGGGCCGGGCCATGGGACGAATCGACGGGACCGGGGAATGCGTATCCTGCTCTGTGGCGGTGCCGGCTACATCGGTGCGCACACCTATGTGGAACTGGCCGCGCGCGGTCACCACGTGCACATCGCCGACAACTTCTCAAACAGCTCACCGCGGGTGCTGGGCCGGCTGGAAAGGATCACCGGCCAGGTGCCGGTCTGCCATACCCTCGATCTGCGCGACCGGGCCGCCATCCACGCGCTGTTCGACGCGCACGCCTACGACGCCGTGGTCCATTTCGCCGCGCTGAAATCGGTCGGCGAATCCTGCCAGCGCCCCCTGGACTACTTCGAGAACAACATCGGCGGCACCATCCACCTGCTGCAGGCCATGCGCGCGTCCGGCGTGCGCCGCCTGGTGTTCAGCTCCTCGGCCACGGTCTACGGCGATCCGGAACAGGTCCCCATCCATGAAGAGGCGCCCCTGCGGGTCACCAATCCCTACGGCCGCACCAAGCTGGTGATGGAAGAGCTGATCGGCGATCTGTGCCGCGCGGATCCGGATTTCCATGTCGTCAACCTGCGCTACTTCAACCCGGTGGGCGCGCACGTATCCGGATTGATCGGAGAGGATCCCGCCGGCATCCCCAACAACCTGATGCCCTATATCTGCCAGGTGGCGGTGGGCCGGCGCGAACGCCTGCACATCTTCGGCGGGGATTACCCCACCCGCGACGGCACCGGCGTGCGCGACTACATCCACGTGACCGATCTGGCGCGCGCCCACGCCGACGCGCTGGCCGCGCCCGCGCATGCGGGCGGCAACCTGACCGTCAACCTGGGAACCGGGCAGGGTGTCAGCGTGCTGGAACTGGTCCGGGCCTTCGCACGGGCCTCGGGGCGGGAAATCCCTTACGAGATCGTTGGCCGCCGCACCGGCGATGTGGCCGAAGTCTACGCGGATCCTTCGCGCGCGCAGGCGATGCTGGGCTGGCGCGCGGGCCTGGATGTCGACGCCATGTGCGAAGACGCCTGGCGCTGGCAGTCGATGAATCCGCGCGGATACGAGGCGGCCTGACCCGACGTACGCGGGCGCACGGCGCCGGCGCATGCCTTCGCCGCTGGACGCTGCCGGCCCGTTCGCGGAGAATCCGCCGGACGGAGCCACCGACCGCTTGTCTTGCCACTGGAACGCGCGAACCGCATCGACGAGCAGACCCGCAGCCGCTTCGGCTTCCGTACTTATCGGATGCGGGTGCTGGGACTGGGGCTGGGCACCCTTTGCGTCGGCGCGGTCCTGCACGAGCACGGCGACGGTCCCGGCCTTTGGCTGCTGCTGCTGTTCAATGGCCTGGTCTGGCCGCACCTGGCCTATTGGCGCGTCCGCCGCAGCGCTGACCCGATCAACGACGAATACCGCAACCTGACCTTCGACGCCGCGATGGGCGGCTTCTGGGTCGCCGCGATGCGCTTCGATGCGCTGCCCAGCGCGCTGCTGGCGGTGATGCTCACGATGGACAAGGTCATCATCGGCGGTCCGCGCTTCGGCGCCCGCACGCTCGGGGCGATGGTGCTGACCTGCCTGGCGGCGAGCGCGGCCTGGGGATTCGCCTTCGAACCGCGGACCAGCTATCCGGTGGTGCTGGCCTGCCTGCCGTTCCTGGCGATCTATCCGATGGCGATCGGCTTCGCCACCCATGCCATCTCGCGCAAGGCGCAGCAGCACAAGGATCTGCTGGAGAAGATGGCGCGCTTCGACGCCGCCACCGGCCTGATGAACCGGCAGCAGTGGCTGTACGCGGTGTCGGTGGAACTCAACCGCTACCAGCGCGCGCGCCGGCCGGCGGTGCTGGTGCTGATCGACATCGACCATTTCAAGCAGATCAACGACACCCGCGGGCACACCATCGGCGATGGCGTGGTGGAGGAATTCGCGCGCCTGATGAAGGCCTGCCTGCGCGATGCCGACACCGGCGGACGCTATGGTGGCGATGAATTCGGCATCGTCATGCCGGAGACCCAGTGGGAGGACGCGATCGTCGCGGCCGAACGCCTGCGCCGGCAGGTGGCGGCCTACGCGTTCACCCGTGACGGCCTGCGCTGCACGGTCAGCATCGGCCTGGCCGAGATCAGTCCGTCGATGGCTACAGTGAGCGACTGGATCGACGCTGCCGATCGCGGTCTCTACCAGGCCAAGCGCAAGGGCCGCGACTGCATCGTGGTCGGCTGAGCCTCAGTCCGCGTCGTCCGTTCCGCACAGCGCGGCGGCGACGGCGTCGGGTTGTTTCATCCAGGCGAAATGGTCGGCGCGGGCGCCCAGCGCGCGGGCGTCCAGCCGCAGCACGTGCTTGCGTGCGCGCGGGAATTTCGCCAGCAGCCCGGCCAGCGAAGCAGGCGGCGCCAGCCAATCGCGATTGAACAGCACGCCGCGGATCGCCGGCGCCGCGCCGGCCATGGCCGCGTCCAGATCCGCGTCCAGCCCGACGGCGGCATAGTGGCCGCTCAGGCCCACCGTGGCCCAGTCGCCGATCAGGCCGCGCGCCTCCTCCCCGCCGAAGCCCAACTGCCGGCCGGGAAAGGTGCCGCGTCGACGCGCCAGCCAGATCGCGAACTGGTAGAACCAGGGGAGCAGCCAGCCACGCGGCGGGGCGAAGGTTTTCCAGTACGGGGTGCCGCTGGCGACCAGCCACAGCCGCTCGAACGCCTGCGGATGCAGCCCCAGGTAGCAGGCGGCCAGTTGCCCGCCCAGGCTGTGCCCGCCGATGAAGCTGGGGGTGCCGGCGGCCTGCGCACGCACCCGCGCGTGACTGGCCGGCAGGTCCTCGGTGAGCAGTTCGCGGTAGCCCCAGTCGTGCCGGCGATCCGGGCGCAGGTTGCTGCCGCCGTTGCCGCGCCATTCGTGCAGATACACCGCGACGCCGCGCGCGGCCAGCGCTTCGGCGAAGGGCAGGTAGTGGCGGGCGGCGACGCCGAGCGCCGGCAACCAGAGCAGGTGCGCGCGTGGTTGTTCCGGCACGCGCGCGGCCAGTGTCCAGGCATGGCCATCGGCGCTGGCCGCCGGCAGTTCGCGGGCGTCGATGTTCATCGGCAAGGCGAGGCTCCGAAATGATCCAGGACGACGACCGCGCTGCGGCCGGGGCGATAGCCCTGCTTCAGTGCGGCATGCACGTAATCGGAGGCGGCGAAGCAGGCGTCGGCCAGCGCCATGCCGCGGCACAGGTTGGCGGCGATCGCCGAGGCCAGGGTGCAGCCGGTGCCGTGCGCTTCCAGCGCCAGGCGCGGATGGGAAATGCCGCGCACGCCGGAGGCGTCGGCGAACAGATCGGTGACGTCGTCCGCGCCCGGCAGGTGTCCGCCTTTCAGGAACACCGCCTTCGCGCCCAGCTCGCGCAGGGCGAGCGCGGCGGCATGCATGTCGTCCAGGCTGGTGATCCCGCGGCCACCGAGCAGCAGCTCGGCTTCCGGCAGGTTCGGCGTGACCACGCTGGCCAGCGGCAGCAGGTGTCCGCGCAATGCCTGCAGGGCGCTGTCCTCCAGCAGCTTGGCGCCGCTGGTCGCGACCATCACCGGATCCACCACCACGTGCGCCGGCGCGCGCGCGCGCAGTACCCCGGCGACGGTTTCGATCACCTCGGCGGTGGCGAGCATGCCCAGCTTGGCCACGCGCACGTCGAAATCGTCGAAGCTGGCGTCCAGCTGCGCGCGCAGGAAATCCATCGGCGGCACGTTCACTGCGGTCACGCCGCGGGTGTGCTGGGCGGTCAATGCGGCGATGGCCGACAGGCCATGCACGCCATGCGCGGCGAAGGTCTTGAGATCGGCCTGGATGCCGGCGCCGCCACCGGAGTCGGAACCGGCGATGGTGAGGGCGGAAACCACGGAAGGATGCGTCATGGCCGACATTGTGCCATCCGTCCGCGCCGCGGCGGCCGACGCTAGCCGCGCGCGGACCGGTGCACGCTCCAGTGCCGGTAGATCACGTAGCCCAGTCCGGTCATGCCGGTCAGCAGGGCCGGCGCGAACAACGCTTCATAGCTCCAGCGCCGGAACAGCCAGGCACCGATCACGCCGCCGGCCAGGAAACCGCTGATGATCAGGCCGCTCAGGGTGAGCCGGCGCATCGGCAGCGGACGTCCGCGGATCAGGTGGCCCAGGCCGATGCCCAGGTCGGTGAACATGCCGCTGAGATGGGTGGTGCGCACCAGCGCACCGCTGTAGGTGGTGACCATCGCGTTCTGCAGGCCGCACGCGGTGGCCGCCAGCAGCCCGCCCCAGATCTGTTCCCGCTGGAACAACGGCACCGACGCCGCCAGCAGCAGCGCTTCCACCGTCAGCACCACGCCGTAGCGGCGCCCGAGCTGCAGGGTCTGGTCCTGGATGATCAGCCCGCTCAGGGTCGCGCCGAGGCAGAAGGCGATCAGCACGCCCCACAGGTGCGCGATGGAACGGCCGTCGCCGGCCGCCAGCGCCGCGCCGAGCAGGCTGGTGGTGCCGGTGAGATGGCTGATGGCCTGGTGCTCGAAGCCCAGGAAGCCGATGACGTTGACCATGCCGGCCACGCAAGCCAGCGCAATCGCGCCGATCCAGACCCAGCGCGGAAGTTGCATGCCCATGTGCAGGATGGATTCGCCGAACCAGCGGACGAGTCTATGCGATCAGCCCCGCATCCGCCTTGCCGCGGATGCGCGGTGGCGATGCCGGCGCGAACCGGCATCGCCACCGGCGTGCGCCTTACAGCACTTCCGAAGCGTAGTCCGCCAACCGCGAACGCTCGCCGCGGCGCAGGGTGATGTGCGCGCTGTGCGCCCAGCCCTTGAACCGATCCACCGCGTAGGTGAGGCCGGAGGTGGTTTCGGTCAGGTAGGGCGTGTCGATCTGCTCGACGTTGCCCAGGCAGACGATCTTGGTGCCCGGACCGGCGCGGGTGATCAGCGTCTTCATCTGCTTGGGCGTCAGGTTCTGGGCTTCGTCCAGGATCAGGTAGCGGCTCAGGAAGGTGCGGCCGCGCATGAAGTTCATCGAGCGGATCTTGATCCGGCTGGCGAGCAGGTCGTTGGTTGCCGCGCGGCCCCAGGCGCCGCCTTCCTGGTTATGGGTCAGCACTTCCAGGTTGTCGGTCAGCGCGCCCATCCACGGCGTCATCTTTTCCTCCTCGGTGCCGGGCAGGAAACCGATGTCCTCGCCGACGCTGACGGTGGCGCGGGTCATGATGATCTCGCGGTAGCGCTGCTGGTCCATCGTCTGCGCCAGGCCGGCGGCCAGCGCCAGCAGGGTCTTGCCGGTGCCGGCGGTGCCGAGCAGGGTGACGAAATCGATCTCCGGATCCATCAGCGCGTTGAGCGCGAAGTTCTGCTCGCGGTTGCGCGCGGTGATGCCCCACACCGCATGCTGGCCGTGGCGGAAATCATCGACGATGGTGAGCGTGGCCTTGCGATCCGCGCCGACCTTGACCACCCGCAGTTCGACTTCGTCGTCGCCGGGCAGGTACAGGTACTGGTTCGGATGCCAATCCTCGTCGTCGGCCAGGGTGATCTCGTAACTGGTGCGGCCCTTGTCGCTCCAACTGCGCAGATCGGCGTTGTGCTTGTGCCAGAAATCCTCGCCCAGCTCGGTGGCGCCGGTGTACAGCAGGCTGAAATCGTCGAGCGCGCGATCGTTCTCGTAGTCCTCGGCGGCCAGTCCGCTGATCGAGGCCTTGATGCGCAGGTTGATGTCCTTGGACACCAGGATGACCGGGACTTCCGGATGCTCCTCGCGCAGTTCCAGCACCGCCGCCAGGATCTTGTTGTCCGGCGCGACAGTGCCGAAGGTGCGGCCGGGATCCACCGGCTTGACCTGGAAATACAGTTTGCCGATCTGTCCACGCGCCTTCAGCTGCAGGCCCTGCGGATGGGTCAGGGTGATGCCGGCCTGGATGTGGTCGGCGCCGGCGCCCACGATCAGTTCGTTGAGGAAACGGCTGACCTGGCGGGCGTTGCGGCTGACTTCGGAGGTGCCCTTCTTGGCGTTGTCCAGTTCCTCGATCACCTGCATCGGCAGGAACACGTCATGTTCTTCGAACTTGAACAGCGCCGTGGGGTCGTGCATCAGCACGTTGGTGTCCAGCACATAGATGCGCTTGCTTCGGGTCATTCAGGCAGCCTCATGGAGGATGATATGTGTGAACACGCGCCGCGGAGAGCGCACAGCAGCGAACCACCACGCCCGCCGCGACTCGGGATGGTGGAGAAAAGGGAGCACCGTTCGATCACTGGGTTTGGAGCGCCTTCAGTGCGTCCAGCACGGCCTGGGCATGGCCGGGAACCTTGACGCCGCGCCACTCCTGGGCGAGGCGGCCGTCAGGTGAAATCAGGAAGGTGCTGCGGACCACGCCGAGCACCTTGCGGCCGTACATGTTCTTCTCGTGGATCACGTCGAAGGCCTGGCACAGCTTCTCGTCGGCATCGCTGACCAGCGGGAATTTGAAGCCCTGCTTTGTGCAGAAATTGTCGTGCGACTTGACCGAATCGCGCGACACGCCGAGCACGCCGGCATTCAATTTCTTGAACTTCGGCAGCAGCGCGTTGAAATCCAGGCCCTCGGTGGTGCAGCCGGGCGTGCTGTCCTTTGGATAGAAATACAGCACCAGCCACTGGCCGGCATGGTCGGCGAGGGTAGCGGTTTCGCCGCCGGACAGCGCCAGCGGCAGCTTGAGGGTCGCCTTGGGCAGGGCCTTGCCGATGCTGATCGCCGTCATTGTCAGAACTTCATCGGATCCATGATCGCGTCCAGGTTCAGATGGTCGCAGAATTCGAGGAAATCGTCGCGCAGCGCGGCGATGTGCATGTTGGCCGGCACCCCGATGGTCACCTGCGCCGAGAACATCTCAGCGCCGGTCTGCATGGCGCGGTAGCGGGTGCTCTGCAGGTTCTCGATGGTGATGCCCTGGCGGTCGAAGAAGTCGGCCAGCTGGAACAGGATGCCCGGCTTGTCGGCGGCCACCACTTCCACGATGTACGGCAGCAGGTTGGACTGCACGACCTTGGGACCGGTGCGGTACCAGACCAGCTTCAGGCCTTCCTCGCGCTCCAGCCGGGTCATCATCGCCTCCAGCTTGGCCACCGAGTCCCAGGAACCGGTCGCCAGCGCGGTCACCGACACGTCCCGGCCCACCGTGGACAGGCGGGCATCGACCAGATTGCAGCCACTGTCCGCGATCCGGCGCGTCACCGCCAACAGCGGGGACTCCGGATGCGTCGTATAGGCGTTGATCAGGAGGTGGTTTTCGTTCGGCGAAGGCCGGGGCGTGGGATCGGTCAAAGCGGCTTCCGGCAGGGCGGCGAGTCTGAATGGCACCCCGGGCGGGCGCCCGGCACGGGATCCAGCATACTTGCCCGCGCTTTCACGCCGCAAGTAACATCGCAGGGTGCGCGGATTCCGCGCCGCCCCTGTTCAACGAAGACGTTCAAGAAGGCAAACGCTTGTCCCTTTCCGGCAGCATTACCGCACTGGCCACGCCGTTCACGGACGCTGGCGAACTCGACCTCGACGCCTGGCGCCGACTGCTCAAACGGCAGATCGACGGCGGCACGCAGGGCGTGGTCGTCGCCGGTTCGACCGGCGAGGCGGCCGCGCTGTCGGACGAGGAATACGAGCGGCTGCTGCGCGTGGCGGTGGAAATCCTCGGCGGCCGCATTCCCGTGCTGGCCGGTACCGGGCAGATGAACACCGCCAAGACCATCGCCCAGACCCGCCGCGCGCAGGTCGCCGGCGCCGACTACGCGCTGGTGGTCACTCCGCCTTACGTGCGTCCCACCCAGGCCGGCCTGGTCGCGCATTACCGCGCGGTGGCCGAGCAGGGCGGCCTGCCGGTGGTCCTGTACAACGTGCCGGGCCGCACCGGTTGCGATCTGTTGCCGGAGACGGTGGCCCAGCTTGCGCCGCACCCGCACATCATCGGCATCAAGGAAGCCCGTTCCGAGCCCGAGCGCATGACCGCGCTGCTGGCGCTGCGCAACGACGGTTTCGTGATCCTCAGCGGCGACGATCCCACCGCCGGCCGCGCCATGCTGGCCGGTGCCGACGGACTGATCTCGGTCGGCTCCAACGCACTGCCGCGCACCTTCCGCAGGCTGTGCGATCGCGCCCGCGCCGGAGATGCCGCGGCGGTCGCCGCGCTCGACGCCGAACTCGGCGACATCTATGGCTTCCTCGGGGTGGAATCCAATCCCATCCCGGTCAAGGCGCTGCTGCAGCGCCAGGATGTCGGCAGCGGGCTGCGCCTGCCGCTGCTGCCGCTGTCCGAGGCCCACCACGACACCGCGAACCGTCTGGCCGAACAGGCGAGCCGGCTCGAAGAACAATCCAGCCGCGAAACGATCGCGGCCTGAACCCAGGAGAACACCATGCGTTTTTCGCCTTCGCTCATGCGTCCGCTCGCCCTCGCGCTGCTGGCCGTTTCCGTGGCCGGCGGCCTGTCGGGCTGCAAGTGGTTCAGCAAGAAGGGCGCCAAGGGCGACTATGCGCTGAGCCCGGAAATGCGTCCGCTGGAAGTCCCGCCGGATCTCAACCTGCCCAGCACCGCCGGCGCGATGAACCTGCCGGCCACCGCTTCGCAGGTGCAGTCGCAAGGCCAGGGCAGCGCGCCGGCCGCCGCTTCCAACACCGGTTTCAACGCCACCGGTAGCCGCGACGAGGTGTTCACCAAGGTCGGCGACGCGCTCGGTGGTATCGAAGGCGTGACCATCGCCAGCCGCGCGCAGCTGCTGGGCACCTACGACGTGAACTACGAAGGCAGCAACTTCCTGGTGCGCGTGGTCGGTGTCCAGGCCGGCGCCTATGTCTCGGCCGTGGATCCGCGTGGCCTGCCCGCGCAGGGTGACGCGCCGACCAAGCTGATCGCCGCGCTCAAGGCCAAGCTCGGCAACTGAGCCCGGGCATCGCCTGAAACGGAAAAGGCGCCGCAAGGCGCCTTTTTCATGCCCGTCGCGCGCGGCGCGGGGCGGATTCGCCGGCGTGCCGGCGCGTGGCGATCAACGTTCCAGCAGCGGCAGCTTGCCGGGCTTGCCTTCCCATTCCTTGGCGTCGGGCAGCGGTTCCTTGCGGGTGGTGATCACCGGCCAGGCCCGCGACAGCTCCGCGTTCAACTGCACGTAGTTTTCCTGCCCGGCGGGGACGTCGTCCTCCGGATAGATCGCGTTGATCGGGCATTCCGGTTCGCACAGCGTGCAGTCGATGCACTCATCGGGATCGATCACCAGGAAGTTCGGACCCTCGTGGAAACAATCCACCGGGCAGACTTCCACGCAATCGGTGTACTTGCATTTGATGCAGTTCTCGGTGACGACGAAGGGCATTGGCAGAACATCAAAACGGAAAACCCGACAAGTTTAATGCAACGCACTCATCCGGATGACATTGATTGCGTTTTGCGTCCCTGGAGCGTCGCCGGACTCCCGGTCCGGCATGGAGTGGTGCCGGGCAAGCGCAGGAAGCGGGCGGCGGATACGGGTGTCGACAGGCCAGCGCGGGCGCCGATTCGTTCCGTTTCTTGCGAGCCGATGCGGTCTGGAAGCCCTATTGTCTCGAAATTGGAACAGCCCATTGGCCGGCGGCCCGTTTATCCTGCGCGGGCGGAACCACATCCTTTCGCCAACGTTTCCCGTGGAGGTTCCCCGATGATCACCCTGCGTCCGGCCGCCGAGCGCGGCCACGCCAACCATGGCTGGCTGGATTCCTGGCACAGCTTCTCGTTCGCCGGCTATTACGACGACAACCACGTGCACTGGGGCCCGCTGCGGGTCCTCAACGAGGATCGCGTGGAAGCCGGGCGCGGTTTCGGCCAGCACGGGCACCGCGACATGGAAATCATCAGCTACGTGCTGGAAGGCGCATTGGGCCACAAGGATTCGATGGGCAACGCGTCCAGCATCGTGCCGGGCGACGTGCAGCGGATGAGCGCCGGCACCGGCGTGCAGCATTCGGAATTCAATTACAGCGAATCCGGCACCACCCATTTCCTGCAGATCTGGATCATCCCGGACCGCCAGGGCATACCGCCTTCCTATGAGCAGAAGGCGTTTTCCGCCCAGGAAAAGCAGGGCCACCTGCGCCTGATCGCCAGCCCGGACGGCGCGGACGGTTCGGTGGGCATCCATCAGGACGCGCGCGTCTACGCCGGCCTGTTCGACGGCGACGAGAAAGCCGAACTGCGCCTGGCCGAGGGCCGGCTCGGGTACGTACATGTCGCCCGCGGCGAGCTGACCGTCAATGGTCATGCGCTGGCGGCCGGCGATGCCCTGCTGTACGACGGCGAGCCGCTGGTCACCGTCGCCGGCGGCCGCAGCGCGGAAGTGCTGGTGTTCGATCTGCCGAGGATCTGATCAGGGAATCTGCTCGGGGAGGCCGGGCCGGACCGCGGCTGGCATCGCGCCATCCGCGGCGCCCGGGCGGAAGTGGGATAATGCCGGGCGACCGCTCCAGCCCCGTTTCCACTTGCCCGGACATTCCCGCTCCATGTCGCACCGTCACTGGGTGGCCGCGTCCATCCGCAGGATCGAAGCCGATTTCAACCGTTCGGCCGACACCCACCTGATTCCGCTGTCGCTGCCGGGCTATCCGGACATCGATTTCTATTTCAAGGACGAATCCAGCCATCCCACCGGCAGCCTCAAGCACCGGCTGGCGCGCTCGCTGTTCCTGTACGCGCTCGCCAACGGCTGGCTGCGCGAGGGCGCGCCGGTCATCGAGGCGTCCAGCGGATCCACGGCGGTGTCGGAGGCCTACTTCGCGCGCCTGCTCGGCTTGCCGTTCATCGCGGTGATTCCGGCCAGCACTTCGCCGGAGAAAATCGCCGCGATCGAATTCCAGGGCGGTCGCTGCCACCTGATCGAACGCGCCTGCGATCTCGACGATGCCTCGCGCCAGCTCGCGCGGGAGACCGGCGGGCATTTCATGGATCAGTTCACCTACGCCGAGCGCGCCACCGACTGGCGTGCCAACAACAACATCGCCGAATCGATTTTCAAGCAGATGGCGGCCGAACCGCACCCGGTGCCGGCCTGGATCGTCTGCAGCCCCGGTACCGGCGGCACCGCCGCCACCCTCGGCCGCTATGTGCGCTACCGCCAGCACGCCACCGACATCCTGTGCGCGGATCCGGAAATCTCGATGTTCTACGACGGCTACCGGGAAGCACTGGCCGGCCGGCCGTGGCGCGAGCTGTCCAGCACCGGCGGTTCGCGCATCGAGGGCATCGGCCGGCCACGGGTGGAAGCCAGCTTCCTGCCCAGTTGCGTGGACGCGATGGTCAAGGTGCCGGACGCGCTGTCGCTGGCGGCGATGCGCGAGGTCAGCGCGCGGCTGGGACGCCGGGTCGGCGGTTCCACCGGCACCAACTTCGTCGGCGTGCTGTGGGCAGCGCAGCGGATGAAACAGGCTGGACGCGCGGGTTCGATCGTGACCATCCTGTGCGATGCCGGCGAGCGCTACGCGCACAGCTACTACGCCCCGGCGTGGTACGCGGACAACGGCATCGAGGTGAGCGGCAGCGATGCGGCGATCGCCGCCGCCACCGCCGGCGGGGAGCTGCCGGATCTGCCCTGGACGGCGCAGGCCGCGGCCTGAACGACATCGCGCCGGCGCGGGCGCACGCTTGCATCCGCCCCGGTCGCCTCCACTCTGGCAGGATACTTCCGCCTTCCGACGGCTGATTCCAGGAGCCCCGACGTGACCCTTCCGCTGCTCGATTTTTCCGGCCTGCCGCGTTTCGACGCGATCAAACCCGATCAGATCACGCCCGCCATCGACCAGTTGCTGGCCGAGGCGGACGCGGCGGTGAAGCGGGCCGAAACGATCGCGCCGGTGAGCTGGGAGAGCTTCGTGGTGCCGCTGGACGACGCCACCGAGCGGCTGTACCGGGCCTGGGGCCAGGTCGCCCACCTGCAGGCCGTGGTCAACACGCCGGAACTGCGCGAGGCCTACAACGCCAACCTGCCCAAGGTCACCCGATTCGGCAGCGCGCTGGGGCAGAACCTGGCGCTGTACGCGCAATACAAGGCACTGGCGCAGTCGCCCGAAGCGAAGGATTACGACGCCGCGCGGCGCAAGGCGCTGGAAAACGCGTTGCGCGATTTCCGCCTCGGCGGCGCCGAACTGGACGAGGCCGGCAAGGCCCGCTTCACCGCCATCCGCGAGGAACTGTCGGCGTTGGCGGCGAAGTTCTCCAACAACGTGCTGGACGCGACCGATGCGTGGGCGCTCTACGTCGAAGACGAATCGCGGCTGGCGGGCCTGCCGGCCGACGTGCTGGCGGCCGCCCGTGCGCAGGCGGAAAAGGACGGGCGCGCCGGCTGGAAGTTGACCCTGCAGATGCCGTGCTACCTGCCGGTGCAGACCTATGCCGAGGATCGTGGCCTGCGCGAACAGCTCTACCGCGCCAGCGCCGTGCGCGCCTCCGAACTGGGCGACGACGCCGGGCTCGACAACAGCGCGCTGATCGATCGCATCCTGGCGCTGCGCACCGAACTGGCGGCGTTGCTCGGGTTCGCCAGCTACGCGGACTATTCGGTCGCCACCAAGATGGCCGACAGTCCGCAGGCGGTGCTGGCGTTCCTGCGCGATCTCGGCGCACGCGCGCTGCCGCACGCGCGGCGCGATCGCGCGGAACTGGAGGCGTTCGCCAGGGACGAGCTCGGACTGGACGATCTGCAGGCCTGGGATCTGGCCTGGGCCAGCGAGAAGCTCAAGCAGGCGCGCTACAGCTATTCCGGGCAGGAAGTGAAGCAATACTTCACCGAGCCGAAGGTACTGGCCGGCCTGTTCGATCTCATCCATGCGCTGTACGGCCTGCGGGTCGAACCGGACCAGGCGCCGACCTGGCATCCGGACGTGCGCTTCTACCGGCTGGTCGGCGACGATGGCCAACTGGTCGGCCAGTTCTATCTCGATCTCTACGCCCGCGAGGGCAAGCGCGGCGGCGCCTGGATGGACGATGGCCGCAACCGCCGCGAGCGCGGCGCGGGGCAGGGCGCGCAGACGCCTCTGGTGTACCTGGTCTGCAACTTCGGCCGTGGCGCCGAGGGCAAGCCGGCCACCTTCAGCCACAACGAGGTCACCACGCTGTTCCATGAAATGGGCCATGGCCTGCACCAGTTGCTGACCGCGATCGGCGAGCTGGCGGTCGCCGGCATCAACGGCGTGGAATGGGACGCGGTGGAGCTGCCCAGCCAGTTCATGGAGAACTTTTGCTGGGAGTGGGAGCGCGTGCGGGCGATGACCGCGCATGTGGACACCGGCGCACCGCTGCCGCGCGATCTGTTCGATCGGATGCTGGCGGCGAAGAACTTCCAGAGCGGCATGGCGACCGTGCGCCAACTGGAGTTCGGCCTGTTCGACATGCTGCTGCACGCCGGCGGCCTGGATCCGGCCGGCGACAGCGTGCTGGCGCTGCTGGAACGCGTGCGCGACGAGATCGCGGTGAACCGGCCGCCGAGCTGGAACCGCTTTCCGCACCAGTTCAGCCACATCTTCGCCGGCGGCTACGCCGCCGGTTACTACAGCTACAAATGGGCCGAGGTGCTGAGCGCCGACGCCTACGCCGCGTTCGAGGAAACCCCGGGGCAACTGGCCGAAACCGGCGCGCGTTTCCGCCGGGAAGTGCTGGGACGGGGCGGCAGCCGCGGGGCGGCCGAGAACTTCCGCGCATTCCGCGGGCGCGAGCCACGCATCGACGCGCTGCTGCGGCACAGCGGCATGGGCTAGGCGAGGGGAACGGCCGGCGGGTGTGCGGACGGAAAAGCCGCCGCCGGCGCCTCGGGAGCGGGTCCGCGAGGTGACTTCAGCCGGAATGGCGCTCCCTAGGGGACTCGAACCCCTGTTTTAGCCTTGAGAGGGCCACGTCCTAACCACTAGACGAAGGGAGCGTTTGGGTGATGCCGGCGAAGCGCATTAGTATAGGCGGCTACCCCGGCGTTCGGCAATCGCCCGCCCCGGGGCACGAGACCACCTGACGGAACCGCCACCATTACCCCGAACACCGCCCTGCGCATCATTCCCCGCGACCAGCACCCGATCTCGCGCAAGGACATCAGTCCCAATGCCCTGCGCGTGCTGTACCGGCTGCGCGATGCGGGCTTCGCCGGCTATCTGGTCGGCGGCGCCGTGCGCGACCTGCTGGTCGGCGGGCATCCCAAGGACTTCGACGTCGCCACCGACGCCACCCCGGAGCAGGTCAAGCAGTTGTTCCGCAACTGCCGCCTGATCGGCCGCCGGTTCCGGCTGGCGCACGTGGTGTTCGGCAGCGAGATCATCGAGGTCGCCACCTTCCGCGCCAACAGCGACGATGGCAGCGGCGATCGCGAAATGGAGAACGGCCGGCTGGTCCGCGACAACGTCTACGGCACCGTCGAGGACGACGCGGTGCGCCGCGACTTCACCGCCAACGCGCTGTACTACGCCATCGAGGATTTCTCGGTACGCGATTACGTTGGCGGATTCGAGGATGTGCAGGCGCGCACGTTGCGGTTGATCGGCGATCCCGAGCAGCGTTACCGCGAGGATCCGGTGCGCATGCTGCGCGCGGTGCGGCTGGCGGCCAAGCTGGATTTCTCGATCGAGACGGCGACCGCCGAACCGATCGCGCGGCTGGCCTCGCTGCTGTCCGACGCGGCGCCCGCGCGCCTGTTCGAGGAAATCCTCAAACTGTTCCTGTCCGGCCACGCGGTGGCCAGCTTCGAGGGCCTGGAACGGTTCGGCCTGCTCGCCGTGCTGCTGCCGGAAACCGCGGCGGCGCTGGCTTCCAATCGCAGCGGAGCGCTGCGGCGCATGCTGATCGAGGGCCTGGCCGGCACCGATCGACGGGTGGCCAACGACGAGCCGGTGTCGCCGGCGTTCCTGTTCGCACTGCTGCTGTGGCCGGCGTACTGCCGCGCCCTGATGGCGCTGCAGGCGCAGGGCGTGCACGCGGAGGAGGCGCAGCGCCGCGCCGCCGATCGGGTGACCCTGCACCAGCTCAACACGGTCGCGCTGCCGCGCCGGTTCTCGCTGCCGATGCAGGAGATCTGGCTGCTGCAGACCCGCTTCGGCAACCGCCAGCGCAAGCGGGTCATGCGCCTGCTGACCCATCCACGCTTCCGCGCCGCGTTCGATTTCCTGGTGCTGCGCCTGTCCGCGTCCAGCGAACACGCCGAGGACGTGGCGTTCTGGCGCGAAGCGCAGGCGCAGTCGCCCGAGGCGCTGGCCAGCGCGCTGGTGTCCGCCGCCGGCAACCCGGACGAGGAGGGCGGTCCACAGGGCCGTCGTCGTCGCCGTCGCCGTCGCCGCAGCAGCGCCGCCTCGCCGGAATGAACTGGCCGAGATGACAGCGCCGGGCGAGGCGTTCGTCGGCCTGGGCGCGAACCTGGGGGATGCCCGGGCCACCCTGCTGGCCGCCGCCGCGCGCCTGGCGTGGCTGCCGGACACCGAATGCGTGGCGGTGTCGCGGCTCTACCGCACGCCGGCCTGGGGCCTGGAGGCGCAGCCGGACTTCATCAATGCGGTGGCGATGCTGCGTACTTCGCTGGAACCGCTGGCGCTGCTGGAACACCTGCTGGCGATCGAACGCGAGTTCGGCAGGGATCGCGCCCGCGAACAGCGCTGGGGACCGCGGCGCCTGGATCTGGACCTGCTGTTGTTCGGCGATCGGGTGCTGGACGTGCCCGGCCTGCAACTGCCGCATCCACGCCTGCACGAGCGCGCCTTCGCGCTGGTGCCGTTGCTGGAACTGGCGCCGGACATCCGGATTCCGGGCGTCGGTTACGCGCGGGATGCAGTGTCCGGCCTGGAAAGCTCGAATATCCAGCCGTTATGAGCGGATAATGCATCCCCATGAGCACTCACGCCGATAGCAAGCCCTGGACCGTTCCCGCCCTGGCCGAGGCCAAGCGGGACGGACGCAAGCTGGTCATGCTGACCGCCTACGACGCCGGTTTCGCCCGGGTCTTCGATGCCAACGGCGCCGACCTGATCCTGGTCGGTGATTCGCTGGGCATGGTGGTGCAGGGGCATGACTCGACCCTGCCGGTGACCACTTCCGATATCGCCTACCACACTGCAGCGGTGGCGCGCGGACTGAACCGCGCGCTGCTGATCAGCGATCTGCCGTTCCAGTCCGACGCCACACCCGAACGCGCGCTGGACGCCTCCATCGCGCTGCTGCAGGCCGGTGCCGAGATGGTCAAACTGGAAGGCGCGGGCCATAAGCTGGACGTGATCCGCTTCCTGAGCGAGCGCGACATTCCGGTCTGCGCGCACCTGGGCCTGACCCCGCAGTCGGTGCTCAAGTTCGGCGGCTACAAGGTGCAGGGCCGTGACGAAGCCGCCGCCGCGCGCCTGCGCGCCGATGCGCGCGCGGTGGCCGAGGCCGGCGCGGCGCTGCTGGTGCTGGAATGCGTGCCGTCGGCGCTGGCCGCGTCCATCACCGCGGACATCGCCATCCCGACCATCGGCATCGGCGCCGGCCCGGGCTGCGACGGGCAGGTGCTGGTGCTGCACGATTTCCTCGGCCTGGACACCGGCCATCGCCGGCCCAAGTTCGTCAAGGATTTCCTGGCCGGAGGCGGTTCGATCGCCGGCGCCGTGCGCGCCTATGCCGACGCGGTGCGCGACGGCAGCTTCCCCGACGCCAGCCACTCCTACTGAGCCGCGCACCGCGCGGCGATCCAGCGGACTTCTGCGGACAACTTCATGCTAGAAACCATCACCGAACTGCACGATCTGCGCGCCCGCGTCAGGCAATGGAAACGCGAGGGCCTGAAAGTCGCGCTGGTGCCGACGATGGGCAACCTGCATGCCGGCCATTACTCGCTGGTCATGCTGGCGCGGCAGTATGCCGACCGCGTGGTGTCCAGCGTGTTCGTCAATCCGACCCAGTTCGGTCCCAACGAGGACTTCACCCGTTACCCGCGCACGCCGGAAGCGGACATGAGCGGTCTGGAAGGCGCGGGCTGCGATGTCCTGTGGCTGCCCACGGTGGAATCGATGTATCCGTTCGGCGTGGAACTGGCGGCCAAGGTGCACGTGCCCGGTGTCAGCAGCCTGCTGGAAGGCGCGCATCGCCCCGGCCATTTCGATGGCGTGTGCACGGTGGTGACCCGCCTGTTCAACCAGGTGCAGCCCGATCTGGCCGCATTCGGCAAGAAGGACTACCAGCAACTGGCGGTGATCCGGCAGATGGTGGCGGACCTGGCGTTTCCGATCGAGCTGCTGGCCGGCAGCATCGTGCGCGAGAGCGACGGGCTGGCGATGAGCTCGCGCAACCAGTACCTGTCGGCCGACGAGCGCCCGCGCGCCGCCGAAATCCGCCGCGTCCTGACCGCGATGCGCGACGGCGTCGTCGCCGGCCGCCCGCGCGTGGAGGTCGAGGACACCGCCGCCCGCCACCTGGCGGACAACGGTTTCGCGGTGGACTACACCACGGTGCGCCGGCCCGACCTGAGCGAGCCGGTCGACGGCGAAGCCGGTCCCCGGGTCGCGCTGGTCGCCGCGCGCCTGGGCCGGACCCGGCTGATCGACAACCTGGAATGGTGAACGCGGCGCCTGCCGCCCGCTTCGCCTCCCGCGCGGCGCCTCCCGCCGCATGCACGTCGGCCGCCCGCGGCCGCTGCTAAACTTCCGCTTCCTCCGTGGTCCGTTCCCCCCGCCATGCAACTCAGCCTGCTCAAGACCAAGATCCACCGCGCCACCGTCACCCACGCCGAACTGAACTATGAAGGCTCGATCGCCATCGACGGCCTGCTGCTGGACGCCAGCGGCATCCGCGAGTTCGAGCAGGTGCACATCTGGGATGTCACCAACGGCGCGCGTTTCTCCACCTACGCCATCCGCGCCGACGAGGGCAGCGGGATCATCTCGCTCAACGGCGGCGCCGCGCGCCACGTGCAGATCGGCGACCTGATCATCATCGCCGCGTTCGCCGGCATGAGCGAGGAGGAAGCCGAGCGCTTCCAGCCCAAGCTGATCTACGTGGACGGCAGCAACAGGATCACCCACACCAACCACAGCATTCCCAAGCAGGCCGCATGAGCCAGACACCGGGTTTCGACGCACTGCAGTCCCACGCCGCGCGCCTGCGCGGGCAATCGCTGCCGGCGCTGCTGGCGCAGGATCCCGCGCGCGCCAACGACTTCGCCCTGCGCCACGGCCCGCTGTACTTCAACTTCGCCCGCCAGGGCTATGACCGCGAGGCGCTGTCCGCGCTGGTCGCACTCGGCGAATCGCGCGATCTGAAAGGGGCGTTCCGGCGCCTGTTCGATGGCGAGAAGGTCAACGTCACCGAAGGCCGCGCCGCGCTGCATACCGCGCTGCGTGGCAATCACTCCGGTGCCGCCGCCGCGCGCGAGGCATTCGCCACCGCCAGCGCGGTGCGCGAGCGCATGGTCGCGCTGATCGCGGATCTGGAAGCCAGCGACGTCACCGATATCGTCAGCGTCGGCATCGGTGGTTCCGACCTGGGCCCGCGGCTGGTCGCCGATGCGTTGCGCGGACCGCTGCCGGGCCGCTTCCGCGTGCACTTCCTGTCCAACGTCGACGGTGCCGCCGCCCAGCGCGTGCTGGCGCCGCTGGATCCGCGCAAGACCGCGGCAATCCTGATTTCCAAAACCTTCGGCACCCAGGAAACCCTGCTCAACGGCGGCATCCTGCGCGACTGGCTGGGCAGCAGCGAGGGCCTGTACGCGGTCAGCGCCAATCCGGAGCGCGCCGCCGCCGCGTTCGCGATCGACGCGGCACGGGTGCTGCCGATGTGGGACTGGGTGGGTGGCCGCTACTCGCTGTGGTCGGCGGTGGGCCTGCCGATCGCGCTGGCCATCGGCTTCGAGCGCTTCGAGGCGCTGCTGTCCGGCGCATCGGATTTCGACGCGCATGTACTGAACACCGCGCCCGCCGACAACATCGCGGTACGCCACGCGCTGACCGCGATCTGGAACCGCAATGCGCTAGGCCACGCCGCGCACGGCGTGATGACCTACGACCAGCGCCTGGCACTGCTGCCGGCCTACCTGCAGCAACTGGTGATGGAGAGCCTGGGCAAGTCGGTGAAACTCGACGGCAGCCCGGTCGGCGTGGATACCGTGCCGGTGTGGTGGGGCGGTGCAGGCACCGACGTGCAGCACAGTTTCTTCCAGGCGTTGCACCAGGGCACCGGCATCGTGCCGCTGGATTTCGTCGGCACCATCCGCAACGACGATCCGTATGCCGAGAACCACCTGGCGCTGATGTCCAACCTGCTGGCGCAGACCGAGGCGCTGGCGAACGGGCAGGGCAGCGAGGATCCGCACCGCGCGTATCCGGGCAGCCGCCCGAGCACGCTGATCCTGCTCGATGCGCTGACCCCGCAGACCCTGGGCGGCCTGATCGCCATGTACGAACACAGCGTCTACGCGCAGTCGGTGCTGTGGGGCATCAACGCCTTCGATCAGTTCGGCGTCGAACTGGGCAAGCAACTGGCCAACGGCCTGCTGCCAGCACTTAAGGGCGAAGCGCAGGCCGACGACCCGGTCACCCGCGTACTGCTGGACGAGTTGCGCAAGCGCGGTTGATTTCTCCGCGGCGACCTTCTGTCTTGTGGGAGCGACGTCAGTCGCTCTGGATGTCCGATTCGCGACTGACGTCGCTCCCACAGGGCATGCCGGCTCATTGCACCCCATGCCGCCGCAGCGCCCACGCCACGTGCTCGCGCACCAGCGGCGATGGATCCTCGCGGCGCGAAGCCAATGCCGCCAGCACGTCCGGCGTGGCCGGCGCATTGCCCAGCGCGACGGCGATGTTGCGCAGCCAGCGCTCATGGCCGCTGCGGCGGATCGCCGAACCTTCCGTGCGGCGCAGGAATTCGGCTTCGTCCCAGGCGAACAACTGCGGCAGCGTCGCGGTATCCAGATCGTTGCGGGCGCGGAAATCCGGTTCGTCGTGGCGCTTGGCGAACTTGTTCCAGGGACAGACCAGCTGGCAGTCGTCGCAACCGAAGATGCGGTTGCCCATCGGCACGCGCAGATCCTCGGGAATCGCGCCGTCGTGCTCGATGGTCAGGTAGGAAATGCAGCGCCGCGCGTCGAGACGATACGGCGCGGTGATCGCGTCGGTCGGGCAGATGTCGATGCAGCGCGTGCAGGTGCCGCAGTGCGCGCTGGCGGGCGCGTCAATCGGCAGCGGCAGGTCGACGTAGATTTCACCGAGGAAGAACCAGGAGCCGCCATCCTTGTCGATGAGACAGGTGTGCTTGCCGATCCAGCCGAGCCCGGCGTTGCGCGCTAGCGCGCGTTCCAGCACCGGCGCCGAATCCACGAACACGCGATGGCCGAACGCGCCGACTTCCTGCTGCAGGCGTTCGGCCAGCCGCTGCAGGCGATTGCGCATCAGCTTGTGGTAGTCGCGTCCCAGCGCGTAGCGGGCCACATAGGCGCGTTCGCCGTCGGCCAGCGTCCGCCAGGCGTCGTCACTGTCGTTGCGGCCGTAATCCAGTCCCACCGAAATCACCCGCAGGGTGCCGGGCAGGAGTTCCTGCGGCCGGCTGCGCAGGTCGCCGTGGCGCGCCATCCAGTCCATCGACCCGTACAAGCCCTGCGCCAGCCAGTCGCGCAGATGGGCCTCGTCCTCTCCCAGTTCGACACCGGCGATGCCGCAGCGCTGGAAGCCGAACTCGCGCGCCAGCCCGCGCACCCGCGCGGCGAGCGCGGCGGGATCCGGAAGCGTGGCGGGCGCGGTGGCAGGCATGCGACAAGTATAGAATCGCCCGCATGTCCGGCAGCTTTCCCCTGTACGACACCGCCGCCGCGCGCGACCTGGACGCGCGCGCCACCGTCCGCCTGGGCGGCGACCCGCATGTCCTGATGCTGCGGGCGGGGCAGGCGGCCTGGCGGCACCTGCGGGATCACTGGCCGCGGGCCCAGCGCCTGGTGGTGGTGTGCGGACCCGGCAACAACGGCGGAGACGGCTACGTGCTGGCGCAACTGGCGCAGCGCTCCGGGCACGTGGTCACGGTGGTGCACCTGGACGAGCACGTGCCGCGCACGCCGTCCAGCCAGCGCGCCTGCACCGACTACATCGCCGCGGGCGGGCGCATCGCACTTCATGGCGGTGGACCGCTGCCGCCCGCCGATGTGGTGGTCGACGCCTTGTTCGGCATCGGCCTGTCGCGTGCGCCGGATGCGGGTTCCGCGCGCCTGATCGAGGCGATCAACGCGCAGGGCGCGCCGGTGTTAGCGCTCGATGTTCCCAGCGGCGTGGATGCCGATCGCGGACACGTGCCCGGCGTGGCGGTGGTGGCCTCGCGCACGTTGCAGTTCATTGCCGAGCACGTGGGACTGCGCACCGGCCAGGCGCTGGAATACACCGGCGCGTGCGCGCTGGACGAACTCGAAGTCGATGACGAAACCTTCGCCGGCGTCCCCGCCGCCGCCAACGGCCTGGGCGCGGAAGCGCTCGCGCGCTGGCTGTTGCCGCGCCGGCGCAATACCCACAAGGGCGAGTCCGGCCGGGTGCTGTGCATCGGCGGTGATCACGGCAGCGGTGGCGCCATCGCGTTGTGCGCGGAAGCGGCGCTGCGTGCCGGCGCCGGCCTGCTCCGCGTCGCCACCCGTGAACGCCACGTCGCGCCCCTGCTGGCGCGACGGCCGGAAGCGATGGTGCGCGCGGTCGAATCCGGCGAGGAACTGGCGCCGCTGCTGCCGCAGGCCGATGTCGTCGCGCTTGGCCCCGGACTGGGGCAGGAGGACTGGGGACGCGGGCTGTTCGAACTGGTGCTGCGCGCGCAACCGCCCTGCGTGCTGGATGCCGATGCCCTGAACCTGCTGGCCGCGTATCCGCACGAACTGCGCGACGCGATCCTGACCCCGCATCCCGGTGAAGCGGCGCGCCTGCTGGGCGTGGAGACGCACGAGGTGCAGCAGGATCGCTTCGCCGCCGCGGGCGCGCTGGCGGAGCGCCATCGCGCGGTGATTGTGCTGAAGGGCGCCGGCACGATCGTCGCTGCGCGGGGCGAAATTCCCTGCGTGCTGGATGCCGGCAACCCGGGCATGGCCGTAGGCGGCATGGGCGATGTGCTGACCGGCATCATCGCGGCGTTGCGCGCGCAGGGACTGCCCGCGTTCGACGCCGCGCGCGCAGGCGCGCTGCTGCATTCGCTGGCGGGCGACGTCGCCGCGGCGGAAGGCGAACGCGGCCTGCTGCCTTCGGATCTGATGCCGATCGTGCGGCGGCTTGCCAATCCCTGAGCGTGTGCGGCGAAGGCTAGAATCGCGGCATGGAATCCTTGTCCCTGTTCCTTTCCGACAGCGAAGCGACCGACGCACTCGGGCGCGCGCTCGCGGCCACCCGGCCGGCCAGCGCCGTGGTCCACCTGCAAGGCGATCTGGGCGCGGGCAAATCCACCCTGGCGCGCGCATTGCTGCGGGCCTTGGGCGTGCAGGGCGCGATCCGCAGCCCGACCTATACCCTGGTCGAGCGCTACCCGATCGCCGACGGCGAAGCCTGGCACCTGGATCTGTACCGCATCGGCGACGCCGGGGAACTGGATTTCCTGGGCCTGGACGAGGGCAGCGCCACGCTCTGGCTGGTGGAATGGCCCGAGCGCGGCGGCGCCGGCTTGCCGGCCTGCGACCTGCGGGTGCGGCTGGCGGTCGAGGGCGACGGTCGTGCGGTCAGCCTGGAAGCCGCGGGCGAAACCGGGCAGGCGTGGCTGGCGCGCCTGGAAAAAAGTGGCCAGTTGCCTCGATCACCTGTCCCGACGGTGTAGGAAGATCCGGCAGGTCACGGATTATTAAGGGAAAACTTCTTGCATTCCTGGACGGTTGGTGCTTGAATCCGCCGCATGTCCCTGGGGAAACCTCCATTTCGACGCCTCCGCATCGCCGCCCTCGGGTTGGTGATGGCTTCGGCGTGCGCTGGAACGGCCTCCGCCGGCGAGGTCAGCGCGGTCCAGCTGAGCAACGGCGCGACCGGCACCCGGGCTGAAATCCACCTGCAGGGCAAGGGCGAGTTCAAGACCCTGGCGCTGCATGGGCCGGAGCGCCTGGTGGTCGACCTGCCGGCTTCCAGCGCCACGCGTGGCCTGAAACTGCCGGCCGGACAGGGCATCGTCACGGCGGTGCGCACCGGCCAACCCAATCCCGGCACGCTGCGGGTCGTGTTCGATCTGGCCGGCCCCGTCACCGCGCTCAAGCCACGCGTGGAGGCCGCGGAGGGCGGCGCGCGCCTGGTCATCGAGTGGCCCGGCGATGGTCCCGCCGTCGCCAAGGCGCCGGCCGCGACCACGCCTGCATCCGCATCGAACAACGCGACGACCCCGGCAACGACCGCGCCGCCACCGGCTGCATCGACGCCTTCGGCCGGCCAGGCCACCGCCGCCCTGGCGGCTCAGGTCGCGCAGCAGGCCAACGCACCGGCCACCACGCCGGCGACGCGTCCGGCCGAACAGAACGCGCCGTCGCAACCGACGTCGTCGCCATCGCCGCAGGCCATCCTCAATGGGCAGGCGACCACGCAGGTCGCGCCGGCCCAGCCGAACGCCGCCGGTGTGACGCCAGGTGGCGTTCCGTACACCATCGCCACCGGCAAGCCGGCCACGCCGGCACCGGGAGAGGTGGCTTCCACGGTCGTGTCCGTGCCGCAGGAACCGGCGCCGCGGGTCGGCATGCGCGCCGGCATGCGTCCACTGATCGTGGCCATCGATCCCGGCCACGGCGGCCAGGATTCGGGCGCCGTCGGCATGGGCGGCACCTACGAGAAGAACGTCGTGCTGGCGATCGGCCGCGAACTGGCGCGCCAGATCAACGCCACGCCGGGCATGAAGGCGTACATGACCCGCGACAGCGATGTCTTCATCCCGCTCAACATGCGCGCCCGCAAGGCCCGTGCGGCGGGCGCCGACATGTTCGTGTCGATCCACGCGGACGCGGCGGAAAACCGCTCGGCGCGGGGTTCCTCCGTGTACGTGCTGTCGCTGAAAGGCGCGTCCTCGCAACGCGCGCGCTGGCTGGCGGACAAGGAAAACGCCTCCGACCTGATCGGCGGCGTGGCCCTGCAGAAGGTCGACAACACGTTGGGTTCGGTGCTGCTGGATCTGGCCCAGAGCGGTCACATGCGCGCCTCGGAAGACGCCGCCAACCACGTGCTCGACGGCCTGAAACGGGTCGGCAACAACCACAAGCCGAACATCGAACGCGCCAACTTCGCGGTGCTGCGCACCTCGGACATGCCGTCGATGCTGGTGGAAACCGCCTTCATCTCCAATCCGGACGAAGAGAAGCGGCTGAAGGATCCGGCCTACCAGCGCAAGGTCGCCGCCGCCGTGCTGGATGGCGTCAATACCTATTTCACCCGCCAGCCGCCGCCGGGCACGCTGTTCGCCGCGCGCGCGCAGGCCGAAGCCGAGGCGCGCAGCGCCGCCGCGGGCGGAGCCGCCGGCGCGCCCTGAGCGCACCGCGTCGGGCCAGCGCTCGGCTATCATCCGCACTGACTTCCCGCGACGGCGAACATGCCGCCCCGACGTGCCGATCCGCCAACTGCCCGACACCCTCATCAACCAGATCGCCGCGGGCGAGGTGGTGGAGCGCCCGGCGTCGGTGGTCAAGGAACTGGTGGAGAACGCGCTGGATGCGGGCGCGCGCCGCGTCGACATCGATCTGGAGGAGGGCGGCATCCGCCTGATCCGGATTCGCGACGATGGCGGCGGGATTCCGGCCGCGGAACTGCCGCTGGCGATCTCGCGCCACGCGACCAGCAAGATTGCGTCGCTGGATGATCTGGAAGCCGTCGCCACCCTGGGTTTCCGCGGCGAGGCATTGCCTTCGATCGCGTCGGTGAGCCGTTTCCTGTTGACATCGCGGCGCCTCGATGACGCGCATGGCGCGGCGTTGCGCGTGGATGGCGGCCAACTGGGTGAAGTGGCGCCGGCGCCGCATCCGCCCGGCACGACCGTGGAGGTGCGGGACCTGTTCTACAACGTGCCGGCGCGGCGCAAGTTCCTGCGCGCCGGGCGCACCGAACTGGGACATATCGAGGAGTGGCTGCGTTCGCTCGCGCTGGCCCGGCCGGAAATCGAACTGCGGGTCGGCGTGGACGGCAAGCCCGCGCGCCGCTACCGGCCGGATGGCATGGATCCGCTGGCGCGGGTGCGCGAGACCCTCGGCGACACCTTCGTGGAGCAGGCGCTGCGCATCGAGCACGCCGCCGCCGGCCTGCGCCTGCACGGCTGGATCGCGCAACCGCAATATTCGCGCGCGACCGGCGATCAGCAGTACCTGTACGTCAACGGTCGCGCGGTGCGCGATCGCAACATCGGCCATGCGGCCAAGAGCGCCTACAAGGACGTGCTGTTCCATGGCCGCCAGCCGGCGTACGTGCTGTTCCTGGAACTGGAACCGACCCGCGTCGACGTCAACGTGCATCCGGCCAAGCACGAGGTGCGTTTCCGCGACGCGCGGCTGATCTACGATTTCGTCCTGGGGACGCTGCGCGAAGCGCTGGCGGAAACCCGCGCGACGATGGCGCGCGCGCTGGCGATGCCGCAGGGCGCCGATGGCACGCACGCCTTGCCGGCGGTGGCGCAGGTGCGCGAGGCGCGTGCCTTCTATGAAGCCCTGTATGGCGAACATGGCGCGTTGCCGTCGCAGCCCTCGATGCCACCGCTTTCACCAATGCTGGACGGCGAGGTGCCGCCGCTGGGATTCGCGGTCGCGGTGCTGCACGGTCGTTATCTGCTGGCCCAGGACACGCAGGGCATGGTCCTGCTCGATCTGCCGGCCACCCACCGCCGGTTGATGCTGGCACGCCTGCACGCGGCGCGCGCGGGCATCGGATTGCACGCACAGCCGTTGCTGTTGCCGCTGGAACTGGAAGTCGATCCGGAAGCGGCGCGACTTTGCGCGCGGAATGCGGCATGGCTGGCGTCGCTGGGCCTGATCGTCGAACCGGCGGGCGAAACACGCCTGCGCCTGCGCGCGGTTCCGGCGCTGCTGGTGGACGCCGACCCGGAAGCGCTGCTGCGCGATGTGCTGGCAGCTGTTGGCGGCGATGATGCACGGGAACCGGAAGACGCGCGCGTGGAGCGCTTGCTCGCGGTGATGGCCGGCCACGGCGTGCCCGCGCCGCGCGGCATGACGCTGGCGGAAATGAACGCCCTGCTGCGCGAGGTCGAACGCATCGAAGCGAGCCATGGCGATACGGGTGTACTGTGGCGGCGATTCGGGCTTGCTGAAATCGAACAGGGATTCAGCCGGGGGACGTGATGGGGACTTGGCGACGATTTGCCTGCGTGGCTGGACTGCTGTTGCTGGCCTCGTGCCAGCGCGACGCGGCGGATGACGGGAGCAATGCCGCACGCAAGGCGCAGGATCCGGCGTTCCTGGCGGCCGAGGATCAGTGGCGCGCGCAGCGGCGCGAGGAATTGCTGAAGCCGGATGGCTGGACCAGCCTGGTCGGGCTGCACTGGATCCAGTTGAAGGCGCACTACATCGGCAGCGGGCCGGACAGCGGCATTCGCCTGGCGGTCGGACCGGCCAGGCTGGGCATGCTGTCCGACGAGAAAGGGCGCATCCATTTCACTCCCGAGCCGGGCGTGGCGGTGACCTTCAACGGCCGGCCTGTCCGGAGCAAGGTGGAGATACCGAGCGATCACGACGAGTCGCCCGGTGTCATCGGCTTCGACGACGGCAAAGGATGGTTGACGGTGATCGAACGCGGTGGCCGCCACGCGCTGCGGGTGAAGCACGCCGACGCCGAAAGTCGGGTGCGGTTCGCGGGCCTGAAGTACTGGCCGGCGGCCGCGGACTGGAAAATCCAGGCCCGCTTCGTGCCGCATCCGCCGGGCAAGACGATCCCGATCGTCGACATCACCGGCACCACCACGCCGTCGCCGAACCCCGGTGCGGTGGAGTTCGAACGCGACGGGCACCGTTATCGGCTCGAAGCGCTGGGCGATCCCGGCGGGGAACTGTTCTTCGTGCTGGCTGATCGCACCAGCGGCCATGGCAGCTATCCGGCCGGCCGCTTCCTGGACGCGCCGCCGGTCGTCGACGGCAAGGTCTGGCTGGATTTCAACCAGGCCTACAACCCGCCCTGCGCATTCACGCCGTTCGCGACCTGTCCGCTGCCACCGCCGGAAAACCGCCTGGATCTGGCGATCAGCGCCGGCGAACAGACCTACAAGCCGGCGCCCGCGGCGACGGCGCCCCCCTCACAGAAGGCCACGCAATGAATCAGACACCTCGCGGAAAGAAGATGCGCCGACTGCGCGCCGTTGGCCTGGCCGTGCTCGCCGCGGTTGCATCCCCGGCATTCGCCGATGCGTCAAAATCGCAGGGCGAAGCGCCGGTACCGCTGCTGTGGAAGGTTTCCGACAGCGACAACGCCGTCTATCTGCTCGGTTCTTTCCACATGCTGAAACCCGCGGACTATCCGCTGGCGCGGGACGTGGACGGCGCTTTCGCGGACGCCGAGTCGGTGATGTTCGAACTGTCCCCGGACGAAATGGGACCGGCGCTGTCGACCCGGATGATGCAGGCTGCGCTGCGCAGCGACGGCAAGAGCCTGCGCGATGATCTGGACGAGGCCACCTGGACGAAGCTGGAGGCCTATGCCGCCAAGAACGGGATGCCGGTGGCCAATCTCGCCGCATTCAAGCCCTGGTTCGTCGGCTTGACCATCAGCGTGACCGAGATGATGCGGCAGGGGCTGGATCCCAAGATCGGCCTGGACGCGCACTTCATGGAACAGGCCAAATCCGCCGGCAAGCCGGCCAGCGGCCTGGAGCAGGCCCTGGATCAGATCACCCTGCTGGATGGCATGGACGCGGTGGAGCAGCGGCAATTCCTCAAGGAAGTCCTGGACCAGGTGGAGAAGGGGCCCGGCCAGACCGAGAAACTGCATGCGGCCTGGCGGCGTGGTGATGCCGCGATGCTGTGGGAGGAAATGGCCGCCGAGATGAAGCGCGAGTACCCGCGCCTGTACCAGCGCATCAACGTCGATCGCAATGACAACTGGGTGCCGAAGATCGAAAAGCGGTTGACCGAGTCCGCCAGCGACGACACGCTGGTGATCGTGGGAGCGCTGCATCTGCTGGGCAGCGACGGCGTGGTCGAGAAGCTGCGCGCGCGCGGCTACCAGGTCGAGCGCATCTGCTCGGCGTGCAAGGCGCCGTAGAAGTAACCGGTAGAAGTAATCTGGATACGTGCGGATATCTGCGCACGATGAAAACGCCGGCTATGGAGCCGGCGTCATCACGATGCAATCGACCGGGCAGGCCGGCACGCAGAGTTCGCAGCCGGTGCACAGCGGATCGATGACCACGTGCATGTGCTTGGCGCCGCCGATGATGGCGTCGACCGGGCAGGCCTGGATGCACTTGGTGCAGCCGATGCAGTCGGCTTCGACGACTACCGCGACCGCCGGCGGCTTGTGTTCGCCACGCGCGCGGTCATAGGGAAGCGCGGGACGGTCGAGCAGCCGCGCCAGCGCATGCGCGCCGGCGTCGCCGCCGGGCGGACAGCGATCCACGTCCGCCTCGCCGCGCGCCATCGCCTCGGCATAGGGCCGGCAGCCGTCGAAACCGCACTGGCCGCACTGGGTCTGCGGCAGCAGCCTGTCCAGGCGTTCGACCAATGCGGGCGTGGCGTGGTTCATGCGAGGGCGGCGCGAGACATGGACGCGTGGCCGATCTCTGTCGCGGACGTCCGATCGCGGGGACCAATCAGCGGACCGGCATGCCCGGCTGCGCGCCGTCGTCGGCGTCCAGCAGGGCCAATGCGCCGCCGTCGAAACCGGCCGACAGGATCATTCCCTCGCTGAGGCCGAAACGCATCTTGCGCGGTGCCAGGTTGGCGATGAACACCACGTTGCGGCCAACCAGCTTCTCCGGCTCGCCGTAGCTGGCGCGGATGCCCGAGAAGATCTGGCGCTTGCCCAGATCGCCCGCGTCCAGTTCGAAGCGCAGCAGCTTGTCCGAACCGTCTACGAACTCGCAGGCCAGCACCTTGCCGATGCGCAGATCGAGCTTGGCGAAGTCGTCGATGCCGATATGGCTGGTCGCGTCGCCGGCCGTCTCCGGCTTGGCGGGCGCGGCCGGGGCGGCCTTGGCCGGCGCCGGCGTGGCGGTGGTGGCGGTGGCGGTGGCGGTGGCGGGAGCGAGGGTTTCCTTGGAGGCTTCGGTCATGGCGTCGATCAACTTCGGGTCAATGCGGGTAAACAGTGCGGCGTACGGCTGGATGTTCCGGCCGGTGAGCGGCGCATCCAGATCCGGCCAGGCGGTGACGGGCGCGGCGAGGAAGGCCTCGGCCTGCTCCGCGGTGCGCGGCAGCACCGGCTTGAGCGCGGCGGCCAGCACGCGGAACAGGTTCAGGCCCTGGGTGCAGACCGCCTGCAACTCGGCGTCGGCGCCTTCCTGCTTGGCGATCACCCACGGCTTCCGGTCGTCGATGTAGCGGTTGGCTTCGTCGGCCAGCGCCATGGTGGCGCGGATCGCGGCGGCCGGATCGTTGCGCTCGTACGCCTCGCGCACGGGCGCCAGCGCGGCGACGAAGCGGTCGTACATCGCGGGATCCGGCAGTGCGTCGGCGAGGCGGCCGCCGAAGCGCTTGTCGATGAAACCGGCGCAGCGACTGGCCAGGTTGACGAACTTGCCGACCAGATCGGCGTTCACCCGCGCGGTGAAGTCGCCCAGGTTCAGATCCAGATCGTCCACGCCGCCGGAGGATTTTGCGGCGTAGTAGTAGCGCAAGGCTTCGGCTTCCAGACCGACATCCAGGTAGGTCCGTGCCTTCACGAAGGTGCCGCGCGACTTGGACATCTTGGCGCCGTCCACCGTCAGGTAGCCGTTGACGTGCAGGCGGGTCGGCGCGCGATGGCCGGTGCCGTGCAGCACCGCCGGCCAGAACAGGCCATGGAAATTGACGATGTCCTTGCCGATGAAGTGATGGAGTTCCACCTCGGTCCCGGCGCGCAGATGCGCGTCGAAATCCAGGCCCTTCTTTTCGCACAACACCCTGAAGCTGCTCAGGTAGCCGATCGGCGCGTCCAGCCAGACATAGAAATACTTGCCCGGCGCACCCGGAATGCCGAAGCCGAAGTAGGGCGCATCGCGGGAAATGTCCCAGGCGCGCAGGCCGCCCTCGGCGTCCAGCCACTCCATCAGCTTGGCCTTCACGCCCGGCAGCGCCACGTCTCCCGCCAGCCATTCGCGCAGGAAGCCTTCGAAACGACCGACCTCGAAGAAGAAATGTTCGGAGTCGCGGATTTCCGGCGTCGCGCCCGACAGCACCGACTTCGGTTCCTTCAGATCGGTCGGCGCATAGGTCGCACCACAGACCTCGCAGTTGTCGCCGTACTGATCCGGCGAACCGCAGTTGGGGCAGATGCCCTTGATGTAGCGATCCGGCAGGAACATGCCCTTGGCCGGATCGTAGAACTGGGCGACATTGCGGCGCGCGATATGGCCGCCGGCATCCAGCCTGGCGTAGAACGCTTCGGTCAGCTCGCGGTTGATCGCCGAGTTGGTGGAATCGTAGTGATCGAACGCCACGCCGAAGGCGGCGAAATCACGCTCGTGGCCGGCCTGTACGTCCGCCACGAAAGCTTCCGGCGTCGTGCCCGCCTTCTCCGCCGCCAGCATGATCGGGGTGCCGTGGGTGTCGTCGGCGCAGACGAAATGAGTGGTGTTCCCGGCCAGGCGGCGGGCACGGACCCAGATGTCGGCCTGGATGTAGCCCACCAGGTGGCCCAGGTGCAGCGGACCGTTGGCGTAGGGCAGGGCGGTGGTGACGAGGGCGGTGCGGCTCATGGCGGACGGCTTGCGGGGAGTCGGTCATTATCGCATGGCCCAAAAAAGACAGCCCGGCGGGGCCGGGCTGTCGGCAACGCTGGATGTGACGGCGCTTACTCGCGCTGCCAGGTCTGCGCGCGGCAGATGAATGCGATGCAGCCGGAGACGTCCAGTTTCTGGCCGCCGGCCTGCAGTTCCATCTTCGACTTGTAGGTCTTGCCGTTGGCCGGATCCAGGATGGTGCCGCCGCTCCATTCGTTGGCGCCGTCGGCCTTCAGGCCCCACAGGATCACCATGCCCTTGACCGGCTTGTCCTTGCGATCGCCGGTGCACTTGTCGCAGGTCGGGTTGGGGCCGCGATCCGAGTGCAGCACGTCGACCACCTTGCCGGCCAGCGAGCCATTGGTGGTGGTGTAGATCTCCACGATCGACTTCACCTTGCCGGTCTTGTCGTCGATGGTCTTCCAGCGGCCCACCGCGCCGTCGGCGGCGGAAGCGGCCAGGGATGCCGCCAGCAGCGGCAGGGCCAGCAGGGTGGCGGTCAGGATCTTGCGCATGTTCCCCTCCCAGGGAGTCTTGGACGAACCGGCGGAACCCGCCGGAATGGCCTCCTTTATACCGCATCCGCTGGCGTATGGAAGCGGCGGGGCCGGGCGGTTCAGGCCGCGGCCGGTCGCCCCGACGCCTGGCCCGGAAAGCCTGCCGGGCACGAAAAAGAAAAGCCCCGCCTTGCGGCGGGGCTTTTGGTACTGCTGGGTGTCCGGCGGTTACTTCCCGAACTTGTAGCGCGCTTCCACGAAGAACGAACGGCCGTACACGTTGTACAGGTAGTTGTTGTACGGCGTGGCCTCGTTGCCGGGGTAGCTGCGGGCCTGGTCTTCCGGGGTCTTGTCCAGGACGTTGTTGACCATGAACGAGAATTCCAGGTTGTCCATCGGCGCGTAGTTCACGCTCATGTTGTACGTGATGTACGGCGCCCACCAGCCGGCGCGCGGATCGGTGAAGCCACGGGTGTTGTACGCGACCCAGTTCGGCGTCTTGCCGATGCGGTTCGCATAGACCGTGGTGGTCCACTTGTCCTTGTTCCAGGCCACCGACAGGTCGGCGCGGGTCTTGGCGTACGCGTCATACACCCACATCGAGTACGGGTCGCGCAGCAGGTCGATCGCGGGATCGCCCGGCAGCGGGGTGACCGTGTGCTTCAGCGTGTTGGTGTAGTTGCCGGCGAACTTCAGCGCGCCGAAGCGGCCGATGTCCAGCAGGTAGTTGACGCTGGCGTTGACCGCGCGCAGCTTCTGCTTGGCGACGTTGACCTTCGGGGTGAACACGGTCTCGATCGCGCCGGTGCCGTCACGCGTGATCCAGGCCAGCGCGTTCTGGCAACCCTGCGAACCGGTGTCCATCTGGCCGGTGCGGCAGTAGTACTCCATCAGCGACAGCTGGTCGGTGCTCTGCAGGTCGACTTCGTTCTCGATGTCCCACGCGAAGTAGTCCACCGACATCGACAGGTTGCTGCTCGGCGCCCAGACCACGCCGGCGCTCCACACGTCCGCGGTGATCGGCTCCAGCTTCGGATTGCCCGCCTGCTGGCCGAAGAACTGCGAGTCGTCATAGGCGCAGTCGGCGGTGTTGCCCGGCAGGTAGCCTTCCTGGGCGCAGCGATAGTAGTCGGTCACCTGGTCGTAGTAGCCGCTGACACCCTGGAATGTGTCGGACAGGGTCGGCGCGCGGAATGCGGTGCCGTACTTGCCGCGCAGCAGCAGGCTTTCGATCGGACGGTACTCCAGGCCGATGCTGTAGGTCGGCTTGTCGACGGTTTCGCCGTAGGCGTCGAACGCGTCATAGCGGCCGGACAGGGTCACGGTCAGCGGTTCCAGCACCGGCAGGCGCAGTTCGCTGGTGACCGCGTAGCGGGTGCGGTGACCGGCGCCGCTCACGGCGGTGGTACCCCACACCTGCGATTCCAGCGTTTCCGGATCCGCGATCAGGCGTGCGTCGGGCGTGTAGTCCCAACCCTGGTTGCCGCCTTCGACCACCACGGCCAGGCCGGCGTCGCCGCCCGGCAGCGAGAACAGCGCGCTGTTGGTCACCTGCGCGCGCAGCATGTTGTCCCAGGTCTTGCTGCGCGAGGTCGCGAAACCGGTGAAGCTGGCGAAGTCGGCCGGCGACATCGGGGTATAGAACGCCGCGTAGTCCGGACGGAACACCGGATACAGGCCCTGCACCGGATCCAGGCCCAGCTGCGGGCCCAGCACGTTCTGCTCGAAGTAGTCGTTGATCGGATCCGCCCAGCGGGCGAAGCGGCGCTGCTTCAGGCGGTACTCGGTGCGGGTCAGGCCCAGATCCCAGTCCCAGTTGCCCAGCACGCCGTTGGCGCCGAAGGTCACCGAGTAGGAACTGCTGCGATCGGTGTTCATGATGTCGCGGTAGCCTTCGCCGCCGATGTCCTCGGGCGAGAACGCACGCTGCAGGTTGACCAGCGCATCGAGGTCCGGATCGTAGAAGTAGCCGTACTTGGCGCTGGTGCTCCACCAGGTGTAGGCCGAACCGGTGGCGTACTTCACTTCTTCATGGCTGTACAGCACGTCGCCGTACAACTGCAGGCTGTCGCTGACGTCGAAGGTCGCGTGGCCGTAGGCCTGCGCGGATTCCTTGCCGTTGGTGATGGTGCGGTAGCCCGGCGTGCTGAACGAACCGCAGTACTGGCCGAAGCCCGGACGGTTCTGCAGCCCTTCGGTGCCGCCGAACTGGCCGCTGACGTTGGCGCAGTTGTTCGGATCCAGGAACAGGTAGCCGTTATTGGCCGGGCGGATGCCGCCGCTGGCCGCGTAGTCGCGGTAGCCGGCGACCAGGTAGTCGCGGCTGGCCAGCGGCGCGGTGTAGCCGTTGACGTTGTACTGCTTGGTCAGATCGCGCTGGTAGCCCCAGATCGGATCCTTGGTCTCGGCCTGGATGCCGGCCAGCACGTTCAGGCGGCCGTCGTAGCCGGTGAAGCCCTTGGCCAGGCTGAAGCGGAAGCTGTCGCCGCCGCCGTCGCCATAGGCGCCGCCGCGCACGCTGAGCGCGCCGCCGTCCATGTTCTTCTTCAGGATGATGTTGATGACGCCGGCGATCGCGTCCGAACCGTACAGGGAGGACTGGCCGCCCGGCAGGATCTCGATGCGCTCGACCAGATCGATCGGAATGCCGCTGATGTTGTTGAAGGTATCGCTACCGTTGTACAGCGCCGGATAGTTGGCCATCGGGCGGCCGTCGATCAGGTACTTGGTGTAGCCCGGATCCAGGCCGAACATGCTGACCGTCTCGGCGCCCTGGGTGAACGCGGCGGAGGTCTGGCCGCCCTGGATGCCGCCGGTGGAGAACGCGGACTGCTGCAGGGCATCGGCGATGCTGGTGAAACCACGGGTCTTGATGTCCTCGGCGGAAATCGTGGTGACCGGGGTGAAGTTTTCCAGCTGGGTCTGGGGGATGAGCGAACCGGTGACCGTGACCTTGTCGAGGTTGGTGGTGTCGCCGGTGGGAGCGGGGGAGGCGTCTTGAGCGAAAGCGGCGGTCGGGGCCAACAGGACGGCGACCATCGCCGCGGTCAGGCGGCTCCGCTTGATGTTGCGAACTGGCATTTGCTTGTTATTCCTTGGAACGGATTGCAAAAGGTGCGGCCCTTCGCGCTGTTCCCTCAGCCAGACCACAGAGTTCCCCGACATTCCTGGGGGGCGGCGAACTTAACACGCATTTAACTGCCACTGTAACGTTTGTTACGTTTTGTGAAGGCGAGTGGACAGGCTTGGTTAAGCAGTCGCCAAAAAGAAAGCCCGGCTTGCGCCGGGCTTTCGGTATTGCAGTGCTTCGATCCGATCAGTTGAACTTGTAGCTGAAATTGACGAAGACCTCGCGTCCGATCGGGCTGAAAGCTCGCCAGAAGAACGGATAGGTGTTGAAGGTATCGTCACGCGGAGCCAACTTGTCGAAAAGGTTGTTCACCGCAATACCAACCGTCGCTTTTTCCGTGATCTTCTTCTGCACGGTGGCGTTCCAGATGATGTACGGCGCGATACGACCCGTTTCGGCCCAGTTCGGCAGCGAGCCCCAACGGTAGCCGTTCAGGTTTGCCGCCCAATCGTTGCGCTCCCAGTTGACTTCCCAGTTCGCGCGACTGCGGAAATTGAAGAATTGCTTGTGATCGCGCAGGTTGCGGATTCCGCTGCCGGGGAACTGCTCGTCTTCCAGCTTCAGGACGTGCGTCCAGCCCACGCCGAAGTTGAAGTCGCCCCAGCGGTCGGTATCCCAGTGGTAGCGCCAGCGCGCATCGATACCCGTGGTCCGGAGCATCGACTGGTTGAACGGGAACGAAGAGTACGAATCGATTTCGTCATCGTTGATCTCGTCAACGCCCGTGCGGGTCACCAGTCCGGTGAAGAACGCGCAATCGGCCGAGTTCGGGTCGACCGCATTGCCGTCGCGATCGGTGCCGAGGAGGCAGGCCGCTTCTTCGCGCAGCAGGTAGCTGGGGTTGATGTCCTGGACCTGGCCTTCCAGCTTGATGCGGTAAGCATCCATGCTGATCGACATGCTGTCGCTGATGTCCCAGACGAAACCAACGGTCGCCGACTCGCCTTCTTCCTCTTGCAGATCACGCGAGCCCTGGCGAGTGCCGAAGACGCTGTAGGTGTACGCGCTGCCACCGCACGGATTCGGCGAGCCTGCAGGCGGGTTGGGGTCAAGTCCATCACGACGACAGCGATACTCATCCAGCACCGACACGAAGAAGCCGGACTCTTCTGCGAATACGTAGTGCATGTCGGGCGCGCGGAAGCTGGTTGCGTAGTTGCCACGCAGCAGCAGGCTATCGATGGGACGGTATTCCAGGCCTGCGGACCAGGTGAAGGCGCCATCAACGTTGGTGACGTCATCGTACTTGTCGTAGCGTCCCGCCAGGTTCACCTTGAACGTGTCCACGATCGGAATGCTAATCTCGATGCCTAGCGCATAGCGATCACGCTCGCCACCACCACCAGTGCCGGTGAGGTTGTAGATAGGTTCCGGGCCGGTGTAATTAGGCGAGATACGCGGATCGTTGGTCAGATCGTACTTCTGTCTCGCGCCTTCAAGTGTTGCAGCGAAGCTCATCGCACCTGCGGGGAGCTCGAACAGGTCGCCAGACAAGATCAAGGAGCCCTGCGTGACTTCAGATTCCGCATCGGTCTTTACTTTGGTGATCATCGAGCGGTACGCGTCGGCTCCCAGCGGCGAGAAATATCGGTCGATATTGAACGACACCACTGGATAGGCCCCGAAGTAGGGATCCAGCTGACCGGTAGCGGGCCCCATGAAGTACTCGTTGATCTTGTTTTCAAGGAAGCGCGGCTGGCTGACTTTCAAATCATAGCGCGAATGTGAGATGACAGCTTCCCAGTCAAACCGCCCATTGAAGATCGTGCCACGAAGTCCCGTGCTCAGATCGAACGAGCGTTCCTTGATGCGCGTCTGCTGAGCACCCAGGCCACCCAGTTCGCTGGGAGTGAAGATACGCTGCGAGTCGACGATCGTGTCCATGTTCACGTCGTACACCAGTCCGGATTGCCAGAACTGGGTGGCGGAGGCAATCTTTGCATCAGCGCTGGCGACACTGAGCTGGGCGAATGCCTGCATGCCACCGTCGAAGTCATAGGTTCCGTACAGGTAACCCGTCATGTTCTCGTCGGAATTGCGAATCTGCTGGGTGGCGGGGTAGCCGAAATAACCGCAGGTTCCGCGTGCTTCGAGCTCGAACTCGCTAAAGCGGGCACAGGTGGAGGCTGCATCTTCGCCATCTGGATAGATGTACGAGTTGAGTCCGGTTCCGATCAGGCGGTCACGCAGACGAAGGCCGATGGTCGCCACGGCATCGGCGGGATCAACCGACGGATCATCCCGATAGGAGTCCATGAAGCTTCGTTGGGAAGCAAAAATCTCTTCGCGGGTCAGGTATTCGAGGGCATAGGTTATGCTCCATGCGTCGCCCGTCTTGCCCCCGACCCATTGCAGGCGTCCGCTGTCACCGCCACCGCGGCTGGTGGTACCCCCACGGATGGTGAGCAAATCGCCTTCGTAGTTGGACTTCATGATGATGTTGACGACGCCGGCAACCGCGTCGGAACCGTAAATGGCCGAGGCACCGCCCGAGAGCACTTCGATGCGCTCGATCGCAGCGGCCGGGATGTTGGCAAGGTTTACCGCGTTTGACTGGCTGTTGTAGGGCAGCGGATAGTCGGCCACGCGACGACCGTTCACCAGGATCAGCTGATAACCCGGTCCCAGACCACGCAGGTTCAGAAAGCTGGCGTTGGGGGTGAAGCCGTTCTGGTTGAGCTCGTTCTGCACTGAGCCGGTGAACTGGGTCAGCGTGTTCAGCGCATCATAGATGGTCGAGAATCCTTGCTTCTCGATGTCATCCGCCGTAATGACGGTCACCGGCGTCGGGCCTTCGATTTCCGCACGCTTGATGCGTGAACCGGTCACCGTGACCTTGTCGAGCGTGGACGGTCCCTGCTGAGCTTCGGCCTGCTGCCCGGTGGCTGCGTCCTGGGCGACCGCCGCAATAGGCAGCACCAGCGCTGCGATGAGGGCGGCACACAGATGATTGCGCTTCAATGCGCGCGAATTGCGAACTGACATGTGGTGAATCCCCTTTGTTCGATGGACGTCGCCCCCCGGCCAATCCGTCGGCCTGCAACGTCAAATGTGAAATCCTTGTTACGAAACTTAACATGACAATAACGCTAGGCGTGATTTGAGTCTCGTTAGGAGGGGAATATTTCTCAATTTGTGACTTATGTCACAAAAAAATGAAATGTAATAGGGCGACGCAACAAGCTTTAATAATCAAATTTATTAAAAATCAATAATTTATGAGAAGATCAAAAGTCCTCTAGGCGTCGCATGGAAGTGCTTTCCAGCCGACTCCGCGAATGCAGCGGTTTCTGGGCAAGGACTAAAATCCTCAATCCCGGTGGCCTTGGCTGCCAGCTCCGACGAAGCGTGGTTGACCGCGCTGCCGAAGACTTCCCACGCAGAACCCAATGACCCCCCAAACCGTCGTCCCCCATGCCGTCCAGGGCACCCTGAGCCCTTCCCCCCGCGTCAAGAACGTCATCGCCGTCGGTTCCGGCAAGGGCGGGGTGGGCAAGTCCACCACCGCGGTCAACCTGGCGTTGGCGCTTCATGCCGACGGAGCCCGGGTGGGGCTGCTGGACGCCGACGTCTACGGCCCCAGCATCCCGGCCATGCTCGGTTTGTCGGGGCGGCCCGACAGCCCGGACAACAAGTCGATCGAACCGATGCGGGCGTTCGGCGTGGAGGCGATGTCGATTGGCCTGCTCGTGGATCAGGACACGCCGATGATCTGGCGCGGCCCGATGGCGACTTCGGCGCTGATGCAGTTGTTCACCGACACCCTGTGGGGTGATCTGGACTACCTGCTGATCGATCTGCCGCCGGGTACGGGCGACATCCAGTTGACCCTGGCCCAGAAGATTCCGGTGGCGGGCGCGGTGGTGGTCACCACCCCGCAGGACATTGCCACCCTGGATGCGCGCAAGGCACTGAAGATGTTTGAAAAGGTCGAGGTCGCGGTGCTGGGCATCGTCGAGAACATGGCGGTGCATACCTGTTCCAGTTGCGGACACGTCGAGCACCTGTTCGGCGAGGGGGGCGGCCAGCGGATGGCGGCGCAGTACGGCGTGCCGCTGCTGGGATCGTTGCCGCTGGACATCGCGATCCGGGAGCAGGGCGATGCCGGGCGGCCGGTGGTCGTGGCCGCGCCGGATTCGGCCGCCGCGCAGGCCTACCGGCAGGCGGCGCGAGCGCTGGTGGCGCAACTGGAATCCCGGCCACGGGCCAAGCCTTCGATTCTTTCCTCGCTGGTCTGACCCGGCCTCGTCCCGGCCCGCTCGGGCGAGGGGCCGGGCTGCCCTACAATGGCGGCCCCGTCCGCACCCGTCTCCGCAACAGGAACCCTGCATGAGCATCAAGAGTGACCGTTGGATCCGCCGCATGTCCGAGCAGCACGGCATGATCGAGCCGTACGAGCCGGGACAGGTGAAGCAGGTCAACGGCGAGCGCATCGTCAGCTACGGCACCTCCAGCTACGGCTACGACGTGCGCTGCTCGCGCGAGTTCAAGGTGTTCACCAACATCAACTCGACGATCGTCGATCCGAAGCACTTCGATCCCGGCAGCTTCGTCGACATCGAATCCGACGTCTGCATCATCCCGCCGAATTCGTTCGCGCTGGCCCGCACGGTCGAGTACTTCCGCATCCCGCGCGACACCCTGGTGGTGTGCCTGGGCAAGAGCACGTACGCGCGCTGCGGAATCATCGTCAACGTGACCCCGCTGGAACCGGAGTGGGAAGGGCACGTCACCCTGGAGTTCAGCAACACCACGCCGCTGCCGGCGCGCATCTACGCCAACGAGGGCGTGGCGCAGATGCTGTTCTTCCAGTCCGACGAAGTCTGCGAAACCTCGTACAAGGATCGCGGCGGCAAGTACCAGGGCCAGACCGGGGTGACGCTGCCGCGGACCTGAGCGTGGCGCAGGTACATGGACGCCAATCCGTATACGCCACCTGCCACGGCACTCGTCGAGAATGACAAGGGCCACGAAGTGGTCCTGGCCGCGCGTTGGCGACGATTGGTGGCTTGCATTATCGATACATTGCTGCAGGCGGCGTTGTGGATCGGGGCGGGTCATGGCCTGCAATCGCTGACAGGCTGGCAATTGAGCGCGGAACAGCCTGCGCGTGTCCCGACGACAACGCTGGAGTATTGGCTGGAGCCTTTCATCACCGCCGGCCACCCGCTCGACTACCTGCTTGGTTTCGCGGCGTTCCTGGTGTTGCAGGGCTGGTTGCTGGCCAGGAGGCAGCAGACCATCGGCAAGCTGATGCTGGGTGTGCGCATCACCGATGCATCGGGCCAGCCCGCCGGCCTGCGACGCATCCTGCTGGCGCGTGAGCTGCCATGGTGGCTGTTGGCGTTGGTGCCATTTGGCACACTCCTTGTCGCGCTAGAGCCCCTCTTCATTTTCCGCCGCGACCGGCGTTGCCTGCACGATCTGTTGGCCGGAACACGCGTGGTTGCCGCGCGCTGAACACGGCCGCTACGCGATCAGACGCCGACGCCAGCGCGCCACCTCGGTCGCCAGTTCGGCTTCGGAAAAACGCTCGGCTTGGCCATGTCCCCACACGGGGCCCGGCCAGGCCGGATCGCCTTCGTGGCGTCCCACTAGGTGGATGTGCAACTGGCGCACGATGTTGCCGAGCGCGCCGATATTGAGCTTCTGCACCCCTGGAACCGCACGGATCAATCCGCCCGCCTGGTTGATCTCCGCGAGCAGCAGGCGTTGCTGGCCGCCATCCAGATCCAGCCATTCGCTCACGTTGTCCACCCGCGGCACCAGCACCAGCCAGGAATAACGACGGTCGTTCATCAGTCGCACCTGCGACAGCGGGCCGTCGGCGATGAACACGCTGTCGCGGGCCAGGCGGGAATCCGGTTCGAAGCCGCTCACCCGATCTGCTCCGCGAGGAACGCCAGGCTGCGCGAAAGTGCCAGGTCCGCGCTTGGCGCGTCGTGGATGTCGGGACTGGCGTCGCGGTTGAAGGCATGGCCGGCCGGATAGGTGAAAACGGGCAGGCCGGGCAAGCGGTCGCGATGAAGTTGCACGGCTTCCGGTGGAATCGACGCGTCCTGTTCGCCGAAATGGAACATCACCGGCGCAGGCAACGTCGAACCGGATGGCATTTCCTCCAGGAACAGGCGGTTGCGGGAGCCGTAATAGCTCACGCCCGGCAGGCCCAGCCGAAGCGCGGACAGGAAGGCGACCGTGCCGCCCCAGCAGTAGCCGACGGTGCCGACTTTTCCAGCCCAGGCCAGCGCGGCGGCGGCGGCGGATACCACGTCGAGCGCGGCGTCGAATCCCAGCTTGCCGATGAGCTCGCGGCCGCGATCGTGGGCGGATGGGTCGTAGGGCAGTTCGACACCCGGCTCGACCAGATCGAAGAACGCCGGCGCCAGGGTCGCGTAGCCGGCCTCGGCGTAGCGTTCGGCGACGCTGCGGATGTGCGCGTTGGCGCCGAAGATTTCCTGGATGATCACCAGGCCGCCACGGGGCGCACCCGCCGGTTTGGCCTGCCAGGCCGCCACCGGGCCGCGCGCGGTTTCGAGGGTGATCCATTCGCCCATGGGGTAGAGTCCTGCATTGCCAGCGAGGCGCGCATTGTCGCCCATCCGTCCGGACCGGCGGGTGACGGTCGCCGGATTCAGGCGCCGCGAAGGGGCGGCCGGGGCGAGGCGCTATAATCCGCGCCCCGTCGGCGTGCCGCCGTTTTCTCCGTTTCCGTCTCCATGTCCCTGCAGAACCCCAAGGTGGGCTTCGTCAGCCTCGGCTGTCCGAAAGCCCTGGTCGACTCCGAACGCATCCTCACCCAGTTGCGCGTGGAGGGTTACGACATCGTGCCCACCTACCAGGCAGCCGACGTGGTGGTGGTCAACACCTGCGGCTTCATCGACGCGGCGGTGACCGAATCGCTGGACGCGATCGGCGAGGCGCTGGCGGAAAACGGCAAGGTCATCGTCACCGGTTGCCTGGGCAAGCGCCCGGAGCAGATCCGCGAGGCGCATCCCGACGTGCTGGCGATCAGCGGCCCGCAGGACTACCAGAGCGTGATGGAGGCGGTGCACGCGGCGCTGCCGCCCAGGCACGACCCGTTCCTGGACCTGGTGCCGGACTACGGCCTGAAGCTGACCCCGCGCCACTACGCCTATCTGAAGATTTCCGAGGGCTGCAATCACCGCTGCAGCTTCTGCATCATCCCGTCGATGCGCGGCGACCTGGTCTCGCGGCCGGTCGACGAGGTGCTGCGCGAGGCCGAACGCCTGGTTCGCGGCGGGGTGAAGGAACTGCTGGTGGTGTCGCAGGACACCTCCGCCTACGGTGTCGATCTGAAGTACGCCGAGCGCGAATGGGGCGGCAAGACCTACGCCACCCGCATGAAGGCGTTGTGCGAAGGACTGTCGGAACTCGGTGCGTGGACGCGCCTGCATTACGTCTATCCGTATCCGCATGTCGACGACGTCATCCCGCTGATGGCCGAGGGCAAGGTGCTGCCGTACCTGGACATTCCGTTCCAGCACGCCAGTCCGCGCATCCTCAAGCTGATGAAGCGCCCGGGTGCGGTCGACAAGACCCTGGAACGCGTGCAGCGCTGGCGGGCGATGTGCCCGGAGCTGACCCTGCGCTCGACCTTCATCGTCGGCTTCCCCGGCGAGACCGAGGCCGAATTCGAGGCGCTGCTGGATTTCCTCGACGAGGCGCAACTGGATCGAGTGGGCGCGTTCGCCTATTCGCCGGTGGAAGGCGCGGCCGCCAACGCGTTGCCGGATCCGGTGCCGGAGGAAGTGAAGCAGGAGCGCCTGGCCCGCTTCATGGAACGGCAGGCGGCGATTTCCGCCGCGCGCCTGGAAGCCAAGATCGGCAGCGTGCAGCGTTGCCTGGTGGACCTGCTGGAAGACGGCATCGCGGTGGCGCGTTCCTCGGCGGACGCGCCGGAGATCGACGGCCTGGTGCACATCCAGAACGGCGAGGAGTTCGGGCTCAAGCCGGGCCAGTTCGTCGACGTGGAAATCACCGACAGCGACGAGCACGATCTGTTCGGCGATGCGATCGCCCAGCCGGCCGCCGGACCGATCGACCTCAAGGTGCTGTGAACGCAGCGGCACCTGCCGCGGTTGCGGAGCGTCGCCGCTTCGTGGCCCCGGCGCGTGGCGACGTGCTGGCCGCCACCTTCACGCATCCGCTGTTCGACGATTTGGCGGCTTGTCGCGATCTGCTGCTTGCGGCCGAGTGGCCCGGCATCGACCTGCTCAACACGCGGTTGCCGCTGCCCGGACGGCATTTCATCGCCCAGGACGAGGCGCTGCTGGCCGATGGCCTGCATTACGAGGTGCGCGTTGCGCAGGGACGCATCGCCACGCGTCCGGGCAATTGGCACGATCTGTTCAATGCCCTGGTCTGGGCGCGTCATCCCGCGATCAAGGCAGCGCTCAATGCGCGCCAGTGCCTGCATGTAGCGGACCGCGACGACGGCCAGCGCAACCGCGCGCAACAGGCGCTGACCCAGTTCGATGAAAGCGGCGTGATCGTGCGGGTGCGCGAGGCATCGCTGCTCGATGCCTGGGATCGCCACGACTGGTCCGGGTTGTTCCGGGGGCATGCCAACAGCTGGCGCCGGGGCGACATCGCCGTCATCGCGGTGATCGGGCATGCCTTGCTGGAACAGGCGCTGCTGCCGGGACGTCGACTGGTTGGCAAGTGCGTGGTGGTGGCGCGGGACGCGGCGGTGGAAACGGACCTGGCGCGTGTCGTGGCGGCGATCCGGACCGGCGAAGTCCTGGAAGATCCGAGGGAACTGCGGCCATTGCCGCTGGCCGGCATCCCCGGCTGGCATCCGCAACAGGATGCCGGTTTCTACGCGGACGCAGACTATTTTCGTCCGTTGCGCGAAGGCCGCGCTTATCCGCCGCCGTTGTTCTGATCAGGCGCCATAACTGACGTCCACCACCGCGAATCGGGCCAGGCCGCCGGGCAGCTCCACCGGGAATTCGTCGTCAATGCGCTTCTTCAGCATGGCCCGCGCTAGCGGCGAGTCGATGCTGATCCAGCCACGCGGCGCGTCGGTTTCGTCGGGACCGACGATGCGGTAGCGCGAGGTCTCTCCGCTGGCGACGTTCTCCACCTCCACCCAGGCGCCGAAGAACACCGCTTCCGGATCCGAGGGCGCGCCCTCGACCACCCGCAGGGCTTCCAGCCGCTTGCTGAGATAGCGCACCCGGCGATCGATCTCGCCCAGTTGTTTCTTGCGGTAGGTGTACTCGGCGTTCTCCGAGCGATCGCCTTCGGCGGCGGCGGCGGCCAGCGCCTTGACCACTTCCGGACGCCGGGCGCGCCACAGATCGTCCAGTTCCGCCTTCAGCCGGTCGTGGCCGTCGCGGGTGATCAGGGCGGTGCTCTTTTCGGCAGGGGGACGCCAGCGGGACATGCGGGTGGGAAAGCCTTGCGAAGGAACGTGGGGAACAGGGTAGATCAGGGCGGGGACGGCGGAATCAAGCGCGGGCCACGTTCTTCTCGTAGCGCCACACCTCCAGATCGAAGACGCCGTCCGGCGTGTCCAGGCGGTTGATCATGTTGCCCACCCGCGCCCAGCCCTGGCGGGCGTAGAAGCGCGCCGCGCGCTCGTTGCCGATGGCGCAGGCCAGCCATGCCCGCGTGACCCCGGTATCGGCGAGGCGGATTTCCGCGTCCGCCAGCAACACGGCCGCGGCGCCCGTGCCGCGCGCGGCGGCGCCCACGTACAACTGGTACATCTCATCGCCCTGGATCATGGCGAAGCCTAGCGGCTGGCCGATCGCGCCGAGCGTGCGCACCGCCGGCAATCCGTCCGCGAGGCGCCGGGCGAAGCTCGCAAGGGTGCGATGGCGGGCCAGCTCGAGCGGCAGGATCGCGGCGTGCGCGTCCTGCCAGCCGTCATGCCACAGGCGCGCCAGCGCGTCGATCTCGGTGGCGTCGGCCCGCCTCGCCTGCATGGCCAAGGACATGTCGTCGCGGCGTCGTGATCAGCGACGGCCGCCGAAGATGCTGCCCAGGATGCCGCGCACGATCTGGTTGCCCAGCTTGGTCCCGATGGTGCGGGTGGTCTGCTTGGCCATGGTCTCGATCATGCCCTGGCGACGCTTGGTGCCGAACACCGCGTCCTTGACCGCCTGGCCGAAGCCGCCGGCATCGGGGTCGTCCTTCTCGGCTTTGGCGGCCGGTGCATTCGCGGTCTGCATGGCCGCGTCGGCGCGCTTGGCCAACATCTCCGCCGCCGATTCGCGATCGATGCGATTGTCGTACTTGGCGCCGACCGGGCTGCCGGCGCGCACCTGCGCCCGCTCGCTTTCGTTGATGGCGCCCATCCGGCAGCGCGGGGGCGAGATCAGGGTCTGCTGCACGGGCGAGGGCACGCCCTTGTCTTGCAGGGTCGAGACCAGCGCTTCGCCGGTCCCCAGGCGCGATATCGCCTCGGCCACGTCCAGCTTGGGATTGGGCACGAAGGTCTGCGCCGCGGTCTTGACCGCCTTCTGGTCGCGCGGGGTGAACGCGCGCAGCGCGTGCTGCACGCGGTTGCCGAGCTGGCCGAGGATGTTGTCCGGCACGTCGTCGGGGAACTGCGAGCAGAAATACACGCCGACGCCCTTGGAGCGGATCAGGCGCACGACCTGCTCGATGCGCTGCTTCAGCGCGGGCGGGGCGTCGTCGAACAGCAGGTGCGCCTCGTCGAACACGAACACCAGCTTGGGTTTGTCCAGATCACCGACTTCCGGCAGGGTTTCGAACAGTTCCGACAACAGCCACAGCAGGAAGCTGGAATACAGGCGCGGCTTGAGGATCAGCTGATCCGCGGCCAGGATGTTGACCACGCCGCGGCCATCGGTCTGGGTACGCATCAGGTCCGCCAGTTCCAGCGCCGGCTCGCCGAAGAACATCTCACCGCCTTCCTGCTCCAGCCGCAGCAGGGCGCGCTGGATGGCGCCGACCGACTGCGTGCTGACCAAACCATAGCTGGTGGAGATGTCCTTGCGTTCGTCGGCGACCAGGCCGAGCAGGGCACGCAGGTCTTCCAGGTCCAGCAGCAGCAGGCCGCGGTCGTCGGCCAGCTTGAACACGATGTCCAGCACGCCGGATTGGGTGTCGTTGAGCTCCAGGATGCGCGAGAGCAGGGTGGGACCCATTTCGCTGACCGTGGTGCGCACCGGATGGCCGAGCTTTCCGTACAGATCCCAGAACACCACCGGGCTTGCGCCGGGGGCGTAGTCGGCGATGCCGATGTCGCGGGCGCGCTGGAGCACCTTCTCGTTGCCGTCGCCGGCCACCGCGAGCCCGGCGACATCGCCCTTCACGTCGGCCAGGAACACCGGCACGCCCAGCCGCGAGAAACCTTCGGCCAGGGTCATCAGGGTGACGGTCTTGCCGGTGCCGGTGGCCCCGGCCACCAGGCCGTGGCGGTTGCCGAACTTCGGCTGCAGGGTGACGGGGATGTCGTCGGTGGTGCCTTTGCCCAACAGGATCGGATCCATGAGTGCCTCGCGGTCTGGTCGGGTGATTCTAGCGATCCGGCATGTCTGCGGGCGTAATGTCGTGACGTATTCGGCTTGCCCCCGGATCCGGGCGCCGCTACCCTGCCGCGACCGTTTTCGATTGCGCGTGCTGATGTCCCTGCCGAAGTCCTTGCTGCGTCCCTGGCCCCTGCTGGCCGTTTTCCTGCCCCTCCTGGCGCTGGCCCCGGCCGCGCATGCCCAGCGGGTCTCGGCCAAGGACAAGGCCGCCATCGAAGTGCTGAACGCGCGCATGGCCGCGGCCGAGAAGCGCTACCGCGACGGGTTGGTGCTGGTGACCAACAACGACCCCAAGGGCACCGCCGAAACCGATGCCGCGCTGGAGGACATGGAGGACGTGCTGGATGCCTGCATCAAGCAGCGCGGCTGCCAGACCCACACCCTGCTGACCACCTACAAGCGCCTGCTCAAGGAGGCGTCCGACGGCGGAGGCGCGGAGGAAGAGGAAACCACCGTCGATCCGCTCGACGATGGCAGCGATCATTCCGCGGTGGCACAGGCCATCCCGGAAGCCCAGCGCGCCGCGTCGCTGCTGAACGACCAGCGCCACGCCTTCGACAAGATGGTCGAGTACAACCCGGCGGTACAGGCGGGCATCCGCCGCTGGCTGACCGACATGCGCAGCGCGCTGATCACCAGCTACGAGAACTACCAGAACATGCGCGCGGAGATGTACCCGGACTGGGAGCGCAGCAAGCTGCCGGAGGCGCTGCTGTTCGGCATCATGGCCAAGGAATCCAACGGCCGCGTGCACGCGACCTCGCGCGCCGGCGCGGCCGGCCCGCTGCAGTTCATGTACGCGACCGGCAAGCGCTTCGGCCTGGGCCCGGACGGGACCGGCTTCGACACCCGCTACGACCCGGCGTTCGCCGGCGAGGCCAGCGCCGCCTACATGAACGAGCGCATGCGCGAACTCAACAACAACATCGAGTTCGCGCTGGCCGCCTACAACGGCGGCGAGGGCCGTGCCGGGCGCGTCTACCGGCAGTACCCGGGCCGCAGCTTCTGGGACGAGGTGGTCTACAGCCAGTTCCCCGGCGAGACCCGCGACTACGTGCCGATGGTGATCGCGGCGGCGTGGCTGTTCCTGCATCCCAAGCAGTACGGACTGGAATTCCCCAAGGTCGACGTGCACCCGGCGTCGCTGAAGCTGGCGCGCGACAGCTCGATCTACGAACTGACCATCTGCCTGGGCAACGGCGGCACCCGCGAGGGCTTCATGCGCGCGCTGCGCAACCTCAACCCGCGCTACGAGGCCGAGGCATGGATTCCGGCCGGGACGATGCTCAAGGCCAACACCCGCATCGTCAGCCTGTACAACCGCCATTGTGTCAGCGGCCCGCGCGCCGACCTGGCCCGCACGCTGGTGCGCGCCGACGTCAACGCCGCCATCAAGCGCACCGCCCTGACCGGTACGGTCGCGGTCGGCGACGTGACCCCGGTGGCCGGCGTGCCGACCACGGTCGCTTCAGGCGAACCCAAGCCCGCCGAACCCAAGGCGAAGCAGGCGCGCGAGTACCGGATCGCCAAGGGCGATACGCTGGGCCGGATCTCGCAGCGTTACCAGTGCGATCTGAAGAAGCTGGCCCGTGCCAATGGCCTGAAGGGACCGGCCTACAGCGTGCGGCCGGGCCAGTCGATCCAACTGGAAAGTTGCAGGAAATGATCTGAAGTACCGGGGGGGCGGGGAACGATGCAAAGGAATGCAATCTGGTTGTCCGCCATTGCCGTCAGCGCGGCGTTTGCCATCGTCGGCGCCGAGTCGGATGGCCTGCGTGTCCTGCACTACCTGTTCAAGCCACTGACCACGCTGCTGGTCGCGGCCATGGTGTGGCGGACCGCCGCGAACGAACACGGTTATCGGCGCGCGGTGCTGGCGGGACTGCTGCTGTCGCTGCTGGGCGATGTGTTCCTGATGCTGCCGGGAGATTGGTTTGCCTTCGGACTGGGCAGTTTCCTGCTGGCGCACCTGTGCTACCTGCGGGCGTTCCGGTTGCGCGGCGAGTGGCTCCGTCCCATTTGGCCCGTGCTCGCGTATGGCGTGATCGCCGCGGCCGTCCTGGCGTACCTGTGGCCGCATCTGCCGGCGGAACTGAAGATTCCCGTGGTCGTCTATGTGGTGGCGCTGGCGGGCATGGCGGCGCAGGCGGCATGCATCTGGCGGCAGCGTCCGGACGGGGCCGCGCTCCTGGCCGCGGCAGGCGGCGCCTGCTTCGTGCTCTCCGACGCCTTGCTGGCGATCGACCGCTTCGCGATGGCGATTCCCCTGGCGAGCGTATGGGTGCTGCTGAGCTATTGGGCGGCGCAGTGGCTGATTGGCGCGTCCGTGATGCCTGTTACCGACACGTCACGCAACTGAACCGGGGAATGGGATGGGGAAGGGGGATATGGGGGAAAGAAGCCAGGAAATTCCTGCGGCTGCGGCGTGGTTGCTGCGTGGCGGGACCGTCCTGGCATGGTGCTTGTCGCTCGCAGGCTTCCTCGGCGCCATGGCGATTGCGGAGAGCGCCACCCGGAACTGGTTCCTGCCCGAAGTAGGCCTTGCGCTCTGTACCGTCGTCACTTGCTGGTTCCTGGCGGTCCTGATTCACGAGTCGGGACATGCGCTGGCCGCGCATCTGAAGGGCATGCGCGTCATGCGCATGCAGGCGGGCATGCTGGACGTCATCTTCCTGCGGCGTGGGTTCCGCTGGCGAATCGCCAGGCCGCCCGGTGGCCTGCACGGATATGTCCAGGCCTATCCCGATCCCGCGGCGGCGATTCGTCCAGCCATGCTGTGCATGATCGCGGGCGGGCCGTTGGCAAATCTCGCCGCCGCGATCCTGGCTGTCTTGTTGACCCGATGCGCAGAAGTGGAGCGGGAAGGATTGGTCCATGCCTTCGCCTTGATCAACGGCGTGGTGGGCATCACCAATCTCATGCCGATGGCGCGGGGTTGGGCAAGCGACGGCCTGCTGCTCTATCTGTGGGGACGCCGTTCCCCCGATGAACAATCTTCGTTGCTGGCCCATTTGAGGCTGATGTCGCTTTCCGTATTCGGGACAACTTCCGATCGGTTGCCGGAGCAACTGGTCGACGATCTGGACGCGCAAGGAAGCACGGCGTCGCTCATCGCCTTGTGGATACGCATGAAGGCGTCCCAGAATCTGGGGAACTGGAAGGCAGTAGAAGCACTGGACGACCAGCTGGAGCAGATTCTGTCCGGCATGCCTGGAAAGGAGCAACGGGAAAACAAGCCGCTACTCGTACTGCTCAGACTGGAACTGGCGTTCTCCCGGGCCATGCATGAACAGCGGGCCGCTCCGCTCGGAAACCTGGTATTCGGAAAGGGCGTTGATTGGCTCGTGCCGCATCTACGCCATCGTCATGCGGCGCTGGCATCCATGCTGGCGGGGGAGTGGTCAGCTGCGGAAGCTGCCCTGCTGCGCGTGAGGCGTCATGCCGAAGCCTCCCAGGACCGTGCGTTGGCTGAAAGCGAGAACAGGATTTCCCGGCATATCCGCGCACTCGGACCCACATTCCCGAGCGGCTAACGGGCAGCGCGCGGCACCCGTCACCCCGGTTGATTGCCTCGTCCAGGCGCGGGGAAATCAGCTCCGTCTTGCCAGCGCCTGCCCCAATCGCACCGGCGATTCGGCATGCAGTTCCGGTGACAGTTCCGCCACGCCGGGTGGCAGCAGGACGATCACGGTCGAGCCGTAGTTGAACCGGGCCATCTCCTCGAAGCGGTCCAGGGTGATGCCCTGGCCGCGATAGTCCTTGCGGGTGACGCGATCCCCGTAGGCGGGAATCTCCACGCCGCTCCAGACCGTCTCCACGCCCGACACCAGCAGCGCGCCGACCATCACCGAGACCATCGGGCCGAAGTCGGTATCGAAGTGGCAGACCAGGCGCTCGTTGCGCGCGAACAGGCCCGGTACGCTGGCGACCGCGTCGGTACCGACGCTGAAAAGGCGGCCGGGCACGTGCACGGTTTCACGCAACGTGCCGCGCCAGGGCATGTGCACCCGGTGGTAGTCGCGCGGCGACAGGTACACGGTGGCGTACAGGCCGTCGCGGAACGGTTCGGCGTCGGTGGCATCGCCCAGCAGCTCGGAGGCGGTGAACGACTGGCCCTTGGCCTGGAAGATGCGGCCGTCCTGGATCGGCCCGCACTGGCTGATGTGGCCATCGGCCGGCATCAGCAATGCGCGTGGATCCGGGGCTGCGACGCGCGCGCCCGGCTTGAGGGCGCGGGTGAAGAAGGCGTTGAAGCTTGGATAGGCACGCGCGTCGGGTTCGGCGGCTTCGGACAGATCCACGCCGAAGCGGCGCACCACCGCGTCGATCAGCCATTGCTTGATGGCCGGCGAAGTGGAGTAGGCGAGCTTGCGCGCCAGCGAAGACAGCAGGCGATGCGGCAGGACGTAGGTGAGCGCGGTGACCGGACTCATCGCGCGGCGGCCTCGGTCAGCGCCTTCATGTCGGTGGCGATTGCGTCCGGCCGGAACGGCGGGCGGATCAGGCCGGCCAGGCGACCCTGCGGATCCAGCACGGCGATGGCCGAGGAATGGTCCATCGAATAGTCGTTGGGATTCTGCTCGAAGCCCTTGCCCGGCACCTTCATGAAGACGAAGCCCAGCGACTTGGCGAAGTTCTCCAGGGTCGGCGCGTCGGCGGTCGCCGCCAGCGTGTCCGGATGGAAGGCGTGCGCGTACTCGCCGACCTTGTTGGGGGTGTCGCGCTCCGGATCCACCGACACGAACAGCACCCGCGGGCGCGTGGAATCGGGCAGGGCACGCCACTGGTTCTGCGACTGGGCCAATTCGGCCAGGGTGGTCGGGCAGACGTCGGGGCAGAACGTGAAGCCGAGGAACACCAGGGTCCAATGGCCCTTCAGTTCGCCGGAGGCCAATTGCGTACCATCGGACTGGCGCAGCGAGAATTCGGGCAGCGGGCGCGCCTGCGGGAACATCGTCACCGCCTGCGTGGCCGGCCATGCCTGGGCGGGGCGGGCGGGACCGAAGAACTTCTGCGCGGCCAGCAGGCCCAGGCCGGCGGCCAGCGCCAGCAGCAGGATGATCCCGAACTTCTTGTTGAACATGGCGGGTCTCGCGGAAGGGCCGGCGTGGCCGCGGTTTCGGGGCTTGCCGGCGGACCCGACATGATACCGGCGCAGCGCCTATAATCGGGAACCGGACCCCACCGGCCATTTCCCCGCCTTTACGCCATGACTGCCGACGCAGCCGCAGAACTGCACACCCTCATCGACCTGATCCGTTACGGCGCCAGCCGTTTCAACGAGGCCGGCCTGACCTTCGGCCACAGCTACGACAACGCCCTCGATGAGGCGACCCACCTGGTGCTGCACACGCTGCATCTGCCGCCGGATCTGGGCCCGGCCTATGGCCAGGCGCGGGTCACCAGTGCCGAGAAGGCGGAAATCCTGGCGCTGTTCAAGCGCCGCGTGGAGGAACGCGTGCCGGTCGCCTACCTGACCGGCGAGGCCTGGTTCGCCGGCCTGAGCTTCAAGAGCGACGCGCGCGCGCTGGTGCCGCGCTCGCCGATCGCCGAATTGATCGAATCCGGTTTCGAGCCCTGGTTGGGCGGACGCGAGGTCAACCATGCGCTGGACCTGTGCACCGGTTCCGGCTGCATCGCCATCGCCATGGGCCACTACAACCCCGACTGGCAGGTCGATGGCGTCGACATCAGCGACGACGCGCTGGCGCTGGCCGCCGAGAACAAGGCGCGCCTGCATGCGGACAATGTGCAACTGGTGAAGTCGGATCTGTTCGCCGGCCTCGGTGGTCGCCACTACGACCTGATCGTCACCAATCCGCCCTATGTCACCAACGACGAGACCGACGCGCTGCCGAAGGAATATTCCTTCGAGCCGGAACTCGGCCTGCGCGCCGGAGACGACGGCCTGGATCTGGTGTTGAAGATCCTGCGCGACGCACCACTGCACCTGAGCCAGGAAGGCCTGCTGATCTGCGAGGTCGGCGAATCAGAGCACGCGCTTGTGAAGCTGCTGCCGGACGTCGAATTCGCCTGGATCGAATTCAAGGTCGGGCAGATGGGTATCTTTGCGGTCGAATGCGCGGAACTGATCCGGCACAACAAGCACATCCGTGCGCTGGCGGACGCGCGAAAATGAAAACCCTTTCCGATGGCCGCGCGCCATCCCGAAGGTAACGCCGGGCCTGCTCGGCGAGCACGTCCGGTTTGCCGGAACAGCGGAGCGAGCTCCGCTCTACATGAGACATCGCCTTGAGCAGCAACAGTTTCGGAAAACTCCTCACCGTCACCACGTTCGGCGAATCGCACGGACCGGCGATCGGCTGCGTGCTCGACGGCTGCCCGCCGGGGCTGGCGATCGCGCCGGAGGAATTCCGCCATGACCTGGAGCGCCGTGCGACCGGCAAGAGCCGACACACTTCGGCGCGGCGCGAGGCCGACGACGTGGAAATCCTCAGCGGCGTCTACGAGGGCCTGACCACCGGCACGCCGATCGCGCTGCTCATCCGCAATACCGATCAGCGCAGCAAGGACTACGCCAACATCGCCAGCCAGTTCCGTCCCGGCCATGCCGACTATGCCTATTGGCAGAAGTACGGCATCCGGGATCCGCGCGGCGGCGGGCGTTCCTCGGCGCGCGAAACGACCATGCGCGTCGCTGCCGGTGTCATCGCCAAGAAGTGGCTGGCGCAGCGCCATGGCGTGACGGTGCGCGGCTATCTGTCGCAACTGGGACCGATCACGCCGGAAGGCTTCGAATGGAGCGTGGTCGAGGACAACCCGTTCTTCTGGCCGCATGCGGCGCAGGTGCCCGAACTGGAAAGCTACATGGATGCGCTGCGCAAGTCCGGCGATTCGATCGGCGCGCGCGTGAACGTGGTCGCCGACGGCGTGCCGCCGGGATGGGGCGAACCCATCTACGGCAAGCTCGATGGGGATCTGGCCGCCGCGCTGATGAGCATCAACGCGGTCAAGGGCGTGGAAATCGGCGACGGCTTCGCGGCGGTCACCCAGAAGGGCACCGAGCACCGCGATGAGATGACTCCGCAAGGCTTCCTCTCCAACCACGCCGGCGGCATCCTCGGCGGCATCTCGACCGGCCAGCAGGTCACCGCCTCGATCGTGCTCAAGCCCACCTCCAGCCTGCGCCTGCCCGGCCGCACGGTGAATGTGGACGGCCAGCCGGTGGACGTGATCACCACCGGTCGCCACGATCCCTGCGTGGGCATCCGCGCCACGCCGATCGCCGAGGCGATGATGGCGCTGGTGCTGATGGACCACGCCTTGCGCCACCGCGCCCAGTGCGGCGACGTGGGCGACGTGCCGCCCCGGGTACCGGGACAAGCAGATGGCTGAATCCCGCCGCCGCGTCTGGGTCTCGCAGCCGCTGTTCGATGACGTCATCGGACGGCTGGGCGAGTACTTCGACGTGCACGGGACCGCCGAGGTTCAGGCGTACACGGCTGCACAGATCGCCGCGCACCTGCGCGAGGCGGACGGCGCCGTGGTCACGCTCAACGAACGCATCGGCGCGGCCGAGATCGCGGAGGCGCCGCGGCTGAAGGCCGTCGCCAACGTTGGCGTCGGCTACAACAATCTCGACATTCCCGCGCTGGAAGCGGCCGGCATCCTGGCGACCAACACACCGGACGTATTGACCGAGACCACCGCCGATTTCGGTTTCGCCCTGCTGATGGCCACCGCCCGCCGCATCACCGAGGCCGAGCGCTGGCTGCGCGAGGGCCAATGGAGGCAATGGTCGTTCAGCAGCATGCTCGGCGTGGATCTGCACGGCAGTACGCTGGGCATCCTCGGCATGGGCCGGATCGGGCAGGGCATCGCCCGCCGCGCGGCGGGTTTCGGCATGCGCGTGCACTACCACAACCGCCATCGCGTCGATGCCGCGATCGAGCGCGAGTGCCGCGCCGAGTACGTCGATTTCGACACACTGCTGACCGGCTCCGATCATCTCGTGCTGGTGCTGCCGTATTCGCCGGCCGTCCACCATCTGATCGATGCGGCCGCGCTGGCGAAGATGAAGCCGACCGCGACGCTGGTGAACATCGCCCGCGGTGGCCTGGTCGACGAGTTGGCGCTGGCGCAGGCGTTGTCGCAGGGCCGCCTGGCCGCGGCCGGGCTGGACGTCTACGAGGGCGAGCCGGAGGTTCGCCCGGAACTGCTCGCGCTGCGCAACGTGGTGCTGACGCCCCACATCGCCAGCGCGAGCCTGGCGACGCGGCGTGCGATGGTCGGCCTGGCGGTGGACAATCTCATCGCCGCGCTGGGCGAAGGCCCGGACGCCGGTCGTCCCGCCACCCCGGTCAATCCGGGCGTGCTGGCAATCGCCGGCGGCAACCGCAAAACCACCGCGATTAAACGATAGGGAGCCTCTGGCCTTCCCGGAGGTTCCCCGAACACAGCCCCCCATTGCTGTCCGCTGTCTTCCGCATCCCTATCTTCATCACTTTCGCGAATCCCATTCCATGAGCAATCAGAACCGCAGTTTCAACGTCGCCGTCGTGGGCGCCACCGGTGCCGTCGGCGAAACCATGCTGTCCATCCTCGCCGAGCGCGATTTCCCCGTCGGCAAGCTGGTGGCGCTGGCGTCCGAGCGTTCGGCCGGCGGCGAGGTCGAGTTCAACGGCCAGAAGATCACCATCCAGGATCTGGCCACGTTCGATCCGGCCGGCATCGACATCGCCCTGTTCTCCGCCGGTGGCGGCGTGTCCAAGGAATACGCGCCGAAGTTCGCCGCCGCGGGCGCGGTGGTGATCGACAACTCCTCGGCCTTCCGCTACGACGACGACGTGCCGCTGGTGGTCAGCGAGGTCAACCCGGAACAGGTGCAGAACCGTCCGCGCGGCATCATCGCCAATCCCAACTGCTCGACCATGCAGATGCTGGTCGCGCTGGCGCCGATCCACCGCAAGGCCGGCATCGAGCGCATCAACGTGGCGACCTACCAATCGGTGTCCGGCGGTGGCCGTTCGGCGCTGGAGGAACTGGGCCGCCAGACCGGCGCGCTGCTGAACTTCCAGGATCCGGATCCGCAGCGCTTCCCGGTCCAGATCGCCTTCAACCTGATTCCGCACATCGACGAATTCCTCGACAACGGCTTCACCAAGGAGGAAATGAAGCTCGTCTGGGAGACCCGCAAGATCCTCGGCGACGACAGCATCCAGGTGAATCCGACCGCGGTGCGGGTGCCGGTGTTCTACGGCCACTCCGAGGCGGTCAACGTCGAGACCAGGGTCAAGCTGAGCGCCGCGGAAGCCCGTGCGCTGCTGGAGAACGCCCCGGGCGTGGAAGTGGTGGACGACCGCGCGCCCGGCGGCTATCCGACCCCGGTCACGCATGCCTCCGGCACCGATCCGGTCTATGTCGGCCGCATCCGCGAGGACCTGTCGCATCCGCGCGGCCTGAACCTGTGGATCGTCGCGGACAACATCCGCAAGGGCGCGGCCCTGAACGCCGTGCAGCTGGCGGAACTGGTGGCGAAAAACGGTTGAACCGTTATAGTCGGCGCCATCGTGGCAAAGGGGACGGCTTGATGCCGAGGGCGGGATACCGATGGCGTGGCCTGGCCGCGCTGGCGCTGCTGTTGATCAGCAGTTCGGCGCTGGCGCTGGGGCTGGGCGAGATCCGGGTGAAATCAGCGCCCGGACAGCCGTTGCTGGCCGAGATCCCGATCATCTCCACCGAACCCGGCGAGCTGGAGCAATTGCGCGCCCAGCTCGCTTCCCCGACCACCTTCGAGCGGGTCGGCCTGCCCAGGCCGACCGGTCTGGTCGGCAATCTCGATTTCGCGGTGGCGCTGGACGAGGCCGGTCGCCCGGTGATCCGGGTCACCACGCAGGAGCCGGTCACCGTGCCGGTGCTCAACTTCCTGGTCGAAGTGGACTGGGGCCAGGGCCGGCTGGTGCGCGAGTACTCGGCGATGGTCGACTCGCCGGGCGCGGTCGCGGCCGCCACCCAGCCGGTCATCGACGCCCCGCAGGCCGCGCCGGAGGATGCCATCGTGCGTCCGGCCGAACCGCCGGTCGCGGCGGTCGAGCCCGCGCCGCCCGCCGACGCGCCGCCGGCGCCGGCGCCGGCACCGACCAGCGCGGCTCCCGCCGGGGCAACCGCGGCGGTGCGGCCGGCACCGGCACCGGCCGCACAGGCGGGCGATCAAATGACCGTCGCACGCGGCCAGACCCTGTCGGCGATCGCGCGCGACATCGGCGGCGGAAGCAGCCTGGACCAGACCATGATCGCCCTGCTGCGGGCGAACCCCGAGGCGTTCATCGGCGGCAACATCAACCGTCTGAAACAGGGCGCGGTGTTGCGCATTCCGGCCTCGGACGAAGTCGCAGGGCTGGGGCAGGCCGAGGCCGCGGCGCTGGTGCGCAACCAGGTCGACGAATGGCGGCAGGCGCGCCGGCCAATTCCGCAACCGGCGGCGATCGCGGCAACCACCGCATCACCGGCGGCCGAAGCGCCGTCGCGCGCGGCGGAAGCCCGCCTGGAAATCGCGCCGCCACTGGCGGGCGCGGCGGCACGGGCGGGAACACAATCCGGCGTTGAAGCCGGTGGCGAGGGCGACATGCTGGCGAACGAACAACTGCAACAGAGCAAGGAAGACCTGGCCGCCCGCGAATCCGAAGTGCAGGAACTGCGCGCGCAGGTCGCCGAGCTGGAAAAACTCAAGCAGCAGCAGGACAAGCTGATCGCGATGAAGGACAGCGATCTGGCCGCCGCCCAGCAACGGCTGGCGCAGTCCAACGACCCGTCGCAGGGCGCACCGCAGGGAACACCGCTGTGGGCGTGGATTGGCTGGGCGCTGCTGATCGTCGGCGCGTTGGCCTGGTTGATCAGCAGCCGTCGCCAGCGCACCTCGCCGCCGAAGCCCGCCTCGCGCAAACCGTTGTTCGAAGCACCGGTGGCGACGGCAGCGCCGGCGGCCCCGGAGCAGGCGGAAGAAGCACCGGCACCCGAGGTGCCGCGCGAACCCGCACCGGCGGTGGCACCGGCGATCCCGGTCACGCCGGCCGCGCCGGTCAAACCGAATTCGCCGACCTGGCACTCCGGCGGCGAACCGGCGGCGGATCCGGTCGCCCGCGTGGCGCCGTTGAATCCGGCTCCGGCCGGCCGCGAACGACTGGAACTGGCGGTCGCGTACCTGGATCTGGGCGACACCGTCACCGCGCGCGATCTGCTGAACGAAGTGGCCGCCGGCAACGACGAAACGGCGCGTCAGGAAGCCCTGCAACTGCTGCGCGATCTGGGTTGATGCGGGCACGGGCAAGGAGTCGCTGATGCGGTACGCGCTGGGCGTCGAATACGACGGCAGCGGTTTCCAGGGCTGGCAGCGCCTGAGCAAGTCCGGTACGCCGGACGAGACCAGCGTGCAGTCGGTGCTGGAAAACGCACTCTCGCGGGTGGCCAACGCGCAGGTCGACACGATCTGCGCGGGGCGTACCGACGCGGGCGTGCATGCGCAGTGCCAGGTCGTCCACTTCGACAGCGATGCGCCGCGCGATCCCCGCAGCTGGGTGCTGGGTGCCACCGCCAATCTTCCGCCCGCGGTGTGCGTGCGCTGGTGCCAGCCGATGCCGGACGACTTCAATGCGCGCTTTTCCGCGCGGGCGCGCCGCTACCGTTATCGCCTGGTCAACCGCATCGTCCGCCCCGCGCTGGAACGGCACATGCTGAGCTGGGAGCGGATGCCGCTGGATGCGGACGCGATGCACCGCGCCGCGCAGGCGCTGCTCGGCGAGAACGATTTCAACGCGTTCCGGACCGTGCATTGCCAGTCGCCGCACGCATTCCGCGACCTGCAGGCGATTTCGGTGCGGCGCGAAGGCGAACAGGTCCGGGTCGACGTGCAGGCCAACGCGTTCCTGCACCACATGGTGCGCAACATCGTCGGTTCGCTGTTGGTGGTCGGGCGCGGCGAGAAACCTGAAAGCTGGATCGCGGAGCTGCTCGCCGGTCGCGACCGCACCGTGGCCGGGCCGACCGCGCCGCCCGACGGCCTGGTGTTCGTCAGTCCGCTGTATCCGTCGCATTGGCGATTGCCGCCCGAAGTGACCCTGCCGGATTGACCCGCGGCCCGCGCACCTGGCCGTCACGCGCCGGCGCTTGCGTGGAGGGTAGGGTGGCGCGGATGCTCTTCCCGATTCCCGATTCCCGATTCCCGATTCCCGATTCCCCATGCCCACCCGCATCAAATTCTGTGGATTGACCCGAGCCGAGGACGTGCGCGCTGCGGTGGAACTGGGTGTGGACTACGTCGGCCTGGTGTTCGCGCCGCGCAGCCCGCGCCGATTGCTGATCGGGCAGGCCCGCATGCTGCGCGAACTGGTGCCCGAGGAAATCGCGGTGGTGGCGCTGATGATGGACAACAGCGCCGATGACGTGGAAGGCGTGATTGAGCACGTACGTCCGGATCTGCTGCAGTTCCATGGTGGCGAAGAGGATGCGTTCTGCGCCGGCTTCGCCGTGCCGTTCCTGAAAGCCATCGCGATGGGCGGCGCCAGCGAAAGCGCCTTCACCGCGATCGCGCGTTATCCCTCCGCGCATGGCTTCCTGTTCGACGGCCACGCCGCGGGCGAGCAGGGCGGCAGCGGCAAGCGTTTCGACTGGAAGCAAATGCCGCAGGCGACCGAACGGCCGTATCTGCTGGCCGGCGGCCTGTCCGTGGACAACGTGGCCGTCGCGGTCCGCACCGCGCACCCCTGGGGGGTGGATGTATCCAGCGGCATCGAATCCGCGCCCGGGGTGAAGGATGCGGAGAAGATGCGCCAGTTCGTCGATGCGGTCCGCTACGCCGATCAGCGCGCGCAGCCGATCTAGTTCGGGACCGGAGCCATTGCGTCGGCGCCGAGTTCCCGTTCGAGCCAGTCGCCCAGCCGCTCCACCCGCGGATCCAACGGGCCACGCCGGGTGGCGAGAATCCAGGCACCGCCGGTCGCGCTGAATCCCAAGGGAGCGAGCAGGCGGCTGGCCGCCAGATCCGCGGCCACCAGCGGCTCGGGGGCGATCGCCACGCCCATTCCGGCAAGCGCGGCTTCCAGCAGGTAGTAGAGGTGCTCGAATCCGCTGCCGTAACGCAGGCGACCGGGATCGATGCCGTGCTGGGCGGCCCAGACCGGCCAGGCCTGCGGGCGCGATGCGGTGTGCAGCAGCGGCTCTTCCAGCAGGCGGCCGGGATCGTGACTGGCGGGATGACGCGGGCTCACCACCGGGCCGATCCGCTCCGGCGCCAGCTCGCGGACCTGCCAGCCGGACGGCCACGGCGGCTCGGCCAGCAGCAGGGCGGCGTCCAGTCCGGTCAGTTCCGTGTCGAAGCCGTCTTCCTGCGCGGCCAGATGCAGGGTCAGGCCGGGCAGGTCCCGGCCGAGCCGTTCCATGCGGGGAATCATCCAGCGCGCGAGCAGGCTGCCCGGACAGCCCAGCACCAGCGCCGACGGCGTATCGCGGCGCAGCCGGGCGATGGCGTCCTGCAAGCGGGCGAAGGCGGCCGCGGCGGCTTCCTGCAACTGCCGGCCCGCCGGGGTGAGCCGCAGCCCACGTCCTTCGCGGGAGAACAGCACCAGTCCCAGCTCCGCTTCCAGCAACCGGATCTGGCGGCTGACAGCGCCATGGGTGACATGCAGTTCCCGCGCGGCCTGGCTGACGCCGCCCAGCCGGGCCGCGGCCTCGAAGGCGCGCAGGGCGTTGAGTGAAGGCAGGCGGGCGGTCATGACATGTGAGTTTATCTCACGAATCATGCAGAAATCATCGATTCTTGCTGGGGGATGTGTGCGTTATGCTCGGCATCCGCCCATTCGCGCCGCTGCTGTCCATGTCCGAATCCCGCCCCGCCGACTTCCACGCCTTCCCCGACGCCCGCGGCCATTTCGGCCGGTTCGGCGGCCGGTTCGTCGCCGAGACCCTGATCGGCCCGTTGCAGGAACTGGCGGCGGCGTACGACCAGGCCCGCCAGGATCCGGCGTTCCTGGCCGCCTTCGATCACGACCTGAAGCACTACGTCGGTCGTCCCAGCCCGATCTATGAAGCCACCCGGCTGTCGCGCGAAGTCGGCGGCGCGCGAATCCTGCTCAAGCGCGAGGACCTGAACCACACCGGCGCGCACAAGATCAACAACACCATCGGCCAGGCCCTGCTGGCTAGCCGGATGGGCAAGCCGCGCATCATCGCCGAGACCGGCGCCGGCCAGCACGGCGTGGCCAGCGCCACCGTGGCCGCCCGGCTGGGCCTGGAATGCGTGGTCTACATGGGCGCCATCGATATCGAACGCCAGAAGATCAACGTCTACCGGATGAAGCTGCTGGGCGCGACCGTGGTGCCGGTGACGTCCGGCTCGGCGACCCTGAAGGATGCCTTGAACGAAGCGATGCGCGACTGGGTGACCAACGTGCACGACACCTTCTACATCATCGGTACCGTGGCCGGCCCGGATCCGTATCCGCGCATGGTCCGCGACTTCAACGCCGTGGTCGGGCGCGAGGCACGCGCGCAGATGCTGGAGGACTACGGCCGGCTGCCCGACGTGATCACCGCCTGCGTCGGTGGCGGCAGCAACGCCATCGGCCTGTTCCACGCCTTCCTCAACGATGCGGACGTGAAAATCGTCGGTGCCGAGGCGGCCGGCGACGGCATCGACAGCGGCCGTCACGCCGCTTCGATTGCCGCTGGCCGGCCCGGCGTGCTGCACGGCAATCGCACCTACGTGCTGTGCGACGACGACGGCCAGATCATCGAGACCCACTCGGTTTCCGCCGGGCTCGACTACCCGGGCGTCGGCCCGGAACACGCTTTCCTGGCCGACACCGGCCGTGCGCAGTATGTCGGCGTGACCGACGAAGAGGCGCTGGCCGCCTTCCACCAACTGGCCCGCACCGAGGGTATCCTTGCGGCGCTCGAGTCCAGCCACGCCGTGGCCCAGGCCATCAAGCTCGCCCGGGATCTGCCGCGCGACGCCCTGGTCCTGTGCAACCTGTCCGGACGGGGCGACAAGGACGTGCATACCATCGCCGCGCGCGAGAACCTTCATTTCTAAGGCAGTGCAATGACCGAACAGCAGAACGATCCGCAGGCCAGCCAGAATCCGAACCAGCTCGATCCGGCCTTCTTCACCTGCGTCAACGAATACCTGGAACTGACCAATCGCCAGGCCAAGCAGCAGGGCCTCAAGCGCATCAGCGTCGCCTCGCTGTATGCCGCCGCACGTTTCAACTCGCACGTCTACCTGTCCTTCGAAGGTGACGCCGCGGCTTCGCGCAAGGATTTCCTCGACTACATGACCAACATGTACCGGCGGATGCTCAACGAGCACCTGGACGCGCTGGGTGCCGAGCGCGGCCTGAACGTCGGCGAATCGGAACTGGCCGCCGAATACGCCGCCTTCAACGAAGCACAGGCCGGCTCGACGGACAACCAGGAAACCAAGCCGGAATGAGCCGATTCGACCAGCGCTTTTTGGAATTGCGCGCCGCCGGCCGCAAGGCGCTCATTCCGTTCATCACCGCCGGGGATCCCTCGCTGGAGGACACGGTGCCGGTGATGCACGCGCTGGTGGAGGCGGGCGCCGACGTGATCGAACTCGGCGTCCCGTTCTCCGACCCCATGGCCGATGGCCCGACCATCCAGCGCAGCTCCGAGCGCGCGCTGGCGCGTGGCGCCGGCCTGCGTTACGTGCTCGATGCCGTGGCGACGTTCCGCAAGCAGGACACGGCCACTCCCATCGTGCTGATGGGGTACCTGAACCCGGTCGAGATCCACGGCACGGCGCGGTTCGCGGAAGCGGCTGTGCAGGCCGGGGTGGACGGGGTGCTGTTGGTGGACCTGCCGCCGGAAGAGGCCGACGAAACCCGCGCCGCCTTCAACCGGCACGGCCTGGCCCTGATCATGCTCGCTTCGCCGACCACCTCCGACGAGCGCATGGCCATGCTCTGCGACGAAGCCCAGGGCTACCTGTACTACGTCAGCTTCGCCGGCGTCACCGGGGCCTCCGAGCGGCTGGATACGCGCGCCGCGGGCGACCGGCTGCGCCGCATCCGTTCCCTGGCCAAGGCGCCGGTCGCCGCCGGCTTTGGCATCCGGGACGCCGCCAGCGCCCGTGCGATGGCGGTGGACGCCGACGGAGTGGTGGTGGGCAGCGCGCTGGTCACCGAGCTGGCCCGTACCGATGCCGCCGAAACCGCTCCGGCCCGCGCCGCCGCCTTCCTGGCGCCGCTCCGGCACGCCCTGGACCAGCCCTGAGCCCGTACCCCTCCGGGGTGAGGGGCGGCCTTGGACGGCCTGCTAAACTGACCCGTCTGCCCATCCGCGGGATGGGCCCCTGAACGGGATTGTCGATAACGCATGAGCTGGCTCAGCAAACTGATGCCGTCGGGCATCCGCACCGAGGGCGGTGGCGCCAAAAGCAAACGCAGTGTGCCCGAAGGGCTGTGGGAGAAGTGCGACCGCTGCGGCGCGGTGCTCTACCGCCCGGAACTGGAAGAAAACCTGGAGGTCTGCCCCAAGTGCGGCTTCCACATGTCCATCCGCGCCCGCGCGCGCCTGCAGGCGCTGTTCGACCCGGGCAGCATCGAGGAAATCAGCACCGGGCTGGCGCCGGTCGACGTGCTGAAGTTCCGCGACCAGAAGAAGTATTCCGACCGCTTCAAGGCGGCGCAGAAGGCGACCGGCGAGCATGACTCGCTGGTGGCGATGAAAGGCACCCTGAAGCAGCGTCCGCTGGTGGCCTGCGCCATGGACTTCGCCTTCATGGGCGGTTCGATGGGTTCGGTCAGCGGCGAGAAGTTCGCCCGTGCCGCCGAACGCGCCCTGGCCGACCGCGTGCCGCTGGTGTCGTTCGCCGCCAGCGGCGGCATGCGCATGCAGGAAAGCCTGTTCTCGCTGATGCAGATGGCCAAGACCTCGGCCGCGCTGGCGCGCCTGCGCGAGCAGGGCATCCCCTACATCTCGGTCAGCACCCATCCCACCTTCGGTGGCGCCTCGGCCTCGTTCGCGATGCTGGGCGACATCAACATCGCCGAGCCGGAAGCGTTGATCGGCTTCGCCGGTCCGCGCGTGATCGAGCAGACCGTGCGCGAAACGCTGCCGGAAGGTTTCCAGCGCGCCGAATTCCTGCTGGAGCACGGCGCCATCGACCAGATCTGCGATCGCCGGGAAATGCGCGATCGCCTGGGCGATCTGCTGGCGCTGCTGCTGAACCAGCCGCGGCCGCAAGAAACCGAAGTCATCGCTTGAGCAAGGAGGCACTCCGATGAGTCGCAAGTATTTTGGTACCGACGGCATCCGCGGGCGGGTCGGGCAGGGCCCGATCTCGGCCGATTTCGTCCTGCGCCTGGGCAACGCGCTGGGTCGCGTACTGTCCGAGAACACCGGGCGGCGCCCGACCGTGGTGATCGGCAAGGACACCCGCATTTCCGGCTACATGTTCGAAGCCGCGCTGGAAGCCGGGCTGGTCGCCGCCGGCGCCGACGTGCAGCTGATGGGGCCGATGCCGACCCCGGCGGTGGCGTTCCTGTCGCGTACCCTCGGCGCCGACGCGGGCATCGTCATCAGCGCTTCGCACAACCCGCACTACGACAACGGCATCAAGTTCTTCTCGGCCGAAGGCGAGAAGCTGGACGACGCCACCGAGGCGGCGATCGAGGCCGCGCTGGATGGCGACTTCGTCACCGTCGAGTCGGAAAAGCTGGGCAAGGCGATCCGCAGCCGTGACGTGGTCGGCCGCTACATCGAGTTCTGCAAGGCCAGCGTGCCGCGCGGCTTCGATCTGCGGGGCCTGAAGATCGTGCTGGACTGCGCGCATGGCGCGACCTATCACATCGCGCCGCTGCTGTTCCGCGAGCTGGGAGCGGAGGTTGTCGCCATCGGCGCCGAGCCGAACGGCGTGAACATCAACGACGGCGTCGGCTCGATGCATATCGACAATCTCGCCCGCAAGGTGCGCGAGACCGGCGCGGATCTGGGCATCGCCTTCGACGGCGACGGCGATCGCGTGCTGATGGCCGACGACCAGGGCAATCCGGTCGACGGCGATGATCTGCTGTACGTCCTGGCCACGGCCTGGCAGCGGAGCGGGCGGCTGAAGGGCGCGGTGGTCGGCACGCTGATGACCAACTACGGCCTGGAGCGCGCGCTGGCCGAGCGCCAGGTGCCGTTCCTGCGGGTCAAGGTCGGCGATCGCTATGTCCACCAGGGCCTGGTCGAGGGCGGCGGCGTGCTGGGCGGCGAAACCTCGGGCCACTTGCTGTGCCTGGATCGCGCGACCACCGGCGACGCCATCGTCAGCGCGCTGCAGGTGCTGGAAGTGCTCAAGAGCGGTGGGCAGTCGCTGCGCCAGGCGCTGGCCGGCCTGTCCAAGGTGCCGCAGAAGACCATCAACGTGAAGCTGGCCAACGGCGGGCGTCCGGCCGAGGCCGCGAGCGTGCAGGCCGCGCTGGCCGAGGCGCAGGCGGCGGTGTCCGGCCGCGGCCGCGCCTTCCTGCGCCCGTCCGGCACCGAGCCGGTGGTGCGGGTGACCGTCGAGGCCGACGACGACGCGCTGATGCAGGCCACGCTGGAGAAGCTGGCCGAGGCCGTGCGCGCCGCGGCCGCTTGAGGCCGACCAATGCAATCCTGGCGCCGGTCGGCTGGAATGACGCCGCCGCGCCCTCCTGGAGCAAGTGAATGAGTTCCCGTATTCCCACCCTGGACATCACCCGTTTCGACACCGACCGCGAGGCCTTCGTCGCCGAGCTGGGCGCCGCCTACCGCGAATGGGGATTTGCCGGCATCCGCAACCACGGCATCCCGCAAGCCGACATCGACGCCGCCTATGACGTGTTCAAGCGCTTCTTCGCACTGCCGGAAGAGACCAAGCGCAAGTACCACGTGCCGGGCAGCGGCGGCGCGCGTGGCTACACGCCGTTCGGCGTGGAGACCGCGAAGGACTCCAAGCATTTCGATCTGAAGGAGTTCTGGCACATCGGCCGCGAGATTCCCGATGACTCGAAGTATCGCGAGGTGATGCCGCCGAACCTGTGGCCGGACGAAGTGCCCGGATTCCGCGAGCACGGCTATGGCCTCTACGACGCGCTGGACAAGCTGGGCGCACGGGTGCTGTCGGCGCTGGCGCTGCACATCGGGCTGGCGGAGGACTATTTCGCCGACAAGACCAACTCCGGCAATTCGATCCTGCGGCCGATCCACTATCCGCCGATCACCGCCGACGACATTCCCAACGTACGGGCCGGCGCGCACGAGGACATCAACCTGATCACGCTGCTGGTCGGCGCCAGCGCCGCCGGCCTGGAAGTGAAGTCCCAGCAGGGCGAGTGGGTGCCGTTCACCTCCGACGCGGACACCATCGTGGTCAATATCGGCGACATGCTGCAGCGCCTGACCAACCACGTGTATCCATCCACCACCCATCGGGTGGTGAACCCGCCGGGCGAGGAAGCGCGCAAGCCGCGCTATTCGGTGCCGTTCTTCCTGCATCCGAATCCGGATTTCCTGATCGATGTGTTGCCCTCGACGATCAGCACCGACAATCCCAAGCGCTATCCCGAGGCGATCACCGCGCAGGGCTACCTCGAAGAGCGCCTGCGCGAGATCAAGCTCAAGTAAGCACGCGTCGATGCCACGCCTGTGGCATCCGGTGCCCTCAGGCAAGAAGCTCGCGCCGGGACGGCGCTCCTACCGCGCGGAATGCGACAGATGGTAGGAGCGGCCGGGCGGCGAGCTTTTTCTATCCGGCCACGGATTTTCCGCCCGCCGCAAGATTTTCCCGAAGCTCAATCCGCCTTGCGGATCCGCGAGGAATTCCGGCTCATCAACCGGAACCGCGCGTGATCCGACAGGTGCCGGGTGACTCCGTGCAGCAGGCGGTAGCGCCAGCCCGGCACCACGATCACGCGTCCGCGCTCCAGTCCGTCGATGCCGGCGCGCGCCACCGCGTCGGCCTGCAGCCACAGCTTCTTCGGCAGCTTGTCCATCATTACGCGGGTACCGGTGACGTCGTGGAATTCCGACCAGGTGAAACCGGGACAGAGCGCGCAGACCTTCACGCCGCGATCCGCGTTTTCCTGCGCCAGCGACTCGCTGAACTTGATCAGGAAGGCCTTGGCGGCGGCGTACAGGGTCTGGCCGTTGGAGCCCGGCATCAGCCCCGCGAAAGAGGCGACGTTGAGGATGCGACCGTCCGGGAAAGCACGCAGCGAGGGCAGCAGCCGCCAGGTCAGTTCGCACACCGCATGGATCATCACCTGCAGGAACGCGGCATGGTCCGGCCATTCGCGGTTCTGGTAGCGGCCGGGCACGCCGAAGCCCGCGTTGTTGACCAGCACGCGCACGGCCAGGCCGCGCGCCTGGATGGCCTCGCACAGGCCGGCCACGCCATCGGCGGCGGCGAGATCGGCGGCAATCACTTCCACCGGCACCTGCGGGCGCAGTTCCGCCGCCAATGCTTCCAGGCGCTCCCGCCGGCGCGCGGTGAGGATCAGCGGTACGCCACGGCGCGCATATTCACGCGCGATTTCCGCGCCTATGCCGCTGGAGGCGCCGGTGATCAGGGCGTAGCCGGAAGGCGTAGGGGACATGCGAGGACTCCTGTCGATGCCAAGACTCGGGTTCCGCCACATGGTAATGCGTGCGGCCGCGCTTGCCGGAAATCCCACATCGGCTATCCTTGCGCGCCCACTGGACAGGAATTGGTCTTATGCGCCGCAAGATCGTGGCCGGAAACTGGAAGCTCCACGGCGACCGCCAGTTCGCCTATGCCCTGATGAACGAGATTGCCACGGGCCTGCCGCTGACCGGGGTGGACGTGCTGATCCTCCCGCCGCTGCCGTATCTGGGCGAGCTGGTCGAGGACTACGTGCCGCAGGGCTTCGCGCTGGGTTCGCAGGACGTGAGCAGCAACGAGAAGGGCGCGTATACCGGCGAGGTTTCCGCTTCGATGCTGGTCGATGTCGGTGCCACCCATGGCCTGGTCGGCCATTCCGAACGCCGCCAGTACCACCACGAGGACAACGAACTGGTCGCGCGCAAGTTCATCGCCGCGCGCAACGCCGGCCTGGTGCCGGTACTTTGCCTGGGCGAAAGCCTGGCGCAGCGCGACGCGGGGCAGACCGAGGCCGTGGTCGGCGCGCAGTTGCGGGCGGTCCTGGACGCCGCCGGGGTGGAGGCGTTCGAACGGGCCATCGTGGCCTATGAACCGGTCTGGGCCATCGGTACCGGCCGCAATGCCAGCCCGGCCCAGGCCCAGGCCGTTCATGCATTCATCCGTGGCGAAGTGGCCGGACGCGATGCTAGAATCGCCGATTCGCTGCCCATCCTGTATGGCGGCAGCGTCAAGCCCGACAACGCCGCGGAACTGTTCGCGCAGCCCGATGTCGATGGAGGGCTGGTGGGCGGTGCGTCGTTGGTGGCGCGCGATTTTCTCGCCATCGCGAAAGCGGCGGCGGAGCGGGGCTGATCCCCCGCGGGTCCGGCCGTGGCCGGGCCTTCCAACCTGTTTCGGGACGAATTCGAAATGATGCTGATCCTCAATGTGGTCTACGTGCTGATCGCCATCGCGATCATCGCGCTGGTGCTGATGCAGCGCGGTTCGGGCGCGCAGGCCGGGTCCGGCTTCGGTGCCGGTGCCTCCGGCACGGTGTTCGGCGCGCGCGGCGCCTCCAACTTCCTGTCCAAGAGCACCAAGTGGCTGGCGATCGCCTTCTTCGGCATCACCCTGTTCATGGCCTGGCACGCCTCGCACAGCGCGCGCCCGACCACCCAGCAGAACCTGGGCGTGATGACCCAGCAGCAGGCTCCGGCGGCCGGCGCGCCCGCGGCCGGCGAGCTGTCCGTCCCCGCGCAGCCGACCACGGTGCCCGCGGCACCCGCGACCCAGCCGCAGCCGGCCCCGACCACCGTGCCGGCCGCGCCGGCGCAGGCACCGGAAACCGGCAGCCAGCCGCAGCAGGCCCTGCCGCCGGTGGAAGCACCGTCACAGGGCGGTTGAACCGGGCTACAATACCGGCCCGCAATCGGTGACCGGTTGCAGAGTTTCAATGCCCAGGTGGCGGAATTGGTAGACGCACTACCTTGAGGTGGTAGCGGCGAAAGCTGTAGGGGTTCGAGTCCCCTCTTGGGCACCAATCGAAGCGGCGAACCGGCGACACGCCGGCCGGCCGCGGCAATGGAAAGCGAAGCCCGCGCAAGCGGGCTTTTCTTTTGTCCATGAAAAGCGCCGCGTACAGCTTCGTAAACGTTTACTAGTCAGTTCACTAACCGGTACAATTCCGCCGATCCATTCCAGGCCAGGTACGAACTGCGGAAGGGCCAGGATCGGATCGGTCACCGCCGCCTGCGGCGGGACACGGTGGATGCCGCGGCCGGGCCCGAGTCACCTCGACCGCTGCTCCTTGCGCACCCGCGCAAACCGCGCGTACCACGCGGTCCCACAGCGGAATGCAGTGCCCCACCAAGGCGACACGCTCCGGCGTGCAGGCCGGGAGCGGGGCAGGTAGGACAAGAAGAGAAACGCGAGTGCTGGCCAACTATCTGCCGACCCTGTTGTTCCTGATCGTCGCCACCGGCATCGGCATCGCGCTGATCCTGGCGGGACGCTTCCTCGGCCCCCGGCGCCCCGACGCCCAGAAGCTGTCGCCGTACGAATGCGGCTTCGAGGCCTTCGAAGACGCGCGCATGAAGTTCGACGTGCGCTATTACCTGATCGCCATCCAGTTCATCGTCTTCGACCTGGAAATCATTTTTATCGTCCCGTGGACCCTGGTCTTCCAGGAGCTCGGCGCCCGCGCACTGGTCACCATGGGCCTGTTCGTCGGCATGCTGTTCCTCGGCTTCATTTACGTTTGGAAGAAGGGAGCGCTCGAATGGGAGTGATCCAGACCCTCGATCGCCTGATGACCAACCCGATCCCGGAAGGGCGGGTGGACGACATCCTGCGGCCGGAAGGCGACAACCCGCTGCTGGAAAAGGGCTACGTGACCACCAGCGTCGACGCGCTGATGAACTGGGCGCGCACCGGCTCGATGTGGCCGATGACCTTCGGCCTGGCCTGCTGCGCGGTCGAGATGATGCACGCCGGCGCCTCGCGCCTGGACCTGGACCGCTACGGCGTGGTGTTCCGCCCGTCGCCGCGCCAGTCGGACGTGATGATCGTCGCCGGCACCCTGGTCAACAAGATGGCCCCGGCGCTGCGCAAGGTCTACGACCAGATGCCCGACCCCAAGTGGGTGATCTCGATGGGCAGCTGCGCCAATGGCGGTGGCTACTACCACTATTCGTATTCGGTGGTGCGCGGCTGCGACCGCATCGTGCCCGTCGACGTGTACGTGCCGGGCTGCCCGCCGACCGCCGAAGCGCTGGTCTACGGCATCCTGCAGTTGCAGAAGAAGATCTGGCGCACGCAGACCATCGCGCGCTGAGCGCGCCGGCCTGCTTCCCGTTCCACCCGTTTTCCTTTCCGAGAGCACGCTACGCCCCATGGCCGAGCAAGCTGCAAATTTCACCGACCGGTTGCGCGCGCGCTTCGCCGATGCGGTGATCACGGTTGCCGGAACCCGCGAAGAGGTCACCCTCGAGGTGCCGTCCGCGTCCTGGCATGAGGTCTGCCGCGCCCTGCGCGACGAGTTCGGATTCGAGCAGGCGGTCGACGTCTGCGGCGTCGACTACCTGGGCTACGGCAGCGCAGAGTGGGATACCTCGGACGTGTCGTCCGAAGGGTTCAGCCGTGGCGTCGAGGGCTTTGGCCCGGGCCGCTTCGACTGGGAACAGCGACCGCGCGGCGCCGGTCCCGAGCGCCGCTTCGCGGTGGTCCTGCACCTGCTGTCGTACCAGCACAACCAGCGCCTGCGCGTGCGCTGCTTCGCGCCGAACGATGATCTGCCGGTGGTGGCCTCGGTCACCGACCTGTGGCCGGGCGCCAACTGGTTCGAGCGCGAGGCGTTCGACCTGTACGGCATCGTGTTCGAAGGCCATCCGGATCTGCGCCGCATCCTGACCGACTACGGTTTCGTCGGCCATCCGTTCCGCAAGGACTTCCCGCTGATCGGCAACGTCGAAGTTCGCTACGACGAAGAGAAGAAGCGCGTGGTCTACGAGCCGGTCACCTCGGTCGAACCGCGCGTCGGCGTGCCGCGCGTGATCCGCGACGACGCGCGCTACCAGACCGCGATCGGCGAAGCCGCCGCGGGCGAGGGCAGCAAGTGATGAGTACGCAACAATCCCCCACCGCGTTTGCGAGCAATCCTGAAGAGTCCAAGCAGGAGATCCGCAACTACACGATGAACTTCGGCCCGCAGCATCCCGCGGCGCACGGCGTTCTCCGCCTGATCCTGGAAATGGACGGCGAAACCATCATGCGCGCCGACCCGCACGTCGGCCTGCTGCATCGCGGCACCGAGAAGCTGGCCGAGTCCAAGCCGTTCAACCAGTCGATCGGCTACATGGATCGCCTGGACTACGTGTCGATGATGTGCAACGAGCACGCCTACGTGCGCGCGATCGAGACCCTGATGGGGATCGAGGCGCCGGAACGCGCGCAGTACATCCGCACGATGTTCGACGAGATCACCCGCATCCTGAACCACCTGATGTGGATCGGATCCAACGCGCTCGACCTGGGTGCGATGGCGGTGATGCTGTACGCGTTCCGCGAGCGCGAGGAGCTGATGGACTGCTACGAGGCGGTCAGCGGCGCGCGCATGCACGCGACCTACTACCGCCCGGGCGGTGTCTACCGCGACCTGCCGGACCGGATGCCGAAGTACAAGGAATCGCCCTGGCGCAAGGGCCAGGCGCTGAAGCGCCTGAACAACGCGCGCGACGGGTCGATGCTGGACTTCCTGGAAGACTTCACCCGCGAGTTCCCCAAGCGCGTCGACGAGTACGAAACCCTGCTCACCGACAACCGCATCTGGAAGCAGCGCACCGTCGGGATCGGCGTGATCAGCCCGGAACAGGCCCGCGCCTGGGGCATGACCGGCGTGATGCTGCGCGGTTCGGGCATCGCCTGGGATCTGCGCAAGAAGCAGCCGTACGCCAAGTACGACGCGGTGGATTTCGACATCCCGCTGGGCGTGGAAGGCGACTGCTACGACCGTTACCTGGTCCGCGTGGCCGAGATGCGCGAATCCAACCGCATCATCGCCCAGTGCGTGAAGTGGCTGAAGGCCAATCCCGGCCCGGTGATGGTCAAGAACTTCAAGGTCGCCCCTCCCTCGCGCGAGGAGATGAAGGACGACATGGAAGCGCTGATCCATCACTTCAAGCTGTTCAGCGAAGGCTACTGCGTGCCGGCCGGCGAGACCTACTCGGCGGTGGAAGCGCCCAAGGGCGAATTCGGCTGCTACCTGGTGTCCGACGGCGCCAACAAGCCGTTCCGGGTGAAGCTGCGCGCGCCGGGCTTCGCCCATCTTTCTTCCATGGATGCCATCGTCCGCGGCCACATGCTGCCGGACGTGGTCGCCATGATTGGTACTTACGATCTGGTTTTCGGTGAGGTGGACCGATGAGGGCCACAGGCAATTTCGAGGCGACGCAGAACGTCGATCCCCTGGTGGCGCTGAGCGACAAGACGCGCGCGCATATCGATCATTGGCTGACCAAGTTCCCGCCCGACCGCAAGCGCTCGGCGGTGCTGCAGGGTCTGCACGCCGCGCAGGAGCAGAACGGCGGCTGGCTAAGCGACGAGCTTATCGCCGCGGTCGCCAAGTACCTGGACATCCCGCCGGTGTGGGCCTACGAGGTCGCCAGCTTCTACTCGATGTTCGAGACCGAGAAGGTGGGCCGCAACAACGTCGCCTTCTGCACCAACATCAGCTGCTGGCTCAACGGCGCCGAGGATCTGGTCAAGCACGCCGAGAAGAAGCTCGGCTGCAAGCTGGGCGAATCCACCGCCGATGGCCGGGTGTTCCTGAAGCGGGAAGAAGAATGCGTCGCCGCCTGCTGCGGCGCGCCGGTGGTCGTGATCAACGGCCATTACCACGAGAAGCTGACGCCGGCCAAGGTCGACGAATTGCTGGACGGGCTGGAGTAAGCGCATGGCACATCATCCGCACACATCCGAAGGTTACGGCCCGGTGGGCCCGGCGCCGAAGGAGCACCAGGTCGTCTACACCACGCTGCATTTCGACAAGCCGTGGTCGTACGAGAACTACCTGAAGACCGGCGGCTACAGCGCGCTGCGCAAGATCCTCGAAGAGAAGATCCCGCCGGCCGACGTGGTCGAGATGGTCAAGCAGTCCGGCCTGCGCGGCCGCGGCGGCGCGGGCTTCCCGACCGGCCTGAAGTGGAGCTTCATGCCCAAGGGCGACATGCAGAAGTACATCCTCTGCAACTCCGACGAATCCGAGCCGGGCACCGCCAAGGATCGCGACATCCTGCGCTTCAACCCGCACGCGGTCATCGAGGGCATGGCCATCGCCTGCTACGCCACCGGTTCCACCGTGGGCTACAACTACCTGCGCGGCGAGTTCCACCACGAGCCGTTCGAGCACCTGGAAGAGGCCACTGCCGAAGCCTACAAGCACGGCTGGCTGGGAAAGAACATCCTGGGCTCCGGCATCGACATCGACATCTTCAACGCGCTCGGCGCGGGTGCCTACATCTGCGGCGAAGAGACCGCGCTGATGGAGTCGCTGGAAGGCAAGAAGGGCCAGCCGCGCTTCAAGCCGCCGTTCCCGGCCAACTTCGGCCTGTACGGCAAGCCGACCACCATCAACAACACCGAGACCTACGCCTCGGTGCCGGCGATCATCCGCAACGGCGCGGAGTGGTTCCTCAACCTGGGCAAGCCCAACAACGGCGGTCCGAAGATCTTCTCGGTCTCCGGCCATGTCGCGCGTCCTGGCAACTACGAGATCCGCCTGGGCACGCCGTTCGCCGAACTGCTGGAAATGGCCGGCGGCATCCGCAACGGCCACAAGATCAAGGCGGTGATTCCGGGTGGTTCCTCGATGCCGGTACTGCCGGGCGAGACCATGATGGGCCTGACCATGGACTACGACAGCATCCAGAAGGCGGGTTCCGGCCTGGGTTCGGGCGCGGTCGTGGTGATGGACGAGACTGCCTGCATGGTGCGCGCCTGCCAGCGCATCGCGCGTTTCTACTTCAAGGAAAGCTGCGGCCAGTGCACGCCGTGCCGCGAAGGCACCGGCTGGATGTACCGCATGCTGACCCGCATCGCCGAACAGAAGGCGACCCTGGACGACCTGCACATGCTGAAGGCCGCCGCCGGCCAGATCGAGGGCCATACCATCTGCGCCTTCGGCGAAGCCGCGGCGTGGCCGGTACAGGGTTTCCTGCGCCACTTCTGGCACGAATTCGAGTACGCGATCGTCAACAAGCGTTTCCTGGTCGACGACCAGCGCGCCGGCACGGTCATTGAAGGCAAGGTGGCCGCATGAGTGCGCAGCCCGTCAACCCGAACCTCCCGCCCGACCACGTCACCGTCTTCATCGACGGTGTCGAGATGGCCGCGCCGAAGGGTTCGATGATCATCCAGGCCGCGGACAAGGCCGGGATTCCGATTCCGCGCTTCTGCTACCACGAGAAGCTGCCGATCGCGGCCAACTGCCGCATGTGCCTGGTCGACGTCGAGAAGATGCCCAAGCCGGCGCCGGCCTGCGCCACGCCGGTCATGGACGGCATGAAGATCCAGACCCGCAGCGAGAAGGCGCTGAAGTCGCAGCGCAACGTGATGGAGTTCCTGCTGATCAACCATCCGCTCGACTGCCCGATCTGCGATCAGGGTGGCGAGTGCGAACTGCAGGATCTGTCGCTGGGCTACGGCCGCTCCGTGAGCCGCTTCCAGGAGCGCAAGCGCGTGGTGCCCGACGAGGACATCGGCCCGCTGGTCGCCACCGAGATGACCCGCTGCATCCAGTGCACGCGTTGCGTGCGCTTCACCGCGGATGTCGCCGGTACCTACGAACTGGGCGGCATGTACCGCGGCGAGAACCTGCAGATCGGCACTTATGACGGCAAGCCGCTGACCACCGAAATCTCCGGCAACGTCATCGACGTCTGCCCGGTGGGCGCGCTGACCAACAAGGTGTTCCAGTTCCGCGCCCGTCCGTGGGAATTGATTGCGCGCGAATCCGTCGGTTACCACGACGCGATGGGTTCCAACCTGTTCGTGCATTCTCGCCGAGGCCAGGTGCTGCGCACCGTGCCGCGCGAGAACGAGGCGGTCAACGAATGCTGGCTGTCGGATCGTGATCGCTATTCGCACCAGGGCCTGTACAGCGACGACCGCGCGGTCAAGCCGTTGCAGAAGGTCAATGGTGAGTGGCGCGAAGTGTCCTGGTCCGAGGGCCTGGCCGCCGCCGCCGAGATCCTGCGCGGCAACGCCGGCGACGAACTGGGCGTGCTGGTGCATCCGGCGACCTCGAACGAGGAGGGTGGATTGCTCGCGAAGCTGGCCGCCGGCCTCGGCAGCGGCAACGTCGATCACCGCATCAACAACCGCGACTTCTCCGATGGCGCCGTGGCCGAACCGTTCGCGCTGCCGATGGCGGATATCGAAAAGGCCGACGTCATCGTGCTGTTCGGCACCAACATCCGCCACGAGTTGCCGCTGCTGCACCAGCGCATCCGCAAGGCCCAGCGCAAGGGCGCCAGGGTGCACGTGGTCAACCCGGTCGACTTCGACTTCGCGTTCGGCATCGCCGGCAAGCACATCGTGCCGCCGTCGCAGCTGGCCGGCGCGCTCAACGAAGCCGCCCTGCGCGAGGCCGCCAAGGCCGGCAACCATGCCGTGCTGATTGTCGGCGGCATCGCCGAGAACCATCCGCAGGCTTCGGCGCTGCGCCAGGCCGCCGGCGAATTCGCCGCCGCCACCGGCGCCTCGTTGTGCCGCATCCCGCAGGGCGCCAACGCGGTGGGCCTGGCCCGCCACGGCGTGCTGCCGTCGCGCCGCGACGTGGCCGGCATGTTCGCCGAGCCGCGCAAGGCCTACGTCATCTATGGCATCGAGCCGGGCCTGGACTTCGCCGATACGCCGGCCGCCGCGCGCGCGCTATCGTCGGCCAAGGTGGTGGCGTTCAGCCATTTCGCCTGCAAGTCGACCCGCGACGTCGCCGACGTGATCCTGCCGATTGGCGCGCTGCCGGAAATCGAAGCCACCCTGACCAACCTGGATGGCACCGACCAGCGTACCCAGGCCGCCGGCAAGCTGCCGGGCGAGGCCCGCGACGGCTGGCGCGTGTTGCGCGCGCTCGGCGGCGAATTGCAGTTGCCGTCGTTCGAGTTCACCGATCTGGCCGGGCTGCGCGCCGCCATCGCCGGCACCGCGCCGGTGACCATCGCGCGTTCGGCGGCGTCCGCCGCGGCGGGCGAGGGCCTGGAACTGGCGGTCACCGCGGGGATTTACCGCACCGACGGCACGGTCCGGCGGGCCGAGGCATTGCAGGCGCATCCGCTCAACACGGGCGCGCGCATCGTGCTGAATCCCGCCGACGCGCAGTCGAGCGGCGTGGCCGAAGGCGCGATGGCCAAGGTCGGTTCGGCCAACGGCACCGCGACCCTGCCGGTGGTGGTGGATGCCCGCGTGGCCAAGGGCAGCGCGTGGATTGAGAGCGGCTACGGCGCGACCGCGCCGCTGGGCGCCGGACGTGTCACGGTGGTGAGCGCATGAACGAGCTGTTGATCAATGCCGTCGGACCGCTCCGCGAGTGGTTCTTCGCGCTGGGCGACATCGGTGTCGCGTTGTGGATCGTGCTGAAGATCCTGGTGATCGCCGTGCCGGTGATCATCGCGGTGGCCTTCTACGTGGTCTGGGAACGCAAGCTGATCGGCTGGATGCACGTCCGCCACGGACCGATGTACGTGGGCATGGGCATCTTCCAGGCCTTCGCCGACGTGTTCAAACTGCTGTTCAAGGAAATCATCCAGCCCAGCAGCGCGCAGAAGGCGATGTACATCATCGCCCCGCTGATCACGCTGGCGCCGGCGTTCGCCGCCTGGGCGGTGGTGCCGTTCGACGCCAAGCTGGTGCTGTCCAACGCCAACGCGGGCCTGCTGTACCTGCTGGCGATGACCTCGCTGGGCGTGTACGGCATCATCATCGCCGGCTGGGCTTCCAACTCGAAGTACGCGTTCCTGGGCGCGATGCGCTCGGCCGCGCAGGTGGTCAGCTACGAAATCGCGATGGGCTTCGCCCTGGTCGGCGTGCTGATCGCCGCCGGCAGCCTGAACCTCAGCGACATCGTGATGGCGCAGGCCGGCAACAATGGCTTCTTCGAATGGTTCTGGTTGCCGCTGTTCCCGCTGTTCATCGTGTACTGGGTGTCCGGCGTCGCCGAAACCAACCGCTCGCCGTTCGACGTGGTGGAAGGCGAATCGGAAATCGTCGCCGGCCACATGGTCGAGTATTCGGGCGCGGCGTTCGCGCTGTTCTTCCTGGCCGAATACGCCAACATGATCCTGGTCAGTTTCCTGGTGGCGCTGTTCTTCCTGGGTGGCTGGCTCAGCCCGCTGCAGGGCTGGATCACCGCGGACGTGTCGCCCTGGGTCAACTGGATCTGGACCGGTGGCTGGCCGTGGCTGCTGCTGAAGGTGCTGTTCTTCGCCAGCGCCTACATCTGGTTCCGCGCGAGCTTCCCGCGCTACCGCTACGACCAGATCATGCGGCTGGGCTGGAAGGTGTTCATTCCGCTGACCATCGCGTGGATCGCGGTGACGGCGGTGATGGTGTTCTTTGGCGTGTTCGAGAAGGGTGTCTGACGCAATGAACAAGGTCATCCATTACTTCAAGAGCCTGATGCTGCTCGAGTTGCTGGGCGGACTGTGGCTGACGCTGAAATACGCGTTCAAGCCCAAGTACACCGTGATGTATCCGATGGAGAAGTTCCCGCAGTCGCCGCGCTTCCGCGGCCTGCACGCGCTGCGCCGCTATCCCAACGGGGAAGAGCGCTGCATCGCCTGCAAGCTGTGCGAGGCGGTCTGCCCGGCGCTGGCCATCACCATCGACTCGGCCCCGCGCGAGGACGGCACCCGCCGCACCACCCGCTACGACATCGACCTGTTCAAGTGCATCTTCTGCGGCTTCTGCGAGGAAAGCTGCCCGGTGGACTCGATCGTGGAGACGCACGTGCTGGAGTACCACTTCGACAAGCGCGGCCAGAACATCGTCACCAAGCCGCAGTTGCTGGCGCTGGGCGATCGGCTGGAAGCCGAAATCGCCGAGCGTCGCGCCGCCGACGCCGCATTCCGCTGAGGTCCAAGAGATGGATTGGGTAAATATCGCTTTCTGGATCTTCGCCGCCATGGCGGCGGTCGCCGCCGGCGCGGTGATCAGCGTGCGCAACCCGGTGCACGCCGTGCTGTGCCTCATCCTGACCTTCTTCTCGGTGGCCTGCATCTGGTTGCTGGTCGGGGCCGAGTTCCTCGGCGTGGCGCTGATCCTCGTCTACGTGGGCGCGGTGATGGTGCTGTTCCTGTTCGTGGTGATGATGCTGGACATCGACGTCGCCAAGATGCGCGAGGGCTGGGTGAAGTTCCTTCCGGTCGGCGTGGTGGTCGCGGTCGCCATGCTGGTGCAGATGCTGACCCTGATCGGGGTCAAGGCGCGCACCGCCGCCGCGTTCCCGGACAACGCCGCCGCCGCCGCGGCCGACGTGTCCAACACCGCCTGGCTGGCGCGCAGCCTGTTCACCGAATTCCTGCTGCCGTTCGAATTCGCCGCGGTGATCCTGACCGTGGCCGTGGTCGCCGCGGTGATGCTGACCCTGCGCCGTCGCGCGGGCGCCAAGCACCAGGATCCGTCCGAGCAGTCGCGGGTCAAGGCCGGCGATCGCATCCGCATGGTCAAGATGGCGGCCGAGAAGCCGGTCCGCGCATCCGCCGATGAAGCCGCCGAAGGGGAGGGCAAGGCATGATTACCCTGGGTCATCTGCTGGCGCTGGGCGCGGTGCTGTTCTGCATCAGCCTGGCCGGCATCTTCCTCAACCGCAAGAACGTCATCGTGCTGCTGATGTCCATCGAGCTGATGCTGCTGTCGGTGAACATCAACTTCGTCGCCTTCTCCCGCGAACTGGGCGACGCCGCCGGCCAGATCTTCGTGTTCTTCATCCTGACCGTGGCCGCCGCCGAGGCCGCCATCGGCCTGGCGATCCTGGTCACCCTGTTCCGCACCCGGCGCACGATCAACGTCGCCGAAGTCGACACGCTCAAAGGCTGATGCACCCATGACAGGTCTGGAAGTCGCTATTTCCAAGAACGTGCTGCTGGCCATCGTGCTGGCGCCGCTGCTGGGCAGCATCATCGCCGGGCTGTTCGGCCGCCAGGTCGGCCGTGCCGGCTCGCACGTCGTCACCATCCTGGGCGTGGCCGTCAGCTGCGCGCTGTCGGGCTGGGTGCTGTACCAGCTGGTCGGGCAGGGCGCTTCGCCGTTCAACCAGAACGTCTACACCTTCTTCGAGGTGGGCAACTACAGCGCGCACGTCGGTTTCATGATCGACAAGCTGACCGCGATGATGATGGTCGTGGTCACCTTCGTCTCGCTGCTGGTGCACATCTACACCATCGGCTACATGGCCGAGGATCCGGGTTACCAGCGCTTCTTCAGCTACATCTCGCTGTTCACCTTCAGCATGCTGATGCTGGTGATGAGCAACAACTTCCTGCAGCTGTTCTTCGGCTGGGAAGCGGTGGGCCTGGTGTCGTACCTGCTGATCGGCTTCTGGTTCAAGCGCCCGTCGGCGATCTTCGCCAACCTCAAGGCGTTCCTGGTCAACCGCGTGGGCGACTTCGGCTTCCTGCTGGGCATCGCCGCGGTTCTGTTCATGTTCGGCACCCTGGACTACGCCACCGTGTTCGCCAACGCGCCGATGCTGGCGGGCAAGGCGATTCCGGTATGGTCCGGCGCCATCACGATGTTCGGCCAGACCTGGCAGGTGCTGGACCAGCCGGTGATCTGGTCGATGGCCACCCTGATCTGCATCTGCCTGTTCATTGGCGCGATGGGCAAGTCGGCGCAGGTGCCGCTGCATGTATGGCTGCCGGATTCGATGGAAGGCCCGACCCCGATCTCGGCGCTGATCCACGCGGCGACGATGGTGACCGCCGGCATCTTCATGGTCGCCCGCATGTCGCCGCTGTTCGAACTGTCGCAGACCGCGCTGGACTTCGTGCTGTTCATCGGCGCCACCACCGCGTTCTTCACCGGCCTGATCGGCATCGTGCAGAACGACATCAAGCGCGTGGTCGCTTACTCCACCCTGTCGCAGCTCGGCTACATGACCGTGGCGCTGGGCGTGTCGGCCTATTCGGCGGCGGTGTTCCACCTGATGACCCACGCCTTCTTCAAGGCGCTGCTGTTCCTGGCGGCCGGCTCGGTCATCATCGGCATGCACCACGAGCAGGACATGCGCAAGATGGGCGGCCTGCGCAAGTACATGCCGATCACCTGGATCACCAGCCTGATCGGTACCCTGGCGCTGGTGGGCACGCCGTTCCTGTCCGGCTTCTATTCCAAGGACACCATCATCGAGGCGGCCAAGCACCACCAGGAGCAGGCCGGCGAGTTCGCGCACAAGGTGGCCGAACTGGGCACGATGGCGCATGGCATCAGCGGCCCCAGCGAATGGGTCGCCAACTACGGCTACTGGGCGGTGCTGCTGGGCGTGTTCGTCACCAGCTTCTACAGCTTCCGCCTGCTGTACCTGACCTTCCACGGCAAGGAGCGCTTCCGCGAGGCCCATGCCGATCACGGCCATGACGATCACCATGCCGATGCGCATCACGACGATCATCATGGCGACGATCACGGCCACCACGGCGCGCACGAACCGCACGAATCCCCGTGGGTGGTGACGGTTCCTCTGATCCTGCTGGCGATCCCGTCGATCCTGGTCGGTTACTTCACCATCGGTCCGATGCTGTTCGGCACCGACTGGAGCGGCCACCACGAGCAGCTGCCGTTCTTCCTGGGCGCGATCGATTTCATCAACCCGGCCGCGGACACCGTGGGCCAGCTGAAGGAAACCTTCCACGGTCCGTGGGAGTTCGCCCTGCATGGCATCAAGGCCGCGCCGTTCTGGCTGACCCTGGCCGGCTTCGTCCTGGCGACCCTGCTGTACATCGTGGCGCCGCCGAGCGTGCCGGAGCGGATGCGCAACAGCCCGATCGGCGCGTTCCTGGCCAACATCCTGGACAAGAAGTACTGGGCCGACCATCTGTGGATCGGCGGCCTGGCCGGCGGCGGCATCAAGCTCGGCAAGGCTTCGCGTGCGATCGACACCCATCTGATCGATGGCGTAGCCGTCAACGGCAGCGCCCGCGTCGTGGACCTGGCCGCCAACCTGTTGCGCCGTACCCAGTCGGGTTTCCTCTACCACTACGCCTTCGCGATGATCCTCGGCCTGATTGCACTGCTGGCCGTGCTCATCCGGTTCTGGCAATGACCGCCCTGGCGCTGAACTAACGGATACCACTCGTGTCGAACTGGCCTTTGCTTAGCATTCTGATCTGGCTGCCGATTCTCGGCGGCGCGCTGGTCCTCGCCCTGGGCAACCGTCGCGCCAGTGCCGCCCGCTGGGTGGCATTGGGCGTGGCGCTGCTGACTTTCCTGGCGAGCCTGCCGCTGCTGACCGGCTTCGACTTCGCCAATCCCGGCATGCAGTTCGCCGAGAAGCGCGCGTGGGTGCCGGCGTTCAACATCTGGTACGCGCTGGGCGTCGACGGCATCTCGGTCGCGCTGATCGTGCTGACCACGCTGACCACCGTGCTGGCGCTGATCGGCGCGTGGTCGTCGGTGGAGAAGCGGGTCAGCCAGTACGTGGCGGCGTTCCTGTTCCTGGAAGGCCTGATGATCGGCGTGTTCTGCGCGCTGGACGCCATCCTGTTCTATGTCTTCTTCGAAGGCATGCTGATCCCGATGTTCCTGATCATCGGCGTGTGGGGCGGCCCGCGCCGCATCTACGCCTCGATCAAGTTCTTCCTGTACACCTTCCTCGGGTCGGTGTTCATGCTGATCGGCCTGATCTACCTGTACCTGAAGGGCGGCAGCTTCCAGCTGGCGGACCTGTACACGCTGCCGCTGAACGCCAAGGAGCAGACCTGGCTGTTCTTCGCCTTCCTGATCGCCTTCGCGGTCAAGGTGCCGATGTTCCCGGTCCATACCTGGTTGCCGGACGCGCACGTGGAGGCGCCGACCGCCGGTTCGGTGATCCTGGCGGCGATCATGCTGAAGATCGGCGGCTACGGCTTCCTGCGCTTCACCCTGCCGATCGTGCCGGACGCCGGCTTCGAGTGGGCCTGGCTGGTGATCCTGCTGTCGCTGATCGGCGTGGTCTACGTCGGCCTGGTGGCGCTGGTGCAGGACGACATGAAGAAGCTGATCGCGTATTCGTCGGTCTCGCACATGGGCTTCGTCACCCTGGGCATCTTCATCGCCTTCGGCCTGGTCCGCGACTACGGCAACCTGGACGGCGCCCGCCTGGGCCTGCAGGGCGCGATGGTGCAGATGATTTCGCACGGCTTCGTCTCCGGCGCGATGTTCTCCTGCGTCGGCGTGCTGTACGACCGCATGCATACCCGCATGATCAAGGACTACGGCGGCGTTGCCAACGTGATGCCCTGGTTCGCGGTGTTCTTCGTGCTGTTCGGCATGGCCAATTCGGGCCTGCCGGGCACCAGCGGTTTCGTCGGCGAGTTCATGGTGATCGTGGCCAGCTTCCAGAAGCATCCGCTGATCGCGCTGCTCGCCGCGCTGACCCTGATCATCGGAGCCGCCTACACGCTGTGGCTGATCAAGCGGGTGATGTACGGCGAAGTGGCCAATTCGCACGTGGCCGAGCTCAAGGACATCAACGGCCGCGAGGCGCTGGTGCTGGGCGTGTTCGCCATCGGCGTGCTGGTGCTGGGCGTGTATCCCAAGCCGCTGGTTGACCTGATGGAACCGTCGATTGCGAACCTGGCGATGCAGCTCGCCAACAGCAAGCTGTAAGGAAGAATGATGACCACGTCGATGCTCCCCACCGCCGCCGACCTGCTGCCGCTGCTGCCGGAAGTCGTGCTGATCGCAGGCGCCTTCGCGTTGCTGATGCTGGACCTGTTCCTGAGCGATCGCCAGCGGGTGATCACCCACCTGCTGGCCCTGGCCACGCTGGCGGTCTCGTTCTTCATGATCCTCGGCGACGTCGGTGGCAGCGGGGCCGTGTTCAACGGCATGTTCGTCCGCGACGTGATGGCCAATGTCACCAAGCTGGCGATCCTGCTGGTCAGCGGACTGTCGCTGGTCTACGCCTGGCCGTACCTGCGCGAGCGCAAGCTGTATCCGGGCGAAGTGCCGGTGCTGGTGATGCTGGCGACCGCCGGCATGATGATGATGGTGTCGGCCGGCAGCCTGGTGATGGTCTACCTGGGCCTGGAGCTGCTGGCGCTGTGCTCGTACGCGCTGGTCGCGCTGAATCGCGAGGACGGCCTGTCGGCGGAAGCGGCGATGAAGTACATCGTGCTGGGTTCGCTGGCCTCGGGCCTGCTGCTGTACGGCATGTCGCTGGTCTACGGCGCCACCGGCACGCTCCACCTGGACGGCATCCATGCCGCCATCGCGGGTGCCACCGATCGCACCCTGCTGCTGACCGGCGTGGTGTTCATGGTCGCCGGCGTGGCCTTCAAGCTGGGCGCGGCGCCGTTCCACATGTGGCTGCCGGACGTCTACCAGGGCGCGCCGACCCCGATCACGCTGTTCATCAGCTCCGGTCCCAAGCTGGCCGCGTTCGGCATGGCCTACCGCCTGCTGGAAAGCGGCGTCGGTCCGGTCAACGAACAGTGGCAGTGGCTGCTGGCCGGCCTGGCCGCGGCATCGCTGGTGATCGGCAACCTGATCGCCATCGCCCAGACCAACCTCAAGCGCATGCTGGCGTACTCCACCGTCTCGCACGTGGGCTTCCTGCTGGTCGGCTTCGCCGGCGGCGGCGCGACCGGCTACTCGGCGGCGCTGTTCTACGCGATCAGCTACGCGCTCATGTCCGCGGCGGCGTTCGGCGCCATCGTGGTGCTGTCGCGGCAGGGTTTCGAGGCCGACAAGATCGACGACTTCAAGGGCCTGAACGCCCGCAACCCCTGGCAGGCCGGACTGGTGCTGTGCGTGATGGCCTCGCTGGCCGGCGTGCCGCCGTTCCTCGGCTTCTGGGCCAAGCTGGTGGTGCTGGGTGCCGCGTTGAAGGGCGGTTTCACCTGGCTGGCGATCCTGGGCGTGGTCTGCGCGGTGATCGGCGCGTTCTACTACCTGCGCGTCATCAAGGTCATGTACTTCGACGAGCCGGTGGGCGAGCGCCAGCCGGCGCGCCAGGACCGGGTGGTGCCGGTGGTGTTCGGGGTGAACGCGCTGGCGCTGCTGGTGCTGGGCATCTTCTGGAACCCGATCATGGCGTGGTGCCAGCAGGCGTTCGCCGGCTGAACCGTTTCACTTCCGTCGGCCGATGTTTTTCGGGCGACGGATAGTTTTTGTTGATGGGAAGGCTTGCAAGAATCCACGGAAGCCTTCATAATTCCGCTTCTGCTGCGGGGTGGAGCAGTCTGGCAGCTCGTCGGGCTCATAACCCGAAGGTCGCAGGTTCAAATCCTGCCCCCGCTACCAAGCTTTGCGGTCGCGGAAGTCATCAAGACTTCCACGTCCGAAGCTCGGGCTCGTGAAAGCGCATGCTTCCGCTTTCACACCGAAATCCAGCGTTATCGGACAAGGGGCCCACCGGGCCCCTTGTCGTTTTCTGCAACCAGACTTTACCTGGCAAAAAGGTCATTCCGTGAGCGACAAGGCCACTCAAATCTCGGAACTCCTGGCCCCCACCGTGCAGGCGCTCGGGCTCGAGCTGCTGGGCATCGAGTATCTGCCCGCGCCCGGCGGCGCCACCGTGCGGCTGTACATCGACGTGCAGGAAGCCGAGCGCGACAGCCGCTTCGTCAACATCGACGACTGCGAGGCGGTCAGCCGCGAGGTATCGGCGCAACTGGACGTCGAGGACCCGATTTCCGGCAACTACACCCTGGAAGTGTCTTCCCCGGGCGTCGACCGGCCCCTGTTCACCCTGGCGCAGTTCGCGCGCCACCAGGGCGAGAGCGCCAAGGTGGTGCTGAAGCTGCCCCAGGACGGGCGTCGCCGCCTGCAGGGTGAAATCACCCGGGTCGAGGACGGGCAGATCGTTTTCACCGTCGACGGCGCGGCGTTGTCCGTGGCGTTCGATAATATTGACAAGGCCAGGCTGGTCCCCGATTGGGCGGCCCTGGGCCTGGCCCCCGAAAAACCCAAGGGTGGCGGCCGCAAGGCCGGTACCGCTGGCGGAGCCGCAGCCGGCAAGAAGGGCGCGGTGAAGCAGGAATCCAAGCAACAACCCAACAAGCCGGCGGCTCGCAAGCCGCGTGCGGAGTGAACTGATGAGTAAGGAACTTTTGCTGGTGGTGGATGCGGTCGCCAACGAGAAAGGCGTGCCGCGCGAGGTGATCTTCGATGCCATCGAAGCCGCGCTGGCGTCCGCCGCCAAGAAGCGCTACCTGGATCAGGACGTGTCGGTGCGCGTTTCGATTGATCACAAGGACGGCAGCTACGAAACCTTCCGCCGCTGGGAAGTGGTGGCCGACGACGTGGTGATGGAATCGCCGGATCGCCAGCTCCGCCTGATGGACGCCGTGGACGAAGCCGAGGGCGTCGAGGTCGGCGACTGGATCGAGGAACAGATCGAGAACCCGGACTTCGGGCGCATCGCCGCGCAGGCCGCCAAGCAGGTGATCGTGCAGCGCGTGCGCGAAGCCGAGCGCCAGCAGGTGGTGGATGCGTGGAAGGACCGCGTCGGCGAACTGGTCACCGGCGTGGTCAAGCGCGCCGAGCGCGGCAACATCTACGTGGACCTGGGCGGCAACGCCGAAGCCTTCATCCCGAAGGACAAGGGCATCCCGCGCGACGTGCTGCGCGCCGGCGACCGCGTGCGCGGTTACCTGTACGACGTGCGTTCCGAGCCCCGCGGCCCGCAGCTGTTCATCAGCCGCGCCGCGCCGGAATTCATGATCGAGCTGTTCAAGCTGGAAGTGCCGGAAGTGGGCCAGGGCCTGGTCGAGATCAAGGCCTGCGCGCGTGATCCGGGCGACCGCGCCAAGATCGCGGTGCTGGCGCACGACAGCCGCACCGATCCCATCGGCGCCTGCATCGGCATGCGCGGTTCGCGCGTGCAGGCGGTGTCGAACGAGCTCAACGGCGAGCGCGTGGACATCGTGCTGTGGAACGACAACCCGGCCACCTTCGTCATCAACGCGATGGCGCCGGCGGAGGTGCAGTCGATCATCGTCGACGAGGAAAAGCACTCGATGGACCTGGCGGTGGCCGAGGACCGGCTGGCCCAGGCCATCGGCAAGGGCGGCCAGAACGTGCGCCTGGCCAGCCGCCTGACCGGCTGGCAGCTCAACGTCATGACGCAGGACCAGGTCGCCGCCAAGTCCGAGGCCGAGCAGGCCGTGGCCCGCCAGCTGTTCATGGACAAGCTGGAGGTGGACGAGGAAATCGCCGCCATCCTGGTCAGCGAGGGCTTCAGCACGGTCGAGGAAATCGCCTACGTGCCGGTCGGCGAGCTGCTGGCCGTGGAAGGCTTCGACGAGGACATCGTCGAGGAACTGCGGGCCCGCGCCCGCGACGCCCTGCTGAACGAGGCCCTGGCCGAGGAGGAGGGCCTGGAGGAGAACCAGCCCGCCGACGACCTGCTGGCACTGGAAGGCATGGACGAGGAAACCGCCTACGCGCTGGCCGCGCATGGCGTCCGTACCAGCGAGGACCTGTCGGACCTGGCCGCCGACGAAGTGGTGGAATTTGGCATCGAAGGGATGGACGAGGGACGCGCCGCGGCGCTGATCCTGGCCGCCCGAGCCGAGGAGATCGCCCGCCTGGAGCGCGGCGAATGATCCACCGATGAGCACCGCCCTGGCACCCGCAGGGCTTAGAATCCCCAACCTTGAAATGGGGCGCTCCTTCGCTGACGGCAGAGGGGCGCTACAAAGAAACTAGGATCCGAATGTCGCAGCAAACCACCATCCGCAAGCTGGCTGAACTGGTCAATACGCCGGTCGAGAAACTGCTGGAACAGCTGGCCGAGGCCGGCATGAAGTTCAGCGGTCCCGACCAGGTCGTGACCAGCACCGAGAAGATGAAGCTGCTCGGCTTCCTGCGCCGTACCCACGGCAAGACCGAGAAGCCGGCGGACGAGACCGCCGCGCCGAAGAAGATCACCCTGAATCGCCGCAAGGTGCAGGAAGTGACCGTCGCCGCCGGCCGCAGCAAGACCACGGTGAACGTGGAAGTGCGCCAGAAGCGCACCTACGTGAAGCCGAACGAGGCCGACGCGCCCGTCGTCGCGACCACCTCGCAGACGGAGACCAATCCCGAGCGCGCCGAGATCCTGCGCAAGCTGGAGGAATCCAAGCAGCGCAACCTGCAGGAACAGCAACGCCTGGCCGAGGACGATCGTCGCCGTGCCGAGGAACTCGAGCGCAAGCGCAAGGAAGAGGAAGCCGCCCGCGCGGCCGCCGAAGCCGTCGCGCGCGCCGAGGCCGAAGCCAACGCCGCCAACGCCGGCGAAGCTTCCGGCGAGGAGCGTCCCGCGCGTGCCGGTGGACACCACGTGCCCAAGCAGGTGGTGCGCAAGGATCCGCCGCGCGTCGACGACCGCAACGGCGCCGCCGCGGCGGCGAACAAGCACAAGACCCGCGGCTCGCACGCGATGGTCAGCGGCATCGAGGACGACGACGCGGCCAGCCGCTTCGCCGGCCAGCTGCACCTGTCCGCCGCCGAGCGCGCACGCCGCACCACCTCGCGCGGCAAACCCAAGCCGCGCCGGCAGATGGAACAGAGCCGTGGCGGTGGCGGCGGCGCGCATGGCTTCGAGCGCCCGACCGCGCCGGTCGTGCGCGAGGTCGCCATCGGTGAAACCATCACCGTGGCCGACCTGGCGCAGAAACTGGCCCTGAAGGGCGGCGACGTGGTGAAGGCGATGTTCAAGATGGGCGTGATGGCGACCATCACCCAGACCATCGATCACGACACCGCCGCGCTGGTGACCGAGGAACTGGGCCACAAGGCAATCCGCGCCGAGAGCAACGACGCCGAGAGCGAACTGCTGGCCCACACCGAGGAGCACCAGGGCGACAAGGTCTCGCGTCCGCCGGTGGTCACCATCATGGGCCACGTCGACCACGGCAAGACCTCGCTGCTGGACTACATCCGCCGCACCAAGGTCGCCACCGGCGAAGCCGGCGGCATCACCCAGCACATCGGTGCGTACCACGTGGAAACGCCGAAGGGCGTCATCAGCTTCCTGGATACCCCCGGCCACGCCGCGTTCACCGCGATGCGTGCCCGCGGCGCCAAGCTGACCGACATCGTGGTACTGGTGGTGGCGGCCGACGACGGCGTCATGCCGCAGACCAAGGAAGCCATCCAGCACGCCAAGGCGGCCAAGGTGCCGCTGATCGTCGCGGTCAACAAGATCGACAAGTCCGACGCCGATCCGATGCGGGTCAAGAACGAACTGCTGGCCGAGGAAGTGGTCGCCGAGGATTTCGGCGGCGACACCCAGATGGTCGAGATTTCCGCCAAGACCGGCCAGGGCATCGACGAACTGCTGGACGCGATTTCGCTGCAGGCCGAAGTGCTCGAACTGAAGGCCGTGCAGGACGGCCGCGCCAGCGGCGTGGTCATCGAATCCTCGCTGGACAAGGGCCGCGGCCCGGTCGCGACGGTGCTGGTGCAGCAGGGCACCCTGAAGAAGGGCGACTACCTGGTGTGCGGCATCCAGTACGGCCGCGTGCGCGCGCTGTTCGACGAGACCGGCGGCCAGCCGGCCTCGGCCGGCCCGTCGATTCCGGTGCAGGTGCTGGGCCTGTCGGGCGTGCCCGACGCCGGCGACGATTTCGTGGTGGTCGAGGACGAGCGCCTGGCCAAGGACGTGGCGCAGCAGCGCGACGCCAAGCGCCGCGAATCGCGCCTGGTCAAGCAGGCCGGCAACCGCATGGAGGACATCCTGGCGCAGATGGGCCAGGGCGAAGGCCAGCAGGTGCTGAACCTGGTGATCAAGGCCGACGTGCAGGGTTCGGTGGAAGCGCTGAAGCAGTCGCTGGTCGGCCTGTCCAACGAGCTGATCCGCATCAACGTGATCACCGCCGGCGTCGGTGGCATCACCGAATCCGACGCCAACGCCGCGGTCACCGCCAAGGCGACGGTCATCGGTTTCAACGTGCGTGCCGATGCGTCCGCACGCCGCATCATCGAGGCCAACGGCGTCGACCTGCGCTACTTCTCGATCATCTATGACGTGATCGATCAGGTGAAGCAGGTGGCTTCGGGCCTGCTGGGCAAGGAAATCCGCGAAGAGATCATCGGCACCGCCGAGGTCCGCGACGTGTTCCGCAGCTCCAAGTTCGGCGCGGTCGCCGGCTGCATGGTCGTGGAGGGCGTGGTCAAGCGCAACAAGCCGATCCGCGTGCTGCGCGACAGCACCGTCATCTTCGAAGGCGAACTGGAATCGCTGCGCCGCTTCAAGGAAAACGTGGACGAAGTCCGCAACGGCACCGAATGCGGCATCGGCGTGAAGGCGTACAACGACATCAAGCCGGGCGACCAGATCGAGTGCTTCGAGCGCATCGAGGTGGCGCGGACGCTGTAAGCGTCCGCCGGGATTGGGGATTCGGGATTGGAGATTCGTCAAACCATTCCCCGGATTCCCCGATCCGCCCAAATTGCTCCTGCGAATCCCCAATCCCGAATCCCCGATCCCGTCTCAATGCCCAGCAAATCCTTCCACCGTACCGACCGCATCTCCGCACAGCTCCGCCGCGAGCTGGGCACGCTGGTGCACGAGGCCGTCCGCGAGTACGGGCTGCCGTCGGTGAGCGTGTCCGATGTCGAGGTCACCCGCGACATGGCGCACGCGCAGGTCTACGTGACGGCGTTGCTGCCGGAGCGTTCGGCGGATGCGATCAAGGGGTTGCGTGAACTGGCGCGCGAGCTGCGCATGGAGCTGGCCCGCCGGGTCAAGCTGCGCCACGTGCCGGAACTGCATTTCCACTACGACGATTCGGTGGATCGCGGCGAGCGCATCGACCAGCTGCTGCGCGACCTGCCGGAACACGGTTCCGGCGACGACCAGGGCTGATGGCCGGTCCCGGTGCGCACCGCGCCGGCGCCATTTTTCGTTGATACTGGGCGGGCCTGGCCCCGCCGACCATCGTGCCGTCGCGGCCGCCATGCAGGCGCCGGCCGTGCCCGATGACTCTGAAAGGAACCCGGAGAGGGATGCCCCCGAAGATTCGCTTCCGTCCGCTGGATGGGCTGCTGCTGCTGGACAAGCCGCAGGGCCTCAGCTCCAACGCCGCCCTGCAGGCCGCGCGGCGCCTGTTCCGCGCGGAGAAGGGCGGGCACACCGGCAGCCTGGACCCGCTCGCCACCGGACTGCTGCCGCTGTGTTTCGGCGAGGCCACCAAGATCGCCGGCCTGCTGCTGGGCTCGCGCAAGGCCTACGAGACCACCGCGGTGCTGGGCGTGACCACCGATACTGACGACGCCGACGGCGCGGTCCTGCGCGAACGGCCGGTGCCGACGCTGGCCCCCGCCGATCTGGAGACCGCCCTGGCACCGCTGCGCGGGTCGATCCGCCAGCGTGCGCCCATCTACTCGGCGCTCAAGCAGGGCGGCGAGCCGTTGTACGCCAAGGCCCGCCGGGGCGAAGCCATCGAGGCGCCCGAGCGCGAGGTCGAGGTCCACGCCATCGAGGTGCTGGCCGCCGAAGGCGACCGGATCCGGCTGCGGGTCGAGTGCGGTTCCGGCACCTATGTGCGCAGCCTGGTGCGCGATCTGGGCGAGGCGCTGGGCTGCGGCGCCCACGTCGCCGAGCTGCGCCGGCTATGGGTCGAGCCCTTCCTGGCCCCGCGCATGTACACCCTGGAGGCGCTGGATGCGCTGGCCGGGGCGGGCGAGGCGGCGCTGCTGGGCGCCCTGCTGCCGGTGGAGGCCGGCCTGGCCGGATTCCCCCGGCGCGACCTGGACGCCGACGGCGCGCGCCGTTTCGGCATGGGCCAGCGCCTGCGCGGGCAGGGTGAACCGGCGGAAATGGTGGCCGTGCACGGGCCCGGGGGACGTGTGCTGGGCCTGGGCAGCGTCGACGGCGAGGGGCTGCTGGTCCCCCAGCGTCTGTTCAGCTGGGCGGTCCGCAACGCTCCGTCGGCGGCGCGGCCCAAACATTAAAACCTTGTTTCAAAAGGCCTCGGCGGCTACACTACGCCGCCGGTTTTGTCCGGCATTTCCTTTCGTTCACGGCGAGCCACGCGGTGCACCGGTCTACTCCGGTATCTCCCGGCGTTCCTGCAGGCTTCGCATCTCCAGAGAAACCACATGTCCATCGATACCCAGAAGATCATTGAAGAAAACAAGCGCGGCGCTGCCGACACCGGTTCGCCGGAAGTGCAGGTCGCCCTGCTGACCGCCCGCATCGAGCAGCTCAGCGGCCACTTCAAGGTCCACAAGAAGGATCACCACAGCCGTCGCGGTCTGCTGCAGCTGGTCAACCGCCGCCGCAGCCTGCTCGACTATCTGAAGAAGAAAGACAACGAGCGCTACAAGAGCCTGATCGAAAAGCTCGGCCTGCGTCGTTGATGCAATACCCCGCCGCGGCGCAGAAATGCGCCGCGGTTTGCATTTGAGGGAAGGAAATCCGGTTGAGTGCCGATAGGGCACGTCGCTTTTCTCCCAGAACACCGGCCGGGCACTCCGGCCAACCGCCGGCGGCAAGGGCCGCGGGCGGCCCAGAATCCGAACAGGCAATATTCAAGGAAACCACGTGGCAAAAATCACCAAAACCTTCCAGTACGGCAAGCACACCGTCACCCTGGAAACCGGCGAAATCGCCCGCCAGGCCAGCGGCGCCGTCATCGTCAAGATGGACGACACCGTACTGCTGGTCTCCGCCGTCGCCGCCAAGTCGGCCCGCGAAGGCCAGGACTTCTTCCCGCTGACGGTCGACTACCAGGAAAAGTTCTACGCCGGCGGCCGCATCCCGGGTGGCTTCTTCAAGCGCGAAGGCCGTGCGACCGAGAAGGAAACGTTGATCTCGCGCCTCATCGATCGTCCGATCCGTCCGCTGTTCCCGGAGGATTACAAGAACGAGGTCCAGATCATCGCCACGGTGATGTCGCTGAACCCGGAAGTGGATGGTGACATCCCGGCGCTGATCGGCGCCTCCGCCGCGCTGGCCCTGGCCGGCACCCCGTTCATGGGCCCGATTGGCGCCGCCAAGGTCGGCTACAAGAACGGCGAGTACATCCTCAACCCGACCACCAGCGAGCTGAAGGAATCGCAGCTGGAGCTGGTCGTCGCCGGTACCGCCAACGCGGTGCTGATGGTCGAATCCGAAGCCGCCATCCTGTCCGAGGACGTGATGCTGGGCGCGGTGATGTTCGGCCATCGCGAGATGCAGAAGGTCATCAACGCGATCAACGAGCTGACCGTCGAAGCCGGCACCAAGCCGTCCGAATGGACTGCCCCGGCCAAGAACACCGCCCTGATCTCGGCGCTGAAGGAAGCCATCGGCAACCAGTTGGCCGATGCGTTCCAGGTGCGTGACAAGCTGCAGCGCCGCGACGCCATCGCCGCGATCAAGAAGGACGTGGTGGAGCGCCTGGCCGGTCGCGCCGAGGCCGAAGGCTGGAGCGGCGCCGAGCTGTCGAAGGAATTCGGCGAGCTGGAATACCGCACCATGCGCGACTCCGTGCTGGCCACCAAGGTCCGCATCGACGGCCGCGCGCTGGACACCGTCCGCCCGATCAGCTCCAAGGTGAGCGTGCTGCCGCGCACCCACGGCTCCTCGCTGTTCACCCGTGGCGAGACCCAGGCGATCGTGGTCGCCACCCTCGGCACCGCCCGCGACGGCCAGGTGATCGACGCGGTCAGCGGCGAGTACAAGGAAAACTTCCTGTTCCACTACAACTTCCCTCCGTTCTCGGTGGGCGAGTGCGGCCGTTTCGGCGCGCCCAAGCGCCGTGAAATCGGCCATGGTCGCCTGGCCAAGCGCGGCGTGCTGGCGGTGATGCCGACCCTGGAAGAGTTCCCGTACACCATCCGCGTGGTGTCGGAAATCACCGAATCCAACGGTTCCTCGTCGATGGCCTCGGTCTGCGGCAGCTCGCTGGCGCTGATGGATGCCGGCGTGCCGGTGAAGGCACCGGTCGCGGGCATCGCGATGGGCTTGGTGAAGGAAGGCGACAACTTCGTCGTGCTGTCGGACATCCTGGGTGACGAAGATCACCTGGGCGACATGGACTTCAAGGTGGCCGGTACCGCCGACGGCGTGTCCGCGCTGCAGATGGACATCAAGATCGAGGGCATCACCGAAGAGATCATGAAGCAGGCGCTGCAGCAGGCCAAGGCCGGCCGTCTGCACATCCTGGGCGAGATGGCCTCGGCCATCACAAGCCCGCGCGCCGAGCTGAGCGACTACGCCCCGCGCCTGCTGACCATCAAGATCCATCCGGACAAGATCCGCGAAGTGATCGGCAAGGGCGGTGCCACCATCCAGGGCATCACCAAGGAAACCGGCACCCAGATCGATATCCAGGACGACGGCACCATCGTCATCGCCTCGGTCAATGCCGCCGCCGCCCAGGCCGCCAAGGCCCGCATCGAGCAGATCACCTCGGACGTCGAGCCGGGCCGGATCTACGAAGGCAAGGTCGCCAAGATCATGGATTTCGGTGCGTTCGTCACCATCCTGCCGGGCAAGGACGGCCTGGTGCACGTCTCGCAGATCTCCAGCGAGCGCGTGGAGAAGGTCAGCGACAAGCTGAAGGAAGGCGACGTGGTCAAGGTCAAGGTGCTGGAAGTCGACAAGCAGGGCCGCATCCGCCTGTCGATCAAGGCCGTCGAGGAAGGCGAAGGCGTGCCGGCCGAGTAAGCCGGTCCCTTCCTTTCACGGACAGCAGAAAGCGGGCTTCGGCCCGCTTTTTGTTTGCGCGGGATTCGCCCGTGGCCCGGCCGGTCCCGGCCACGGCACCCCCGATCGGGCGGTGATGGCGCGGTGCGGCAAACCAGCCCCGACTTTCGCCATAGGCGCGGCGGCGGCGGCGGATGGTATTAGTGCGGCTTCCCCCGGCCATACCACCACCCCGGAGCCATCCATGACCAGCCGCCGTGATCTGCTCAAACTCAGTGCGCTTGCCGCCGCCACCGCCGCGATGCCTTCGCTGGCCTGGGCCGCCGCCGGCCAACAATCCGGCAAGGTCGGCAAGGCCGCCAAGCCGCTGAATATCCTCATTCTCGGCGGCACCGGTTTCACCGGTCCGTTCCAGGTCGCCTACGCGCTGGAGCGCGGCCACAAGGTCACCCTGTTCAATCGCGGCAAGCGCCCCTCGCCGGAATGGCCGGGCGAGGTGGAACAACTGCACGGCGACCGCAATACCGGCGACCTGAAGGCGCTGGAAGGTCGCAAATGGGATGTCTGCATCGACAACCCGACCAGCCTGCCGTTCTGGGTCCGTGACGCCGGCAAGGTGCTGAAGGGCAATGTCGGCCACTATCTCTTCATCTCGACGATCTCGGTGTACGCCGACGGCAGCAAGCCCGGCATCAGCGAAACCGACGCGCTGGCGGAGTACAAGGGCAAGGATGCGATGGCCGAGACCCAGGAATCGCTGCGCGCCGATATCGAGGGCCTGTACGGCCCGCTCAAGGCGCTCAGCGAAGCCGAGGCGCACAAGCAGTTCGGCGAACGGGTGACCATCGTGCGCCCGGGCTACATCGTCGGCCCGCGCGACGAGACCGACCGCTTCACCTATTGGCCGCATCGCGTCGCCCAGGGCGGCGAGGTGCTGGTCCCCGGCGATGGCAAGGATCCGGTGCAGGTCATCGATGGCCGCGATTTGGGCGAATGGATGATCCGGCTGGCCGAGGCGCGCACCTATGGCGTGTTCAACGCGGTCGGCCCGAAGGAATTGCTGCCGATGGACGCGATGCTGCAGGCCTGCCAGTCGGCGACCGGTGGCAATCCCACCTACACCCACGTGACGCCGGAATTCCTGGAAGCGCAGAAGGTCGAGGAACTTCCGATCTGGGTGTCCGCCAAGAGCGGCCCGTATGCCGGCTATGGCGCGGTCAGCAACGCGCGCGCGGTGGCCGCCGGCCTGACCTATCGCCCGCTCACCAACACCATCACCGACCTGATGGCCTGGTTCCGCAGCCAACCGGCCGAGCGCCAGGCCAAACTGCGCGCGGGCATCAGCCGCGACAAGGAAACCGAACTGCTCAAGGCCTGGCACGCGGCCAAGGCCTGAGCGCCGGACAGGTCACGAACGCTCAAGCGCGGCGATGACGGGCCGATGTCCGTCATCGCCAACGGCGCGGGGCAAGCCTTGGCGCCGATCGCGATGCTGTCGGGTGGTGTCAGCGTTCGCGGCGGGTGAGGAAGCGGTCGATCCGACCGCGCCGCTGCCAGTCAGGCGCGGACGCGGATGCACCGTGGTCGGCGACGGCGCGGGTGCCCGCCAGAGGCGCCGAGCGCGGGGTCGCCTGCATCGCCATCGCGCTGGCCGCCAGGTCGCTGCCCTGGACAATGCCCAGCGGCGCGTAGCCGCCGTAGCCGGGGAATACCTGCGACAGATTGGCGTTGCCCATCCGCCGGATCAGGATTTCGGATATCACCCGCCGATAGTCGGTGGTCACCGGCACGTCGCCAAAGGTGGGTGACAGGGTTTCCGGATTGAGTCCCGGCCAACTGCCGTAGAAGCGGCGGCCGTTGACCGGTCCACCGAGCACCAGCAATGGATTGCCGTAGCCGTGATCGGTGCCGCCATTGGCGTTCGCGCGCACCCGGCGGCCGAACTCGGACTGCACGACCACCGTGACCCGCGCCATCTCGCCACCGGCGTCGAGTTCGTTGAAGAACGCCTGCAACGCCGAGGAGAGTTCGGCGATCTTGTTCTGGTAGTAGTGGTAGCCACTGCCGGCGGTGCCCTGGCCCTCGTGGGTATCCCAGCCGCCCAGGTCGAGGGTGGCGTAGCGCAGGCCGAGGTTGAAGCGGATTGACTGGGCGATGGTCCACAACTGTTGCGCGAAGTTGCCGGTCGGCCAGCCAGCCGGCAGGGAGCCATAGCTCTGCTGGGCGATCAGGCGCAGCGACGCGTCGGCGCGCTGGCCGCTCAGCTGCAGGCCGGTGCGACCGCTCCACAGATCGGCCAGGGTCTCGTTGACGCCGCGAAAACCGGTCGGCGAATCGGGGCGGCGTTCCTGCCAGGCGTAGGCGCCCGCATTGAGCCGGAAGTCCGACGCGCTGCCCAGGGTCAGCGCGGCGGTGGAGGCGAGCAGTCCGGCCGGCTGGGTGGTGCCGATGCCCAGCGCGGGCAGGGCCGCCGCCGGCGCGCCGGCGGGACGGCTGTCCCAGGCGCGCGTCATCCAACCGCTTCCGGTGCCGAACTTGCCCGGCGTGCCGAGATCGATCGACAACTGCGCATCGAAATGGCTGCGGGTGACCGAGGTGGCCATGCCGGCGGCGTGCACGATGCCCAGGTGGCCGCTGTTCCAGAGATCGCGCAGGCCGGTTGCGGAAGGATGCAGGCCGAAGCCGGTGGCGGCGCCGCCGGCCAGGGTCAGCGGCAACGCGGCGTAGGTGCCGCTGACCGGAATCGACAGGTCCGGCCGCGCCTGTTCGTAGAACGTGCGGTCGTCGCCGCTGATCGGCACGACCAGGTTCAGGCCGTCCATGCCGCCGCGCAGGAACAGGTGCACCACGGTGTCGTAGGCGTTGGTGGCCGCGCTGGCGTCCTCGGAGAACGCCAGGATCGAACCGGCGGCGCCAACCACGGCGGCGCCGCAGCAGCCCTTCACGAATTCACGGCGGGTCAGGGTGAATCGGCTCATGCGGTCACCTCAGCGGGCCATGAATTCGGGGGACATCAGGATCAGCGAGACCAGGCTGCGCAGGCGCTGATGGTTGTAGTGGCGCTTCAGATCGTTCACCGCCCAGGCATCGGTGTCGGTGATCACGTAGCTGGCCGGATCACCGTTCTGCGCCATGAAGCCGACCAGCGTCTGTCGGCGCGCCGCCTCGGGCTGGTAACCCAGCAGGCGGTTGCACCAGAATGTCACCAACGTATTGGCGGTCCATTGCGCCGCCGGCACGCCGGCGCGCGTGGCGGCCAGGATCGGACTCAGTGGCACTCCACCGTCGCTGGTCTCGGTCAGCCAGTTGAGCAGCTTCCAGGTCATCGCCAGCGAGTTGGCGCCGGACCAGGCCAGGCCGGTGTCCGGATAGCCGTTGGGTGCGGCCCAGTTGTAGGGCAGGTGGCCGGTGAACCCCATCCGCCACATGAATTCGTCGCTCTTCTCGTGATCGAGCCGCAAGGTCCAGTCGTGGCCCAGGGCGCGCATCGCCGCCACGGTGGCCTCGAACGGGCGGCGATTCTTCCAGCCCCAGCCGTTGATGAAGTCATCGGAGTTGAGGATGTGGCGCAGCACGATTTCGATCTGATCCGGGCGTTGCCAGTTGGCCCGGAACAGCGCGGCGGCGCTGTCGACCAGCGCCTGTCGCGGCGTGTCGGTGACGAAGCGCCGGATCAGCTTGCGGCAGATGAACTTCGCCACCCGCGGATGGCTGGCCAGGCGATCCAGCACGTCGCGCCCGTCCTTCATCGCCGGCTGCTCCGGGTACAGCATCCGCCCCAGCAGGAACTTCGGCCCGGCGTCGTGCCAGGACTGCCGGTAGACGAAGGTGCCGTCGTTCTCGGCGGGAAACTCCCAGTGCCCATTCTTCGCCGACCAGCCGGTGAAGGCCGCGGCGGTTTCGTACACGTCGATGTCCGTGTAGCCGATCGGATAGGACGGGTCCTCCGGGCAGGGCGGCACTTCGAACGGATCGGTGAAACCCAGGTAGTTCTCGGCGCCCAGCGTGTGCAGTTCCAGCAGTTCGCGTGCCCAGTTCTCGTTGGGACCGGAGCGTGAGTTGTTGATGTTGTCCAGGAAGTACAGCATCGATGTGCTGGTGGCGACGGCTTCCAGCAGGGCACGGAAATTGCCCTTGGCATGCGCGCGGATCACGTCGCGCGTGTAGTGCGGGAACAGCGGGCCGGCGCTGAATTCGGTGACCAGCACGTTGAAATGGTCGTGCCAGAAGTTGACCACCAGTTCACGCAGCTGGCGACGCGAATGCACCGCGCGCACGAAGGCCGCGCGCTGCACCTCGTTGGCCGGCCGCATGCGGATGGCATAGTCGGGATCGGCGGCCACATGATCCGCCCACAGCTGCGCCAGCGACTTTCCCAGGGTGGTGTAGCCCGCGGCGGCGAGCCGGTTCTCCACCGCGCCATCGTCGATGGCCTCCCAGTCCAGCTGCCAGTCGACGTAGTTGGCCAGGCGCTGGCGATCGTTGTCGCCCAGTGCGTTGAACTCGGCCACGGTGGTCGCGGTGGCGCCATAGCTGAGCCGGTTCAGCATCCTCACCGCGAACGGCGGCGCCGGCAGGGTCAGCAGGCGCGGTTCGCTCATGTCCTGGGCGACCTGGCCACCCGTCGCGGATTCGCTCTCCGGAGCGCCGGCGAGCGTACCGCGTTCACCGCCGCGCAGGCCGTACAGGCGCCGATGGCGTTCGCGCACGGCGGCCCGCTGCGATTCGGCGGATGGTGCGGAGCTCGCCGGTTCCGCGGGGGGCGACCCGCGGCCTCGCCGCAATGCCAGTGGGGTACGGGTACGGAACGCGGTCGGACGGACCGTGAAGGCTCGGCGTGTCATCGTGGTGGCTGGTTTCCCCGGAATCGTCGCCAGTATTCGGCAAGCGGGGCGAACACGACTGCGACCGCGCGCACAGGCCGATGCGTCCGTTGCGCGGAGCGGGTGGCATCGGGACGGCGCGCGCGCGCCGGTCCTTCGTTCGTTTCCCTTCCGCGCAAGCGCGGCCAGCGGCAGGCGTCCCGGAAATCGTCCGTCGACCGGGAGGAAGCGACGATGCCCAGCCGCGTGGTGACGCCCGGATTCAGATCCAGCCGGTCAGGTAGAACAGGGCAATGATGAAGAACACCGCCATCGTCTTGATCAGGGTGATGGCGAAGATGTCCTTGTAGGACTGGCGGTGGCTCAGGCCGGTGACCGCCAGCAGGGTGATGACCGCGCCGTTGTGCGGCAGCGTGTCCATGCCGCCGGAGGCCATCGATGCCACCCGGTGCAGCACGTCCATCGGGATGCCCGCCGCGTTGGCGTTGGCGATGAAGCTGTCGGCCATCGCTGCCAGCGCGATGCTCATGCCACCGGAGGCCGAGCCGGTGATGCCGGCCAGCGCGGTCACCGAGATCGCCTCGTTGACCAGCGGATTGGGAATCGCCTGCAGCGCGTTGGCCACCACCAGGAAGCCGGGCAGGGCGGCGATGACCGCGCCGAAGCCGTACTCGGAGGCGGTGTTCATCGATGCCAGCAGCGCGCCGCCGATGGCGCTCTTGGTGCCCTCGGCGAAGCCGGTGAACACCGGCCTCCAGGCGAACAGCAGCACGCTGGCGATGCCGACCAGCAACGCGCCCTGCACGGCCCAGATCGCCGCGACCTTGGAGACTTCCTGCACCACCGGCGCGGGATTGCCGATCACCGCCGGCACGAACGATTGGCTCTCGCCGTACCAGCCCGGAATCCAGCGCGAGAACAGGAAATTGGCCACGCCCACCAGCAGCAGCGGAAGCACCGCGATCAGCGGATGCGCCAGGCGATCGCCACGGAAGGGTTCGGGTTCGTTGCGCAGATCGCCGCCGTAGCCTTCGCCAGCGCGTTGCGCCACCCGGCGGCGCCATTCCAGGTAGCCCATGCCCAGGATGAGGATGAACACCGCGCCCAGCGTGCCCAGTACCGGCGCCGCCCAGGCGGTGGTGCCGAAGAACGAGGTGGGGATGATGTTCTGGATCTGCGGCGTGCCCGGCAGCGCGTCCATGGTGAAGGTGAACGCGCCCAGCGCGATGGTGCCCGGCACCAGCCGCTTGGGGATGTCGCTCTGGCGGAACATCTCGGCGGCGAACGGATACACCGCGAACACCACCACGAACAGCGACACCCCGCCGTAGGTCAGCAGCGCGCACACCAGCACGATCGACAGCATCGCCCGCTGCCGGCCGACCAGGCGGATGGTGCCGGCGACGATCGACTTGGAAAAGCCGGAGATCTCGATCAGCTTGCCGAACACCGCGCCCAGCAGGAACACCGGGAAATACAGCTTGAGGAAGCCGACCATCTTGTCCATGAACAGGCCGGTGAACATCGGCGCCACCAGCGAGGGATCGGTCAGCAGGACCGCGCCCAATGCCGCGATCGGCGCGAACAGGATCACGCTGTAGCCGCGGTAGGCCACGAACATCAGGAAGCACAGCGCGGCCAATACAATCAGGAAAGACATCCGTGGCTCCTCGGCGCCGGTGTTCGATGGGTCGGCCGCCAATGGCCGGACAGATGGCGGGAGTATCGACAGCGCCCCGGCGGCGGCCCACTGTACGAAGGTACGATGCCGGTCCGTCCGGTCCGCCTCTAGCCTTCTCCAGCATCGGCGACAACCGTCCGCCGCACGCATTCCCGGGAGGAGGGGATATCCATGAAGCGGAAGCATTTGAGCCTGGCGATCGGCACCGTGTTGCTGGCGTCGGCACCCTGCGCGTTCGCGCAGGACACGGGGACAGACAGCGGCCAGGCGGCCAGCCGGGCGACCACCCTGGATTCGGTCACGGTGACCGCGCGCAAGCGCGAGGAAACCCTGCAGGACGTGCCGGTGGCGGTCACCGCGTTCACTTCCGAGAGCCTGGACAAGATGAATGTCCGCGACATCGGCGATCTGGACGCGCAGGTGCCCAACCTGACCATCTACGCGGCTCGCGGTTCGACCAGCACGGTCACCGCCTATATCCGCGGCATCGGCCAGGCCGATCCCCTGTGGGGTGTGGATCCGGGCGTGGGCATCTATCTGGACGACGTCTACATCGCCCGTCCGCAGGGCGCCCTGCTGGACGTGTTCGATGTCGAGCGCATCGAGGTGCTGCGCGGTCCGCAGGGCACCCTGTACGGCAAGAACACCATCGGCGGCGCCATCAAGTACGTCTCGCGCGGCCTGCCGACCGAGACCCAGGGCTTCGCCTCGATCACCATCGGCAACTACAACCAGCTCGACGCCAAGGCCGCCATCGGCGGCTCCCTCGGCGGGGCCGACAGCGGGCTGCGCGGACGGGTGGCGGTGGCCAGCATGAACCGCGATGGTTTCGGCGAGAACACCCATACCCGCCAGGATGTCAGCGACAAGGAAATCAATGCCGCGCGCCTGCAGCTGGGCGCCTATGCGGGCGACAACTTCGACGTGCAGTTCGCGTTCGACTGGATGGACGACCAGTCGGGCGTGCGCGGCGCCAAGATGCTGGCGGCCAATCCGCTGGCACCGGCGTATCCGCCGACTTCGGATCGCTACGACATCCGCAGCGCGATGCGCAACGTCAACGACACCACCATGAAGGGCGCCTCGGCCACCTTCAACTGGCGGGTCAACGAGGACTGGGCGTTGAAGTACGTCGTGGCCAAGCGCGAGTCCGACACCGAGACCAACATCGACTTCGACACCACGCCGCTGACGCTGGTGGACGTGCGCGCGTTCTACAACGACAGCCAGGTGAGCCACGAAGTGCAGGCCAATTACGACGGCGGCGGCCGCGCGCGCGGCGTGATGGGCATCTATGCTTTCGACGGCGACGCCGGCGGCCAGGTGCTCAACCACTTCTGGAACCCGGCCCTGCCGAACGCGCTGACCAACCCGCTGTTCGGCGATACCCAGGGCGTGGTCAATACCCAGAGCATCGCGGTGTACGCGGACTGGACGTTCGACCTGACCGACAGGCTCAAGCTGGACGTGGGCGCGCGCTACACCGACGAGGACAAGCACGCGATCGCGCTGAATCGCTTCTACACCGGGCTGGACTACGGCACGGCATGGGGCACGGCGGCGAACTTCGACAAGACGGTCAATTTCAAGAACTTCTCGCCCAAGGTCTCGCTGGATTACCAGATCACGCCCGACGTCATGATCTACGGCCTGGCCTCGCGCGGATTCAAGTCCGGCGGCTACAACATCCGCGCCAACACCACCGCGGTGCCGCGTTCGGGCGAGCCGTTCGACGACGAGAAGGTCGACAGCTTCGAGATCGGCAGCAAGATGTCGTTGCTGGATCAGCGCATGTTCCTCAACCTGGCCTACTTCTACAACAAGTACGAGGACATCCAGCTGTCGGTGTTCACCTCGTACACGTTGCCGAACGGCGCGCAGAGCTTCTTCGGCGACTTCACCAACGCCGGCAAGGGCACGGTGCAGGGCCTGGAAGTGGAGTACCAGTGGCTGCCGACGGTCAACTGGCTGATCAGCGGCAACCTCGCCTGGCTGGACGCCAAGTACGACGAGTACATGGATCGCGGCGTCAACGTCGCCGACCAGCAGAAGTTCACCAACGCCCCGGAATTCTCCGGTGCGCTGAACGTGGAATACCGCACCGATCTGGCCAATGGCGGCAACCTGTCCGCGCGGGTGGGCTATGCCTACCAGAGCGAGGTGTGGCCGACCACCGATCTGAGCCCGTTGATCAGGCAGGACGGCTACGGCCTGCTCAACGCGGGCGTGATCTGGAAGGTCAACGACGCCTGGTCGTTCTCGCTGCAAGGCAGCAACCTGGTGGACAAGGAATACCGCACCACCGGCTACAACATCGGCGCCTACGGCGTGCTGACCGGCTTCTATGGTCCGCCGCGCCAGTACACGCTGACCGCGCGCTACGACTTCTGAGGTCGATGGCGGCAAACGATGGGAAAACGGCGGCGGCAGGCGGAAGCCTGCCGCCGCTGCGTTATGCTCCGCCGATGCCAGCATGTACTCCGCCACGTCGAGTGTTTTCCGGGATTGGCTTCGATGCCGGCGCGCTTCGCGGCGGAGCCATCGACGTACCGCCGACCGCCCGGGTCGTCACATGCTGAGCCTGTGGGTGGTCGCGCTGGCCGGACTGGCCTGGCTGGCGCTGATGTTCGGCACCGCGCTGTACGGCGAGCGGCGTCCGGCCGTATTCGCCCGCCACTGGCAACATGTCTACGCGCTGTCGCTGGCGGTGCACTGCACCTCGTGGACCTTCTACGGCACCGTCACCCAGGCTGCCCGTTATGGCTGGCCGCTGCCGCCGACCTTCCTCGGCGCCATCCTGTTCTATGCGCTGGCGGTCGCGTTCCTGATGCGGCTGGTGCGGCTGGCGCGCGAGACCAACGCGACCTCGCTGGCGGATCTGATCGCCACCCGGCTGGGCCGCGATGCCTGGCTGGCGGGCACGGTCACCCTGGTCGCCGCGCTGGGCCTGATTCCCTACATCGCGCTGCAATTGAAGGCGGTGGCGATGAGTTTCGCCACGCTCACCCTAGAGGCCGGCGAGGCGGGCCAGGCGTTGCCGTTCTGGCGCGACAGTGGTCTGTACGTGGCGCTGGCGATGGCGCTGTTCGCGATGCTGTTCGGCACCCGCCGGGCCAGCGCGGCCGAGCACAATCGCGGGCTGGTGCTGGCGATGGCGTTCGAGTCGATCTTCAAGCTGGCGGCGATGCTGGCGCTCGGCGCCTTCGTCTGGTTCGGCCTGCGCGAATGGCCGGAGCTGCCGCCTGCGCCGCTGCCGCCGCAGCCGTCCGGCGGGTTCGCGCCGTTCGTATTGCTGGGCGCGCTGGCGATGTTCATCCTGCCGCACCAGTTCCACGTGGCGGTGGTCGAATGCCGCGACGAGCGACACGTGCGCACCGCGCGCTGGCTGTTTCCGCTGTACCTGGTGCTGATCGCGCTGCCCGGACTGCCGCTGGCGCAGGCCGGCATGGCGCTGCTGGGTGGCGCGGTACCGTCGGACATGTACGCGCTGGCGCTGCCGTTCTCGCAGGGCCACGAGGGACTGGCGCTGTTCGCCTTCCTCGGTGGACTGAGCGCGGCCACCGGCATGGTGGTGGTCAGCACGCTGACCCTCAGCCTGATGATCGGCAACCATTGGTTCGCGCCCGGCCTGTTGCGCGGCGCCTGGTCGCGCCGCGACGGTGGCGACCAGCGCGGTGCACTGCTCGCCCTGCGCCGCACCGGCATCGCCGTGATCATGCTGCTGTCGTGGGCCTACAGCCGGCTGGTAACCGGCAGCGACGCACTGGCCGACGTCGGCGCGGTGTCGTTCTCGGCGCTGGCCACGCTGGCGCCGGTGCTGGCGTTCGCGGTGTGGCGCCCGCAGACGCCGCCGCGCGCGGCGATCGCCGGCGTGGTCGCCGGTTTCCTGGCCTGGGCCTGGGTGCTGTTGCTGCCGACCCTGCTGTTGGCGTCCGGCAGCGCACCCGAGTGGCTGCGGGAAGGGCCGTTCGGGCAAGCCTGGCTGTCGCCGCAAGGCATGTTCGGCCTGACCGGCTGGAGTCCGCTGGGACGCGCGGTGGGCGTGAGCCTGTTCGTCGGCACGGTCGCCACCCTGCTGGCGATGGCGTGGCGTCGGGAGGCGCCGCACCAGCGCCAGCGCAACCTGGATCGGCAGACGCTGGGCGAAGCAGGGCGGCGTTTCCTCCCGCGCGAGCGGGTGGAGGAACTGCTGGCGGGCGCGCCACGCAACGGACCGGTGCCGGCGGCGATGGAGGCGCGGCTGGAACGCGAACTGTCGGCGGTGCTGGGTTCTGCGTCGGCGCGCCTGCTGCTGGACGCGGCGCGGCGCGAGAGCCGGGATCTGGATACCGTCGCGGCCATCGTCGGCGAGGCCTCGCAGGATCTGCGCTTCAACCAGCAGGTGCTGGAGGCCGCATTGCACAACATGAGCCAGGGCATCAGCGTGGTCGATCGCGAGCAGCGGCTGGTGGCGTGGAACCGCCGCTACGAGCAGATGTTCGGATTCCCGCAAGAGCTGCTGCAGGTCGGCCGGCCGATCGCCGACCTGACCCGCTGGGCATTGCAACGCATGCCGCACCGCGGCCAGGACGAACGCGCGCTGCAGCGGCGCATCGCGTTCATGCGCGCCGGCACGCCGCACCTGACCGAGCGGGTGTTCCCCGATGGCAGCATCGTCGAAATCCGAGGCAATCCGATGCCCGGCGGCGGCTTCGTCGCCACCTACACCGACGTCACCGCCTCGCGCCACGCCGAACGCGATCTCAAGCGCGCCAACGAGACCCTGGAACAGCGCGTGGCCGAGCGCACCGCGCTGCTGGAAACCGCCAAGCGCGAAGCTGAGCACGCCAACGACGCCAAGAGCCGATTCCTCACCGCGATCGGCCACGACCTGCTGCAACCGCTGCATGCCGCCCACCTGTTCACCGACGCGCTCGCGCAGCAGTTGCCCGACGACGGCGCGCGCCAGTCGGCGCGACAGATCCGCGGCGCGCTGGATTCCACCACCGATCTGCTGACCGGCCTGCTCGACATGTCGCGGCTGGAAGCCGGCGGCCTGGTGCCGGAGCCGCGCGATTTTCCGTTGTCCGAGGTACTGGAACCGCTGGCGTCGGAATTCGGCGTGCTGGCCGCCGAACACGGCCTGCGTTTCCGTTACCGGCCAACGCGCCTCTGGGTGCACAGCGATCCGCAGTTGCTGCGGCGGATCCTGCAGAATTTCCTTGCCAACGCCATCCGCTATACCGCCCAGGGCGGTGTGCTGCTGGGCGTGCGCCGCGGCGCGCGCGGACGCTTGCGGATCGAGGTGCTCGATACCGGTCCCGGCATCCGCGAGCCGGAGCGGCGATTGATCTTCGACGAATTCCGGCGCGGCGAGGAGGCGGTCGGGCAGGGACTCGGGCTGGGCCTGTCCATCGCCGATCGCATTGCCGGCCTGCTGGAAGCGCCGCTGGGCTTGCGCAGTCGGCCGGGACGCGGGTCCGCGTTCACCGTCGAGCTGCCCATGGTCGCGACGCCGGCCACGGCGCAGGTGTCGGCGGGCGTGTCGCGCGCCCGTCTGGCCGGCCTGCGCGTGCTGGCGGTGGACAATGATCCGGCCGCGCTCGACGCGCTCCGCCAGACCCTGCTGGGATGGGGCTGCGAGGTCGCCTGTGCCGCCGATGGTCCGGCCGCGGAGGCGCAACTGGCGCGTGCGCCGGCTGATGCGTGGCTGTTCGACTTCCACCTGGACGCAGGCGACACCGGCGTGGCGCTATGGCGGCGCTTGTCGGCACGCTTCGAGGCGAGTCCCTGCCTGATCCTGTCCGCCGACCAGACCGACGCCGTCCGCCGCGCGGTGCGCGAAGCAGATCTGTCGCTGCTGGCGAAACCGGTGCGCCCGCTGGCGCTGAAGTCGGTGCTGGACCGCCTGCTGGCGGCGCGTGCGGGCAGCGTGGCCGGCGTGTCGTGAGCCTTGTTTCTCCGCTTGACCGGGAGCGTGGCGGCGCGCGCGGCTAGAATGGCGGTTTTCCGACCCACCTCCCGCCATGCCGTATACCCCCATCGTCGCCACGCTCGGTTATGTCCTGTCGCCGGATCGCTCGCAGGTATTGCTCATCCATCGCAATGCGCGGCTCGACGATCAGCATCTGGGCAAGTACAACGGTCTGGGCGGCAAGATCGAGCCGGACGAGGACGTGGTCGCCGGCATGCGCCGCGAGATCCGCGAGGAGGCCGGCATCGAATGCGATGAGCTGGCGCTGCGCGGCACCATCAGCTGGCCGGGCTTCGGCAAGCAGGGCGAGGACTGGCTGGGCTTCGTGTTCCTGATCACCGCGTATTCGGGGACGCCGCACGAGCACAATCCGGAAGGCGCGCTGGAATGGGTGCCGGTGGAGCGGATCCTGGATCTGCCGCTGTGGGACGGCGACCGCCATTTCCTGCCGCTGGTATTCGACGCGGATCCGCGTGGGTTCCACGGGGTGATGCCGTATCGCGAGGGCCGCATGGTGTCCTGGCAGTACTCGCGCATCTGACCACGCGCCGGCGCGTCATCCGCATTACGCGGAAAGATGCGGCGAGGTTGTCCACATCCGGTGTGGACCGATTCCGGAGAAACATGTGGATAAGCGCCGGCCGGCCTTGCGCGGCAAGGCTGTCAAGCAGGTTGGCGAAAAAATGACCATTGCGTTTCACGTCCGTGAAACGAATGTTTCAGGTTTTCCACAGCGCATGTGGATGGTTCGCGGACAAACATGTGGATAAGCCCGCGCGGCCCTTGCGCCACGGACCTGTCAAGATGGATGGCGAAAAAATGACCAGGCCGGGACCGGGGCGTGACACCGGATCGCACCCAATGGATTCCAGCGTTCGCGGGAATGCCGAGGCAGGTGTTGCTACCAACGTGGAAGAAGGGATCTCCGACTGAACCGAATCCCGACTCCGGCGACGCAATCCCCAATCCCAATCCCCAATCCCCAATCCCCAATCCCGGCCCCAAAGCCTACGGTGCCTGGAGATCCCGTCGATAGACGTGCTGGCTCTTGATGCGGATGAACCCCTGGCGTTCGTAGAATGGATGCGACTCCGCGCGGACCACGTTGGAGCGCACGACCAGTCGCGCTCCGCCCTGCTGGCGGACCCAGTCCGCGACCACGGCGACCAGTGCCGAGCCGACGCCGCCACGATGGGCATCACGATCCACCACCAGCCCCGTGATTTCGAAGCTGTCGCCGGCCTCCAGCGACAGGCGCCGTTCGGCGACGATCCAGCCAAGCAGGCCAGGCCCGTCAGCGACCACCCGGATAAAGTGATCCTGGCGCGGCAGCAAGCACCGCAACCGTTCCATCATCACGGGTGCATCGACGGGATAGCCCAGCTGCCCCGACAGGCGGGCAATCTCGGTGGCATCGTCGATCGTGGCGGCGCGTGGTGCGGAAGCGGCGTTCATGCGTGCATCCGGGGCTGGCACGCCATCATCGTCTCACGCCTCGAGTTGGCGGGCGGGGTCGCTGAGTTCCAGTTCACGCAGGATCACGCTGGCCTGGGTGCGGTTGCGCACGCCCAGGCGATCGAAGATCGCCGACAGGTGCGCCTTGACCGTCCGCTCCTGCACGTCCAGGCGATCGGCGATCTGCTTGTTCAACAGGCCTTCGGCCACCAGCGTCAGCACCCGGAACTGCTGCGGCGACAGGCTGGCCAGGCGCGCGGCCAGTTCGGCGTCGTGGCGCGAGGACTGCGCGCGTGCGACGGTGGCGCGCAGCGCAGGCGGCAGCCATTGCTCGCAGGCAAGCACGCTGCGGATGGCATCGCGCAGTTCCTCCAGCCCCGCGCTCTTGGGCAGGTAGCCGGCGGCGCCGTGGTCCAGCGCGCGCCGGACGACCCGTGGGTCATCGTTGGCCGACACCACGATCACCGCGACCGCGGGAAACTGCGCGCGGATCGCCGCCAGCCCGGCCAGCCCGTGGTTGCCGGGCATGTGCAGATCGAGCAACACCAGATCCACGTCGTCATGCGCGTCCAGCGCCGCCAGCACGCCGTCCAGCGATTCGGCCTCCAGCACCGACATCCGCGCCACGGCATCGGCCGCCGCGCCGCGCAGCGCGGCCCGGAACAGCGGATGGTCGTCGGCGATCAGCAGGGTAGGCATGGGGTTGAGGCCGGGATTCGGGAATGGAGAATCGGGAATCGTAGAAGCGTTTGGCCACGAGCGCGGAAACAAGGCGAACGGAGCTCTTCGCTCTTTCGATTCCCCAATCCCGACTCCCGAATCCCGGTTCTCACTGCACCGTCCAGCCGCCGTCCACGACCAGGGTCTGGCCGGTCATGTTGCGGGCGGCGGGGGAGCACAGGAAGGCGGTGATGCCGGCCAGTTCGTCCATTTCGATGAACACGCCCTTGGGCATCGGCTTGAGCATGATCTGGCTGACCACTTCGGCTTCCGGAATGCCGCGCGTGCGCGCCTGGTCGGCGATCTGCTTGTCCACCAGCGGGGTCTTCACGTAGCTGGGGCAGACCGTGTTGATGGTGATGTCGGTGTCGGCGGTTTCCAGCGCGACTACCTTGGAGAAGCCGACCAGGCCGTGCTTGGCGGCGACGTAGGCGCTCTTGTACGGGCTGGCGACCAGCGCGTGGATGCTGCCGATGTTGACGATGCGGCCGAATCCGCGCTGGCGCATGCCCGGCAGGACCGCGCGGGTCAGCCGCGCCACGCCGACCAGCATCACCTGGATCAGGAAATCCCATTTGCCCAGCGGAAATTCCTCCAGCGGCGAGACATGCTGCAGGCCCGCGTTGTTGACCAGCACATCGACCGGCCGGGAGATCGCGGCCAGCGCGGCGGCGACGCTGTCGTCGGAGGTCACGTCCAGCGCCACCGACTCGGCCGAACCGCCGGCGGCGCGGATGCCGGCGGCGACGGTCTCGGCGGCGGCCGGGTCCAGATCGCTGATGATGAGGTGGTGGCCGGCTTCGGCCAGCCGGCTGGCGACGCCGGCGCCGATGCCGCTGGCCGCGCCGGTGACGAGGATCGAAAGGGTCTGCATGGGGGAACCTCCTGAAAGTGCTAGGTTAGCAGCCGATGGCGGCGGTCCCCGTGGTACCAAAGTACGATGACGGGCCGCACCGCGACGACTAGTTTGGTCGCATCACCCGGACCTGGAATTCTCCCGATGGCGCGTATCGCTCTGGCCGCCGCCCTGACCATGGCGCTGGCCGCCTGCGGCAGTTCCCCGACCCGAACCATGACCCACGAGACCGTGATCGAACCGCAGCGCGTCACCGAGCACCGCGGCAGCGACGATCTGCTGACCGCCGGCCTGGGCCTGGCCGGCCTGCAGGCGATGACCCCGCCGGCCTTCGCCGACGCCGCCCATCCGACCCCGGCGGAACTGCGCCGGCGCGCACTCTGGAACAACTGGCGCGGCATCGCCGATCTGTCCGCCACCGGCGGTTACGGCGAGGTCTACGGCAGCACCGCCGCGGTGCCCGGACGCGAGTACAGCGCGTTGGCGACACTGCCCGGCGCGAAGCAGCCGCATCGCGTACTGGTGCAGGTGCCCGATGGTTTCGATCTGAAGCGGCGCTGCGTGGTGGTCACCGCCTCGTCGGGTTCGCGCGGCGTCTACGGCGCCATCGCGGTGGCCGGCGCCTGGGGCCTGCCGAAGGGCTGCGCGGTCGCCTACACCGACAAGGGCGCCGGTACCGACTATTTCGATCTGGACACGCAGAGCGGCATGCGCGAGGACGGCAGCGGCGGCGCGCTGGGCGAACCGCTGGCGTTCGTCCCCGATGCCCCGGTCGGCGCCGCGGGCGTGGCGGTCAAGCACGCCCATTCGCAGGACAATCCCGAGGCCGATTGGGGGCGGCATGTGAAGCAGGCCGCGGACTTCGCCCTGGCCGCGCTGGATCGCGCGTTTCCGCAGGCCGCGCCGTTCCGTTTCGACAACACCCGGGTGATCGCGGTCGGCATCTCCAATGGCGGCGGTGCGGTGCTGCGCGCCGCCGAACTGGACGGCGACTGGCTGGACGCGGTGGTGGCCGGCGAGCCCAACATCCACACGGACGGTCCCGGCGCACGTTCGCTGTACGACTACACCACCGAAGCGGCGCTGCTGATGCCGTGCGCATTGCTCGCGCTGCCGGCCGACAGCCTGCCGCAACCGCCGCTGCGCGCGCAGGCCGAACCGCTGTGGCAGGCGCGCTGCGCCTCGCTGAAGGCGGCCGGCCTGATCGAAGGCGCCGACGTGGCCGCGCAGGCACGCTCGGCCCATGCGAAGCTGCGCGAACACGGCTGGACCGACTCCGCACTGACCGCCGGCGCGCTGAGCGTGGGTTTCGATCTATGGCGCGCAATCGCGGTCACCTACGCCTCCGCCTATGGGCGCCATGGCGTCGGCGCGCATCCCTGCGGATTCTCCTTCGCGGCGTTGAATCCCGATTTCAGCGCGCGCGCCGCCACCGCCAGCGAGCGCGCGGCGTGGTGGTCCGACGGCAGCGGGATTCCACCGGGTGCCGGCGTGGGCATCGTCGACACCCGCCTGGCCGCGCCCGATTTCACCCTGCCGGGCCTGCAATGCCTGCGCGCGCTCAACGACGGCCAGGACGAGGCGGCACGGCGCGTGCAGCGCGGTATCGCCGAACTGCGCGCGGCGCCGCCGCGCGCGGGACTGCCGGTGATCGTGGTGCACGGCAGCGACGACGGCCTGGTACCGCCAGCCTTCAGCAGCGCGCCCTACGTGGCGCAGGCGAAGGCGGCCGGCCGCGAGGTGGCGTACTGGCAGGTCAGCAACACACAGCATTTCGACGGGTTCCTGGCGCTGCCGGCGTATGCGGCCCGCTATGCGCCGCTGCTGCCGCACGTGTATGCCGCGCTGGATCAGGTGTCGGCGCGGTTGGACGGGCGGGCGGGCGCGCCCATGGACCGGGTCATCGGGGCCCGTGGCCGCGGTGCCGGCCGGCTCGACGCCGCGCAATTGGCGCTGCCGTCGTCGCCCTGACATCGGGCGTCCGCGACTCCGCCCGGTTCCGGCGGGGCGCGACGATGGCCAGGACACCGTCTCCAGCGCGATTGGGCTAACCTGTCGGCTGGCCATTTCCGGGTGTTTCCGTGTCCCGCCATTTTTCGATGCTTCGCGATTTCCAGCTTGCGGACTGGTTCACGCTGGGCAACGCGTTCTGCGGCACCGGTGCGATCTTCGCGGCGATGCGCTTCCTCCAGGACGGGGTGATCCGCGATCTGATGATCGGCATGGCGCTGATTCCTCTGGCTTTCATTTTCGATGCCCTGGACGGCCGGGTGGCGCGCTGGCGCAAGCAGGCGTCGGTGCTGGGGCGCGAACTGGATTCGCTGGCCGACGTGATTTCCTTCGGCGTCGCCCCGGCCGCGCTCGCTTACGCCTGCGGCATGCAGGGCGGCTGGGACTGGCTGGTGCTGTCGTATTTCGTCGCCTGCGGCGTCAGCCGGCTGGCGCGCTACAACGTCACTGCCGAGTCACTGGCGGGTGACGACGACAAGGTGAAGTACTTCGAAGGCACGCCGATTCCGACCAGCCTGGTGCTGGTGATGGTGCTGGCGGTGGCGGCCTATCTGGGCCACATCGGCGAGGCGCTGTGGCTCGGCGGCTGGCGGTTGGGGCCGTGGCTGCTGCATCCGCTGGTGCTGCTGTATGCCGTGTCCGGCACGCTGATGATCAGCAAGACCCTGCGCATCCCCAAGCCCTGACCGTCACCCGCGCGTCGCCGCGCGCGGCTAGAATCGGGGCACAGGAGGATTTATGGCCGAGCATGCACCACCGGGCGCGGGCGACTTCGAAGCGATGGCCCGCCAGTTCTGGAATCTGTGGGGCGACGCCCTGCGACAGGCTTCCGGCGCGGCCGCGCCGGCACCGGCGCCCGGCTGGACGCAGGCGCTGGACTGGTGGAGCCGGCTGATGCCCGGCGGCCGAGGTCCGGCCGAGGATGCCTTGCACCGGTTCCGCCAGCAGAGCGGCGACTGGTACGGGCTCATGCAGCAGGTGGCCGCGCGGTTCGCGGGCCAGAACGCCGGTGCCGGCGACGTGACCGCGGCCTGGAAGCAGGCGTTGGGCATGGATGCCGGGCAGGGGCCATGGATGGATTTCTTCCGTGGCCTGCAGGGCGGCGGGGCGGGCGGGTTCGAACACTGGTACCGGCAGGTTTCGCCGTACATGGACAACCTGCGCCGCGAGAACGAGCGCTGGCTGCATCTGCCCGCGTTCGGACCCGCGCGTGAACACCAGGAGCGCTGGCAGGCGCTGGCGCAGGCCCAGCAGGACTACCAGCAGGCCCTCGGCGAATACGAGCGGGTGATGCTGAAGGTCGCGGGGCTGGCGTTCGAACGGTTCGAATCGCTGCTCGATGCGCGTGCCGAGCCCGGCCAGCAGATCACCAGCGCGCGTGCCCTGTTCGACCTGTGGATCGACGCCGCCGAACAGGCCTATGCGGAAGTGGCGCTGTCACCGGAATTCCGCCACGTCTATGGCCACCTCACCAACACCCAGATGCGCCTGCGCCTGGGCGTGCAGACGGAAATCGAGCAGATCTGCGTGGCCCTGGGCATGCCCGGCCGCACCGAGGTGGATTCGGCGCACCGCAAGATCGCCGAACTCGAACGCCAATTGCGCCGGATGAGCCGCCGGGACGACGCGCTGGATCCGCGCGACGCCGCGCAGCCCGCGCGCCGGCAGGCATCGCGTGCCGGCGGTGAAGGACGCCGAGGACAGGATGCCCCGGCCGCGCGCGCGACGCGTCCGGCGAAACCGCGTGGCGATGCGAAACCTGCCAGCGTCCCGCGGGCGGCAACCGCGACGGCCGCGAAGATCTCCCGCACCGCCGCCGGCACGAAGCCGGCCAAGGCGGTGAAGCCAGCGAAACCGGCGAAGCCGTCCGGCACCGCAAAGGCGGCAAAGTCGGCGGAGAAGGCTCCGGTCCGTTCCGCGCGTGGCGGTGACGGCGAAGTGGTGTCGATGAAGGACTGGGTGGCGCGCAACGCCCATGACGGCGGCGCCACCGCCGGACGCGGCAAGGGCAAGCGCGGGCAGGGAGGACGCAAGTGAACGGTCCCCTGAACATCAGCGTCGACGAACTCGCGCAGGAAACGTTGCAGGCGCAGCAGAAGCTCGCCGCCGGGTTGAAGACCCTGCCGCAGGTGGAGGATGTCGACTACGGCGCCACCCCGCGCCAGGAAATCTGGCGTGACGGCCGCGCGGTGCTGTACCGGTTCGTCGGTCCCAAGGCGCCCACCGCGAAAGTGCCGCTGCTGATCGTCTACGCGCTGGTCAACCGTCCCTACATGGTCGATCTCCAGGAGGATCGCTCGCTGGTGAAGGGATTGCTGGCGCTGGGCGAAGACGTCTACGTGCTGGACTGGGGCTATCCGGATCGTTCGGACCGCTTCCTGACCCTGGGCGACTACATCAACCGCTTCATCGACGGCGCGGTGGAGCACCTGTGCCGGCAGCACGGCCTCCCGGCAATCAACGTGCTGGGCATCTGCCAGGGCGGCGCGTTCTCGCTGTGCTATTCGGCGTTGCATCCGGAGCGGGTGCGCAACCTGATCACCATGGTGACGCCGGTGGATTTCCACACCCCGGACAACATGCTCTCGCACTGGACCCGCGAGATGGACGTGGATCTGTTCGTCGATGCGATCGGCAACGTGCCGGCCGACATGATGAACGCCTGCTACCTGATGCTGAAGCCGTTCCGGTTGAACCTGCAGAAGTACGTCGGCCTGGTCGACGTACTGGACGATCGCAAGGGCCTGGAGGATTTCCTGCGGATGGAGAAGTGGATCTTCGATTCACCGGATCTGGCCGGCGAGGCGTTCCGCCAGTTCATCAAGCAGTTCTACCAGGGCAACGGCTTCGTCAATGGCGGCATCGATATCGATGGCGAGGAAGTGCATCTGGGCGACGTCGACATGCCGGTGCTGAACATCTACGCCGAACAGGATCACCTGGTGCCGCCGAACGCGTCGCGCGCGCTGCGGGATCTGGTCGGCACCGAGGACTATACGGAACTGAGTTTCAAGGGTGGCCACATCGGCATCTACGTCTCCAGCCGCGCGCAGCGCGAGGTGCCCGGCGCGATCCACCAGTGGCTGGCGCAGCGCACGTAAGTACGAGGCGGGGGCCGCTGGCGGCCGCATGCCGCCCGCGGTTGCGGCCGGTTAACCGACGGTCGCTTAGGCTGCGCGGCCTGGACTGAGTGCGGGACATCAACATGCGCAAGGGCATTCTTCTTTCATTCGTGTGCGGCATCGGCCTGGCCTCGCAGGCAATGACCGTGTTGGCGGCGCCTGGCGAGCAGGCCCGGCGCGAGATCATCCAGTTGATGGATGGACTGTCCAACTCCGCGTGCGAGTTCCAGCGCAACGGCAAGTGGTATGGACGGGCCGACGCGCGCGCGCACCTGCAGCGCAAGTACGAGTACCTGCTGAAGCGGGATCTGGTCGACACCGCCGAACAGTTCATCGAGCGCGCCGCCAGCAAGAGCAGCATGAGCGGACGCGCCTACCGGGTGCGGTGTCCCGGCCAGCCCGAGGCCGACGCGGGCGCCTGGTTCCTGGCACGGTTGAAGGCGCTGCGTGGTTCAGGTGCGCCGCCGCGCTGAGCGCTAGACTGGCCGCGACGACTGTGGGGAGCCGATCACCATGAACACCGCGTCCAAGCCATTGGCCCGGTCCCTGAACGACCGCATGCTCGCCGGCGTGATGGGCGGCATCGCGCACCGGTTCGGCTGGAATGCCACGCTGCTGCGCGCCGTGTTCGTGATTGTCTCGATCGCCTCGGCCGCGTTCCCCGGCATCCTGGTCTATCTCATCCTGTGGCTGCTGATGCCCAACGAGGCGGATTGAACGAGCGGGCGCGAACGCCCGTCTGGCTGCCCGCGTTGCGCGGGCTGGGCATGCTCTGGGCCTTGCCGAACACGCTGGTCGGCCTGCTGGCGGGGAGCCTGGGACTGGCGTTCGGCGCGCGCGCGCGCTGGAGCCGGCGTGACTGCGCGCTGGTGTTCCACCACTGGCCGTGGGGGCCGGGTGGCGCGATCACTTTCGGCAACACCATCCTGCATACCGGCGACAGCCTCGATTCCACCTGCATCACCTACGAGCAGCGCGCCGGCCATCGCGAACATCCGCCGATCAGGCTGGGCGATCACGAACGCGCGCACGTGTTCCAGTACATGGTGCTGGGGCCACTGTTCCTGCCAATCTACCTGCTGTGCGGCGGGGTCAGCGTGCGCAATCCGTTCGAACGCGCCGCCGACCGCTACGCGCTGACCGGTCGCGGCTGGTGGCCGGGCGGAGAAGCCGCGAAGCGATAGTTCCCCACGCAGGTTCGGGTGGTCGCGGCTTCCTGCGGGAATGCGAAGAGGCCGGTATCGCGATGCGGCGAACGGACGCTCCTTGCCGTTCCCGGGGCGAACGCATTCAATCCCCGCGGGTATGTCCATTCGAATGGCGGGTGGTTTTCTTCGCGGCCTTGCGGGGACTTTTCCGCGCGGATTTGCGTGCCGTTTTCTTCGCCGTCTTGCGGGTGGACTTCCTTGCCGCCTTCTTGGCCACCTTCCGGGCCGCTTTCCTGGTGCCCTTGCGAGGTGCTTTCTTGGCCGCTTTTTTTGTGGTTTTCCCAGCCGCCTTGCGTGCGGTCTTCTTCGCAGCCTTCTTCGTGGCCTTCTTTGCCGACTTCTTTGTGGCTTTCTTCTTCGTGGCTTTCTTCGCGGCCTTGCGAGGCGCCTTCCGCGTGGTTTTCTTTGCGACCTTCCTGGTGGTCTTGCGGGCGCTCTTCTTTTTCGCGCCTCCGCCTTCCTGCTTGTTGACCGTGGCCCAGGCGATACGCTCGGCGTCCTCTTCGGAACGACCCTGCTCGCGCTCGCTTTCCTCGATGTGCTCGGCCTTGCGCTTCTGCCGATCGCTGTAGGCGCTCTTCTCTCCACGTGGCATTGGAATGCTCCGGGATGGGAGGTTCGAACCTACGCGCGGTGGCGTCGTCGCCGGATGAAATCGGATCAGGATCGCGCGAGGCGGGCAAAGGAGAACAACTCCGCCAGCGGATGCCGACGCCGTTCGATGGCGGCCAGCAGCAGGTCGGCGCCAACCCGGCTGTAGGTAATGCCGTTTCCGCCGTAGGCCATCGCGAAATGCACGCGCGGGCCGTACTGCGGATGCGGGCCGAAAAACGGCAGGCCGTCCTCGGTTTCGGCGAAGGTGCCCGCCCAGGCGAAAGCGGGCGCGCATTGCAGATGCGGCAGCAGTTTGCCTAGCTTGTGGCTGAGCGCGCGCGCCTTCTTCATCACCCGTGCATCCCGGCGCGCCGGGATGTCGATGCGATCGTCCTCGCCGCCGACGATGAGCCGGTGATCCGGCGTCGTGCGCAGGTACAGGTAGGGACGGGCGGTTTCCCACAGCACGGTGTGTTCGAGAAAGCCAAGGGCCTCGGGCGCGATCGGATCGCTGACGAAGGCGTAGCTGCTGTGGTTGCGCGCCACGCGCTCGCGCAGCCACTGCTGAGCCGCATAGCCGGTGGCGAGGATGGCGTGGCGGGCACGCACCCAGCCGCCATGCCCGGTCCGCAGCCGGACCGAGCGTGCCTGCGGCTGGAGCTCGACGATCGGAGTGTGCCCGTGGACGCTGGCGCCGCGTGCCTGCAGGCGCTGGAGCAGGCGATGGGCCATGCGGTAGGGATCCACACGGGCGGCCTGATGGCTCAGCAGTGCGCCGGGCCGCGATATCCCGAACCGTTCGGCCAGCGCACCCGAACCCAGATAGTCGATCCGAAGGCCCAACCGATGCCTGGCCGCGGCTTCCTGCGCCAATCCGTCGCACTCCCGCCGCCGGGTCGCCAAGTACAGGCTGTCCGTCCACGCGAACCCGACGTCGCGGAGCCCGGCGGCCAGGCCGCGCAGCTGATCCAGCGCCTGCGCGCAGGCCAGATAGGCCAGGGCGGCGTCCTGCGCGCCCACCCGATTCGCGAGATCGAGCAGAGGGGTGTCGATTTCGTACTGGAGCAGGGCGGTGCTGGCGGCGGTGCTGCCCCAGCCGATTTCGCCCTGTTCGATGACCGCGACCTCATGCCCGGCCGCCTGCAGGTGATCGGCGATCAGCGCGCCGGTGATGCCGCCTCCGATGACCGCGACCTCGCAGGCGAGATTGCCGGCCAGCGCGGGAAAGGGAGACAGCAGGCCATTCTTGATGGCCCAGTAGGGATAACCGCTCTTCAGGTCCATCGCGAAGGGGATGCCGGCACCACCTGGATCACCGGGACGGCCACGGGATTATCCGCGCGGCAACGCACCCTGCAGGAACAGGTCGACGTTGGCCACGGCCTGCTCGCGCAGCGAGGCGGGATCGAGCTTGTCCAGATAGCCGCTGGCGACCCGGATGATCAGGTTGCCGAACATCATCATGTAGAACTGGGTGGCGGCCGCCTCGGCCGAGGCCAGCTTCAGGTGGCCGTTGTCCATTTCCTGCTGGAAGAAACGGGTCAGGATGCCGCGGGTCTCGGCCACGGCATGCTCGAAGAACCAGTCGCGCAGGGCGGGGAACGACTCGCCCTCGCCAATCACGATGCGGTAGACCACCCGCGATTCCGCCTTGACCATCGAATCGGCGATGCGGATGGCGACTTCGCGCAGCGCTTGCTCCGGCGGCAGGTCGGAGAAGTTCATGTCGTTGAGGATGCCGACATGGTTCTCCAGGCGGCGTTCCAGGATGGCGTAGGCCAACCCTTCCTTGTCGCCGAAGATCCGGTACAGGGTGGCCAGGGAGCCGCCGGCGCGGGCGACGATCTCGCTCAGCTTGGCGTGCTGGTAGCCTTTTTCGGCAAAGACCTCGGTGGCGGCGTCCAGGAAGCGTTCGGCCCGCATCTCGCCCCGTTTGCACAGTTCGACGTTGCGGCGGGTGCGCATGAATGCGCTGGAACTCACGGAGCGGGAAGAAACGGTGCCACGGAAATCGGTCGAGTTGCTCACTGGCGGTACCGGAAGGTTGGCTGGGCGTCCCGAAGGGCTGATTGAGTTGGGTCTGACATGAATGCGCTCCCCGTTTGTCAACTGCCATTTGGCATGAATGACGCGCATCTGTTCTGCTCGTACTGTGACGATTCAGGTATAGCACACCTTTGGCCACTTTCCCAACATCAATTTTCGACCGGTCCAAATCGGGGACAAAAAAAGAGGCCCGACTTTCGTCGGGCCTCTTCCGGGTCTGGTGCCGAAGGTGGGACTCGAACCCACACGCTTTTAAGGGCGGCGGATTTTGAGTCCGCTGCGTCTACCATTCCGCCACTTCGGCAAGGGGAGCGAGTATAGCCGAGGCCAGCGGGCCCCGACAGCCCGTCAGACCACGCGGTCGGTGCCGAGCAGGCGCTCGCCGCGGCGCTGCCAGCCTTCCGCGCCGCTGGTGTCGGCTTCCGGCGTGTAGATGCCGCAGCGGACCATGGTGCGCTGGTAGACGTGCAGGGACACGGCGATGGCGTCGTTGCTGGGGTTGCGGATGGTGTGGTACTCGTGGGGCGGAATCAGGCTGCCGGCCGAGCCGGTACCGGCCTCGATGGTGCCGGCGGCGACGAAGCGGTAGCGCTCCTCGTCGTGTTCGGCCAGCTCGTACTGGGTGATTTCCAGGCGGCCACGCCAGACGCCTTCCACGCACCACATGCCGGAGTGGTCATGGATCTTGGTGCCTTGGCCGGGGCCCCAGGTCATGGCGATGACGCTGTAGCCGTACTCGGGGCTGGTGTACAGCTCGCGCCGCGCGTAGTGGTCGGCGATGGGCTCCAGCACGCAGCCGGGCAGGGCGACCGATTCGTCGCGGATCAGTTCGCACAGCGACTTGCGCAGCGCATCGGTGATGGCGCGATCGTCGCCCAGCGCGACGGCGGCGTCGAGCGTGGCGACCAGCCGGTCGTGGCCGGGAAAATCGAGGGACATGGAAGGCACCCGGAAATAGTGGTGCCGCCATTCTAGTCCGGGCGGGTCCCGGTCGCGACGGTATGGCGGCGGCTCAGAGATCGGCCAGGAAACCCGCGACCGCCGGGCCGAACCGGGCGAAATCCACCAGGAAGGCGTCATGGCCCTGCGGCGATTCCAGCGGCACGAACTCGGCCTGCGCGCCGCCCCGTGCCAGCCCCTGGGCAATCTGTTCCTGCTGCTGGAGGGGGAACAGGATGTCGGTCACCGCGCCGATCGCCAGCGCCCGCTCCACCCGGATCCGGGCCAGGCCCCGCATCACGTCGCCGCCGGCGTACTCGGCCAGGTCGAACCAATCCATCGAACGGCTCAGGTAGAGATAGCAGTTGGGGTCGAAACGGCGCACGAACCGGCGTGCATGGCCTTCCAGGTAGCTTTCCACCTGGAATTCCAGCCCGAACGGATCCTCGTCCGGGCGGTCCGATTCCAGCCGCACCCGGCCGAAGCGGCCATCCCACTCCAGCGCCGAGCGATAGGTGATGACACCCAGCTTGCGGGCCATGCGCATGCCGGATTCGGGATAGCGCTCGTCGTCGTAGTGGCCCTGGTTCCATGCCGGGTCCAGGCGAATCGCCTCGCGTTGCAGGGAACGGATGGCGATGGAGAACGGCAGGGCCTGGGCGCTGCCGGAGATGTTGATGTGCGCGCGCGCGCTGCCGGGATGCAGCAGCAGGTAGGCCAGTGCGGTCATGCCGCCCATCGAATTGCCGATGATGCAGGCCAGTTGCCCGATGCCCAGTGCCTGCACCACCGCATGGGCGGCATTGGCGCCGTCCTCGATCGACAGTTCCGGGAAATCCAGCCGGTAGAGTTCGCCGCTGGCCGGATTGCTCGAGGCTGGACCGGTCGAACCCTTGCAGCTTCCCAGCGAGTTCACGCAGATCACGAACCAGCGATCGGTGTCGATCGGCTTGCCCGGCCCGAGCATCGCCTCCCACCAGCCTTCCTCGCCGTTGCCTTCGTTGCGCGCGGCGTGCGCGTCCGGTGACAGGCCGGTGACGATCAGGATCGCGTTGTCGCCGGCGGCGTTGAGCCGGCCCCAGGTTTCGTAGGCGATGCGCGCACCGTGCAGGGCGCCGCCGCGTTTCATCGGGAAGGGCGAGGGCAGCGTGTGGAAACGCGTGCCGGGCGGGATGAATTCGGTCATCCCGCAAGTTTAGCCTGCGGCCGCCGGCGCGGGCCGGCGCCGCTCATTCCACGATGCGCTGGATCCGCAACGAATAGGCATCGGTGGCGCCCACGTCGGCAGGCACCGCCACCGCTTCCAGATCGCCGGCCTTGGCCATCACGTCGCCGGCGCGGGAGATCCGCGCGCCCAGTTCGACCTTGGCGACCTGCGAGAGCTTGAGGGTCGGCATCGGGCTGTCGCCGTCGCCCAGTTCCAGGGTGATCGGGAACGAGGTGGCCGGCACCCGCTTGGCGGCCACCGGCATCGGCGGCCCGCCGGCCTGGCGGGCGAACACGAACAGGGTCTCGCCGCCGCTCAGCCGCGCCTTCAGTTCCGGCGCGATGTCCACGCTGACCCGCAGCAGCGCCTTGCCATTGGCCATGGCCGGGGCGGCGGCGGGTTCGGGCAGCGGCTCCAGCCCGGCTTCGGCGCGGGCCTGGTTGATCTGGGTACGCAGGGTGGTGGCGGTGCCGCCGTCGACCTGCGCCAGCAGCGGTTCCCAGGTGCGCGCGGCCTCGGCCGGCTGGCCCTGCTGGCGCTGCGACACGCCGAGGAACCAGCGCGCGCGCTGGTGCTGCGGTTCGATACTCAACGCGCGCTGCAGCAGGCCGACCGCCTGCGCGTCGAGCTGCTTGTCCGGGCTTGCGTACAGGCGGGCCTGCGCGTTCTCGACCAACAGGTTGGCGTCGTCCGGAGCCAGCTTGAGCGCGGTCTCGAAAGCCGTGCGCGCCTCGGCGTAGCGCTCCATGCTCAGGTAGGAGCGGCCGAGCAGGCGCCAGCCCTCGGGTTCGTTGGGATTGCGCTTGAGTTCGGCTTCCAGCTGCTTGACCGCATCGTCCAGGCTGGCGGGCATGGCCGCCTCCGGCATCGTGGCGGGCATCTCGATGGCTGCCGGCGTGCCCAGCAGCCGGTACAGCGCCAGGGTGCCGATGCCCAGGGTCGCGACCGCGCCCACGAACAGCCGGCGCGAAGAGCGCCACAAGGGCCACAGCACGCCCACCAGGACGAGCAGGGTCAACAGCGCCGCGATGGCGGAAAAGGCGGTCATCACCACTCCTGGTTGTCGTCGGCTTCGGCGATGTCGCGACCGCCACTCCTGCGCCTGACGATGCGCAGCACCACCACGCCGCCGGCGATCACCAGCAAAGCCGGCCCGAACCACAGCAACCAGGTGCCGGGCGACATCTCCGGCTTGTACAGCACGAATTCGCCATAGCGCTCCACCAGGAACCGCTTGATCTCGGCATCCGACTTGCCCTGCCGCATCAGGTCCAGCACCTCGCGGCGCAGATCGTGGGCGATCTGCGCGTTGGAGTCGGCCAGCGACTGGTTCTGGCACATCACGCAGCGCAGTTCGGCGGTGAGCCGGTGGAAGCGGGTTTCCTCGGCGTTGTCGTTGAATTGCAGCGGGGTCGGAACGCTGGCCTGGGCCAACGCGGGACCGGCGATGCCGAGCAGCAGCGCCAGCGTCAGCATGCGCAGTTGACGGGGCAGGACGCTCATTGTTGCGCTTCCGCCTTTTCCAGCGCCGGAATCAGTTCCCTGGCGATGATCTCGTCGGTGACCGCGCCGACATGCTTCCAGCGCACGATGCCCTTGGCGTCGACCAGGAAGGTTTCCGGCGCGCCGTAGATGCCCCAGTCGATCGCCGCGCGGCCGTCCTCGTCGGCAATCACCAGCACGTAGGGATTGCCGAACTGCTCCAGCCAGCGCAGCGCTTCGCCACGCTCGTCCTTGAGGTTGTAGCCGATGAAGCGCACGCGCTTGGTCAGGGCGAACTTGGTCAGCACCGGATGCTCGACCCGGCACTCCGGGCACCAGCTGCCCCACACGTTCATCACGTAAGGCGCGCCGGCCAGATCGGCGTTGTCGATGCGGGTGGCCGGATCATGCAGCAGCGGCAGATCGAAGGCGGGCGCCGGTTTGCCGATCAGCGGCGAGGGCAGGGCTTCGCGATCCGCGCGGCCGGATTGCTTGACGCCGTAGGCCAGCAGGCCCATCAGGCCGACGAAGAACAGGCCGATGATGACCGCGGCGAACACCAGCGCGCCGCGCGACTTGTTCTGGCCGGGAGTGTCGGAAGGGGTATTCATGCCGGTTGGGCCTCGGGTCTGAGCGCTTCGGGTTTGCGGCGGAAACGCCGATCGGTGGCGGTGACGAACGCGCCCAGCGCCATCAGCAGGGCGCCCAGCCAGATCCAGCGCACGAAGGGCTTGATGTGCACGCGTACCGCCCAGGCGCCATCGCCAAGATGTTCACCCAGGGCCACGTAGACATCGCCGAACAGGCTGGGCCGGATGCCGGCCTCGGTCATCACCTGGCCGCCGCTGGCGTAGGCGCGCTTTTCCGGATTCAGCCGCACCAGCGGCTTGTCGCCACGCAGCACCTGCACGTGTCCCAGGTCGGACAGGTAGTTGGGGCCGCGGGTTTCCTCCACGCCCTCGAAGCGGAAGCCGTAGCCGGCCAGCTCGATGGTCTGGCCGGGCTTCATCGCCAGTTCGCGCTGCACGTTCTGCGCTTCCACCAGCAGCGCGCCAATCAGGAACACGGCGATGCCGAAATGCGCCAGCACCATGCCGAGCATTTCCGGAGTGAACTTGCCGTTGGCGCGCAGCCGGGTCCACACGAAACGCAGCGTGCCCAGCGCCACCCACGCACCGGCGGCAACGCCGGCCGCGGTCTTCAGTGGTCCCTGCGGCGCCATGAAATAGGCGATGGCGCCCAGCGCCAGCGCCGCCACCAGCCACGGCACCAGCATCGCCAGTGGCTTGCGCGGCTGGTCCTTCTGCCACTTGGTCAAAGGGCCGAACGGCAGCAGCATCACCAGCGGCGTCATCAGCACCACGAACAGCAGGCCGAAGTAGGGCGGGCCGACCGAAATCTTGCCCAGTTCCAGCGCGTCGGCCAGCAACGGATACAAGGTGCCCAGCAGGACCATGCCGCAGGCCGCGGCCAACAGCACGTTGTTGGCCAGCAGCAAGGTTTCACGCGAACTGGCGACGAAGGCGCCGCCGGCGATGCGCGGTGCGCGCAGCACGTACAGCACCAGCGAACCGCCGACCACCGCGCCGAGGAAGATCAGGATGAACAGGCCGCGCGAAGGATCCGCGGCGAACGCGTGCACGCTGGTCAGCACGCCCGAGCGGACCAGGAAGGTGCCCAGCAGCGACAGCGAGAAGGTGGCAATCGCCAGCAGCAGGGTCCAGCCGCCGAAGCTGCCGCGCTTCTCGGTGACCGCCTGCGAATGCAGCAGCGCCGCGCCGGCCAGCCACGGCATGAAGCTGGCGTTCTCGACCGGATCCCAGAACCACCAGCCGCCCCAGCCCAGTTCGTAATAGGCCCACCAGCTGCCCAGCGCGATGCCCAGGGTCAGGAACGCCCAGGCCACGTTGGTCCAGGGACGGGTCCAGCGCAGCCAGCGCGCATCGATGTGGCCGTCCAGCAGCGCGGCGATGGCGAATGCGAACGGCACCACGAAGCCGACGTAGCCGGTGTAGAGCATCGGCGGATGGATGATCAGGCCCGGATCCTGCAGCAGCGGATTCAGATCGCGCCCTTCCAGCGGCGCCGGCAGCAGCCGCGCGAACGGATTGGAGGTGAAGATCAGGAAGGCCAGGAAGCCGACGCTGACCACGCCCATCACGCCCAGCACGCGGGCGACCACCGCTTCCGGCAGATGGCGGGAGAACTCGGCGACCGCGGCGGTCCAGATGCCCAGCACCAGCACCCACAACAGCAGCGAACCTTCGTGCGCGCCCCATACCGCGGAATAGCGGTACATCATCGGCAGCAGCGAATTGGAATTCTCCGCCACGTACTTGACCGAGAAATCCTGGGTGACGAAGGCCACGGTGAGGACCACGAACGCCGCCAGCAGCAGGAACAACTGGCCGTAGGCCGCCGGGCGCGCCACCGCCATCCACGCCGCCTTGCCGCGATGGGCGCCGGCCAGCGGCAGGATGGCCTGCAGCAGGGACACCAGCAGTGCCAGGATCAGGGTGACTTGACCGAGTTCAGGCAGCATGGCTCAACGGGATCCGGAAAAAGGGAGGGAGATGCCCGCAGCCGGGGCTGCAACGCGATGGCGGAAGCACACGCCCGACGGCATGGCTTGGCGAGGCGTGGATTGGATCAATTCGTCGACCCCGCCGCGGGGGCGGTCGGCACATCGTGCTTCTGGTGTGCCTTGCCCATCTTGTCGGCCACTTCCTTGGGCATGTAGGTCTCGTCGTGCTTGGCCAGCACGTCCTCGGCGACGAACACGCCGTCCTTCATCGAACCGGTCGCCACCACCGCCTGGCCCTCGCGGAACAGGTCCGGCAGGATGCGGTCGTAGACCACGGGCAACTGCGCATCGCCGTCGGTGACCCGGAAGTGCGCCTGCAGCGAGCCGGTTTCGCGTTTGAACGAACCCTTCTCGACCATGCCGCCCAGGCGGAAGCGCGCATGCTCGCCGGCTTCGCCGCGCAGCACTTCGGCGGGGGTGTACAGGTAGGCGACGTTGCGTTGCAGCGCCAGCGCGATCAGCGAGGCGGCGACGCCGGCGGCGAGTACCAGCAGCAGCACCCAGATCAGGCGGCGGCGGCGGACGGGATTCATCGGTTCAACTCCATCGGCGAGGGCGCGGCGGCGCGGGCTTCGCGCGCGGCGCGCAGGCGGGCGGCACGCAGTTCGCGGCGGATCTGCAGGCGCGGGGCAATGAAGTCCCACAGCAGTACCACGGCGAACACGGCGTAGGCGCCGACCACGTAATGCAGGTAATTCATGGCTTGCTCCCCGCCAGCCGCGCGACCCAGTCCTTGCCGGCCTCGCGGCGCAGGTTGTCGGCGCGGGCGCGCGCCAGCAGCGATCCGGCGAACCAGAACTTGGTCGCCGCCACCATCAGCCACAGCGGCAGCATCATGCTCGGATCCATCCGCGAGCCGCCCATCAGGCTGATGGTCTGGCCCTGGTGCAGCGAGTTCCACCACACCACCGAGTAGCGGATGATCGGCAGCAGCGCCACGCCCACGATCGACAGCAGGCCGGCGGCGCGCGCGGCGGCGCGGCGATCGTCGATGGCGTTGTACAGGCCCATCACGCCCAGGTACAGGAACAGCAGGATCAGTTCCGTGGTCAGGCGCGGATCCCAGTCCCACCAGGTGCCCCACATCGGCTTGCCCCAGATCGAACCGGTGGCCAGGGTGATGACGGTGAAGGCGGCGCCGATCGGCGCGCAGGCCATGGCGAGGATCTCGCACAGCTTGATCCGCCAGATCAGCGCGATGGCTGCATAGAACGCCATCAGTCCGAACACGAACAGGCTCATCCACGCCGACGGCACATGGATGTAGAGGATGCGGAAGCTGTCGCTCTGCTGGTAGTCGGCGGGCACCACGAACAGCGCCTGCCACAGGCCGAAGCCGAACAGCACGAGCGCCGCCAGGTAGCACCAGGGCGTCCAGCGGGCGGCGAAGCGATCGAAATAGGGCGGCGAACCGAGTTGGTGGAACCAGCGGACGAGGGGATTCATGGACGGTGTTTCATCGCTCGCGGTCGATGGAGCGCGCCACCCTGGCCCGCTCCGCAGCTCTGTTCTGTGAAATCACCCCATTTTCCCAGACTTGGGGCCGCCGCGCCAACCGCGCGGGGCCCCGCTGGTCTTGACCCCGGTCAAGGCTTGAGGGTCAAGGTGCCCTTCATCAGCGCCGAATGGCCGGGGAAGCTGCAGAAGAACGAGAACGGGCCGGTTCCGGCGAGCTTGGCGACCGGAATCTGAACCGAGGTGGTTTCGCCGCCGCCGACCACCTTGCTGTGGGCGATGACGCGGGTGTCGCCGGCCTTGATGTAGTCGGCGGCCAGCCCGGCCTTGATGCCGTCGGTGTCGATGCCGGCGATGTCGGCGGTCTTGGCGACCACCACGTTGTGGCCCATGACGTTCTTGGCCAGCTTGCCGGTGTGCTTCAGGTTGATGGTGAAGGTGGTGCAGCTCTTGCTGACGTCGATGTTGGACAGGTTGTACTTCATCGCGTCGTTGCCCTCCAGGTTGACCGAGCAGGTGGCGGCGCGGGCGGCCAGCGGCGAGGCGGCCAGGGCGAGCAGGGCGAGGCAGGAGGCAAAGCGGTGGTTCATGGAAATTCTCCGGGACGTGGGGTTGGGACGGGTGGTTCAGGGACCCTGCGCGGCCAGCCAGGCCGACAGGGCGGAGATGGTGTCGTCGTCCAGTCGCTGGCCGACGCCGCCCATCACGAAATCGTTGGTCGAATGATGGAGCTGGGCGGTGCGGAAGGCATTCAGGCGCACCTGCAGGTAGATCGCGTTCTGTCCACGCAGCGAAGGATACGCCGACCACGGCGCATGGCCATCGCGATCGTCGCGCGCGGCCAGCGGATGGCCGCCGGCGTCCGCGCCGTGGCAGCCCTGGCAGGGTGGCAGTCCTTTGCCGGGGTCGCCTTCCATGAACAACTGCCGACCCCGTTCCAGCAGGGCCGTATCCGGTGCCGGCGCTTCTTCCTGCGCGGGCGCGCGGCCGGCGGGCAGGCTGGCGTAGTAGAGGGCGAGATCGCGCATGTCCTGGTCGTTCAGGCTGGCGGCCAGCGGCGTCATCGCCGATTCCGGCATCGCGCCGCTCTGGTATTCGACCAGTTCCCAGTACAGGTACTCGGCGCGTTGGCCGGCCAGGTTGGGAAAGTTCGGCGCAATCGAGATGCCGGCGGCGCCGTGGCAGGCCGCGCACAGTTCGGATTTGGCCTTGCCGGCCGCCGGGTCGCCGCGCAGGCGGGTGATCCGGCGCAGATCACGATAAGCGGGCGGCTTGGCGGCGGGCGCCATGGTCGCGGCGGGTTCGGCTGGCGCGGTGTCGGCCGGCGTGTTTTCCGGGGACGTCTGCGCGGCGGGATCCTGGGCGACCGATTCGCTCGTGCCGGCCAGCGCCGCCACACCCAGCGCGAACACGATGGCGGTGAACAGGCCGGTGCCGGTGGACGGGTTCATAGCGACACCTCCAGGCTCACGCCAACCAGATTGACCCGGTAGTCGCCGGGGCCGCCATCGGTATAGACGCGATGATCGAATACCCGAGCCTCGTCGAAACCCAGGTAGTGCCAGTCCGACAGGCGACCGCGTTCGTAGGTGTCGAACACACGCATCCGCGTGCGCGCGCCGAGCGGGAAACTCAGCCCCACCGACAGCGAATTGACCCGGTAGATCATCGGCGGATAGCGGCCATCGGCCGAGGCCGCCAGCGTGGGATTGGCGAGCGCGCCGGGCGAGGCGAAGCGGTAGCGGGTGGTGCCGCGCGAATCGGTCCAGTTCCACGCCACGTCCAGTTGGGCGCGGCCGATGGCCTGGTTGAGGTTGATGCCGGCGTAACGGTTGCGCTGGCGATCGTCGAGCCACCAGCGGTTGGCCTGCGGATAGGTCGGGCCGCCCAGCGTCGGATCCGGCGTTAGTGCCGCGTCGTTGACGTTGGCGATGCCCAGATCCGAGCGGTCGTAACCCAGCCAGGCGCTGGCGACGGTGGTCGTGGCGGGCTGCCATTCCCATTGCAGGCTGGCGCCGCGGGTGTCGTAGTCCTGCCGGCCCAACTCGGCGTCGTAGTCGTTGCGTTCGCCGCGCAGCGATGCGTACAGGGTCATCTCGCGCGGCAGGATGAAGGTGGCCATCAGATCCAGCTTGTGCTGGCTGCGGCTGGCGAGGTCGTACTTGCGCAGCGCCGACACCGTGTGCGCGGGCACGCCACCGGCGGGCTCGACGAAGCCGGGCAGGTCGGTGGAGAAGGTGAATTCGTAGGGATCGTAGAAATAGCGGCTGCCGCTGCGATCCAGGTAAGTGTAGTTGGCGCGCAGGGTCAGCCATTCGCGGGCGCGGTTGTTCCAGGTCAGGCGCAGACTGTCGTCACGGGTGGTCGCGACTTCGCGATGGGCGCGTTCAATGGCCGTGTGGGTGTAGGTCACGCCCAGCGTGTTGCGCTGGGTGGGGCGCCAGTCCAGGCCCATGGAAACCTCCCGGGTTTCCTTGTCCAGCGGCAGGTTGCGCACGCGGGTGATCACCGAGGGCGCGAGCAGCGGATCCCACACGCCCATTTCGCCGGGAACCACGCTGCCCTGCGAACCGTTCTCCGCCACATAGCCCCACTGGCCGGTCAGCGGGTTGTAGGCCTGGTACGTGCCGTCATAGTCCTCGCGATAGTACTTGGCCTGCCCGCGCACGGTCAGCGTGGTACGCGGCTGGAACACCGCGCGCACGTCCAGGCGCTGGGTGTCGATGCCGAGATCGGCGGTCTTGCGCGACAGCGCGTCCGGCGTGTTCCAGTCGGCGCAGTCGAACAGGAAGCCCGGTCCGATCGGCAGGCCGAACTGGCCCTGGCAATTCATCGGCGCCAGCAGGCGTTCGTTCTGGCGCATCGTGCCCAGCGAGGTGTTGAGGGTCAGTTCGCCGTTCCACGGCAGTTTGCGGGTGAACGCCGCACGTAATTGGTGATAGTCGTTGTCCGGTTCGTAGGCGAATTCGCCGCTGGTGCGCGGCGGCGGGGTCACGCCCGGCACCACCGAGTACAGACCGTATGGCACCTGGTAGTCGTAGCCGTTGAAGCGGTTGCGGAAGAACGAACCCGTATAGCTGACGTCCATCCGCCACAGGTTGCCGGTGAAACGCACGCCGCCGTTGACGTTCACCGTGCTGTCGTCGATCGGGCGCGGGATCTCGTAGATGCCGCCGTTGGCAGGGAACGGGTAGTTGAAGAAGAACGGTCCGCCGAACGGACGCGCGCCTTCGCGCTGTTCGTGGCTGGCGTTGAAGTAGGCCGCCCAGCGTGGATTGAGGAAATAGTTGATGCCCAAGCCCTGCTTGTCGCGGACCACGCGCAGGAAGCGCTCCGGCTGCGCGCCCGCCACCGCGGCCACCTGCGCCGGAGTGCTGGCGGCCGGCGTCAGGCCACCGGCGAGGGTGAGGTGCTGGCTGCCAACGCCGTTCCAGATCGAACGCGCGTTGCCACTGGTCACGTTGGGCTGGGTGCGCACGAAGGCCTGTACGCGGAACTTGCCGGCGCGGCCGAACACCGCGCGATAGAACTGGTTGTGCTCGTTGATGCGGCTGGCACGGAAATCCAGGTAGCTGCCGTCGCTGGCGCGTTGCAGGCGGAAGCGCGCATCCACCATCACGCCATCATCGAAATCGTTGAAGCGGCGCCACTGGGTCGCGCGTTCGTCGCCGGACACGTGCAGGTAACCCAAACCCACGCTGCCTTCGTAGGCCCATTCGCCGTGCGGTTTCAGCTCGGGCCACGCGGGCGCGCAGGGATACAGGAAACCGGTCGGCGTGCGCCGGGAACCGGCGTGCAGCCAGCTCATGCCGTCGGCATCGCAGCCGATGCCATGCATCCCGGTGGTGTCCAGCGCGTTGCCGAAATGCAGGTCGGTGCCCAGGCCGCTGTCCTGGGCCCGCGCGGTGGCGGCCAACGACAGCGCCATGGCCAGCGCGGCCACTTGCGGCAACCGGGGCGTGCGGAACGTCGAGACCATCATGCTCCCTCCGCTACTTGTGGAGACGGGGACCGGACGGGTGGTTGGAACCGTGGATCTGCGCGTGGCAGGTCAGGCAGCCGCGTCCCATCAGGCGCTCGTCCGGCGCGGGACCGGTGCCCAGCGACGCGCTGGTCAGCAGATCGTTCGGGTGGCGCGTGTGCGAGTGGCACTGCTGGCACAGCATCGGCACCGGCGCCACCAGCAGCGCGTGCTGGTTGGAGCCGTGCGGGGTGTGGCAGTTCAGGCAGCTCTCGCGCACCGGCGCGTGTTCGAACAGGAACGGTCCGCGCTTTTCGGCGTGGCACTGGTAGCAGGTCTCGTTGACGGTGTCGGTCTTGAGCAGCGAGGCGTTGAGGGTGCCATGCGGATTGTGGCAATCGGCGCAGGTCATCTCGCCTTCCGGCAACGGCATGTGCGAGCGGCGGTTGAACTGCTGGCGGACGTCCTTGTGGCAGGTCGCGCAGGTCTCGCTGACCGACTGGCGCGCGGTCAGTCCTTCGGCGGACAGGCGCGCCATCGGATTGTGGCAATCGCTGCACGACAGATCGTTGCGCTGGTGCACCGAGCCCAGCCAACTGTCGCGCGGACCGCCGGCGTGGCAACCCAGGCAACTGCCGGTCTGCGCCGACACCGGCGTGCCGCCGTCGTGGGTGAAGGCGATGATGCTGCCTTTGGCGGAAGGATTCTGCGCATGCGCCGAACCCGGACCGTGGCAGGCCTCGCAGGTCGGGGTCGACGGATTGGCCTGCTGCGCGGCCTGCATGCCGAGCGCATGCACGCTGTGGGCGAAGTTGGCCTGTTCCTTGCCGTGGCAGGCGGTGCAGGTCGCCTCGCCGATCGGCTTGGCGGTCGGTTGCAACGGGTTGGCCGGTACGGTGGCGAAGGCGAAGCCCGGCGCGTCGGCGAAATCGTGGGCCTTGCCGTCCTGGCTGCCGAAATGGGTGGCGGGGAGCTTCGAGGGATCAAAACCGGCCGGGGCGCTCTGCGCCATCACCGGCGCCAGCCAGCTGGCCCCGAGCATGGCCGCCGCCGCCAGAACAAACATCAGAGCCAACAATGCGCGCCGCATCCTGTTCTCCCTTGCGCCTGGCTGGCCAAGGCTGGCTAGCCGCAGGGCTTGTAACGTTCATTACGATAAACGCTGAATGAATGCTTGGTGGAGATCAAGTTGCGGTGCAGCATTTGCCGGCGCGCGACCCGGTGGGCCGGCGGGTCGCGAAGGGGGATTTTCGGCCACGAATGCCGGATCAGGCCCGTGGGCGGGGCAGGACGCCTTCCAGGAAGATCGACACCGCTTCGCGGGCTTCCACCTTGACCCGCGGCTTGTCGGCCACGCCGATGCGGCCGTTGACCGAACGCAGGATCACGCCGCCGAACACCATCATGTAGAAGCGGTCCGCGACGATGGCGGGGTGCTCCAGAATGAGCCGTCCGCTCAGTTTCTCGCGCTCGAAGTACTGGGTGAGCAGGCGCTCGGCCGGCGTCACGCCATGCTCCATGAACCAGTCGCGCAACTCCGGAAAGCACAACCCCTCGCCGACCACGATGCGGTGGGTGACGATGCGGCCCGGCGACAGGATTTCCTCGACCATGCGCTCGGCCGCCAGCGGCAGCGCCTGCTCGGGCGGCAGGTCGGAGCGGTACAGCATTTCCAGGCCCTCGCCGAAGGCGGCGATGCTGCGCTTCATGATCGCCAGCGCCAGCCCGTGCTTGTCGCCGAACGCGTTGTAGAGCGTGGACAGCGAGCCACCCGAGCGCGCGACCACGTCGTTCAGGCGCGCATTGCGGTAGCCCTTTTCCAGGAACACTTCGGTGGCCGCCTCGATGAATCGCTCGATGCGCAGTTCGATCCGCCCGGACACATCGGTGCGCGGGCGCGAGGACTTGTCGGACGGATGGTGCGGCGGTTCGGGGAAATCCGTCATGGGCGGCGAGGAATCAGTTGAGGGCGATGCGGATCGCGGCGGCGGCGGTCAGCGGTGCCAGCACCAGCGCCATCACCAGACCGGCGCCGAGCAGCAGCAGCGCGCCGCTGCCGTCCAGGCCCTGCGCGCTGGCGGCGACGCTGCCGGCGCCGAACACCAGGATCGGCACGTACAGCGGCAGCGCCAGCAGCGCGACCAGTATGCCCGAGCGTCGCATGCCGACCGTCAACGCGGCGACCACGGCGCCGAGCAGGCTCAGCAACGGCGTGCCCAGCGCGAGCGAGGCGAGCAGGGCCGGCAGTTGCGGGCGCGGCAGGTGCAGCAGTTCGCCCAGCAGCGGGGTCACCAGGATCAGCGGCAGCGCGGTGGTCGCCCAGTGGGTCAGCACGCGTACCGCGACCAGCCAGGCCAGCGGCACCGGCGCGAGGATCCATTGTTCCAGCGAACCGTCCTCGGCATCACCCCGGAACAGCGTGTCCAGCGACAGCAGGCCGGCCAGCAGCACCGCCACCCAGATCACCGCCGAGGCGACCTTGCCCAGCGCTTCGGGTTCGCCGCCCAGGCCGAGCGCGAACACCACCACCACCAGCAGGGCGAACAGCGCCGGTTGCAGCGCGTCGCCGCGACGGCGCCACATCAGGCGCAGGTCGCGTACGACCAGCGCCGACGCGGAGGACCACAGGCCGGGCGTGCTCATGCCGCACCTCCCAGCATCAGCATCCGGGTCTGCACGGGCGGCGCCGCGTAGGCGCCGTGCGTGGTGACCAGCGCGGCGCCACCGCTGCGCAGGTGCGCGGAGATCATCCGGTTGACCAGGTTGATGCCCTCCAGGTCTAGATTGGCGTAGGGCTCGTCGAGCAGCCACAGCGGCGCCGGCGACAGCCACAGCCGGGCCAGCGAAAGCCGCTTCTTCTGCCCGGCGGAGAGTTGCCGCGCCAGCGCGTCCTCGTAACCGGCCAGGCCGACCATCGCCAGCGCGTTGCCCGGCATCTGGCGGGCGCGGCGACCGTGCAGGCCGCACAGGAAATTGAGGTTCTCCAGCGTGTCCAGGTCCGCCTTCAGCGCGGGCAGGTGGCCCAGGTAGGCGATCGCCCGCGAACGCTGGATGGCGCTGGCGGGGCGGCCATCGATCTCGATGCCGCCGCGGTCGGCGCGCAGCAGGCCGGCCAGCACGCGCAGCAGGGTGGTCTTGCCGGCGCCGTTGCCGCCCTGCACCAGCAATGCCTCGCCGGCATTGACGGCGAATTCCAGCGGGCCGAACACCGGTTCGTCGTTGCGCGAAAAAGCCAGGCCACGGGCGGCCAGCAGCGGCGGAGGGGTCGGAACGGAATCGATCATCAGGCGGAAGCCTTCGAAGAAGGCGGGTCTCGGGCGGCAATCAGCCGGCTATTGTATGCGAGCCCCCACGCGGTGCTCCTTGCGCGGCTGGCGCTCAGCCGGCCCATTCCACCGCCGGAAGATCCGGCGCATCGCCTGGTCGCGTCCACATCAGCCTCAGCCGGACCGGTTGCCCTTGCCGCCAGTGCAGGATGCCGCCCTGGGAAAAGGCGCGCGCGAGCGCATCGGCGTCCTCGCGTGCCAGATCCAGCACCAGCCAGCCGGGTTCGAGCCAGCCGCCGCGGTCGTCGCCGGCCCGGGCCGGCACATGGACATGTCCGGCCTCGCCCAAGCGGGCCCGCAGGTGCCGATCGGCCGCGCGGTTGTCCTCGTCGGTGCGCGTGGTCAGGGGCGGGTTCCAGGCTGTGATCCACAGGTAGTCGCGGGCCGGCAGGCGCGCCTCCAGCGCCGCCGCCGGCTTGCCGATCCGCAGCGGCCAGACGCGCTCGTCCAGCAGCACCTCGTAGCGGGCCGCGCACCAGGCCCGCGCCAGCCGGCATTTTTCCGGATCGGGAACGCTGTATCCGTTCATGGCCCCATCATCGCCGGACACCTTCATTGCGTACACTCCGCAGTCCCCCTGTGAGACCGGACCGGCGGATGCCTCTCGAAACCAAGCTGCCCAAGGTGGGCACCACCATCTTCACCGTGATGTCGCAACTGGCCGCCGAGCACGGGGCAGTCAATCTGGGGCAGGGCTTCCCCGATTTCGCGGTGCCGCAACGGCTGGTCGACGAACTGGACCGCGCCATGCGCGAGGGCCACAACCAGTACGCACCGATGACCGGCGTGGCGCCGCTGCGCCAGGCGATCGCCGGGAAGGTGCTGCGCTGCTACGGTCGCCAGGTCAATCCGGACACCGAAATCACCGTCACCAGTGGCGCCACCGAGGCCCTGTTCAATGCCATCCACGCGGTGGTGCGCCCGGGCGAGGAAGTGATCGTGCTGGATCCGGCCTACGACAGCTACGAGCCGGCGATCGAACTGGCCGGTGCGCGCGCGGTCCATGTCGCGCTGGATCCGCGCAGCTTCGCGGTGGACTGGGACAAGATCCGCGCCGCGATCACGCCGCGCACCCGCCTGCTGATCATCAACAGCCCGCACAATCCTTCCGGCGCGATGCTGGGCGAAACGGACATGAAGGCGCTGGCCGAGATCCTGCGCGAAACCGGCATCTTCCTGATCTCCGACGAGGTCTACGAGCACATCGTGTTCGACGGTCGCCGGCACGAATCGGTGCTGCGCTACCCGGAACTGGCCGAGCGCGCCTTCGTGGTGTCCAGCTTCGGCAAGACCTACCACTGCACCGGCTGGAAGATCGGCTACGCGATCGCGCCGCCCGCGCTGAGCGCCGAATTCCGCAAGGTCCACCAGTACAACGTGTTCTGCACGTTCGCGCCGGCCCAGCATGCGTTCGCGGCGATGATCCGCGACGAACCGGAGCATTACGAGCAACTGGGCGCGTTCTACCAGGAAAAGCGTGATCGCTTCCGCGCGCAGCTGCTGGAAACCCGCCTGAAGCCGCTGCCGGTGCCGGGCGGATATTTCCAACTGGTGGACTATTCGGCGGTCAGCGATCTGCCGGACACCGAGTTCGTGCGCTGGCTGACCATCGAACATGGCGTCACCGCGATTCCGCTGTCGCCGTTCTACGAGAACGCGCCGGCGGATCAGCGCCTGGCGCGCCTGTGCTTCGCCAAGAATGCGGCCACGCTGGACGCGGCCATCGAACGCCTGAAGAAGCTGTAGTTTTCCATCACCAGACGGATACAGACCGACATGCAGGACCTGCGCCTCTCCCTCGTCCAGGGCATCACCCGCTGGCATGACCCGGCCGGCAACCGCGCGTATTACGGCGACCTGATCGCGCCGCTGGCGGGCCAGACGGATCTGGTGATCCTGCCGGAGACCTTCACCAGCGGCTTCAGCAACGATGCCATCGACTGCGCCGAAGGCATGGACGGTGAAACCGTCGCCTGGATCCGCGCGCAGGCGCGCAAGCTCGATGCGGCGGTGACCGGCAGCGTGCAGCTGCGCACCGGCGAGGGCGTGTTCAACCGCCTGCTGTGGGCCACGCCCGATGGCGAACTGCACAGCTACGACAAGCGCCACCTGTTCCGTTACGCCAACGAACACAAGCGCTACGCCGCCGGCCGCGAGCGCCTGACCGTGGAATGGAAGGGCTGGCGGATCAATCCGCAGGTCTGCTACGACCTGCGCTTCCCGGTGTTCTGCCGCAACCGCTACGACGTGGAGCGGCCGGGGCAGCTGGATTTCGATCTGCAGATCTTCGTCGCCAACTGGCCCGCCGCGCGCGCCCATGCCTGGCGCACGCTGCTGCGCGCGCGCGCCATCGAGAACCTGTGCTTCGTCGCGGCGGTCAACCGCGCAGGCACCGACGGCAACAACCTCGATTATTCCGGCGACAGCGCGGTGATCGATTTCCTCGGCCAACCGCAGGTGGAGCTGGGGCCGGGCGAGGGCGTCACCACCACGACCATCTCGGCCGACGCGCTGGCGACGCACCGCGAGCGCTTCCCGGCGATGCTCGACGCGGACCGGTTCGAGCTTGCCTGAAGCGCCGCGCCGCATCTGGACCATCGGGCATTCCAGCCGCGACTGGTATGCCTTCGCGGCGATACTCACCGCTGCGGGCATCGAGGTCGTGGCGGATGTGCGCCGCTACGCCGCCTCGCAACGGTATCCGCAGTTCGCAGGCGCCGCGCTGATGCGTGGCCTGTCGGATCTGGATATCGACTACCGGCCGATGCCTTCGCTGGGCGGACGCCGCGAACCGCGCCCGGACTCGGTGAACACCGCCTGGCGACAGCCGGGCTTCCGCGGCTACGCGGACTACATGCAGACGGCGGCCTTCATCGATGCCCACGCCGCGCTGGCCGAAGTCGCCGGGCGCCGGCCGACGGCGTTCCTGTGCGCCGAAGCGGACTGGCGCAACTGCCATCGCGGCCTGATCGCCGACGCCTTCACCGCCGACGGCTGGGAGGTCCGCCATCTGCTCGACGACGGACGACACGAAATCCACCCGCTGACCCGCGCCGCGCGCCTGGTGGACGGCCACCTGGACTACTCCCTTCCGGTGCCACCGCAAGGCGAGTTGTTCTGAGCTTCATCGGCAGTTGTGGGAGCGACGTGAGTCGCGATGGGACGTCCACGGGGCGCACTCTTTCAGGCCTGTCACCTGTCACGACGAATCACGTTGGCGTTTCCGCGTGACCGGCCATCCGGTCGCGACTTACGTCGCTCCCACATGGGAACTCAACGCATCAGCGCGCTGGACGCTCCGGCAGGATCTGGCAGACCGCCTGGCACAGCGCCAGCACCTTGCCGTCAGGATCACGCACCTCGCCGGCCAGGTGCAGCTGGCCGCGGGTGCGTTCGACGAGGCGTGCCGTGCAGACGATGTGGCCGACTTCCGGCGTCACCGGGCGCAGGTACTGGGTATTGAGCGAGGTGGTCGCGCTGGGCGGGGCGATCAGGTAGGAAAACGGACCCAGGGTGTTGTCGAGCGCAGCGACGATGAAGCCGCCCTGCATGTGGCCGATCGGATTCTGGTAGCGCGCCAACACCGGAAACCGCATGCGCAGCGATTCGCCTTCGACGTACTCGACCACCTCGCCTTGCATGTCCAGCAGGCAGGGCGGCGGGATCTGCAACGGCGCGCCCGCCGAAAACCGCGCGCGCAACAACGCATTGATGTCGACCACGCTCACGGGGTGAAGCTCAGTTCGAACGCGGCCAGGAACGGCGCGCGCGGCGGCGGCTCCAGGAAGCGCCCGTTGAGTTCCTTCTCCACGCAGACCGCCAGCGCGGTGTCGCCCTGGCGCCAGGTGCGGACGATGCGGCCGCGCGCGTCCACCTCGACGACGATCACGAACGCGGCGGTGTCGTGGCGCGGATCGGCGCAGTTGGCGACGCTGGTTTCCAGTTGCCGCGACTGCGCCTGCTGGAAGGCCGCGCGCTTCACCGGATCCATCGAGGCTTCGTCCCGATCCGCCTGCGCCTTGGCATCGGCGAACCCCTGCGGTGTCTGCGCGGGTCCGGCGAAGGGCAGCAGGGCGAGGGCGAGCAACAGGCCGGCACGGATCATGGCTTGGCCTCCGGCGGCGCGAGCCGCAGCAGCTTGCCGTCGTTCTCGTCGGTCAGCACGTAGACGCTGCCGTCCGGACCAACGCGCACGTCGCGCACGCGCTCGCCGATTTCGTTGAGCAGGCGTTCCTCCGACACGATCGCATCGCCCTTCAGGCTCAGGCGGATCAGGTTGCGCTCGGCCAGCGAGCCGAGGAACAGGCTGTCGTTCCAGGGCGAGCCGGCATGGCCGGTGTAGAACGCCATGCCGCTGAGGCCCGGCGACTTCTCCCACACGTGATAGGGCTGTTCCAAGCCGGCTTTTTCGCGGCCTTGCGCTTCCGGAATCGGCAGACCGGAGTAGTTGATGCCGTGGGTGATGATCGGCCAGCCGTAGTTGCGGCCGGGTTGCGGCAGGTTGATCTCGTCGCCGCCGCGCGGACCATGCTCGGATTCCCACAGCTTGCCGGTGCGCGGATCGATGGCCAGGCCCTGCATGTTGCGGTGGCCGTAGCTCCAGATCTCCGGACGCGCATCGGCCTGTCCGATGAAGGGATTGTCCTGCGGCACGCTGCCATCCAGGTTCAGCCGGACCAGCTTGCCTTGCAGCTTGCCCAGTTCCTGCGAGGTGGGCCGATGGTTGGGCTGATGAACACGTGGCCCTGGCCGTCGAAAGCCAGCCGCGAGCCGAAATGGTTGGGTCCCTCCAGCTTGGGTTCCTGCCGGTAGATGACCTTCACCTCCGTCAGCGCATCGGCGCCCAGCGTGGCGGTGGCCACCGCGGTGCCGGCGGTGCCGTTGTCGCCCGGTTCGGCGTAGCTCAGGTAAATGCGCTGGCTGGTGGCGAAATCCGGCGCGAGGACGACGTCCAGCAGGCCACCCTGGCCTTCGGCGAACACCTTCGGCACGCCCGCCAGCGGCGCGGAGATCGCGCCATCGGCGCCAACCCGGCGCAGTTGCCCCGAGCGCTCGGTGACCAGGAAGCCGCCTTCCGGCAGCAGCGCCAGGCCCCAGGGATGATCCAGCCCCTGCGCGAGCACGCTGACCTGGATGTTGCCCAGTGCGCTGGACAGGGCACGCGCGGCCGGCGGTTGCGCGGGCGCGGGTTTCGCGGCGGCGGCTGGCTGGGAATCGCCATCGCGCGCCTGGCAGGCGGACAGCGCGGTGACGGCGAACATGGCAAGGGCGAGGGCGGAACGATGGGGCATCGGAAATCTCCCTGGGGGTTGGGGTCAACGGTAACCGGCGGCCTGCAGTTCGAACAGTTCGGCGTAGCGGCCGCCTTCGGCCATGAGCTGATCGTGGGTGCCGCTGGCCTCGAGCCGGCCTTCATCGAGCACGAGGATGCGGTCGGCCATGCGCACGCTGGAGAAGCGGTGCGAGATCAGCACCGCGGTGCGCTCGCTGGACAGCTCCTTGAAGCGCTGGAAGACCTCGAATTCCGCGCGCGCGTCCAGCGCGGCGGTCGGTTCATCCAGGATCATCACCTGGGCGTCGCGCATGTAGGCGCGGGCGATGGCGATCTTCTGCCACTGCCCGCCAGACAGATCCACGCCGGTCTTGAAGCGGCGGCCGATCAACTGGTCGTAGCCGTTCGGCAGCGAGGCGATCACCTCGTCGGCCATCGAACGGCGCGCGGATTCGCGGATGCGCGCATCGTCGCCCATCGCATCCACCTGGCCCACACCGATGTTCTCGCCGGCGGTCAGGTGGTAGCGGACGAAGTCCTGGAAGATGACGCCGATGCCGGCGCGCAGATCGTCGATGTCGTATTCGCGTAGATCGCGCCCGTCCAGCAGGATGCGGCCTTCGTCCGGGTCGTAAAGCCGCGCCAGCAACTTGACCAGGGTGGTCTTGCCGGCGCCGTTCTCGCCGACCAGCGCCAGCACCTCGCCGGCGCGCAGCTGGAAGTCCAGCCCGCGCACCGCCCAGCGCTCGGCGCCGGGATAGCGGAAGCCGACATTCTCGAAGCGGAAGCCCTCGCGGATCGGGCGCGGCACCGGCGCGGCCCCGGGCGGCGAGACGATTTCCGGGCGGATTTCGAAGAACGAGAACAGATCGTCCAGATACAGCGCCTGCCCGGCGACCTGCGAGAATCCGATCAGCAGGCCTTCCAGCAACTGGCGCAAGCGCAGGAAGCTGCCGGCCAGGAAGGTCAGGTCGCCGATGCTGAAATCACCGCGCACCGTGCGCCAGGCGATGTAGCCATAGGCCACGTAATAGCCCAGCGTGCCCAGGCCGGCCAGCAGCGTGCCCCACAACGCACGACGCCGGGCCAGCGCACGGTTGGCGCGGTAGAAGCCTTCGGCCAGTTGCCGGTAGCGATCGATCAGGAAGCGGTGGAGGTTGAAGATCTTCACCTCCTTGGCCGTTTCCACGCTGGCGCCGGTCTGGCGGATGTATTCCAGTTGCCGCCGTTCCGGCGTCCACTGGAAGTTGAGCGAATAGCCCAGCGCGTTGAAATGCGCCTCGCCGACGAACGCGGGCACCAGCGCCACCACCAGCAGCAGGATCAGCCAGGGCGCGTACACCAACAGGCCGGCGGCGAAACTGATCACCGTGATCGCGTCCTGCGCCTGCCCGAACAACTGGCTCATCAGATTCATCCGCCCCATGGTCTGGCGGCGCGCGCGATCCAGCTTGTCCTGCAGGTCCGGATCCTCGAAGTCCTCCAGGTCCAGCCGCGCCGCGTGTTCCATCAGGCGGATGCTGGTGGCGTTGGTGAACAGTTCCGACAGCAGCGCATCGGCATAGCTGACGAACCGGCCCAGCAGATCGGACAGGATCGCCAGGCCGAACTCCAGCGCCAGCAGGCCGAGCAAGGTGTCGAGCTGTCCATCGCGCCAAACCTCGACCAGTCCGGCCTGCGGCAGCCCGAGACCGACCAGGCGGATCGCTTCGTCGATGATCAGCTTGCCCACGTACAGCGTGGCGACCGGCAGCAGCGCGCGGATCAGGCGCAGGCCGAGACTGGCCAGGGTCAGGCCGGGGCTGGTCGCCCAGATCTGTTTCAGGAAAGGCGGCAGGTTGCGCATCGCGTTGAAGCGATCGCGCAGGCTGGGGCCGGACTTTTCACCGCGCCGGGGCTTGGTGCCGGCGGCGGTGGGGGGAACGGGGGCGGAAGCCATGGCGCATTGTGCCTGCTCGGCCCGGCCCGCGGGAAACGACGTGGCCGCGCGGCCACGTCGCGTGGAATGCCTGGCGGGTGTTCAGGTTCCCGGAAGCGGCGAACGCAGTCCGACGCCCATCCGGTTCCATGCGTTGATGATGGCGATGACGAAGGTCAATTCGGCGATCTGGGTTTCGTCGAAATGCGGCAGCAGGCCAGCGTAGACCTCGTCAGGCGCATGGGTCTCGCCGACCCGGGTCAGGGCATCGGTCCAGGCCAGCGCGGCGCGTTCGCGCGGATCGTAGAACGGGCTTTCATGCCAGGCGGCGAGGGTGTCGAGCTTGCGCGGCTCGACGCCGGCTTCGCGCAAGGCCTTGCCGTGCATGTCGAGGCAGAAGGTGCAGCCATTGATCTGCGAGGCGCGCTGCTTGACCAGATCCAGCAGGACGGCGTCCAGCGAACCGTGGTGCAGGCCGTGGCTGACTTTCAACAGGCCCTTGTAGGCTTCATTGGCCAGGGTGGTGTAATCGACGCGGGGGAGCGACATCGGTGTTTCCGGAATGCGCGGACGGAATGTCGCGCTTCACCCCAGGGACGGTGGCCTGTTCGCGGGCGTGACACTTCCGTGGGCTGGAAGCTTGTCCGGATTCATGACGGTCAGCAGTTCGGCGATGCGTTCGCCATCGCTGATCGCCACCATTGCCGACACCAGCCGGCCATCGCGGTAGCGCAGCACCGCCGGCTCGCCGTTGACCCGCCCCATGCGCCATTCGGTATCGGGCTGCGGACGCCGATACGCGGCCCAGAACAGGCGTGCGATGCGTTCGTTGCCGTGCAGTGGGCGGATCGCCGCGGTCGCCTTGCCGCCGCCGTCGGACACCAGCCGCGCATCCTCGTGCAGCAGCGCGGCGATCGCCTCCCGGTTGCCCACCCGCGCGGCGTGCATGAACCGTTCCAGCAGGCGCCGGTGGCGTTCCGGCGCGACATCGAAACGTGGCCGCGCGGCCTGCAGACGTTCGCGCGCGCGATGCACCATCTGGCGGCAGTTGGCCTCGCTGTGGCCGATCAGTTCGGCGATATGCCCGTAGTCGTAGTCGAAGGCTTCCTTCAGCAGGAACGCCGCGCGTTCCTCCGGTCCCAGCCGCTCCAGCACGGCCAGGAATGCCAGCGAGACCTGCTCGGCCAGTTCGGCGCCATGTTCCGGACCGGGACGGTCGTCGATTTCGGCCGGTTCAGGCAGCCAGGGGCCGGGGTAGCGTTCGCGCTGGAGCTTGGCGGCGCGCAGGCGGTCGATGCCCAGCCGGCTGGCGGCGGTCACCAGCCAGGCCTCCGGATCCCGGATGGCGGCAGTATCGGCCTGGCGCCAGCGTAGCCAGGTGTCCTGGACCACGTCCTCGGCGTCGCTGCGGCTGCCCAGCAACCGATAGGCGAGCGAAAACAGGCGGGAACGGTGGCTCTGGAAGGTGGTTTCGGCGTTCATGGGGCCAGGACGGGGCAGGGCGGCACGGCGTGACAACCGGCCGGGCCGCCACTTTGGCCTAAAATGGCAGGCTCCGCCCGCTACCCACCGGCAGCCCCGGCTCCAAGCTCCATGACCTCGATCAAGCAAGAAGACCTCATCCAGTCCATCGCCGACGCGCTGCAGTACATCAGCTACTACCACCCGGTCGATTACATCAGGAACCTCGCCGCCGCCTACGAGCGCGAGGAGTCGCCGGCGGCCAAGGACGCCATCGCCCAGATCCTGATCAACTCGCGCATGTGCGCCGAGGGCCACCGCCCGATCTGCCAGGACACCGGCATTGTCACCGTGTTCCTGGAAATCGGCATGGACGTGCGCTGGGACGACGCCACGATGGGCGTGGAGGACATGGTCCATGAAGGCGTGCGCCGCGCCTACAACCACCCGGACAACAAGCTGCGCGCCTCGGTGCTGGCGGATCCGGCCGGCAAGCGCACCAACACGAAGGACAACACGCCGGGCGTGGTCAACGTCAGGGTTGTCCCGGGCGATACGGTCGAGGTCATCGTCGCCGCCAAGGGCGGTGGCTCGGAGGCGAAGTCGAAGTTCGCCATGCTCAACCCGTCCGACTCGATCGTCGACTGGGTGCTCAAGACCGTGCCGACCATGGGGGCGGGCTGGTGCCCGCCGGGCATGCTCGGCATCGGCATCGGCGGCACCGCCGAGAAGGCGATGCTGCTGGCCAAGGAAGCGCTGATGGAACCGATCGACATCACCGACCTGCAGGCCCGCGGCGCTTCCAACCGCGCCGAGGAACTGCGCCTGGAGTTGTACGAGAAGGTCAATGCGCTGGGTATCGGCGCGCAGGGACTGGGCGGCCTGACCACGGTGCTGGACATCAAGGTCAAGGATTATCCGACCCACGCCGCCAACCTGCCGGTGGCGATGATTCCCAACTGCGCGGCCACCCGCCACGCCCATTTCACCCTCGACGGCAGCGGCCCGGTGATGCTGGATCCGCCGTCGCTGGAAGACTGGCCGGAACTGACCTACGACGCCTCCAAGGGGCGCCGGGTCGATCTCGACACGCTGACCCGCGAGGACGTCGCCAACTGGAAGCCCGGCGAAGTGCTGCTGCTCAATGGCAAGCTGCTGACCGGTCGCGACGCCGCGCACAAGCGCATGGTCGACATGCTCAACAAGGGCGAGCCGCTGCCGGTGGATCTGAAGGGGCGCTTCATCTATTACGTCGGCCCGGTCGATCCGGTGCGCGACGAAGTGGTGGGCCCGGCCGGTCCCACCACCGCCACCCGCATGGACAAGTTCACCGAACAGGTGCTGGCACAGACCGGCCTGCTGGGCATGGTCGGCAAGGCCGAGCGCGGCCCGGCCGCCATCGAGGCGATCAAGAAGCACCAGTCGGCCTACCTGATGGCGGTCGGTGGCGCGGCCTACCTGGTATCCAAGGCGATCAAGGCCGCGCGCGTGGTCGGTTTCGCCGACCTGGGCATGGAAGCGATTTACGAGTTCGAGGTGCAGGACATGCCGGTCACCGTCGCGGTCGATTCGCAGGGCACCTCGGTGCACAACACCGGCCCGAAGGAATGGCAGGCGCGCATCGGCAAGATTCCGGTGGTGGTGGCCTGAACCCGCGCGAAGCCCCCGAAGGCATCGCGTTGATCTGGCTGGCGCATGTCGGTTTCGATCGCGCCCTGGGATATGGCCTGAAATACGAATCGGGCTTCGCCCATACGCATCTGGGACTTATCGGCCGTGCCCGCGATCGCGGTGCGGCGGAACCAAGAGGAGCATCATGACCACCACCCTGTACTACTCCCCCAGCACCGCCAGCCTGGTCGTGCATTGGCTGCTGATCGAACTGGACATCCCGCACCGGCTGCATCTGCTGGACTTCGACAAGCGCGACCAGAAGGCGCCCGGATACCTGAAGGTCAATCCGGCCGGCGTGGTGCCGGCGCTGGATCTGGACGGGCAGGTGATCACCGAGTCGGCGGCCATCCTGCTGCATCTGGCGGATCGCCATCCGCGGGCGAATCTCGCGCCGCCGGCGGGAACGCCGGAACGCGCGCGCTACTACCAGTGGATGCTGTTCATGGCCAACACGCTGTTGCCGGCCTATCGCGCCTGGTTCTACTCCGACGAAATCGCCGGCGCGGAAAACGCCGAGGCGGTGCGCGCGCACGCGCGCCAGCGCATCGAGGCCGCATGGCAGCGCGTGGCCGATCACCTGCAAGCCGATGGTCCGTGGATGGTGGGCGATCAGCTCACCGTGGTCGATTTCATGACCACCATGCTGATGCGCTGGTCGCGCAACATGCCGAAGCCGTCCGACACCTGGCCGGTGCTGAAGGCCTACGCCGATCGCATGAAGTCGCGCCCCGCGTTCAAGGAAGTCTATGCCCGCGAAGGGCTGACCGACTGGACCTGATCGGTTCCGCGCGAGGCGGCCCGGCTGAACCGGGGCGCCTCGCTCAGTCGACGTATTCGTCGAACTTGCGCCCGCGCTGGAACGGCATCAGGTGCTGGCGCACGATGCCGCGCGGGACCGTTTCCAGCTTCATCACCCCGTACTCCTCCGGCCAGTCCTCCCGGCGCGGCGGCAGCTTGAAGGTGCCCATCAGCATGTCCACCAGCGGCAGGTGGATGGCGTAGTTCACGTCCAGGTAGTCCTTGTGCCGGGCGTGGTGCCAATGGTGGTAGCGCGGCAGCACCAGCAGGTATTCCAGCCAGCCGAAGCGGATGCCCAGGTTGGCGTGCGCCAGCACCGCCTGCAGGCCAACCAGGATCACGTAGGCGTTCACCGCCGGCGCCGAGAAGCCGAGCACCAGCAGCGGCAGCAGCACCGCGCTGCGGGTCATGACGATCTCGACGAAGTGGATGCGCGATCCGGCCAGCCAGTCCATTTCCCGGCTGGAATGGTGCACGGCGTGGAAACGCCAGAGCCATGGCACGTTGTGGTAGGCGCGATGCAGCAGCGCCTGGGCCAGATCGGCCACGAACACCGCCAGCAGGAACTGCACCCACACCGGCAGCGACTGGATCGCGTCCTTCAGTGCCGGGAACGCGGCCAGCCCCGCGATCGTCGAAGTGGAGGCGGTGACCAGGATCAGGATGAACTGCACCAGCACGTGGCTCATGAAGAAGTACGCCACGTCCGTGCGCCAGCCCGGCCGCAGCGGCGAGATCCGGCGCTTGCCCAGGTAGCGTTCCAACGGCACGAACACCAGCGCCGAAAAGAACAGCGAGATCACGAACCAGTCCAGGCCCAGCGAGTAGGGCGTCTTGCCGATGGCGTCGAATTGCACGTTGGTGCCGCCCAGCAGCACCGCCAGGGTCGCGCTGCCCACGCCGACCAAGGCGATGCGCTTGTTGCGATCGCGCAGGATCGCCAGCGTGCCGAGCACGAACGCCGCGCTCAGTCCGATCAGCAGCAGGTGGCGGGCGAACTGCTCGCTGTAGACCGCGCGGAATTCCTTGCTGGTCAGCATTTCCGGAAAGTGGAAACACAGCACCGCCATCAGGCTCAGCAGGCCGAGCAGGGCGGAGGCGTAGGCGAAGAACGAGCGGTGCTTGCGTGGCATGCGATTCCTTTCCGGACGAAGCGGGTATCCGTACCCGCCGAGTGTACGTCAGGCCAGCCGGTTTCCGGCCGCGTCCACCACCGGCTCGCCGTCTTCCTTGCTGAAGGCGCCGCGCTGCGGTTGCGGCAGGATGTCCAGCACCGTCTCCGAGGGGCGGCACAGCTTCACCGCGTCGGGCGTCACCACGATGGGGCGGTTGATCAGGACCGGGTGGGCGAGCATCGCCTCAATCAGCGTGCCGTCGTCCACGCCCGGCTGGTCCAGTCCCAGTTCGGCGTGGATGGGTTCCTTGGCGCGCACGACCTCGCGCACCGGCACGCCCATCCGCGCAATCAGCGCGGTCAGGGTCTCGCGATCCGGCGGCGTCTTCAGGTACTCGATCACCCGTGGTTCGATGCCGGCGTTGCGGATCAGGCCCAGCACGTTGCGCGAAGTGCCGCAGGCCGGATTGTGGTAAATCGTCACCTCGCTCATCAGTACCACTCCAGCAGGGAGATGCCCAGGCCGATGTAGGTGGCCTTGTGGTTGTAGTCGATCAGGCTTTCCCCGTAACCGTGGAAAGCCTGGATGTGGCCGCGGAAGCTGCGATGGATCGGAAAGCCCCAATCCAGTTGCACCGCGCCATGCGACTTGTCGCCGGTGCGCAGCGAGTGGCGCGCCAGCACGGTGAACTCGTGGCCGCCCTTGCTGTAGGTCAGCATGGCGTCGCCGCGACCGATGTAATCCTCGATGTCCGGATTGTCATCGTCGTTGCCATCCGGCACGCGCCACCACGGGCGCAGCACCAGCGCCCAGTTCTCGCGATCCAGGCCGACCGTGAAGATCACCCGGTTCCAGCTGCGCGACAGCGGATCGCCGCGTCCGTTGGACTGGTGGTTGATGCCCACCCCGGCCATGCGTCCCTTCCAGCCGCCCAGGCTGTAGTTGTTGCGGAACACCAGCATCACTTCCGGTTCGTAGTTGGTTTCGCGGAAGGGGCGCGATTCCTCGCCGTTGTAGACCTGCCAGCGCGAACTCTGGGTGTAGCCGCCCCACAGATCGCCGTTGTCGCCGAACAGGTTCTCGGCGAACTTGGTCTTGAAGCTCAGCTGGAACTTGGCCTCGGTGTTGTCCAGCGGCTGTGGCTCGGTCACCGTGTTGCGCGGGTTGGGCGAGTGCGGCATCTCGTTCTTGTCGCTGGTCCAGAACACCGGCATCAGGTACAGCGGTTTGTAGCCGCGCAACTGGAACACGCCCAGCTTGGAGTCCTTGGCCAGCTCCCAGCGGCTGTCCAGCAGCGAGCCCTTGCCGGCGTTGGCCAGGGCTTCCTGCAGCATCGGATCGTCGGTGCGGAACCAGGCGCCGAGGCGGCGGTGTTCGCGGTGTTCGGTGCCCGCTTCGCCCGCCTCCGATTCCTGCTGGATCTGCTGTTGATCCAGGCTGCTGCGGGCGGCGGTGGCCTCGGCGTCGGCGGCGCGGGTATCCGATGGCCGGCGTCCGAACACGGCGTCGTAGCAGGCCAGGCGGGAGGCGTCGGTTTCGATGGCCCGGCATGCCTCGGGGGTCACCACGGCGGGCTGTGGCTCCTGGGCGAAGGCCGGGGCGGTGGCCAGGGTCATGGCGATCAGGGACGGCAGCAGGTGCCGGGTGGGGTGGGGTGTCATGCGATCGGACCAGTCAGGGGAACGGAGAAGCCGGGCGATTGTGCCCGATGGCGGAGTGATGAGGCCGACGGGGTCAGAACACCCAGGCGAACAGGAACAGGCCGAGCATCGCGAACGCCAGTCCCAGCTTCAGTACCACGCCCAGGACGATGCCCAGCCAGGTGCCCAGGCCGACCTTGGTGGCCTGGCCGATTTCACGGCTGTGCCAAAGCTCGCCCAGCAGGGCGCCCACGAATGGTCCGGCGAATAGACCAATGGGCATGAAGAACAGGCCGGCGAGAGTGCCGATCGCCGCGCCGAGCAGGGCCTTGCCACTGGCGCCCACGCGCTTGGCGCCCACCAGCGTGGCGAAGAAATCCACCGCTACCGACAGCGCGGTCAGCGCCCCCAGCAGGACCACCGTGACCCAGCCGATTTGCTGGAAATCGCCCGCCCAGGCGGCCAGTAGCATGCCCGCGAACACCAGCGGCAGGCCGGGCAGCGCGGGCAGGATGACCCCGGCCAGGCCGACCAGGATGAGCACGACGGCCAGGACGTAGTACAGGGTGGTCAGGTCCAAGCGAAATTCTCCTTGTCGAATCAACAGGTTGGGCGCCGTTTCGGGTGCCCGCGGACGGTTTGCATTTTCACAAATTGCGGGTTAGTGTGCGCTCGCTGTGTTTGCCAAGGTCACCGTGAATCGTGGCCTAGATGCGGTAGATCCATGATCCGCTACATCGTTGTACCTCGCTTCCTCCTTGCAACCAGCCGCCGAGAGGCGTTTCCACCACCCAGAGTTCCAAGGAGCAAGTAGATGTCCGACCGTGAAACCGGAACCGTGAAATGGTTCAACGATGCCAAGGGCTTCGGCTTTATCAGCCGTGAGAACGGTGAAGACGTGTTTGTGCATTTCCGCGCCATCCAGACCCAGGGCTTCAAGAGCCTGAAGGAAGGCCAGAAGGTCAGCTTCACCGTCGTGCAGGGCCAGAAGGGCCTGCAGGCCGACGCCGTGCAGCCGCTGTAAGGTCTCGCCAATATTCGCGCCGGTTGTCACGACCGGACACGAAGAAAAAGCCCGACTCAGGTCGGGCTTTTTCTTTGCGCGGCGGGAATGCGTCCGGTCGCAGGACAGCGTTATCGCAGGACCACCCGGCCGTTCTGGATCCGCACGTAGGTGTTCTCGCGGATGCCGCCCAGATCGTGCTGGCTGAAGGTCAGGCGACGGCCATCGTCCATGCGCACGGTGATGTTGTAGCTATCGCCGGTGGTGCGGTTCTGGATGGCGTTGCCGGCCATCGCGCCGGCCGCGGCGCCCGCGACGGTGGCAATGTTCTTGTTGCCCTTGCTGCCGCCGGTATGCTCGGAAATCTGGCGGCCCGCGACTGCGCCGACGATGCCACCCAGGACCGCGCCGGTCGCGCTGGGCGCGGAGCGTCCGGAGGACACGACATCGATGCGCTCGACGATGCCGCAGTCGGCACAGTAGTTGTTCGAAGGCGCCGGGCGATAACCGCCGCTGTTGTAACCGCCGCCGCCATAGCCGGGCGAACTGGTGGCGCAACCGGCCAGCGCCAGCGAGGCAACGGCACCGATGGCAAACATACGAAGATTCATGGCTCCTCCTGGTTCACGTGGTCCGATCTTGGACATTCGATCAGAACCGGGTGACGCGATGGCGCGGCCCGGTCGCACGCATCCTCGCGCCACCTGCGTGAACCCCGCGACAACTGCACCGCTCCGGGCCGTCATCGCGGGCGTGAAGCGTCAGCCGCAATTCAGCCGCGGAAGTCCTGGTGACAGCCCTTGCAGCTTTCCTTGACCTGATCGGCCAGCGCCTTGGCCGCGGTGCAATCGGTCGGTGGCGTGGCCAGGCTGGCGTCGAGCTTGGCGCGGAAATCGCTGGCGTGGGTCACGAAGCGCTGATCCTCGGCCAGGCCGGGCAGGGCGAGTTCCAGGTCGTTGGCCATCGTGCGCAGGGCCCGCACGTGCGGCACCGTGTCCGTGGCCGCGCAACGGCTCTGCGCCACCTTGTCGCCCAGCAGGCCCGCGTGCTTCTGCATCACGTGCATGACGCTGTCGGGGAAGGGATCCTGGCGCGCCTGGATCGCACGCATCGCCATCACCGTGGCGACCGCGCCGATCACCAGGCCGATCAGGAACAGGAACAGGTAGCGGGAAGCGTTGGACGACTTGGCGGTCGGCTGGCTGGCCATGCGGCGGGCTCCTTTGGAAAAGTCCGTGCCATGGTACGACGCACGTCACACCTCGCGCCATGTCTACAATTGCCGGATGAAGAAAGTCCTCAAGGATCGTTTCGCCGGCATCGACCGCCTGTACGGGCAGGGCGCGGTCAACCGCTACGCCGAACGGCGCGTGGCGGTGGTCGGCCTGGGCGGCGTCGGCTCCTGGGTGGTGGAGGCGCTGGCGCGTTCCGGCGTCGGCCACCTGACCCTGATCGATGCGGACGACATCTGCGTGTCCAACACCAATCGCCAGTTGCCCGCGCTGGAAGGGCAGTACGGGCGCAACAAGGCCGAAGCGATGGCCGAGCGCTGCCGCGCGATCAATCCGGATGTCGAGATCGAGGTGGTGCCGGCGTTCCTGACCGGGGCCAACCTGGAGGAACTGCTCGACCGCGGTTTCGATCTGGTCCTGGACGCCTGCGACAGTTTCCGCACCAAGGTCGAGATGATCGCCTGGTGCCGGCGGCGCAAGCTGCCGGTCATCGTGTCCGGTTCGGCGGGCGGTCGCACCGATCCCACACAGATCCGCCTGCGCGATCTCTCCCGCACCGAACACGACGCGCTGCTGGCGCTGGTGCGCAAGAAGCTGCGTGGCGAGTTCAATTTTCCGAAGAACCGCGATCGCTACTTCGGCGTGACCGCGGTGTACTCGCTGGAGAACGTCAAGTATCCGCAGGCCGATGGCAGCGTGTGCGGCCTGCGCCCGCAACTGGGCGCCGACGCGGCGCTTAAGCTCGATTGCGGCGTCGGCCTGGGCGCGGCGACCCACATTACCGGCGCATTCGCCTTCGCCATGGTGGGCAAGGCGCTGGAACTGCTGCTCAAGGAAAAGAAGCCGGCGGCCTGAGACTCAGGCGGCCAATCCGAACAGGCGCGCGGCATTGCCGCGCGTGATGGCGGCGATATCGTCCTCGGGTTCGTCCCGCAACTGCGCGATGGTCCGGCAGATGAACGACACCCGCGCCGGTTCGTTGCGCTGGCCGCGGATCGCCGCGTCGGGCTGGTCCGGCGCGTCGGTTTCCAGCAGCAGGTGCTCCAGCGGCATCGCGGCGACCAGCCCGCGCAGCCGCTGCGCGCGTTCATAGGTGACCGGCCCGCCGAGGCCGATCAGGAAGCCGGCGTTCCACAACTGGCGCGCCTGCTCCGGGCTGCCGGAAAAGCTGTGCACCACCCCGCGCAGGCCGCCGACGCGGCGCACCGCCGCGATGACCTCGTCCACCGCACGCCGCGCGTGGATGATCAGCGGCAGCTCGAATTCGCGCGCCAGCCGTAGTTGCGCTTCGAAATAGTGCCGCTGGATTCCCGGGTCCAGATCCCCGACGAAATGGTCCAGGCCGCATTCACCGACCGCGACCGGCCGTTCGTTTGCGAGCCATTCGCGCAATTCGTCCAGATGCTCCTCCCGGTGCCGCGCCAGGTACATCGGGTGCAGGCCATAGGCCGGGTGCAGATCCGGTTGATCGCGGCAGAGCGTGCGCAGGGCGGACCAGCCGGCGGCCTCGACCGCCGGGATGATCTGATGGGCGACGCCGGCTTCGCGCGCGCGGGCGATCACCGCGTCCCGGTCGGCATCGAACTCGGCGGCGTCGAGGTGGCAATGGCTGTCGATCAGCCGCACGTCAGCGCGAGGGCCGGCCCGGCTCCAGCGGTGGCGCCGGCTCCTTGCGGCGCTTCCAGTTCGCCAGCAGCAGCGTGCCCAGGCCGAACACCAGTTCGTCCAGGAACGGAATCGGATCGATGCCGGGCGGCAGCAGTACGCTCAGCGCGAACAGTCCCGCGGTGATCTTGAACAGGGTGGGGTAACGCAGTCTCCGGGCCCATTCCAGCATGGGCAACAGAAGGGGATTGGCCACGGTGCGGGTCTCCGCAGGGTCGATGGGGCCACACGCTAGCACGTCGCGCGGGACTGCGCCGCCGTTCACGAAAAGTACGATTTCGTCTGCATGAAACGGGGCTTGGTTCAGGTTCGTAGTGGTGGAATGATGCCCGAAATGTGACTCGGGCGAGGCCCGCAATGGAGGCTGCGATGAAGAACAACACCACCATGATTCTGGTCGCTGCCGGCGCGCTGCTGGTGGGCGGCGTGGCGACTGCCGCTTTCATGAAGAGCGGAGACAAGGCCGCTGGCACGCCGACGGCCGAGACCGCGCCGCTGGCCGATCCGGCACTCGCCACCGATGACGCGGCGGCGACCGACAACGTCATTCCGGCCGACACGCTGCAGTACGCCGACGTGCTCAACGTCAAGCCGGTGACCACCAGCGAGAAACTCTACGCGACCGTGATCGGCACCGAACCGGTGCGCGAGACCACCACCACCAGCACCCCGCACGAGGTGTGCCAGGACGTGGTGGTGCAGGAGCGCCTGCCCGAGCGCGACGGCAACACCGGCGGCACCGTGGCCGGTGCGGTCATCGGCGGCCTGCTCGGCAACCAGGTCGGCGGCGGCAGCGGGCGCAAGGCCGCAACCGTGGCCGGCGCGGTGGCCGGCGGCGTAATCGGCAACCAGGTCGACAAGCGCCACGTCGGTGGCCGCGTGGTCGAGCGCACCGAGCGCCAGTGCCATACCGAAACCGCCAGCTCCGAGTCGTCGCGGGTGACCGGTTACAACGTCACCTACCGCAACCCGGACGGCACCACCGGCACCATGCGGATGGACAAGAAGCCGGGCAGCCGCATCCCGATGGGCAATGGCGAGAAGGTGGTCGGCTATGACGTGACCTATCGCCTCGACGGCCAGGAGAACACCGTGCGCCTGGACCAGAAGCCGGACAGCGATCGGCTGCCGGTGATCGATGGCAAGGTGGTCACCCAGACCGCCGCCGTGGCGACTCCCGCCAAGGGCTGAGCCCGGTCCCCGACGTTTCCACGAAACACCCCCCGAAAGGCCGGCGAAATGCCGGCCTTTCCTTTACGACCTGAAGGCTTACCGCCCGCCCGGAGCAGCCCATACAATGCGGGATTGTCCGAACCGGCACGAATCCCGCATGGCCCTGAATCCGTACGACCTGTTTGATGTCCGTTCCCTGCTTTCCGAAGAAGAGCGCGCGGTGCAGGACACCGTGGCCCGCTTCACCGACGAGCGCGTGCGTCCCATCATCGGCGAGGCGTTCGACCAGGGCCGCTTCCCGAAGGAACTCGTCCCGGAAATCGCCGAACTGGGCCTGCTGGGTTCCTCGCTGCCGGAAAAGTACGGCTGCGCCGGCCTGAACGGGGTCAGCTACGGCCTGATCTGCCAGGAACTGGAACGCGGCGACAGCGGTATCCGCAGCTTCGTCAGCGTGCAGTCGTCGCTGTGCATGTATCCCATCTACGCCTACGGCAGCGAAGAGCAGCGCCAGCGCTGGCTGCCCGACATGGCCGCCGGCAAGGTAATCGGCTGCTTCGGCCTGACCGAGCCGCATGGCGGTTCGGATCCGGCCAACATGAAGACCAACGCGCGCCGTGACGGCGACGATTGGGTGATCAACGGTTCCAAGATGTGGATCACCAACGGCAACCTGGCCGACATCGCGATCGTCTGGGCGCAGACCGACGAAGGCATCCAGGGCTTCGTGCTGGAGAAGGGCACGCCGGGCTTCACCGCCCAGGAAATCAAGCACAAGATGAGCCTGCGCGCGTCGGTGACCAGCGCGCTGTTCTTCGACAACGTGCGCGTGCCCGATTCCAGCCGCCTGCCCAACGTCAAGGGACTGAAGGGACCGCTGGGCTGCCTGACCCAGGCCCGCTACGGCATCACCTGGGGGCCGATCGGTGCGGCCATCGCCTGTCTGGACGAGGCGCTGAACTATTCCAAGGAACGCATCCTGTTCAACCGTCCGGTGGCGGCGACCCAGAGCGCGCAGATCAAGCTGGCCGAGATGGCCCGCCGGATCACCCTCGCGCAGCTGCTGTCGCTGCAGCTCGGCCGGCTCAAGGATGCGGGCACCCTGCAGCCGCAGCAGGTATCGCTGGCCAAGTGGAACAATTGCCGCATGGCGATCGACATTGCGCGCGAATGCCGCGACCTGCTCGGCGGCGCCGGCATCACCACCGAGCACGCCGCGATCCGCCACGCACTGAACCTGGAATCGGTCATCACCTACGAAGGCACCGAGACCGTGCACCAACTGGTCATCGGCCGCGAACTGACCGGAATCAGCGCGTTCTGAACCAACTCGCCCGCCGCGGATGCGGCGGGTGCTGCGAAGGGCGGCGGGTGAACGCGGCGCGGGCACCAGGCCCGTGCCGCTGGCCTGGCGTCCTCCGTCCCGCCGCGACATGAGGGGCAGACCTTGAGCATCTTCGATCTGCGACTGGAAACCGAGCGCCTGTGGCTGAGGCCGCAGCGTCGCGAGGACTATGAGGCGTGGGCCGCGTTCGTGGCCGACGAGGAGGCCACCCGCTATATCGGCGGCGTGCAACCGCCCCCGATGGCCTACCGCAGCCTGGCGGCGATGGTCGGCTGCTGGCAGATGGAAGGCTTCGCGATGTTCTCGGTGATCGAGAAGTCCAGCGGTCGTTGGGTCGGGCGGGTCGGCCCCTGGTGCCCGCTCGGCTGGCCCGGCACCGAGATCGGCTGGAGTATCGCCCGCGAGGCCTGGGGCCACGGTTATGCGCCGGAAGCGGCGCGCGCGGCGGCCGACTGGGCGTTCGAGCGGCTGGGCTGGCAGGAAATCATCCACACCATCGATCCGGACAACCAGAATTCCAAAGTGGTCGCGGCCAAGCTTGGCTCGCGCTTCCTGCGCATGGGCGAACTGCCGGCGCCGCATGAAGGCAAGCCGGTCGAAATCTGGGGACAGTCACGCGAACAATGGTTCGCACGGGGAGGAAAGGCCGCATGAGCCGGGGCATCGACGAACTGAAACTCGAAACCGAACGCCTGATCCTGCGGCCGCCACGACGCGAGGACTTCGACGGTTTCGCCGAACTCCAGGCCGACGAGGAAGCGGCCCGCTTCATCGGCGGAGCGGTCACCCGTCCGGAAGCCTGGCGCCGGTTCCTGTGGCAGCCGGGCTCCTGGTGGCTCGACGGTTTCGGCATGTTCGCGATCATCGACCGCGCCACCGGCGAATGGCTGGGTCAGTTGGGACCGTGGAAGCCGGAGGGTTGGCCCGGCAATGAAGTCGGTTGGTCGCTCCGGCGGGCGGCCCAGGGCAAGGGCTATGCGCTGGAAGCGGCGCGGCCGGCCATCGACTGGGCATTCGACAACCTCGGCTGGACCGACATCATCCACTGCATCGACGCGGAGAACGTGCCGTCGCAGAAGCTGGCCGAGCGCCTGGGGTCGCGCAAGCTGCGCCAGACCCGGCTGCCGCCGCCGTTCGAGTCGATCGAACTGGATGTCTGGGGCCAGAGCCGCGACGCGTGGCGCGCGGGACGCGGCGAGTGATCGCACCCGCTTCCATCGATACGCGCCTGATGGCCACGCTGGCCGGCCTGGTGCCGATCGCACGCGCGTGCTTCCGCGATCCCTGGTGGGTCATCGGCAGCGCCGCGATGCGCCTGGCGGGCGTCGATGGTCCGGAGCCGAACGACGTCGATCTGCTATGTAGCGCGCGGGATGCCGATGCCCTGGCAGAAGCGTGGACGGCGCATCGCGACGCTCACTATCGTCCCGCCGATGACGGCCGTTTCCGATCCCGCTTCGCACGCTTCGCGCATCTGCCGATGCCACTGGAGGTGATGGGCGATCTGGAAGTCCGCGTGGCGGACGACTGGCAGCCCGTACAGGTGGCCTCGGAGTTGCAGGTGGAGGTGAACGGCCAGGCCATCCCCGTGCCGACGCCATCCGAGCAGCGACGCATCCTGCTGCTGTTCGGCCGCGACAAGGATCTGGCCAAGGCGCGACGCATTTCCGCATTCCTCGCCACCCGGGAACATCATGTCCACTGAATCGATCACCGTGCACGGCTATTCAGTGTCCGGCAACTGCCACAAGGTGCGCCTGCTGCTGGAACAACTGGGACGCGACTACCGCTGGGTCGAAGTCGACAGCCCGAACGGCGCCACCCGCACGCCGGACTACCTGGCCAAGAATCCGAACGGCAAGGTGCCAATGCTGGAACGCGGCGATGGTCGCGTCCTGACCGAATCCAACGCCATCCTGTGCTGGCTGGCCGAGGGCAGCGCGTACCTGCCGGCCGATGCCTGGCAGCGGGCGCAGGCGTTGAGCTGGCTGTTCTTCGAGCAATACAGCCATGAGCCCTATGTCGCGGTGGCGCGCTTCATCCGTGGCTGGACGCCGCCGGATTCACCACGACGCGCCGATCTGCCACGCCTGATCGAGCGCGGCGAGCAGGCGCTGGCGGTGATGGAACGCCATCTCCAACAGGCGGACTGGTTCACCGGAGACGACTATGGCGTCGCCGACATCGCCCTGTTCGCCTATACGCATTGCGCCGCCGATGGCGGCTTCGAGCTGTCGAAGTTTCCCCGTGTTTCCGCCTGGTTGTCGCGCGCGAGCGCGACGCCGGGTTTCATCCCCATGCCCCCGGTCGCCGACGATGTCGCCGAGCGCCTGGCGAATTCCTGAATCCATCCACGAGTGCCATGACCGTCCAGACCATTCCCGCCCGCATGAAGGGCCTCAACCGCGCCGAAATCTGCGATCAGAACTTCACCGAGTTCGTGAAGGTCTGGAACGGCCAATCCGGCCGTGGAACCGCATCCGCCATCCTGCCGGGCAGCGCGCTGGATCGGCAGGGATTCGCCGACCTGCTGGAATCCCAGCTGATTTCGCGCCACCTGGATCTGATGGCGCGCGTGCTGCGCGTGCAGAACAAGGTCTTCTACACCATCGGCAGCTCCGGCCACGAAGGCAATGCGATGGTCGCGCGGTTGACCCGGCACACCGATCCGGCGTTCCTGCACTACCGCAGCGGCGGTTTCATGGCCGAACGCTTCCGCAAGCTTCCGGGCATGGATCCGGTGATGGATTCGGCGCTGTCGTTCGCCGCCAGCGCCGAGGATCCGGCCTCCGGCGGACGCCACAAGGTGTGGGGCAGCAAGCCGTTGTGGGTGCTGCCGCAGACCTCGACGATCGCCTCGCACCTGCCGAAGGCGCTGGGCACGGCGATCGCCATCGAGCAGGCCCGTCGCATCGGCCATGCCTCGCCGATTCCGGAAGACAGCATCGCCATCTGCTCGTTCGGCGACGCCTCCAGCAACCACGCCACCGCGCAGACCGCGTTCAACGCGGCGGCCTGGACGGCCTACCAGAAGCTGCCCGCGCCGGTCCTGTTTGTGTGCGAGGACAACGGCATCGGCATTTCGGTGAAGACGCCGGATGGCTGGGTGGGACGCAATTTCCGCGATCGCGCCGACCTGGATTATTTCTACGCAGACGGTCTGGACCTGGCGAACGGTTACGGCCAGGTGCAGGCGGCGGTCGAACATTGCCGCACCACCCGGCGTCCGACCTTCCTGCACCTGCGCACCACCCGCATCATGGGCCATGCCGGTACCGACTTCGAAATCGAATGGCGGCCGATCGAGGAACTGGTGGCGGTGGAAGCCACCGACCCGCTGCTGCGTTCGGCGGCGATCGCGCTGGAATCCGGCCTGATGAGCCGCGAGGAATTGCTGGCGTTCTACGAGAACATCCGCCAGCGCTGCTTCGCCGCCGCCGAGGAAGCCGATCGCCGGCCCAAGATCACCACGCTGGAGGAAGTGATCGCGCCGCTGGCGCCGTATACCCCGGACAAGGTGGCCGCCGAAGCCGCGCGCAACGCGCCGCACGACAAGCGAGTGGCCGCGTTCGGCAGCGAGGAAAAGCTGCCGGAGAAGCTGCCGCCGCGCCATCTCGCCATCCAGATCAACAATGCGCTGCACGATCTGTTCTGCAAGTATCCCGAGACGCTGTTGTTCGGCGAGGACGTGGCGCAGAAAGGCGGCGTGTACACGGTCACCAAGGGCCTGCACAAGGCGTTCAAGGGCAGCCGTGTGTTCAACACGCTGCTGGACGAGACGATGATCCTCGGCCTGGCCCAGGGTTACGCCAACCTGGGCATGCTGCCGCTGCCGGAAATCCAGTACCTGGCCTATTTCCACAACGCCTGCGACCAGATTCGCGGCGAGGCGGCCAGCCTGCAGTTCTTCAGCAACAACCAGTACCGCAACCCGATGGTGGTGCGCATCGCCGGCCTGGGCTACCAGCGCGGCTTCGGCGGGCATTTCCACAACGACAACTCGATCACCGCACTGCGCGACATTCCCGGCCTGGTCGTCGGCTGCCCCTCGCGCGGCGATGACGCGGCGATGATGCTGCGCACGCTGGCGGCACTGGCCAAGGTCGATGGCCGCGTCACCGCGTTCCTCGAGCCGATCGCGCTGTACATGACCAAGGACCTGTACGAGCCCGGCGACGGCCAGTGGCTGTTCCCGTATCCCGCGCAGGACCAGGCGATGGTGCTGGGCGAAGGCCGCGTGTATGACGCCGACGCCGACGACCTGGTCATCTTCAGCTACGGCAATGGCGTACCGATGAGCCTGCGCGCCGCACGCAGCATCGAGGCGAAGCATGGCTGGAAGGTAAGGGTGGTGGACCTGCGCTGGCTGGTGCCGCTCAACGAGGCGTTCATCGTCGAACAGGCCGCGACCGCCAAGCGCATCCTGATCGTCGACGAGGGCCGCCATTCGGCCGGCGTGGGCGAGGGCATCATCACCGCGATCGCGGAGGGCGGCTATCGCGCGCGCCCGTTCCAGCGCGTGGTCGGCACGGACACCTACACGCCGTTGGCCGGCGCCGCGTTCCTGGTGCTGCCGGGCGACGAGGACATCGTGGCGGCGGCGGATCGGCTGGCCTGAGCCACGCGTGATGCGACAGGGCATTGCCCTGTCGCGGGGCTGGTATGCTCGTGGCCCTTTCACCGCAACGGGAGTTCTCCATGCCAGCACCGGTCGTGGCCATCATCATCGGCAGCCTGCGCAAGGATTCCTTCAACCGCCAACTGGCCGGCGCGGTGCAGCGGCTGGCCGGGGATCGGTTTGCGTTCCGGGTCCTGGAAATCGGCGATCTGCCGCTCTACAACCAGGACGATGACGCGGATTTCCCGGCGGCGGGGCTGCGCTTCAAGCAAGGCATCGAGCAGGCCGACGCGCTGCTGTTCGTCACTCCCGAATACAACCGATCGATGCCGGGCGTGCTGAAGAACGCGATCGACGTGGCCAGTCGTCCGGCCGGCAGCACCACCTTCGCCGGCAAGCGCGCCGGCATCATCGGTACGTCGCCGGGCATGCACGGCACGGTGTCCTCGCAGCAGCACCTGCGCAACGTGTTGGCGGCCGTGGACGTGGCGGTGCTGCCGCAACCGGAGATCGCCATCCAGTTCAAGGAAGGATTGATCGACGCGGCTGGCGATGTCGTCGACGAGCGCGCCCGCAGGCGCCTGCAGATGTTCCTGGATCGCTTCGAGACCTGGCTGGGCTGAGCGATCAGGCGCGGCGCGGCAGCAGCTGCGCCAGGCCCCGGCGCACGCGCGCCGGCAGCGGGGCGTCGAGTGGCGCATCGTCCACCAGTTGCGCGGCCAGCAGGCGCCGGAACGGCCGCAACTGCTGGCCTGCGCGCAGGATGGTTTCCCGCAGCTTCCGCACCGGCGGGCGATCATCGGTGAACACCCGCACGACGGTGGCGGTGGCCAGATAGAGCGGCAGGCTGCCGGCGCGATGGCGGCGCTGGTAGCGCGCCAGCAGCGCATCGCCGCCCAGGTCGCGGCCCTGCGCCCGCGCGGTGCGGGCGAGTTCCGACAACCGCTCCACGCTGGCCAGGCCCAGGTTGAATCCGTGCGCGGTCACCGGGTGCATGCCCACGGCCGCGTCGCCGGCCACCGCGAAACGCTGGCCGACGAAACGGTGCGCATAGACGCCGACCAGCGGATACACGTGGCGGCTGCTTTCCAGCTGCATCGCGCCAAGGCGATTGCCGTAGCGCTCGCGCATGCTGGCGGCGAATGCCTCGGCGGGCAGATCCTGCAGTCGCCGGGCTTCCGCGTGGGGCACGGTCAGCACCGCGGAGGAGAGATGTTCGCGCAGCGGCAGCATGGCCAGGGTCTGGCCATGGCCGAACCATTCCCATGCGATGCCATGGTGCGGAAGCTCGTGCTGCATCCGGCATACCAGCATGCTCTTGCCGAAATCGTTCTGGTAGGCGCCGATGCCGAGCGCGCGACGGGTTTCCGAGAAACGGCTGTCGGCGGCGATCAGGAGCGACGCGTGCAGGCGTGTTCCGTCCTGCAGATTCACTTCGGCTTGCTCCGGCGTGGTCCGGACCGATTCGATCCGCGCGTCCGGATACCAGTCCAGCGTCGGCAGGCCCTGGACGGCCCGCCAGGCGGCGGCGCGGATGCGGTGGTTCGGCACCAGGCTGCCCAGTTGCGACCTGCCGACCAGCGCGCCTTCCACGGTCATCCAGTGCGGCGATTCGCCTTCCATGACCCGCGCCGCGCGCAGCGGGGCGACATCGTCCTGCGGAATGTGTTTCCACACACCGAGTTCGCGCAGCAGGCGGATCGAAGCTTGGGTGAGGGCGATCTCGCGTCCGTCGAACGCCGGTTCGGCGATGGCCGATTCCGGCTGCCGTTCGAGCAGCGCCACCCGCAGGGATTGCCCGGCCAGGGCGCGGGCCAGGCACAGTCCCGCCGGGCCGGCTCCGATGATGATCACGTCGTGGCGCATGCAGATACATCCTTGCGGAAAGCAACTTTCCGCAGTGTAGGCATCCGCCGGCGCGCGTAATTGACCTGGATCAAGCTGGCGCGGACGCAGTCAGTCCAGTAGCGGGATTTCCTTCAAGGCGACGCCACCCGCCGCCAGCGTGGCCGGTTCGCGTTCCAGCGGCATCACCCCGAGCGCGAGCGCGGGATTGCCCGCCTGCGCGCAGATGATTTCGCCGATGTCACGGTTGCCGTCGGTGACCGCGTTGCCCGGATCCGGCGGCACATCGCTTTCAAACAGGACCAGCGCACGCTTGGCCTTGCCGAGGAAATGGGTGCGGGCAACGATTTCCTGACCCGGATAGCAACCTTTCTTGACGCTGTAGGCGTTCAATCGATCGAGCGAAAGCTGTTGTGGCGTCCATTGTTCGCGCTGGCTTTCGGGCAGGCGGGGCAGGCCGTGGCGCAGATCGTGCCTTCGCCAATCGGCGACGTTGGCGGTACCGGCGACCGGTCCACCGCCAATCCGCCAGTGGCGAGCGCCGCCGGCATCGGTCCGATCCAGTTCCAGCGCCTCACCGGACTTCCCGAGCACGGTACCGCTGGCTTGCGCGGGAGACGCCATCACGCCCTGGACCACCAGATCCGGCCGCACGGCGATCTTCAACTTTCGTCTGAAGACATAGCGCTGCAAGGCGGCGGCCAGCACCTCGGCGGGATAATCCGGCAGCGCCAGCAACAGTTCCTGCTCGCCGGGGCGGACGAGGGCAAACAGCGCAATGACGCGCCCCTTGGGCGTCAGCCAGGCGCTCCATTGCCACTGTCCCACCGCCAGCGAGGCCACTTCGCTGCTGAACTGCGCATGGGCGAAAGCCACGGCATCCGGGCCTTCCAGGCTCAGGACCGCGTGGTCGGACAGCGCTGTCGCGGGTGTTTCCGGAGGGGGCAGGTTGTCAGCCAAGGGGGTGGGGATTAAAATTTTGTGCACTGCGAGACCCCTATGATAGGCGAAACAGCTCCCATCCCTGACGCCGACGCCGGAACACTGCCGTCCGAAAACGCGCCTGCCGCTCCATCCGGCACCCACGCGGAACCGGCGCCAGCGCAGAAGGAAATAGGGGGGCGCGACGGTCCCGAGCCGACGCGTTACGGGGATTGGGAAAAAAACGGGCGCTGCATCGATTTCTGATCCGCAGCATTGAGCCAACGCGGTCAAGGCGACCGCCCAGCCGAGAAAGAGTCAGCGAATGGCGACACACCAACGTCCGCTTTCCCCCCATCTGCAGGTCTACCGATGGCAGATCCAGATGGCGACCTCCATCCTGCATCGAGGTACCGGCATCTTCCTGGCCCTGGGCGCGCTGGTGATTGCCGGCGGGTTGATGGCGTTGATGCTGGGACCGGAGTCCTGGAACTGCTTCACCGCGATCGCCGGCGCCTGGTATGGCCAGGTGTTCCTGTTCGCGTGGACCTGGGCGTTCGCCTACCACCTGTGCAACGGCATCCGCCACGTGGTCCAGGATTTCGCGATTGGCTTCAGCATTCCCGCCTTCATCCGCAGCAGCTGGTTGTCGGTGATCGGCAGCCTGGTCATCACCGCCGCGGTCTGGGGCTTCGTCCTGTCGGGAGGTGCCGCATGAGCCGCTTCCGCACCCCGCTGAAGGGCGTGCGCGGCCTGGGTTCGGCCAAGACCGGCACCGCGCATTTCGTCAACCAGCGCCTGACCGCCACCGCGCTGGTCCTGCTGGGCATCTGGTTCCTGGTGTTCGTGGTCAACCTGATCGGCGCGGACTACGTGGCCGCCACCGAGGCGGTGTCGCGTCCGTGGAACGCGGTGCTGCTGGTGGGCTTCCTGATCACCATGTTCTGGCACGCGCAGCTCGGCCTGCAGGTCGTGCTGGAAGACTACGTCCACCACTCGCTGCTGGCCCTGGTGGTCCAGACCGCGGTGCGCTTCATCGCCGTGCTCGGCGCCATCATCAGTGTTTTCGCGGTGGCCCGCATCGCGCTGGGGAATTGACGAAATGTCCGCTTACAAGATCACCGAACACAAGTACGACATGGTCGTGGTGGGCGCCGGCGGCGCCGGCCTGCGCGCGACCTTCGGCCTGGCCGCCAAGGGCCTGCAGACGGTCTGCCTGACCAAGGTCTTTCCGACCCGTTCGCATACCGTGGCCGCGCAGGGCGGCATTTCCGCCGCGCTCGGCAACATGGGCGAAGACGACTGGCGCTACCACTTCTACGACACCATCAAGGGGTCGGACTGGCTGGGCGACCAGGACGCGATCGAATACATGTGCCGCGAGGCGATTCCGGCCATCATCGAGCTGGAACACTACGGCGTGCCGTTCAGCCGCACCGAGGAGGGCAAGATCTACCAGCGCCCGTTCGGCGGCATGACCACCCGCTACGGCGAAGGTCCGCCGGCGCAGCGCACCTGCGCCGCCGCCGACCGCACCGGCCACGCGATGCTGCACACGCTGTACCAGCAGTCGCTGAAGCACGACGCGCGCTTCATGATCGAGTACTTCGCGCTCGACCTGATCTTCGACGAGGAGGGCGTCTGCCGCGGCGTGCTCGCTCTGGACATGGCCGAAGGTTCGCTGCACCTGTTCCGCGCCCACGGCGTGGTGCTGGCCACCGGCGGCTACGGCCGTGCCTACTTCAGCGCCACCTCCGCCCATACCTGCACCGGCGACGGCGGCGGGTTGGTGATGCGCGCCGGCCTGCCGATGCAGGACATGGAATTCGTGCAGTTCCACCCGACCGGCATCTACGGCGCCGGCTGCCTGATCACCGAAGGCGTGCGTGGCGAGGGCGGCATCCTGCGCAACAGCAACGGCGAGCGGTTCATGGAGCGCTATGCGCCGCACTACAAGGATCTGGCCTCGCGCGACGTGGTGTCGCGTTCGATGACCATCGAGATCCGCGAGGGCCGCGGCGTCGGCGAGCACAAGGATCACATCCTGCTCGACCTGACCCACCTGGGGCCGGAAGTCATCAACGAGAAGCTGCCGGGCATCGCCGAGAGCGCGCACATCTTCGCCGGCGTGGACGTGACCAAACAGCCGATCCCGGTCATCCCGACGGTGCACTACAACATGGGCGGCATCCCGACCAACTACCACGGCGAAGTGGTGCGCAAGGTCGGCGACAACCCCGATGCGGTGGTGCCGGGCCTGTACGCCATCGGCGAGGCGGCCTGCGTGTCGGTGCACGGCGCCAACCGCCTGGGTTCGAACTCGCTGCTGGATCTGGTGGTGTTCGGCCGCGCGGTGGCGAACCGCTGCGCCGAGACGATCAAGCCGGGCGGAGCACACAAGCCGCTGGCCGGCGACGCCTGCGACAAGGCGCTCTCGCACCTGGACAAGCTGCGCAACGCCAGCGGCGACACCCCGACCGCGGTCATCCGCGACCGCATGCAGCGCACCATGCAGGCCGACGCGGCGGTGTTCCGCACCAGCAAGACGCTGAAGGAAGGCTGCGAGAAGATGGCCGACATCTTCAAGTCCTTCGAGGACGTGAAGGTCAGCGATCGCTCGCTGGTCTGGAACTCGGACCTGATCGAAACCTACGAACTGCACAACCTGCTGCTCAACGCGGTGGCCACCATCAACTCCGCCGAGCAGCGCCACGAGAGCCGCGGCGCGCACGCGCACGAGGACTTCCCCGAGCGCGACGACGTCAACTGGCAGAAGCACACCCTGGTCAGCGTCGACGAGCAGGGCCAGTGCAATTTCGATTTCCGCCCGGTGCACATGTACACGTTGACCGACGACGTCGACGTGGTGCCGCCGAAGCCGCGCGTTTACTGATCGGGAGAGACTAGAGCAATGGCCGAATTCGCACTCCCGAAGAACTCGCGCGTCCAGAAGGGCAGGCATTTCCCCGCCCCCGGCGCGAAGAACCCGCGTACCTTCAAGGTCTATCGCTGGAATCCGGAAGACGGGCAGAACCCGCGCCTGGACACCTACGAGGTGGATCTGGCGGCCTGCGGTCCGATGGTCCTGGACGCGCTGATCAAGATCAAGAACGAGATCGATCCGACCCTGACCTTCCGCCGCTCCTGCCGCGAGGGCATCTGCGGTTCGTGCGCGATGAACATCGACGGCACCAACACCCTGGCCTGCACGCGCGCCATCGGCGACTGCAAGAAGGCCGAGGTGCCGATCTACCCGCTGCCGCACATGAACGTGGTCAAGGATCTGGTCCCGGACCTGACCCACTTCTACGCGCAGTACGCCTCGATCAAGCCGTGGATCCGCACCCAGACGCCCGCGCCGCCGGATCGCGAGCGTCTGCAGTCGCCGGAGGACCGCAAGAAGCTGGACGGCCTCTACGAATGCATCCTGTGCGCCTGCTGCTCGACCAGCTGCCCGAGCTACTGGTGGAACGGCGAGCGCTACCTCGGTCCGGCGATCCTGCTGCAGGCTTACCGCTGGATCATCGATTCGCGCGACGAGGACACCGGTGCGCGCCTGGACGACCTGGAAGATCCGTTCAAGCTGTACCGCTGCCACACCATCATGAACTGCGCGCGGACCTGCCCGAAGGGGCTGAATCCGGCGCTGGCCATCGCGGAAATCAAGAAGCTGATGATGGAGCGGCGCGCCTGACGCCATGGATACGCCGTCCGCCACTGCGATCCTCTGGCCCGCGGTGGCGATGGCGGGACTGACGTTCCTGGTCTGGATCCGTCTGTACCACCTGCGGCTGGGCGAAATGATGCGCAAGCGCATCGATGCGCAGGCGCTGGCCGGATCGGCCGACGCGGCGCGGCTGTTGTCCGACACCCGCGCGTCGGACAACTTCCGCAACCTGTTCGAGGTGCCGGTGTTGTTCTACGCGGGCGTGCTGCTCGCCGCCCAGGCCGGCATCGGCGACCTCGTCATGCTGGTGATGGCGTGGGCGTTCGTCGGCCTGCGTGCGGTGCACAGCGGCGTGCAATGCACGATCAATCACGTGATGACCCGCTTCGTCGCATACGCCCTGGCGACGCTGGTCCTGATGGCTTTCTGGGCGCGCATGGCCTGGCTGCTCTGGTTGGCATGAATCCCCAAGACGTGGAACTCAAGCGCATCCGCTGGCGCTGCCGGCGCGGCATGCGCGAACTGGATCAATTGTTCGAACGCCACCTCGATCGCGCCTGGGCGGGATCTTCCGAGGCCGAGCGCGGTGTTTTCCTACGGCTGCTCGATTGCGAGGACGATAAGCTCTGGCGCTGGTTCATGGGCTACGAGCAATGTCCCGATGGCGAACTCGCCGCACTCATCCAGCGCATCCGCGCCTTGCCGGCTTGAATGGCGCCCCTCGCGCCTGTTGTGCGCGATCCTGATCCTGCTGGGCATCGGCGCCGGCCTGGCGGTGCTGGCCAGCGAAATGCCGCGTGCCGCGGCCTGGCCGCTGGCGCTGGGCGCCGCGTTGCAGGGTGTCCGCCTGGCCCGTCGCGAAGCGCGCAGGCCGGTCCTGTCCTGGGTCTTCCCGGCCAGCGGCCCGGTGACCATGGAGGGGATACCGGTGCGGGAGGCCGAACTGGTCTGGCGCGGGCCGCTGGCCATCCTGCACTGGCGGGACCGGCGGGGACGCCGCCACCGCCTGGGCTGGTGGCCCGACACCCTGCCGGCCCCGGCCCGGCGTGAACTGCGGCTGGCCGCTGGCATCGATGGTGCTTCGCGCGCCCCCCGGCCGATGGCACCATAGGCCGATGTTCAAACCCGTCCCCGTCGCCATCGGCCTGCGCTATCTCCGCGCCAAGCGCCGCAACGGCTTCATCTCCTTCATCTCGCTGGCTTCCATCATCGGCATCGCGCTCGGCGTGGCGGTGCTCATCACCACGCTGTCGGTGATGAATGGCTTCCAGCGGGAAATCCGCGACCGCCTGCTGCAAATGACCGCCCATGCGACCGTGGCCGGCGCCGGCGAGGACATGCAGGACTGGCCGCACGCGGTGCGTGTGGCGATGCAGGATCCACGCGTGGCCGGCGCGGCGCCCTATGTGGACGTACAGGCGATGCTGTCCGGCAACGCGGATCCGCAGGGCGCGCTGGTCCAGGGCATCGTGCCCTCGGAAGAGCGCAAGGTGTCGGTGCTGGGCGACAAGATGAAGGCGGGACGGCTCGACTCGCTGCAGCCCGGCGAATTCAACATCCTGCTGGGGCAGGAACTGGCCGCCTGGTTGCGGGTGGGCGTGGGCGACAGCGTGGTCGTGACCGCCGGCAACTTCCAGGGCACGCCGATGGGGGCGATGCCCAAGATCAAGCGTTTCACCGTGTCGGGCATCTTCGCGGTGGGCCACAACGACATCGACCGCAACCTGGCGGTGGCGCACATCGCGGATCTGCAACGCGTGCTGCGGATGGGCGACGGCGTGACCGGCGTGCGCCTGAAGCTGCACGACATGGACCAGGCGATGACCGTGGCGCGCGATCTGGTCTACCGGCTGGGGCACGTCTACCGGGTCAGCGACTGGATGAGCCAGAACGCCAACCTGTACCACTCGCTGAAGATGGAAAAGACGGTGATGGGCATCCTGCTGTCGCTGATCATCCTGATGGGCGCGTTCTCGCTGGTGAACTCGCAGGTGATGCTGGTGACCGACAAGCAGGCCGACATCGCCATCCTGCGCACGCTGGGGCTGACCCCGCGCGGGGTGATGCAGGTGTTCATGGTGCAGGGGTCGCTGATCGGCATCATCGGCACCGTGGCCGGCGTCATTGGCGGCATCGCCCTGACCATGAACCTGGAAAGCATCCTCGACGTCATCGAGAAAGTGTTCAACGTGACCCTGTTGCCGCCGGACGTCTACTACATCACCGGCCTGCCGTACGACCTGAGGCCCGACGATGTGACGACCATTGCCTGCGTGGCGCTGGCAATGAGCTTCCTGGCCACGCTGTACCCGGCCTGGCGCGCGGCCCGGACCCAGCCGGCGGAGGCCCTGCGCTATGAGTGAGAAGACCGCGACGGCCGACGGCACCGTCATCCGCGCCGACCACCTCGGCAAGACCTATGCCGAGGGCAAGATGCGCACGCCGGTGTTCGATGGCCTGGAACTGGCCGTGCATCCCGGCGAGACGGTCGCGATCGTCGGCGCGTCCGGCGCCGGCAAGAGCACGTTGCTGCACCTGCTGGGGGGGCTGGACACGCCGACCGCGGGCGAGGTGTACGTCGCCGGACAGAAGATGTCGGCGCTGTCGGACGCGGCGCGCGGCCAGCTGCGCAACCGCGCGCTCGGTTTCGTCTACCAGTTCCATCACCTGCTGCCGGAATTCACCGCGCTGGAGAACGTGATGATGCCGGTGATGCTGGGCGGCACCGATGCGAATGCCGCGCGCCAGCGTGCGCGCGACCTGCTGGAAGCGGTCGGCCTTGGCCACCGCATCGAGCACAAGCCCGGTGAACTGTCCGGCGGCGAGCGCCAGCGCGCCGCGGTGGCGCGCGCGCTGGTCAACCAGCCGGCCTGCGTGCTGGGTGACGAACCCACCGGCAACCTGGACGAAAAGACCGCCGCGACCGTGTTCGATCTGATGCTCGGCCTCAACCGCGCGCAGAAGACCAGCCTGGTCCTGGTCACCCACGATCGTCGCCTGGCCCGTCGCCTCGACCGCGTGCTGGAACTGCACGAAGGCAAGCTGCGCCAGCTCGCCCACGCCGACGTCTGACCGTAGGGCGGAGCTTGCTCCGCTGTTCGCAGCTCCCGCCTCAGGCGCCGAAAAACTCCCGCTCCCGCGCTTCCGCCAGCCGGACTTCGAGATAGCGCCACAGCGCCGGGCATCCGGCCTTGATCGGCGGTCCGACCCGCCGCACCACGCGCTCGTGGCTGATGCCGTTCTCGCGCCAGCTCTGGCCCTGGTTGGCCAGGTTCAGCAAAACCGGCATGGCGCGGTCGACGGCATTGGCGAAGATCGCCTCCGGCGTTTGCGCATCGTCGAATTCCTGCCACAAGGCGAGCAGTGGTCCACCCTCGGACGCCGGCAGCAAGCCGAAGATACGCCGTACCGCCACCAGCTCGGCGGCCTTGCGTTCCTCCCAGCCTCCCTCCACGAAGGCCATCGTGTCGCCGGTGTCGATTTCGCCGATGTCATGTACCAGCAGCATGCGGATCACCCGGTCCATGTCGATGCCCGCCGGGGCATGCGGCGCCAGCGAACTGGCCAACAACGCCAGCTGCCAGCTGTGTTCGGCGGAATTCTCGTAGCGGTCGCTGTCTCGCAGGCGAATCTTGCGGGTGACCGCCTTGAGTCTGTCCACTTCGAGGATGAAATCGACGATGGCTTGCATGGCGCTTGTTGCGGAGTTTGGAAATGGAAGAAGGGGAGTGCTCAAGTTCCCATCGCCGGATCCGAGATCCCGTCGGCCCCGGTTTCCAGGCGTCCGGCGAAGCGGCGCAGGAAACCATCCGTGCCCGCCACGCTGAAATCGTACCAGCCGCCGTATGCGGAGAGCGCCCAGCGCCATGGCCTGCGCTCCCCGGGCGCCAGTTCGGCGGCTTGGGGAGCTTCGTTGCGGTAGGCGTTGGCGACGAGCGATATCGGACCGCGATGCCCGCCGTGGTTGGTAACCTCCAGCAGCAGGGAGGCGGTGGCTACCTCGTATGCCGCTTTCACCTCGAGAGCCGCGCGTGCGTGGGTGTCGCCGCGGAAATGGCGATGGAATCCGTTTGGTCCGAGCACCCACAGGTCGTAATGGCCCTCGTCCGTGGCCCGTGTGTCCCAGGTGCCGGCGAGCTGCCGACCGGCCTCGATCGCGTAGCGTCGCGGAACGCGCTCCAGGTGCAGGCGATCGTAGACGTGGAAGACCGCGCCGGCGCGTCCGCTGTTGATGAATTCCAGGGTCACCGTGCCATCGCTCTGCACGCCGCCGTGCACATGCAGTTCGTAGGGCAGGGCGCGGGATGGGCGGCTGCCGGTGGCCTGCCGGGGAGGCTGCTGTTGGCCTTCCGCGGGTGGCAACAGCGCCGGCAAAGCTTCCTGGGCGGCGCGCAGCGCATCCGCCACCGACCGGCGCTGCCGTGGCGGGCGCGGCGGTACTTCGGCGTTCGGGTGGGCGAAGTTGAAGGCGCTGGTGAGATCGCCGGCCACCGCGCGACGATAGGCGCTGATGTTCGGCTCGGCCACGCCGAAACGCGCTTCCAGGAAGCGCAGCACGGAGGTGTGATCGAACACCTGCGAGTTGATCCAGCCGCCGCGGCTCCACGGCGACACCACGTACATCGGCACGCGTGGTCCCGGTCCGTAGGGGCGGCCATCGGTGTGGTACTCGCCCGCCGTGGACACCGTGGACGCGCCAGCGAGGCGACCGTCGGCCTCGAACGCCGGCGCGGCGGGCGGAGGCACGTGATCGAAGAAGCCGTCGTTCTCGTCGAAGTTCACCAGCAGCACCGTCCGGCTCCAGGTGTCCGGATCCGCCGTCAACGCTTCCAGCACCTGCTGCGTGTACCAGCCGCCCTGCACGGGGCTGGAGGGATCCGGATGTTCGGAATAGATCGCGGGCGCGACGATCCACGACACCTGTGGCAGCGTGCCCGCGGCGATGTCGTCCTTCAGCGCCTGCAGGAAACCGCCATCGGGCAGGGTGTTGCCAACGCCTTTCAGCAACGGGCTGATCGCTTCGTCGTCGCTCCGGTAGGGCGGGAAGGCCGTCGCCTTGGGCGGATTGCCGCGCGCGAGGTTCGCCTCGCGATAGGCACGGAAGCCGGCCAGTGGATTGTCGGTGAAGTTGTCCGGCAGGTTCTGGTACACCTTCCAGCTGACGCCCGCGGCCTGCAAGCGTTCGGGATAGGTGGTCCAGCGATAGTCGCCGCCTTCGGCGTCGAACGAATCGCCGCTGTTGTCGATCACCGGTCCGCCCGCCGCGCCGGCCGGGTCGTTGGTGCCGCTCCAATGGAACAGCCGGTTGGTGTTGGTGCCGCCATGGAATGCGCAGTGGTAGGCATCGCACAGGGTGAATGCGTTGGCGAGGGCGAACTGGAATGCAAGCTCGGCCTCGGTGTAGTAGCCCATCGATTGCGGCTGCTTGTGCGTGGGCCAGTCCCGCATGCGCCCCAGATCCCACGCGGCCTGGGCGTCGGGATAGCTGTGCGGGGTGCCGGCGACGCGCTGCGCGTTGCCGCTGCGCCCATCCAGGTGATAAGGCAGCACGATGCGCGAAGCATCCTCATGGGTGTAGCGCTGCTGCCAGACCGTGCGGCCTCCGGCCAGCGGTATCGGGAAGCGATCGCCGAATCCGCGCGCGCCGCGCAAGGTGCCGAAGTAGTGATCGAACGAGCGGTTTTCCTGCATCAGGATCACCACATGCTTGACGTCGTTGATGGTGCCGCTGGCGTGGTATGCCGGAATCGCCAGCGCGCGGCGAATGGCGGGCGGGAAGGCCGCCAGCGCCATCGAAGCGGCGGCGCCTGCGCCCGCGCGGCGGAGGAAATCGCGTCGACTGTGGGAGGTCATGGCGTGGGCCTGGTGGGAAATCCTGGCGTGGCAACGCGAACGGGAATCGTGTGTTCGCATCGCCGGTGATGCCTCGACGCGTCGCGTCCGGCGGAAGCATGCAGTCTTGCGGCGGGGTGGAAACGGCGTCAATAGCTTGGGGCGTGCCACGGTCCCTGCGATGAAACAATCGAAAGGATTCGCCGTTTCGTCCTTGCGGTCGGTATCGCGGCATGCGAACGATGCGCTGGATCGCCGACCCGTGTCGGGCTTGCCTGACATGCATGCGCGGCTTCCGCCGATTCCGTCATGCACGGACGGCGCGTAGCGTTGCGGGGTGCCTGGAATGGAAACCAGCCGTCGTGCATGTCGAAGGAAATGGAAGTCCGCCGGAGCGGCCGGAACCCGGTCGTCCGCCACGCGAGCCTGGCGGAAGCCGCACGCCGGATCGCGAATGCCTGCCACGCCAAGGTGGGCGCCTCAACGCCGGGGTGCCTGCCTTGTTCGGCGTGGGAACCGCCGTGGCGTTGCTGGCCGGCGCCGGCCTGTGCCTGGCGATGCCCAGGCTCCCGGCGGCATTGCTGTTGTGGCTGCCGGGCATCGCCGGCGCCATGGCCTGGCTGTGGCGCTGGCGGGGACGCTGGCTGGGCGCATTGCTGCTCGGATTCGCGTGGGCCGGATTGCAGGCGGGCTGGGCGCTGGCGCAGCGGATTCCGCCGGATCTGGAGCGGCGCCCGTTGGTCGTGACCGGGACCGTCGCCGATCTGCCCCAGCATGAGGCAAGGCGGACCCGGTTCCTGTTCACCGTGGAAGAAGGCGAGGGACCCGCGGCGGCATTGCGGGGGCGGCGGATCATGCTGTCCTGGCACGACGACTACGGAACCCGGCTGGCCGGTCCTCGCTTGAAACTGCGCGCCGGCGAACGCTGGCGGCTCGCCGTCAAGCTGCGCGCGCCGCGCGGCCTGCGCAACCCGGGTGGATTCGACAGCGAAAAACACGCGCTGCTGCAACGGGTTGGCGCAACCGGTCACCTGCATCGACCCGAGCGCGCGCAGCGGCTTTCCGGCGCTGCCGGCGTCGATGCCTGGCGCGAGGTGATGGCCGCGCGCATCGGCCAGTCGGTGGCTTCGCCGTCTTCGCGTTTCGTGCGCGCGCTGGCACTTGGCGATACCCGCGGGTTGACCCGGGATGACTGGCATGTCCTGCGCGCGACCGGCCTGACCCATCTGATCGCGATCTCGGGCTTCCACGTGGGCATGGTGGCTAGCGCCATCGCACTGCTTATCGGCGGACTGTGGCGCCTGTTTCCCGCGTGGGCGCGATCACTGCCGCGTCCGCAGGCGATGGGCGTGGCGGCGGTGCTGGCCGCGCTCGGCTATGCCGTCCTGGCGGGTTTCGCGTTACCGACCCTGCGTACCGTGCTGATGATGGCGGTATGGGCAGCGGCCCGGCTGGGGCGCCGGCCCGCCGGGGTGGCCGACGCATTGGCGCTCGCGCTGATTGCGGTACTGCTGTTCGATCCGCTGTCGCCGTTGGCCGCCGGGTTCTGGTTGAGTTTCGGCGGGGTCGCCTGGCTGGCCTGGTGCCTGCCGGCGGCCGGCGCCCAACATTGGCTGCGCGGATTCCTGTCCGCGCAGGCGGTGGCGACGGTGGGATTGCTGCCGTTGACGGTGGTGCTGTTCGACCAGGCCTCGCTGGCCGGCCCCTTCGCGAACCTGATCGCCATCCCCTGGTGGAGCCTGGTGGTGGTGCCGTTGTCGCTGCTGGGCACCGCGGCCGAGGCACTGCTTCCCGGTGCCGGCGCATGGCCATGGCGATGGGCGGCGGCCTGTTTCGATCTGACCTGGCCGGGTTTCCACTGGCTGTCGGGCAGTCGTTTTTCCCTCTGGTGGCTGCCGGAGGCGGCACCCTGGGCGGTGGCTGCGGCGCTGGCCGGTGCGTTCTGGATGCTGCTGCCGCGCGGCGTACCGGGCAAGCCGCTGGCCGCCTTGCTGTGGTTGCCGCTGCTGTGGCCGGATCGAGGGTTGCCGCGATCCGGCGAGGTCCAATTGGCGATGATCGATGTCGGCCAGGGACTGTCGGTGCTGGTCCGGACCTCGGAGCATGCATTGCTGTACGACATGGGACCGGCGATGCGCGATGGATTCGACGCCGGCGAGCGCGCGGTGGTACCGGCGTTGCGCGCCTGGGGCGTGTCGCGGCTGGACCGGGTGGTGGTCAGCCACGACGACAACGACCACATCGGCGGCCTGGCCAGCGTGCTGCGCGCCTTGCCGGCCGGCGTTGCCCAGGCGCCGCCGGGCCAGACCGCCGCGGTGGAAGCGGCGCTGCCCGTGCGGTCGGAGCCCGCCCCGGGGTCGCCCATCCGCACCTGCGTGGCCGGCGAGGCCTGGGAGTGGGATGGCGTGCGCTTCCTCTTCCTGCACCCGCATCGTCATTTTCCCAATCTGGGCAACGAATCCAGTTGCGTGTTGCGTGTCGAGACCGCGCATGGCGCGGCGCTGCTGACCGGCGACATCGGCGAGGTGATCGAACGTGAACTGGTGCGGCGATTCCCGGCGCAGGTACGCGCCGAGGTGGTGTTCGCGCCACACCATGGCAGCGCCGGCTCGTCGGATCCCGCTTTCGTCGCCGCGACCAGCGCGCGCTTGCTGCTGGTCTCCAGCGGCCACCGCAACCGGTTCGGCCATCCCAAACCGCAAGTGGTGGCGCGCTGGCAGGAGGGCGGGGCGGAAGTGGTCGGCACCGCCGAGGGCGGGGCCGTACAGGTCTGGCTGTTGCCAGAGGGGCTGGCGGTGCGTGAACGTCGTCACGCCCGGCCCAGGCTGTGGGATGCGGCGCGGCGCTGAGGGGCGGCTGGGCTATCCTATCGCCCATCGATGCAACGGCTCCCCGGAGCCCCGAGGACTTAACGTGCTTGAACTGGTCAAGGCCGGCGGTTGGCCGATGATCCCCCTGCTGCTGCTGGCGGTGCTGGCGCTGGCGATCGTGGTGGAGCGTTTCTGGACCCTGCGGCGCAAGGAAATCATGCCTCCCGGCCTGGGCGAGGAAGTCCGCAACTGGGCGGTGCGCGGGCAACTGGAGCCGGCCCACATCGAATCGCTGCGCCGGACTTCGCCGCTGGGCGAACTGCTGGCCGCCGCGCTGGAGGTCCGCAATCGCCCGCGCGATCAGATCCGCGAGCGCATCGAGGACACCGGCCGCCATGTGGTGCACCGGATGGAGAAATTCCTCAACGCGCTGGGCAGCATCGCCTCGGCCGGGCCGCTGCTGGGCCTGCTCGGCACGGTGGTCGGCATGATCCAGATGTTCCTGGGCATCCAGGACAGCGGCGTCGGTGACGTCAACCAGTTGGCCGGCGGCATCGGCAAGGCGCTGGTGTGCGCGGCCACCGGCATGATCGTGGCGATTCCGGCGCTGATGGCGCACCGCTATTTCCGTGGCCGCATCAACGGCTACGTGGTGGAAATGGAGAAGGAAGCGATGAAGTTGCTCGACGCGCTCGACGCGCGACAGCCCCGGCCGGCCGCACGGCCGGTTCCAGCGTCCGCCACCGCGGCGGTCGGCGCCTGAGCCGCGCATGAGGATTCGTGACGACCGCGCCCACGAGGAGCCGGAGATCAACCTGGTCCCGTTGATCGACGTCATCCTGGTGCTGATCATCTTCTTCGTCATCACCACGACCTTCGATTCGCGCTCGATGCTGCAATTGCAGCTGCCCAGCGCGAAGGGCGAGCCGGTGGCGGCCCAGGCCAAGACCCTGAGCGTGCTGGTCAACGCCGACGGCCACTATTTCGTGGACGAGCACGAGGTCCTGCGCACCGACGTGGATGCCCTCAAGCAGACCATCGCCCAGGTCGCCGGCGAAGATCGCCAGCGGCCGGTGTTGTTGCGCGCCGATGCACGCACTCCGCACCAGGCTGTGGTGACGGCCTACGATGCATTGGCGCAATCCGGCTTCCGCACGATCCAGATCGCCACCGCGCCGGAGGTGAAGCGGTGAGTGCGCAACCTGCTTCCGCCTGGCAAACCTATCGTCGGCTGGTTCGTCTGGCCAAGCCCTACCGGGCCCTGCTGCTGCTGGCGCTGCTGGGCATGCTGATCGAGGCGGCCGCCAGCGGTGCCTTCAGTTATCTGATGAAGCCGGTGGTGGACGGTACTTTCGTCGCACGTAACGCTGGCATGGATCTGACGTTGCCGTTCGCCATCGTCGGCCTGTTCCTGCTCCGTGGCCTGGCGGGCTTCCTGACCGACATGAGCATGGGCAAGTCCGCGCGCAGCATCGCCCGCGACATGAGAGTAGAGGTGCTGGGCAAATACCTGCGCCTGCCGGGCATGCGTTTCGACAGCGAGCCGGTCCCCTCGATGCTGGTTCGGCTCGGCTCGGACTGCGACCAGGTGGCGCAGGCGGCCGTGGATGCCACCAAGGTCGTGCTGCAGCAGTCCTTCCAGATCCTGGCGATGCTGGCGGTGATGTTCCACAACAGCTGGCAGGTAACGTTGGCGATATTGCTGCTGGGTCCCCCGCTGGCCTGGGTCATGGACAAGGTGGCCCGGCGTTATCGCAGGATCAGCCATCGCATCCAGGAAAGCGGCGCGCAGCTGCTGCAGGCCGCAGATCAGACCCTGAGCAGCCAGCAGGAGGTCAAAATCTACGGCGCCCAGGGTAGCGAGATGGATCGATATCGCGAACTGGCCGACAACAACCTGCGTCTGGCGATGAAGGTAGAGGCCACGCGCGGCGTGTCTTCGGCACTGGTCCAGATGATGGGCGCGGTTGGCCTGTCGCTGCTGCTGGTCGTGGCCGGCTACCAGGCCATGCAGGGACGCCTGACCGCTGGTGGCTTCGTGTCGCTGATGGTGTCGATGATCGCCATCATTCCCGCGCTCAAGCAACTCACCAACGTGCAGAACATGACCCAGCGCGGCGTGGCTTCGGCCGAGCGCCTGTTCTCGGTGCTGGACGCACCGGAGGAGAACGATGCAGGCGCCCGCCCGTTGGATCGCGCGCAGGGCCTCATCGAGTTCCGTGACGTGACGGCGCGCTATCCAGGCCAGGTCAGACCCGCTCTTAGCGATATCAGTTTCGTCGCCCGCCCCGGCACCGTCACCGCGATCGTCGGCCGATCCGGCAGTGGCAAGTCCAGCCTGATCAAGCTGATTCCGCGTTTCTACGAACCCGAGGCGGGCCAGATCCTGGTGGACGGGCATCCGGTGCAGGACTACCCGTTGGCCGATCTGCGCCGTCAGATCGCGCTGGTGGGGCAACAGGTGATGCTGTTCGACGGCACGGTCGCCGCCAACGTCGCCTTCGGCGAAATGCGCGAAGCGCCTGAGCAAGCACTGGTGCGGGCAGTGGAAGGCGCCAACGCCATGGAGTTCGTCCGCGAGTTGCCGGAAGGCCTGCAGGCTCAGGTCGGCGTCAAAGGCGGACGCCTGTCCGGCGGCCAGCGCCAGCGCCTGGCGATTGCGCGGGCGATGTTGAAGGATGCGCCGATCCTCATTCTGGACGAAGCGACGGCCGCGCTGGACAACGAATCCGAGCGGCTGGTGCAGAACGCCCTGCAGAAGCTGATGCCGGATCGCACGACGCTGGTGATCGCGCACCGCCTGTCCACCATCGAACACGCCGACCAGGTGCTGGTGCTGGACCAGGGCCGGCTGGTCGAGCAGGGCACGCATGCCGAACTCCTGGCCCGCGACGGGCTCTACGCGCACCTGCATCGCATGCAATTCCGGGAAGGCGACGGCGAGTGAGTGAAGTGAACAAGTCCCGGCACGTTCCGCCTGCGTACTGGTACAACGACAAGCCCGTCCCGCTCCACGCCCGCGGGCTGGCGTCGATCTATGCGGCGCTGATCGGATTGCGCGCGCGGTTCTTCCGCTGGAGCCTGCTGCGCCGGCACCGATTGTCCGTGCCGGTGATCGTGGTCGGCAACGTCACCGTCGGCGGTACCGGCAAGACCCCGCTCACCATCGCCCTCGTGCAGCGCCTGCGCGAGGCCGGATTCAAGCCCGGCGTGGCCAGCCGGGGTTATGGCCGTGCCGACGATCGCCAGCCGCTCTGGGTGGAGGCGGCAACGGCGCCGGAGCAGGGCGGCGACGAGCCGGTCCTCATTGCGCGCCGCACCGGCGTGCCGGTGCGGGTGGATCGGGATCGCGTCGCCGCGGGGCGCGTGCTGATCGCCGCCGGTTGCGACATCGTGGTGTGCGATGACGGCCTGCAGCACTATCGCCTGCGACGCGACGTCGAGATCGAAGTCATCGACGGACAGCGCCGCTACGGCAATGGCCGGCTGCTTCCCGCCGGTCCGTTGCGCGAACCGGCCGAACGCGCGACGCAATGCGACTTCCATGTCCTCAACGGCGGCGAGCCGGCGTTCGGCGAATGGCCGATGCGGCTGCATACCGAGGCGGCGCAGCCGCTGCGTGGCGGCCGGCCGCGGCCGCTGGCCTCGTTCGCCGGCCAGCGCGTCCATGCCGTGGCCGGCATCGGGCATCCGCAGCGCTTCTTCGACAACCTGCGCGGCCTGGGTATCGGCGTGGTCCCGCATGCATTCGACGATCATCACGCCTATCGCGCCGAGGATTTCGCTTTCGGAAGCGAACTGCCGGTGCTGATGACCGAAAAGGACGCGGTGAAATGCGCGGCCTTCGCCAAGGACTGGTATTTCAGTGTGCCGGTGTCGGCGCGCCTGCCGGAAGCATTCTGGGTGGCGCTGCTGGATCGCCTGGCCAGGACGGAAACCCCGACATCATGACGACCGGATTCATCGTGGCCATTCCGGCCCGCTACGCCGCCTCCCGCCTGCCGGGCAAGCCGCTGCGCCTGATCGGCGGCGACCCGCTGGTGCTGCACGTTGCCCGCCGCGCGCTGGCCGCCGGTGCGGGCGAGGTCTGGGTCGCCACCGACGACGAGCGTATCCGCGCGGCCTTGCAGGGCACCGGCGTGCGGGTGGCGATGACCCGCGACACGCATGCCTCGGGCAGCGATCGCCTGGCCGAGTGCGCCGACATCGCCGGCTGGCCCGACGACGCGGTGGTGGTCAACCTGCAGGGCGACGAGCCATTCGCCCCCGCCGCCGGTATCCGCGCGGTGGCGCAGGCGCTGGTCGACAGCGGGGCGGAGATGGCCACGCTGGCAACGGCTGTCGAGACGGCCGAAACGCTGTTCGATCCCAATACCGTCAAGCTGGTGCGCGCCACCGGCGGCGACGCGCTGTATTTCAGCCGTGCGCCGATTCCCTGGCCCCGCGACGCCTTCGCCCGCGATCGCGAAACCCTGCCGGCGGGCGATCACTGGCTGCGCCATATCGGCATCTACGCCTACCGCGCCGGCTTCCTGCGCCGCTACACGCGGCTGCCGCCGGGACGGCTGGAACAGATCGAGTCGCTGGAACAGTTGCGGGTGCTGGAAGCCGGCCATCGCATCGCGGTCGCGCTGACCCCGGAACCGTTCCCGCCCGGCGTGGACACGCCCGAGGATCTGGCCCGCGCCGAGCAGCAGTGGGCGCGCGGCGCATGAGGCTGCTGGTGGTCTGCCTGGGCAACATCTGCCGTTCGCCGATGGCCGAAGGCGCACTTCGCCATCATCTGGCCGCCTCGCCGCTGGCCGGAAGCGTGGAAGTGGATTCGGCCGGCACCGGCGACTGGCACGCGGGCGAACCGCCGGATCGCCGCGCCATCGCCTGTGCCCGCCAGCATGGCGTGGACATCGCCGGCCTGCGCGCGCGCCAGTTGCGACGGGAGGACTTCGAGCGCTTCGACTGGCTGCTGTGCGCCGACGGGCAGAACCTGCGCGACGTGCGCGGGCTGGCGCCGCCGGGGCTGGCCGGCAAGGCGTCGCTGCTGCTGGAATGGACCGGGGTCGAGGCCGGCGGCAGCATCCCGGACCCGTACACGGGCGGTCCGGCCGACTTCGATCATGTCTGGCGACTGGTCGATTCGGCGGCACGGGCGGCGGTCCGGCGCCTGTCCTGCGGATAGGACTACGGCATAATCGGTGCGGATCATGAATGCCGCGCCCGCTCCCGAACTTCCCCAGGGATTGCCCTGGCTCAACGCGCCCTCCGGCTCGCTGCTCGAACAGCGCGGCCGGATCGTGGCGCTGGCCTTCGTCAACGCCGCCTCGGCCTGGTGCGGGCAGCGCCTGAACGAACTGGCCGCGCTGCAGGCGCGCCATGCCGGTCGCCTGCAGACCCTGGTGGTCAACGTGCCGCGCTTCGACAGCGAACGGGACCCGCAGACGGCGCTCAAGCGGCTGCGTCGCCACGGCATCGGGTTCCCCATCGCGCATGACGCCAACTGGGCGGCATGGCAGGCGTTCGGCATCGAGGCCTGGCCGACCGTGCTGCTGATTGATGGCGAGGGCATGATCCGCCACCGTCTGGTCGGCACCGACAACGGTGCCGAGCTGGATCGTTCCGTGTCCGCGCTGTGCGAAGTGCTGGGACGGCCGGCGGACGACGATCTGCGGGCAGCGCGCGAGAGCCATCCCGAGCCGCGCCTGCCGCTGCGGTTCCCGACCGGCCTGGCCGCCACTCCGGATCGCCTGTTCGTGGCCGACAGCGGGCATCACCGCATTCTCGAATGCACCCACGGCGGACGCGTGCTGCGCCAGTTCGGGCTGGCGGCGGCGGACCTGATCGACGGCGACCATACCCATACCGCGTTCCGCAATCCGCACGGCCTGCTGGCGCTGCGCGAATGCCTGTACGTGGCCGATACCGGCAACCACGCCCTGCGGCGCATCCATCTGGCGACCGGCGCGGTCGATACCCTGTGCGGCAACGGACGCGCGGGAGAGCCGTTGGAAGGCGTCGTTGGCCAGGCGCGCGCGGTCTCGCTCAACCAGCCGCTCGCGCTGGCAGCCAGCAACAACCAGATCCATATCGCGATGGGCGGAGACAACCGCATCTGGAGCTATGACCTGGCCACCCGCGAACTGGTCGCGCGCGCCGGTTCCGGGCAACTGGAAGTACGCGACGGCAGCGGGCCGATGGCGGCGTTCGCGCAGCCCGCCGCGCTCGCCGCCATCCACCAGACCCTGTATGTCTGCGACGCGCTTGGATCCGCCATCCGTTCCGTGCAACTGCGCACCGGCGTCGTGCAGACCCTGGTGGGGCAGGGACCGTGGACGTTCGGCGGCGAGGACGGGCCGCGCGAAACCGCGCGCCTGCAGCACCCGCAGGGCATCGCCGTCAGCACCGACGCACCGCAGATGTGGATTGCCGACACCGGCAACGGCAGCCTGCGCAGCCTGCGGCTGGGAGGCGGCGAACTGAGCAGCGTGCCGCTGCCGCGAACGCTGCACGGCCCCACCGGACTGGCCTTGTCCCCGGGTACCGTCTGGATCGCCGAGACGGACGCCCACGCGGTGCTGCGCTACGACATCGCCAGCGGTGAACTGAGCCACGTGCCGATCGACGAATGAGCGGTCGCAAGTCCTCCGATTTCGATGGCAAGGCGTTCGCCGCCGGCCTGAGCCTGGCACCGGGCGTCTACCGCATGTACGCGGCCGACGACAGCCTGCTCTACGTCGGCAAGGCCGGCGCGCTGCGCAGGCGGGTGTCGAGTTATTTCAGCAACACGCCCAAGACCCCGCGCATCCTGTCGATGCTGTCGCAGGTGGCGCGGATGGATGTCACCGTCACCCGCACCGAGGCCGAGGCGCTGCTGCTGGAAAACCAGCTGATCAAGTCGCTGGCGCCGCGTTACAACGTGCTGCTGCGCGACGACAAGAGCTATCCCTATGTCCTGCTGACCCAGGAGACCTGGCCGCGGATCGCATTCCATCGCGGGCCTCGCGCGGTGCCGGGCCGCTACTTCGGCCCCTATCCCAGCGCCGGTGCGGTGCGCGAAACACTGAACCTGATGCAGAAGCTGTTCAAGATCCGCAACTGCGAGGACAGCGTGTTCCGCAATCGCTCGCGGCCCTGCCTGCAGTACCAGATCGGCCGGTGCAGCGCGCCCTGCGTGGGGCTGGTGGAATCCGCCGGCTATGCCGAATCCGTGCGCCAGGCCGGGCTGTTCCTGGATGGCCGCAGCGACGAACTGAGCGGTGAATTGAGCGCGGCCATGGAAGCGGCCAGCGAGCGGCTGGAATTCGAGGAGGCCGCGCGCCTGCGCGATCTCATCGGCTCCATCCGCAGCCTGCAGGCGCGCCAGTACGTGGACGGGCATGCCGCCGATCTGGACGTGCTGGCCTGCGCGATGCGCGGCAGCTCCGCGTGCGTGCTGCTGCTGGCGTTCCGTGACGGCCGCAACCTCGGCACCCGCACGTTCTTCCCGCGCACCAATGGCGAGGAGAGCGCGGACGAAGTGCTCGCCGCCTTCGTTTCCCAGTACTACGGCGAACAGACCCCGCCGCAGGAAATCATCCTCGATCGCGAGATACCGGATGCCGAACTGATCGAGACCGCGCTCAGCACTTCGGCCGCCCGACGGGTGCAGTTGAAGTGGAACGTGCGCAGCGAGCGCGCCGGTTATCTCGACCTGGCGCGGCGCAACGCAGAGATCGCGCTGGTGACCGAATTGACCAGCCGTGGCGCGCAGACCGCGCGCAGCGAGGCGTTGCAGGAACTGCTGGGGCTGGCCGAACCCGCCCAGCGCATCGAATGCTTCGATATCAGCCATACCATGGGCGAGGCCACCGTCGCCTCCTGCGTGGTGTTCGACGCCAACGGCCCGGTCCGCGCGCAGTATCGGCGCTTCAATATCACCGGCATCGAACCCGGTGACGATTACGCGGCCATGCACCAGGCGATCGAACGCCGGTTCCGCCGCGCGGTCGAAGAGGGCGGGGTGCTGCCGGACGTGCTGCTGATCGACGGCGGCGCCGGCCAGTTGGCCCAGGCCCGCGGGGTATTGGCCGATCTGGGCGTGGACAGCGTGGTGCTGGTGGGCGTGGCCAAGGGCGAGGAACGCCGGGCCGGCCACGAAACCCTGGTCCTGGCCGACGGCCGCGAGGTACGTCCGGGCGCCGCTTCGCCGGCCCTGCAATTGATCCAGCAGGTCCGCGACGAAGCGCACCGGTTCGCCATCACCGGCCATCGTGGCAAGCGCCAGAAGGCGCGCATGACCAGCAAGCTCGAGGACATTCCGGGCATCGGCCCGCGCCGTCGCGCCAGCCTGCTGAAGCATTTCGGCGGCCTGGCCGGGCTCAAGGCTGCGGGCGCGGACGAGATCGCCCGGGTCGAGGGCATCAACGCCGCGCTCGCCGAGCGGATCTACGCTAACCTGCACGGGTTGCCGGCGCCGATTGCGGGAAACGAGTAGGAATGCAATGAAGTTGACCATCCCCACCTGGCTCACCCTGTTGCGGATCGTGCTGATCCCGGTGCTGGTGCTGGTGTTCTACCTGCCGCACAAATGGACCAACTTCGCGGCTGCCTTCATCTTCATCCTGGCCGCCGTCACCGACTGGCTGGATGGCTGGATCGCCCGCCGCTACCACCTGTATTCGGCCTTCGGCGCGTTCCTGGACCCGGTGGCGGACAAGCTGATGGTGGCGGTGTCGCTGTTCCTGATCGTGCAGGACAACCCGACCATGTGGATGGCGATCTGGGCGGCGGTGATCGTCGGCCGCGAAATCGCGGTATCCGCGCTGCGTGAATGGATGGCCGAACTGGGCCAGCGTGCGCGGGTCAAGGTGGCCACCATCGGCAAGATCAAGACCATCGTGCAGATGGTGGCGCTGGGCTGCCTGCTCTATGCGGCGACCCCGGGACCGGTGGACCGGGCGGACATCTGGCTGGGTGAATGGATTTTCAGGATCGGCGACTGGCTGCTCGCGATTGCCGCTATACTTACGCTCTGGTCCGGTTTCCAGTACCTGCACGCGGCATGGCCGATTCTGCGGGCTGACGAGAAAAAAGCAGTTGACAGTTCTCGGGATACCGGTAAAATTTCCAACTTCACCACGCGGGAATAGCTCAGTTGGTAGAGCACGACCTTGCCAAGGTCGGGGTCGCGAGTTCGAGTCTCGTTTCCCGCTCCATATTCAGGACAAAACCCCGTTCGCGGGGTTTTGTTTTGTAAGGCGCTTGAAATGGCGCCGTGATTGCGCCAGTCTCGCGCAATCGCCATCGGCCTGGTGGCAGAGTGGTTATGCAGCGGACTGCAAATCCGCGTACGCCGGTTCAATTCCGACCCAGGCCTCCATATCAGGAAAACCGACCACGCGGTCGGTTTTTTTGTGCCTGACGGACGGCATGCGAACGACTTTCCATCGCGCGCCCGCTCAGGCAGGCTATCCCCCTGCCCGGATGGCGAAATTGGTAGACGCATCGGACTTAAAATCCGCCGGCCGCGAGGCCATGCCGGTTCGATTCCGGCTCCGGGCACCAAAGCGCAATCCGTCGATGTCCCCCATGTTCAAAAACTCCCTGAAATGACTTGTATTTGGCGGGATTGTTGTCCAAGGACGACCGGTGACATCCGCTCGCATCCAGATAAAAGGTGAGTCAGCCAGTGTGTCAGGGGCGCTGCTTGCTTCCTCCGACTCACAGAGGGACCGCTGGGTGCGCATGGCCCGCCGACCAGGACACTAACCATGCTAGATGGCTGCAGCCCCTGTGAGGCGCCGTTGACGTTCGCCATCTGTTACGGCCAACCCAAGACGTTTCCACAGTTTGCGGTGGGTCGAATAGTTCGCAAGATCGCCTGTTTCGCCTACCAATGATGCAAGGCCAAAAGCTTCGAAACCACGAGTGGCCATGCCCGATCGAATGGTATCGACGCCTCACGGGTGGGTGTCATCCGAGACCGGCAATCGCTGGCGGTGAAGATCCGAACGTCCGAGATCGGCATCGGAGCCAAAACGTGCTTCCAACCCGTTGCGGACATTCGCCGTCGTGCCCTAGCATGCCGATGGGGCGTCGCATCAGGTACAACATGATCGCTCGTGGAATCCTCCTGGCAGCAGGCGCGGTCCTTCTCGGTGCGAGTCTGTATGCTTCTTCGGCTACGGCGCAGGTGGACGCCCGCCAGTTGGAGGCGGCCGCGCGTATCATCGACGCCGAGGCGGCCGGACATCAGAATGGCAGCATGACGGTCGCCCTTGTGGTTCGGGGCGAGGTGGTCTGGGTTCGGTCGTATGGCTATGCGGACGAGGGACGGACTATCCCCGCCACCTCCGACACCGTCTACCGGATCGGTTCGATAACCAAGCAGTTCACCGGCTTCGCCTTGTTGAAGGCGGTCGCCGAAGGCCACGTCCGTCTGGAAGACCGCGTCATCGACTATCTGCCCGAACTCGGCCCGGCCCTTGGCGCTGACGCGCCGCCGGTCGACCTGCTGGCGCTCGCCACCCATCGCGCGGGGTTGGCCCGCGAGCCCGACGATCCTGACTACGTCTACTCGACCGGCGCTACGGACCAGTGGCGGCAACTGGCGAACGAGGCGCTGGCCCACACCCGGGCGCCCTACGCACCGAACGAGCGTAGCCGATACTCGAATATCGGCTATGCGGCGCTCGGACTGGCGATCGAGCGCGCCTCGGGCATCGACTATGTGACCTTTGTCGAGGACAGGCTCATCCGGCCGCTCGGCATGCACTCCACATCTTTTCGCCCGGATGAGGCCCTGCTTGCACGACTGGCGGTGGGTTATCGCAGCAGTTCCGGGAGCGACACGGCCGAGTCCAAAAGCGAGATCGCCGGCCGGGGCTACCGGATACCCAACGGGGGACTCTTCTCCACCGCTTCGGACATGGCGCGATTTCTGGCGTTCGAGATGGGCGCAGCGCGCCATCCGCCGCTTGACAACGCAACGCTGGAGGCCAACTTCGGACGCAGCTTTCCCGGCGTGACTGGTGACCGCTTTGGCATCGGCTTTGCCGAGGAAGCTCATGGCGAGCGCCGGCTGGTCGGACACAACGGACTGACCACCGGCTACGCGTCCTCGGCCTTCTTCGATCCCGAAGAACGGATTGGCGTCATCTGTCTCGCCAGCGCCGAGGATATGTGCCAATCGCGATTCATCGACGTGTATGCCGAACTGTCACCCGCCTGGGTGCCGGTCGCGAAGGCGTTGCGGGCCGCCAAGGCGGCAAGTGCCGCCCGTGTGGCCGCCCAGCAGCCTTATCCGCAGGGCGAAGTCGTCCTTCGACGATTCATTGGAGAGCTCGCCGCCGGCGCGCCGGACTACGACGCACTGGGCGAGGTTCTCGGCGGAGCGGTTCGCGATAACCTCACCGCGCTGCGGAACCAGTTTTCCGGGTTGGGCCCGCTTCAATCGGTCGCCTTCCTGCGCGTCGACCCTGCTGGGGCGGATGTCTACGAAACCCGCTTTGCGGGCGGCGCACTCCATTGGACCCTGACGGTGGGCGAGGGAGACATTCTCGAAACCGCTACGATGCGAAGCGTGCCCTGATGAGAAGGACCGCCGCCTTCGCTGGCGGCCCGGAAAAGAGGGCAGGCGTGAGGCAGGACTCAGAACCGCGTACCCGTTGTTACCGCTCGTGATGCCGGATGTATTCATCGCCGTCGCCGAGTGCGAAGCCTGATCGTGGAGATCAGGCGTTCGTGTGATGCCTGCGTCGGCTCACCGCCGGCGCGCGTTCATCGCCAACCGCGCGGGGGCAGGGCCAGGCCTGCCGCCGGTACCAGCAGCAGCAACACCATCCAGGACAGGCTGGCCGGGCCGATGCCCTGCAACAGCAGGCCACCAAAGATGCCGCCGCCGGCAATGGCGAGATTCCAGCCGGTGACCAGCATCGACGTGGCGATGTCCGCAGACTCGCCGGCATTGCGTGCGAGCGCGGTCTGGAACAATGTCGCGACGCCACCGAAACCCAGGCCCCACAGGGCAACGGCTGCGGCGAGGGCCACCGGATTCTTCGGCCACAATGCGATCATCGCTGCCGCGACGCCGAACAACGCCAAGCTCACGAGCGTCAGGCCGTGCAGCCAGCGCTCAATCAGCACGCCGACCAGGCCGATGCTGATCAGCGCGGTGGCTCCGAACAACAGCAGATAGCGTTCCACCTGTGTGTCGGCACCGGCGACCGCCAGCATGGGGGCAATGTAGGTATAGAGCACGTTGTGCGCGAACACGAACAACAGCATGACGCCAAGCACCTGGAGTACTCCGGGCAGGGCGAGCACGCGACGCAATCGCAGCGGGGAACCTCGCGCCTGACCGGCGAAGTCGGGCAAGCGGGCGCGTGCCCAGGCCAGCAGGCCCAGGCTGAGCAACGACATCAGGCCGAAGGTCCAGCGCCATCCGATGGTCTGGCCCAGCAGGGTGCCGGCCGGAATGCCGAGTGACAGCGCCAGCGGCGTGCCCACCATCGCCACCGCGATCGCGCGGCCCTGCTGGGCAGGCGTGACCATGCGACTGGCGTGGACGGCCACCAGAGCCCACAACAGGCCTGCGCTGATGCCGGCGATGAAGCGTGCGAGCAGGGTGATTTCGTAGAGCGGTGAAATGGCGGTCACCGAATTGGCCACGGTAAACCCGGCGATGGCCATCAAAAGCAGGGGGCGCCGGCGCCAATGACGGGTCGCGGCGATCAGCGGAATCGCGGCCAGCAGCGAGCCCAGGGCGTAGACGGTGACCAGTTGTCCCACCCAGGATTCACTGACACGAAGGTCTGCGCTTATCGCCGGCAGCAGCCCGGCAGGCAGTGCTTCGGTCAATATCGTGATGAACCCAGCGCATGCCAACGCCAGCAGGCCCGCCCAGGGTAGCCGTGAACCCACATCCGGCGGCGAGACGATCAGCTCGTTTCCGCCGTCACCGGCGCTCATGCTGTCGCTCCACCCAGGCCCGCATAGATCGCATCGCGGAGTTCGGTAACGAACGCACCTGACATGCCCTCGTACAGCGTGTTGGTCAATGCCACCACGCTCAGCCGCCGCGACGGATCGACGAACCAGCTGTGCCCGTAGGCGCCGCCCCAACGCCAGGTACCGACGGATTCGGGGCTGGCGGCGGCAGCGGGATCGTGCAGGACCGAGAAACCCAGACCGAAGCCCACGCCAGGACTGTCGGGCGGGCCATGCGGGCCGCTCTGCACGCGCCCCATTTCCGCGATCCCGTCGGCGGTCAGCGAGGGAACGCGGACCTGACGCAGCGCTTCCAGCAGGCGCATCACGTCATCGGCGCTGCCGACCATGCCGCCGCCACCGGAAGGGAAGGCATGCGGATCCAATGCGCGTGACGGATTGAAGCGAATGCCCGCCAGTCCCGGGAAAGGAGAGACGATTTCGCCTTCCTGTAATCGGTGGGGGCGCGTCGTGTGATCGGCGGCGGCATAGGGGGTGGTGAGCCGTGCCGGGTCGAGGGCATGGAACGCGGTGTCGTGCATCCGCAGTGGTCCGGTCACCACGGTGTCCACCACCGCCGGTAGCGGCTGGCCATCGACGGCTTCCAGCACCGCGCCCAGCACGTCGGTCGCCAGTGAATAGCCCCAAGCCGTGCCGGGGGCATATTGAAGTGGAACCCGTGCGATGCGGCGGAGGTTTTCCGCCAGCGATACGGGGCTGTCGTCCATGCCGTCGGATACGCCGGCGCGTCCATGCGGTCCGTCGCCGTCCGGTGCGGGATCCAGGAAGCGGTAACCCAGTCCGGCCGTATGGCTGAGCAGTTGCCGCACGCTGATGTCGGGCTGGTTGCCGTCAGCGAGCGCGGGTCGAAAGTCCGGCAGCCAACGCTGGATGGGCGCGTCCAGATCCAGCCGTCCCTGGGCGACGCGCACCATCGCGGCGGTGGAGACGATGGGTTTGCTGACCGAGGCCAGCCGGAACAACGCGTCGCGGTCCATTGCGCGCCGCTCCTCGCGATCCGCCCAGCCTGCGGCACGCGCGTAGCGGATTCGGCCATCGACCGCGATCAGTACGACCGCGCCGACCAGACGCTGTTCGGCAAGCGCGGCATCCAGTGCGGCATCGACTGCCACGGTGAGGAGAGGGATAGGCGATGAAACAGCCGACTGGGGAGTCACGGGGGAATGCGACGGCATGGAAGGTTCCAGGCATGGAATGAGCCGTCATGGTGGTAATGCTTCGGCGGATGAAAAAGGCGGGTAGAGTTCGCATCAGCACGGACATGAATGTCCGCAATGGGAAGACGTGAATGGAGAGCCTGGGCAGTCTGCAAACCTTCGTGCAGGTCGCTGAGACGCGGGGCTTTGCCGAAGCCGGCCGCCTGTTGGGGGTTTCCGCCGCCGCGGTGGGCAAGAGCGTGTCGCGGCTGGAACAAAGCCTGGGAGTGCGCCTGTTCCATCGCAGTACGCGCAGCGTGGCATTGACCGCGGAAGGCGAGTTGTTCCTGGTGCGTTGCCGGCGAATCCTTGAAGAAGTGGCGGCGGCGGAGGCCGAGCTGTCACATCATGCGGGCCACGCGCAGGGTCGACTGCGGATCAGCCTGCCGCTGATCAGCGATCTTGCGCTTCCTGTGCTGGCGGATTTCATGCGCGCCTATCCGGACGTGCTGCTGGACCTCGATTTCACCGACCGCCTGGTCGATGTGATCGAGGAAGGCTTTGATGCGGTCCTGCGTGTCGGCGAGCCCTCCGATTCACGCCTGACCGCGCGGCATATCGGCCATTTCCATCGACGACTGGTGGCATCACCGGCCTATCTGGCGGAACGCGGCACGCCGGGTGAGCCGGCGGATCTGGAGCGACATCTGTGCCTGCAATACCGCAATCCCAGCAGTGGGCGCATCGAGGCATGGCCGCTGCGCGGCGCGTCGACGGAGTTGAAAGTGCCGGAATCGATGGTATGCAACAACATCGAAACCCGGGTTTGTTTCGCCAAGCGCGGACGCGGTGTCGCCTATGTGCCGGATCATTCGGTACGCGAGGCGCTGCGCAGCGGTGAGCTGGTGACGGTGTTGGATGACTACGTGGACGCGCCAGGAAATCTCTACCTCCTGTGGCCGTCCGGGCGCCACGTTTCCCCCAAGCTGCGGGTGTTCGTCGATTTCGTCAGCGAACACCTGTTGCCAACCTGCTGTCAATCCGCCGCGCCCGCAAGCCGGTGAAGTCCTCACGGGCGAGGGAGTGCGGCGGCGGCTTGTCCGCCAGCCGCCGCGGTGTCGTCCTTTTCAGAACCGGTACTTCACCCCCAGCGAGACGAACTGGCCGCGCAGGTTGTACTGGGTGATGTCGAAACCGTTGGATCCTCCGGCCGGATCGAAGGGCGGATCCTTGTCGGTGAGGTTCTGCACGGACAACGACAGCGTGGTCTTGGGAATGCCCTGGTAGGCCACGTACAGGTCCAACTGGTGATAGGGCTTGACCTTGTCGCGCAGGCCCGGATTGCTGGCCTGGGTGGAGACCCGCTGATCGTAACCGGCGATGTATTGCAGGCTGAGCGTGCTCTCCCAGTCGCCGGCTTCCCAGCCCAGCGAGGTGGTGCCACGGTTTTTCGGCAGCGCGCCCAGGCGGTTGTTGCCTGCACCGTCGTAGGGCGTCTGTCCGGCCACCAGCGGTTGCTTGAACTCCAGCAGGTGGGTCCAGCTTCCGGCCAGCGTGAAGTTGCCGGCGGCGGCGGTACGGAAGGTGCGGCTGAAATCCAGATCGATGCCCGAGGTCTCCAGTTCCCCCTGGTTGGAATACTGGTTGGTGATGATCTGGATGCGACCCTGCGCATCGCGGATCACCCGGCCCGGGAACAGTGCGGGGTTGTTGACGATGAACTGCGCGTTGTCCGGCTTGATCAGGTTGTCCTGTTCGATGCGGTAGTAGTCGACTCCGATGCTCGTGTCCGCGTCCGGCGACCACACCGCGCCCAGATTGAAGTTCTTCGAGCGCTCCGCATCCAGGTCCGGGTTGCCGGTACGAACATTGGTGACACCACGACTGCCGCCCGGCGACAGCGGATCGTACGGGTCCACCACGGTGCCGTAGCTGATGGTCTGGCCGGGAGCGATTTCAGGCAGCGAAGGTGCACGGAAGCCGCGCGAGAACGAGCCTCGCAACAGCAGCGAATCCAGTGGCTGCCAGCGCAATGCCACCTTGGGCGAGAAGGCATTGCCGAAGTCGTCGTAGTGATCGGCGCGGCCGGCCAGCTGCAGTTCCAGGGTCTGGTGCAGCGGCACGCTGAACTCGGCGTACGCGGCGCTGACCTTGCGCTCGCCCTTGACGATGTTGATGGCCGGGCGAAGCTCGGTGCCGGACAGCACCTGCCGGCTGGTGCGCGCATCCAGCGATTCGCGACGGAACTCCGCGCCCCAGGCGAAACCGATGGCGCCGGCGGGCAGTTCCAGGAACGAGGTCGAGGCCTTGGCGCTGACCGCGTCCAGCCGGTAGTAGCCCGGACGCTTGGTCTGCAGGCGCAGGTCATTCAATGGCGCCGGGGTACTGGTTGGATCCAGGAAGTCGTAGCTGCCGTCGGCGAGGATTCGCTCGAATGCGTAGCGGTTGATGAAGTTGTCGACATACTCGCGTTGCAGGCTCTGCGAGGTTTCGGCGGCCACTTCCCAGTCCCAGCGCTCGGTCTGGCCGCGCAGGCCGGCCAGGGCGCGATAGAACACCTGGGTGTTGTCCTTCAGGCGCGGGCCGAGATCGAAGAAGGTGTATTCGAACGGCAGCGGCACGCCGTTGGGATTGTCGGGATGGCCGACCGGCAGCGCCACCGGGATGTCCACCAGGGTGCCGGTGGCCGGGTTGTAGGCGCGCAGGCCCGGGCCGACCGTGAGCGGCGCGCTGAAGATCTGGTCCGCCTGGTTGTGGCTGTAGAGCAGATCGGTGAACAGTTCGGTGCGTTCGCCCAGGCGGAAGGTCGCGCTCAGCGAGGCCTGGATGCGTTCCGCGCCCGGTTGCAGGGTCTTGTACGGCTGCGCGTTGAAGGCGCAGGCATTGCCGGGCAGGGTGCTGCCGAAGTCGCTGTAGGGGCGCGGCACGCTGCCGTCCGGGCACGGCGAGAACGGGGTGGGCTGGCGCGGATCGAGCAACCAGTTGCCGCCCGCGGTCGACCAGCCGGCCAGGCGCCCGCCGGGTTTGTCGCGGAAGTCGCCGCTGCGGGTGAAGGCGCGTTCGTCCGCGTCCAGGCGTTCGCGCTTGAGCAGGTCCAGCCCGAACAGCACGTTCCAGCCCTGCTGTTCGAGATCGCCGAAGCCCAGCAGCAGGTTGGCCTTCTGTTCGTCCAGGCCGCCCCGGGTGGCGCCACCGACCGCGCCGCCCACTTCGATGCCCTGGAAATTGCGGCGCAGGATGATGTTGACCACACCGGCGATGGCATCGGAGCCGTAGACCGCCGAGGCGCCGTCCTTCAGTACCTCGATGCGTTCGACCGCGCTGATCGGCAGCGCGTTGAGATCGACGAAAGTATCCTGGGTGTTGAGGGCGAAGCCGAAGTTGGCCACGCGATAGCCGTTGACCAGCACGAGGGTGTTCTTCGGGCTCAGTCCGCGCAGGCCGATCGAGGCCGAGCCGGCCGAGAAGCTGCCGGTGTACTGCTCGTCATAGCTGTTGCCTGCGTTGGCCGAGAGCGAGCGCAGTACGTCGGTCAGGGTCGATTTTCCGGTGCGTTCGATTTCCTCGCGAGTGACGACCTGTACCGGGTTCGGTCCGGCGGTGTCGCTGCGCTTGATGTTGGAGCCGGTGACCACGACCGCGTCCAGGGTCTTGTCCGGTCCGGTGGGTGGCGTGGTGGCGTCCTGGGCGTGGACGACGGGAGAGGTGATGGCCAGGGTGATGGCCAGGGCGAGCGGGGTGGTTCTCGACATCGAAGGCATTGAACGTTGGGCGCATCATTACCGCATGCGGATGCTGCACTGCCGAATGGCCGTGATTCATCGCCACATGACGAATCGCCATGTGATCCGGCTTGACGCGCGGTTCGTCCGCACCGAAAGCCCGCGGCCGGCCGTACAGGCGGCGGTCGCACGGCGATCAACGGCGCGCATTAAGATGCTCCTGCCGCACGGCGCCGGAGGTGCCGGTCGTCTGGATCATGCGGACAGGGTGGGCGGCCGCCCGGTCCGGCAAGGAGCGTGATGAATCGTTACCTGGCCTACGGGCTCTGCATCCTGCTGGCGTTGCTGTCGCTGGCGCTGTCCTTCCACTGGCCCGCATGGGGCTGGCCGGCCGGCCTGTTCGGCGTGCTGGCGCTGCTGGGCACCTGGGACCTGCTGCAGACCCGCAGCACCCTGCGCCGCAACTATCCGGTGCTCGCGCATTTCCGCTACGGACTGGAATCGGTGGGGCCGGAGATCCGGCAGTACTTCATCGAGGGGGATACCGCCGAGGTACCGTTCTCGCGCCAGCAGCGCTCGCTGGTGTACCAGCGCGCCAAGGGCGTGATGGACGTGGTGCCGTTCGGTAGCCAGCAGGACGTGTACGGGGTGGACTACGAATGGATCAACCATTCGCTGGCGCCGACGCAGGTGGATTCGCACGACTTCCGCGTCACCATCGGCGCCAGTTCGGCGCAACCGTACTCGGCCAGCGTGTTCAACATCTCGGCGATGAGTTTCGGCGCACTGTCGGCCAACGCGATACGCGCGCTCAACGAAGGCGCGCGGCGCGGAAGTTTCTATCACGACACTGGCGAGGGTTCCATCTCCCCCTACCATGTCGAGCATGGCGGCGATCTGGTCTGGGAAATCGGCTCCGGCTATTTCGGTTGCCGGGACGAGCAGGGCCGCTTCAGCGAGGAGCGCTTCGTGCAGAACGCGCGCCTGCCGTCGGTGAAGATGATCGAGATCAAGCTGTCGCAGGGCGCCAAGCCCGGCCACGGCGGGGTGCTGCCGGCGGCCAAGGTGAGCCCCGAGATCGCGGCCACGCGTGGCGTGCCGATGGGACACGATTGCGTGTCGCCGGCGCGCCATTCGGCGTTCTCCACGCCGGTGGAACTGCTGCAGTTCGTGGCGCGCCTGCGCGATCTGTCCGGCGGAAAGCCGACCGGTTTCAAGCTGGCCATCGGCCATCCCTGGGAATGGTTCGGCATCGCCAAGGCGATGCAGGAAACCGGCCTGCTGCCGGACTTCATCGTGGTCGATGGCGCCGAGGGTGGTACCGGCGCGGCGCCGGCCGAGTTCATCGACCACGTCGGCGTGCCGATGCACGAGGCTCTGCTGCTGGTGCACAACACGCTGGTCGGGCTGAAACTGCGCGAACGCATCCGCATCGGCGCCGCCGGCAAGGTCATCAGCGCCTTCGACATCGCCCGGACCCTGGCGATGGGCGCGGACTGGTGCAATTCGGCACGCGGTTTCATGTTCTCGCTGGGCTGCATCCAGTCGCAGAGCTGCCACGACGATCGCTGCCCGACCGGCGTGGCGACCCAGAATCCCGGCCGCTGGAAGCACCTGGACGTGGGCGACAAATCTGTGCGGGTGCAGCAATTCCACGACAACACCTTGAAGGCCCTGCGCGACATGTTGTGCGCGGCTGGCCTGGAACATCCACAGCAGCTTGGGCCCGAACACATCTTGCGCCGGGTATCACCGGTCGAAGTGCGGTCGCTGGCAACCCTGTATCGTTTCCTGGAGCCGGGTGAATTGCTGGATCGGATTCCCGCGCATGCGGTGTTCCAGCAGTTCTGGGCCGAGGCGCGCAGCGACGCGTTCAATCCGCCGGCGCGGGTGCGCGCGCTGCAGGACAGCAAATCCTGATGATGAGCAAAGGGCATCAGTTCATGCCGAAGGGATCACACGGACTGTGAACGGAAGCTGCGCTGTCATCGCAATGACGCGAAACGCTAACCGAAATTCAACGTCCCGGTTTGTATCTTACGCGCACGCCCCGCTATCGCTGCGCGCAGGTTCTCTCCAGCCTGTCGCAGCCATCGCGGGCGACTAGACAAGGCGAGGATGCGTTTCCATGCGGGCAGGGAAAGCCTGCCGGGGAAACGAAATCCGGAACCTGAAAGCGTGTGGTGTGGAAGACCCGCCATCCATGTCCTGCCGCAATGGCAGGCATGGATGGCGGTGATCTGATCCGGGATGCCCTGATTCGGAGTGGGCTGATCCGAAGTGGGCTGATCCGGATTGAACCGCGCCGGCCGAACCGGAGCGAAGCCATCGTCGCCGTGTCGCGATCGAAAATTCCCGCCCGACTCCTCTTTCGTTTTTCGACATGCATTGCCGGAGCCGGCAACGTGCTTCAACGCGATCCGGACTCGTGTTCCTTCAACCAGGACAGGACACCCTCGGCGGCACGCAGGCCGCTGGCGAAACAGGCGGTGAGCAGATAGCCGCCGGTGGGTGCTTCCCAGTCGAGCATTTCGCCCGCGGCGAACACGCCGGGCAGGGCGGTGATCATCAGGTCGCGATCCAGCGCTTCCAGGCGGATGCCACCGGCGCTGCTGATCGCCTCGTCGATGGGGCGCGCACGCAGCAGGCGCAGCGGCAGCCGCTTGAGCGTGCGCGCCAGGCGCTCCGGATCCTGCATGGCCTGCCGGTCCATCACCTCGTACAGCAGCGCCGCGCGGACCCCGGACACCCCGGCCTCGCGCCGCAGGTGTTCGCTCAGGCTGCGGGAGCCGCGTGGCTTGGCCAGCGCGCGGCGCAAGGCGGGTTCGTCGCGGCCGGGAACCAGGTCCAGGTACAGGGTCGTTTCGCCGTCGCGGGCGATGGCGTCGCGCAGCGTGCCCGACAACGCATAGATCAGGCTGCCTTCAATGCCGGTGGCCGTCACCACGCACTCGCCCTGCTGCGCGTGCCACTGGCCGTCGGCGTCCTGCCAGTGCGCGATGACCGGTTTGAGCGGGGAGCCGGCGAAGCGGCCGGACAGGTGCTCGCTCCAGCCGATGTCGAAGCCGCAGTTGGCCGGTTGCAGCGGCGCGACGTCGACGCCGCGTGCGGCCAGCAGCGGCACCCAGCCACCATCGGACCCCAGTTCCGGCCAACTGCCGCCGCCAAGCGCGAGCAGGACGGCGTCGACGCGGAGGATGACCTCGCCGGCCGGATGGAGGAAGCGCAGGGCGCCTTCTTCGTTCCAGCCTGCCCAGCGGTGCTGCATGTGAAAGCGCACGCCCTGGTCGCGCAGCCGCCGTACCCAACCACGCAGCAGCGGTGCGGCCTTGAGATCATGCGGAAACACCCGCCCGGAACTGCCGACGAAGGTTTCCACGCCCAGTCCGGCGGCCCAGGCGCGCAGGGCGTCGGCGTCGAAACCGCGCAGCCAGTCGGCCACCGCTTCCTGGCGGGCGCCGTAGCGGGACGCGAACACCGGAAAGGGATCGGAGTGGGTCAGGTTCAGCCCGCCCTTGCCGGCGATCAGGAACTTGCGCCCGACCGAGCCCTTGGCGTCATAAAGATCGACCTCCAGGCCGGCCGCGCGCAGCCGCTCGGCGGCGAACAGGCCGGCCGGGCCGCCGCCGATGATGGCGACACGGGGCGGGGGGAAGGCTGGGGAAGGAAAAGCCGCGGACATCCCGCCATTATGCCAAGCCTGCCGTGCCGGCCGGCGCCCACGATGACCATCGGCAGGGGGACGCCGGTGCCCGCCTGACGTATCGTTGGCGGTCGTCTTCGTTCTCCAAGGGGCTCAATGATGCGGATTCCGCTGATCGCCGGGCAGGCCGGCGCGCTGGTGCTGTCGTTCGGACTGTGGAGCGGCGCGCATGCGCAGGAGATCGCCGCGCCGGCGCAGTTGCAGGATTTCGACGCCTATGTCGAATCGGTGCGCAAGCAGTTCGACGTGCCCGGCATCGCCGTGGCCATCATCCAGGACGGCAAAGTGGTGCTGGAGCGCGGCTACGGCGTGCGCGAAATCGGCAAGCCGGAGAAGGTGGACGAACACACCCTGTTCGCGATCGCCTCCAACACCAAGGCCTTCACCGCCGCCTCGCTGGAGATGCTGGCCGAGGAGGGCAAGCTGGACATGGACGACCGGGTGATCGATCACCTGCCGTGGTTCCGCATGTCCGACGCCTACGTCACCCGCGAGATGCGCATCCGCGATCTGCTGGCCCATCGCAGCGGCCTGGGCCTGGGCGCCGGTGATCTGCTGTTCTGGCCGACCACCAGCTACACTAACCGCGAAGTGGCCGAGCGCCTCAAGGATGTCCCGCTGACCGGTGGTTTCCGCGCCCAGTACGCCTACGACAACATCCTGTTCGGCGTGGCCCAGCTGGTGATCGAACAGGTCAGCGGCATGAGCTACGAACAGTTCCTGCGCACCCGCGTGTTCCAGCCGCTGGGCATGGAGCAGACCCGTTTCAACAGCGATGCGCTCAAGCCCGGCGACAACGTCGCCACCGGCCACGCGAAGGCCGACTTCAAGGATCTCAAGCCGGCCCCGCGGATGACCTGGTCGAACGTGGCCGGCGCCGGCGGCATCTATTCCAGCGTCCACGACATGGGCAAGTGGATGCGCATGCAACTGGCGGGCGGCACCTATACCGACAAGGATGGGCGCCAGCAGCAGTTGTTCACGCCCAAGCGGCAGCGCGACATGTGGTCGATGATCACGCCGATTCCGGTATCAGAGCCGAAGATCGAGACCCTCAAGCTGGCCAAGCCCAACTACCTGGGCTACGGCGAGGGCTGGATGCTGTCGGACTACCGGGGCCAGAAACTGGTCTGGCACACCGGCGGCTGGCCGGGCATGGTCTCGCGGGTGACGCTGGTGCCGGATCGCAAGATCGGCGTGGTCGTGCTGACCAGCCAGGAAGTCGGCGCCGCCTTCAATGCGGTGACCATGCGCGCGCTCGACGCGATGCTGGACGCGCCGAAGACCGACTGGCTGGCGGGCTATGCCGAGGCGGTGGCCAAGTCGCAGGAAAATGCCGACGAGAGCTGGCAGAAACACGTGGCCGCGAGGGATGCCAAGTCCGGTCCGTCGCTGCCGCTGGCGAAGTACGCCGGCACCCTGCGCGATCCCTGGTACGGCGACGTCGTGGTTTCGCAGGAAGGCGGCAAGCTGGTGCTGCGCTTCAGCAAGACCGCCGAGCTGGTGGGCGACCTGAGCCACTGGCAGCACGACACGTTCATCGTGCGCTGGCGCGAACGCTGGCTCAACGCCGATGCCTTCCTCAATTTCGCCCTGACCCCCGACGGCGAAATCCGCGAGGCGCGGATGGAAGCCATCTCGCCGCTGACCGACTTCAGCTTCGACTTCCACGACCTGCGCCTGGCGCCGGTGAAGAAGAAGTAGGGCGGGTTTCTCTATATGCACCCTGCAGGAGCGACGTCAGTCGCGACCATGTAGTCAAGCCGGCAGAGCCCCTTGAGTGAGACTGCCGGGTGCGAGAGTCCGGTCGCGATTGACGTCGCTCTTACAGCGGTGTGGGTGCCGGATCAGTGCGGCTTGACGTCCAGCAGTTCCACTTCGAACACCAGCGAGGCGTTGGGCGGAATCACGCCGCCGGCGCCATCGCGGCCATAGGCCAGATCGGAAGGGATCAGCAGCACGCGCTTGCCGCCGACCTTCATGCCGGCCACGCCGTCGTCCCAGCCGCGGATGACCCGTCCCGCGCCGAGCAGGAAGGTGAACGGCTCGGCGCGATCCACCGAGCTGTCGAACTTCTCGCCGCGCTGGTTGGGCACCCGCTTGTCATAGATCCAGCCGGTGTAGTGCACCGTCACGTCCGCTCCCTTCGTCGCGACCGCGCCGGTGCCGACGCGCTCGTCGATGCGCTGCAGCTCGGCCACGCTGCCGCCCGGCGGTGGACCCGGATCGGCGCAGCCGGACAACAGCAGGAGGGCGAGCGGCAGCAGGAAACGGCGCATGGAAGGATCCGGTGAAAAGAGTTGCGCGGAGGTTAACCGATTGGCCGGGGTCGGTCAGTCCACCAGCGAGCCGCAGGTCAGGTTGGCGACGGTGCCGGTCATCGCGCCGGCGCGATCCGAGGCGAGGAAAGCCGCGCAGTCGGCGACCTGCGCCAGCGTGGGCAGGCGTCCAAGCAGCGTCGCGCCGGCGGCGCGCTCGGCCAGCATCGCTTCGATGGAAACGCCGGACTCGGCGGCGGCGCTGGCGAATACCTTGGCGGAATGGGATAGCGCCAATGCTTCCGGAATCGCGTCCGGGCGCAGGCAGATCACCCGGATGCCATGTCCGCCCAGTTCGCCGGCCAGGATCCGCGAGAACGCCTCGACCGCCGCGCTGGCGACGCCGTTGCCGAGAAAGCCGCCGCCGCTCAGGCGCGCGCCCGGGGTGGACAGGCTGAGCAGCACGCCCGCGCGTTGGCGCGCCATGTGGCGGGCGGCGGCCTGCGCGGTGTTGAAGTTCGCGCGTGTGTAATGATCGATGGGATGCAGGTAATCCTCCGCTGCCAGGTCCAGGAACGCGATGCCCTGCACGTGGAAGAAGCCCACCGCGTTGAGGCAGACGTCGATGCGTCCGGCCTGCGCCGCCACGTCGTCCGCGTGCGCCCGCACCGCGGACGGATCCAGGACGTCCAGCGTGGCGCACGAGGCCTGGCCGCCGGCCGCGACGATGTCGGCGGCCACTCGCTGCAGCGGTTCGGGCGTGCGGCCGGCGAGGAACACCCGCGCACCCTCGCGGCCGAAGGCGCGCGCGCAGGCGCCACCGATGGCGCCGCCGCCGCCATGGACGATCACCACCTTGTCTTGCAGTAGCATGTCCGCTTCTCCTGCTGGAATCCGGGCGTCGCCCGATGTCGAAACGTCTGTTCTATCTTCGCGGCGTGCCGGACGACGAGGCCGGCGAGATCCGCGAACTGCTGGATCGCGAGGGCCTGGCCTGGTACGAAACGCCGCCCAGTCCGTGGGGTATCTCGCATGGTGCGCTGTGGCTGTCCGATGCGGCCGACTACGGGCGCGCCAAGGCGCTGCTGGACGACTACCAGCGGCAACGCGGCGAGCAGGCGCGTCGCGAGCATGCGCGGGCGATGCGCGAGGGCAACGCGCAGACGTTCGCGCAACTGCTGCGCGAACGTCCGGCCTTCGTGCTGATCACGCTGGGCGCGATCCTCTTCATCGTCGTGCTGACCCTGGCCTTGCCCTGGCTGCTGCTGCGCTGACGCGCGTCGCGTCCGTTGCTCAGCCGCGCGCGGCGGCCGGCAGGCGACGGTCGTATTCGGCTTCCAGGCCGTCGTGCGCGCGCCAGAAATTGGGCGGTTCGCGACCTTCCAGGCGGTCGATCAGGATACCCAGGTGGGCGTGCCAGCCGCCAGCGACGCTGACCATCTCGTCGCGATCGCGCAGCCTGCTGTGGGTGACGGTGAGCAGCACGCGTCCGTCCTGCGGCAGCAGTTCGAACAGCACCTCAGAGGTGCTGCCTTCGCTTTCGCCCCAGGTGTAGCCAAGTCGGCGCGGTGGCTCGCACACGGTGACGCGGCCATCCATGCCGACGCCGTCCGCCATGTCCTGGTATTTGGCCGGCGGCGATCCCGGTTCCCGCGACAGGCTGGCGTGGTGGAAGAACAGATGGACCTTGCCACCCACCCGCAGCTCCATGTCGCCGCGCGCCATCCATTCCCCGCGCTTGTCCGATTCGGTCAGGTAGGCCCAGACCCGTTCGATCGGGCCGGGCAGGGAGCGTTGGATCCGCAGGGCGTCCGTCGCGACGGGTTGGCCGTAGTCTTCGTTCATCGTGGCATCTCCTTGGGGAATCCGGGGGACCGCCGCGGGCGATCCGGACGGGCGGGGAAAATCAGAACAGGCGTTGCAGCGCGTCGAGCATGGTGCTCCAGCCCTGCCGGGTGCGCGGCGCGTAGTCGGCCCAGCGCGCGGGCAGGGTGTGGGTGAGGGTCAGGGTGCAGCCTTCGGGTGTGTCGGCGATGTCGATGGCGACCGTGCTGGCATCGTCGTCGGATTCACCGCGGATTGCCCAGGTGAATACCAGCCGGTGCGGGCGCTCGATGTGCAGATAGGTGCCGATGTGATCGATGGCCTGGCCCTGGCGCTCGACCAGGAACGAGAAACCGCCGCCGACGCGCGGTTCGGTCCGCAGGTGCAGCACCTTTTCCGCGCGTACGTCGGGGCCGAACATCCAGCGGCCGAGCCAGGCCGGATCCAGCCAGGCATCGAAGACCTGTTCGGCGCGGGCGCGGAACGGGCGCGTCACCTGTACGTCGATGGTGTCGTTCATGGCGTCTTCCTGCGGCGTGGCGTCCTGGAGGCAGGCGGCGAGGGCGTGGCGGGCGGTTCGCCCAGCGCTTCGGCCAATGCATCCAGGCGCTGGTTCCAGAACTGTTCGTAGTAGCGGATCCATTCCTGGCCGGCGGCGAGCGCTTCTGGCTGGAGCCGGCACAGGTGGGTGCGTCCCTGCACGGTGCGGGTGACCAGGCCGGCGCGTTCCAGCACCTTGATGTGCTTGGAGGCGGCGGCCAGCGAAATCTGGAACGGGGCGGCGAGTTCGCCCACGCTGCGGGCCTGGCCGCCCAGGCTGCGCAGCATGCGCCGCCGGGTGTGGTCGGACAGGGCGTGGAACAGGCTGTCGAGCTGGGCGGGAGAATATTCAACCATAAGGTTGATGATTATCCGCATCGGGTGTCATTGTCAACCTTTTGGTTGAATATTGCCGGGGACGGTCGGGCCGCGGGCGCCCACCCGGGTAAAATGCGCGGATGATCGTCAATATCGCCGCCTACCACTTCGCCACCGTCGAGGTCCCCGAGACCCTGGCCGACACGCTGCGCGCGCGCGGCGAGGCGCTGACACTGCGAGGCACCGTGCTGGTGGCCGCGGAGGGCATCAACCTGTTCCTGGCCGGCGACGGCGATGCCATCGAGGCGTTCCTGGCGCCGCTGCGCGCCGATCCGCGCTTCGCCGACCTGCGGGTCAAGTACAGCCACAGCGAGGCGCCGCCGTTCGCCCGCCTGAAGGTGAAGGTGAAGCCGGAAATCATCAGCTTCCGCCGCGACGACGCCTCGCCGCTGGACGGTGGCCGCGCCCCCGCGGTGGCGCCGGCGACGCTGCGGCGCTGGCTGCAACAGGGCGGCCGGGACGACGAAGGGCGGCGGGTGGTCCTGCTGGATACCCGCAACGCGCAGGAATTCGCCCACGGCACCTTTGCCGGCGCGCTGACCCTGCCGATCACCCGTTTCACCGAACTGCCCGAGGCGCTGGCGCCGCATCGCGAAGCGTTGAAGGACGCCACCGTGGTCAGTTTCTGCACCGGCGGCATCCGCTGCGAAAAGGCCGCGTTGTGGATGCGCGCCGATGGCATGGACAACGTACTGCAACTGGATGGCGGCATCCTGGGCTACTTCGAGGAAGTCGGCGGACACGGTTACGACGGCGGCTGTTTCGTGTTCGACGAGCGGGTGGCGCTGGATCCGGAACTGAAGCCGCTGGCCACCGGAATGGCGTGAACGCCATGCGGGCGCTGCACTACGACAACGCTTTCGTGCGCGATCTGCCCGGCGATCCGGAGCAGGGACCGCGCCGGCGCGAGGTGCTGGGCGCGGCCTGGTCGTCGGTCGCGCCGACGCCGGTGGTCGCGCCTCGGTTGATCGCCTGGTCGCGCGAAATGGCGCAGGCGCTGGGATTCAGCGATGCGGACCTGGCCGATCCGATGTTCGCGCAAGTGTTCGGCGGCAACGCGATCCTGCCGGGCATGCAGCCGTTCGCGGCCAACTACGGTGGCCACCAGTTCGGCGCATGGGCCGGCCAATTGGGCGATGGCCGCGCCATCACCCTGGGCGAGACCGTGGATGCGCAGGGGCGGCGCTGGGAACTGCAACTCAAGGGCGCCGGCCCGACCCCGTATTCGCGCACCGCCGACGGCCGCGCGGTGCTGCGTTCGTCGATCCGCGAGTTCCTGTGCAGCGAGGCGATGCATCACCTGGGCGTTCCCACCACCCGCGCGCTCAGCCTGGTGGCGACCGGCGAGGCGGTGGTGCGCGACATGTTCTACGACGGACATCCGAAGGCCGAACCCGGCGCGATCGTCTGTCGAGTGGCGCCTTCGTTCCTGCGCTTCGGCCATTTCGAGCTGCCGGCCTCGCGCGATGACGTGCCACTGCTGCGGCAACTGGCCGATTTCTGCATCCGCCGCGATTTTCCGGAACTGGCGGGCGAGGGCGAGGCGTTGTACGGAGACTGGTTCGCCGCCATCTGCGAGCGCACCGCGCGGTTGATGGGCGAATGGATGCGGGTGGGGTTCGTGCACGGGGTGATGAACACCGACAACCTGTCGGTGCTGGGCCTGACCATCGACTACGGCCCGTACGGCTGGATCGACAACTACGATCCGGACTGGACCCCGAACACCACCGACGCGGCCGGCGGCCGCTACCGCTTCGGCTGGCAGCCCAAGGTGGCCTACTGGAACCTGACCCGGCTGGCGCACGCGCTGTCGCCGTTGTTCGGTTCGGTCGAGCCCTTGCAGGAGGGCCTGCAGCGCTACGCCGATGCCTATGCGGCCGCCGATCGCGGCAACACCGCGCGCAAGCTGGGACTGGACGCGCACCGCGACGGGGACACCGAGCGCATGCGTCGCCTGCACGAGCTGCTGTGGGCGGGCGAGGTCGACATGACCCTGTTCTTCCGCGCGCTGATCGATGCCGATCCCGTCGCGCCCGATCTCGCCCATTTCGACGCCGCGTTCTACGACGCAAGCCGGCGCGAGGCGATCGGCGCGGATCTGCTGGACTGGTTGCGCGGCCTGGGCGAACGGGTGGTGGCCGACGGCCTGGATCCGGCGCTGCGGCGGGAACGGATGCGCCTGGCCAATCCGCGCTACGTGCTGCGCAACTACCTGGCCCAGCAGGCCATCGACCGCGCCGAGGCCGGCGATGAAGCCGGCATCGCCGAGTTGCTGGAAGTGATGCGGCGTCCCTACGACGATCAGCCCGGCCGCGAAAGCTTCGCCCTGCGCAGACCGGACTGGGCGCGCGAACGCGCCGGCTGTTCGATGCTGTCCTGCAGCTCCTGACTGTCACCCAAGGTGCGCCTGGCCGTACTAGGATGCGGCTTCACGCCGGAGGCCGCCGATGATCACCGTCCACCATCTCAACAATTCCCGTTCCCAGCGCGTGTTGTGGCTGCTGGAGGAACTGGGCCTGGACTACACCGTGGTCCGCTACCAGCGCGATCCGCAGACCCTGCTGGCGCCGCCGTCGCTGCGCGCGGTGCATCCGCTGGGGAAGTCGCCGGTGCTGGTGGACGGCGGCAACACCCTGGCCGAATCAGGCGCGGTGCTGGAATACCTGGTCGAACGCTATGACGCCGCGCGCGCGTTCGCGCCGTCGCCGGGCACGGCCGAACACCTGCGCTACCGCTACTGGCTGCATTACGCCGAAGGTTCCGCGATGCCGCCGATGTTGCTGAGCCTGGTGTTCTCGCGGCTGAAGAAGGCGCCGATGCCGTTCTTCGCACGGCCGATCGCGCGCTCGATCGCGGACAAGGCATTGCAGGGCTTCGTGGCCCCGCAGGTCCGCCTGCACCTGGATTACATGGAAGCCGAACTGGGCAAGGCGCGCTGGTTCGCCGGCGAGAACTTCAGCGCCGCCGACATCCAGATGAGCTTCCCGGTGGAAGCCGCCGCCGCGCGGACGGGGCTGGAGCGCCATCCGAAACTCGCCGATTTCCTGGCGCGCATCCATGCGCGGCCGGCCTACCAGCGGGCGCTGGAGCAGGGCGGGCCGTTCGATCTGTTGAGCTGATCTCCACCGCCTTGTGGAAACAACCCTTGTGGGAGCGACGTAAGTCGCGATGAGGCGTTGCCTGCATTCCTTCGCGACTTACGTCGCTCCCACAAGAACGGGAAGGATGTTCACGGGATTCAGTATCCCGAATGCCGGGCTGGAAAGCAGGGCGCGCTGGCCCCACGACGGAGGCATCGCCTGCCAGGAGTTGCCATGATTCCCTATTCGTTGCTCGATCTCGCTCCCGTCTGCGAAGGCAGCGACATTTCCCGCGCCTTCGCCAACATGCGCGATCTGGCGCAACATGCCGAAGCCTGGGGCTACCAGCGCTACTGGCTGGCCGAACACCACAACATGCCCGGCATCGCCAGCGCCGCCACCGCGGTGCTGATCGGAAACGTGGCTGGCGCGACCTCGCGCATCCGGGTGGGAGCGGGCGGGGTGATGCTGCCCAATCATTCGCCGCTGCAGGTGGCCGAGCAATTCGGCACCCTGGCGTCGCTGTATCCGGATCGCATCGATCTCGGCCTGGGCCGCGCGCCGGGCACCGATCAACCGACGGCGCGCGCGCTGCGACGCTATTTCGACAACGCCGAGCAGTTCCCGCAGGACGTCAACGAACTGCTGCATTACTTCGAACCCGCGCAGCCGGATCAGGCGGTGCGCGCGGTGCCGGGCGCGGGCATCGAGGTGCCGGTGTGGCTGCTCGGCTCCAGCCTGTTCAGCGCGCAGTTGTCGGCGGCGCTGGGCCTGCCGTTCGCGTTCGCCTCGCACTTCGCGCCGGATGCGATGGACCAGGCGCTGATGATCTATCACCGCAACTTCCGCCCATCCGCACGCCTGGCCCAGCCCCACGCAATGCTGGCGCTGAACGTGGTGGCGGCGGAAACCGACGAAGAGGCGAAGTACCTGTTCACCACCCAGCAGCAGGCCTTCGTCAACCTGCGCCGCGGCAAGCCGGGACTGGTGCCGCCGCCCATCGAGGACATCGAGGCGTTCTGGCAGCCGCACGAGAAACTCGGCGTGGCGCAGGCACTGGCCTGTTCGGTGATCGGCAGCGCGGAGACCGTGCGCGAGGGCATCCGCGCCTTCGTCGATCGCCACCGCCCGGACGAGATCATGCTCACCGCCAACATCTTCGACCACGGCAAACGCCTGCGCTCGTTCGAACTCGCCGCCCAGGCCATGCGCCCGTAGAGCGGAGCTTGCTCCGCTGCTTCGGGGCCTTAGCGTGTTATCCAGCCATTCGCAGCCGAGCAAGCCCGGCTCTACAGGACGTAGAGCGGAGCTTGCTCCGCTGCCGTTGGAGCCTTCGCGTTTCATCCGGACATCCCGCAGCCGGGCAAGCCCGGCTCTACCTCCCCCTTCGAAGAAGGGGGACCGAGGGGGATTTGCTTCTGGCTTGCCGGAAGGCCCTAAACCGCCATCCCCGCCGCGTGCCCCGATGCCCAGGCCCACTGGAAGTTGTAGCCACCCAGCCAGCCGGTGACGTCGACCACTTCGCCGATGAAGAACAGGCCCGGCACAAGCCGCGACATCATCGTGCTGGACGACAGTCCGTCGGTGTCCACGCCGCCCAGGGTGACCTCGGCGGTGCGATAGCCTTCGGTGCCGCTGGCCACCAGCGGCCAGGCACCGAGTACACCGGCCAGCTCGCGCAACTGCGGCTCGTTGAACTGGCGCATCGGCCGGTTCGGCAGCCACACCTCGCACAGGCGCTGGGCGAAGCGGCGCGGCAGGGCGTCGGACAGCACCGTCTTGAGTTCGGCGGCGGGCCGTTGCGCCTGCTGCTCCTTCAGCCACGCCAGCGCGTCCTGGCCGGGCAGCAGATCCAGCCGCAGGTCGTCGCCGGGCTGCCAGTAGGAGGAAATCTGCAGGATCGCCGGACCGCTCACGCCGCGATGGGTGACCAGCATGAAGTTGCGGAACGCCTGTTTGCCGCAGCGCGCTTCCACCGGCACGGCGACACCGCTGAGGTCGTGCAGGCGCTCCTGGTGCTTGCCGCTGAGGGTCAGCGGCACCAGCCCGGCACGGGTCGGCAGCACCGCGTGGCCGAACTGGCGTGCCAGTTCGTACCCGAAGCCGGTGGCGCCCATGCTCGGGATCGACAGCCCGCCGGTGGCGACCACCAGCGACGGCGCGGCGAATGCGCCATGCGAGGTGGCGATGCGGAAACCGCCGTCCACCGCCTGTACCCGCTCGACGCTGCACGGGATCTCGATGCGCACGTGCGCGGCCTGGCATTCGTCCAGCAGCATCTTCACGATGAGCTTGGACGAGACGTCGCAGAACAGCTGGCCCAGTTCCTTCTCGTGATAGGCGATGCGGTGGCGCTCGACCAGCTCGATGAAGTCGGTCGGCGTGTAGCGGGCCAGCGCCGATTTGCAGAAATGCGGATTGGCGGAAAGGTAATTGGCCGGGCCGGCGCCGGTGTTGGTGAAATTGCAGCGCCCGCCGCCGGACATCAGGATTTTCTTGCCGACCTTGTTGGCGTGTTCGATCACCAGCACCCGCAGGCCGCGCTGGCCGGCGGTCATCGCGCACATCAGGCCGGCGGCGCCGGCGCCGATGATGATCACATCATGGGTCGGCGCCATGTCAGGCCGGGGCGGTTTCCGCGCGCTGGCGATGGGCCGGGATCACCGTGACGGTGCGGGCGTCGTCAATCAGCTGCACTTCGCCGTCCTGGATCATCACGCTCAGGCGCATGCCGCGGGCGAACAGCGAGGTCAGCGCGTCCACGTCGGCGGCGGACAGGTCCAGCACGGTCAGGTTGCGCAGGCGCGCCAGCCCGGAGGCGTTCTTTTCCCACCACAGATCCGCCGCGCGGCCGCCGTAGTTGACCACCACCACGTCGCGGGCGCGTCCGCAGGCCCGGCGGATGCGCGATTCGTCCGGCTGGCCCAGATCGATCCACAGCTCGACGTCGCCGGTGTAGTCGCGGCGCCACAGGTCCGGGTCCTCCTCGGTGCTCAGGCCGCGGCCGAATTCCAGCCGCTCGTCGGCGAACAGGGCGAACGCCAGCACCCGCACCATCAGCCGGGTATCGGTCTCGGAGGGGTGCTGGGCCAGGGTCAGCGGGTAGGAAGCGTAGTGGTGCCGGTCCATGTCGCTGATCTGGAGGTCGGCTTTGACGACGGTGGCCTTGAGCGCCATGGGCGGGCTGAACGGGTCGGAAGGGGGCGCCATGATACGGGTCCGGCGGCCGGATCCGGCCCCGAAAACCGTTGAAACCCCCGAAACTGAAGAAAAAGGACCACCAAGCGTCGGAAACCTGTCGCTTTTGGTCCGCAGGCCCGGTAGAGTGCGCGAACTGTGCTTGCCAGGGTCACCGTGAATCGTGAGCCTGATGCGGTAGATACATCTGCTACATCTTCCCGCTTTACCAACGCCTGCAAACTCAGTCTCGGTCCGGAACGTTCCGGCGCCGCGATTTTTCAACCCAAACCATGTTTCAGGAGTTAGTAAAGATGTCTGAGCGTCAGACCGGAACCGTCAAGTGGTTCAACGATGCCAAGGGCTTCGGCTTCATCACCCCGCAGAGCGGCCCGGACCTGTTCGTGCACTTCCGCGCGATCCAGGGCACCGGCTTCAAGTCGCTGAAGGAAGGCCAGGCGGTCACCTTCGTGGCGGTGCAGGGCCAGAAGGGCATGCAGGCCGACCAGGTGCAGCCGCTGTAATCCAGCGCTGACCTTCGCGTCAAAGCAGAAACGCCGGGGTGCGAACCCCGGCGTTTTTTTGTGCCCGCTGTTTGGGGGGCGCCGTGGGGGTTCGGGCGAAGCTGGTTCGCGGAGATCCCGTTCGGTGGCCGGTTCACGGAGATCCCGCGAGGAGAGCGGTTTGCAAAGACCCCGCTAGGAGCTCGCGGCGGGACGCCGCTCCTACCCACGCGGAACGCCAAGCCCCCCGGTAGGAGCGGCGTCCCGCCGCGAGCCCTTCCCGAATCCCCCGGCCAGCGTCCCGCCCGCGCCTCAGATCCGGCGTACCCGGAAGCTGCGGCCCTTGATCCGGCCGGCGTTGAGCCGGGCCAGCGCCTGCGCGGCCTTGCCGCGTTCGACCGCCACGTAGGAGCGGGTGGCGAAGATGGCGATCTTGCCGATGGACGCGGCCGGCAGGCCGGCGTCGCCGGTCAGCGCGCCTAGGATGTCGCCCGGGCGCAGCTTGTCGGTCTTGCCGGCATCAATCCGCAGCGTGCTCATCGCGGCGGGGGGCGCGCTGCCGGCGCGTGGCGCTGGCGGCAGCGCGCGGTCCCAGCGCAGCGGTTGGCCCAACCGCTCCTCGATGGCCGCCGTGCGCGGCCGCTCGCGCGGGGTGGTCAGGCTGATCGCCAGGCCGTCGCGGCCGGCGCGGCCGGTCCGGCCGATGCGATGGATGTAGGTGTCCACGTCGCTGGGCAGGTCGTAGTTGATCACCGCCGCCAGGTCGTCGATGTCCAGCCCGCGGGCGGCGACGTCGCTGGCGACCAGCACGTTGCAGCTGCGGTTGGCGAAGCGCACCAGCACTTCCTCGCGGTCACGCTGCTCCATCTCGCCGTGCAGGGCCAGCGCGGAGAAACCGAAATGCTGAAGCGAGACCGCAACCTCATCGGTGTCCTTGCGGGTGTTGCAGAACACCACCGCCGACTCCGGCCGCTCCGCCGCCAGCAGGCCGGCCAGGGCGATCTGCTTGCGCGCCGGCTCGACCTCGATGAAACGCTGCTCGATGCCGGTACGGGCGTCCTCCGGCTCGGCCACGGTGACTTCCAGCGGGTCGCGCAGGCTGGTGCGCGCCATCGTCCGGATGGCCTCGGGGAAGGTCGCCGAGAACAGCAGGCTCTGCCGGTCCGGCGGAGTCCTGCCGATGATTTCGCGAATTGGCTCCTCGAAGCCCATGTCCAGCATCCGATCCGCCTCGTCCAGCACCAGCGTGCGGATGCCGCCCAGGTGCAGGATCTTCTTGCGCATCAGTTCCTGCACCCGCCCGGGCGTGCCGACCACCACATGCGGGTCGTGCGCCTCCAGCGAGGCGATCTGCGGACCCAGCGGCATGCCGCCGCACAGCAGGGTGACCTTGAGGTTCGGAATGCCGATCGCCAGCTTGCGGATCTGCTGGGCGACCTGGTCGGCCAGTTCGCGGGTCGGGCACAGCACCAGCGCCTGCGCGCGGACCAGGGCGGGATCGAGCCGTTGCAGCAGGCCCAGGCCGAACGCGGCGGTCTTGCCGCTGCCGGTCGGGGCCTGGGCGATCACGTCGCGGCCGGCCAGGATGGCGGGCAGGCTCTCGGCCTGCACGGGGGTCAAATGGGTGTAGCCCAGGGCCTCGACGCCGGGGCGCAGGCCGTCGAGGAGGGGCAGGGTGCTGAATTCGCTCATGCGCCATGATCGCACGGCGCGCGGCCGGATCAGGACAACTGCGCGTCCATGTCCTCGAAATCGTCCTCGTCCAGCGCCAGGAAGGCCCAGAACGGCACTTCCTGCGCGGCCCAGAACTGCGCGGCCTCGTCCAGGACGTCCAGCAACGTGTCGAACACGCCCTCGTCGCGCTCGCGCAGCTCCGCGCCCTGGTCCAGCAGCAGCACGTAGCCCGGCGCCGGCAGCCAGGACAGATCGCGCAGGTTGTCGGACAGCGCGTCCCAGTTGCGGCCGGTGCTGTCCGGGAAATCCAGTTGGGTCGCCAGCCGCAGCATCAGCGACGCCTTGTTCTCGCAGCCGGACAGGTCCACCCGGCGCACGCCCAGCCCGGCGTCCCGGCCGGCGGCGCCCAGGGAATCCAGATCCTCGCTGGTGACGAAGAACACGCCGGCCTGGCGCGCGTCGCCCAGGCCGAGGTCGAAACCGGAGTCGGTCATCGGTTCACCTGCGCGGGCACGTCGAAACGGCGGAAAGTCTCATAGTGATCATCCGTGTAGTAGTACTCCACCGGCGGCTGGCCGCCGGTGACGATGCGCCGCGCGCCGCGGTGATCCAGCCCCGGGGTGTCCACGGTGTATTCGCGATAGTAGCCGCGTTGGCGCGCGGGCAGCCGACCCTCGCGATTTCCGAACACGCTGCCGTCCTGTCGGTTCGGGAACGGTCCGCCCCGCGCGATCAGCGCCAGGGTCCGGTGCGCCTCCGGCGGCAGGAACGCCGGCAATCCGGCCTGGGCGTCGCCGGAGGCCGGCGCCGGGGACGCCGAAGGCGCCGGTGGTGGCGGCACCGCCGGCGCGGTGGCGGCCGCGTCCACCCGGGTCGATTCGATGGGTGGCAGCGGCAGTTCGGCGCGCGCGCCCGGCCCGCCGGCATCGGCGGCGATCGATGGCGGCGCCTCGCCGACCGCATCGTGGCGCGCGCGCTGCTGCTGCCAGAACCAGCCGGCGACCAGGAGCAGCAGGACAGTGATGATGATGGCGGGCTTGCGGAACCCGGAACGATGGCGGGAACGGCGCGGCATGACGATCACTCCGCCAGGAAGCGGCCGCAGCCGCGATAGGTCTTGTCACCCACCCTCAGTTCGGCGGTGGCGGGGAAGTCCTGTCCGCTCATGTCGTCCTGGCAGGCCTTGCGCGTGGCGACCAGGGCGACGTCGACGCCATCGGCGGTGCGGCCACGGAATCCGTTCGCGGTGGCCTCGGCGGAGGCGACATCGAGCTTGCGTTCGCCGTAGTCCAGTTCCGCATGCAGCGACGGCGCCTTGCCGGCGCCGACTTCGACCAGCCAACCCGGCTCGTTGCCGACCGCGCGGAAGGCGACGCCGCGCTCGCGCGCCGCATCCCACGGCGATGCCGTCTCGGTCTGGCTGCAATCCAGCTTGTCCTTGCCGGCCAGGGTCAGCATGCCTTCGCGGCCCTTGGTCCAGAACTCGTTGCCGGCGTTGTCGGCATAGCGCGCGCCGGAGGCGGACACCGCATGCGGCAGCACCAGCGGCTTGCCGTCCACGTCCAGGGTGACGTTGTCGGCCGCACCGTTGTCGAAGGTCGCGGCGATGCGCTGGTCGCCGCACTGCCACTGGGTCTTCAGCGGCGCGGCGGACGCCGGTTCCTCGGCCACCCGGATCATCGACAGGTTGGCCGGCTGGCCGCTGCCGGGCACCACGCTCGTGCGGGTGCCGGTGACGAACCAGAGCTTGCCGTCGGCGTCGCGCAGGCTGGCATGCAGGCCGTAGCTGCCGTTGGGCCGCAGCTTGCTAGCGTCGTAGGGCAGTTCGAAAGCGAACGGCGGGCCTTTGGCATCCTTGATCTCGGCGCTGGCGATGATCGCCGTCGGCGTGTCGGCCAACTGGTTGTCGATCAACTGCACGGTCAGCACCGCGCCCGGCGGTGGCGCGATCCGTTCGCGATAGCTGGCCGCGCCGGTGATGGTGGCCGCCGCCGCAGGGGCCGTCGCGGCGGGCGTGGCGGGAGCATCGCCGGCCGGCTTCGGCTGGCAGGCGGCCAGGGCGAGCAGCAGGGCCGCGGGGAGCGCGAGACGGGAGACCATGTCCTGTTCCTTCCTTTGATGAAACCGGCAGGATAGTCGCGCGAAGCTTCACCCTCCGTGACGGACGCGCGCGAGGTGGCACCCGGCGCGCTAGAGTGGCGGCACGTCCCACGGAGCGATCCCATGGCCCGGCACGATCCCCGCATCGACGCCTACATCGCCAGGTCGGCCGAATTCGCGCAGCCGATCCTGGAGAAGCTGCGCGGAATCGTCCACGAGGCGTGCCCGCAGGTGGAGGAAACGATCAAGTGGGGCATGCCCACTTTCGTGTATGCCGGCGGCATCCTGTGCGGGATGGCGGCGTTCAAGCAGCACGCCTCGTTCGGTTTCTGGAAGCATGCGCTGGTGGTCGGAGAAGGCGTGCCGCGCGACGGCATGGGCAGCTTCGGCAAGATGACCCGGCTGGCCGACATCCCGCCGAAGAAGCAACTGCTGCCATTGATCCGCAAGGCGATGAAGTTGAACGAGGAAGGCGTCAAGGCGGCGGGGCCACGCAAGCAGGCGACGCCGCGTCCGGCGCCGCAACCGCCGGCGGATTTCCTCGCCGCGCTGAAGAAGCAACGCAAGGCGCTGTCCGCGTTCAAAGGCTTCAGTCCCAGCCAGCAGCGCGAATACGTGGAATGGGTGACCGAGGCCAAGCGCGAGGACACCCGCCAGCGCCGCATCGCCCAGTCGGTGGAGTGGCTGGCCGAGGGCAAGCCGCGCAACTGGAAGTACATGTGAACGCGCCATCGCCGGGGCGATAGGGCGCATCGAACACCGCCATCGGCGCTTCCGAATGGCCGCGTGACCGCAGCGGCGCTAGTATCGGACGCATGCGGGGCGCGCGTGCGCGCCCGTTCCGGAGCCCGCCGACCATGAATCGCGTGCTGCAACCGCTGGCTTTCCGCCAGGCCAACGCCTGGCCGTACCTGGTCGCCACTGCGGCGATCGTGGCGGCGAGCCTGTGGACGTTGGCGGCGGCGCCCGCCGATGCGATGGGCGCGGCGGCCGGCTGGCGAGGCGGCGCCTTGTGCGCACTGGCCACCGCGCTGGGCGCGGTGCCGGTGCTGGTGGTGCGCGGCCTGCCGCAGCGGCTGGCCGACGGCCTGCTCGGTTTCGGTGCCGGGGTGATGCTGGCGGCAACGGCCTTTTCGCTGGTGCTGCCCGGACTGGAAGCGGCCGAACGCATCGGCTACGGACGCTGGGGCGCGGCGGCACTCATCAGCGGCGGCCTGCTGCTGGGCGCGCTGGCGCTGCTGGGACTGGACCGGGTGCTGGTGGACGAACCGGTCGAGGCGCATCCCGACACGCCGCTGGTGCCGGCGCGCGTGCTGGTGTTCGTGTTCGCGATCCTGCTGCACAACGTGCCCGAGGGCATGGCGGTGGGCGTCGCGGCGGGTGGCCACCTGCCGGGCGCGGCGGGGCTGGCGATGGGCATCGCCCTGCAGGACGTTCCGGAAGGACTGGTGGTGGCGCTGATCCTGGCCGGTGCCGGAATGGCGCGGGCCAAGGCGGTGTTCATCGGCGCGTTCTCGGGCGTGGTCGAACCGGCGGCGGCGGTGCTGAGCGCGTGGGCGGTGGGCATTTCCGCCGCATTGCTGCCGTGGGGCCTGGCCTTCGCCGCCGGCGCGATGCTGACCGCGGTCGCGCACAGCGTCATTCCCGAATCCAACCGCCACGGACACGGCGGCTTCGCCACCCTGGGCCTGGCCATCGGCTTCTGCCTGATGATGGCGCTGGATACCGCGCTGGGCTGAGGCTTGACCCGGCCCGCCGCAGCCCGCAGGCTCGCGGCACTTCCAATGGAGCCGGCGCATGCGCGAACCCGTGACGATCCTGGGCAACTACCTGTCGCCCTACGTGCGCAAGGTGCTGGTCTGCCTGCAACTGAAGGGCATCGACTACCGGATCGACCCGTTCGCGCCCTTCATCGGCGACGAGACCTTCTCGCGATTGAGTCCGCTGCGGCGCATCCCCGTGTTGATCGACGGCGATTTCGTCCTCAACGATTCGACGGTCATTTGCGAATACCTGGAAGACCTGCAACCGACCCCGTCGCTGTATCCCGCCGCGCCGCGCGACCGCGCCCGCGCGCGCTGGCTGGAGGAATTCGCCGACTCGCGGCTGGGCGAGGTGATCATCTGGCGGATGTTCTACCAGTTGGGCGTCAAGCGTTATCTCTTCAACGAGACCCCGGACGAGGAGGTCGTGCGCAAGGCGCGCGAGGAGGAACTGCCGGAGGCGCTGGATTACCTGGAAGCGCAGTTGCCCGCGCAGGGCTTCCTGTTCGGCGAGGTCGGCGCGGCCGACATCGCCATCGCCGCGTTCTTCCGCAATGCCGCGTTCGTGCGCTACCAGATCGACGCCGCGCGCTGGCCGCGAACGGCCGCCTTCGTCGAACGCGCGCTGGCATTGCCGGCCTTCCGCGCGCTGGCCGCATTCGAGGAAAAGACGCTGCGCACGCCGGTCGCGCAGCAGCGCGAAGTCCTGATCGAGCTGGGCGCGCCGGTCACCGCGAACACGTTGGGCAACATCGCCCCGCGACGCGGCATCATGAAGGTCGAGTAGGGCGGGCCGCGGGTTCCTGGCAAGGGCAGCCGAGCAAGCTCGGCTCTACGCATCGGTAGAGCGGAGCTTGCTCCGCTGCTTTGTTGTTCCTCGAACACGGACCCCGGCTTTGGCCGGGATGACGCGATGTGCATGGATTCCTGCGGGGCCATGAAGGCCGAAGCCCCTCAGACCATCATGGAACCCGACTGGTCCGATAGATCGGATACAGATTGAAGCGCTCGTCCCATGCCGGATGGCGGCGGTAGAAGAACTCCAGGCGCGCGCCCGGATTCCTGGCGAACTCCGGATCGTCCTTCAGTTTCTGCTCGAACGCCGCCTTCACCGCCGGGTCCTGCAGCATCTTGCGGGCCACGTCCTCGGCGACGTAGTCCTCCATGTATTCCTTGCGTTCGAACGCGCTGTTGAATTCGCCCCACGCGGCCAGCGAGTCGGGCCCCTGCGGTTCCAGCAGCGCCATCAGCAGGCGCGACCTGGGCTGGGCAATCGGTACGAACAGCGAACCGGCCGGCACGTCGCGCGCTTCCGGCGCCCATGCGCCTTCCACGGTCAGGCGCTGGTGGGTTTCCACCGGCTGCGCGCCGAAACGGGTGCGGGTGGCGCGGAACGCCTCCACATTTTCCTTCGCCAGCGCCGGTACGCGACGGAACTCGATACCGTGCTGCTTCAGCTTTTCGCCGACCCAGCCGGCGTAGGCCGCCGGCACCAGATAACCGGCACCCGGCGCGGGGATGCTGAGCGAGGGATGCAGATCGTCGCGCATCGGCACTTTCCAGATCTGCGGCCTGGTTTCGTCGTAGCGGGTCATCAGCGCGCCGGACACGTCCGACGGTGTGCGGGTGTACTCGTAGCCGCGGAACTCGACGGTGTGGCTTTGCTTGCTGGCCGCCCATTCCAGCGGCACCGGCTGGCCGGCCAGCTTCGCCGCCGCCGCGTCGGCCTGCTGCGCGGCCTTCAGCCAGTCGGCGCCGTGCGCGGCGATCTGGTCCAGGGTCGCGACGATGGTGTTGCGGGTGATCTTCACGCGCACCGGATATTCCTTCCAGGAATGCGTTTCCACCAGCACGCCGATGCGATTGCGCAGCAGGAAATAGCCGTGCGAGAAACGCGGCGGAGCCACGCTGTCCTCGAAGCCGGAACTCGGATCGTCGCCGACCACGAAGGACGGATAGTAGGGCAGCGGCAGCGAGCCCTGCTTGGCCAGATCCGCCAGCACGCCGTCGCGCAGCGCGCGACCGGCCACGCGCAGTCCCTCGTCGCCGGCGTGCACCGGTTCCACCTGCACCGAGATGTCGTGCTCGAACTGGGCGCCGTCGGTGGCGTGCAGATCCACGTAGGCCAGCGGATCCCACTGCTGCACCAGCCGCAGCATCGCCTGCATTTCCGGCGCGTCGGCCTTCACGTAGTCGCGGTTGAGGTTGTAGTTCTGCGCGGTCACGCGCCAGCCCATTTCCACCGGGCCGCGCTGGTTGGGGCGGTTCCAGGCGCCGAAGCGCTCATGGCCGTCGACGTTGAACACCGGCACGAACACCCACACCAGCTTGTCCAGCGATCCGGCGGCGGCCTTGCCTTCCAGCACCTCGCGCAGTGCCAGGAAACCGGCGTCCTTGCCGTCGATTTCGCCGGCGTGGATGCCGCCCTGGATCAACACCACCGGCAGGTTCTGCCGGCGCGCCTGATCCGGGGTGAACGCGCCGCGGGTCGAGGCGACCAGCGCCTTCATCGGCCGGCCTTCCGGGGTGGTGCCGAACTCGATGCAGCGCACCGCCTTCGGATACGCCTTGGCGAAGCGATCGCACAGCGTGATGACTTCCTCGTAGCGGCCGGTGCGGACGAATCCGGACTGCTCGGACACGGTGGCCAGATCCGCCGTGGCGGCGGATGCGGAGGCCGCCGGCAGGGAGGGTAGGGCGAGGGCGAGCAGGATGGCGGCGTGGAGCGGACGGATCATGGGCGGTATCCGGAGGGGCGAAAGCCCCGCATGATGCCGGGCTGAAACGGCCGCGCCCAGCATGACCAAGGAGGTTCGACCCCCTGGACCGGATACGGTAACCTTCCCGCAATTTGCCAACGGAACACCGGATGACCACTTCCAGCGAAGCCACCGCCGGCCGACTGCCTCGGCAGATTCCCTACATCATCGGCAACGAGGCCTGCGAGCGGTTCAGCTTCTACGGGATGCGCAACATCCTGGTGCAGTTCCTGGCCAGCAGCATCCTGCTGGCCTACCTGCCCGAGGCCGAGCGCCAGGGCGTGGCCAAGGACGTCTTCCACAGCTTCGTCATCGGCGTGTACTTCTTCCCGCTGCTGGGCGGCTGGCTGTCGGATCGCTACTTCGGCAAGTACAACACGGTGTTGTGGTTCTCGCTGATCTACTGTGCCGGCCATGCATGCCTGGCCTTGTTCGAGAGTCATCGCACCGGTTTCTACACTGGCCTGTTCCTGATCGCGCTGGGCTCGGGCGGCATCAAGCCGCTGGTGGTGTCCTTCGTCGGCGACCAGTTCGATCAGAGCAACAAGAACAAGGCCAAGATCGTCTTTGATGCGTTTTACTGGACCATCAACTTTGGTTCGTTCTTCGCCTCGCTGCTGATGCCGCTGTTCCTGCGCAGTTACGGACCGGCGGTGGCGTTCGGCATCCCCGGCATCCTGATGTTCATCGCCACCTTCATCTTCTGGCTGGGGCGCAAGCAGTACGTCAACGTGCCGCCCTCGGGCGAGGATCCGGATTCGTTCCTGCGGGTGGTGCGCACCGCGCTGGCCGCGCGCCGCGAAGGCGAGGGGCGCTGGGGATATCTGGTGGCGATGGCGGGCGTGGTCATCGCGGTGGCGCTGCTGGTGCTGTGGGCGCTGTCAATGCTCGGCCTGGCGCCGGGCTGGTGGCCGGACGACTTCGGATTCGTCATTTCCGCGTGCCTGGCGCTGGGCGTGCTGATCGCCTTCGGCGGCTGGGGCGCTTCGATGCAACTGGAACGCGCGCGCGGCCGGCATCCCGATGCGGCGGTGGACAGCGTGCGCGCGGTGCTGCGCATCCTGATCGTGTTCGCGCTGGTCACTCCGTTCTGGTCGCTGTTCGACCAGAAGGCCTCCACCTGGGTCCTGCAGGGCAAGGAAATGGTGATGCCCGAGGGTGCCTGGTGGTGGCCGGGCTGGCTGATCAAGGACGCCGGCCAGTTGCAGGCGCTGAACCCGGCGATGGTCATGCTGCTCATTCCGTTCAACAACCTGGTGCTGTACCCGGCCCTGCGCAAGCTCGGCTTCGAGCCCACGCCGTTGCGCCGGATGGGCTGGGGCATCGCGTTCTCCGGTCTGGCCTGGGTGGTCGCCGGCACCCTGCAGCTGTGGATGGACGGCGGCGACCCCGTCTCGCTGGCCTGGCAGATCCTGCCGTACGCGCTGCTGACCTTCGGCGAGATCCTGGTCTCGGCGACCGCGCTGGAATTCGCCTACAGCCAGGCGACCCAGGCCATGAAGGGCGTGATCATGGCGTTCTGGTACCTGACCAGCACCTTCGGCAGCCTGTGGGTCCTGCTGACCAACGCCGGCGTCCGCAACGACACCGTCACCGCCCACATCGCCAGCACCGGATTGAGCGAGAATGCGTTCCTGATGTTCTTCTTCGCCGGCTTCGCCTTCCTGGCGGCGCTCGTGTTCGCCCTTTACGCGCGGAGCTATCCGATGCAGGACAACTACCGCGCGGTCTGAGAATCCCCCATGCAAGCCCCCATTACCCTGATTCTGATCCTGATCACCTCGGTGGTTTCGCTGCTGGCGTTCCGCACGCCCGCGCTGGCCGGCCGCCTGATCCTTTGGCCGCCGGCCATCGACCGCAACAAGCAGTACGACCGGCTGGTGACCTACGGCTTCATCCACGCCGACATCTGGCACCTGCTGTTCAACATGGTCACGCTGTTCTTCTTCGGCCGGATCATGGAAGGCGTGGTCACCGAGCTGACCGGCAGCGTGCTGGTCTACATCGGCTTCTACCTGTCGGCGCTGGTGGTCTCGATCCTTCCGACCTACCTCAAGCACCAGAAGGATCCCAACTACCGCAGCCTGGGCGCGTCGGGCGCGGTGTCGGCGGTGCTGTTCGCGTTCATCCTGATCAATCCGTGGGCGATGATCGGCGTGTTCTTCATCCCGATGCCGGCCATCGTGTTCGCCGTCCTCTACGTGGCCTACAGCATCTGGATGGACAAGCGCGGCGGTGACAACGTCAATCACGGCGCGCACCTGGCTGGCGCCGCCTATGGCGTGCTCTTCATGATTGCCATGCAGCCCAAGGTGCTGAACCATTTCCTTGCCCAGCTGAGCCGTTTCGGCAGCTGAACGCGGCGGCGCCAATCACCTGATCTGAAGATCCGCTGTGTTATCCCACGGGTGAACCACACCCGTGGAGGCAATATGGCAACACGTACACGCAGCACGCCCCGCAAGGCCGCGAAGAAAGCGGCAAAGAAGACCGCGAAGAAGGCCACCCGGAAGACCGTGGCAAAGACCGCCGGCAAGGCCACGGCGAAAAAGGCGGGCGCCCGCGTCCGCAAGACCGGCGCCGGAACGGCCGGCAAGACCGCGCGGAAGACCACGAAAGCCGCGAAGAAGACCGCCACGCGCAAGGCAACCGCCAGCCAGCGGGCCAAGGCGCCCGCGAAGAAGACGGTGGCCAGCAAGGTCACGCGGAAGAAGGTCGCGGCCAAGAAGGCCGTCGCCAAGAAAGCCGCCGCGAAGAAAGCCGCGGTCGGGAAGGTCGCGGTGAAGAAGACAGCGACCCGGAAAACCGCCGCGAAGAAGGCGCCGGCCAGCAAGGTGACGCGCAAGCGCACCGCGACTTCCGCGCCCCGCAAGCGCGCGACCGCCCGCAAGCGCCGGATCAGTCCCGAGCAGGCATTGGCGCGCACCCGCGAACTGTTGGCCGAGAAACAGCAGCAGGATCGCGAACCCGCACCCTGGCAGCAGCTGGATCAGGCCCACGGCGGCATCCCGCCGCAGGCCGATGGTTTCCAGTCATCCGGCGCCGCTGCCAAGCAGGTGGATCTGCATGCCGCCGAGAGCCGGATGAAGGCCATCCAGGGCAGCATGAGTGCCCGTGATCGCCGCAACCAGGGCAAGCGCGATCATCGTGGAGAAGAGTAGGTAAGCCGGAGGCCGGGCCCGGAACGGGCTTTCCGGCGGGGCTTCCCGGTTGCGCAGGCGAACCGGGAAGCCGCGCGATGCGGAGATGGGCGAGGCGGCGCCTCAGCCCGCCATCATCGTCTTGGACAGCTTGATGGTGCCGACTTCTTCCTGCGCGTAGTTGGACAGCAGGCGCTCGTACACGGCATTGTTGAGGCGCTCGAATTCCCAGTCCTCGGTATGCCCGGTGACGGTCAACTGGAACAGGCCTTCCAGCAGGGTGAAATCGCTGGCGACGGATGCGGTCTCGGACGGATGATCGTTGGCGCTCATGGGTGTTCCCTACCGGATTGCTTGCCGGGGATTACGCACAGACCGTGCCAACCCGGTGCCCGAGTGAAAACACTGTGAAATAGCGCTGTCCGTCAGCTTTTTGACGTGACCAAGAGTGACGCGCCGCGTCGGCTTCTGTCGCATTCCCGGCCACGCGGGCAGAATGGAACCTCCGAATATTCAATGAGATAGTGATGGACATCACGATTCAGCACGACCCCGATGGCCAGCGCTTTTCCACCTCGGTGGACGGGCACGAGGCCGAACTGATCTACCGCCTGCGCGACGGCCGCATGGTCATCGAGCACACGGGCGTGCCGGAGGCCATCGGCGGACGCGGCATCGCCGCGCAACTGGTCAAGGCCGCGCTCGACCACGCGCGGGCCGCCGGCTGGAAGGTGGTGCCGGCCTGCTCGTACTCGGCGGTCTACGTCCAGCGCCACCCCGAGTACGCCGACCTGCTGGCGTGATTTTCCGGGCGTGACCCTGCTGGCGTGAACACTGTATTCCCGCGGCCGGGGCTGGAGCGCTGCTGCGACGCGGCATAAACTGTCGCCTCGTTGAGTGGAAGGAGCCCCTGACGTGAAACAGGTCCATCGCATTTCCCTGCTGGCCGCGACCCTGGTGCTGGCATTGACCGCGTGCAAGCGCGAACCCGACGCCGCCCAGCCGCCGACCGCCGCCACGCCCGAAGCCGGCGCACCTGCCACCAGCCCCGTCGCGCCGGAAGCGCCGGTCGAACTCAAGGACGTCATCGAGACCAACGAGCGCTACGTCGTCGGCATCACCTATCCGCCGGGCATCGATCGTTACCCCGGCCTTGCCAAGGCGCTGTCGGATTACGCGCACGCCGCTCGCGGTGAGCTGATGGAAGCGGTGGACGGCTTCGGCAACGACAAGCCGACCGCGCCCTACGAACTCTCGCTCAGCTTCGAAAAGCTGCTGGAAACCCCGCAGGTCGTCGCGGTCGCCGCCGACGGCAGCCGCTATACCGGCGGCGCCCACGGCCAGCCGCTGATCGCGCGCTTCGTCTGGTTGCCGCAGCAGAACCACCTGCTGTCGGCCAATGATCTGATCGCCAAACCCGCCGGCTGGCAGGCAATCAGCGATTACGTGCGCGAACAACTGCTCACCGGCGTCACCCTGCGCGCGGATGCGGACGAACTGGAGCCGGCCGAACGCAGTGAAGTACTGAAAAACGCCTCGCGCATGATCGACGACGGCACCGAGCCCAAGGCGGAGAACTTCGCCCAGTTCGTGCCGGTCCTCGACACCACCGGCCACATCAGCGCGCTGCGTTTCGTGTTCCCGCCATACCAGGTGGGGCCGTACGCCGACGGCACCCAGACCGTGGACGTCCCGGCCTCGGTGCTGCGTCCGCACCTGGCGCCCGCCTACAGCGGGCTGTTCGCCCAATAGGCTTCGCACAACAGGGCCTGCCATGAGCACGTCACGCTTCGCGCAACGGGTCGAACGACTGCTGGCGGAAGCGGATGTGCGGATTGGCGGCGACCGGCCCTGGGATATCCAGGTACACGATCCGCGCACCTACGCGCGGATGCTGGCGCAGGGCTCGCTGGGCCTGGGCGAAGGCTACATGGATGGCGACTGGGATGCCGAATCGCTGGATGGTTTCCTGTACCACGTATTGAACGCGCGTCTGGACGAGCGCGTGCACGGCACCGGCGAAATCCGCGACGCCTTGTTCGCGCGCCTGTTCAACCCGCAGACCCGCCGCCGCAGCCGCGAAGTCGGCGAGCGCCATTACGATCTGGGCAACGATCTCTACCACGCGATGCTCGGCGCGCGTCTGGTCTACAGCTGCGGCTACTGGCGCCAGGCCGACAACCTCGACGACGCGCAGGCCGCCAAGCTGGATCTGGTCTGCCGCAAGCTGCAACTGAAACCCGGCATGCGCGTGCTGGACATCGGCTGCGGCTGGGGCGAGGCATTGAAATTCGCCGCCGAGCGCTACGGCATCTCCGGCGTCGGCGTGACCATCTCGAAGGAGCAGGCCGAATACGCCCGCGAGTTGTGCAAGGGCCTGCCCATCGAGATCCGCCTGCAGGATTATCGCGACCTGCACGAACCCTTCGACGCCGCGTTCTCGCTGGGCATGTTCGAACACGTCGGCGTCAAGAACTACCGCACCTATTTCGAAACCGCCCGCCGCGTCCTGCCGGAGCACGGCCTGTTCCTGCTGCACACCATTGGCACCAATCGCTCGGTCAACCACACCGATCCGTGGATTGGAAAATACATATTCCCCAATTCCATGCTGCCGTCCGCCGCGCAGATCGCGCAGGCCAGCGAAGGCCTGTTCGTGCTGGAGGACTGGCACAGCTTCGGCACCGACTACGATCGCACCCTCCAGGCGTGGCGCACCAACGTCGAACGCGCCTGGCCAAATCTGGATGCCCGCTACGACGAACGTTTCCGCCGCATGTGGCGTTTCTACCTCGCCGCGTCGATGGCGACTTTTCGCAGCCGGCGCTCGCAGCTGTGGCAGGTGGTGCTGTCGCCGAAGGGGGCGCTTGGTGGATATGTGTCGGTGCGGTGATGAGCAACGAACCCTTTAGAATCCTGGAGGCAGGAAGTCGATGGCCGGACCCCGGTTACAGGGAACTGGCGCTTCTTGAACTGACACCTGAGCATGTTCGAGCAGTGCTTTGCGCGAATCTTGTCGAGGGCGATGAAGAAGGTCTGGGTACCTGGAGTGCAATAGGATTCATGATGGCAGACGGGGCCATGGTGGAACTGATATTCCACGACGCGAGTCCTACGGCAGGTTTCGCTGTCCGAGTCGACTCGCACCATGCCACAGAGGCCACACTGGACAGACTTCTTCGCCTTCTTGGAATAGGTAGAGGCATCGTGAAATGGGTAAATCCAGATCTGATTACGTCTGGTGAATGAGTAGAACGTACAATAAGGCGTGCATCACGCAGAATCGCTTCGCCGGATGTTCAAGCTTGCTGGTGTGAAAACCAGCAGTATTTTTCCTGTCCGGTCCCGGGGGATTCAATGAGAAACAGGTTGCGTAGGACGATCCATCTGTTGATGCTTGCTGTCGCGAGTTATCTGCTGATCTGGTTGCTGGCCTATTCCGTGGTAATGGGGCTGGATTACTCACAGGTGGGGCGTTACTTCGTGCTTGCATGGCGCGGTGATGGCGAGCTTCCAACGGGCATACAGGTTCTGGCATTCATGGTGATGGCCGTCTTGCTCCTGGGCGTGCTTGGATTGCGATGGTGCCGCGACAGGGCTAGGTCAAAACGCGGATGAGGTCCTGCGAGCAAATGGCGCAACAGGAATCAACAGAACGCGGGCGCTAGCAGCCCGCGTTTTTGTTACGCGTCGTTGGCCGATTCGACGTTGGGTTTGCCGGCGTGCCAGCGGAGCTGGTCGAGGATGTGGCTGGCGTCGTGGGCGAGGCCGGCGAAGCAGTCGCTCAGGGGTTGCAGCGGGATGGGCAGGCTGTGGTGCTCGTCCTGGCGGAAGCGGGGACTGATGAGCAGGGACAGCAGTTTGAGGTGATCACGCAGCTGGATGAGATTCAGCTGGGTTTGTTCTTCCAACAGATAGACCATTCGAACATTGGTCATGGGACCTCCATTTCTTCGTTGAAGAATCCCGGCGCGCGTGAGTGCGGCCGGGTGCCGGGAGGTCAGAAACCGCATACAGTCGGCGGGCTTATTCCCCTTTCGGGTGTTGTATTCGCCGCCCTCCCGGCAAAGGTGTTTGCCGGTTGTCCTCCGATGATGGGACAAAATAAAACCACCGGAATGACTGAGGTGGTGTTGCTGTATGGGAGGTTCTGAACTCCTGATGCCGGAGTCTGCCGATGTGGTTGCGCGGTGTCGACTAACTTTGAGCGTTTTGGCTTCAGTGTTTCTGGGGTCACTTTTTTGGTTTGGTGGAAGCGTGGTGCGTTGGTGTGTGGGGTAGTGAGTAGCGATGGTTGTTGGTGCTGGGGGCAGACGCTTCCCAACAGTCAAACGACAAGAGCAAATCCCCCTCGGTCCCCCTTTTGAAAAGGGGGAGGCTAGAGCAGTCATCCGGAGGGAGCAGGATCGGAATGCGTCGTATCGGAAACCACAAACCATCACGCCACCCGAAGGTGGCGTGATGGCTGTTGCGACGAGGCCGGTTGCGCTTACTTGGAAGGGGCGGTGAGGCCGCGCTTTTCCAGCAGGGGTTCGATCTTCGGGTCGTGGCCGGCGAAGTCGTGGAACAACTTCATCGCGTCCACGCTGCCGCCGCGCGAGAGCAGGGTCTTGCGGAAGTGATCGCCGTTCTCGCGGGTCAGGCCGCCGTGCTGCTTGAACCATTCCACGCTGTTGGCGTCCAGCACTTCGGACCAGATGTAGGCGTAGTAGCCGGCCGAGTAGCCGCCCATGATGTGGCTGAAGTAGGGCGTGCGGTAACGCGGCGGGACCGGCTTGTAGTCGATCTTGTCGGCGGCCAGCGCGTCGGCCTCGAACTTCATCACGCCGTCGGCGGCGGGCACCTTGTCCGCGCCGATCTGGTGCCAGCGCTGGTCCAGCATGGCCGCGCCGAGGTATTCGGTGGTGGCGAAGCCCTGGTTGAACTTGGACGCGGCGATGACCTTGTCCAGCAGCGCCTGCGGCATCGCTTCGCCGGTCTGGTAGTGCTTGGCGTAGTTCTTCAGCACCGACGGCCAGTCCGCCCACATTTCGTTGACCTGCGAGGGGTACTCGACGAAGTCGCGCGGCACGCTGGTGCCGCTGAAGTAGGGGTACTGCACGTTGGAGAACATGCCGTGCAGCGCGTGGCCGAATTCGTGGAACGCGGTGGTCACTTCATCCCAGGTCAGCAGGGTCGGCTGGCCGGCCGGCGGCTTGGGGATGTTGAGGTGGTTGGCGACCACCGGCTTGAAGCCGGTCATGCCGGACTGCGAGACGTAGGAGTTCATCCACGCGCCGCCGCGCTTGGAATCGCGCGCGTACATGTCGGCGATGAAGATCGCCAACTGGGTGCCATCGGCGTTGTACACGTCGTACACGGTGGTGTCCGGGTGGTACAGCGGCAGATCGGTGCGCTTCTTGAAGGTCAGGCCGTAGAGCTGGTTGGCGGCGTAGAACACGCCGTTTTCCAGCACGTTGGTCAGTTCGAAGTAGGGCTTGAGCTGCGACTCGTCGAAGTTGTACTTGGCGGTGCGGACCTTCTCGGTATAGAACGACCAGTCCCACGGCGCCAGTTGGAACGTCGGCTGGCCCTTGGCCTTCTGCTCCTGATCGATCATCGCCTGCAGATCGGCGGCTTCGCGCTGGGCGTTGGCGACCGCGGCCGGCGCCAGCTTGCCGAGCATGGCGTTGACCGCCTGCGGGGTCTTGGCGGTTTCGTCTTCCAGCACGTAGGTGGCGTGGTCCGGATAGCCCAGCAGCTTGGCGCGATCGGCGCGCAGCTTCATGATGGTGGCGATGAGTTCGCGGTTGTCGTACTTGCCGCCGCGACTGCCGCGCGAAACGGACGCCTCGTGCAGGCGCTGGCGCAGGGCGCGATCGGTCAGCTGCGACTCGGCGGGTTGGCCGGTGGTGTTGAGAAGGGTCAGCACGTACTTGCCGGCCAGGCCGCGCGCCTTGGCGACATCGGCGGCGGTGGCGATCTGCTGATCGGTCAGACCGTCCAGCTGTTTGACGTCATCGACCACCACGGCCGAATCGTTGACCTCGGCCAGCACGTTCTGGCTGAACTGGGTGCCCAGCTTGGCCAACTGGCCATTCATGCCCTTCAGGGTGGCTTTGTCGGCGTCGGACAGCTTGGCGCCGGCGCGGACGAAATCGGTGTGGTACTTCTCCACCAGGCGCACGCCCTCGGCGTCCAGGCCCAGGCCGGCGCGCTGGTCGTACAGCTTCTGGATGCGCGCGAACAGCTTGCCGTTGAGGTAGATGGCATCGCGGTGGGCGGCGAACTTGCCGGAATAGTCGGCCTGCAGCTTCTCGCGGGCGTCGTTGGTGTCGGCGCCGACCAGGTTGTAGAACACGGTCTGGGCGCGGTCGAGCACGCGCCCACTCTTTTCCATCGCCAGGATGGTGTTGTCGAAGCTCGGCGCGGCGCCGTTGTTGGCGATGGCGTCGATTTCCTTCAGTTGCTCGGCCATGCCGGCGTCGAAGGCGGGAGCGAAGTCGGCGTCCTTGATCTTGTCGAACTGCGGGTAGTGCAGCGGCAGCGGACTGTCGGCGAAGAAGGGATTGGCGGCCTTGGCGGCTTCGGCGGTGGGGGCCGCGGTCTGGCTGTAGGCGGGCATGGCGAGTCCAAGGGTCGCGGCAAGCGCGAGGGCGAGGCGGGTGGTCATTGGGGTGCAGCTTCCTGACAGATAGGGCTTTTGGCAGGGTAACCCAAGCCCCGGGGCGGGGGCTCGTGACGAAAGGCATGTGCCGGGCGGGGCGGTTCTGTGCTGGCTACAGCGTCTCGAACTCGCGTGCGATCCAGCTCACGTGGTAGAGCAGGCCCAGCACCGCGAAGGCGGCGTGATAGCGCGGATTGCGGGTCCACATGGCGATCAGGCTGCCGGTGATGTAGGTGAGGTTGCGGAACACGTATTCGGGCCCGAAGCTGCGGAAGTAGGCCTCGCCCTTGATCCAGGTGTCGAGGAAGTCGACCGCGAACACCAGCGCCAGCAGGCCGAAGAACCATTTCCGCCGGTCGTAGAAGTAATCGCGGTAGCTGGCGTAGCCGTCCAGGTTCTCCGGGAAGATCAGCGCGCACAGCAGGTATTGCATCAGCGCGTACAGGGCCACGAAGAAATAGAGGTTGAAGCTCCAGTGCACCAGATGGGAGAGGCGGAACTCCCACCACCAGAACAGCAGCAGGTAGGAGAACACGAACGTGGCCCAGCACAGGTGCACCCAGTAGATCTGGCAATGGCGCGGGCGCTCGATGATGCGGGCGAAGTGGCGCAGCAGGTGGGTCAGGCCCAGGCCGACCACCATGCCCAGCAGCACGCGCACGTGCAGGTAGACGGTGGCCATCGAGGCGGCGTCGGGTGCATGGGGCGAAAGCTGCATTCCGTGTTCCCCGGCGGAAGCGACGGCCAAGGCTAGCGCATCTGCGCCGGCCCTGCACAAGGCGCCGCCACCGGCGAAAACGCTTGCCCCCGACTGGCCCCGGGTGTCTCATATCCGTGTTTCCGGAGACCCGCCATGACCACCGCCTACGATTTTTCCGCCACCGACATCGATGGCCAGTCCCGCTCGCTGGCCGAGTACCGTGGCAGGCCGTTGCTGATCGTCAACGTGGCGTCGAAATGCGGCTTCACCCCGCAGTACACCGGGCTGGAAAAGCTGTGGCGCGACTACCGGGATCAGGGATTGGTAGTGCTGGGATTCCCTTGTGATCAGTTCGGCCATCAGGAGCCGGGCGACGAAGCCGAGATCCGCAATTTCTGTTCGCTCAACTACGACGTGAGCTTCCCGATGTTCGCCAAGATCGACGTCAACGGCGACGATGCGCATCCGCTGTGGAAGTGGCTGAAGCAGGAGAAGAGTGGCCTGCTCGGCATTTCGGCAATCAAATGGAACTTCAGCAAGTTCCTGGTGGGGCGCGATGGCAAGGTGATCAAGCGCTATGCGCCGACCGACACGCCGGAATCGCTGGCCGGCGACATCGAGGCCGCGCTGGCCGGATAGATGGACGCGCACGAGGCTTCACCGCCGTTCCGCATCGAGTTCAGTCCCGCCGACTACGGACTGAAGGCGCACGTGAAGGGCGTCAACGGCACGCTGGAAACCACGCTGGCGTACTGGCGCCGGATTGCGGTGGAGGTGCGGCGCGTGCGGCCGGCGGGCCTGCTGGTGGTCGACGACATGGAAGGCGAGCCGCCGCCGCCGGAACAGCTGGTGCAGTTCGTGCAGGCGATGCTGGGCGAGGGCCTGGAAGCGGTGCGGGTGGCCTACGTGGAAAAGCACCTGGAGCAGATTCCGCAGGTGGAACTGGCCAGCATCCTGGCCAACGAGCACGGCTTCCAGGGCCACGTGTTCGACAACGAACGCAGTGCGGTCATCTGGCTGCGCTACGGGGAACGCTAGGGCGGGCCATCGGCCCACCCGGCATCACTTCTCGACGAAGGCGCGCTCGAACACGTATTGGCCGGGCGTGCCGATGCGCGGGGCGGCAGTGAAGCCGCGACCGTCGAGCAGGGCGCGGAAGTCGGCCAGCATCTGCGGGCTGCCGCAGATCATCGCGCGATCCTTTTCCGGATCCAGTGGTTCCAGTCCCAGCGTTGCCATCATTTCGCCACTGGCCATCAGGTCGGTCAGGCGGCCATGGTTGGGGAATGCCTCGCGGCTGACCGCCGGGTAGTACAGCAGCTTCTCGCGGATGATCTCGCCGAGGAATTCGTGCTGCGGCAGTTCCTTCTCGAAGTAATCGCGGTAGGCCAGATCCTGCACGTGGCGGACGCCGTGGGTGAGGATTACGCGGTCAAAGCGCTCGTAGGTTTCCGGATCCTTGATGATCGACAGCCACGGCGCCAGGCCGGTGCCGGTGCCCAGCAGGTACAGGTTGCGGCCGGGGTGCAAGTCGCTGATCAGCAGGGTGCCGGTCGGCTTGCGGCCAATCACCACGGTGTCGCCAGGCTGGATGTCCTTCAGCCGCGAGGTCAACGGACCGTTGGGCACCTTGATGCTGAAGAATTCGAGCTGTTCTTCCCAGTTGGCGCTGGCGATGGAATAGGCGCGCAGCAGCGGCTTGCCTTCGGTCTGCAGGCCAATCATCACGAACTGGCCGTTGTCGAAGCGGAAACCGTCGTCGCGGGTGGTGGTGAAGCTGAAGTAGTCGTCGGTCCAGTGACGGACGTCCAGCACCGTCTCGGTGCCAAAAGCGGAGGACATGGGGTGTGGGGCGCTTGATTCGAACCGGCCCATTGTAGCCGACCGCCCCGGCGCGACCTTGATCCAGCGCAACCGGGAAGCGGGGCGGAGGCGGTGACGGCGGGCCCGTCAGTCGGCCTTCGCGCGTCGGCCGCGCCGGTGGAAGTAGAGCTGCTCGGCGACGCGGCGCAGCGGCGGTGACTTCAGTAGCAGGTCGAACGGCCAGTCCCACTGTGCGTGGTCGAAGGCCCAGCGCAGGGCGCGCTTGCGCCGCCAAGCCGGAATCGCGCGGATGGCCGAGGCCTGCGGTGGCACTCCGGAGCGAAGGGACCGCACCAGCGCGCGGCCGACCTCGGCGCCGTGGCGCAGGCCGGCAAGCAGCACGTTGTCGCGCTGGCGGGCGCGGACCGGGCCGCCGCAGGGAATCAGTCCCGCGCGGATGCTGTCCGGCCGGCGGTCGGCGGCCAGCCCGCTGAGCGATGCGACCTGGGCCAGGAAGCCGCGCAGATCCGGTGGCGCGGTCCTGCCACGGCGCTGGCGATGCGCCAGGCCGGCCTGCACGCCGGTCGGGGTCTGCGCGATCCAGCCGATGTAGCCCGGCGCCCAGCGTCGGCTGATGAAACAGTGCAGCGCATCGGGCGTGCGCAGGGCGCCGCCGTCGAACTCGTATTCGATGCCGTACAGGAAATCGCGAACCCGGCCCAGGCCGAGGTGCTCGGCCACGCGTGAGCGCGCGCCATCGGCGCCGACCAGATAGCGGCAGTCGCCGATGCCGGGCAGATGCCAGCCGTCCGGCGTGGGAGTGGCATCGCGGAAGCTGCAGGCCAGCCGCAGTTCCACGCCGGCAGCCACGCTGCGCTGTCCCAGCCAGCGCATCAACGCGGGCGTATCGGTGGTGAAGAAGCGATAGCCCGGGGCGGACAGATCCACGCTCTCCAGGGATGGCGCATACAGGCGGACTTTCGGTACCGCGTGCAGCAGTCCGGCGGGAATGCCGGCGAACAGTTCGCACTCCAGCGCTTCCGGCACCAGGATGCCGGTGGTGTGCAGGCGTTCGCCCAGATCGCGCTTGCGATCGATCACGCAGACGCGGAATCCGGCCGCCGCGATTTCGCGGGCGCAGGCCAGGCCGGCAAAACCGGCGCCGACCACGATGACGTCATGGTTTCCGTTGTGCACGTATGGCCGTCCGCATGAGGGGGACGGCGAGCATCCGCGAGGCGCGCGGGAGGACGATGAAGTGGCGGTGAAGCGAGCCGTCGTCGCTTGCGACGGCCCGCGCCATCATCGAGTGTGGCGTGCGAAACCGGTTATGCGAACGGGAAAAAGAAAAGGCGCCCTTGGGCGCCTTCTCGATTCGCATCAGCCGTGATGACCGCCGCCGCCGCCGCCGCGCGGGCGATTGCCACCGCCGCCGGGACGACCGCCCGGACCGCGGCCACCGGCCGGACGACCACCGCCGGGACGGCCACCCGGACGCGGGCCGGCGTTCTGCGGACGGTTGCCGCCGCCGCCGGGACGACCACCCTGCGGGCGCGGACCACGCGGCTGCCCGTACGGGCTGAAGCCACCGGGCGTGGCGTGATCGGAGGGGAAGCTCGGTGCATTGCCGGGGTGGCCGTACGGACGTGCCGCACGCTGCGGCTTGCCGGCACCACCGCCCGCACCGCCGCCGCCAGGACCACGCGGACCGCGCGGGCCACGCGATTCACCGCCGAAGCCGCCGTATTCGTTGCCGAAGCCGGCGCCGCCCTGCGGACGGTTGCCGCCACGCTTGCCGGCGCCACCGCCGCCCGGACCCTTGCGGCCGGGACCGGCGTTGCGGTGCCCGGTCGGACCGGTATCGACGCCTTCCGGCACGTACCAGCTGCGGAACGCGGCCGGATTGCCATCCGGCAACGGCTTGGGACCCTTCATCTTGCGCTGCTTGAACGGCTTCTGCGCCTGCTTGGCGGCGGCTTCGCCGCTGACCGTCAGGCCGCCGTGCGGCTTCTTGCCGCGACCACGGCCGCGATCCTCGCGCACGTGATCGAAGCGACGCAGCTCGCGGCCTTCGTCGGCGGTGTTGTGGCCGTTGACGTAACCCTGGCTGCGGCCTTCGCGCGAGACGTGCACGGTGGACTTGGCGGCGCGGCGCTGGCCGATCACCGGTTGCAGCGTCAGCGCGGCGGGGGCGCCGTCTTCCAGGCCCAGTTCCTTGCGCAGTGCTTCGACCTGGGCGTCGGACAGTTCCTGCGACTGGCCGCGCAGCAGGGGCTGCGGCAGCGAGATGCGGCCGTAGCGGGTGCGCTTGAGCCGGCTGACCTGGCAGCCCTGCGATTCCCACAGGCGGCGCACTTCGCGGTTGCGGCCTTCCTTGACCACAACGCGGAACCAGTCGTGCGAATCGGTGCCGCCGATGCGTTCGATTTCATCGAACTTGGCCGGACCGTCTTCCAGCGCGACGCCGCGATGCAGGCGATCGACGATGTTGTCCGGCACGGTTTCCTGGCCTTCCGGGGCGCGCACGCGCACCACGTATTCGCGCTCGACCTCGTAGGACGGATGCATCATCGCGTTGGCGAGTTCACCGTCGGTCGTCAGCAGCAGCAGGCCGGTGGTGTTGATGTCCAGGCGGCCGATGGCGATCCAGCGCGCGCCCTTGAGGACCGGCAGCGCCTCGAACACGGTCGGACGGCCTTCGGGATCCTCGCGGGTGGTCACTTCGCCTTCGGGCTTGTTGTACATCAGCACGCGCGCCGGTTCGGTCAGCGCGCTGGCGACGAACTGGCGACCATCGAGTTCGATCTTGTCGCCGCTCTTGACGCTCATGCCGACCTGGGCGGTCTCGCCGTTGACCTTGACCAGGCCGTCGGCGATGCGTTGCTCCAGCGCGCGGCGCGAGCCCAGTCCGGCCTGCGCCAGCACCTTGTGCAGGCGCTCCTCCAGCTTGTTGGCGGGGGCTTCGGCGGCGGCGTCGCGCTTGAGCGACAGTTTGTTGCGGGGGGTATTGCTCATGATTTCTGCTCCGACGAGGCTTCCGCGTCGTCATCCTGGGTTTCCGGGGAAATATCGGCGTCGCCTTCGTTTTCGTTTGCGGCGGCCGGTTCGTGTGTCTCCGCGTCGTCGTCCTGCGCGGTTTCGATGTCTGTGCGTGCGCCTTCCGTGGCGTCTTCCTGCGGCTGCGCCGGGGCGTCTTCGCCCAGGGCATCCGCTGTTGTCGGGTTGTCTTCGTTCTCGTCACCGGCTTCGGTGTCGAGCGGGGCGGCATCCGCGTCGTCGGCGCCGTCTTCCGCATCGAGGGCGACGCCGGCCGGAACCGGCGCGCCATCCAGCGGCAGCTGCGGTTCCAGTTCGCCGATGTCCTTCAGTTCCGACAGCGGCGGCAGCTCATCCAGGCGCTTGAGGCCGAAGTAATCCAGGAAGCCCTTGGTGGTGCCGAACAGCGCCGGCCGGCCGGGCACGTCGCGGTGGCCGACCACGCGGATCCACTCGCGCTCTTCCAGCGCCTGGATGATGTTGCTGCTGACCGCCACGCCACGGACCTGTTCGATCTCGCCGCGGGTGATCGGCTGGCGGTAGGCGATCAGCGCGAGGGTTTCCAGGGTGGCGCGGGTGTACTTGGTCTTGCGCTCGGTCCACAGGCGGGCGACCCAGGCATGCACGTCGGCCTTGACCTGGAAGCGGAAGCCGGAGGCCACCTCGACCAGTTCCACGCCGCGTTCGGCGCAGCCGTCGCGCAGTTCCTCCAGCGCGCGTTCGACGCTGCCGGCCGGCGCCGGTTCCTCTTCCGGGAACAGGCCGTGCAGCTGGGCCAGCGCCAGCGGCTGGTTGGCCGCCAGCAGGGCGGCCTCGACGATGCGGTTGATGAGCGATTGATCCATTCGAGCGCTTGCGTGGGTTCGGGCGGATGGAAAGGGGACGCGCCGGTCAGGCGTCGTTGGCGGCGGCGTCGCTGTCGTCGAACTCGCTGGAGAACTGCAGCGGTTCGTTGGTGTTGTTCAGCGCCAGCGACTTGACGTAAATCGGCGCCAGCGGGGCTTCCTGCACGATGTCCAGCAACTGCTCCTTGGCCAGCTCCAGCATGGCCAGGAAGGTCACCAGCACGCCCAGCTTGCCTTCCTCGGCGGTGAACATGGACTCGAAGCGGTGGAACCTGCCGTCGTCCAGCCGCGCCAGCACGTCGCCCATGCGCTGGCGCACGCTCAGGGCTTCGCGCTTGATGGCATGGCCGGTGAACAACTCGGCGCGCTTGAGCACGTCGTGCAGCGCCAGCAGCATTTCCTTCAGCTCCACCGGCGGCGGCAGCTTGACCGCGGCGCGGTCCGGCACGTGCGCCTGCACCGGGGTGGTGTCGCGATCCTGGCGGGGCAGGGTGTCCAGATCCTCGGCGGCCTGCTTGAAGCGTTCGTACTCCTGCAGCCGGCGCACCAGCTCGGCGCGCGGGTCGGTTTCGTCGCCCTCCTCGTTGACCGGCCGCGGCAGCAGCATCCGCGACTTGATCTCGGCCAGGATGGCGGCCATCACCAGGTATTCCGCCGCCAGCTCGAAGCGCAGCTCCTGCATGACGTTGATGTAGTCCACGTACTGGCGGGTGATTTCCGCCACCGGGATGTCCAGGATGTCCAGGTTCTGCCGGCGGATCAGGTACAGCAGCAGATCCAGCGGACCCTCGAAGGCATCCAGGATGACTTCCAGCGCGTCCGGCGGGATGTACAGATCCTGGGGAATCTGCAGCACCGGCTGCCCATGCACGACGGCCAGCGGCATTTCCTGCTGCTGCGGGTGCGTGGACTGGCTTGTCGGGGTCGCGTCTTGCGCGAGTTCGGAGCTCATCAAGAAACAGCCGTAGTGCGGGTCACAATGCCTTCGATTGCACGCGCCGCCGCAGGGACGCCATGGTCTTCATTGCCGACCAGGGGCTTGCGGGCGAACGCTTCCGTACAGCAAACATGTCATCACGCCGTAGAGGAGCTCGCCGCGAAAGAGGCGGCGGCCGACAGCGAGGAGGTCGTCGGCGCGGGCGGGTGGTGGCAGCGAATCGATCGTCGTTGGGCGGCTGGCCGGCCGGTCCGGCGCAGTGCCTGGGAAATCCCCTGACGGGCCGCTGCTTCCGGCCGTGCAGTGGAGGCAAGAGTAAGCGCTGCGCCCGGCGCTGTCCAGCACCACCGGGCGGGTGGCCCGTACAATCCGTTCATTCCCGACCCGAGCGAGTGAACCCATGTGGTATGCCATAGAAGGCCATGACACCGAAGGCGCGCTGCCCCGGCGCATGGCCGCCCGTCCCGCCCACCTGGCCCGGCTGACCGCGCTGCGCGACGAGGGCCGCCTGCTGCTCGCCGGCCCGTGCCCGGCCATCGACGCCGAGGATCCGGGCGAGGCCGGTTTCAGCGGCAGCATCGTCATCGCCGAGTTCGAGTCGCTGGCCGCGGCCCAGGCCTGGGCGCAGGCCGATCCTTATATGGAAGCCGGGGTGTACGCGCGGGTCGACGTGCGCCCGTTCCGCAAGGTGCTGCCGTGACCGCCGAGCGGGTCGAGCGCATCCGCCAGGCGCTGGAACAGGCGTTCCAGCCCGAGCGGCTGGAGGTGGCGGACGACAGCCATCGCCACGTCGGCCATGCCGGCGCCCGCGACGGGCGGGGGCACTTCGATGTCACCATCGTCAGCGCCGCCTTCGCCGGACGCGCGCCGCTGGCCCGCCACCGGGCGATCTACGCCGCGCTGGGGGAGATGATGACCACCGACATCCACGCCCTGTCCATCCACGCCTCGGCCCCCGGCGAAGCCCGCTGAGCCTCGCGAAGCATCCATCGCCGGTTCCCCGATCCGGAGCCGGCGGGCGGTTTTGCAGGGTAGGCTGAAAACGTTTACATTCCGCCCCTTGTCCATGGGAGGTGGAAACACATGAACAGTCGTACCCGCGCCGGCCAGTCCGCTGGCGCCCGACCGCGCGCGCGCCGCCACGGGTGGCTGGCGGCGGCGATCGCCACGGCGCTGATCGCCCCGGCCGTCGGTGCCCGCACCCCGCAGGCTCCCGCCGGCGAGGCGGCCTTCGTCGAGGCCCTGCTGGCGAAGATGACCGTGGAGGAGAAGCTGGGCCAGCTCAACCAGCCGCCCGGACTGGGCAACGACACCGGCCCGCAGGCGATGGCCGGCGGCGAGGACCAGATCCGCAACGGCGAGATCGGTACCTTCCTGGGTACCCAGGGCGCCGAGCTGACCTGCCGCCTGCAGCGCATCGCGGTCGAGGAATCGCGCCTGGGCATCCCGCTGATGTTCGGCTACGACGTCATCCACGGTTACCGCACCATCTTCCCGGTGCCGCTGGGCGAATCGGCCAGCTTCGATCCGGTCGAAGTCGAGAATGCCGCGCGCGTGGCCGCCTGGGAGGCCGCCGGTTACGGCATCCACTGGACCTACGCACCGATGGTGGACGTGGCGCGGGATCCGCGCTGGGGCCGCATCGTCGAGGGCGCGGGCGAGGATCCCTACCTGGGCTCGGTGCTGGCGGCGGCGCGCGTGCGCGGCTTCCAGGGCAAGCAACTGGGCAATGGCGACACCCTGCTGGCGACCGCCAAGCATTTCGTCGCCTACGGCGCGGCCGAGGGTGGCCGCGACTACAACATCGCCGACATCTCCGAACGCACCCTGCGTGAGGTGTACCTGCCGCCGTTCAAGGCCGCGGTGGACGCGGGCGCGGAGTCGGTGATGGCTTCGTTCAACGAAGTCGGCGGCGTGCCGATGCATGCCAACGGCGATCTGATCAACGACGTCCTGCGCAAGGAATGGGGCTGGGACGGTCTGCTGGTCAGCGATTACACCGGCGTCGAGGAACTGATCAAGCACGGCGTGGCCGGGAATCGCACCGACGCGGGCGTGCTGGGCCTGCGCGCGGGCGTGGACATCGACATGGTCAGCCGCATCTACGTGAAGGATCTGCCGGCGGCGGTGAAGGCCGGCAAGCTGCCGATCGCCACCGTGGACGAGTCGGTGCGCCGGGTGCTGCGCGCCAAGTACCGGATGGGCCTGTTCGAGGATCCGTACCGCTACTGCGATGTCGAGCGCGAGAAGGCGCGCACCCTGACCGCCGACAGCCGCAAGGCCGCGCGCGAGATGGCGCGCAAGTCGATGGTACTGCTGGACAACACCGGCGGCGTGTTGCCGCTGGACAAGCAGAAGGTGAAGACGCTGGCGGTCATCGGCCCGCTGGCGGACCTGCGCCGGGCGATGCTGGGCAACTGGGCCGGCGCCGGCCGCGACGAGGACGCGATCACACCGCTGGCGGGCATCCGCGCGGCGGTGGGGTCGGGCACCCAAGTCGTGTACGTCGAAGGCACCACGCTGGAAGGCGGCGAGACCACCGGCATTGCCGAGGCGGTGAAGGCGGCCCAACAGGCCGACGCGGTGCTGCTGTTCCTGGGCGAGCACCCGGACATGAGCGCCGAAGCGCGCAACCGCACCTCGCTGGATCTGCCGGGTGCCCAGCAGGCGCTGGCCGATGCGGTGGCCAAGGTCGGCAAGCCGACCGCGGCGGTGCTGCTCAACGGTCGTCCGCTGTCGATCGGTCCGCTGCGCGAACGCGTGCCGGCGATCCTGGAAGCGTGGTTCCCGGGCGTGGAGGGCGGCAACGCCATCGCCGACGTGGTGTTCGGCGACTTCAATCCGGCCGGCAAGCTGCCGGTGACCTTCCCGCGCACCGTCGGCCAGGTGCCGATCTACTACGCGCACAAGAACACCGGCCGCCCGCCGAGCGAGACCGAGCGCTACACCTCCAAGTACATCGACGTGCCGTGGACCCCGCTGTACGCCTTCGGCCATGGCTTGAGCTATACGACGTTCCAGTACGGCGGCCTGGCGGTGAAGCATCCACGCATCGCCGCCGACGGCAGCCAGGAAGTCAGCGTGACCGTGACCAACACCGGCAAGCGCGCTGGTGCCGAGGTGGTACAACTGTACGTGCGCGACGATGTCGCCTCGGTGACCCGTCCGGTCAAGCTGCTGCGCGGTTTCGAGCGCGTCGAGCTGGCGCCGGGACAGTCGAAGACGCTGACCTTCAAGCTGGGCTTCGAGGATCTGGCGATGTACGACGCGGCGATGAAGCGGGTGGTGGAACCCGGCAGTTTCACCGTGTTCGCCGGCGGCAATTCGGTGGACACGCTGGAAGCGAAGTTCGAGGTGACCGCGAAGTGAGCTAAAGCTCGCCGCCATTTCCGCGTTACCGGAGACGCGCGCTGCCCATCGGCTGCGCGCGTTTTTTATGGCAGGGATGGGCTTTGGCCCGCCCCGTCATGTCCCGCCGTGCCGCCTTTCTGGCAAGGCCTCGGGGAGGTTTACCGTGATTCCGGCGGACACTGGAATCCATCCAGTCCTGGGGCAGGGACTGGCCGGCCAGCGCGACCAGCGGCACGGACCCTGGCGTTTGCCGGGATGATGATGTCCAAGCTGGGAAAGGCATCCCGGCCAATCCAAGTCCCGATTTGTCCGGGCACTGTCCCGGGGAGGTCAGGAACGCGTCATGTCAGCGCATTTCTATTGCGGCGCAGCAAAAAAAGAATGGAAAGAAGCCGTTAAGTAGTTGAAATGACTGCGCTGTCATGAGTATCTAACCTGGGCTTTACATCTCGTTTTGAAAACGTTTACAGTCCACTTCAATTGCAGTCATGACCGCGGAGGGGCGGTGCAATGGCGCGAACGGCCGTCACCATCAAAGATGTGGCACGCGAGGCGAAGGTATCCGTCGCCACGGTGTCGCGCGCGCTGAACGGACACGACAACGTGGCCGAGACGGTGCGTCGCCACGTCGTGGAAACCGCCGACCGCCTGCGTTACCAGCCGCATGCCGCCGCCCGCAGCCTCAGCAGCCGCCGTACCCAGACCATCGGCGTGGTCCTGCCGGACCTGTACGGCGAATTCTTCTCCGAATTGATCCGCGGCATCGACCAGGTCGCCCGCGCACGCCGCCAGCATCTGCTGGTGTCCAGCTACCACGGCCATCCGGAAGAGCAGGGCGAGGCGCTGCGCGCGATGCGTGGCCGCGTCGACGGCCTGCTGGTGCTGTCGCCGTATGCGGATCGACCCGGCTTCCTCACCGACAACCTGCCATCGGCGCTGCCGGTGGTGCTGATCAACACCCAACTCGACGGCGCGCCGTATCCGGTGCTGAGCATCGACAACTACGGCGGCGCCCGCGCGATGACCGAGCATCTGTTGCAGGCCGGACATCGCCGCATCGCCTTCATCGGCGGGCCCGACGACAACTTCGACGCGCGCGAACGCCTGCGTGGCTATCGCGATGCGATCGCCGGCAAGGGCGAGGCGTGGGAACTGCCTGGCGACTTCAGCGAAGCGACCGGTTACGAAGCCGGCAAGCAGATCGTTTCTTCGAAACAGCGCCCGGATGCGGTGTTCGCCGCCAACGACATGATGGCGCTGGGATGCCTGTACGCATTGAACGAAGCGGGCGTGAACGTGCCCGGTGAAATCGCATTGGCCGGCTTCGACGACATTCCGCTCGCGCGCTTCGTTCACCCGCCCTTGACGACGATGCGGGTCAGCATTGCCGAACTGGGCGGTCACGCGATGACCCGCCTGCTGGATGGCATCGATGCGGAGAACAGCATGTCGAATGAAGCGCAGACCCTGGTGCCGGACCTGATTGTCCGGGAATCGAGTGGAGGACGTACCCAGGACGGGAGGCCCCAGGCGCAGCCATAGCCCGGTTTTTTTTAAGCCGATTTTGTAATCGATTTCAGAAGCAATCGAGTCAACTGACTGCAAGTCCACTGCCTTGGGAGGGAGAGTCATGAGGCACCCGGAAACTCGCAACCGCCGTTTCGCCCGCAGGATCCTGTCCTGCGCGCTCGCCAGTGGCCTGGCGATGAGCGCACCGGTGGTGTTCGCGCAATCGACCAGCGCCACCTTGCGCGGGTCGGTCCAAGCCGAGTCCACGGTCACCGTGACCAACCTGGGCACCGGCCTTACCCGCTCGGTGAAGGCATCCAACGGCAACTACAACATTGCAGGCCTGCCGCCGGGCAGCTATCGCATCGACGTGGTTTCCGGCGGGCAGAGCACCAGCCGCAACCTGACTCTGGCGGTGGGCCAGACCGCCACTCTCAACCTGGCGACCGCCGCCGCGACTCCGCCAATCGCGGGCGAGGCGACGACGCTGGACACGGTGAGCGTGACCGCGCCGCCGGTGATCGTCGAAACCAAGACCTCGGAAATCGCGACCTACGTGAGCAGCAAGCAGATCGAGGCGCTGCCGCAGAATTCGCGCAATTTCCTCGCCTTCGCCGATACCGTTCCCGGCATGCAGTTCATCAGCAGCCCGAATGGTTCGGAAAGCCAATTGCGCAGTGGTGCGCAGGGCTCGAGCAACATCAATGTCTTCATCGATGGCGTCGGCCAGAAGAACTACGTCACCCCGGGCGGCATCACCAGCCAAGACGACAGCCGCGGCAATCCGTTTCCCCAGTCGGCGATTGGCGAGTACAAGGTCATCACGTCCAACTACAAGGCCGAGTACGACCAGATCAGCAGTGCCGCGGTCACTGCAGTCACCAAGTCGGGTACCAACGAGTTCTCCGGGAGCTTCTTCTGGGACCGTACCTCGGACAGCTGGCGCAAGCCAAACGTGGTGGAAGAAAAGCGCGGCTACAAATCGCCGGAGGTTACCGAACAGTACGGCGTGACCTTTGGTGGGCCGATCATCAAGGACATGCTGCACTTCTTCCTGTCCTACGAGGCCAAGGAGTTCATCGTCCCGCGCAACGTGACGCCGCCGGCCGTGTTCGATCCCAGCGTGCTGCCTCCGGAGCTTGCCTCGATATACGGCGGATACAGTGTTCCCTTTAACCAGGATCTGTACTTCGGCAAGCTGAGCTTCCAGCCCAGTGACGCGCACCTGTTCGAATTGACCTTGCGCTACCGCAAGGAAGACTCCATCAGCCCGGGCAGCGACATCAGCGCGCCCTCGTTCTCGACCAACTTCGTCAACGACGAGAAGCGTGGCGACCTGCGCTACCAGTTCAGCTCGACCAACTGGCTCAATGACGCCCACATCACCTTCGAGGAAGCCGCGTACAACCCCAGTCCGGTGACCGCGGGGCCGGGCTTCCGCTACACGATCGTGGATCCCAACAATCCGACCGGCAATCCGCGGCTGGGCGTACTCAACCTTGGAGGCGGAGCCACGTTCCAGGACAAGGGCCAAAAGGGTTTCGGATTCCAGGATGATCTGACCTATTTCGGCTTCGAAGGCCACACCCTGAAAATGGGCGTGAAGTACAAGGACGTCGAGCTCAACGCATTCCAGCAGAACCCGCCCTATCCGCAGTACTACTTCGACGTCAACGAAAGCCTGACCCAACCCTATCGCGTCGAGTTCACCGCGCCGCTGGCTGGTCGGGCGCCGTTCGTCGAGTCCAAGAACAAGCAATTTGGCATCTATATTCAGGACGATTGGGAGGTCAACGACAAGCTGACCCTCAACATCGGCCTGCGCTGGGACTACGAAAAAAATCCCAGCTATACCGACTATGCGATCTCCGACGATCTGATCGCTGCGCTGCAGAACTGGGCGAACATCCAGAATACGGATTTCAACGTCAACGATTTCATTCCCAACGGGAAACGCAAGGATTTCAAGGACGCCTGGCAACCCCGAATCGGCTTCTCCTATGACCTCTTCGGCGATCAGCGGCATGTGATCTTCGGTGGCGCCGGACGCGCCTATGATCGCAATCTGTTCGATTTGATGGCGCGTGAGTATTACGCGGGCGCCTTCACGTCATACGAGGTCAACTTCCCGACGCCGCTGCACTCCTGCGATCCTTCGGCGACCTGCATTCCTTTCGATCCTGCAATGCTGACGCCAGCTGGAATCGCCGCCTACCTTGCCGCCAATCCGAGGCAGGGAGGAGAGGTCAATCTGCTGAACAATGATCTGAAGACGCCGTACTCGGATCAGTACAGCCTGGGCATGCGCAACCTGTTCCAGTTGTGGGGCCACGAGTGGAATTCCTCCGTGACCCTGTCGCACATCGTCAGCAAGGACGGCATCTATTTCCGGCTGGGCAACCGCTGGGAGGATGGTTCCTTCTTCCGCAATCCAGGCGCGACCTGGGGAGGTCAGCCATGGACGGTCGGAATACCGGGATACGGCTCGCTGATCCTGGGCGACAACGGCATCGAGTACAAACTGAACTCGCTGCTGATATCGCTCGATAAGCCCTATACCGCAGAGTCGGGATGGGGTTTCAATCTGGCCTACACCTACAGCGACGCCAAGGAAAACCGCACCAATGCCTCGAACGGCGAGACCTTCTATGGTGACGGGCCGCGCCTGACCAGCCGCTACTACATGTCCACCGGCGTGCCCAAGCATCGCCTGGTCCTGTCTGGCATCTACGACCTGGGTTGGGACACCATGCTCAGCGGCAAGCTGGTGCTGGCAACGCCGACGCCGCGCGACGCCACCAATTGCAATGATGCACCTTCGGCCGATTTCTGTTTCTACGATCCCTTCGAGCCGGAAGGCACGATCGGTTACAAGCAGTTCGATATGGCGCTGGAAAAGCGCTGGAATACCGGAACGGATTTGCGTTTCAAGATTCGCGCGGACCTGCTGAACGTATTCAACTGGCGCAATTGGAACCAGTTCGAGGGTTGGCGGGGTGCGGCAGGGGAGCCACGCAATCCGAAGTTCGGAAAGCGCAATGGCGACGAAATCCTGTGGCCGACGCGCACCTTCAAGCTGTCGTTCGGACTGGACTGGTAAGGCGAGAACCCAGGTGCCGGCATCCTGGGGATGCCGGCCGCCGGTCAGCAAAAAAAATTTGCCCTGACATGTAAACGATTTCAAACGAGGCCCACCCACACCGATGCCGCAAACCCGAGACTTCTGAATGACAGCGCTGTCCGTCGTGTAGTGCACACCACCGCACGGTGACGGAGGCGAACCGCGGTTCCGGCTTCGCGTCCGGGGCAGCGGTTGACGGCTAGACGAGTACGCATACGCAACACCTGACACTGTTCCAAAACAACACGCCGTGAAACACGTCCACACATCTGGAAACATGACATGACACATCGCAATCGAAGCGCTTCCCGACCCAATCGCACGCTCCTGGCGTGCGCGCTGGCGAGCTGCCTGGTGATGAGCACGCCCGCATTCGCCCAGTCCACCGGTGCCACCCTGCGCGGCCAGGTGGCCGGTGCGGCGGCGAACACCGAAGTCGTCGCCACCAATGTCGCCACGGGCGCGGTTCGCCGCACCCAGACCACGGCCAGTGGCACCTATACGCTGGTCGGGCTGCCGCCGGGCACCTACACCGTGCAGGCAGGGGGCGCTTCCCAGACCGTGACCCTGGCGGTGGCGGCCAGCTCGACCCTGAACCTGGATACGGGCGCGCCGGTGGCGGCGCCGTCCGGCGATGCCACCAACCTGGATACGGTGACGGTCTCCGCGCCGCTGCTGCGCGACGTGCGCACCTCGGAAGTCGGCAACACCATTTCCCAACGCCAGATCGAAACGCTGCCGCAGGCGACCCGCAACTTCCTGGAGTTCGCCGACACCATTCCGGGCATGCAGTTCAAGATCAACAACCAGGGTACGGCCGAACTGCGCAGCGGCGTGACCAACACCAGCTCGACCAACCTGTACATCGACGGCGTCAGCCAGAAGAGCTATGTGGAGCGCGGCGGCATCGCCGGCCAGCAGCAGAGCGCAGGCAACCCGTTCCCGCAGTTGGCGATCGGCGAATACAAGGTCATCACCTCCAACTACAAGGCCGAGTACGGCCAGATCAGCGGCGCGGCGATCACCGCGGCAACCCGTTCTGGCACCAACGAGTTCGAAGGCGAGCTGTTCTATCACTACACCGATGAGGGCATGCGCCAAAAGCTGCCCAACGAGTGGAACAAGGACAAGGGTAAGTCGCAGATCAAGGAGTGGGGCCTGGCGGTAGGCGGGCCGATCCTGAAGGATCGCATGCACTTCTTCTTCGCCTACGAGAACAAGGAGAATATCTACGCGCAGACGGTCCAGCCATCGGCCGAATCCGGAAATGTCGGCGATCTTCTACCCGCGGATCTGCGGTCCCAATTCGGTGCCGCCTATGTTCCGCTGGACGAGGACCTGTACTTCGCTAAGTTGAGTTGGGATCTCAACGAGCGCGATCGGCTGGAACTGAGCGCCCAGTACCGTGACGAAACCCAAGCCGGCAACATCGGTGGCCAGGACACGCCGGAGCATGGGCAGCAACGCATCAACAAGGACAAGCGTTCCAACTTGCGCTGGCAGCACAGCGGTGATCGCTTCTTCAACGAGTTGATCGTCACCACCGAGCGGACCGAGAACAACCCGAATCCGTTCGGCTTCGGCAACGGCCGCAAGATCGCCTGGCTGCAGGATACCGGCCAACCGGAGCCGGCAGAGCGTGCGTTGATCAATCTGGGGCCTGCCGACGGCTTCAGTGTCAAGAGTGCCATCCAGAAGGGCTGGTCGATCCAGGATGATTTGACCTTCAACAGCTTCCAGTGGAATGGCGATCACACGATCAAGATGGGCGTCAGCTTCAAGTCCATCGATCTGACGTCCAGCGACGGCCAGCCATACAACCCGCAATTCACCTACGCCTTCGACCCCGTCACCGGCGTGGTGTCGGATATCCCGTACCGGGTGGAGTTCCTGGCGCCGTTTGACGAGCCGGGCCAGTCGGCGCTGGTCAAGACCGATGCCAAGCAGTACGGCTTCTACATCCAGGACGACTGGCAGGTGAACGAACACCTGATGTTGAACCTGGGCATCCGCTGGGATTACGAAGATGTGCCGGCCTACACCGATCACGTGACCTCGCCGGCCTACCTGGCGGCGCTGTACGGCCCCGATCCGGACAATCCGGGGGAACCGTGGATCAATCGCTGGCTGAAGGGTGGCAAGGATGCGCTGAATCCGGCCGACTACATCAGCAACGGCCACAACCGCAAGGGTTTCAAGGACGCCTGGGCGCCGCGCTTCGGCTTCTCCTATGACATCTTCGGCGACGAGCGCCACGTGATCCACGGCGGCGCGGGCCGTTCCTACGACCGCAACCTGTTCAAGGATCTGGCGCTGGAGAAGACCAAGTCTGCGGTGTCGCTGGTGCGCTTCGAGTTCCAGGACCCGCTCACCGGCCAGTGCGTGCGCGAACCCGCCAGTACGGGACGCTGCCTGCCGTGGGATCCCGCTTATCTGGGCGGCATCGACGTGCTCGGCGAGGCCATCGCCGGCCGCGGCGGCGCGGAAGTCTTCATGCTCAACAACAAGCTGAAGACCCCGTACTCCGATCAGTTCAGCCTGGGCATCACCAACCAGATTGGCGAGTGGCTGTCGGACGTGACCATCCAGCGCATCATGTCGCGCGATGCGTTCGGCTTCACCCTGGCCAACCGCCATCCGGACGGTTCGTTCTTCAGCAACGGTGGCGCACCGTGGGGCGGCACCGTGCCGGGCTATGGCGGCACGATCGTCGGTGACAACGGGGTGGAGAGCAACAACACCCAGATCCTGCTGTCGCTGGAGAAGCCATACACCAAGGCCTCGGGCTGGGGCGTGAACTTCGGTTATACCCACACGCAGGGTCGTCAGAACAGCACCAATGCGGAAGATCCGTTTGCCTACTTCGACAAATCCCGGCTGGGCTACGTGCCATTCGTCAAGTCGGGCAACGCGCCCAAGCATCGCTTCACCGCAGCGGGTTCGTTGGACGGTCCGTGGGGTATTACCTTCGGCGCCAAGATCGTCCTGGAGACGCCGACCCCGCGCAACACCATCGCCTGCTTCGGCTACACGGCGTGGGACGGCTCGAACTGCCAACTGGTGGGTTTCACTCCGCCGGCCAATGGCAAGTTCCTGATTGGCGGCAAGATCTTCAGCTACCGCACGGTGGACTTCCAGGCGACCAAGGAGTTCGCGATGCCGGGCGACACCAAGCTGACCATCCGGGCAAACCTGCTGAATGCATTCAACTTCAAGAACTACATGGATTACTCGTATAACAGCTTCGGCAGCAACGGAAACTACGATCCCGATATCTCGATCGCCAAGCGCGGCAATGTCTACTACTTCCCGCGCACGGTGAACGTCGAAATCGGATACAAGTTCTGACGGCCGCGCCGCGGCATCCTCTCTCCGGGTGTCGCGGCAACGCCTTGCAATGGTCTTCCCGCGTTAGCCCGCCGCTCCCGGGAAATGGGAGCGGCGGGACACGCAGGCTCCTCCCATTTCCACGAACCCGCAACATGAATCCACAGTCCCTGCGCAACATCGTGATTGTCGGCGGCGGTACCGCCGGCTGGATGGCCGCCGCCGCGTTCGGCCGCGTGCTGGGACCGGATTACGCCATCACCCTGGTGGAATCCGAACAGATCGGCATCGTCGGGGTGGGCGAGGCGACCGTCCCGCACATCAAGGCGTTCAACCAGTTGCTGCGCATCGACGAGGCCGACTTCGTCCGCAGTACCCAGGGAACGTTCAAGCTCGGCATCGAGTTCGTCGACTGGTACCGGAACGGCCACACCTATATCCATGGCTTCGGCCAGGAAATCGGCCATCCCTACGGTCTGCTGCCGTTCCAGCAGTACTGGTTCAAGGCACGCAAGGCCGGCATGGCCCAGTCGCTGGATGCCTATACGCTCAACAGCCTGGCCGCGCGACGTGGCCGGTTCATGACCGGCGCCAGCGACGTGCCGGCGGATTCGCCGCTGGCCAACATCGCGTACGCCTATCACTTCGACGCCGGTCTCTACGCGAAATACCTGCGCGCCTATTCCGAGCGCCTCGGCGTGAAGCGGGTCGAAGGCATTGTCGATCAGGTCATCCTGGATCCCGGGAACGGACACGTCCGTTCGCTGCGCCTGCGTTCGGGCGAGGAAGTGGCCGGCGATCTGTTCATCGACTGCTCCGGTTTTCGTGGCCTGTTGATCGAGGAAGCGCTGCATACCGGCTACATTGATTACACTCATTGGCTGCCCTGCGATCGCGCGCTCGCGGTGCCGTGCGAGAAGGTGGGACCGCCGACGCCGTTCACCCGTTCGACCGCGCGCAGCGCCGGCTGGCAATGGCGCATCCCGTTGCAGCACCGCACCGGCAACGGTTACGTCTACTCCAGCGCGCACATCAGCGACGACGAGGCGGCAGCCACGTTGCTGGCCAACCTGGACGGACGGGTACTTGCGGACCCGCGCCCGCTGCGTTTCACCACCGGCCGCCGCAAGAAATGCTGGAACCGCAACGTGGTCGCGCTTGGCCTGGCCAGCGGTTTCATGGAGCCGCTGGAGTCGACCAGCATCCACCTGATCCAGTCCGGCATTTCCAAACTGCTGGAGCTGTTCCCGCGCGAAGGTTTCAACGAAGTGCTGGCGCAGCGCTACAACGACCAGCTGGCGTTCGAGTTCGAGCGCATCCGCGACTTCCTGGTGCTCCATTACAACGCCACCGAGCGCGACGATTCGCCGTTCTGGCGCCAGTGTCGCGACATGTCGATACCGGAAAGCCTGACCGCCAATCTGGACCTGTTCCGCGACAGCGGGCGGTTCTTCCGCAACGCCAGCGAGATGTTCGCCGAGATCAGCTGGGTGCAGGTGATGATCGGGCAAGGCATCGAACCGCGCGGATGGCACCCCTTGGTGGACCGCGTCCCGGACGCGGATCTCAAGCGGCTGATGGAAAGCGTGGCCGGCACGATCAGTGCCTGCGTCGATGCCATGCCGGAACACCAGCGGTTCATCGACCGCCATTGCAAGGCCGAACCGGTGTCGTTCTGATGCGCCGGTTTTCCCATTCCCACGACTGAGCCGCGAATGCGGCATCCTGAAGGGCAAGCACCGATTCGAAATGAAAACGTTTACGGGCAAAATGGGCCACACCGGGGCCAGGGAAAACCGGAACTGGACGTGGCTGGCCGGGCTGCTGGTGGTCCTGCTGGCGGCCTGCAACCGCGCACCCGCGCCGGCCGAAGCGCCCAAGGCGACGGCCGCGAAACCGGCGCCGGCGGCGGTGAAGAAACCGGAGAAACCGGAGCTGCCGCCGCTGTTCCGCGACATCGAGCGGCGCACGTTCCAGTTCTTCTGGGACACCACCAATGAACTCAACGGGCTGACGCCGGATCGTTTTCCGTCGCGCCCGTTCGCGAGCATCGCCTCGGTCGGCTTCGCCTTGACCGCGTATCCGATCGGCATCGAGAACGGCTGGGTCAGCCGCACCCAGGCGGTGGATCGCACCCTGACCACGCTGAAGTTCTTCCGCGAGCTGCCGCAGGGACCGCAGCCGGAAGGCAAGGGTGGCTACAAGGGCTTCTACTATCACTTCCTGGACATGCAGACCGGCCATCGCTACGCCAGTTGGGTGGAGCTGTCGAGCGTGGACACCACGCTGCTGATGATGGGCGTGCTGTTCGCGCAGTCGTATTACGACCGCGATGATCCGCGCGAGAAGGAAATCCGCGATTTGGCCGACGCGCTGTACAAGCGGGTGGACTGGACCTGGCTGCAGAAGAACAAGCCGCTGGTGTCGATGGGCTGGTTCCCCGAGAGCGGGACGATCCCGCACGACTGGAAGGGCTACAACGAGGCCATGATGCTGTACGTGCTGGCGCTGGGTTCGCCGACCCATCCGGTTGGTCCGGAAGCTTGGGAAGTGTGGACACGTACCTACGGCGAGTCGTGGGGCGTCTACCAGGGACAGGAATACCTGACCTTCGGTCCGCATTTCGGCCACCAGTACAGCCACGTCTGGATCGATTTCCGTGGTATCCAGGACGCCTACATGCGCGAGCGCGGCATCGACTATTTCGAGAACAGCCGCCGCGCCACCTACGCCCAGCGCAGCTACGCCATGGAAAACCCGATGAAGTGGCGCGACTATGGCGAGAACGTGTGGGGCCTGACCGCCAGCGATGGTCCGCAGCAGACCCTGCAGGAGTACCGCGGCGAACAGCGCCAGTTCCGCCACTATTCCGCGCGCGGCGTCGGTTTCCGCGAGAACTTCGACGACGGCACCATCGCGCCGACCGCGGCGATCGCCTCGCTGCCGTTCGCTCCCGAGATCGTGATCCCGGCGACCGAGCAGATGCACAAGCGTTACGGCGAGCACCTGTATTCCAGCTATGGCTTCCTGGATGCGTTCAATCCCAGCTTCGACTTCGACATCCCGCTGAAGGCCGGGCGCATCGTGCCGGGACAGGGATGGGTGGCCAGCGACTACATCGGCATCGACCAGGGACCGATCCTGACCATGATCGCCAACTACCGGAACGGTTTCGTCTGGGAAGTGATGAAGAAGAATCCGTACATCCGCAAGGGACTGGAGCGCGCCGGATTCGAAGGGGGCTGGATGACGCCCGAGGGCGCGCCCATCCAGGTGCCGGCCAACGCCGACCCGGAGGCCGCCGCCGCGCGTGCCCTGGGTACGGCCGAATCGCGGGCGGCGCAGGCCGCCGAGCAGCAATCCGAGGCGCCGGCGCGCAACCAGACCCCGCAATAAGTAAGCTGTCCGCATGGCAAGGTTCTCTCCGGCAGGCATCAGGCATCCCTCGGGTGGTGGGGGCTGCCTGGTGCGCTGCTGTCTTTTCCTGCTGGCGCTGGCGGGCGTCCTGCTGTCCGCCGGCTGCGCGCGCGAGGACAGCCGCGAGAAAGTGACCTTCTGGGCGATGGGCCGCGAGGCCGAAGTGGTCGCCGAACTGGTGACCGAGTTCGAACGCGAGAACCCCGGCATCGACGTGGAGGTGCAGAACATCCCGTGGACGGCCGCGCACGAAAAATTGCTGACCGCATTCGCCGCCGACGGCTTGCCGGATTTGTGCCAGCTGGGCAATACCTGGCTGCCGGAGTTCGCCGCGCTGGGCACGCTGGAGCCGCTGCAAGCCTACGTCGACGGCTCGAAGGTGGTGGAGCAGGCCGACTACTTTCCCGGCATCTGGGACACCGCCGTGGTCGAGCGGCAATTGCTGGGCGTGCCGTGGTACGTGGACACCCGCTTGCTGTACTACCGCAAGGATCTGTTGCGCCAAGCCGGTTTCGACAAGCCGCCGATCACCTGGGCCGAATGGGAACGGGCGATGGCGGCAATCAAGCGCAACGCCGGCCCGGATCGTTACGCCATCCTGATGCCAGTCAACGAATTCGAGCAGCAGGTTTCGCTGGCCTTGCAGATGCCGGACCCGTTATTGCGCGATCACGACAACCGCGGCAATTTCCGCAGTCCCGGTTTCCGCCGTGCGCTGGGTTTCTACGCCAACATGTTCGAGCAGGGCTGGGCGCCGAAGATGTCCGAGACCCAGATTTCCAACGTCTGGGACGAATTCTTCAATGGCTTCTATGCCTTCTACCTGTCCGGTCCCTGGAACATCCGCGAATTCAAGAAGCGCCAGCCCGCCCATCTGCGCGATCAGTGGGGCACGATGCCGCTGCCCGGTCCGGACGGCCTTGGCGCGGGCATTGCCGGTGGCACCAGCCTGGTGATCTTCCGCAGTTCCGAGCGCAAGGCGGCGGCGTGGAAACTGATCGAATTCCTGTCGCGGCCGGAGATCCAGCAGCGTTTCCACGCGCTGATCGGCGATCTGCCGCCGCGACGCAGCACCTGGGCGCATCCGGCGCTCGCCAATGACGAATACGCGCGCGCGTTCCGGGATCAACTGGAGCGGGTCGAACCCACGCCGAAGGTGCTGGAGTGGGAACGCATCGCCCAGGAAATGCGGGTGGTGACCGAACAGGTGGTGCGCGGCGGGCAGAGCCAGGAGCGGGCGGTGGAGGACCTGGACGCGCGCGTGGATGCCATCCTGGAGAAGCGCCGCTGGATGTACGAGCGCGACCATCCCGCCACGCAAGGAACGCAGCCATGATGCGGCGGACTTCGGTGGCCGGCTGGGTGTTCGCCGGGCCGGCCCTCATCGTGTTGGCGGTGTTCTTCGGCCTGCCGGTGTTCTCGGCGCTGCTGCTGAGCCTGACCGATTTCGATCTGTACGCGCTGGCCGATGCCGACAACCTGCGTTTCGTCGGCCTGGGCAATTACTGGGAGCTGCTGCGCTCGCCGATGTTCTGGAAGTCGCTGTGGAACACGACGTACTTCGTGGTTGTCGGCGTGCCGTTGTCGATCGCGGTTTCGCTGGGCGCGGCGATGCTGCTCAACGCGCCGGTCGCGCGCTTCAAGGCGTTGTTCCGCACCGCGCTGTTCGCGCCGGTGGTGACCACGCTGGTGGCGGTCGCGGTGATCTGGCGTTACCTGTTCCACACCAGCTACGGGCTGGTGAACTGGGCGCTTGGCCACTTGGGCATCGCACCGATCGACTGGCTGGGCGATCCGCGCTGGGCGATGCCGACCATCATGTTGTTCGCGGTGTGGAAGAACTTCGGCTACAACATGGTCATCTTCCTGGCCGGCCTGCAGGCGATCCCGCAGGATCTCTATGAGGCCGCGCGCATCGACGGCGCCTCCAAGTGGCGACAGTTCCTGCACATCACCCTGCCGATGCTGGGACCGGTGTTGCTGGTGGTCGGCGTGATCACGGTGTCCGGCTACTTCCAACTGTTCGCCGAACCCTACGTGATGACCCGCGGCGATCCGCTGCAGAGCACGGTGAGCGTCCTGTACTTCATGTTCGAGGAAGGCTTCAAGTGGTGGCGGCTGGGCCGCGCCTCGGCGGTGGCCTTCCTGTTGTTCCTGATCATCCTGGCGGTGACCACCGTGATGCTGCGCCTGGGGCGCAGGAAGGATCTGGTATGAGTCGTCATGCCGTTGCGCGCGAGGTCGGCGCGTCCCGCTGGCAAGGCTGGTTGGTCAACGGCGCGCTGCTGGCGCTGGCGCTGATCAGCCTGGCGCCGCTGCTGTGGATGGTGTCGGTCTCGTTCATGCCGGCCGGCGAAGCCAGCCGGTTCCCGCCGCCGTTGCTGCCCTCGGGGGCGACCCTGGCGAACTACCACGAACTGTTCGCGCGCACCGGCATGGCGCACAACTTCGCCAACAGCCTGCTGGTGTCGGGCGCCATCACGGTGGGCTCGCTGCTGGTCAACACCATGGCCGGCTATGCGTTCGCCAAGCTGCGCTTCACCGGCCGTGACCGGATTTTCCAACTGCTGCTGGCCGCGCTGGTGATTCCGGCGCAGGTGGCGATGCTTCCGCTGTTCCTGCTGATGAAGCAGTTGGGGTTGGTCAACAGTTTCGGTGGCGTGATCGTGCCGGCGCTGGCGACGGTATTTGGCATCTTCCTGGTGCGACAGTATGCGCGCAGCATCCCGGACGAACTGCTGGAAGCCGCGCGCATCGATGGCGCCAGCGAATTGCGGATTTTTTTCCAGGTCGTGCTGCCGATGCTCAAGCCGGTGCTGGTGACGCTGGCCATCTTCACCTTCATGGCGGCCTGGAACGACTTCATGTGGCCGCTGATCGTGCTGACCGACCAGGCACATTACACCTTGCCGGTGGCGCTGGCTTCGCTCTCGCGCGAACACATCATGGACGTGGAAATGATGATGGCCGGCGCGGTCATCACCGTGCTGCCGGTGCTGCTGCTGTTCCTGCTGCTGCAGCGCTATTACATCCAGGGCCTGCTGCTGGGCAGCGTGAAGGGCTGACGGATTCATTGCCCGCAATCCGGTGTAGGAGCGACGTCAGTCGCGACCGGGATGTCCGTCATGTCGGATGGCTGCCTGGTTCGGAAGGCATCGCGACTTACGTCGCTCCCACAAAGGCAAGTGGGCGATCGTTTCGACTGTGGGAGCGACGTAAGTCGCGATTCGGGATGTCTGGCCTGCTTCTTTCCGGCCTGAAGCAAGACGGTCGCGACTGACGTCGCTCCTACAAGGGGGACGGGGAGGTAGAGTATCGGCATGTCGATGGGCGAACGCGGTTTCATCCCGCTCTGGCCGCTGCCGCTGGCGGCGGCGCTGCTGTTGCTGGTGGCCACGCATCTGGCGTTGTGGCTGTCGATCCAGGCCGGACATGTGCCGGCCTGCGTGCCTTACTGGGAGGGATGCACGTCGATCAGCCGGGCGGCGCGGCACGGGCTCGGCAATCACCTGTTCCGCCTGTTGGTGATTCCGTGCGCGGTCCTGCATGGCGCGACCTGGTGGGTGGCCGGACATTGGTTGCGGGATGATGGAGGCAAGGCAGCCAGGCGGTGGATGCTGGCGCTGGGACTGTTTTCCGCGTCCGCGCTGGCGATCTACGCGACCTTCCTCGGCACCGAAGGCGAGGTCTACGGATTCCTGCGGCGCTACGGCGTGACCGTGTATTTCGGTTTCGGGTTCCTCGCCCAATTGCTGCTGATGCGGCGGGCGAGGGTGCTGCGTCTAATGCCGCCAGCGACGCTGAAGGCGATGGCCGTGCTGTGCCTGGCCATGCTCGGTCTGGGCGTGGGCAATGTCGTGGCCGGTGCGCTGGTCGCCGACGATGCATTGCGCGACCGCATCGAGAACGCGCTGGAGTGGCAATTGGGCCTGCTGCTGGTCGGCTGGCACCTGCTGCTCGCGCGTGGCTGGTGGCGCGCGCGATTCGGCCTTCGGCTGTATCGGGGAGAGGAGCCGTTGTAGGACTGATGTGTGTGGGAGCGACGTAAGTCGCGACTGCCGTTCCGAGGGGCGTGCTGACGATCCCCTGGCATTCGAGGTTCCGGTCGCGACTTACGTCGCTCCCACAGGGAAAGGGAAGCGGGGAATCAGCCGCGCACGCGGCGGACGATGGCGGCGGCCTTGGCCGAGCTTTCGCGGACCTTGTCCCATTCGCCGGCTTCCAGCCAGTTCTTGGGCACCATCCAGGAGCCGCCGATGCAGACCACGTTCGGTTGCGACAGGTAGTCGGCGGCGGTGTCCTCGCCGATGCCGCCGGTGGGGCACAGCTTCAGTTCCGACAGCGGGCCGGCCAGGCCCTTGAGCATTGCCAGGCCGCCGACGGCGGAGGCGGGGAACAGCTTGCATACCCGGAAGCCGCGTGCCATCAGTGACAGCAGTTCGGTCGGCGTGGCCGCGCCCGGTACCACCGGTACGTCCGCATCGGCCAGCGCGTCGGCCATCTCGGTCGTGGTGCCCGGCGTGACCAGGAAGTCCGCGCCCGCGTCGATGGAGCGCTGCATCTGCTCGACGGTCAGCACCGTGCCGGCGCCGATCACGATGTCCGGCAGTTCGCGCTTGAGCATCGCCAGCGCTTCCATCGCCACCGGCGTGCGCAGGGTCAGTTCGATGGCCGGCAGACCGCCGGCCAGCAGTGCCTCGGAAACCCGGCGTGCCTCGTCCAGCGTGTGCACGGTGACGACCGGCAGGATGCTGGCGGCGCGGAGGAGTTGTTCGGCTTTCTGTTGGCGGGCTTCGATGGTCATGGCGTATTCGGGTGGAGGCGTTGTCGCGGGAATGCGGAGTGACGCTCAGGCGTCCTTGGCTTCGTGCGGGGCTTCGGCGGCGTGCTCGACGTCGCCGAGTTCGTATTCCGAATCGTATTCCCAGGTGCCGTTGTGGTACGGCGGCCCGCAGGAAATCGACAGCGCGCCCTGGTCGGCCGGCGTCACCACGTCGCGGCTGACCGCGAACAGGTTGCGGCCGATGTCCAGCGCGGCGGGCGAGGTGTTCGGCGCCAGTTCGCGTGCGTTCCATTCCTCCGCCGGCACCAGTGCCTCCAGCACGCCGGCTTCGGCGTCGAGGCGGACGAGATCGCCTTCGCGCAGCTTTGCCAACGGGCCGCCGCGGGCGGCTTCCGGGGTCAGGTGGATGGCGGCGGGAATCTTGCCGGAGGCGCCGGACAGGCGGCCGTCGGTGACCAGCGCCACGCGCCGGCCCTGGTTCTGCAGCAGGCCCAGCAGCGGCGCCAGCGAGTGCAGTTCCGGCATGCCATTGGCGCGCGGTCCCTGGTAGCGCACCACCGCGACGAAGTCGTGCGGCAGCACGCCGGCGGCGTGCAGCTTGTTGAGCGCGCGCGGATCATCGACCACCACCGCCGGCGCTTCGATGAAGCGGTACTCGGGCTTGACCGCCGAGGTCTTGATCAGCGAACGGCCGAGGTTGCCGCGCAGCAGGCGCAGGCCGCCCTGCGATTCGAAGGCGTTGGCGACCGGGCGCACCACTTCGGGGTCGGCGCTTTCGGCGATGCCGGGCGCGTAGGCCAGCCGGCCGTCCTGCAGGCGCGGTTCCTCGCAGAAAGCGCGCATGCCGCCGGGGACGATGGTGGGCAGGTCGTGCATCATCCCGGCGTCGAGCAATTCGCGGAACACGAACTGGGTGCCGCCGGCGGCGGCGAAGCGGTTCACGTCGGCCTCGCCGTTGGGATACACGCGGGCAAGCAACGGCACGGTGCGCGAGATCAGATCGATGTCGTCCCAGGTGAGGACGATGCCGGCCGCGCGCGCCACCGCGACCCAGTGGATGGTGTGGTTGGTGGAGCCGCCGGTGGCCATCAGCGCGGCCATCGCGTTGACGATGGCGCGTTCGTCGATCAGGTGGCCGATCGGACGATAGTCGTCGCCGAGCGCGGTGATGCGCAGGGCGTGCTCGGCGGCGGCGCGGGTCAGCACGTCGCGCAGCGGCTGGTCCGGATTGACGAACGAGGTGCCGGGCAACTGCATGCCCATCGCTTCCAGCAGCACCTGGTTGGAATTGGCGGTGCCGTAGAAGGTGCAGGTGCCCGGCGCGTGGTAGCTGGCCGACTCGGCTTCCAGCAGTTCCTCGCGACTGGCCTCGCCGGCGGCGTAACGTTCGCGCACCTCGGCCTTCTTCTTGTTGGGAATGCCCGGCGTCATCGGCCCGGCCGGCACGAACACCGCCGGCAGATGGCCGAACGCGAGCGCGCCGATCAGCAGGCCCGGCACGATCTTGTCGCACACGCCCAGGTACAGCGCGGCGTCGAACATGTCGTGGCTCAGCGATATCGCGGTGGCCTGGGCGATCACGTCGCGCGAGAACAGCGACAGCTCCATGCCGGGGCGGCCCTGGGTGACGCCGTCGCACATCGCCGGCACGCCGCCGGCGACCTGCGCGGTGGCGCCGAGCGAACGCGCGACGTCACGGATCAATTCCGGATAGGTCTCGAACGGCTGGTGCGCCGACAGCATGTCGTTGTAGGCGTTGACGATGCCCAGGTTCGGGGTGGCGTCGGCGCGCAGGCGATCCTTGTCGGTCGGTCCGCAGGCGGCGAAGGCATGCGCCAGGTTGCCGCAGCTCAGGCGGCTGCGGTGCGGCCCGGCGGCGTTGGCCGCGTCGATGCCGGCCAGGTACGCGCGCCGCAAGGGCAGGCTGCGTTGGCGGATGCGTTCGGTGACTTCTTGGATGCGCGGATGCAGGCTCATTGGCGTCGGCTGGACTGCGAAAGGACGAGTGTGCGCCGCTGGCCGTGGGCAGGGCGTCGTCGGTGTCCACGCAGCGGCGCGTGCCGGACTGCGCCTTGCCGGGGCAGGGCAAGCATGTGTCCGGCCTGCACGCGGGTTCCAGGCCGACGTCGCCGCCGATGCGTGGCGGACAACGGAGAACCCCTCAACTTTCTACCTTTTGCGCCGGCAAAGAAAGTGACCAAAGCCAGACCAGCCCGCCATGCGGGCGGTCGGCGTTATCGGCGCGAGGCGCCGTAGGCTTCCACCGCGATCGCCGCCGCGCCGAGCAGGCCCGGACGCGGATGGACGATGGCCAGGGTCGGCACGCGCGCCATGTTGGCGGAGAAGCGCCCCTTGTGTTCGAAGCGCTGGCGGAAGCCGGAATGCTGCAGCGAGGTCAGCAGTTTCGGCACCAGCCCGCCGGTCAGGAACACGCCGTCCCACGCGCCGAGGGTCAGCACCAGATCGCCGGCGACCGCGCCGAACACGGCGCAGAACACGTCGATGGTGTTGTTGCTGCGCGCGTCGCCGGTGGCCGCGCGCGCGGTCACGTCGGCCGGCTGCAGGTTGCCCGGATCCTCGCCCGCGATCTCGCTGAGCGCGCGATGCAGGTTGACCAGGCCGGGGCCGCAGATCAGGCGCTCGATCGAGACGCGGCCGAACTGCGCCGACAGGCGTTGCAGGACTTCGATTTCCTGCGGCGTGCCCGGCGCGAAGCTGACGTGGCCACCTTCGGTTTCGAGCGGGAAATTGCGGCCGTCGCGGATGATCAGGCCGCCCACGCCCAGTCCGGTACCGGGGCCGATCACCGCGTAGTTGCGGTTGACCGGCTGCGGATCCGGCGTCCAGTCGGGAATACCAATCGCGACCACGTCCTGGCTGCCCAGCAGCGGCAGCGCCATCGCCTGGGCGGCGAAATCGTTGACCAGGCGCAGGTCGTCGAAGCCCAGCGCGTCGCGGGTGCGCGACAGCGAAATGACCCACGGATGGTTGGTGATGCGCGCCTCGTCGCCGTCGACGCGGCCGGCCACGGCGAACACGCCGTTGCGGATTTCCAGACCGGACTGTTCGGCGCCGACCTCGTCCAGATAGTGCTGGGCGGCATCGGCCAGCGACGGGAAATCCGCCACCGCGAAGCCGCGCACGCTGTCTTCCAGCAGCGGCGCGGCGGCGCTGGCGTCGGCCAGCGCGAAGCGTGCATTGGTGCCGCCGATGTCGGCGAGCAGGACCCGGTTATCGGTGCTCATGCGGGGTGATTACTCTTGAAGGGGTCGTGGCCGCAAAAAGTAGTCCGCCGCATTCGCCTCAGTCGTCCTCGTTGGTCAGTGCGTCGCCATGGCTGGCCACGACCTTCGCATAATAGCGTGCACTGTCCTTCGGTGTACGGGTCTGGCTGTCGAAGTCCACGTGGATGATGCCGAAGCGCTTGGAGTAGCCCAGCGACCATTCCAGGTTGTCCAGCAGCGACCAGACGTAATAGCCGCCGATGTCGCAGCCGGCCTCGATGGCCGCGTGCACCGCGCGCAGGTGCTGGCGCAGGTAGCTCAGGCGCAGCGGATCGCGCACGCGGCCGCGCTCGGCCTTGGGCGGATCGAAGAAGGCGGCGCCGTTCTCGGTGATGAACACCTTGGGATTCCCGTAGCGGTCCTTGACCCAGGTGAGTGTATCGGTCAGGCCCTGCGGGAAGACCTCCCAGCCGGTCTCCGTATACGTATGCTGCGTCTGCCGGACCGGCGAGACCTTGAGCGGCCAGTTCGACTCGTCGTGGCGGGACACGTTGCGGGTGTAGTAGTTGACGCCGATGAAGTCCAGCGGCTGGCGGATCAGGTCCATGTCCGCCTGCGGCCATTCCGGCCAGGCCTCGCCGAAGATTTCGCGCAGTTCTTCCGGATAGGTGCCGAAGAACACCGGGTCCAGGTACTGGCGGTTCATGTACGCCTCGGCGCGGCGGGTCGCGGCCAGGTCCTCGGGGCTGTCGCTGGCCGGGTACTTGGGCTCGATGTTCACCACCAGGCCGATCTCATGCTTGCCGATGGCGCGGTAGGCCTGCACCGACTTGCCGTGCGAGCGCAGCAGGTGATGCGAGGCGATCGGCGCCTCGAAGCGGTTGCGGTGGCCGGGCGCCAGCGCGCCGTGCAGATAGCCGCCGTCGGTGACCACCCAGGGTTCGTTGAGCGTGGCCCAGCGCTTGATGCGGCCGTCCAGGCGCTTGAACATCACTTCGCTGTATTCGGCGAACCAGTCGGCGATGTCCGGGTTCAGCCAGCCGCCGCGGTCGTCCAGCGCCGCCGGCAGATCCCAGTGGAACAGCGTCGCGGTGGGCTGGATGCCGTTCTCCAGGAGCGTGTCGACCAGCCGCTCGTAGAAGTCCAGGCCCTTCTGGTTGATGCGGCCGCGGCCCTCGGGCATCACCCGGCTCCAGGACACGCTGAAGCGGTAGGCCTGCATGCCCAGTTCCTTCATCAGGCCGATGTCCTCGCGCCAGCGGTTGTAGTGGTCGCAGGCCACGTCGCCGGTGTCGTTGTTGAGCATGCGGCCCGGGGTGTGGGCGAAGCGCTGCCAGATGCTGGGACCGGCGCCGTCGGCCAACGGGGAACCCTCGATCTGGTAGGCGGCGGTGGCGCTGCCCCAGATGAAGTTCTCGGGGAAACGATAAGACTTCGACATGGCCCCTCCGGCGGTGTCGGCAAATTTGAGAAAAGTGGGGGTGATTGCGTTGTGAAAACGATTACATGGCAGAATAACCCAACTTCCCGGGTTGGGAAATGGGAAGGTGGTCATTGAGTGACGGCGTGCATTCGTATGCAGGCCGCTGCACCGGGAGGGGCCCGGCGGCAGGTCCGACAACACGGTGGCGCAGGCCGCCCGGGAGAGCAGATGGCGAGTGTGCGGCTGGACAATGTCCGCAAGGTCTACGGCAACGGCCAGGTGGCCGTGCACGGGGCGAGTTTCGAGGTCGCCGACGGCGAACTGATGGTGTTGGTCGGCCCGTCCGGCTGCGGCAAGTCGACCCTGCTGCGGATGATCGCCGGGCTGGAGGAAATCTCCGGTGGCACGTTGTCGATCGGTGACCGGGTGGTCAACGAGGTCGCGCCCAAGGATCGCGACATCGCCATGGTGTTCCAGAACTACGCGTTGTATCCGCACATGACGGTGGCCGAGAACCTGGCCTTCGGATTGAAGCTGCGCGGGCATCCGCGCGCGGTGATCGAACAACGGGTCAATGCCGCTGCCGACACGCTGGGCCTGGGCCAGATGCTGGACAAGCTGCCGCGCGAGATGTCCGGCGGCCAGCGCCAGCGGGTCGCGCTGGGACGGGCACTGGTGCGCGAGCCGGCGGTGTTCCTGCTCGACGAACCGCTGTCGAACCTGGACGCCAAGCTGCGCCATTCGATGCGCACCGAAATCGCGCGGCTGCATCGCCAGTTGGGCGCGACCATGATCTACGTGACCCACGATCAGGTCGAGGCGATGACCCTCGGCCAGCGCATCGTGGTGCTCAAGGACGGCCAGATCCAGCAGATCGACACGCCGATGGCGCTGTATGAGCATCCGGCCAACCTGTTCGTCGCCGGCTTTCTCGGCAGCCCGGCGATGAACGTGCTGCACGGGCGCCTGGAGCACGCGGGAGGGCTGCGGCTGGTGCTCGACGCGGGCCTGTCGATTCCGCTCGGCGACGCGCGGGCAGGCGAGGACTGGCTGGGCAGGACGGTGGCGATGGGCGTGCGCCCGGAACATCTGCGACCGGTCGTACCGGACGAGGCCGGTTTCGACACGCTGGTGGAAGTGGTGGAGCCGGTCGGCAGCGAGGTGTTCGTGAACATGACCCTCGGTCCCCATGCGCTGGTCTCGCGGTTGCCGCCACGACAGCTCCCGCGCGCGGGTGCCGGCCTGCGCCTGGCGGTGGATCCGGCGCACCTGCATTTCTTCGACCCGGAAAGCGGTCGCCGCCTGCGGTGAACCCGCGAGGCGGGCCCTGGCCCGGCTTCGCCGTCGCTTGCCTGTCCGCCGCAGGCAACAAAATCTAGCCTCAGAACGTAGCGGCAGCGGATTCCATCCGCCTCGTGCCCGTCCTAGCCTCGTGAGCAAGGTTTGCGAACGTCCGTCACGGGAGAGGGGCCAGTGCGGAAGAGGGACAGGAGATGGGCGCGTGCGCGATTCCGCGCCGCGCTGCGCGTCGGCCTTGCGCTGCTGGTGTTGCTGGCCGGCGCCTGTGACGGACCGGGCGCGGGCCGCAGGATCGTGCTGATCGGCGGGGTTGGCAGCGAGGGCCCGGGGCGGCATGCCTATGCCGAGGGCGTGCAGCGGCTGGCGTCGATGCTGGGTGAATCGCCGCAGGGGCGTGGCGCGGAGATCGTCGTGTACGAACGGGGCTGGCCGGCGGATCCCGCCGCGTTGCGGGGCGCTTCGACCGTGGTGCTGTATTTCGACGGACTGGACCGGCACCCGCTGCGTGATGCCGCGCATCGCGAACAGTTGGGCGAACTGGTCCGGCAGGGCGTCGGGCTGGTCGCACTGCACCAGGCCTCCACCGTGCCGGCCGACGATGCGTCGCTGGATCTGCGTGCCTGGCTGGGCGCCGAACGCGTGGGCATGTTCGATCGCACCACCGAGACCGCAACGGTGTCGCCCGCCGATGCTGCGCACCCGATCATCCGTGGGGTGGATGCGTTTACCTACCGCGACGAGTTCTATCCGACCCTGCGCTTTGCCGCGAGCGGCGTGCGGCCGGTGCTGCGCAGCACCCTGCACGCGCAGTACCGCGATGGCGCGGACGTGGTGGAGGACCGCGCCGAAACGGTCACCGTGGGCTGGGCCTACGAACGCCCGGACGGCGGCCGTTCGTTCGGTTACAGCGGCGCGCATTTCCTGGCCGCGCTGGAGCAGCCGATGTTGCGGCGGGTGTTGTTGAACGCGATCCTGTGGACCGCCGGCATCGAGGTTCCCGACGACGGCGCGCAGTCGCCGGCTCCCGCCACGCCGGCGCCGCCCGCGGTCACCGGCACTTCCCGCGCGGTCACCGCGTCGGTGCGTGACGTCACCACCTTCCATGCGGATCGTCAGCGCAGTGGCTGGCATCGCCAAGGAACCGCGCCAACGCGGGCCCAACTGGAAGATCCCTCGTTCGGCCTGCTGTGGGAATCGCCGCCGCTGGATGCCTACGAAGGCCAGGCGCCACGCCTGTACGCCTCGCCGTTGTACCTGGAACAGGTCCGCATGAGCGAAGGCCAGCACCGCGGCCAGACCTTCAAGGTCGTGTTCGCCGCCAGCAATCATGGCTACGTGTATGCGATCAACGCCGGCAAGGCCGGCGACGTGGCGCCCGGGCGCATCCTCTGGCGCACGCGGCTGGCGCCACCCTGTCACCTGCAACCCGCGCCGCTGGATGCGGTGCCGACCGGCGTGTTGAGCACACCGGTGATCGACACGGCACGGGGGCGGATCTATGTCACCAGTTGCGATCCGAAGGAGCGCTGGCAGGCGTACGCGCTGGACATCGGCAGCGGCAAGGTCATCGAGGGCTGGCCGGTGCGACTGGACGAGACGCGCTTCAACGCGGTCAACGCCAATGCCGGCCCGTCGCCGGTGCCGCCGAAACGGCGTTTCGATTTTCGCGTGCAACGTGGCGCGCTCAACCTGAGCCCGGATGGTTCACGGTTGTACGTGACTTTCGGCGAGACCGAAACCGGCTGGTTGGTCGCGGTCGATACGCGGCGTCCGCGGGTGGCCAGCGCGTTCGCCGCGGCGGCGATGCCGCATCGTGGCAGCGGCGGCATCTGGGGCGCGGGGGGACCGGCGATCGACGCGGCAGGCGACGTGTTCGTGGTCACCGGCAGCGGGTTCAACGGCTACCGCGACCAGTCGCATGACTGGACCCAATCGGTCCTGAAACTGTCCGACTCCGCCGATGTCGGCCTGCGACTGCGGGGCACCTACACGCCGTTCAATCATTGCGGCAGCGCGAAGATGGATATCGATCTGGGATCCGGTGGCGCCAGCCTGCTGGCGGATCTGGAGCCCGCGCAGACCACGACGACGCGCCTGATGGTGGTCGGCGGCAAGCAGGGCAACGCGTACCTGCTAGACCGCGATCATCTGCCCGGAAAACTGGACCAACGCCCGGCCTGCGGCGGAAGCGCGGCCAGCGACGGTTCGTTGCTGCCGCCGCAGCGGCAACCGCAGTTCGCCGGGCGCGGACCGCTGAGCGTGTTTGGCCCGTACTCGGAGCAGGACGCGGCGATGGATCAGGCGCGCGGCCGTTCGGTGCCCGCGTATCACCGGGACGATAGCGGCGCGATCCATGTCTACATGACTGGCAACACCCGGCGTGCCGAAGGTTCGGCGGACGCGGTCCCGCCGTCGCTGGTCAAGCTGCGCGTGGTGACCACGCCCGGACAGCCCGCGCACCTGGCGATCGCGCGCCGGCAGATGGAACTGGTCTTCATCAATCCCGGGTCGCCGGTGATCAGCAGCGACGGCGCGCGGGATCCGATCGTCTGGGTCCTCGACGAGAACGCCCGCCGCTCCGCGCCGCTGGCAGGCCCTGGCGCGCCCGCACCGGTCCTGTACGCGCTGGAAGGCCACACGCTGGATCTGTTGTGGAAGAGCGCGCCGGGCCAGTTGCACACCTCGGGCAAGTACAACGAACCGGTGTTCGCCCATGGCGAGGTGGTGGTGGGGACGGATCGGATCCAGGCATTCGGTCCCGGCGCGCCCGCACGCGTGCCGCCGAAGGTCGTCGCCGATGCCGCGGGTGTTTCGCAAGCCCCGACGGCGGCCGACTCGGGACTGGATGGGGAGGCCCTGTTCAAGCAACGCTGCGCGGCCTGCCACGATCACCCGCAGGGCAACATCCCCCCGCGCGCGCTGCTGGAAAGCCGCAGCCGCGCCTACATCGTCGACACGCTTACCCACGGCGCGATGCGCGCGCAGGCGGCGGGGCTCAGCGCGAACGATATCGATGCGATCGCGGGGTATCTGGACAAGCGTTGAGGGCTCCGGAAAAAGCAAAGGCAAATCCCCCTCGGTTCCCCTTTTGACCAGCCATTCGGCTGTTGGGAAGCGCTGCAAAGGGGGAGGAACGGCGAGGTCGCAGGCGGCGGGATTCAGCGCGAACGATATCGATGCGAGTGCGCGGTATCTGGACTGGGCATTGAGGGCTTCCGGATAAAGCAAAAGGCAAATCCCCCTCGGTCCCCCTTTTTGCAAAGGGGGAGGAACGGCGAGGTCGCAGGCGGCGGGCCTCGGTGCGGATGATAGGGATGCGATGGGTGTGGCGGAGCGTGGGATGCCCCCTTTGCAGCGCTTCCCAACAGCCGAATGGCTGATCAAAGGGGGCGGCCACCCGCGTGAGCGGGTGGCGGGGGATTTGCTTTTCGCACGGAGCCCAAAAGAAAACCCCCGGCAATGCCGGGGGTTCCAGACAGACCGCGGAGGAACCCAGACTCAGCCGCGGCTCACCGCATAGACCGCTTCGGCCACCTTGTCGATGTTCTGGCTGTTGAGCGCGGCCACGCAGATGCGGCCGGTGCCGATGGCGTAGATCGCGTATTCCTCGCGCAGGCGATCGACCTGGGCCTTGCTCAGGCCGGAGTACGAGAACATGCCGGCCTGCTGCTGGATGAAGCCGAACTCCGGCGCGCCCAGCGCCGCCAGCTTGGACACCAGCCCGGCGCGCAGGGTGTGGATGCGCTCGCGCATGCCGCCCAGTTCCTTCTCCCAGCGCGCGCGCAGTTCGTCGCTGCCGAGCACGCCGGACACCAGCGCGCCGCCGTGGGTGGCGGGACTGGAGTAGTTGGAACGGATGGTGCGCTTGATGTGCGACTGCACGCGCTTGGCCTCGTCGCGGTCGGCCGAGACGATCGACAGCGCGCCCACGCGCTCGCCGTACAGCGAGAACGACTTGGAATACGAACTGGCGACCACGAACGCCGGGATGCCGGAATCGGCGAACAGGCGGATCGCGGTGGCGTCGGCGTCGGTGCCCTGGTCGAACCCCTGGTAGGCGATGTCGATGAAGGGCAGCAGGCCGCGTTCCTTCACCAGTTCCACCACCTGCGCCCACTGCGCGGCGGTCAGGTCGACGCCGGTCGGGTTGTGGCAGCAGGCGTGCAGCAGCACCACGGTGCCAGGCTCCAGCGCGCCCAGGTCGGCCAGCATGCCGGCGAAATCCAGGCCGTGGGTGGCCGGGTCGTAGTAGCGGTAGTCGCTGACCTCGAAACCGGCGGTGCCGAACACCACGCGATGGTTTTCCCAACTCGGGTTGCTGATGGCGATCTTCGCCTGCGGCAGCGCGCGCTTCAGGAAGTCGGCGCCGATGCGCAGGGCGCCACTGCCGCCGATGGTCTGGGCGGTGACCACGCGGCCGGCCTCCAGCGCGGTGGAACCGGCGCCGAACAGCAGTTTCTGGGTCGCCAGGTTGTAGCCCGGCAGGCCGTCGATGGGGAGGTAGCCGCGCGGTTTGGTTTCCGCCGCCAGGGCCTGTTCGATCTCGCGGACCGAATCGAGCAGGGGAATGCGGCCCTGTTCGTCGTAGTAGATGCCAACGCCCAGATTGACCTTGCCGGGGCGGGAATCGGCGTTGTAGGCCTCGGTCATGCCCAGGATCGGATCGCCCGGAACCAGTTCGACGGATGCAAAAAGAGACACGGCGGTGTGACCAGTTGGTGAGGGGGAAAGGGTGTCGCGAACAAACTCCCCGATCCTAACAGGCCATCGGCGGACGTGCGCCCGCGTGGCGCTGGCGCGCCGGGCGGCGGGCAGGCTAAGGTGATTGTTCCGACCATCGGGCGGTCCTCCGGGCCCCATTCGTTCCGCTCCGACCGGCCAAGGCCGTGCGGAGGCGGGCGCCTTCCAAGGAGCAGGTCATGCTGGGCTGGATCCGTCGTCGACTGCTTTGGGTCATCGTCCTGCCGTTGCTGGTGGCGGGGCTGTACGCGCTGGCGGGCTTCTGGTGGCTGCCGCGCTTCGCCCGCGCCGAGGCCACCGACTACGTCCGCGAGGAACTGGGCAAGTCGCTGAGCCTGGGCGAACTGCGATTCAACCCCTTCACCTTCCGCGCCGAGGCCACCGCGCTGGCGATACAAGAGCCTGCGGCGACGGCGGGGCAGAAGCCGCTGGTCGCACTGCGCCGGGCGGTCATCGATTTCCAGGTCTCCTCCCTGTGGAAAGGGGCCTGGACCTTCCGCGAAGTGACCCTGGACGGGCCCTACGCACAGGCGCTGGTGCGCGCCGATGGTTCGCTCAACCTGGCCGACCTGGTTCCTCCTTCGAAGGACGACGGTCCGCCGCCGGACGTGCTGATCGCGCATCTCGTGGTGGCCGACGGTGCAATCGATTTCGCCGATCACAGCCGGCGCCTGCAGCCCAGCAAGCGGCTGGCGCCGATCCGGTTCGAACTGCGCGATTTCCGCACCGCGCAGGGCAACGGCAAGGGCGGTGGATTCCATCTGGCCGCCACTGGCGATCAGGGCGAACGCTTCGACTGGCGCGGGCAACTCTCGTTGCGGCCGTTCGCCTCAGACGGCGAACTGGACGCGGCCAATCTCCAGGTCGACACCGCCTACGCCTTCCTCAGCGAGGCGCTGCCGTTCGAACTGCATGGCGGCCGCTTCGATGTGGCCGGCCGCTACCGCTTCGCCGCCGGCACCTCGACGGGCACGTTGCTGGAAGCGGCGCTGTCCCGCGCGCAGGCCAGCGGAGTGGACGTGCGCGTGCGCGGCGAAACCAGGAACGCGGCCACCCTGGGCGAGATCGCGCTGGCCGGCGCCCGTTTCTCGCTCGGCAAGCGCGAGGTCGCCGCCGATCGCCTGCGGGTGGGCGGCTTGCGGACCGCGCTGACCCGCGAGGCCAACGGCGCGATCAGCCTGATGCGCTTGTTCCCGTCGATGCCGGAAGCCGCTTCCGCGCCCGCCGCCACGACGCCGGGCCCGGCCTGGCGGTTCAATCTGGGCGAAGTGGCGCTGGAGGACGCCGAGGTCGATGTGCAGGACCGCGCCGTCCGGCCGGCCAGCCGCTTCCACCTGCAGGCGCTGACCGCCAGCACCCGCGGGGTCAGCCTGGATCTGGACAAGCCATTGCCGATAGCGGCGTCGGCCACCGTCAACGGCAAGACCCGGCTGGCCGTGCAGGGCGAAGTGGTACCCGCCACCGTGGCCGGGCGCCTGCAACTGGATCTGACCGGCCTGCCGCTGCGCGACGTGCTGGCCTACCTGCCGGATTTCCCCGCCCTGGAATTGCGCTCGGGCACCCTCGGCGCGAACGGCGAACTGACCCTGCCGGGGGACGGAAAGCGCGGCGCGGCCCTGGCCTTCAATGGCGAAGGCCGCATCGACGGCTTCTCGCTGCTGGAGCGGGCAAGCAAGCGGCAGGTGGTGGCCTGGGAGCGGATGGATATCGGCGGCCTGCGCTATGCGCAGGCGCCGGATCGCCTGCAGATCGCCCGGGTCGTCATGCGCAAGCCGTTCGCCATCGTGGCGGTGGAGCCGGATCGCACCGTCAACCTCAGTCGGCTGTTCGCCAGCCCGGCGCCGGCCGCCACGTCGGCGCCGGCGTCATCGTCGGGACCGGCGATGGCGGTCAAGCTGGACGATCTGCAATTGGAAAACGGCACCATGGCGTTCGCCGATGCCTCCATGGATCCCGGCTTCCGCGCCGACATCGCCGCCCTGCGCGGCCATATCCGCGGGCTGTCCACCGCGCCCTCGGCGCAGGCCCGCGTGGATCTGCACGGGCAGGTGGTCAACCGCTACTCGCCGGTGGAGATCTCCGGCACGCTCAACCCGTTCGCCTACGACGAGCGCACCGATTTGAAGATGAGCTTCCGCAACATCGATCTGCCCATCTTCAATCCGTACTCCGGACGCTTCGCCGGCTACGCCATCGCCAAGGGCAAGCTCAGCACCGAACTGCATTACCAGATCGACCATCGCAAATTGCAGGCGGCCCACCATGTCGTGCTGGATCAGCTGGAGTGGGGCGAGGCGACCGACAGCCAGGAAAAGGTCTCGCTGCCCATCCGGTTGGCGACCTCGCTGCTGAAGAACCGCCAGGGCGTGATCGATCTGGATTTGCCAGTGAACGGCTCGCTGGACGATCCCAGCTTCCGGGTGTGGCCGATCGTCTGGCAGATCCTGAAGAACATCCTGGTCAAGGCGGTGACCGCGCCGTTCGATTTCATCGGCTCGCTGTTCAAGGGCGCGGAACAGGCGCGCTACGTCGATTTCGCCGCCGGCTCCAGCGAACTGGGCGAACCCGCGCGCACCAGCCTGGGCGCGTTGGCCAAGGCGTTGGTGGAACGCCCGGCGCTGCGGCTGGACATTCCGGCCGGCACCGCCCTGGAGGACGAGGCCGAGGCGATTGCCGGGCAGCGGCTGGACGCGGCGATGCTGGGCGGGCGCGAGGGCGAGCCGGTCGCGGTCGCGGCGCTGGAGGCCTGGGAGCAGCGGGATCTGCTGGAGGCGCTGTACCGGCAGCAACTGGGACACAAGCCGGATATCCCGGAGGCGGCCGTGGAGGCCGGGCAGGAGGCTGACCAGGAGGAACTGGATCGCAAGGCACGCAAGGCCGCGCGCCAGACGGCCGAGGTGGCCTGGCTGCGCCAGGCGCTGCTGCCCCGGTACCGGCCCGGCGACGACGAACTGGCCGCGCTGGGACGCGCCCGCGCCAACGCCGTCCAGGATGCGTTGCTGGCCGGCGGCGAGGTGGATCCCACCCGGGTGTTCATCGATGGCGCCAAGGGACCGGCGGCGCACGAGGGCGGCGCGCGGCTGGAGCTGGGCCTGGAGTAGCCGGGGGCGGGCGGTCCCGCGCCGGGCCGGCGCCCGTTATACTCATCGGTCAATGCCGCAAGAGCAGTATTGGATTGTCATATAAATCAATTATTTGGCGATTCAACCTCATCCAGTCCAACAATTTGGCAGCGCACCGGCCGGCCGGTCGCGATGCCCGGAAAACCATCGCCGCATGCGCCTTTCGACCATCAAGCTGTCCGGTTTCAAGTCCTTCGTCGATCCGACCACGTTGCACCTGCCCACCAACATGACCGGCGTGGTCGGTCCCAACGGTTGCGGCAAATCCAACATCATCGATGCGGTCCGCTGGGTGATGGGCGAGAGTTCCGCCAGCCGTCTGCGCGGCGACTCGCTGACCGACGTGATCTTTTCCGGCAGCTCGGCGCGCAAGCCGGTGTCGCAGGCGACCGTCGAACTGATCTTCGACAATAGCGATCACACCATCGCCGGCGAATTCGCCGCGTTCAACGAAATATCGGTCAAGCGCCAGGTCAGCCGCGACGGCCAGAGCAACTACTACCTCAACGGCACCAAGTGCCGCCGCCGCGACATCACCGACCTGTTCCTCGGCACCGGCCTGGGGCCGCGCAGCTACTCGATCATCGAGCAGGGCATGATCAGCCAGATCATCGAGGCCCGGCCCGAGGATCTGCGCGTCTACCTGGAGGAAGCCGCCGGCATCTCCAAGTACAAGGAACGCCGCAAGGAAACCGAGACCCGCATCCGCCATACCCGCGAAAACCTGGATCGCCTGAACGATCTGCGCGAGGAAATCGGCAAGCAGCTGGAACACCTCAAGCGCCAGGCCAGGCAGGCCGAGCAGTACCAGGCCCTGCAGGAAGAGCGCCGGGTGAAGGACGCCGAGTGGAAGGCGCTGGAGTTCCGCGGACTCGACGTGCAGTTGCAGGGCCTGCGCGAGAAGCTGTCGCAGGAAGAAACCCGCCTGCAGCAGTTGATCGCCGAGCAGCGCGAGGCCGAGCGCAACATCGAAACCGATCGCCTGCGCCGCGAGGAAGCCGCCGAGAGCCTCAACAAGGCCCAAGGCGAGGTCTACCAGGTCGGCAGCACGCTGGCCCGGCTGGAACAGCAGATGCAGCACCAGCGTGATCTGGCCGAACGCCTGAAGAAGGCGCGCGACGAAGCCCACAACGCGTTGCAGGAATTGGGCCAGCACATCAGCGGTGACGAGACCAAGCTCAACGTCCTGCGCGAGAGCGTGGACGAGGCCGAACCCCGGCTGGCGCAGTTGCAGGAAGAAGACCTGTTCAAGCAGGACGCCCTGCGCGACGCCGAAGCGCGCCTGTCGGACTGGCAGCAGCGCTGGGAAACCCATTCGCGCGAATCGGCCGAGGCCGCGCGCGCCGGCGAGGTCGAGCGCACCCGCGTCGATTATCTGGATCGCCAGGCGCTGGAAACCGAACGCCGCCGCGAGAACCTGGCCGCCGAGCGCGCCGGACTGGATCTGGACGCGCTGGCCGAAGCCTTCGAGCAATTGCAGATCCAGCACGACACCCAGAAGGAATCGCTGGAGTCGCTGACCGAGCAGGTCGAGTCGCGCAAGCAGTCGGCGGCGGGCGTGCAGGAGCAGCAGCGTGCTTCGCAGACCGAACTGTCGGAAGTGCGCAAGCGCGCGCAGGAAGCCCGTGGCCGGCTGTCCTCGCTGGAGACATTGCAGCATGCCGCGCTGGGCCAGGAGCAGGGCGCGGCGATGAGCTGGCTCAAGGCACGCGGGCTGGATTCGGCGGCGCGCGTGGGCGAGCGCCTGACCGTCGAGCCGGGCTGGGAAAACGCCGTCGAGGGCGCGCTCGGGCAACTCATCGAAGGCGTGCTGGTGGATGCGCCGGAATCGCTGGTGGACGCCCTGGGCGAACTCGGCGAAGGCCGCATCGCGCTGGTGTCCGACGAACAGGCCGACTTCAACGTCGCGCCGACCTCGCTGGCGGCGCGGGTGCAGGGACCGGCGGCGGTGCGCCGTCTGCTGGCGCGCCTGCACGTGGCCGAGGATCTGGCCGAAGCGCGCCGCCTGCAGTCGCAGCTGGGCGACGGCGATTCGGTGATCACCCGCAGCGGCGAGCGCCTCGGCGCCGGCTGGGTGCGGGTGCTGCGTTCCGGCGCGGCCAAGCAGGGTGCATTGCTGCGCGAGCGGGAAATCCAGGGTCTGCGCGCCGAGATCGAAACGCTGCAGACCCGCGAGGCCGAACTCGAAGAACGCCTGGCCAACCTGCGCGACCAGTTGCTGGCCGCCGAGCAGCAGCGCGAGGACGCGCAGCGTGCCCTGTACCTGGCGCATCGTGGCGTGTCCGAACTGGCCGGCCAGTTGCAGAGCCAGCAGGGCCGGGTGGAATCCACCCGCCACCGCATCGACAAGATCGACCAGGAAATCGCCCAGTTGGTGGAAACCCTGGACGGCAGCCGCGAGCAGGCCCGCGAGGCGCGCCTGCGGCTGGAGGAAGCGGTCACCGCGATGGGCGATCTGGAATCGGCCCGGCAGGGCCTGGAATCCGAGCGCCGGCAACTGGTCGAAGCGCGCGATCTGGCCCGCGAGGCGGCGCGCGCATCGCGCGACGCCACCCATGCGCTGGCGCTGACCCTGGAATCGCAGCGCACCCAGATCATCTCCCTGAGCCAGGCGCTGGATCGGATGGGCGGCCAGCGCGGCCAGCTCGATTCGCGGCTGGAGGAACTGACCCTGCAGCTGAGCGAGGGCGACTCGCCGGTGCAGGAACTGGACGCCCAGCGCCAGGCGGCGCTGGAAGAGCGTGTCAACGCCGATCGCCGGCTGGCCGAGGCGCGCTCGGTGCTGGAAGGCATCGACAACGAACTGCGCCAGTACGAGCAGACCCGCCACCAGCGCGACGAGGCGGCACTGGCCCAGCGCGAACGGATCTCCCAGCGCAAGCTGGACCAGCAGGCGCTGGCGCTGAAGTCCGAGCAGCTGTCGCAGGGGATTGTCGCCGCCGGCTTCGTCGTCGAGGACGTCATCAACACCCTGCCGGAAGTGGCCGACGCGCGCGAATGGGAGCAGGCCGTCACCCAGATCGACTCGCGCATGCGCCGGCTGGAACCGGTCAACCTGGCCGCCATCCACGAGTACGGCGAGGCCTCCCAGCGCGCCGAGTACCTGGAAGCGCAGCACGTCGACCTGACCACCGCGCTGGAAACGCTGGAGGACGCCATCCGCAAGATCGACCGCGAAACCCGCGGCCGCTTCAAGGACACCTTCGACCGGGTCAATGCCGGCGTGCAGGCGCTGTATCCGCGCCTGTTCGGCGGCGGCCACGCCTACCTTGAACTGACCGGCGAGGATCTGCTGGACACCGGCGTGGCGATCATGGCGCGGCCGCCCGGCAAGCGCGTGTCCAACATCTCGCTGCTGTCCGGTGGCGAAAAGGCGATGACCGCGGTGGCGCTGGTGTTCGCGATCTTCCAGCTCAATCCGGCGCCATTCTGCCTGCTGGACGAAGTGGACGCGCCGCTGGACGAGGCCAACGTCGGCCGCTTCACCAACATGGTGAAGGAGATGAGCGAGAAGGTGCAGTTCCTGTTCGTCAGCCACAACAAGGCGACCATGGAAGCCGCGCACCAGCTCAGTGGCGTTACCATGCGCGAGCCCGGTGTGAGCCGACTGGTGTCGGTGGACCTGGAAGAAGCCGCGCGCCTGGCCGGCGCGGCCTGAACCCCTGATCAAACCCTGGCGGAGAATCCGACGTGTCCGACATGGCAATGCTTCGAATCGGCATCCTGATCGCCGGCGCAATCCTGATTGCGGCGATCATCTTCTTCGGCCGCCCCAAGAAGCCCAGCCAGGGCCGGCGGCTGGAACCGACGGAACGCGACAACGCCCGCGTCGAGCCCAGCCTGGCCACCGACGACACGGCCTACGAGACCGATCGCGACTACTCCGGCGACGAGGTCAGCCAGCCCGAACTCGGCCTGGCCGGCGGCACCCCGACCGCCGCCGACAGCCACCTGGGCAAACGCGCCAACCAGGACTTCGACAAGATCGTCTCGCTGTACGTGGCGGCACGCGCCGGGCAGGTGCTGCGCGGCGAGGACATCGTGGTGGCGGCGGAGAAGACCGGCCTGATCTTCGGCCACATGAACGTGTTCCACCGGCTGATCGAAGGCCATCCCGAACGCGGTCCGATCTTCAGCATGGCCAACATCATGCAGCCGGGCAGTTTCGACATGGCCAACATCCGCGAGATGGAAACCCCGGCCATCGCCTTCTTCCTGACCCTGCCGGCGCCGGTGAGCGCGCTGGAAGCCTGGGAGAAGCTGCTGCCCAACGTCGAGCGCATGGCCGAACTGCTCAACGGCGTGGTCCTGGACGACAGCCGCAACACCTTGGGCCGCCAGCGCATCCAGCACATCCGCGAAGAGCTGCGCGCCTACGACCGCCAGCACGAAGCGCCGCCGCTGACCAAGCCGCCGCGCTGGTAAGCCGGGGCGCCCGGGACCTGTGACGGGGCCGCCCTGGCCGGGTCCTGCATCCGCCCGCCAGGCTGCTTCCGCCGCGCCGCCCCAACGCGGCGGTCATATCTCCCGAATCGCCCGGATCAGAGCACACCGGGTCAGAGCACACCGGATCAGAGCACGCCTGATAAGAACGCGCCCGATAAGAACACGCCGGATAAGAACACGCCGGCTTTGCGGCCCTCCGTCCTACAATCCCGCCATGACCGCACCCACACCCGCCGACCGCGCCATCGAGCTGCGTCGCCTGCTCGACGATGCCAACTACCGCTACCACGTCCTCGACGAACCCAATATCCCGGACGCCGAGTACGACCGGCTGCTGCGCGAACTGGACGAACTGGAAGCGGCGAACCCGGATCTGATTACCCCGGACTCGCCCACCCAGCGGGTCGGCAACGCGCCCTCGGCCCGGTTCGCCGAAGTCCGCCACGCGATCCCGATGCTGTCGCTGGGCAATGCCTTCAGCGACGAGGAAGTGCAGGACTTCGTCCGCCGCATCGCCGAAAAGCTGAAGCGGCCGCACCTGTTGTTCTCGGTCGAGCCCAAGCTCGATGGCCTGGCGATCAGCCTGCGCTACGAGGACGGCGCGTTCGTGCAGGGCGCCACGCGTGGCGACGGCGCCACCGGCGAGGACGTCACCGCCAACCTGCGCACCATCAAGGCCATTCCGATGCGCCTGCGCGGCAAGGGCTGGCCGCGGGTGCTGGAAGTGCGCGGCGAGGTGTACATGCCGCTGGCCGCGTTCCGCGCCTACAACGAGCGCGCGCTGAAGGAGGGCGGCAAGGTGCTGGCCAATCCGCGCAACGGCGCGGCCGGCTCGCTGCGGCAGCTGGATCCGCGCATGACCGCGCAGCGTCCGCTGGCGTTCTACGCCTACGCGGTCGGGCTGGTCGAGGGCGGCGACCTGCCGGCGAGCCATTCGCAGACCCTGGCGCGCCTGCGCGAGTGGGGTTTCCCGGTCAGCGCGGAGAACCGCGTGGTCGACGGCGTGGATGGCCTGCTCGATTACTACCGGAGCGTCGGCGACAAGCGCGACGCGCTGCCGTTCGACATCGACGGCGTGGTCTACAAGCTCGACGACTACGAAGGCCAGCGCGAGATGGGTTTCGTCTCGCGCGCGCCGCGCTGGGCGATTGCGCACAAGTTCCCGGCGCAGGAACAGATGACCGTGCTGGAATCGATCGAGGTCAACGTCGGCCGCACCGGCGCGGTCACGCCGTGGGCGCTGATGCAGCCGGTGCAGGTCGGCGGCGTCACCGTCACCCGCGCCACCCTGCACAACGCCGATCAGATCGCCCGCCTGGACGTGCGCAACGGCGACACCGTGATCATCCGCCGCGCCGGCGACGTGATTCCGGAGGTGGTGAGGGTGGTGCTGGAGCGCCGCCCACCCGGTACCCAGCCATGGTCCATGCCCACGCGGTGCCCGGTATGCGGTTCGGAAGTGGTGCGCGAGGAAGGCGAGGCGGTCTGGCGCTGTTCCGGCGAACTGACCTGCGCCGCGCAGCGCAAGGAGGCCATCGGCCACTTTGCCTCGCGTCGCGCGATGGACATCGAGGGCCTGGGCGAGCGTTACGTCGAGGTGTTGAGCGATCTGGGCTATGTCACCTCGGTGGCCGACCTGTACCGGCTGACGGTGGATGACCTGCTGGAGATGAAACGCCGCGCCGACGAGCGCGACGGCACCACGCCGGAAACGGTGAAGGCGGGCAAGGTCGCCACCAAGTGGGCGGACAACCTGATCGAGGCGATTGACCACAGCCGCACGACCACGCTGGAGCGCTTCCTGTTCGCGCTGGGCATCCAGCATGTCGGCGAGAGCACCGCCAAGGCGTTGGCGCTGTGGTTCGGCGATCTGGAATTGATCCGGCGCATGCCGTGGCCGCTGTTCAAGCGCGTGCCCGACATCGGCGGCGAAGTCGCGCGCTCGCTGGGCCATTTCTTCGACCAGCCCGGCAACCAGCAGGTCATCGACGATCTGCTGTCGCGCGGCGTCACCCTCACCGACGCGCACCCGCCGCACCCGAAACTGCGCGACGACCTCGGCTTGGCCGCGCTGCTGGTGGATCTGGAAATCCCCAAGGTCACCCGCGTGCGCGCCGAGCAACTGGCCGCCGCGTTCCCGCGCGTGGAGGCGCTGGTGGACGCGCCGGCGCACCAGTTCGTCAGCGCCGGCCTGCCGTCCGAATCGGCCAACGCGCTGGCGGCCTGGCTGGAAGCGCCCGAACACGCCAGGCTGCTGGCACACGCGGGCCAGGTGGTGGAACACCTGCTGTCGATCACGCCCGAAGGCGACACCGGTCCGGCCGGTCCGCTGGAAGGCAAGACCGTCGTGCTGACCGGTGGGCTGGCGGCGATGAGCCGCGACGAGGCGGGCGCGAAACTCGAGGCGCTGGGCGCGAAGGTCGCCGGCAGCGTGTCGAAGAAAACCAGCCTGGTGGTGGCCGGCGAGGCCGCCGGTTCCAAGCTGGCGAAAGCGCAGGAGCTGGGCATCGAAATCTGGGACGAGGCGCAACTGCTGGCTTTCCTGGCGAAGCACGCATGAGCTGGCAGCCCTCGGCGCGGTTCGAGGCCATCCGCCTGCGCGCCCGCTTGAACGCCACCCTGCGGGCGTTCTTCGCCGCGCGCGACGTGATGGAAATAGAGACGCCGGTGATGTCGCAGGCCGGCAACACCGTTCCCAACATCGCTTCGTTCTCGCTGGAATTCGGCGGGCATGTCGATGCCGGCCCGCGCCGTCGTTGGCTGCGCACCTCGCCCGAATTTCCGCTCAAGCGACTGCTGGCGGCGGGGCTGGGCGATTGCTACGAACTGGGACGCGTGTTCCGCGACGGTGAAGCCGGCGGCCGGCACAACCCCGAGTTCACCATGCTGGAGTGGTACCGGGTCGGCTGGGATCACCAGCAACTGATCGACGAGTGCGCCGGACTGCTGCGCGAATGCCTGGCGCTGGTGGGCCGCGACCTGCGCCTGCGCCGGGTCGCGTACCGGGATCTCTATCGCGAGTCGCTCGGCATCGACCCGATGCTCGACGACATCGATGTCCTGCGCAATGCGCTGGCGGACGTGCGCATCGACCCCGAAGGGCTGGACCGCGACGACTGGCTGGATCTGCTGATGACCCATCGCCTGCAGCCGGCGTTTCCGGCCGACCAACTGCTGGCGCTGTACGACTATCCGGCCTCGCAATGCGCGCTGGCGCGCGTGCGCGCTGACGCGCTGCCGGTGGCCGAGCGCTTCGAGATCTACCTGGGGCCGCTGGAAGTGGCCAACGGCTATCACGAACTGGCCGACGGCACCGAACAATCAAGGCGATTCCTTCGCGACGTCGCCGTGCGCCAAGCCCGCGGGCAGGATGCGCCGGCCATCGATACGCGCCTGCTGGCGGCGCTGGATGCCGGCTTTCCGGACTGCGCGGGCGTGGCCCTGGGGGTGGATCGCCTGCTGATGGCGATGCTGGATACGCCGCGCATCGCCGACGTGCTCTGCTTCGATTTCGCGCGAGCCTGAGTGGCGGCCAAACGTCTTCTGGCAGCGTCAAAAACGGAAACGGTTTCTTGGGTTCACATTCATGATGGTCCGGTAGATTCTCCACCAACACCACCCACGGAAGATCGCGCCATGAAGCACGCCACGATCCGCGTCATGCATCGGATGTTGCCGCTGTTGTCCCTGCTGTCCCTGGGCTCCGTGGCCGCGACGGCGGCGGCCCAGGATCGCGGCTATGGCTACCCGGGGGATGGCTATGGACAGGTCGTCCGCTGCGAGTCCCAGGACGCCAAGTACCGCCATTGCCAGGCCGATACCCGCGGCGGCGTCGAACTGATTCGCGGGCTGTCCAAGACCTACTGCACCGAGGGCCGCAATTGGGGCTGGGATCGCTCCGGCATCTGGGTCACCGGCGGCTGCCGCGCTGAGTTCCGCACGCGCGGTGGTGGCGGTTGGGGCGGTGGTGGCTGGAATGGCGGAGGCTGGAACGGAAACGGTGGCGACCAGATTGTCCGCTGCGATTCCAACGACGATCGCCACCGCACTTGCGCGATTCCGCGCGGCGGCTACGTGCGCCTGCATCGGCAGATCTCCAAGACCCGTTGCGTCGAGGGCTACAACTGGGGCCGTGAGCGCGATCAGATCTGGGTCTCGCGCGGCTGCCGCGCCGAGTTCGCGGTCGGCGGTCGCGGCGGCGGTGGCTGGAACGGCGGAAATGGCGGCAACTGGGGCGGCAACAACCAGATCGTGCGCTGCGATTCCAACGACAACCGCACCCGCCATTGCGACGCCCATGTCCGGCGCGGCGCCCGGGTGGAGCGGCAGATCTCCAAATCCCCGTGCATCGAAGGACGCAGCTGGGGCTGGGATCGCGGCGGCATCTGGGTCAGCGGCGGCTGCCGCGCCGAGTTCCGGGTCTGGTGACGGCGGACCTCGCAGGAACATATCCGCTGGAACATCCCCAGGGAAAAGGCCCCGCCATGCGCGGGGCTTTTTTCTGGCCGCTACAATGGCGCGATGAACGACGCCTTCGACTACGCCCGCTACGACCGCATCCGTCCGATCCGCTGGACCGGCGACGCCCTGGAACTGCTGGACCAGCGCAAGCTGCCGTTCGTGGTCGAATACCTGACCTGCGCGACCAGCGACGAGGTCGCCGCGGCCATCCACGCGCTGGCCGTGCGCGGCGCGCCGGCAATCGGTATTTCCGCCGCCTGGGGCGTGGTGCTGGCCGCGCGCGCGGTCGAGGCCGCCGATGGCGCGCAGGCCGCCTCCGCGCTGGAACCGGCGCTGCAACGCCTCAACGCGGCGCGCCCTACCGCGGTCAACCTGGCCTGGGCGCTGGCGCGCATGCGCGCGGCGCTGCATGGAACGGGCGCGGACTGGCGCGCGGTGCTGGAACGCGAGGCACAGGCCATCGCCGACGAGGATCTGGCCGCCAACCGCCACATGGGTGAACTCGGCGCGGCCCTGATCCCGGCGGGCAGCGGCGTGCTGACCCACTGCAATACCGGTTCGCTGGCCACTGCCGGGTTCGGCACCGCGCTTGGCGTGATCCGCGCGGGCGTGGCACAGGGCCGGATTGGCCGCGTGTTCGCCGGCGAAACCCGGCCCTGGCAGCAGGGCGCCCGGCTGACCGCGTGGGAACTGCAGCAGGACGGCATTCCGGCCACCCTCATCGCCGACTCGGCCGCCTCGCACCTGCTGAAGACCGGCGCGGTGCAGTGGGTCGTGGTGGGCGCGGATCGGATCTGCGCCAACGGCGACACCGCCAACAAGATCGGTACCTACCAGCTCGCCATCGCCGCCCGCCACCACGGCGCGCGCTTCATGGTGGTGGCGCCGTCGTCCACGGTCGACATGGCCACGCCGGACGGCGACGCCATCGAAATCGAGGAACGCGATCCCGGCGAATTGCTGGGCATTGGCGGCGTCCGCACGGTGGCCGAGGGCATCGCCGCCTGGAACCCGGTGTTCGACGTGACCCCCGCCAGCCTGATCGACGCCATCGTGACCGAGAAGGGCGTGGTGGAGCAGCCGACGCTGGCGAAGATGCGGGCCGCTTTCGGCTGAACCGGCCGGCCCGGTGGCATTTGCCGGCGTCCGGAGAGGGGGAGCCCCGGGCAGGGACAGGGGCGCTCCGGCGGCCTCGGGCGCGATGCCCTCCGCGAGCCATCGGATGACCGGCTAACTGCTTGTTTCGGGGCTGAAAAACGGGCGGAAAAGTCCCGCCTGTGATACACTCCGCAGGTTGTAAAAACCTGCCTGAAACCCCGCCCGCGCTAGCGTTGCCGGCTCCGTCCCGGCAGGCCGGTTTCGGCTCGAAAAACCTGAGACTACGGAACCCGAATGGCTGATCTCGCCAAGGAAATCATCCCCGTCAACCTCGAAGACGAGATGCGCAAGAGCTACCTCGATTACGCCATGAGCGTGATCGTGGGGCGCGCCCTCCCGGACGTCCGGGACGGCCTGAAGCCGGTGCATCGACGTGTGTTGTACGCGATGAACGAACTGGGCGCGCACAGCAACAAGCCGTACTACAAGTCGGCGCGTATCGTTGGCGACGTGATCGGTAAGTACCATCCGCACGGCGACCAGTCGGTCTACGACACGCTGGTGCGCATGGCCCAGCCGTTCTCGCTGCGCTACCTGCTGGTGGACGGGCAGGGCAACTTCGGTTCGGTCGACGGCGACAGCGCCGCGGCGATGCGTTACACCGAAGCGCGCATGTCGCGCCTGACCCACGAACTGATGGCGGACATCGACAAGGAAACCGTCGATTTCCAGCCCAACTACGACGAGAAGGAACTGGAGCCGACGGTCATGCCGACCCGGTTCCCGAACCTGCTGGTCAACGGCTCGGCCGGCATCGCGGTCGGCATGGCCACCAACATCCCGCCGCACAACCTGTCGGAAGTGATCGACGGGCTGATCGCGCTGATCAACGATCCCGAGATCGACGTCGACGGGCTGATGCAGTACATCCCCGGTCCGGATTTCCCGACCGCGGGCCTGATCAACGGCACCGCCGGCATCATCGCCGGCTACCGCACCGGCCGCGGCCGCGTGCGCATGCGCGCCAAGGCCGACATCGAGGTCGATGACCGCACCGGCCGCGAAGCCATCATCGTCACCGAGATTCCCTACCAGGTGAACAAGGCGCGGCTGATCGAGAAGATCGCCGAGCTGGTCAAGGAAAAGCGGCTGGAGGGCATCAGCGAGCTGCGCGACGAGTCCGACAAGGACGGCATGCGCATCTACATCGAGGTCAAGCGCGGCGAATCGGCCGAGGTCGTGCTGAACAACCTGTATTCGCAGACCCCGATGGAATCGGTGTTCGGCATCAACATGGTGGCGCTGGTGGACGGCCGTCCGCAGCTGCTCAACCTGAAGCAGATGCTGGAAGCGTTCGTGCGCCACCGCCGCGAGGTGGTCACCCGCCGGACCATCTTCGAACTGCGCAAGGCCCGCGCCCGCGCCCACATCCTGGAAGGCCTGACGGTCGCGCTCGCCAACATCGACGAGATGATCGAGCTGATCAAGACCTCGGCCAACCCGCAGGAAGCCAAGGAGCGGATGCTGGCCAAGACCTGGACGCCGGGCCTGGTCGGCGCGCTGCTGTCGGCGGCCGGCGCCGAATCCTCGCGCCCGGAAGATCTGCCCAGGGGCGTGGGCCTGGTCGATGGCGCCTACCAGCTCACCGACGTGCAGGCCACCCAGATCCTGGAGATGCGCCTGCATCGCCTGACCGGCCTGGAACAGGAAAAGCTGACCGAGGAATACAAGGAACTGCTGGAGGTCATCGCCGGCCTGATCCGCATCCTGGAAAACCCCGACGTGCTGCTGCAGGTCATCCGCGACGAGCTGCTGAACGTCAAGGCCGAGTTCGGCGACGCGCGCCGCAGTGAAATCCGCCACAGCGAAGAGGATCTGGACATCCTCGACCTGATCGCCCCGGAAGACGTGGTGGTCACCCTGTCGCATGCCGGCTACGCCAAGCGCCAGCCGGTCAGCGCCTACCGCGCCCAGCGCCGCGGCGGCCGTGGCCGCAGCGCGGCGGCGACCAAGGAAGAGGATTTCATCGACCAGCTGTGGCTGGTCAACACCCATGACACCCTGCTGACCTTCACCAGCAGCGGCAAGGTGTTCTGGCTGCCGGTGCACCAGCTGCCGGAAGCCGGCTCCAATGCCCGCGGCCGCCCGATCATCAACTGGATTCCGCTGGAGGAAGGCGAGAAGGTCCAGGCGGTGTTGCCGGTGCGCGCCTACGAGGAAGGCCGTTACGTGTTCTTCGCCACCCGCAGCGGCACGGTCAAGAAGACCCCGCTGACCGAGTTCGCGTTCCGCCTGGCCCGCGGCAAGATCGCCATCAGCCTGGACGAGGGCGACGCGCTGATCGGCGTGGCGCTCACCGATGGCGGCAACGACGTGCTGCTGTTCGCCTCCAACGGCAAGACCGTCCGCTTCGCCGAGGACAAGGTGCGCTCGATGGGCCGCACCGCCGCCGGCGTGCGCGGCATCCGCCTGGCCGAGGGCGAGGAAGTGGTCAGCCTGATCGTCTCCGAGTCCGCCGGTGGCGTGGACGAGGGCGAGGAAGAGGGCGTCGAGGACGTGGTCGAAACCGGCGAGGAGGCGGTGCTGGAAACCGGCGCCGACGACGCCGACGTGGCCTACATCCTGACCGCGACCGAGAACGGCTATGGCAAGCGCACCCCGCTGGCCGAATACCCGCGCAAGGGCCGCGGCACCCAGGGCGTGATCGGCATCCAGACCAGCGAGCGCAATGGCAAGTTGATCGGCGCGGTGCTGCTGCGTGCCGGCGACGAGGTGCTGCTGATCTCCGATGGCGGCACCCTGGTGCGCACCCGCGCTTCGGAAATCTCCCGCGTCGGCCGCAACACCCAGGGCGTGACCCTGATGCGGCTGTCCGAGGGCGAGGTGCTGCAGGCGGTTGAGCGCCTGGACGCGTCGCTGGACGAGGACGAGGAAGGCGAAATCGATACCGCCGAAGCCGGCGATGTCACCGCCGCGCCGCCGCAGGCCTGAGGCCCGTCGGCAACGCGATGAGAAACCCCGGCTTGCCGGGGTTTTTCTTTTCCGGTTCCTGGCTTCGCTGACCCCAAAGCATCGTGTTCCGCGTTCTATACTGCCGCCAAGACCGGATCAGGGAAATGCACATGGAATCGTTGGCTCCTTCCTTCCGCGGCGCGCGTGCCTTCGGCCTGCGCGCACTCTTCGTCGGCCTGTTGGCGCTAGGCGCGCTGGCCGGATGCAAGCGCAATGACACCGGGCAACTGCCCGAGGCCAGCGGCGAGGCGGTGCAGGCGCAGCGGCAGGAGGTGGTCGGCTTCGGGCTGGCCAGCGCCTATCCGGATCAGCACGACGGCAGCCTGGCGATCGCGTTGGAGTTCAGCCGACCGCTGGTGAGCTCGCAGGACTTCGACCAGTTGCTGGCGGTGGCCGGCGCCAACGGCGAAACCGTCAAGGGCAGCTGGGTGCTGGACGACAAGGGCAGGATCCTGCGCTTCCCGTCGGTGGAGGCGGCCAAGGACTACGACGTGATCGTGCGCGCGGACCTGCTGGCCGCCGATGGCAGCCGCCTGGGCAAGGAACTCAAGCAGCGCGTGCACACCGGCGAACTGGATCCGGCGGTGGGCTTCGCCTCGCAGGGCAGCGTGCTGCCGGCGCGCGAGAGCCGTGGCCTGCCGGTGGTCTCGATCAACGTCAAGGAAGTCGATGTCGAGTTCCTGCGGGTCAACGAGAAATCGTTGCCGAAGTTCTTCTCCGAATACCAGCGCGGCGGCCGTCGCGGCAGCTGGGATCTGGACAGCGATTACGGCGACAGCACGCCGATCGCGCAGCTGGCCGAGCCGGTCTACGTCAATCGCTTCCTGCTCGGTGGCAAGCCGAACGAGCGCCTGCTGACCTACCTGCCGATCCAGGACATCAAGGAACTGCAGGAGCCGGGCCTGTATTTCGCGGTGATGAAGCGCACCGGCAAGTTCGCCGGCGATTTCGAGACCGCGTTCTTCACCGTCAGCGACCTGGGCCTGCATACGCGTGCCTACAAGGATCAATTGTTCGTCCACACCGCATCGCTGCGCGATGGCGCCGCCGTGGGCGGGGTCGAACTGCGGGTGCTGGACGCCAAGGGCGAGACCTTCCTGACCGGCAAGACCGACAGCAATGGCAATGCCCTGCTGAAGTACACGCTGGATGCGGGCCACGTGCTGATCGCCCGGCGCGGCCAGGACGTATCGATGCTGCCGTTCAACCAGCCGGCGCTGGACCTGTCCGAATTCGCGGTGGCCGGCCGGGAGCAGGCCTGGTTCGACGTGTTCGCCTGGTCCGGCCGCGACCTGTATCGTCCCGGCGAAACCGTGCGCCTTTCGGCCCTGTTGCGCGACTTCGACGGCCGTCCGGTCAAGGCCCAGCCAATCTTCCTGCGGCTGAAACAACCCGACGGCAAGACCTTCCGCGAGACCCGCCTGCAACCGGGCGAGCAAGGCTACTTCAACTTCGAGCAGGTCATCCCGCAGGAAGCGCCGACCGGTCGCTGGCAGGTGGAGTTCCGTACCGATCCGGCCAGCAAGGAAGCGGTGCAGGGCATGACCCTGCGGATCGAGGAATTCCTGCCCGAGCGGATGAAACTGGATCTGGACAGCACCGGGCAGGCCACGCTCAAGCCTGGACAACCGCTGCAACTGCAGGCCACGGCGGCATACCTGTATGGCGCGCCGGCGGCGGGCAACCGCTTCACCGCGCGATTGGCGGTGGCGGTGGAACAGCATCCGGTGGAAGCGCTGCCGGGCTACTTCTTCGGCGACCCCACCGTGGAGTTGCCGAAGGAAGCCAAGGACGTCGTCGATGCCAAATTCGATGACAAGGGCGTCTATCGCGAGGCGATCGCGCTGCCGGCCGAGGTCAAGCCGGTGACGCCAGTCGCGGCGGTGGTTTCGGGCAGTGTCTACGAGACCGGTGGCCGCACGGTGACGCGCACCCTGAAGCGCGTCATGTGGCCGGCCAACACGCTGGTCGGCGTGCGTCCGCTGTTCGACGACAAGGACGGCGCCGATGCCAACAGCAACGCCGGCTTCGAGATCATGCGGGTGGATGCCGCCGGCAAGCCGCAGCCCGGCAAGGGCCTGAAGGCGACGCTGGTGCGCGAGCACCGCGACTATCACTGGAACTACGACGAGGATGGCGGCTGGGACTACGATTTCACCCGCCGCTTCGAGAATCTGGAAACCAAGGTGATCGATGCCGGCGCCACCGCCGCGCGCATCGACTATCCGGTGGAGTGGGGCGAGTACCGGCTGGACGTGTTCGATCCGGCGTCCGGCCTGACCACCCGCTATCCGTTCCGCGCCGGCTGGAGCTGGGACGATCAGAACCGCGGGCTGGATGCGCGACCGGACAAGGTCAAGCTGGCGCTGGACAAGACCGGCTACAAGGCCGGTGACACCTTGCAGGTGACGCTGACGCCACCGCACCCCGGCAAGGGCCTGCTGATGGTCGAGGCCGATCGCATGCTGTACGTGCAGGAGATCGATGCCAAGCCCGGCAGCCGCTTCTCCATTCCGGTCACCCAGGACTGGGAGCGGCACGACGTCTACATCACCGCGCTGGTGTTCCGCGGCGGATCCGCACCGAGCAAGATCACCCCGGCGCGCGCGGTCGGCGTGGCCCACGTGCCGATGGATCGCAAGGCGCGCCGCGTCGCCGTCGGCCTGGCCGTGCCCAAGCAGATGCGCCCGGAGCAGGAGCTGCCGGTGACGGTCAGCGTGCCCGAACTGGCCGGCAAGGCCGCGCACGTCACCGTCTCGGCGGTGGACGTGGGCATCCTCAACATCACCCGCTTCCCGGTGCCGGACGCGAACGCGCAGTTCTTCGCCCAGCGCCGTCTCGGCGTGGACGCGTACGACATCTACGGGCGCGTGATCGAGAGTTTCGAAGGCGGCAGCGCCAAGATCCGCTTCGGCGGCGACATGGCGCTGACCGCGCTGCCGCAGGCCAAGCGGCCGACCTCGCGGGTGCAGACCGTGGACCTGTTCGCCGGTCCGGTGAAGCTGGACGCCAAGGGCAACGCGCGCATCCGCCTGAAGGTGCCCGACTTCAACGGTACCCTGCGGGTGTCGGCGCTGGTGTATTCGGACGAGCGCTACGGCAACCGCGATCGCGAGACGCTGGTGCGCGCGCCGATCGTGGCCGAAGCCAGCCTGCCGCGCGTGCTGGCGCCGGGCGATCGCAGCATGGTGACCCTGGACGTGCAGAACTTCACCGGCAAGCCGGGTGAATTCAGCGTGCGGGTGGACGGCGAGGGCCCGCTGTCGATCGGCGAATCCGCGCGCAGCGCGAAACTGGCGACCGATGCCAAGACCACCCTGAGCTTCCCGATCACCGCGGGCGAGGGCTACACCACCGCCAAGGTGCGCGTGCGGGTGGACGGCAACGGCTTCAAGGTCGATCGCCGCTACGATCTGCCGGTGCGCGCCGGCTGGCCGGCGGTGCTGCGCTCGCGCACGCTGGTGCTGGACAGCATGGCGCCGGTGGAAATGGGGGCCGGACTGGCCGACGGATTGATGACCGGCTCGGTCAATGCGCGGATGCTGGTCAGCGCGCTGCCGCCGATTCCCTTCGCCAGCGCCCTGCAGGGCGCGCTCGAGTATCCCTACGGCTGCGCCGAGCAGACCACCAGCAAGGGCTATGCGGCACTGGAGCTGGATGATGCCACCGCCAAGTCTCTGGGCGTCGGCGGGCTGGATGCGAAGAAGCGGCGCGAACGCATGGAAGGCGCGTTCGGCCGGCTGGCCTCGATGCAGGTCGCCAACGGCCATTTCTCGATGTGGGGCGACGACGGCTACGTCAATCCGGGCCTGACCCCGTACGTGGTCGAGTTCCTGCTGGATGCGCGCGAAGGCGGCTTCGCCGTGCCGGACAACGTCCTGCAGAAGGCGCTCAACCGCCTCAACGAGGATCTGCTGGCCGGCGGCGCGCAGTTCTACGGCTACTCGCAGCGCGATCACCTCAAGTTCGCCAACCAGGCCTATGCCGGCTACGCGCTGGCGCGGGTCAATCGCGCGCCGCTGGGCACGCTGCGCGCGCTGTACGACAACGAGCGCAACAAGAGCCTGACCGGCCTGCCGCTGGTGCACCTGGGCCTGGCACTGTCGCTGCAGGGCGACAAGACGCGTGGCGCGAAGGCGATTGCCGAGGGTTTCGCCAAGAACGGTGATCGCCCCGACTACCTGGGCGACTACGGCACCCGCCTGCGCGATGACGCGTTGATGATCGCGCTGGTCCACGAGCGCAAGCTGTCCAAGCCGGAGTACGACCGCCGCGCGGTGTCGCTGGGCCGCGAACTGGATGCCCGCCGCAACAGCGGCTGGCTGTGGCTGAGCACGCAGGAGCAGGTCGCGCTGGCGCGCCTGGGCAAGGCATTGATGGTGGATCAGAAGAAGCTGGTGTCCGGTACCTGGACCCTGGGTGGCGAAAGCGAAACCGTCGCGCCGGGCAAGGTGTTCGGCCGCAGCCTGAACCACGCGGCGCTGGCGCGCGGCGCGCGTTTCGTGCCGGAAGGCCAGCCGCCGCTGTACGCCAGCCTGGATGTCAGCGGCATCCCGCGCACGCCGCCGGCCGCCGACGAACGCCAGATCGGCATCGAACGGCGCTACTACACCACCGACGGCAAGGAGTGGAACGGCGGCACGCTGAAGGAGGGCGAGGCGCTGATCGTCCGGGTCAGCATCACCCCGCATGCGAGCATGCCCGACGCGCTGTTCACCGATCTGCTGCCCGCCGGCCTGGAGATTGAGAATTTCAACCTGGGTGACGCCAAGCAATGGGCCGACGTGGTGGTCGACGGCATCAGCGTCAGCGATCGCGGCAGCGCGGCGGACGTGAAGCACGAGGAGTTTCGCGATGATCGCTACGTGGCCGCGCTGAAGCTGGACAGCGGCGACACCGCCAAGGTGTTCTACCTGGTGCGCGCGGTCACGCCCGGTACCTACACCGTGCCTCCGCCGCTGGTCGAGGACATGTACCGGCCGGATATCCGTGGCGTGGGTCGCTCGAAGGTGGGAACAATCACCGTCGTGCAGCCGTAGGGCGGGAGTCGGGAATGGGGAGTCGGGACCGGGGCGGCGGAAATCGAGCGACGCCGGTTCCCTGCTTCCCGGGACGGGAGGAGGGCCGAGACCGTGGATGCGGTGGCAGCCCGCCCATGTGCGGTGCGGATGTGGCCACTGACGTGATACGTGACTGATGGTTGGTTCGAGGATGTCCCGCTGGCAACGCGCTTGGCGGCGCTTGCGCGCGCTGCGCTGGCCGGCCGTGCTGCGCTGGGGCGCGGTGGGCGTGCTGTCGTCATTGCTGTTGCTTGACCTGCTGTTTCCGCCGCCACTGCCGAAGGCGCGCGACACCAGCACCCTGGTGGTCGCGCGCGACGGCACGCCGCTGCGCGCGTTCGCCGATCGTGACGGTGTCTGGCGCTATCCGGCCACGCCGGATAGCGTGTCGCCGCTGTATCTGGACGCGCTGCTGAACTACGAGGACCGCTGGTTCTGGAAGCATCCCGGCGTCAATCCCTGGGCGATGCTGCGGGCGGGCGGGCAATGGCTGCGACGCGGACGGATCGTGTCCGGCGGCTCGACCCTGACCATGCAGGTGGCACGGATCCTGGATCCGCATTCGCGCACGCCCTGGGGCAAGCTCAAGCAGTTGCTGCGCGCGCTGCAACTGGAAGCGCACCTGTCCAAGCGCGAGATCCTGTCGCTGTACCTGGAGCGTGCGCCGTTCGGCGGCACCATCGAAGGCGTGGAGGCGGCCAGCTGGGCCTACCTCGGCAAGCCGGCCACCCGCCTGTCACAGGCCGAGGCCGCACTGCTGGCGGTGTTGCCGCAATCGCCCAGCCGCCTGCGTCCGGATCGTCACCCCGATGCCGCGCGCGCGGCGCGCGACAAGGTGCTCGCGCGGATGGTGGCGCTGGGCGTGTGGACACCGGCGCAGGTGGAGGAAGCGCGGATCGAACCGGTGGTGGCGCGTTCCCTGCAGCCACCGCTGTCGGCGGCGTTGCTCGCCGAGCGCCTGCGCCAGCGGCAACCGCGCGCGGCGCGCATCGAATCGACCGTGGATGCCGACCTGCAACGCACCCTGGAGGAGCGGGTGGCGGCCTACTTCTCGCAACTGCCGGCACGTACCTCGGCGGCGCTGCTGGTGATCGACAACGCCAGCATGGAAGCGCGCGCCTACGTCGGTTCGGTGACGTTCGGCGACAAGGAACGCCTGGGCCACGTCGACATGGTGCAGGCGTGGCGTTCGCCGGGATCGACCCTCAAGCCGTTCCTGTACGGACTGGCGCTGGATGACGGCCTGATCCATTCCGAAAGCCTGCTGGTCGATGCGCCGCAGTCATTCGGCGGTTATCGGCCCGGCAATTTCGACGCCGCCTTCAACGGTCCGATCGGTGCGGCGGAAGCCCTGCGGCTGTCGCTCAACGTGCCGGCGGTGGATCTGCTGGACCGGGTCGGGCCGGCGCGTTTTTCCGCGCGCCTGGCCAATGCCGGCATCGCCTTGAAGTATCCGCGCGGCGCATCACCGAACCTCGCGCTGATTCTTGGCGGTACCGGTGCGCGCCTGGAAGATCTGGTCGGTGCGTTCGCAGCATTCAACCGCGGCGGCCTGGCGGGGCGGGTGCGCTACACGCCGCTGGATGTGCGCGAGGACCGCCGGCTGGTGTCGCCCGGCGCGGCATGGATCATCCGCGAGATCCTGGAATCGCACCCGCGGCCCGGCTACGGGCAGGGCGCGTTCGACACCGCGATGCGTCCGCGGGTGGCGTGGAAGACCGGCACCAGCTACGGCTTCCGCGATGCGTGGGCGCTGGGCAGCACGCGCCGCCATACCGTCGGCGTGTGGGTCGGCAGGCCGGACGGGACGCCGTTGCCGGGACAATACGGCGCGGTCACCGCGTTGCCGCTGATGTTCGAGATCATCGACAGCCTGCCGCGCGCGCGCGGTGACGCCGCCGCCTCGCCGCCACCGGCGAACGTCGCCGAAACCGAGATCTGCTGGCCGCTGGGCCTGCCGCCGGAAGCCGACGCGCCGGAACTGTGCCAGCGACGGATGAAGGCATGGACGCTCGATGGCGCGACGCCGCCCACCCTGGCCGAGCGCGACGCGCGCCGCTGGAGCGCGGGTACCGAAGTGTTCGAGGTGGACGCGACAACCGGCCTGCGCCTGTCCGCCGAATGCGCGCGCCCGCATGCATCGCAGACCCGACGCATCGCCCGCTGGCCGGCGCTGGCCTCGCCGTGGCTGGGTGCGCAGACCCGCGCGCAATCGCGCCTGCCGGCACTGTCGCCGGATTGCGTGGACGATGGCCGCGAAGCAGCGGAAGAACTGCGCATCGATGGCATCAACGACCGCGCCACCCTGGCGCGCGCGCCGGGCAGCGAACACGGCGTGCGCCTGCAGTTGCGCGCGCTCGGCACCGAAGCCCGCGTGCAATGGCTGCTGGACGGAAAGTGGATCGCCGAGACCCAGGGCGCACGCCCGTTCGTGCGCGACTTCGAGCAACCGGGCCAGCACACACTGACGGCGCTGGCCGACAGCGGCGCATGGACGCGGGTGGATTTCAATATCTTGAACTAGCGTCGTCTGGTCATGCCCACCTGGTACAACTTCACCTTTGCTTGATGGCGAATACTTCACCCAATGTCGTCGAACCGGGGGCGATGGCATGCAAGGCCACGCCCAAGACAAAGGAACACAACAACGCGGTCACAAAAGGCCAACCGGTGTGACGCAGCGTCGTGTAAAGCCAATCTTCGGCCGGAGTTCGTCTCAGCTTGCGGTACAGCCCAGTGGAGAGAACCGCGTCGAGAGCAAGTTCCGACAGCAACATGGGAGAGCTCCAGACCACCCAGACGAGCGCAATCAGCACGCCGGCCAGGATGCCGAGCAGGGGCAGTATCCAGACATGTTCAATATCGAGGCTCGCATCGGGAATGGCCATGTCCACCGCCTCCGCGTCCATGCCGCCTGCGCCCGTCGTCGAGGGAGCCTCGAACCGTGCGCTGGCCCCGGCGCCACCGGAGCTGCCACCGGAACCGGACCAATCCGGAGTGCCATGGCTTTCCCCGTTGGATGAGCCGCTCGGACCCTCGATCCCCGGTACGTCTGCTTCACGCCATCGACGCCAGAGCCGGATTTGCGTCAGGAACACCAGATAGGCGATGCCGACGCAGACGGGATAGCGCAACCACATGGAATCCATGCCGGCTGCGGCAAGGAGCACCGAGGCCAGGAAGCCGGAGAGCGCGGTGATGGCGACCATGACCGCCATCTGCAGGCGTGGCGCGGAAACACGCGCAGCCAACCGCGCGTGCAGCGCCAGCTCCCGCGGACGCATGGAGCCGCTCAGCCGATGTTCGCCAGCACGTGTTCGGCCGAGGACACCTTGTATTCGCCGGGTGCCTCGATGAAGAGGTTGCGGACCACGCCGTCCTCGGCATAGAGCGCGAAGCGGCGCGCGCGGATGCCCATGCCGTAGCTGCTGGCGTCCATCTCCAGGCCGAGCGCCTTGACCAGGTCGGCATTGCCGTCGGCGAGCATCTGCAGGCCATCGGGCACGTGCTGGGCCTTGCCCCATGCCTGCATGACGAACGGATCGTTGACCGACACGCAGAACACTTCAATGCCGCGCTTGCGGAAATCCTCGAAGTGCTGGACGAAGCTGGGCAGGTGCTTTTCCGAACAGGTCGGGGTGAACGCGCCGGGCACCGCGAACAGCACGGCCTTGCGGCCCTCGAACAGCGCGCGGGTGTCGATGGTCTCGACGCCCTCGCGGATGCGCTTGAGGATGACTTCGGGGATTTGTTCGCCAATCTGGATGGTCATGGTCGGGTCCTGGTGAGGAAGGCTGAATGGAGTTTAGCCCGCCCGGTCGATGGGGACGTTACGTGCCTGAAAAGAGTGTGATGGCCCATGGCGGCCACGGGCAGGCATTCGTGTCCGGAGCCGAAGGCCGCCGGGCCCGGCAAGCGGCGCGACAGCCGCTAGAATTGACGCGTGGCGCCCGCTTCGCGGGCCTCCGTGTCCAGCCGGTGGCCGGCCGGCGCGGTTTTCCAATGGAGACCCGATGCAATTCAAGGATTACTACGCGGTACTGGGCGTTGAACCGACCGCCGGCGACGCCGAGATCAAGACGGCGTACCGGCGGCTGGCGCGCAAGTACCATCCCGACGTCAGCAAGGAAGCCGGCGCGGAAGATCAGTTCAAGGCGGTCAACGAGGCCTACGAGGCGCTGCGGGATCCGCAGAAGCGCGCGGCCTATGACCAGGTGCGCGCGCGCGGCTACCGCCCGGGCGAAGAGTTCCGGCCGCCGCCGGATTTCGGCCAGGGCGGTTATGGCGGGCAGAATTTCGACTTCGACGAGGTTTTCGGCAGCACCGGCGGTGGCGGTGGCTTCAGCGACTTCTTCGAGGGTCTTTTCGGACGGCGTGGACGCGCTGACGGCGCGCAGGCGCGGGGACCGCACGCGCCGCGCGACTCGCGCGCCAAGCTGGCGGTGCCGTTGCAGGCGGTCCACGACGGCGGCAGCGTGCGGGTGAACGTCAATGGCCGTCAGCTCGAAGTCAAGGTGCCCAAGGGCATCAAGCCGGGCCAGGTCATCCGCCTGGCCGGGCAGGGTGGCAGCGGCGGCAATCTGCTGCTGGAAATCGAGTACGCCGCGCACCCGCAATTCGAGGTCGATGGCCGCAACATCATCTATGTGCTGCCGGTGGCGCCCTGGCAGGCGGCGCTGGGCGCCTCGATGACCGTGCCGACCCTGGGCGGCGAGGTCGAGGTGAAGATTCCGCCGGACTCGGAAGCCGGGCGCAAGCTGCGCCTGCGCGGCCGTGGACTGCCGGGCAATCCGGCGGGCGATCAAATCGTCGAACTGGAAATCACCGCGCCGCGCGCCACCAGCGAGGAGCAGCAGGAAGCCTATCGCGATCTGGCCCGGGCTTTCGGCGAGAAGCCGTAGCAACCTCTTGTGGGAGCGACGTCAGTCGCGATTCGCGGATTGCCAGTCGGTCGCCTATCGCGACTGACGTCGCTCCCACAAGATGAGACGGATGCGCGCATCCCCCAAATAAAGAAAAGCAGGCCGTGGCCTGCTTTTCTTCATCACGTTTGAATGCGGGCGAATCAGGCCGCGGGCGGTTCCGGCAGTTCGCGCGCGTTGAACACGCGCTCGATGACCTCGGCCAGTTCGTCCTCGGAGAACGGCTTGGTCAGGTAGGCCTTGGCGCCCTGGCGCAGGCCCCACATGCGGTCGGTGTCCTGGTCCTTGGTGGTCACCAGGATCACCGGGATGTGCTTGGTGCTGGCCTCGCGGCTCAGCGTGCGGGTGGCCTGGAACCCGTTGAGGTTCGGCATCACCACGTCCATCAGCACCATGTCCGGCAGCTCGCGCTTGGCCACTTCCACGCCCGCGGCGCCGTCCTCGGCGGTGAGGGACTCGTGCCCCAGTTTTTCGACGATGCGCTGGATGCCCAGCAACTGCGAAGGTGAATCGTCGACGATCAGAATGCGTGCCATGGAGTTCCCCGAGTGTCCCCAAATTATCCCCGCACCGATTGTAGGAGCGGGCCCGGGAGAAAGAAACGGGGGCGTTCCCGGACACGCCGTCGGGCGGACCCCGACGGCCTCAGAAAGTGACCAGGGTACGGCCGAACGAACCCCCGGAAAGCATGTTCCTGAACACATCCGGCAGCCCTTCCAGCGTGGTTTCGCGGGTGCAGATGGCCTCCAGGCGGGCCGGTTTCCAGTCGTCGGCCAAATGCCGCCAGATGTCGTCCCGGATGGCGCGCGCGGTGCCGGCCGAAGCCACGCCGACGAGCGATACGCCCCGGATGATGAACGGCATGACCGTGATGTCCAGTTCGGCGGTCGCGGCCAGGCCCGCGCTGGCGACATTGCCGTAGGGCACGGTCTGCGCCAGCAGGCTGGCCAGCATCGCTCCGCCCACGTTGTCCAGTCCTCCGCCGAAACGCGCCGATTCCATCGGCCGCCGGGTGGCCAGCGCATCGCGTCCCAGTACCTCGGTGGCGCCGAGCGATTTCAGGAAGTCCGCGTGTTCTGGCTTGCCGCTGATGGCGTGCACCTCGTAGCCGGCGCGGCTGAAGATGTTCACCGCCAGCGTGCCCACGCCGCCGGTCGCGCCGGTGACCGCCAGTGGTCCCAGATCCGGCGTCTGCCGGTTGTCCCGCATCCGGTACAGGGCCAGCGCGGCGGTGAAGCCGGCGGTGCCCAGGATCATGCTTTCGCGCAGGCTCAGTCCCTTGGGCAAGGGAATCACCCACTTTGCTTCCAGCCGGGCGTATTCACCGTAGCCACCGTCGCGGGTTTCGCTGAGGCCGCAGCCGGTCACCAGCACCTCGTCGCCCTCATGAAACGCCGGATCAGTGGAGGCCACCACGTGCCCGGCCACGTCGATGCCGCCGACCAGCGGGAACCGCCGCAGGATCTTGCCTTCGCCGGTGCCGGCCAGCGCATCCTTGAAGTTCACCGAGGAGTACGCGGTCTTGATCACCACCTCGCCGGGATTCAGATCGTCCAGCGAAATCGATTCGATGCCGCTGCGGTAGCCGCGATCGTCGTTATGGATGCGGAAGGCGTTGAACGAGGTGGGCAGGGTCATGTGGGGACGCTCCGGTTCCGGAAATCTGGACGGGTGGATGGGAGGATGTCCGGATACAGATCCCGCCACTGGGGGTTGGCATCCTCGATGAGCTGGATCTTCCAGATCCGCTTCCAGGCCTTCAATGCTTTTCCCGCAGGATGGCAGATTCCATCGTGCCGTGGACTTCGTACCAGACCAAAGTATGGACCCGGCAGCGGCGGGTGAAGCCGTCAACCTGAGCGTGTTTGTGCTGCCAGATGCGTCCGGGCAGGTGGGATGTCACGCCGATGTGGAGCGTTCCCCGTGGTCGGCTAGCCGGAAGGCAGACGCAGGGAATCCGTTCCCGGGGGGCGCCTCAGCGCAGCGACTTGCGCCGCTTCTCGTCCATCCATTTCGACGCCTGGGCCGGCTGATAGGCCTTCATCCAGTCGAACATCGCGCCGAGGTCCTCGCCGTGCCACAGGTCCTCGCGCTGATCCGGGTGCAGGAAGCGCTCTTCGACCATGCGGTCGATCATGCCCATCAGCGGCGCATAGAAGCCATCGACGTCCAGGAAGGCGCAGGGTTTGTCGCCGATGCCGAGCTGGCGCCAGGTCAGCATTTCGAACATCTCGTCCAAGGTGCCGAAGCCGCCGGGCAGGGCGACGAAGGCGTCGGACAGGTCGAACATGCGCTTCTTGCGCTCGTGCATGTTGGCGACCACTTCCAGCCGGGTCACGCCCTTGTGCGCGACTTCCCAGTTGACCAGTTGCTCCGGAATCACGCCAACCACTTCGCCACCACCGGCCAGCACCGCGTCGGCGACGATGCCCATCAGGCCGACGTTGCCGCCGCCATAGACCAGTTGCAGTCCCTCGCGGGCGATGCGATCACCCAGCGCGACCGCGCGTTCGGCGTAGAGGGGCTTGCTGCCGGCGTTGGAGCCGCAATAGACACAGATACTGCGCATGGGATTCGTGATTCGGGATGGGGGATTCGTAAAAAGCAAACGCCGAGCAATGCCCGGCGTCCGCATTGGGATTCGGTCAGGTGAGGGAATGCGCTCGGCGAATCCCCAATCCCCATCCCCGAATCCCGGCTCTCATCAATTGGCCTTGTGGATCGAACGCTTGTCCACCGCCATGGCGGCGTCGTGGATGGCCTCGGACAGGGTCGGATGGGCGTGGCAGATGCGGGCCAGGTCGTCGGCCGAGCCGTTGAACTCCATGGTCAGCACACCTTCGTGCACCAGTTCCGACACGCCGACGCCGACCAGGTGCAGGCCCAGCACGCGATCGGTTTCGGCGTGGGCGATGACCTTGACGAAGCCGGCCGGCTCGCCCATCGCGACGGCACGGGCAATCGCGGCGAACGGGAAGCTGCCGGTCTTGTACGGGGTGCCTTCGGCCTTGAGCTGCTGCTCGGTCTTGCCGACCCAGGCGATTTCCGGTTCGGTGTAGATGACCCACGGCACGGTGTCGAAGTTGACGTGGCCGGGCAGGCCGGCGATCAGTTCGGCCACCGCGATGCCTTCCTCGAAACCCTTGTGCGCCAGCATCGGGCCACGCACGCAGTCGCCGATCGCCCAGACGCCGTCGACGCCGGTGTGGCAATGCTCGTCGACCTCGATCTGGCCGCGCTCGTTGAGCTTCACGCCGGTACCGTCGGCCAGCACGCCCTTGGTGGCGGCGCGGCGGCCCACGGCCACCAGCAGCTTGTCCACGGTCAGGGTCTTCTCGCCTTCCGCATCGGTGTAGGTGACCACGACTTCCTTGGTCTTGCCCTTGCCGGTGATTTCGGTCTTGCTGACCTTGGCGCCGAGGCGGATATCCAAGCCCTGCTTCTTGAATTCGCGCGCCGCGGTCTTGGCCACTTCGGCATCGGCGACGGCGAGGAAATCGGGGAGGGCTTCCAGGATGGTGACTTCGGCGCCCAGGCGCTTCCACACGCTGCCCAGTTCCAGGCCGATCACGCCGGCGCCGATCACGGCCAGGCGCTTAGGCACGGCGGTGAAGTCGAGCGCGCCGACGTTGTCGACGATGTATTCGTTGTCGAACTTGGCGAACGGCAGTTCGATGGAATCCGAACCGGCCGCCAGGATCACGTTGGTGCCCTTGAGCTCGACTTCGCTGCCGTCATGCTGCTTGACCTTGACCACGTTGCCCGGCTGCAGCTGGCCGAAGCCGTAGAACGGGGTGATCTTGTTGGCCTTGAACAGCATCGCGATGCCGCCGGTGAACTGCTTAACGATCTTGTCCTTGCGGCCCACCATCGTGGCGACGTCGATCTTGGCGTCCTTGGTGCTGATGCCGTGCTCGCCGAACAGGTGCTGCAGGTTGTAGAACTGGCGCGAGCTGTCCAGCAGCGCCTTGGAGGGCACGCAGCCCACGCGCAGGCAGGTGCCGCCCAGGGCCGGCTTGCCGTCCTTGCCCAGCGCGGCATCGATGCAGGCGACCTTCATGCCCAGCTGCGCGGCGCGGATGGCGGCGTGATAGCCGGCGGGACCGGCACCGATGACGACGACGTCGAATTGTTCGCTCATTTCATTCGCTCAATGGGATTCGGGATTGGGGAGTGGGGATTCGTCGAAAGCGGAAGCAGGCGCTTGTCGCTCCTGCGAATCCCGAATCACGAATCCCCAATCCCGGCGCTTACATGCCAAGCAGCATGCGGTGCGGATTTTCCAGCTGGTTCTTGATGTCGACCAGGAACAGCACCGCGTCCTTGCCGTCGATGATGCGGTGATCGTAGGACAGCGCGATGTACATCATCGGCGCGGCCACGACCTGGCCGTTCTCGACGATGGCGCGTTCCTTGATCGCGTGCATGCCGAGGATGGCGCTCTGCGGCGGGTTGACGATCGGGGTGGACATCAGCGAACCGAAGGTGCCGCCGTTGGTGATGGTGAAGGTGCCGCCCTGCAGATCCTCCAGGCCCAGCTTGCCGTCACGCGCCTTCTTGGCGTAGTCGGCGATGCCCTTTTCGATGTCGGCGAAGCTCTGGCGCTCGACGTTGCGCAGCACCGGCGTGACCAGGCCCTTGTCGGTGGACACGGCGATCGAGATGTCGGCGTAGCCGTGGTAGATGATGTCGTTGCCGTCGACCGAGGCGTTGACCACCGGATGGCGCTGAAGCGCGTTGGCGGCGGCCTTGGCGAAGAAGCTCATGAAGCCGAGCTTGATGCCGTTGGCCTTCTCGAACGATTCGCCCAGTTCCTTGCGCATCGCCATGACCTTGCCCAGGTTGACCTCGTTGAACGAGGTCAGCATGGCGATGGAGTTCTTGGACTGCATCAGGCGCTCGGCGATGCGGGCGCGGATGCGGGTCATCGGCACGCGCTCTTCCGGACGTGCGCCGCCGGACACGCCGGCGGTCTTGCCGCTGGCGTAGTTGACCAGGTCTTCCTTGGTCACCGCGCCGCGGCGGCCGGTGCCTTCCACCTGCGCCGGATCGATGCCCTGGGTGACGGCGGTGAAGCGGGCGCCGGGCGGCAGGCTTTCGACGCCGGCGGCGGCCGGGGCCGGAGCGGACTTGGCGGCCGGCGCCGGTGCGGCAGCGGGAGCCTCGGCCTTCGGTGCTTCGGCCTTGGGGGCCTCGGCGGCCGGAGCCGGCGCGGCGGCGGCGACCGCGCCTTCCTCGATGATCGCCAGCAACTGCTGGCTGGTCACGGTGTCGCCTTCCTTGAACTTGATTTCCTTGATCACGCCGTCGACCGGGGACGGCACTTCCAGTACGACCTTGTCGGTTTCCAGATCCAGGAGGTTCTCATCGCGCTTGACCGCGTCACCAACCTTCTTGTGCCAGGTGGCGATGGTGGCGTCGGAGACGGATTCGGGGAGAACCGGAACTTTGACTTCAGTGGCCATGGATGGAGGCGTCCTGTTTTTTTTGGTGGCGTGCTTTGAAGGATGGAATGCGGGCGCCGCTTACTCGGCGACCACGTCGTTTTCGAACTTGTTGACCAGCGCGTCGGCGACCAGCTTCAGCTGTTCCTCGACGTGCTCGGCGAAATGACCGGCGGCGGGCGAGGGCGAGCGCGGGCGGCCGGCGTAGTGCAGGCTCTGCTTCTCGCCCAGGCAGGCGTTGAGATGGTGGCGGATCTGGTACCACGCGCCCTGGTTCTGCGGCTCTTCCTGGCACCAGACCACGTCGGTTGCCTTGCCGAAGCGCTTGAGCTCGGCGGCCAGCTGCGGACGCGGGAACGGATACAGCTGTTCGATGCGGACCAGCGCGACGTCGTCCTGGCCACGCTTCTGCTGGTCTTCCAGCAGGTCGTAGTAGACCTTGCCCGAGCACAGCACGACGCGCTTGACCTTCTTCGGGTCGGCGGCCTTGTCCGGGATCAGGTGCTGGAACTCGCCGTTGGCCAGTTCGTCCAGGGTGGAGACGGCCAGCTTGTGGCGCAGCAGCGACTTGGGCGTCATCACCACCAGCGGCTTGCGGGTGGTCATGCGCATCTGCCGGCGCAGCATGTGGTAGGCCTGGGCAGGCGTGGTCGGCACGCAGACCAGCATGTTCTCCAGCGCGCACAACTGCAGGAAGCGCTCCAGGCGGGCCGAGCTGTGCTCGGGACCCTGGCCTTCGTAGCCGTGCGGAAGCAGCAGGGTCAGACCGCTGACGCGCCCCCACTTGGCCTCGCCGGCGGCGATGAACTGGTCGATCACCACCTGCGCGCCGTTGGCGAAGTCGCCGAACTGCGCTTCCCAGATGCACAGGGTGTTGGGATCGGTGGTGGAGAAGCCGTATTCGAACGCCATCACCGCTTCTTCGCTGAGCAGCGAATCGATGATCGTGGCCTGCTCCGGCGATTCCACCAGCTGCCGCAGCGGCAGGAAATAGCTGTCGGTCTTCTGATCGTGCAGGATCGCGTGGCGATGGAAGAAGGTGCCGCGGCCCGCATCCTGGCCGACCAGGCGCAGGCCGTTGCCTTCCGCCAGCAGGGTGGCGTAGGCCAGGTTTTCGGCGAAGCCCCAGTCGCCCGGCAGATCGCCGGCGGCCATCTTGGCGCGGTCTTCATAGATCTTGGCCACGCGCGGGTGCAGCGACACGCCCGAGGGAATGGTGTTGATGATCTTGGCCAGCGAATCCAGCGCCTTGCGCTTGACCTTGGTGTCGACCGGATCGCTGAGCTTGCCGGACACGTACTTCGACCAGTCGATCGCCAGTTCGTCGCCCTTCTGCTTGGCCAGCTCGGTGGTGTATTCGCCCGAATCCAGCTTGTTGCGATACTGATCGACCAGCGCCTTGCCGCCTTCGGCGGGGAGCACGCCGGCGCCTTCCAGCTTGGCCGCGTACAGCTCGCGGGTGGTCGGGTGCTTGCGGATGGTCTGGTACATCAGCGGCTGGGTCGCCGCCGGCTCGTCGGCCTCGTTGTGGCCATGGCGGCGATAGCAGACCAGGTCGATGACCACGTCCTTCTTGAACTGCTGGCGGAACTCGTAGGCCAGGTTGGCGCAGAACACCACCGCTTCCGGGTCGTCGCCGTTCACGTGCAGCACCGGTGCGCCGATCATCTTGGCCACGTCGGTGCAGTACAGGGTGGAGCGGGCGTCGTCGCGAGCGCTGGTGGTGAAGCCGATCTGGTTGTTGATCACGACATGCAGGGTGCCGCCGACCGCGAAACCGCGCGCCTGCGACATCTGGAACAGTTCCATCACCACGCCCTGGCCGGCGAACGCCGCGTCGCCGTGCATGATGATCGGCAGCACCGCCTGGCGGGAGGTGTCGTTGCGGCGCTCCTGGCGCGAACGCACGCTGCCGGCCACGACCGGATCGACGATTTCCAGGTGCGAGGGGTTGAAGGCCAGCGCCAGATGGACCGGACCGCCCGGGGTGGCGATGTCGGCCGAGAAGCCCATGTGGTACTTCACGTCGCCGGCATGCGCCAGGCTGTTGTCGTGCTCGAACTTGCCCTCGAACTCGTCGAACAGCTTGCGCGGGCTCTTGCCCAGGGTGTTGACCAGCACGTTGAGGCGGCCGCGGTGGGCCATGCCGACCACGATGTCCTTGACCGCGCCGGCACCGGCGCGGTGGATGAGCGTATCCAGCAGCGGGATCAGCGAATCGCCGCCTTCCAGCGAGAAGCGCTTCTGGCCGACGTACTTGGTGTGCAGGTAGCGCTCCAGACCCTCGGCGGCGGTCAGCCGCTCCAGGGTGCGCTGCTTGGCCGCCGCGTCCAGGCCATAGTTGCCGGCGGCCGCTTCCAGCCGCTGGTACAGCCACTGGCGCTGCTCGACCTCGGAGATATGCATGAATTCGGCGCCGATCGAGCCGGTGTAGGCGGCCTTCAGGCGGGTCAGCAGGTCGCGCAGTTTCATGCGCGGCTGGCCGGCCACGTTGCCGGTGCTGAATTCGCTGTCCAGATCCTTGTCGGACAGGTCATGGAAGGCCAGGCCGAGATCCGGCGGATTCATCGGCGGGCTCAGGCCCAGCGGATCCAGGTTGGCGCCCAGGTGGCCGCGCGAACGGTAGGCGGTGATCAGGCGGCCGACATTGCGCTCGCGCTCGTCGCCACCGGCCGGGGCCGCCACATGGCCATTGTTCGCCGCCTGGCGCGAGGCCGCGGCAATCTGTTCGATGACCACCGAGTGGGGCACGTCACCGGCCTCGCGGCCCTTGAAACCGTCGAAGTAGGCCTTCCATTTGGGACCCACACTGTCCGGGTCAACCAGGTATTGCTCGTACAGGTCTTCGACGTAGGAGGCATTGCCTCCGTTGAGTTGCGAGGATTGCGCAAACTGCTTCAGGAGATTGTCCACGATGGCGATGGGGTACTTGCTGTCGGAATGGTCTTGGAGGGACGGGGTCGGCGGATTCGATGTGGGCCCGCGCGGGCGGAAGACAACCCCAAAATTATACCCGCAAGGCGGGAACGGGGCATAAAGGTATTGGACTAAAGGCGCAGTCTGGGCCACGCGGATGACGAACCGGACACAATCGACGCGATTCCCGCGGATTTCCGCAACCTCGCGAGGAGAAGGCTACAGTCCCAGCGCGCGATACTCGGTGCAGGGGCGTGAGCGTTCCCACACGTGGGCGAATTCCTCGCGCAACTGGCGCGCGCGGCCGGCCGCGTCCAGGTCCGCTTCGCCGTCGAAACGGTGCCCCAGCGGGCGGAAGTAGTAGCCATCGGCGTCGCTGACGACATAGGCCGAGGGATAGTTGCGGTCCACCGGATCGTGCACTTCGCGGAACAGGAACACGCTGGGCAGGCGCTGGGCCAGCGGCAGCAGCGGTGCCTGCCGGCGCTGGGGAGTGCCGGCGTCCTGCAGCAGGATCTGGACTTCCACCGCGCCGGGGCGGGTGGCCAGCCGGCGCAGGGCGTCCAGCACCTCCGGGGCGTCGAACAGGCCCGGCTCCAGGTCCCGGCTGTAGATCCGCAGCTGGCGCCGGCTGCCGCTGGCCAGGGCCAGCAGGGTGGCCCTGGCCCCGGCCAGATCCTCGATGGCGGTGGCGCCGTCCAGGCGCCGGCGCATGGCCTGGTGCTCGATTCCGGCCTCGTGGAACCGTGGACCGTAGGGTACGAAGCCGTGCCGGGCATAGAAGGCTTCGGCACTGACCTGGGCGTTGAGGGTCAGCTCCGGCAGATGGCGCTTGCGGGCCTCGGCCAGCAGTGCGGCCAGCAGGGCGTCGCCGACGCCGCGCCCGCGCCATTCCCGCAGGACCGCCATCCGGCCGATCCGGTGTTCCGGGGTCAGTCGCCCGGTACCGATGGGCCGGCCGGCGTCATCGCGCGCCAGTACGTGCCGGCAGAGCGGATCCATGGCGTCGCGTTCCTCTTCCAGCGGCACCCGTTGTTCCTGTACGAACACCATCTCGCGCACCCGCAGCAGGTCGTCCCGCTGCAGGGCGTACTCGACCGGCTCGACCCGGAAGCCGGCGGTGTTCAATCCTCTTCCCCGGCCAGCACCAGCTGGTAGTGACCCTGGGCGAGCAGCGCCATCACCGCGTCGCGACCGGTGGCCGACAGGCCGGCGTAGCCGTGGCCGTCAAGCGTCTCCGCCGCGGCCAGGGTGCGCGCGTCCGCCACCGGCATCGGGTAGTCGTGGCCCGAACAGAACAGGGTCGCGCCCTTGCGCGCGCGCCGCCAGGCCAGCCGCGAGAACGGATGGCGGTACAGCCGTGCGCCGTGTTCGAGATCCCATTCGATTTCGATCCGCGAGCGCTGTTCCGGCGCGGGCGCGACATCGCCGGCGGCACGGTAGGTGGTGATGAAACGGCCGAACCAGTCGCCCAGGCGATCCGGATCGTTCATCCGCAGCGCATTCAGCGCTTCGACCACGCGGGCCATCGCCGCGGCGTCGATTTCGTTGGGATCGCGCGGCGGCGCCAGGTCCTCGTCGTGGTAGCGCAGGCGGTCGTCGGCATCGGCGACCAGGGTGTCGAGGTAGTCGCTGATCAGTTCGGCCGAGGAGGGCGCGCGCATGCCCACGGAGATGGTCAGGCACGGATTCACCGCCACGCCGTGGTGGGGCACGGCCGGCGGCAGGTACAGCATGTCGCCCGGATCCAGCACCCAGTCGTGGGTGGGCGTGAACTCGCGCAGCAGCTTGAGCTCGACGTCGTCGCGGAAGCCGAGCGGCGGATTCTCGCCGGCGTCGATCTGCCAGCGGCGCTGGCCCTGCGCCTGCAGCAGGAACACGTCGTACTGATCCACGTGCGCGCCGACCGAGCCGCCGGTGGCGGCGAAGCTGATCATGATGTCGTCCAGCCGCCAGCGCGGCAGGAAATCGAAATGCGCCAGCAACGCGCGCACGTCCGGATCCCACTTGTCCACGTCCTGCACCAGCAGGGTCCAGTCGTGGTGCGGCATGCCGGGGAATTCCTCTTCCTGGAACGGGCCGGTGCGCAGGGTCCAGGCGTCGCGTTCGCGATCGTGCATGACGATGCGCGAGAGCGCGCCTTCCTCGCAGGCCAGTCCGGCCAGGTCGTCCGGCTGGATGGGCGACTGGAAATGCGGGAACGCGTTGCGGATCAGCAGCGGCTTCTTCTGCCAGTACTCGCTGAGGAAACGCGCGGCGGGCATGCCGAGGAAATGCTTGGCGGTGGCGTGGACTTCGATCATGGGCGTGGGGAGTTTGCGGGAGCGGGGGCGGCTTCTTCGGCCAGGCGCTTGTCCAGGCGTTCGCGCGCGGACTGCGCGTAGGCGCGGCAGGCGTTGGTGTTCGCGAGCGGTTCGTTGGCGCCGGGGCCGACGCGCGACCACAGACGGCTGGCGGACGGATGCGGCGTCACCAGGATGTCGCAGTCCAGCGCGGCAACCCGATCCAGGGCCTGCCGGAAGGCGGCGACGTAACCGGGATGGGCCTGCTCGTCGCCGAAGCGGTACTGGTCGGTGGAGAACGCGGAGAGACTGTCGGCATAGACGAACTGGCGGCATTCGCCGCCGTCGCAGGAGCGCCAGGTCCAGGACGCCGCGCCCGGGGTATGGCCCGGCGTGGGGATGGATTTCAGCGACAGCGGGCCGACGGTGACGGTTTCCCCGTCGCCGATGGTGCGTACGTCGGCGATGGGAGTGAAGGATTCGAGTTGCCCGAACTGGGGATCGCTGCGGTCATTGGCGCCGCGTCGCAGCGTGGCGGCGGCCGGTTCGCGCGCCAGTACCGGCGCGCCGGTGGCGCGCTGCAGATCGGCCAGGCCGCCGACATGATCGAAATGCTCGTGCGAGATCACGATGGCGCGCACGTCTTCCGGGCGGAATCCGAGCGTGCGGATGTTGGCCAGCACCTGGCGCCCGCCCGCGGCGGTGCCGCTGTCGATGAGGACATGCCCCTGCGGCGAGGTGATCAGCAACGCGCTGATGCCGCAGGTGCCCACGAACCAGGTATTGCCATGCAGGCGCAGCGGCCTGGCCGGGTCGTCCCAGCGCGGCTCGGCCGGGCAGGCGGGGGCATCGTCCGCCCAGGCCCGGCCGGCGGGCAGGGCGGCCAGCAGCAGGAACGCGGCGGCCGGGATGGATATCCTCGGCGGAAATGGCTTCATGTGGCGATCTCGTCGTAACCGCGGCCAACGAACTGCAACAGGCACCAGCCGTGGCCGAACGGATCGGCCAGGCGCACGATGCGGCCCCAGCGGGCTTCGCGGATGGAGGTTTCGGGTTGGAGGCCGGCCTGGACGGCGGTGGCCAGCGCGGTGTCCAGATCCTCGACCACCACGTCCAGGTGCATCGGCGTCCAATGGCGGTCGTAGTGGCGGCGCGAGCCGGGAGCACCCTCGGTATCGGCGGCGGCGCGGATCAGGTAGATGGGCGCCTGCGCGCCCAGCAGTTCCACCACGTCGTCGCCGAAGCGGCGTCCGGTGGTCAGGCCGAACGCCTGCCGGTACAGCGCTTCGGCGGCTTCCAGATCCGGCACGTCGAGATTGATCAGCAGTTGCATGGGAGCGGTCCTGCGGAGTCGGCGTGCGGGATCCGGGCGGCCTCAGATCTTCCGGGCCAGTGTTTCGGCCAGTCCGGTGTAGCTGCCCGGCGTCATGTCGCGCAGGCGCTGCTTGGCGTCGGCGGGCAGTTCCAGCGATTCGATGAAGGCGCGCATCGAGTCGGCGGTGATGCCCTGGCCGCGGGTCAGCGCCTTGAGCTGTTCGTACGGATTGGGCAGGCCGTGGCGGCGCATCACCGTCTGCACGGCTTCGGCCAGCACTTCCCAGGCCGCGTCGAGGTCGGCGTCCAGACGCTGCGGGTTCACTTCCAGCTTGCCCAGGCCCTTGGCCAGCGAGTCCAGCGCCACCTGGCTGTGGCCGAAGGCGGTGCCGAGCGCGCGCAGCACGGTGGAATCGGTGAGGTCGCGCTGCCAGCGGCTGATCGGCAGCTTGGCGCTGAAATGCTCGAACAGCGCGTTGGCCAGGCCGAAGTTGCCTTCGGCATTCTCGAAGTCGATTGGATTGACCTTGTGCGGCATGGTCGAGGAGCCGACTTCGCCTTCCTTGAGCTTCTGCTTGAAGTAGCCCAGCGAGATGTAGCCCCAGATGTCGCGGGCCAGGTCGATCAGGATGATGTTGGCGCGGCGTGCGGCGTCGCCGATTTCGGCCACGTTGTCGTGCGGCTCGATCTGGGTGGTGTAGGGATTGAAGACCAGGCCCAGGCTCTCGACGAAACGCTGCGCGAACGCCGGCCAGTCCACGTCCGGATAGCTGGCGATGTGGGCGTTGTAGTTGCCGACCGCGCCGTTGATCTTGCCGGTCAGCTCGACCGCCGCGATCTGCCGGCGCTGGCGTTCCAGGCGTGCGACCACGTTGGCGATTTCCTTGCCCAGGGTGGTCGGCGAGGCGGTCTGGCCGTGGGTGCGCGAGAGCATCGGCTGGCCGGCCTGGGCGTGGGCCAGCGCGCGCAGCGAGGCCGCGACGGCGTCCAGCGACGGCAGCAGCACCTCGCGGCGGGCCTGTTCCAGCATCAGGCCGTAGCTGAGGTTGTTGATGTCCTCGCTGGTGCAGGCGAAATGGACGAACTCCAGCGCCGGGGCGAGCTCGGCGTCGTCCTTCAGGCGCTCCTTGATGAAGTACTCCACCGCCTTGACGTCATGGTTGGTGGTGCGCTCGATCTCCTTGACCCGGGCGGCGTCGGCAACCGAGAAACCGTCGGCCAGCGCGCGCAGGCGGGTGGCCGCCGCGTCGGAGAAGGCCGGCAGTTCGACGATGCCGGGCTCGGCGGTCAGCGCCAGCAGCCATTCGACCTCCACCTTGATCCGCGCCCGGATCAGCCCGTACTCGGAAAAGATGGGACGCAGGGCGTCGACCTTGCCGGCGTAGCGGCCATCGAGCGGGGACAGGGCGAGCAGGGCGGATTCCGACATGGGGGCGTGGGGCTGAAAAGGAGCGTTCTAGTTTACCGCGAGACGGCCTCCGGCCGGCCTGGCGTATGCTGGCGGCCCTCGCAAGCAGCCGGTTCCACCACCCGGCGCCAGCCGTAGACCATCCCCACAGGAGGCGCTGATGAGCAGGAAAACCAAGGCGGGTGCGGCCCGCGACGAACGGACCCGGGTGGAACGGGACAGCATGGGCGAGCTGCGGGTGCCCGCCGACGCCCTCTGGGGCGCGCAGACCCAGCGCGCGGTGCAGAACTTCCCGATTTCAGGCCGGCCGATGCCGCGCGGCTTCATCCGCGCGCTGGGGCTGATCAAGGCTGCCGCCGCCGAGGTCAACGCCAGCCTGGACCTGTTGCCGCAGGTTACCGCCCGGGCCATCCGTGCCGCCGCGCTGGAAGTGGCCGCCGGCGAACACGACGCGCACTTCCCGATCGACATCTACCAGACCGGTTCGGGCACCTCGTCGAACATGAATGCCAACGAGGTCATTGCCGCGCTCGCCAACCGTTCCGGCAAGGCCGGGCGCAAGGGCGTGCATCCGAATGATCACGTCAACCTGGGCCAGAGTTCCAACGACGTCATTCCCACCGCCATCCGCGTCTCCGCGCAACTGGCCGTGCTGGAAGACCTGTTGCCGGCGGTGAAACACCTGCGCCGGACCATCGATCGACGTGGCAAGGCGCTCGGCAGGATCGTCAAGACCGGCCGCACCCACCTGATGGACGCGATGCCGCTGACCTTCGCCCAGGAGTTCTCGGCCTGGTCGGCGCAATTGGCCTCGGCCGAGGAGCGCATCGCCGACAGCCTCAAGCGGCTGCGCCGGCTGCCGCTGGGCGGGACCGCGATCGGCACCGGCATCAACGCCGATCCGCGTTTCGGCGCGCGGGTCGCGAAGGCGCTGTCGAAGCAGACCGGCGCGCGGTTCGAGAGCGCCGGCAACAAGTTCGAAGGGCTGGCGGCGCAGGACGACGCGGTCGAACTGTCCGGCCAACTCAGCGCACTGGCCGTGGCGCTGACCAAGATCGCCAACGATCTGCGCTGGATGAACGCCGGGCCGCTGGCCGGCCTGGGCGAGATCGAACTGCCGGCCCTGCAGCCGGGCAGCTCGATCATGCCGGGCAAGGTCAATCCGGTGATTCCAGAAGCGACCGTGATGGTGTGCGCGCAGGTGATGGGCCACCACACCGCGATCACGGTGGCCGGGCAGACCGGCAACTTCCAGCTCAACGTGACCCTGCCATTGATCGCGGCCAACCTGCTGGATTCGATCCAGCTGCTGGCGAATGTGTCGCGCCTGCTCGCCGACACCGCCATCGACGGACTCAAGGTGCGTGAGGACAACGTCAGGCGGGCACTGGATCGCAATCCGATCCTGGTGACCGCGCTGAACCCGGTGATCGGCTACGAGAAGGGCGCGGCCATCGCCAAGCAGGCCTACAAGGAGAATCGCGCGGTGCTCGACGTGGCGCGCGAGGTCACCGGCCTGCCGGAGAAAGTGCTGAAGCCGTTGCTGGATCCGGCCGTGCTCGCCAAGGGCGGCATCCACGGCAAGCCGGGCGGTGGGGGGGGGGGGGGCCCCCCCCCCCCCCCCCGGGGCGGGGGGGGGGGGGGGGGGGCGCCCCCCCCCCCACCGCGGTGGCGTCATATGGCCGGATCTTCAGACCGGATCATTCCGCCGCGGGAATGAACTCGGCGGCCTTCATCGCGGTGATGGCCGCCCAGTCGTGTGGCTTGCCGTCCAGGCGCGCGGCGACCAGACGGTGACCCACCGAGTAGCCCGCCCACATCGGGATACCGGCCTGCGGATTGCCGAACATCGAGCCCATCAATACCTGTGGAGAGGTCTCGCCCAGGTTGGGACGGAACGCGGCCAGGGTCGCGCTGTACTGGGCGTCGTCCAGGGCGTGGATCCACGGCGCCGGGTGCGCGCCGAACACCTGGTTGGCGTAGTAATCGGCGCGGCCTTCGAACACCAGATAGTCGGCGAGGGTGAACGCGGCATCCGGATGGAACTGCTCCTGCGCCCAGTAGCTGTGATGGAGCTCGTGCGCGAGCACGTACGGCAGCAGCTTCGCCCAGTCAGCCTGTGGATGCAGCTTGACGACGACTTTGCCGCTGCCGGCGGTCAGCGCGATCACGCCCTGCATGCGATCACGCGTGAACGCGTCGTCCGGAGCGGTGAAATCCACGCACAGCGTCAGCCGGCCCTGCGGCAGATCGGCGACCACGCGGTCATAGGTGGATTGGGCGATTTTTTCGAAACGGGCCCGATCGAAGCCCTTCTCGGCCGATTCGCGCTGTTCGCGGGTCAGGCGCGGATCCGGCGCGTAGCCGCGCGCCAGGTCCGCGAACTGGCCGCCTGACGCGCAGCGGGCGAACCAGGCGTCGCCGACGGCCTTGGCATCGGTGGCCGCCAGCACCTGCGGGTTGGTGTAGTGGAAATCGATGGGCTCGCCGGCGATCGCCAAACCGGGCACGAGCAGGGACAGCAGCAGCGGAAGTCGACGTTTCATGGGAAGTCCTGGAAGAGCGGCGCGGGATGCGTCCGGAGATCAGGACGCGCGGGGCTCGCGGGTGTGACCCGGCGTGGGCGAATGGTCATCGGGAGGCAACCTTGGCGGGCAGCGGCCAACCGGTGCAGGGGGGATGCGGTTGCGCATTGGCATCCGGCGCGCGCAATTCAGGATGGTCGTAGGGCAGGTAGCTTTGCCAGTACCAGGGAAAGCAGACCGGTCCCAGCTTGTACTCGATGAGATAGGGGAAAATGCTGTCGGCATTGGAGCTGTTGCTCATCAGCAGCAGGCAGTCACGCCCGTCGCGCACGCACACCGCGATGTTGCGGGTGCCGTCGTCATGCCCGCCCTTGAAGAACGCCCGGCCTTCCTGCGTCCGGTACACGCTCCAGCCGAGCCCGTAGGCCAGTTCGATCGCCGCGTTGTCGGTGGTGGTCTCGGTGGACAGGGTGGGGAACTGCTGGACCGAATCGATGCGCACCTGCGTGCCGAACAATTCGTCGCGCGTCCCGGCATCCAGCCCCTCGTTGCGCGACAGGCCGGCCAGGAACGCCGCGAAATCGCGCAGGGTGGTATCCATCGAACCGGCGGCCCGCACCGCGCCGCGCTGCTTGTGGCCGAGGGATTCCCCGTCCTCGTCGTAGCCCTGCGCCAGGTTGGCGGCGAACGCGTCGCGCCAGGTCATGCCGCTTCCGCGCATGCCGAAGCGATCGAATACCCGTTCCTGCATCAGCGTGCCGACATCGACGCCCAGGCCATGCTCGATCACGAACTGCAGCAGGTTGATGCCCTCGCCGGAGTAGGCGAAACGGCTGCCGGGGTCGAACGCGAAGGCCAGCTTCGCGTGTTCGTCGTAGCCTTGCGGAGTGAAGAACCGGAAATTCGGGAAGCCAGCGGTATGTGCCAGCAGCATGCGCGGGGTCAGTCGCCGCCAGCGTTCGTCGCCGGCCAGATCGGCGTACTTCTCGTACTCCGGCAGCGGGCGGGGCAGGTAGTCGGCGATGGAGCGATCCAGATCCAGCCGCCCGTCCCGCACCAGCCCCATCACCGCGTACGCGAATGCGCCCTTGGTGAGCGAAGCGGCGTACATCGTGGTATCGGGCGTCAGCGGCAGGTTCCGTTCGACGTCGCGCAGGCCGTAGGTCTTCAACTCGGCCACCTTGCCGTCATGAATGACGGCCAGTGCGAGGCCGGTCACGCGGGCCTCCCGCATCAGCGTTTCGACCGGGTCGGGGACGCTTTCCGCGGCCATGCCCGCAACGGGGACGGCGACGGTGCACAGGCACAACAACAGCGACCACATCCCTTTCATGGTTCGGCCTCGCGTCTTGTCGTGGAACCGCCGCGGCAAACCCCTTGCCGCGGCGGGAAAATGACCGGTCCTGCGGAAGGATCAGTCCTTGCCGCAGTCGTCGATGTCTTGCTGATCCAGGTTGGCGTAGGGACGGAACGCCGGCACCTGCGCCGCCAGCGCGTCCTGGGCGGTGCGCAGTCCGGTCAGGCGTGTGCAGATCTTGTTCGCCTCGGCCTCGATCTTCTTGGCCTCGGCGTCCATCCGCGCGTCGATGTCGTCGGTGTTGCCGCTGATCACGCCGCTGATCGCCGCTCCGACCGCCTTGCCGGCCATCTTGGCGCCCTGCTTGCCGACCGCGATGCCGGCCTGGGTGATGCCTTCCAGTTCGCCGTAGTAGGCCGAGACCAGCTTGCGCTGATCCGGTGTCAGCGCCACCGCCTTGCCGTCGATGACCAGGTCGCCGTTGGCGCCGATCCTGGCCTTGGGATAACCATCGGCGTTGATGGTGAGTTCGCCGTCGCCGAAGCGGGCGATCTTGCCGTTGCCATTGTCGATGCTGGCCTGCGGCTTGCAGGCGGCCAGCGAGAGGGCCAGGACCAGGCCGACGCCCAGGCTGGCGGAAAGGGACGGAGTGCGCATGGCGGAATTCCTCAATGGCGACGGGGAAGGGAAACGGTGCCGGCGACGCCGGAATGATCGATCGAGCCGCTGCCGACGGAACGCACGCTCAGGCCGCCGCGGACTTCGCGCGCGCCGACATTGCCGGAACCGACGCTGCCGATGACAACGTCGCCGCCGATGCGGGACAGCTCGGCATCGCCGGAGCCGATGGATTCGATCTCGACCCGGCCCTGGCCATCCTCGAGGTCGAAATCGCCCGAACCGATGGTGCCGATGCTGACCGGCCCGCGGACGTGGCGCGCCTGCGCGTCGCCGGAGCCGATGCTGATGCCTTTCAGCGAGCCGGCGCCATCGACTTCGACATCGCCGGACCCGACATCGAAGGCGACCAGCCCGCGGGTTTCGCGGATCACCGCGTCGCCGGAGCCGACGTCGGCGCTGACGATGGCGGCACCGCGTACCTCCGCGTCCCCCGACCCGACCTTGAGCTGGACCGGCATGTTGTCGGGCACGCTGCCGTCGAGTTCCAGGTAGGCGTAGTTCTTGCTGAAGAAGATGCCCTGGCTCCGGCCTTCGCGTCGCAGGAGCACCACCAGCTTGTCGCCCTCGCGGCGCTGGGTGACGGACAACTGCGGCAGCAGCTTGGCGTCGGAGGCGCAGGCCCGGCCCCGCAGTCCGTGGTGGTTGCCGGAGCGGGCCACCAGTTTCAGGTCATGCGAGGCCACGTCGAACACCACGGCCTTGGCATCGCCGATGTCCAGGTCCAGTTGGCGGGGCTCGGTGTGCTTGCAATTGTCTTCGGCGGCGATTGCCGGGGCCGCGATGGCGATGGCAACGGCCAGGACGGGCAGCGACAGGAAAACACGGTGCATGGGAATCCTCCGTACGGAACGCGGGTGGTTGACCGGGTGGGCGGCGGCGTGGCGCCGCCGCCCGGGCCGGATCACTCGCTGTCGCGCCAGCGGCGCAGGTAGATGGCGGCGGCGATCAGGCCGGCGCCGATGACCGCGCCGATCCACAGGTCGGCAGTACCGAAGACCTGCCAGTTGTTGCCCAGGTTCATCATCCGCACCAGGTCGTCGGGGGTGTTGACGTTCTGGCCGGCCAACTGGTCGTTGGTCAGGTTCAGCGGTGACCAGGTTCCCGGCACCACACTCAGCAGGCCGCGATAGACCACGGTGTACCAGAGCGGGCCATACGGGATGTCGATGCCCAGGATGCCCAGCATGCTGATGATCACGCAGGCCAGCACCGGAATCAGCACCGCCCACAGGAACGGCTTGCTGCGCGCCCAGGCCGAGCAGAACATCAGCCAGCCCACCGCGGGCAGCGCCCAGAACAGGTAGATCGGCAGGGTCGACAGCACGTTGGCGATGATGCTCAGCGGATGCGAATGGGTGAACATCGCCCAGCCACCCGGTACGCCCATGATGCCCATCGCGCTGGCGGCGATGATCCACAGCGCCACGCCGACCAGCACGCCGATGCCGATGGCCAGCAGCGGTCCCAGGAACAGGGCCCAGGTCGCCTTCGACAGCACCATCTGGGTATCGGTGACGGGCAGCGACTTCCAGAACAGGATGCTGCGATCACGGCGATCGTCGTGCAGGGTGCCCAGGGCGTAGAAGAACACCACGAACGCCAGCACGATCTGGGTCAGGCCCATGCCGCCCATCAGGATGCCGTCGCCGACCTGGCCGATCTGGCGGACGTGATCCAGCATGTCACCGTCCACGTTCATGTTGAAGTCCATGTCGTTCTTCACCTGGAAGAACTTGATGACCCCGATCATGGCGGCGATGAAGGACAGCACGGTGATGATGGCGCCGGTGATCACCGGCGCCCACAGGAAGCCGCCGCGGTTTTCCCAGAACTCCCGTTTCAACAGCCACTTGAAGGCGGAGCCCTTGGTGGCATGCACAGTGGTGGCGGTGTTCATGCGTAGGTTCCTTTCATGATGGCGACGAACAGATCGGCCAGGCCGGGATTGCGCGTCTCGCCCAGTTCGGCGAGCCGGCCGCGGTCGATGCCGTCATACAGGAAAACGCTCTTGCCGAATGGCAGGCCGCGTTCGTCGATGGGGTTCAGGGCGCGCGCCTGTTCGACCTTGTCGGAAGAGACCAGCAACTCCGTGTAGCGCTCGGCCACCTCGTCCATCTGCGCGGTCAGCACGATCCGGCCGTCGCGGATGAACATCACGTCGGTGAGGATGTGTTCGATCTCCTCGACCTGATGGGTGGTGACGATGATGGTCTTCTGCTCGTCGAAGTAGTCCTCCAGCAGGCGCTGGTAGAACTGCTTGCGATAGAGGATGTCCAGGCCGAGGGTCGGCTCGTCCAGCACCAGCAGGCGGGCGTCGATCGCCATCACCAGGGCCAGGTGCAACTGCACGATCATGCCCTTGGACATCTCGCGGACCCGCAGGTCCGGGCGCAACTGGGTGTTGGCCAGGAAACGCTCGCATTTTGCGCGGTCGAAGCGGGGATGCACGCCGGCCACGAAATCGATGGCCTCACGAACCCGCATCCAGCGCGGCAGCACCGCCACGTCGGCGATGAAGCACACGTCGTTCATCAACTGGCCACGCTGCTTGCGCGGATCCAGGCCCAGCACCTTCAGGTCGCCCTCGAACGGGGTCAGCCCGAGGATGGCCTTCAGCGCGGTGGTCTTGCCGGCGCCGTTGGGGCCAATCAGGCCGATGATCTTGCCGGCCTCGATCTGGAAGCTGGTGTTGTCCAGCGCCAGCTTGCTCCGGTAGGCCTTGCGCAGGCCCTGGGCGGTCACCACGGGATTGGAAATCACGGCGCTCATCACTTGTTCCCCTTGACTTGCAGCAGTTCCTCGATCGACAGCCCCAGGCGTTCGATGCGCTGGGCCACGGCCGGCCATTCATCGTGCAGGAAGCGCTCGCGTTCGCTCTTGAGCAACTTCTTGGAAGCCTCGTCGGTGACGAACATGCCCAGCCCGCGGCGCTTCTCCACCAGCGCCTCGTCGGCCAGTTCCTGGTAGGCGCGCGAGACGGTGATCGGATTGAGCTGGTACTCGGCCGCCACCTGGCGGACGGAGGGGAGGGCGTCGCCCGGTTTCAGAACTCCGTCTAGCATCATGGCGATCACCCGATCCTTCAGTTGGCGGTAGATGGGAGCACCGTCGCTCCACTGGATGTTGACCATGGCTCAACCCCGTGGGCGCAGCGACTGCGCGAATGAGAAATAGGGCATCGACAGCGTGGCGCGGGCGCGGCGGCGCGGGTGGACCTGCGCATCCTCGGCGGCGGCCGCGGCTTCGATGGTGGAATCGACGCCGGCCAAAGGACTGCCTTCCATGACATTCCGCTGGCGGGTCCCGGTGGTGCCCATCAGCAGACCCAGGGTCAGGAGGGCGCCACTGGCCGCCAGGCCGGACAGCGTATTGAGCAGTTTCGGTTTCATTGCGTCTCCCCCTTCATTGGGCGAGTGGTGTTGTATGTAACTATAACACCAGAACACAGGCCGTCAACTACCCGGGCGCCGTTTCGTAACCCAACTGAAGGCATACTTCTCGCCCCCGACCGGCAGGAACTCCAGATGAAGCGCAAGTGGCTGAAAAACATGACTTTAATCGTCGCTTTGGTGGCGGCGGGAAGCGTCTGGGCCGCCGGGCTGCTGGACGTCAGCTATCGGCCGCTGGCCGGCAAGACCCCGGTCCGGCTGAACGAGAAGTACGCCGGGCAGGTCCTGCTGATCGTCAACACCGCCAGCAAATGCGGCTTCACGCCGCAGTATGAGGGCCTGGAAGCGCTGCACCGGAAGTACGCCGGGCGCGGATTCGCGGTGCTTGGCTTTCCGTCCAATGATTTCAAGGGCCAGGAACCCGGCAACGAGCAGCAGATCCAGGAGTTCTGCACGCTGACCTACGGGGTCAAGTTCCCGATGTTCGAGAAGGTGCATGTGATCGGCCCGGAAACCACGCCGTTGTATCGCTCGCTCAGCCAGGCCACCGGCGTCGCGCCGGGCTGGAATTTCCACAAGTACCTGGTCGCGCGCGATGGCCGGGTGGTGGCGAATTTCCCCAGCAAGATCAAGCCGGATGACCCGGCGCTGGTGGCCGCCATCGAGCGCGAACTGAAGGCGGCGCGGCGTTGAACCCTGCGCGCGGCCGCGGCTTGCGTGCGACAATACGGGATTGGTGCCGCCATCGCGGCAAGTTGCGAGGAGTCGAGGGATGAAGCGGTCGGTGCGCGGTTTCGCCGCGGTTGTGGCAATCACTTTTTCGATGCTGGGAGGCAGCGTGTCTGCACAGGAAAAAACCGCGCTGACGAATGAGCGCGAAAAGGTCAGCTACTCGGTCGGCCTGGATCTGGGCCAATCGTTCGAACCGATTGCGAAGTTCATTGACCTGGCCGCGTTCGAGCGCGCCATGAAGAACGCGATGGACGGTGGCAAGCCGCTGATCAGCCAGGAAGAGGCGCAGGCCACCGACCAGGCGCTGCGCATCAACCTGGCCGCCAGCCAGGGCCAGCAGATCCCGGGCATGCCGCCGGGCAGCCCGCCGCCGGCCGTAGCCAAGGACAAGGTCGGCCTGATGCTGGGCAGCTACATGGTGGGACCGTCGCTGGCCCCGCTGAAGCAGGATCTGGACATGGCGGTGGTGATGCAGGGCATGCGCACCGCGCTGGACAAGAGCGCCAAGCCGCTGCTGACCGCCGAAGACGCGAAGGCGACGATGGAAGCCTTCATGATCCGCCGGCAGAGCGAGAGCGCGCAGCGCAACCGCAACGAAGGCAGCAAGTTCCTGGCCGAGAACAAGGCCAAGAAGGGCGTGATCACCACGCCGTCGGGCCTGCAGTACATGGTGCTGCGCGAAGGCAACGGCGCGCGTCCGACCCCGAGCAGCCGAGTGCGCGTGAACTATGTCGGCGCGTTGCTGGACGGCACCGTATTCGACAGTTCCTACGATCGTGGCCAGCCGGCTGAGTTTGGCCTGAACCAGGTGATCCCCGGCTGGACCGAGGGCGTTTCGCTGATGCCCGTCGGCGCCAAGTACCGTTTCTGGATTCCCGGCGACCTCGCCTACGGCAAGGAAGGCGCGCCCGGCGGCAAGATCGGGCCGGACGCCACGCTTACTTTTGACGTTGAGTTGATGGGCATCCTGCAATAAAGCCCGTTCTCCCCCACAACGGAATTCCAGCATGCGAGTAGCGATCTTCGGCACCGGTTACGTCGGCCTGGTGACAGGTACCTGTCTGGCCGAGGTCGGCCACGACATCATCTGCGTCGATATCGATGCCGCCAAGGTCGAAGGCCTGAACAACGGTGTCATCCCGATCTACGAGCCGGGGCTGGAGCCGATGGTCAAGGCCAACCATGCCGCCGGCCGCCTGCGTTTCACCACCGACGCGGCCGAAGCGATCGCGCACGGCGAGGTGATCTTCATCGCCGTGGGCACGCCGCCGGACGAGGATGGCAGCGCGGATCTGCAATACGTGCTGGCGGTGGCCCGCACCATCGGCCAGCACATCCAGCGGCCGACCGTGGTGGTCGACAAGTCGACGGTGCCGGTCGGCACCGCCGATCGCGTGGGTGACGCGATCCAGGCGGAGCTGCAAAAGCGCGGCGTGGAGATCCCGTTCGATGTGGTCTCCAACCCGGAATTCCTGAAGGAGGGCGACGCGGTCAAGGACTGCATGCGCCCGGACCGCATCGTCATCGGCGCCAACAATCCGGCCGCGGTCGAGAAGCTCAAGCGCCTGTACGCGCCATTCAACCGCAACCACGAGCGCATCGTGGTGATGGACGTGCGTTCGGCGGAACTGACCAAGTACGCGGCCAACGCGATGCTGGCGACCAAGATCAGTTTCATGAACGAGATCGCCAACATCGCCGAGCGTGTCGGCGCCGACGTCGAGCATGTCCGCCAGGGCATCGGCTCGGATCCGCGCATCGGCTGGTATTTCATCTATCCGGGCGCCGGTTATGGCGGTTCCTGCTTCCCCAAGGACGTGCAGGCGCTGGCCCGCACCGCCCAGCAGCATGGCTACACGCCGCGCCTGCTCGACGCCGTGGAAGAGGTCAACGACGCCCAGAAGGGACACCTGTACGAACTGATCCAGCGCCACTACGACCGTGGCGAGGACGAGGGCGTGCGCGGTCGCACCTTCGCGGTGTGGGGACTGGCATTCAAGCCCAACACCGACGACATGCGCGAAGCTTCCAGCCGTCGCCTGCTGGCGCAGTTGTGGGAGGGCGGCGCCAAGGTCCGCGCCTACGATCCGGAAGCCAGCCATGAAGCGCGCCGCATCTTCGGCGAGCGCGATGATCTGGTGCTGTGCGACTCCGCCGCGTCCGCGCTGGACGGTGCCGATGCGCTGGTGGTGGTGACCGAATGGAAGCAGTTCCGCAGCCCGGATTTCTCCCGGCTCAAGAGCCTGCTCAAGGACGCGGTGATTTTCGACGGCCGCAATCTCTACGAGCCGGCCGAAGTCGAACAGGCCGGCCTCGCGTACTACGGCATCGGCCGCGGACGTTCCATCCATGCCGAGTGACCTGTTCGCGCAGGACCGGCTGGAACAGCGCCTGGTCGAACTGGAGACACGCCTGACCTTCCAGGAGCAGGCCATGGCCGAGCTGAGCGAGGCCCTGGCCGACGCCCGCGCCGAGAGCGGGCGCAACACCGAGCTGCTGATGAACCTGTTGTCGGACCTGCGCAAGCTGCGGGGCGAACTGTACGCCGATCCCGCCGACGAGCCGCCGCCGCCGCATTATTGATACGCTTGGCACCGCGCCCGCCACGGGCGCGCTGTGTTCACCGCCGAATTTCCCGCAATGAGCGATTCCCTCCGCGATCAACTCCTCGGCCTGGGCTTCAAGCCCGCGCCGAAACCCGAGCGCAAGCCGCAGGCCGGCCAGCATCCCAACAAGCCCCACGGCAGGCATCCCGGCAAGCCGGGACAGGCCAACAAGGGGAAGTCGGGCGGCAGGCCCGGCAAGCCGCATCCGCCGGCAGGCCAGGGCAAGGGCGGCAAGCGCGAGGGCGACATCGATCTCGCCAAGGCCTACGCGATCCGCGCGCAGAAGGAAAAGGACGAGCGTATCGAGACCGAACGCCAGAAGCAGGAAGAGGCGCGCCTGCGCCGCGAGGCCAAGGCGCGACTGGAAACCCTGCTGAAGGATCAGGCGCTGAATGATCCCGCGGCGGAAATCGCGCGGCATTTTCCGTATGGCGGCAAGATCAAGCGCATCTATGTCAACGAAGCCCAGCTCAAGGCGCTCAATGCGGGCGAACTGGGCGTGGTCCAGTTGAATGGCCGTTACCTGCTGGTGAGCGCGGATGTGCTGGCGCAGGCCGAGGCCACGTTCGCGCCTGCGGTCGCGTTGAAGGTCGATCCCGATGCGCCGGCCGAAGCCGATCCCTACGCGGATCCCAAATTCCAGGTACCCGACGATCTGGTCTGGTAAGCCGTCCGGTGAACACGCGGGCGCCGACGCTGTGCCTGCTGCCCGGCCTGGATGGCACCGGGCGCCTTTACCGGAATCTGGCCCGACGCCTGGACGCGGATTTCGAGGTCCGCACGCTGGCCTATGACAGCCGCCGGTTCGACGGCTATTCGCCGTTGGCCGACGCGCTCGCACCGCAGTTGCCCCGGGACCGCGACTTCGTCCTGATCGCCGAATCCTTCGCGGGACCGCTGGCGGCCGAGCTCGCGGGCCGATTCCCGCAGGGACTGCGCGCGCTGGTGCTGGCCGCGAGCTTCGTGTCCTCGCCGTTGCCGGCCAGTCGCCTGTTGGCTGGTGTGCTGGAACATCTGCCGGCGACGCTGCCGCCCGGCCTGTTGCTGGAACGGATGCTTGCCGGTCGCGGCGCGGGTGGCGAACTGAGGGCGGAATTGCAGGCGGTACTGCGGACTATCCCGACGGAAGTGCTGCGCCGCCGCGCGCTGGCGGCACTGCGCAGCGACGCGGGGAAGGCGCTGGCGAGCCTGCAAGTGCCGGTGCTGTATCTGCAAGGGACGCGGGATCGCCTCATCGGCCGGTGGGCCGGGAACCAGGTGCTTCAACTGGCGCGGGATGCCGAGTTGCGCCGGATCGACGCGCCGCATTTCCTGTTCCAGGTCGCCACCGACGCCGCCGTCGCGGCGATTACCGGATTCCTCGAACGGCGAGGGCTTGCCTAGCCCACCGCAGGATGGGCGGTGGCGCGTGGGGGCACCAGCCAGCGCCAGGCGATGAGCGCGGCGAGCAGGGCGAAGCCACCCGCGGCCGCGAACGCCACGGAGCCGCTGAAGCGCCACAACTGACCGGCGATCAGGGCGCCGGCCACGCCGCCAATGCCGGAGGAGAGGCCATAGAACACGCCCTGGCCATGGCCATTGAGCCGACCGGGGAAGAACCGGGCGAGCAGTTGCATCGCGGCGGCGAAGAACCCGCCGAAGTTGAGCGCATGGGTGATTTGCGCCAGTCCCAGCAGCCAGGCGTTGTCCGGCCAGAGCGCGGTCGCCCACCAGCGCAGAGCGGCGCTGAGCATCGCCACCGCCATCACCTTGCCCGCGTCCCAACGCCGGAAAATCCGCGCCGACAGGAAGAACACCCCGATCTCGGCGAGTACGCCGACCGTCCAGAACAGGCCCAGGCGGGAGGCGGAGTAGCCGTGCTCGCTCAAATAGATGGCGAAGAAGGTGTAGTAGGGGCCGAACGAGATCTGGATGAGGAAGGCGGCGACGAAGAACGCGCGCACCGCAGGTTGCTTCAGGCGTGCCCGGAAACCGGCCTGGTCCGGGGAATCCGCTTCCCGCGGCGGATGCTCGTAATGGTTGGCGTAGGCCGAGGCCAGCAGCGCGGCCAGCAGCGGCAGCATCAGCCAGGGCAGGCTGCCGGCACCGAAACGGTCGAGCAGTGGCCCGTACGAGGACACCACCATGATGAAGCCGATCGAACCCCAGACCCGCACCTGGCCGTAGCGATGCGGCTGCGCGGCGAGATGGCCCAGGGTGATCGATTCGAATTGCGGCATCACCGCGTTGTAGGCGAAGCAGAACGCGCACATCACCACGAACAGGCCGGTGAATCCCAGCGGCAGCAGGAAGAGCGCGAACGCCAGCAGGGTCAGCCAGCATCCCAGGTGCAGCCAGCGGATGGGGCGCGGCGAACGTGCCGCCAGCGTGGTCCAGGTGCTGGGCGCGAGTATGCGGGTGGCATACCACAGGCTCATCAGTACGCTGATTGCGCCGACCTGCATGCCACGCGATTGCAGGAACAGGCTCCAGTAGGGCGAGAACGCACCCAGTGCGGCGTAGTACGCGAGATAGAAGCTGGACAGCCGCGCCATCGGAACGGCGGCGGACGGTGTCACAGCAGATCCTGCACGGGGGCAGCCAGCAGTTCGCGGGTGCCGTGCGCCAGCCGGCGCAGGCGCGAGATGCCCAGATCCCGGATCAGCGAATGGCTCTGGTGCGGCAGCGGCGAATCGTAGAGGTCGTGCGGGGCCACGTTCTTGCCCGGCACGCCGGGAACGAATTCCAGTCCGGCGGCGGCATAGCAGTGCTGGACCAGCGCCGAACAGTACAGCGCGCCTTCCTTGGCCAGCAGATTGTCGCGTTGGCGCAGGCGCGTACTGTGCAGGGCGAACAGCGTGCCGACCAGTTCGCCCAGCGAATAGCTGGACAAGCCGGCCAGCAGTTCCAGCCCGGCGACCTGCACCTGCCGGATCTGGGTCTCGTCCAGTCCGAAGTCCAGCACGGCGAGGTTGGGGAACGTCTCCTCGTCGAAATAGCGGGCCAGCCGGTTTTCCTGCACGCCGAGGCGAATCTGGCGGTAGCGCAGATCCAGATCCGACTCCAGTACCCACCAGTGCCCGTCCACGCGCTGTTCCATGAAGATGAATGCGTGCGACCACAGGCTGCGATGGCCATCGCCCGTCAACGGCCCCTGCGCCTTGCGGATCAGCTTGTTGATCCAGTCACGCCCGCCGGAGAGGCCGATGCGCCCGGGCGCGGCATGCTTGAGCAGGAAGGCGGCGTTGGTGCTCTGGGCAGCGTCCATGCGGAGGCGATGCGGTAGGGAACGCGGATCCTAAACGATGCGCGCTGGACGAGCTTGCCGCGGCATGATGCGGCGTGCTTTCCAACCCTGTTGTTCCACAAGGCGCAGGTAGCCCCCTTGACCAGCCATTCGGCTGTTGAAAGCGAAAAAGGGGGCGGGCACCTGCGGAGCAGATGACGGGGGATTGGCTCTTTGCGCGAAAAGCAAATCCCCCTCAATCCCCCTTTTGCAAAGGGGGAGGCAAAAGCCGAGCCTTTCCCGATTCCCGATTCCCGATTCCCGATTCCCGATTCCCGATTCCCGAATCCCGAATCCCGGCTTTCAACGGCCGCATGGCCGGTCATCCCGAATCCCGGCCCTATTCCGGGTCGTAATCCAGATTCGATGCCAACCAGCGCTCGGCCTGGACCAAGTCCACGCCCTTGCGGCGCGCATAGTCGGCAACCTGCTCCTTGGACAGCCGGCCGACCACGAAGTACTGGCTCTGCGGATGGCTGAAGTAGTACCCCGATACCGCCGCGGTCGGCAGCATGGCGAAGCTTTCGGTCAGGGTCATGCCGGCATTCGAACCGGCATCGAGCAGCCGGAACAGCGTGGCCTTCTCGCTGTGCTCCGGGCAGGCCGGATACCCGGGCGCGGGACGGATGCCGCGGTAGCCCTCGGCGATCAGCGCGTCGTTGTCCAGTGATTCGTCGGCGGCAAAGCCCCAGAACTCGGTGCGCACGCGCTGGTGCAGGCGCTCGGCGAAGGCTTCGGCCAGGCGGTCGGCCAGCGCCTTGAGCAGGATCGCGTTGTAGTCGTCGTGATCGGCCTCGAAGCGCGCCACGTGCTCGTCGATGCCGATACCGGCGGTGACCGCGAACATGCCGATCCAGTCGGCCTTGCCCGATGCCTGCGGCGCGATGAAATCGGCCAGGCAGAAGTCAGGGCGTTCGACCGGCTTGTCGACCTGCTGGCGCAGGAAATGCAGGGTCTGCGGACCCCCTTCGGTCTGGATGACGACGTCGTCGCCGGTCGACTGCGCCGGCCACAGGCCGAACACGCCGCGCGCGGTCAGCCAGCGCTCGCGGATGATCCGGTCCAGCATCGCGCGCGCATCGCGGTACAACTCGCTGGCCTGCGGGCCAACGACCTCGTCGGTCAGGATGGCCGGATACTTGCCGGCCAGTTCCCACGCCTGGAAGAACGGCGTCCAGTCGATGTATTCGACCAGTTCGGCCAGCGGATAGTCGTCCAGCGCGGTGATGCCGGGCTGGCGTGGCGCGGGCGGGTCGTAAGTGTCCCAGCCGCCGTCGAACTTCTGCCCGCGCGCCTTCTCCAGCGAAACCAGCCGCTTGGCGTCGCCACGGTTGCGGTGGCGCTGCCGGATCTCGGCATAGTCGGCGTCGTTGGCGGCGACGAAGGCCGCGCGCATGTCGCGCGAAATCAGCGATTGCGCCACGCCGACCGCGCGCGAGGCGTCCTTCACCCAGACGGTCGGTGCGTCGTAGTGCGGATCGATCTTCAGCGCGGTATGCGCGCGCGACGTGGTCGCGCCGCCGATCAGCAGCGGCATGGAAAAACCCTGGCGCTGCATCTCGCGGGCGACATGGGTCATTTCCTCCAGCGAAGGCGTGATCAGGCCGGACAGGCCGATGATGTCGGCGTTCTCGGCACGGGCGGTGTCGAGGATCTTCTGCGCCGGCACCATCACGCCCAGGTCGACCACCTCGAAGTTGTTGCAGGCCAGGACCACACCGACGATGTTCTTGCCGATGTCGTGGACGTCGCCCTTGACCGTGGCCATCACGATCTTGCCGTTGGACTTGCCGGCGTCGCCGGTCTTCAGTTTTTCCGCCTCGATGAACGGCAGCAGGTAGGCCACGGCCTTCTTCATGACCCGCGCCGACTTCACCACCTGCGGCAGGAACATCTTGCCGGCGCCGAACAGATCGCCGACCACGTTCATGCCGTCCATCAGCGGACCTTCGATCACGTCCAGCGGCCGTGTCGCCTGCTGCCGCGCTTCCTCGGTGTCTTCCTCGACGAACGCATCGATGCCGTGCACCAGCGCGTGCGCCAGGCGCTCGCGCACCGGCTTGCCGCGCCAGGCCAGATCCTCGGTCTTGCTTTCGCCCTTCTTGCCCTTGTAGCGGTCGGCGATTTCCAGCAACCGCTCGGTCGCGTCGCTGCGGCGGTTGAGGATGACGTCTTCCACCCGCTCGCGCAGTTCCGGGTCCAGGTCGTCATAGATCGGCATCGCGCCGGCGTTGACGATGCCCATGTCCATGCCCGCCTGGATGGCGTGGTACAGGAACACCGAGTGGATGGCCTGGCGCACGGTCTCGTTGCCGCGGAAGGAGAACGAGACGTTGGAGACGCCGCCGGACACATGGCAGTGCGGCAGCGTGCGCTTGATGATGCGGGTGGCCTCGATGAAGTCCACCGCGTAGTTGTCGTGTTCCTCGATGCCGGTCGCGACCGCGAAGATGTTGGGATCGAAGATGATGTCTTCCGGCGGGAAGCCGACCTGCTCGGTCAGGATCCGGTAGGCGCGCGTGCAGATCTCCACCTTGCGCTCGCAGGTATCGGCCTGGCCGGTTTCGTCGAACGCCATGACCACGGCGGCCGCGCCATAGCGCAGTACCTTGCGGGCGTGCTCGATGAAGGCTTCCTCGCCTTCCTTCAGCGAGATGGAGTTGACCACGCCCTTGCCCTGCAGGCATTTCAGGCCGGCCTCGATGACGGTCCACTTGGAGGAGTCGACCATCACCGGGATGCGGGCGATGTCCGGCTCGGAGGCGATCAGGTTGAGGAAGCGGCTCATCGCCTTCTCGGAATCGATCAGGCCCTCGTCCATGTTGACGTCGAGGATCTGCGCGCCGCTGGCGACCTGCTGGCGTGCGACCTCGACCGCCTCCTCGTAGCGCTCTTCCTTGACCAGCTTGCGGAACTGCGCGCTGCCGGTGACGTTGGTGCGTTCGCCGACGTTGACGAACAGCAGGTCCGGGGTGATGACCAGCGGTTCGAGCCCGGAGAGGCGGGTATAGCGGGGCGGGGATGTGTTGTTGTCCATTACCAGACCTTGTAGACCTGTCCTGTCTGCACGCCTTCGATGCTGCGCTGGAAGGCCAGCGCGGCGCGGGCGGCGGAAACCGGCTCGAAGCCGGGGAAGAAATCGGCGTAGGCGTCCCAGGCTTCGCTGAGCACAGTGGGGCTGACGGCGTTGATGCGCAGTCCGCGCGGCAGTTCGCAGGCGGCGGCGCGGACGAAGCCCTCGACCGCGGCATTGACCGCGGTGGCGTTGGCGCCCTGGCGGATCGGCTGCTCGGCGAGGATGCCGGTGGTCAGCGTGATCGAGCCGCCATCCCGCAGATGATGCTGGCCGATGAGCGCCAGCCGCACCTGGCCGAGCAGCTTGTCCTGCAGGCCGGTGTCGAACTGGGCGGCGGTCATCCCGTCCAGCGGACCGAAATGCACGCTGCCGGCGGCGCTGACGATGGCGTCGAGCTGTCCGGTCGCGGCGAACAGGGCGCCCACGCTGGCGTCATCGCGCAGATCGACGCGATGCTCGCCGCTGTTGCGGCCCGCGGTGATCACCTGGTGACGCTCGCCCAGATGCCGAGCCACCGCGCGTCCCAGGGCGCCGCTGGCCCCCACCACGAGAATCTTCATGCGCGCGCTCAGGCCGCCCGGGCCAGCGGCTGCCTCAGGCGCCGCGGTGGAATTCCCGCCACCGCCTGGGCGATGGCCTGGATGTGCGCGGGCGAGGTGCCGCAGCAGCCGCCCACCAGGTTCAGCAGGCCGGACTGGGCGAATTCCTTCAACGTGGCCGCCATTTCCTCCGGCGTCTCGTCGTATTCGCCGAAGGCGTTGGGCAGGCCGGCGTTGGGGTGGGCACTGACGTAGCCGTCGGCCACGTTGGCCAGGGTTTCCACGTGCTCGCGCAGATCGCGCGCGCCCAACGCGCAGTTCAGGCCGATGGACAGCGGGCGGCTGTGTGCCATGGAGGTGTAGAACGCTTCCGCGGTCTGCCCGGACAGAGTGCGTCCGGACGCGTCTGTGATGGTGCCGGAGATCATGATCGGCAGGCGCGCGCCACGGGCGTCGAAGGCTTCCTCGATGGCGAACAGCGCGGCCTTGGCGTTGAGGGTGTCGAAGATGGTTTCCACCATCAGGCAATCCGCGCCACCGTCGATCAGGCCGTCGATGGCCTCGCGGTAGGTGGCGCGCAGTTCGTCGAAGCTGGTGTTGCGGAAACCCGGATCATTGACGTCGGGGCTGATCGAGGCGGTGCGGCTGGTCGGGCCGAGCACGCCGATGACGAAACGCGGCTTGTCCGGCGTCTTCGCTTCGACCTCATCGCAACACGCGCGCGCGACCTGTGCGCCGGCCTTGTTCAATTCGTAGACCAGGTGTTCCAGGTGGTAGTCGGCCTGGCTGACCGCGGTCGCGTTGAAGGTATTGGTCTCGACCAGATCCGCGCCGGCTTCCAGGTACGCGGTATGCACACCGGCGATGACCTCGGGTTTGGTCAGCAGCAGCAGGTCGTTGTTGCCCTTCAGATCATGGCCGCAACCGGGGCCGTGTCCATTTTCCGGCTGCCGGCTGTCGAAGCCGTCCACGAACCGCTCGCCGCGATAATCGGCTTCCTGCAGGCCGTGGCGCTGGATCATGGTGCCCATCGCGCCGTCGATGATCAGGATGCGTTGCTCGAGGGCGTCGAGCAGCAACCGCACGCGCTGCGGGTGCAGCCAGGGAAGGGTGTTCATGGTTTGACTCCCAGCAGGGAAATGACTTCGAAATGCGGCGGACGGCGTTCGCGGGTGACGGTCTCGGCGCTCACGATCTGCAGCCCGGCCTTTTCGGCGAACTTGCGCAGTTCCTTCTCGGTGAAGCCGAGATTGACGTGGCCGTAGGATTCGACCACGGCGCGATGCTCGTGCTTGCCCAGGCTGCTCAACAGCAGGCGCCCGCCCTTGCGCAGCACGCGCGCGGCTTCGGCGACCGCCTGGGCCGGCTTGCTGGCATAGGTCAGTGCATGCATCAGCACCACCAGATCGAAACTGCCGTCCTTGAAGGGCAGGGCGTGCATGTCGCCCTCGCGGACTTCCACATTGGGAAAGCGGCGCAACCGCTCGCCGGCGGCGGCGACCACGCGGGCGCTGGTATCGATGCAGACATAGCGGTGCGAATGCGGCGACAGCAGTTCCGCCAGCACGCCATCGCCGGAGGCGATGTCGAGCACGTCGCCGGTTTCCAGCAGGGGCAGGGCGGTTCGCGCCAGTGCCTCCCAGGTGCGGCCGGGGGAATAATGGCGTTCCATGTCGCCGGCCACCGAGTCGGCCCAGTTCTGGTCGGCGGCGCGGCTGGCCAGCACCGCCGGCAGGCGCTCGGCGTCCTGGCGCAGCAGGGGATCGTCGCTGCCTTCTTTCAGGGCCCGCCACAAGTCCCGCTGGGCCGGGTCCAGTTTGTCCTCGTCGAAGCGATAATAGGCGGACACGCCGGCGCGCCGGTCGCGCACCAGGCCGGCTTCCTTGAGTTTGGCCAGGTGGGTGGACACGCGGGGCTGGGCGAGCTGGGTGATGGCGGAGAGCTCGGCCACGGTCAGTTCCTCGCCGGCCAGCAGGGCCAGCAGGCGCACGCGGGTCGCATCGGCGAAGACCTTGAGTCGGCTCGACCAGGCTTCCAGATCCATAAATATCTTCCTATCGCGATATAGAGATATTTTCCGCCTGACGCCGGGTCCGGTCAAGCGGCACATACGCCAGCGCATGGTGTGGGGTCGCCGGGTTACAATTGGTATTCAAAATATTTTGGAGTGAGGGGTTTTAGCCGTGGATTTCGCATTCACCGAAGAGCAGTTGATGATCCAGGACGTGGCGCGCCGGATTGCCCAGGAAAAGATCGCCCCCAGTGCGGAGCACCACGACAAGACCGGCGAATTCCCGCTGGAGAACATCCGCCTGCTCGGTGAGAACGGCCTGATGGGCATCGAAGTGCCGACCGAGTACGGCGGCGCCGGCATGGACCCGATTGCCTACGTGCTGGCGATGGTCGAGATCGCCGCCGGTGACGCGGCCCACTCGACCATCATGTCGGTGAACAACTCGCTGTTCTGCAACGGCATCCTCAAGTTCGGCACCGAAGCGCAGAAGCAGAAGTACGTGCGCGCGATTGCCGAAGGCAAGGAAATCGGCGCCTTCGCGCTGACCGAGCCGCAGTCCGGTTCCGACGCCACCGCCATGCGCTGCCGCGCGCTCAAGCAGGCCGACGGCAGCTACGTGATCAACGGCAAGAAGAGCTGGATCACCTCCGGACCGGTCGCCAAGTACATCGTGCTGTTCGCGATGAGCGAACCGGACAAGGGCGCGCGCGGCATCACCGCGTTCCTGGTCGATACCGACAAGGCGGGCTTCCACCGCGGCAAGACCGAACCCAAGCTCGGCATCCGCGCTTCGGCCACTTGCGAAATCGAGTTCACCGACTACGTGGTGGCTGCCGAGGATGTGCTGGGCGCCGAAGGCGAGGGCTTCAAGATCGCGATGGGGGTGCTGGACGCCGGACGCATCGGCATCGCCTCGCAGGCGATCGGCGTGGCCCGAGCAGCCTATGAGGCGACGATCACCTATGTGAAGGAGCGCAAGGCCTTCGGTGCGCCGATTGGCACCTTCCAGATGACCCAGGCCAAGATCGCCGACATGAAGTGCAAGCTGGACGCTGCGCTGCTGTTGACCCTGCGCGCGGCCTGGGTGAAGGGCCAGGACCAGCGTTTCAGCAACGAGGCGGCGATTGCCAAGCTGACCGCCTCCGAGGCGGCGATGTGGATCACCCACCAGGCCGTGCAGATCCACGGCGGCATGGGCTACTCCAAGGAAATGCCGCTGGAGCGCTACTTCCGCGACGCCAAGATCACCGAAATCTACGAAGGCACCAGCGAAATCCAGCGCCTGGTCATCGCCCGCAACGAAACCGGCCTGCGCTGAGCCGGCCGCGCCTTTCCGCTCCCAAGGGACGGAAGGACCCGGATGAGAAACCCCGGCTTGCCGGGGTTTTTTCATGGCCCGGTACTGCCGAACCGCGCCGGCAAACCGCCCGATCGTCGATGGAAGGCCGGAATCAATCGGAATCGACAACGAACCGGAATGGGTCGGGCGGATCGACGAAGCGGACCGTGCGGAGGCGTCCGGTCTCCACGAAGCGTTCCCCGTCGATGCGATGGTCGATTAGGCGGGCGCCGATAGGCTGCCCGTTTTCATCGCGGACACGGTGGACGGCGGGGAACGAGAGTTGTCCATCCGGCGTGGCGGTCACGGCCGCGCAGGAGGTAAACAGCCCAGGCAGGCGATACAGTCGGGCCCGCGCCGACAATGGGTCGACGAGCAGGAAGAGCGGAATCTCGGAGACACCGGCATCCTCGTCGCCGGGATGGCTTTCGATGCAGAACAGGGCCGGGCGATCACCGTGGCGCGGTGCCACGTGCAGGTCGGCGTACATCGGGTGATGCGTTGCGGACGTCTCTTCGCCGAATGTCCGTGCGTCGTCGAAACGAAAGCTGCGTTCACCCACCGTGACGCCATCGTACGCAAGCCACACGTCGACGTCCTGGCCATCGATGTACGGCTGGAAGCGCGCACGCGGATCCTCGATTTTCTCCCGGCCGTACTCCTCCTTGCTGACGTGGATATTGCGGACCGAATGCCCCCGTTCCGAGTAGGCCGGCGCGGTGAACACGCGGCCGGGCTGCCCGGCGAACAACTCAGCGTAACCATGGCCGGTGGCGCTGCCGTAAATCGTCCGCGCAATTGCCGTTCCGGGGATGAGTACCGGCAGCATCATGGCCAGCAGCAGAAGCACCCGGCCGGAGACCGACCGGCGGCGCCGGGATTCGTGGGACATGGTGTCGGGTGGAAGCGGGGAAAGGAGATGCCAGCCTGTGCCAGTGCGCCAGCCCACACCATCGGAGGATTCCCAAACCGCCTCGCGATCCAGCGGGTACACAAATGAAAAAGCCCCGGCATGGCCGGGGCTTTTCCTTGCAATCACGACGGATTCGTCGTCTTTCAGTGCCCGGGCGCGGGTTCGCTGGGCAGGGCCGGCGGAGCGGTTTCTCCCGCATGGGCACGTTCACGGGAATGGTCGCGGGCCAGGTACAGGTAGAACGCCGGCAGCACGAACAGGGTGAACATGGTGCCGATGGTCATGCCCGAGGCGATCACAACGCCCATCGAGAACCGCGACGCGGCGCCCGGGCCGGTGGCGATCAGCAGCGGGATCATCGCGAACACCAGCGCGGCGGTGGTCATCAACACCGGGCGCAGGCGGATGGCGGCCGCTTCCTCGATGGCCTCGCGCTTGGACAGGCCACGTTCGAGTTGCAGCTTGTTGGCGAACTCCACGATCAGGATGCCGTGCTTGGAGATCACGCCCACCAGCGTCACCAGGCCCACCTGGGTGTAGATGTTGATGCTCATCCCGGGGAAGGCCTCGATACCCATCATCTGCAGGATCTGCGCGGCCAGCGCCAGCACGTTCAAGGTCAGCAACGCGCCGCAGATCGCCATCGGCACGGTCAGCAGCATGATCAGTGCGTCGCGGAAGCTCTCGAACTGCGCCGACAGCACCAGGAAGATCACGATCAGGGCCAGCACCAGGGTCATCAGCATCGCCGAACCCTCCTGCTTGAACTGGCGCGATTCGCCGGCGTAGTCGACCGAGTAGCCCTGCGGCAGCACTTCCTTGGCGGCCTGGTCCAGGATGGCCAGGGCTTCGCCCTTGCTGACGCCGGGACGCGGCGCGAACGTGATCGACACCGCATTGAGCTGCTGGAAGCGCTTGAGCGACTGCGGCTGCGCGCTTTCCTTCAGGGTCACGATGGTCGACAGCGGCACCAGTTCGCCGTCGCGGGTGCGGGTGTAGTAGTTCTCGAGATCGCTGGCGTTGAGGCGATCGTTGCGCTGCACCTGCGGAATCACCAGGTAAGAGCGGTTCTGCATCGCGAAGCGGTTGGTATAGCCACCCGACAGCATGGCCGACATGTCGGCCGCGAGCGTCCGCATGTCGATGCCCAGGCTGGCCGCCTTGTCGCGGTTGATCTCCACCTCGATGCGCGGCTTGTCGATCTTCAGGTCCTTGTCCAGGAAGATGAAGCGCTTGCTGGCCATGGCCTTCTGCAGGATGGTGTCGGCCAGCTCGTTGAGCTGGCTCAGCTCGCCCACGCCGCCGATGATGAACTCGCCACCGCCGTCGCCGCCCGCGCTGGGCAGGGACGGGGGCACCAGCGCGAACACGTTCAGGCCGCTGACGCCGCTCATCTTCGGCTGCAGTTCCTGCTCCAGCACCGCCTTGGTCGAACGCTCGCGCTGGCTCCAGGGCTTGAGCACGAAGCCGGCCATGGCGCTGGGACTGGCGCCGCCACCGCTGCCGCCGAAACCGCCGTTGAACAGGAAGTAGTCCTGGATCTCGGGCACGCCCTTGGCAATCGTGGTGACTTCCTCGGTGTATCGCTCCACGTAGTCCAGCGTGGAGTAGGGATCGGCGCTGGCGATGGAGAAGATGAAGCCTTCGTCTTCCAGCGGCGCCGGTTCCTGCGGCGCGGAGGTGTACAGGAAGGCGCACGAGGCGAGCACCAGCAGGCCGAAGATGCCGATCACCGCCTTGGTTTCCAGGGTGCCGTGCAGGCGACGCTGGTAGCTGCGGTGCAGGGTCTCGAAGCGGGCGTCCAGCCACTTCTCCAGCTTGCCCTTGCCGCCGGCGCTGTGCGGCTTGAGGATCTTGGCGCACATCATCGGGCTGAGGGTCAGGGCGATCACGCCCGACAGCAGCACCGATCCGGCCAGGGTGAAGGCGAACTCGGTGAACAGCACGCCGGTCAGGCCGCCCTGGAAACCGATCGGCAGATAGACCGCGACCAGGGTGGTGGTCATCGCCACCACCGGCCAGGCCAGTTCGCGCGCGCCCTTGATCGAGGCGTCATAGGGCGACATGCCTTCCTCGATGTGGCGATGGATGTTCTCCAGCACGATGATGGCGTCGTCCACCACGATGCCGATCGCCAGCACCATCGCCAGCAGGGTCAGCAGGTTGATGGTGAAGCCCATCAGCAGCATCAGGAACAGCGCGCCGACCAGCGACAGCGGCACGGTCACCGCCGGAATCAGCACGCTGCGCAGCGAGCCCAGGAACAGGAAGATCACCACGATCACGATGATCACCGCTTCCACGATCGTGCTGACCACCTCGTCGATGGCATCCTGGATGGACTCGGTGCTGTCGTAGGGAATCGTCGCCTTGATGCCTTCCGGCAGCTGCGGCACGATTTCACCGTCCCACAGCTTGCGCACTTCCTTGATCACGTCCAGCGAGTTGGCGTCCGGGGCGACGAAGATGCCCATGAAGGTCGCCGCTTCGCCGTTGATGCGCACCGATGTACCGTAATTCTCCGAGCCCAGGACCACGTCCGCGACGTCGCCCAGGCGGACGATCGCGCCGTTCTCCTCGCGCACGATCAGGCGGCGGAACTCGTCCGCGTTGCGCAGATCGGTGCGTGCGGTCATGTCGATCGCGACCATCTCGCCCTTGGTCGAACCCACCGCCGACAGCACGTTGTTGTTCTGCAGGGCGTTGGCGACATCGCTGGCGGTGACCCGCAGCGCGGTCATCCGGTCGGGCTTCAGCCAGACGCGCATGGCGAAGGTGCCGGCGCCGAGGATGTCGGCGCGCTGCACGCCGGACACGGTCACCAGCTTGGGCTGGACGACGCGGGTCAGGTAGTCGGTGATCTGGTTGTTGTCCAGGGTCTCGGAAGCGAACGACACGTACATCGCCGCGATCTGCTGGCCCTGCTGCAAGTCGATCACCGGGTCCTCGGACTCCGGCGGCAGCTGGCCACGCATCTTGTTGACCTTGGCGGCGATCTGGGTCAGCGCTTCGTTCGGATCCTGATCCAGGCGGATGTAAGCCTGGATCAGGCTGACGCCGGCCGAACTGGTCGAACTGAGGTACTCGATGCCCTCGGCGCTGGCGACCTCGCGTTCGAGCGGGGTGGTGATGAAGCCCTGGATCAGGTCGGCATCGGCACCGTAGTAGGTGGTGCTGATGTTGACCACCGCGTTGCGCAGTTCCGGATACTGGCGCACGTTCAACTCGGTGAACGAGCGCAGCCCGAACAGCAGGATGAACAGGCTGACGACGACCGCCAGCACCGGTTTGTTGATGAAGATGTCGGTGAATTTCATCGCCGGGTCTCCGTCAACGGTTTTCCGGAGCCGGCGCGGCGTTGGCGCTCGGCTGGACCTTGTTGTTGACCACCACCTCGGCGTCGTTGCGCAGCTTCAGCAGGCCCGTGGTCGCGACCCGTTCGCCGGCCTTGAGGCCCTCGGTGATCGCGATCAGGTCACCACGGGTGGCGCCGGTCTTGACGAAGCGCTGCTTGACGATCAGCTTCTTGCCGGTCAACGGCTTGCCCTGCATGTCGGTCTCGCCCTTGGCACGGGCGATTTCCTGGATCACGTAGACCGCGTTGCCGTAGGGATTGAAGCTGACCGCGGTCTGCGGCACCACCACCACGTCCTGCGCACTGCCGGTATCGAAGCCGACATGGGCGAAGGTGCCCGGACGCAATGCGCCGTCGGGATTGACCAGGGTCGCCTGGACCTTGAAGTTGCGGGTGGCCACATCGACCAGCGGTTCCACCGCGGTGACTTCGCCCTCGAACACCTGGCCGGGGAGCGCATCGACCGTGGCACGGATCCGGCTGCCGCGGGTCACCTGTCCGACGCGTTGCTCGGGCAGGGTGAAGTCGAGGTAGATCGGATCCAGCGTCTGCAGGGTGACGATCGCGTCGCCCGGGCTCAGGTACTGGCCCAGGCTGACCTTGCGGATGCCGAGCACGCCGCTGAACGGCGCGGTGATGGTCTTCTGCGCGATCAGGGCGCGCTGCGCCTCGACCTGGGCCTGCGCGGTCGCGGCCTGGGTGCTGCGCTCCTCGGCATCGGCCTGCGAGACCAGCTTGTCGCGGGCCAGCGCCTGCCAGCGATCGCGTTGGACGGCGGCCAGCTTGGCGGAAGCTTCCAGCGAACGCAGCACCGCCAGTTCATTGGCCGTATTCAACCGCGCCAGCACCGCGCCTGCCTTGACCGGCTGGCCGACGTTGATCGAAAGCTCGCGCACCACGCCACCGGCCTCGGTGGTCACGTCGGTGCCCTGGATGGCGACGAACGTGCCTACCGCCTGCTGGGCATCGACCCAGCGTTCCCGCTTGGCGGTCCAGTCGGTCACGGTGGAGGCCGGCTGGGGCATGTTGTCGAAGAACTGGTTCATGCCCTGGTTCATGAACGCCTTGATGGCGAACACGCCACCGAAGATCAGGATCACGCCCAGCAGCATCAGGACCATGCGGCGGGTGGTGGAAGGAGGTTTCCGTGCAGTGGCGTTCCGTGTCATGGCGGGCATCGATGGTGGGGGATTCAGGAAGACGACGAACGGGCGGGGCCCGGATCGACATCTTGGATCGCGCGATTATCACGGGATGAGACGGGACGCCGGAAGGGAAGGAAGTCACCTCCCGCGCGTTAAATAATGGCCATTACAAAAATGGCGACTGCACCGCGCATGCCTTGAATCGCATCCGCCAGAAACGGAAAACCCCGGCCAGGCCGGGGTTTCCGTGTGCGTTGGCGCGCCTTGGCGGCGTCAGCGCGAGGTGGGCGCGTCGTGCGCCTCCAGGTACTCGCGGGACGGCTCGTCCATCTTGTCGCCGAGCACGCGCCGCACCGCGACGAAGAACACCGGAATCAGCAGCAGGCCCAGGAACGTCGCCGCCAGCATGCCGCCGATCACGCCGGTACCGATGGCGTGGCGGGCATTGGCGCCGGCGCCGGACGAGATCGCCATCGGCAGCACGCCCATGATGAACGCGAACGAGGTCATCAGGATCGGGCGGAAACGCAGGTGGGCGGCGGTGATCACCGCATCCCGCAGGGTCTTGCCCATCTTGCGCTCCATGACCGCGAACTCGACGATCAGGATGGCGTTCTTGGCGGCCAGGCCGATGATGGTGATCAGGCCGATCTTGAAGAAGATGTCGTTCGACAGGCCGCGCATCATGGTGAAGGCCAGCGCGCCCAGGGCGCCCAGCGGCACCACCAGCAGCACCGCCACCGGAATCGACCAGCTCTCGTACAGGGCGGCCAGGCACAGGAACACCACCACGATCGACAGCACCATCAGCAGCGTGGCGCTGTTGCCGGCCAGGATTTCCTGGTACGACATGCCGCTCCAGTCATAGCCGAAGCCCTGCGGCAGATCGTTGGTCACGATGTTCTCCATCGTGGTCATCGCCTGGCCGGAGGAACTGCCCGGAGCGGCCGCGCCGTTGATGTTGACGGCGGCATAGCCGTTGTAGCGCGACAGCGACGGCGGCACCGAACCCATCTCCGAATGGACCACGGTGGACAGCGGGATCATCGCGCGTCCGCCGCTGGCGTCGGTCTGCAGGCTGCTGGGCGTGTAGATGCGGCCCAGTGACTCGGCGCCCGTGCGGTATGGAGCATCGGCGCGCATGTTCACGCGCTTGATACGGCCCTGATAGAAGAAGTCGTTGACGTACACCGGGGCCAGCATCAGCTGGATCGAGGTGTAGATGTCGCCCACCGACAGTCCCATCGCCTGGGCCTGCACGCGGTCCACGCTGAGCTGCAGCTGCGGGGCGTTTTCCAGGGTGTTCGGGCGCACGCCGACCAGGGTCTTGTCCTGTGCCGCCTTGCCGAGCAGGGTGTTGCGGGCGGCCAGCAGTGCGGCCTCGCCGGCGCCGCTGCGATCCTGCAGCCACATGTCGAAGCCGCCGAACTGGCCCAGGCCCTGCACGGTGGGCAGGTTGACCACGAAGATCTGCGCGCCCTTGATGCCATACAGCGCGCCATTGGCCTGCTGGATGAAGTCGGTGACCACGACCTCGCGCTCGTCCCACGGCTTGAGCTTGATGAACGCCATGCCGACGTTCTCGCCTTGGCCCAGGAAGCTGAAGCCGGACACCTGCATCATCCCCTCGAAGCCCTCCATCTGGCTGAGGGTGCCGCGGATCTGGGTGAACACCTCATTGGTCTTGCTCATGGTGTTGCCCGGTGGCAACTGCACGATCGCCAGCGCGTAGCCCTGGTCTTCCTCGGGCAGGAAGCTGCTCGGGATGCGGGTGAACAGGAAGCCGCACAGCACGGTCAGCAGCGCGAACACCACCATCCAGCGCGGGGTATGCCGGATTGCCGCGCCGATGTGGCCGACGTAGGTCTTCTCGACCTTGGCGTAGTACTTCTCGAACAGGCGGAAGACGATGTTCTTCTTCTCGTGGCTGTCATGCTCGTGCTGCTTGAGGAAGCTGGCGCACAGCGCCGGAGTGAAGCCCAGCGCGAGGAACGCCGAGAACGCCATCGAGATGGCGATGGTCAGCGCGAACTGCTTGTAGATCTCGCCCGAGGCGCCGCCCTGCAGCGCGGACGGGATGAATACCGCCGCCAGGACCACGGTGATCGCGATGACCGCGCCGGTGATCTGATCCATCGCCTTGATGGTGGCCTCGCGCGGCGGCAGTTTCTCTTCCGCCATGATGCGCTCGACGTTCTCGATCACCACGATCGCATCGTCCACCACGATGCCGATCGCCAGCACCAGCGCGAACATGGTCAGCTGGTTGATGGTGAAGCCGATGACGCTCAGGCCCCAGAACGTGCCCAGCAGGGCGACCGGGATGACCAGGGTGGGGATGATGGTGGCGCGGAAGTTCTGCAGGAAGATCAGCATCACCAGGAACACCAGCAGGATCGCCTCGAACAGGGTCTTGACGACTTCCTCGATCGAGATGGTCACGAAGGTGGTGGTGTCATACGGCGAGAACCAGGACACGCCCTGCGGGAAGCTGGGCTGCAGCTCGTCCATCTTGGTGCGCACGGCCTCGGCCACGTTCAGCGCGTTGGCGCCCGGCAGCAGCTGGATGGCGAAGGCGCCGACCGGCTTGCCGTTGTACTGGGTGTCGAAGCCGTAGTTCTGGGCGCCGAACTCGACCCGCGCCACGTCCTTCAGGCGCACGGTGGAACCGTCGCTGTTGGCGCGCAGGATGATGTTCTCGAACTGCTCGGGCGAGGTGAACCGGCCCTCGGCCGACACGGTCGCGGTGAACGCCTGGCCCTCGGGCGCCGGATCGGAACCGACCGAACCGGCGGCGAACTGCACGTTCTGGCCCTTGACCGCCGCCAGCACCTCGCTGGAGGACAGGTTGTAGCCCTGCAGCTTGCCCGGATCCAGCCAAAGGTTCATGGCGTACTCGGAACCGAAGTGCTGGGTGCTGCCGACGCCGGGGATGCGCGAGACCTGGTCAAGCACGCGCGAGGCCAGGATGTCGTTGAGGTGGTTGCGATCCACCGCCGGATTGTCCGACTGAAGGCCCACCACCATCAGGAAGCCGGCGTTGGCCTTGGCCACCACCACGCCCTGCGCGGTCACCTCGGACGGCAGGCGCGGGGTCGCCAGCGCGACCTTGTTCTGCACCTGGACCTGGGCGATGTCGGCGTCGGTGCCGGTCTGGAAGGTCAGGGTGACCGTCGCGCGACCGGAAGAGCTCGACGTGGAACTGAAATACAGCAGGTTGTCGATACCGGTGAGCTGTTGTTCGATGACCTGGGTCACCGAGCGCTCGGTGGTCTCGGCGCTGGCGCCGGGATAGCTCGCGCTGACCGTCACCTGCGGCGGGGCGATGGAGGGATAGGACTCCACGCCCAGGTTGAGGATCGAGATCACGCCCGCGAGCGAGATCAGGATCGACACGACCCAGGCGAAGACCGGATGGTTGATGAAAAACTTGGGCATGGGGGCGGATCCTTATTCGGCCTTGCCTTCCGGCTTCGCGCCTTCGGCGGCCGCGGGCTTCTGGCCCGCCGCGGCCCCCGGCTGTGCCGGCTTGGCGCCGGCGGTCACGGGCTTGGCGGGAGCGCCTTCGCGAACCTTCTGCAGTCCGTCCACGACGACCTGGTCACCGGCGGCCAGGCCGCTGGTGATCAGCCAGTTGGCGCCGACGGCCTGCTTGGCATCCACCGGCTTGCGCACGACCTTGCCGTCCTGGCCGACGACCATCGCATAGGCGCCCTGGGTGTCGCGCTGGATCGCGCCCTGCGGGATCAAGAAGGCATTGTTCTGCTGGCCCAGGGTGGCGCGCAGGGTGACGAAGGCGCCGGGCAGCAGCTTGCGATCCGGGTTGGGCAGGGTAGCGCGCAGCGAGACGCTGCCGGTGGCGGGATCCACCACCACGCCGGAGAAATCCAGGGTGCCCGGCTGGTCGTAGATCGTACCGTCGGCGAGCTTGACCTGGACCTGGGCGGTGCCGGTGTCGGACAACTGCACGTTGCCTCCGCTCTGGGCACTGCGCAGCGCTTCCAGTTCGGCCGCGCTGATCGAGAAGTTGACGTACAGCGGATCGAGCTGATCGACGGTGGTCAGCAGGGTGGCTTCACCCTGGCCGACCAGCGCGCCCTCGGTCACCTGCTGCTTGCCCGCACGGCCGGAAATCGGCGCGGTGACGCTGGCGTAGCCCAGGTTGATGCGTGCGGTCTCGACGTTGGCGCGGGCCTGCTGGACCGCGGCGGCGGCACTGCGTTCGGCGGCCTCGGCGTTGTCCAGGTCGGATTTGGACACGAACTTCTGCGGCGCCAGCTGGCGGGCGCGATCGGCGGAGACCTTGGCGTTGGCGTAGGTCGCCTGCGCCGAGGCCAGGTTGGCCTGCGCCGCGCTAAGCGAAGCGCGCAGCGGCGCCGGATCGATCTGGAACAGCACCTGGCCTTCCTTCACGTCGGTGCCTTCCTGGTACACGCGCTTGACCAGCACGCCGGAGACGCGGGCGCGCACGTCGGAACTGCGGACCGGGGACAACCGGCCGACCAGATCACGCTCCAGCGGCACGGTCTGCGGATTGGCCTTGACCACACCGACTTCGGGTGGCGGCATCTGCGGCTGTTCCTGGTTCTTGCTGCAGGCAGCCAGTGCCAGTGCGAGGGCACAGCAAAGGGCGACGGAACGGACGGGGGCGGTCATCGGTGGAGCTCCGTGTCAGATTTGGAATTCTTGGGGGGGTATAGAGGGGGCGTCCGCCGCCGCCGCCCTGCCGATGGCGGGCGGGAAGGCGCGGAGGAACCCGTCGACGGCGAACTCGGCCCAGCGGCGGCGGGCCGCGAGGCTGCGTCGATGCGGTACGGCGAAGCGCTGCCGTTCGAAATCAAGGCCGGTAATCATGCTCAACAGCAACTCGGCCGCCAGGTGCGGATCGTCCTGCTTCAGCAGGCCGCGTTCCATGGCCGAGGCGAGCCAGCGGGCAAGCCGTTCCGTCAGCCGCTCGCAACCGTCCCGGTACAGCGCTTTCGCCTCTTCGGGAAACTGGTGGGCCTCCGCGGTGAGCAACTGGCTGGTTGCGACCACCGAAGGATCGCACAGGTGGGCCAGATGCTCCATCGCGAAGGCGAGCAGGGTCCCGCGGACATCGTTGCCGGTACCGGGACCGTCCTCCAGGCGAACGGTGGTCAGGTCCAGGTGCTCGTCGATCATGCTGCGCAGGAGCGCCTGCTTGCTGCCGAACTGGGCATACAGGGTCTGCTTGGAGCAGCCGGCCCGGGCGGCCACCGCGTCCATGCTGATCCGGAATCCCTGTTCGGCCAGCAACTCGCGGACGGCCGCGTGCACGCGTTGCCGTCGCTGGATCGCGGCGAAGGAGGGGAGGACGGACGACATAAGGCGTTGGACTATACCGTCCAGTTTAGAATTTGAACAGGCTTGAAAGGCGGCTTGGCGTGTGTGCAAAGGGCGCCATTCATGCTGGAGGCGCCAGAGGTTCCCCGATGGGGATTCCATCGGCATGCGCATGGCTCCGTCATCGCACCGGGAATCACCGATGAGGCAAATCGCCTAGTCCTTCGTCTAGTGCTTTGCAACCCCTTCTTATGACGCCGCGCAACAAGTTTTGTCATGGCGACGGGGGATACAATGACCATTCGACTACCAATCGTAGAGTCTCCATCTGCATGAACGCTGTGCGCAGCTCCAAGAAAGCCCCGAAGAAACAGAAGCCCAAACCGGCCGCGGCCAAGTCCGCCAAGGCGGTGACGCCGAAGAAGACCCCGACCAAGAAGGTGGCTGCCCGACCGGAGACCGGCGCGGCCAAGGCCGCGGGGGCAGCGGGCAAGGCCGCGGCCAGCAAGACCAGCAAGGCGGTCAAGACCATCCCGGCGGGCAGCGCGGGCAAGGGGCCGGCGGTGTTCTCGCTGGAGCCGATTTACGCGGCCATCCGCAAGCGCGTGCCGGCGGCGCGTCAGGCCGAGGCGCTGGCCTTCACCGAAGCGTTCTACAAGCGGATGGCGGATGACGAGTATCCGCACCACGCACCGGAAATCTGGGCGGCCATCGCCGCCGACATGCTGGAATTCGCGCGGGCGCGCAAGCCCGGCACCGCCAACGTGCGCGTGTTCAACGCCACCGCCCAGGCCAATGGCTGGGAAGCGCCGCACACCGTGCTGCAGATCATCAACGACGACATGCCGTTCCTGGTCGACTCGGTCAGCATGGCGCTGGCGGAGATGGGCGTGGGCGTGCACGTACTGGGCCACCCGCTGGTGCGTTTCACCCGCGACAAGGCCGGCAAGGCGACCGCGGTGGGCGAGGGCAAGCCGGAATCGCTGATGGTGCTGGAGATCGATCGCCAGCAGGCCGGCGACATGCCGCGCATCGAACAGCGCATTCGCCAGGTGCTGGGAGAAGTGCGCGCGATCGTCCGCGACTGGAGCGTGATGCGCGAGAAGATGCTCACGCTGGCCGACGACCTGGCCACCCGCCGCCTGCCGATCAGCGACGCCGGCCGCCACGAGGCGCAGGAATTCCTGCGCTGGGCCGCCAATGACCACTTCACCTTCTTCGGCTACCGCGAGTACCGCGTGGAGAAGGGCAATGGCGACGGCATCCTGCGTGCGGTGGAAGACAGTGGCCTGGGCCTGCTGCGGGGCGACGACGCCTCGACGCCGCGCAGCGTCAAGACCCTGGCCGCGCACTACATGCCGCAATCCGGTTCGGTCGATGCATTGATCCTGACCAAGACCAACCGCCGCTCGAACGTGCATCGCCCGGGCAACATGGACTACATCGGCGTGCTGGAATTCGACGCCAAGGGCACCCCGATCGCCGAGCAGCGCTTCATCGGCCTGTACACGTCCAGCGCCTACAACCGCCGTCCGTGGGAAATCCCGCTGGTGCGCGAGCGCCATGAATTCGTGATGCGCAATTCCGGCCTGTCGCCGAGCAGCCACAGCGGCAAGGCGTTGCGCCACATCCTGGAAACCCTGCCGCGCGAGGAACTGTTCCAGTCCAGCGAGGAAGAACTCAACCGCACCGCGATGGGCATCCTCGGCCTGCAGGAGCGCGTGCGCAGCAAGCTGTTCCTGCGCCGTGATCGCTATGGCCGCTTCTTCTCCGCGCTGGTGTACATCCCGCGCGATCGCTTCAACACCGACGTGCGCCTGCGCATCGAGGCGCTGTTGAAGCAGGCCCTGCATGGCGAGTACGTCGACACCAACGTGCAACTGGGCGAGTCGCCGCTGGCGCAGCTGCACCTCACCATCCGCCCGAAGGCCGGCGAGCAGATCGACGTCGACACCGCCGCGCTGGAAGCCGACATCGCCCACCTGCTGCGCAACTGGCAGGACGATTTGCGCGAGACGCTGATCGCGCGCCACGGCGAAGGCGAGGGCCTGAAGCTGATGAGCCGTTTCGGCCGCGCGCTGCCGGCCGGCTACATCGAAACGGTGTCACCGGAATTCGCCGCCAACGACGTGGAGAACCTGGCCGCGCTCGACGGTCCGGACGCGCTGCGCCTGAGCCTGCACCGCTCGCGCCGCGCGCGCGCCGGCGAGGGCCGGTTGCGGCTCAACCTGTATCGCCAGCAGGCCGATATTCCGCTGTCGGACGCGCTGCCGCTGATGGAGAACATGGGCCTGCGGGTCATCTCCGAACACCCGTTCCGGCTGGAGGCCGCCGAGCCGGTCTACATCCAGGAGTTCGAGGTGGAAGCGGTGGGCGGCGCGATCGATACCGATCGCCTGCACGCGCAGTTCGAGGAAGCCTTTGCCCGGATCTGGCACGGCGACGCCGAGAACGACGGCTTCAACCGGCTGGTGCTCGGCGCGAGCCTGGCCTGGCGCCAGATCGCGATGCTGCGTGGTTACTGCAAGTACCTGCTGCAGACCGGCGTGCCGTTCTCGCAGAGCTACGTCGAGGAGACGCTGAACCGTTACCCGCTGCTCGCTCGCCTGCTGGTCGAACTGTTCGAGGCGCGTTTCGATCCGGCGGTCGGCCATGAGAGCAAGGCCGAAATCAAGGCCGGCCAGGAGCGTTTCGCCGCCCAGTTGCGCGCGTTGGCGCAGGGCGACGAAGCCACGCTGACGGCATTGCAACCGGTGCTGGACGCCCGTGGCGGCAAGCGCGAGGAACAGGTCGAGGCGACCCACAAGGCGCTGCTCAAGCTGATGGATCGCGTGTCCAGCCTGGATGAGGACCGCATCCTGCGCGGTTTCATCGGCGCCATCGAGGCGACCCTGCGCACCAGCTACTACCAGATTGGCGTGGATGGCCAGCCGGCCCACACGATCGCCTTCAAGTTCGATTCGGCCAAGGTGCCGGATCTGCCCAAGCCGCGTCCGTATCGCGAGATCTTCGTGTACGGCCCGCGCGTGGAAGGCGTGCACCTGCGGTTCGGCCCGGTCGCCCGCGGCGGCCTGCGCTGGTCGGATCGCCGCGAGGATTTCCGCACCGAGGTGCTGGGCCTGGTCAAGGCGCAGATGGTGAAGAACACCGTGATCGTGCCGGTCGGCGCGAAGGGCGGTTTCTTCGTCAAGCGTCCGCCGGTGGGGGGAGATCGCGACGCGGTGCTGGCCGAAGGCATCGCCTGCTACAAGATGTTCATCCAGGGCCTGCTGGACATCACCGACAACATCGTCGGCGGCAAGATCGTTCCGCCGCTGAACGTGGTCCGCCACGATCAGGACGATCCGTACCTGGTGGTCGCCGCCGACAAGGGCACGGCGACGTTCTCCGACATCGCCAATGGCCTGGCCATCGCCCACAACTTCTGGCTGGGCGACGCGTTCGCCTCCGGCGGTTCGGTTGGCTATGACCACAAGGGCATGGGCATCACCGCGCGCGGCGCCTGGGAATCGGTCAAGCGCCATTTCCGCGCGTTGGGCCGCGATTCGCAGACCCAGGACTTCACCTGCGTGGGCATCGGCGACATGTCCGGCGACGTGTTCGGCAACGGCATGCTGCTGTCGCCGCACATCCGCCTGGTGGCCGCGTTCGATCATCGCCACATCTTCCTGGACCCGTCGCCGGAAGCGGCGCGCAGCTTCCAGGAGCGCCAGCGCCTGTTCAAGCTGCCGCGTTCCAGCTGGGCCGATTACGACACCAAGCTGATCTCCAAGGGCGGCGGCATCCATCCGCGTACCGCCAAGTCGATCGAGATCACTCCGCAGGTGCGCGAGGTGCTGGGCCTGGCTGACGGCGTGAAGTCGCTGTCGCCCAACGAACTGATGAGCGCGATCCTGAAGTCGCCGGTCGACCTGCTGTGGAATGGCGGCATCGGCACCTATGTCAAGGCCAGCAGCGAGACCAACGCCGATGTCGGCGACCGCGCCAACAATGGCCTGCGCGTGGACGGGCGCGACCTGCGCTGCAAGGTGGTCGGCGAGGGCGGCAACCTGGGTCTGACCCAGTTGGGCCGCATCGAGGCCGCCCAGCATGGCGTGCTGCTCAACACCGACTTCATCGACAACTCCGCCGGCGTGGACACCTCGGATCACGAGGTGAACATCAAGATCCTGCTCAACGGCGTGGTGCAGGAGAAGAAGCTGCGCATGGATGCCCGCAACAAGTTGCTGGCGGACATGACCGACGAGGTCGCCCAGTTGGTGCTGTGGGACAACTACCGCCAGAACCAGGCGCTCAGCCTGATGGAGCGGATGAGCGCGGCGCGCCTGGGTTCCAAGCAGCACTTCATCCAGACCCTGGAATCCCAGGGCCTGCTGGATCGCCAGATCGAGTACCTGCCCTCGGATGCGGAACTGGCCGAGCGCAAGGCGCGCGGGCAGGGCATGACCCGGCCGGAACTGGCGGTGCTGCTGTCGTACTCCAAGCTGGTGGCGTTCCAGCAATTGCTGGATTCGGACATCCCGGAAGATCCGTACCTGTCCAAGGAACTGCAGCGCTACTTCCCCAAGCCGCTGCAGAAGAAGTACGCCGCGGACATGGAGAAGCACCGCCTGAAGCGCGAAATCATCGCCACCGCGGTGACCAACACCACCATCAACCGGATGGGCGCGACCTTCCTGCTGCGCATGCAGGAGGACACCGGCCGCAGCCCGGCGGAGGTCGCCAAGGCCTTCACCATCACCCGCGAGACGCTGGACGCGCGTGAGCTGTGGGTGCAGATCGACGCTCTCGACGGCAAGGTGCCGGAGTCGGTACAGATCGACGCGTTGCAGGTGATCTGGTCGGTGCAGCGTACCTTCACCCGCTGGTTGCTGACCCGCCAGGGTCCAATCCCGGCGATCGCCACCGCGGTGGAGCGCTACTACGACGGCTTCAACGAGATCCGGGCCGCCGACGGCGTGCTGCCGGACTCGCTGCGTCCGGCGTACAACGCCAGCCTGCAGACCTGGAAGGACAAGGGCCTGCCGGCCGGCCTCGCGGGCCAGTTGGCGGCGCTGCCGTACCTGGAGCCATCCTGCGACATCATCGAACTGGCGCGTGCCCGCAAGCTCAAGCCGGTCGAGGTGTCGAAGGTCCACTACCGCCTGGGCGAAGCCCTGCACCTGCCGTGGCTGGTGGATCAGGTCGACGCGCTGAAGGTCGACGGGCGCTGGCATGCGGTGGCCCGTGGCGTGCTGCGCGACGAGCTGACCAACCACCAGCGCACGCTGACCTCGCAGGTGCTGTCGATGCCCGGCAACACCGCCGACGCCAAGGTCCAGGCATGGCTGCAGCGCGGTGACGCCGGCCTGCGCTTCACCCTGGCCATGCTCAACGAGCTGGCCGCGCAGAAGACGCTGGACTATCCGACCGCTTCGGTGGCCGTGCAGCGACTGGGCCAGTTGGCCGCGCAGGGCTGATCGCGGCGCTCGTGATGGCGAAAACAGGCCGGGGCAACCCGGCCTGTTTTTTTGCGCGGCCCGGAACGGATGGCATCGCGGTCATCCAATCCCGGGCTTCTGCCGTTATCCTCTCCGGCAAGCCACCAGGAACCCGGGATGAGCCAGACGCCCCGCATCGCCTTTCTCGCCAGTCCGGCCGCCGAAGCGCAGCGCGCGCTGGCCGAACTGACCGCCCTGCACGGCAGCCAGGATCCGCAGGAAGCCGACGTGCTGTGCGCGCTCGGCGGCGACGGCTTCATGCTGCAGACCCTGCATCGGCACGGTAGCCTGGGCAAACCGGTGTTCGGCATGAAGCTGGGAACGGTCGGGTTCCTGATGAACCAGTACCGCAGCGAGGATCTGCTGGACCGGCTCGCCCAGGCCGAGCCGGCCAAGCTGCGGCCGCTGGAGATGCTGGCGCTGACCGAATCCGGCGCCAGTACCGGCTCGCTGGCCTACAACGAGGTCTCGCTGCTGCGCCAGACCCGCCAGGCCGCGCACATCCGCATCGATCTGAACGGACAGACCCGGCTGGACGAACTGATCTGCGACGGCGTGCTGACCGCCACGCCGGCCGGCAGCACCGCCTACAACTTCTCCGCGCATGGTCCGATCCTGCCGCTGGGTTCGAGCACGATCGCGCTGACCCCGATCGCGCCTTTCCGCCCGCGCCGCTGGCGCGGCGCGATCCTGCGCGCGAACACCGAGGTGCGGTTCCGGGTGCTGGACCCGTACAAGCGGCCGGTCAGCGCCACCGCCGACTCGCACGAAGTCCGCGACGTGGTGGAGGTGACGATCCGCGAATCGCAGGACCGAACCGTGACCCTGTTGTTTGACCCGGAGCACAATCTGGAGGAACGTATCCTCAGCGAACAGTTCGTGGTGTAACGGGCGGTGCGGGGAAGCGGCGTGGGGACGCCGCCATGCAGCAAGCAACGTCAGGGCCGTCCGGCACCGGGAGGAGTGCGGACGGGGTAGTCCGATGCCGAACAGGAGTCAGGGGATGAAACACTGGTGGTTGTGGGGGCTTTGCGCGCTGTTGCCCGCGCAGGGCGTGCAGGCGTGCGGACTGAACACGCACATGGCGCCTTTCGAACTGCAGGCCGGGGCCACGCCCACGGACGCGCCGGAAGACACGTTGCGCGCGCCGGAACTGAAGGTCACCGAGATTACCCGCGGGCTGGGCGGCATGGCCGGCACCTGCGACGGTTCGGGCCTGCTGGGGGTGCGCCTGGACTGGCCGCGCGGCGATTACGGACTGGAAGACATCGGTTTCGAGTTCCGGGTGGTTTCGGCGGACACCAGCTATGCGGTGTTTCCGGCCGAACCGGTACGGGTGATCAGCAACAGCCGCCGCGCCGAACTGCTGTTCCTGTGGCCGGATGACGCGCCCGCGCAGCAGAAGCCGCTGCGCATGGAGGTCGAGGTGCGTGCGGTGACCCGCGATTACCGGCGTGGTCCGCCCGCGCGCTTCATGGTGGATTCGACCGAGGATTGAGCGGCGGCGGGCGGGGCGGGGCCGGCTCGCGGGGAAGCCCCGCGATGGCGGATACTGTGCGCATGGCCGACAATACCCCCCGCCTGTTGACCGTCGCGGTGACATCGCGCGCCCTGTTCGATCTGGAGGACAGCCACGCGCTGTTCGAACGCCAGGGCGTGGATGCCTACAGCGACCACCAGCGCAAGCACGAGGACGACGTGCTCGCGCCGGGCGTCGCGTTCCCGGTGGTGCGCAAGCTGCTGGCGCTGAATGCCGGCGCGCCCGACGACACGCCGCGGGTGGAGGTCATCCTGCTGTCGCGCAATTCCGCCGACACCGGCCTGCGCATCTTCAATTCCATCCAGCACCACGGCCTGGGCATCGTGCGCGCGGTGTTCACCTCCGGCGAGCCGACCTGGCCTTACATCCGGCCGTTCGGGGCGGACCTGTTCCTGTCCGCCAACCCGGATTCGGTACGGCGTTCGCTGGAGCATGGCATCGCCGCGGCCACCATCCTGCCGGCGCAGGCGCACCGGCAGCGCCACGAGGACCAGTTGCGGATCGCCTTCGATGGCGACGCGGTGATCTTCGGCGACGAGAGCGAGCGGATTTCGCGCGAGCAGGGCGTGGAAGCGTTCGGCCGGCACGAACGCGAGAATGCGCGCGCGCCGCTGTCGGGCGGACCGTTCAAGGGCTTCCTGTCGGCACTGCACCAGTTGCAGGAAATGTTCCCGGCCGGCGAGCACTCGCCGATTCGCACCGCGCTGGTTACCGCCCGTTCGGCGCCGGCGCACGAACGGGTCATCCGCACGCTGCGCGAGTGGGGCGTGCGCCTGGACGAAGCGCTGTTCCTGGGCGGACGTCACAAGGGGCCATTCCTGGACGCCTTCGGCGCCGACATCTTCTTCGACGATTCCCAGCACAACATCGACAGCGCACGCCCGCACGTGGCCGCCGGCCACGTCCCGCACGGCGTGGCCAACGATCCGGCGCCGTGAACGAAGGCGCCCCCCGGGTCCATCGCGGCTGGTGGTACACCACGCTGCAATTCAATCGCGACGTGACCCAGAGCCGCATGCTGACCTGGTGGCCGGACTTGCTTCAGGTCGGCTACACCCGCACCATGCTGGCCGCGCTGCTGCTGCGCCCGCGGCCGCCACGGATCGGAATCATCGGGCTGGGCGGCGGATCCCAGGCCAAGTTCTGCCATCGGCACCTGCCGGAAGCTTCCATCGAGGCGTTCGAAAGCGATGTCCGCGTGCTGGCGTTGCGCGATGCCTTCCGCGTTCCCGCCAACAGCGGGCGCTTCCAGGCCCGGCTGGGAGACGGCGCGGCGATGCTGCGCCAGCGTCGTGGCGCCTATGATCTGCTGCTCGTGGATGCCTACGAGGCGGAGGGCATCTCGCCCTCGGTCTCGACCCAGGCGTTCTACGACGACTGCCGGGATGCGCTGGCCGAAGGCGGGGCGATGGCGGTCAATCTCTACGCCACCGACGCGCGCCGGCATCTGGTGCGGATGCGGCGCAGCTTTGGCGGACGCGTGCTGGCGCTGGAGGAACCCCGCATGAGCAACCGGATCGCGTTCGCCTGGCAGCCGGGCGGTGTCGTTGCCGATCCCCGCGAGGAGCTGGCGCGCCTGCCGCGCGCGGCGCGTTGGCAACTGGCCGCACGGTTCCTGCGCCTGGCGCGCGCACGCCGGGATTGGCAGCCGCGCGATCGCTGACCCTTGGAGCCGGGCTTGCTTGGCTGGTGGGGCGTTCGGGCACGTTGGATATACGAGGAAGCGGAGCAAGCTCCGCTCTACGCCGGTGTGTAGAGCCGAGCTTGCTCGGCTGGGGATGTCTGGGCGTTCGAACATGTTGGACGGCCGGAAAGCGGAGCAAGCTCCGCTCTACGCCGGGTTGTAGAGCCGAGCTTGCTCGGCTGGGGATGCCTGGCGTTCGGACGCGTTGGACAGGCGGGAAAGCGGAGCAAGTTCCGCTCTACGCCGGGTTGTAGAGCCGAGCTTGCTCGGCTGGGGATGCCTGGCGTTCGGACGCGTTGGACAGGCGGGAAAGCGGAGCAAGTTCCGCTCTACGCCGGGTTGTAGAGCCGAGCTTGCTCAGCTGGGATGCCTGGGCGTTCGGACGTGCTGGACAGCCGGGGAAGCGGAGCAAGCTCCGCTCTACGCCGGGTTGTGGAGCCGAGCTTGCTCGGCTGGGGGCTTGGGCGTTCGGACGTGCTGGACGGCCGGGAAAGCGGAGCAAGCTCCGCTCTACGGGCCGTCCAGGGGCAGGCGGATGTCGGTGAGCCGCCAGCGCAGGCCCTGGCGGGTGAACACGCAGACGACCGGGCGGCCGTCCTCGTCGTGGATGGTCGCGGTGAAGCGCGAGAGGGATTCGAAACGATGCTTGGCGTCCTTCAGCGGATCCGCGGGTACCGGTGGCGCATGGGTATCGCCGCCGACGGTGTCGCCGACCGCCTTCTTCCACATCGAACGGCCCTGCAGGATGGCGCCGATGCCCAGCGGCGTGACCATCGTGTCGACGCCGCTGCCGATGACGTTGTTCGCCACCGACAGCGCGAACGCGCCGAGCAGGCTGGACTGGAACCCGGGGCCGGCGCGGCGGGCCAGTTGGTCTTCCACCTGCGCGCGCAGGTTGACCCGCAGGGCGGGGAAGTCCACGTGGCGTTCCAGCTTGGCGGTGTCCTGTTCGGCCAGCGCCTGGCGGATGCCGTGGATCGCCAGGTAGGGGCCCGCGGCGAGGTAGCCGAGCAAACCGGCGATCAGCAGGACGGCCAGGGCGATCCACTTCTTCATGGCTAGAACTCCAGGTCCAGGGCCGCGCACAGGTAGTCTACGAACGGCGCCAGCGCGGCCAGGTCGGCGGCCAGCACCTGGCGCAGTTTCGGTCCGGTCATCACGCTGTCGTCCAGCGAACGCCAGAACACGAAGTTCTTGTGCTTGAGATCGTCGATGAATTCGAACTCGGCCGGAAACCCGCGCGGCGGCCGGGTCAGCATCTCGCTTTCCTCGAAGTCGAAGCGCCGGCGGAACTTCGGCGCGTGCGCGGCGGCTTTCCAGCTGCCGGGATTGTCGAAGATGAACTGGCGCACCCGGCGCTGGGTATCCGGCTCCGGATGCCACAACCCGGCGCCGACGAAGCATTCGCCCGGCTGCAGGTGGATGTAGAACGACGGCGCCGGCACCTGCTTGCGGCGTTCGTGGTACAGGCGTGCGCCCTGCCAGGGTTTGTAGGGCGACTTGTCGGTGGAGAAGCGGGCGTCGCGGTAGATCCGGAACAGCGAACCACCGACCGTCTTCGGATCGGAACGGAAATGTTCGCTGACCTGCGCCAGATCCGGTTGCAGATCGGTCAGCAGGCGCAGGAACGGTTCCTTGACGTGCTCCTCGTACTGCGCCTTGTGCGCGGCGAACCAGGTCTTGTCGTTGTGCCGCGCCAGTCCGCGCAGGAACTTGAAACTGGCGTCGGAAAAATAACTGCTCACAGGCTCTGCTCCAGATCCCGGCCCCAGGCCTGCAACTGGTCGAGCAGGGCCTGCTTCGGGCCGTCGGTGGTGGGGGCCGCGCGCAGCGCGGCGATTTCAGCGTGGAAACTTTCGAAACCGTACTCGGAAAGCCCACTGTCGCCGATCAGGCGCCGGCGGCGGTAATCGTCCCAGCGCAGGCGTTCGTCGGCGGTCAAGGTGGCCGGCCAGTTGCGCGCGCGGTAGCGGAACAGCAGTTCCGGCAGGCGCGGGTCGCGGAAACCGAAGTCGCGCTGGCCCAGCAGTTCCGGCGGGGTGGCGCGCAGATCGGGAAACCGGCGGCGGTCGCCGTCGCCAAGGAAACCGCCATACAGCGAGGCATCGACATCGGGCACGGCGAACTCGCGTTCGCCGGCGAACACGCGGCGCACCTTCTCGGCCAGCGCCGGTCCGGCCGCGCGCAGGCGGATGGCATTGGCCTCGGTGATCAGCAGGTCGATGCGCAGGCGTTCGAAGTCGGCATCGCGCAGGTGTGCCAGGGCGACCAGCACCGGTGCCTTGTTCAGGTGGATTTCCTTCAGCGGAATGCGCGATTCACCCGGCGGCAGATCCGCCGCGGGCGTGTACAGGCGATCGGCGATGGCTTCCGGTGCCAGGTGCAGCAGCGGATCCGGGTCGGCATCCAGGTCGTACACGATGATGCGGTTGTCGTATTGCGGATGGCGCGCCAGCGGCAGCACCAGCGCCGCGCACATGCGGCTGGCCGGATAGCGCTGGGAGATGTGCAGGACCGGGGTCATCGCCACCGTGTCCAGCAGGCTGGCGGCGAAGCGCTTGTCGCGCAGTTTCAGCGCGTATTCCCACAGGCGGGGTTGCGCCTGGCGCATCCGCCGGGCCATGCCGATGGTCGCGCGCACGTCGGACAGCGCCTCGTGCGCATCGCCCTGGCGGACATGGTTGGCCAGCGCGAGGTGTTCCAGCCGGAACGAGGTGACGCCATCCTCGCGCTGCGGCCAGACGATGCCGTCCGGGCGCAGTGCGTGGGTCAGCCGCATCACGTCCAGCAGATCCCAGCGCGAATTTCCTCCGCGCCATTCGCGCTCGTAGGGGTCGAAGAAGTTGCGGAACAGGCCGTGGCGGACGAACTCGTCATCGAAGCGCAGCGAGTTGTAGCCCAGCGTGCAGGTATCCGGCCGCGACATCTCGTCGGCGATGCGGGCGAACGCCGCCGCCTCGTTGACGCCCTGGCGCGCGGCCTGCTGCGGGGTGATGCCGGTGATCAGCGTGGCGGTGGGCGAGGGCAGCAGATCGTCGGCGGGCTGGACGAAGAAATCGATCGGATCCTCGATCGGATTCAGCTCCGCATCGGTGCGCTGGGCGGCGAACTGGGCGATGCGGGTACGGCGCGGATCCGCGCCGAAGGTCTCCAGATCGTAGAACAGGAAGCTGGCGCTCACCGCGCTTCCGCCTCCAGCGGTTGCAGGCGACGGATCACTTCGGCATCCACCCGCGCCCAGTCCACCTGATCCAGGCGTTCCAGTCCCCGGGTGGCGGCGACCAGCAGTTCGCGCTGGACGATGCTGCGCTCCAGCGCGACCCGATAGGGAATGCGCAGGAAGGTGACCATGGTGTAGTGCGGCACGAAGCGGCCCGGATGGCGCTCCTGCAGGGTCCGTTCCAGCTCGCGCTGGAGCAGGAACGCCGCGTCGTCCACCTTGTCGCGCATTTCCACGTAGTTCTCCAGCGCCATTTCCTGGATCGCGCGCGCATTGGGCTGGCGCTCGCGCTGGAACGCGGCGAACGCCTCGGCGCGTTCCCCGTGGCGCTCCAGTTGCTCGGCCAGCGCCACGCAGTCCTCGAAGGCGCAGTTCATGCCCTGGCCGTGGAACGGCACCATCGCGTGGGCGGCGTCACCGAGCAGGACCGCGCGGTCGTCGATGTACCAGCGGTCCAGGTACAGGGTGGCCAGCAGGCCGACCGGGTTGCGGTGCCAGTCCTCTTCCAGGTGCGGGATCAGCGGCACCGCATCGGGGAAGTCGCGTTCGAACAGCGCGTGCGCCTGCGCCGGCGTGTGCACGGTGTCGAAACCGGGATCGCCGTGGTTGGGCAGGAACAGGGTGACGGTGAAGGTCTTTTCGTCGTTGGGCAGGGCGATGCACATGTAGTGGCCGCGCGGCCAGATGTGCAGGGCGTTGGGTTCGATCTGGAAGCCCCCGTCGGCCGCTGGCGGGATTTCCAGTTCCTTGTAGGAGTGGTCGAGGAAATCGGTGCGCTCGCCGAGATCGGTGCGCAGCCGCATCGCCGCGCGCAGCGACGAACCGGCGCCGTCGGCGCCGACCAGCGAACGGAAGTCGATGGGATGGCGGCCGCCGTCGCGATCATCGATGAAGGTGGCCACCCGGTCCTGAAAATCCACCGTGTCCAGCTGGCGGTGGAAATGCAGCGAAGCGCCGGCCTGTTCGGCCAGGTCGAGCAGGGTGATGTTGAGATCGCCGCGGTGCACCGACCAGATCACTTCCGAATCGTCGCGACCGTAGCGCTGCAACTGCGGCTGGCCGTCGCGCGGGTGGACCATGCGCCCGCGCATCATCACCGCCTGCTTCATCACCGCCTCGTCGGCGTCGGCCTGGCGCAGCGCGTGGCGGCCGCGCTCGGCCAGGGCCAGGTTGATCGACCGGCCGCCGCCGTAGCCTTTGACGCGCGGGTCGCCGCGTTTTTCGTACACGTCCACCTGCCAGCCCTTGCGGGCCAGCAGGGTCGCCAGCAGCGCGCCGGCCAGGCCGGCGCCGATGATGGTGAGGGAACGGTCGTTGGATGCGTTCAAGGGGTTGCTCCGGTCAGACGCCGCGCCAGGTCTCCACTTCCTCGACGAAGCGGTAGACGTCCATGAAACGGTTGTACAGCGGGGTCGGCGAGATCCGGATCACGTCCGGTTCGCGCCAGTCGCCAATCGTGCCGACCGACGCCAGGTATTCGAACAGGTCGCGCCCGCGCTCGCGGCCGCCCACCACCCGCAGCGACAACTGCGCGCCGCGCTGGGCCGGATCGGCGGGCGTGACGATCTGCAGCGCGTCGCCGACGCGGGCGCGGATGAGCGCCTCCAGGAAGCCGGTCAGTTTTTCCGACTTGGCGCGCAGCGCGGCCATGCCGCCGGCCTGCGCGATCAGTTCCAGCGAGGCGCGCAACGGGGCCAGGCCCAGGATCGGAGGATTGCTGAGCTGCCAGCCGTCGGCGCCGGGCGTGGGCACGAACTCGGGTGCCATCCTGAACCGGCTTTCCTTCTGGTGGCCCCACCAGCCGGCGAAGCGCGGGCGGTCCGTGTGCGCGTGCCGCTCATGCACGAAACAGCCGGCGACCGCGCCCGGCCCGGCGTTCATGTACTTGTAGTGGCACCACACCGCGAAGTCGGCGCCACTGGCGTGCAGCTGCACCGGCAGGTTGCCGGCCGCGTGGGCCAGGTCGAACCCGACCAACGCGCCCTGCGCGTGGCCGAGGCGGGTGATTTCCGCCAGGTCGAACGCCTGTCCGGTTCGATACTGGATGCCCGGCCACAGCACCAGGGCCAGGCGATGGCCATGCTCGCCGATGGCGCGCTCGATGGCCTGCATCGACAGCGTGCCGTCGGGTTGATCCGGTTCCAGCTCGATCAGATCGCGCGCCGGGTCGAAGCCATGGAAACGCACCTGCGATTCCAGCGCGTGGCGGTCGGACGGGAACGCGCCGGCTTCCATCAGGATGGCCGGACGCTCGGCGGTGGGCCGGTAGAAGCTGACCATCATCAGGTGCAGATTGGCGGTCAGCGAGTTCATCGCCACGACCTCGGTCGGCTGCGCGCCGACCACTTTCGCCAGCCCGTCGCGGACCAGCTCGTGGTAGGTCATCCACTGCGCCGGCTCGGTGAAGTGACCCTCCACCGCCTGCTCGGCCCACTTGTCCAGTACCTCCTGCACGTACTTGCGCGCGCCGCGCGGTTGCAGGCCCAGCGAGTTGCCGCAGAAATAGAGCTGCTCGTTGTGCTTGTGCTTCGGAATCAGGAACTCGTTGCGCAGGGCGCGCAGCGGGTCGGCGGCATCGAGGGCGATGGCATGGGTACGGGACAGCGCGTCGGTCATGAAGAGGCCGGTGAAGAGATGGGAGGAACGGTGGTCTTGCGGTAGCTGGCCGGAAGTTCGCCGACTTCCGCGCAGATCTGCAGGGCGTGCGACCCCGCCGGAAGGTGCGTGCGCAGCGCGTGCAGCAGCGCCTCGGACAACTGCGCGCGCACGGCCTCGTCACGGCCGGGAAGGATGCGCAGGCGTGCATGGACGAACGCGCGCGCGGCATCGGCGTCGGTGCCGACCAGAAAGTCGGACAGCGCGACGGCGCGGCTCTTGATCGCTTCCTCGTTGAAATGCCCGCTGTCGAGCAGGACCTGGTTGAGCCGAGACAACAGCGCGCGCGCGTCCAGGACGAGGTTGTCGGTGTATTGCAGGGTCAGGTGCGGCATGGGTCAGTCGAACCGTTGCCGCGACAGGCCCAGCCATTCCAGCGCGGTGCCGTGGTAGAGGCGGGCCTGTTCGGCTTCGCCCAGGGCCAGCGCGGCGATGCCGGCGCCGGGCTCCTGCTCGCCCAGCGGAAACGGATAGTCGGTGCCCAGCATCACCCGGTCGATGCCGACGGTGTCCAGCAGGTAGCGCAGCGCGCGCGGATCGGCCACCCATGAATCGAAGTAGACCCGGTCCAGGTACTCGCGCGGGTTGCGGTGGTTGTCGGTGGCGACCAGATCCGGACGCATGTTGAAGCCGTGTTCGATGCGGCCGATGGTGTAGGGGAAGCTGCCGCCGCCGTGGGCGAAGCAGACCTTGAGGCCGGGCAGGCGTTCCAGCACGCCGCCGAAGATCAGGCAGCAGGCCGCGCGCGACTGCTCGGCCGGCATGCCGACCAGCCAGGGCAGCCAGTACTTGGGCATGGAGGCCGCGCCCATCATGTCCCAGGGATGCACCAGTATCGCGGCGCCGAGTTCGCTGGCGGCCTGGAAGAACTCGAACAGTTCCGGCGCGTCGAGGTTCCAGTCGTTGACGTGGCTGCCGATCTGCACGCCCTGCAGGCCGAGCTGATCCATGCAGCGCTCCAGTTCCTGCACCGCCAGCCGTGGTGACTGCAGCGGCACGGTGCCGATACCGGCGTAGTGGCGCGGGTAGTCGCGGCAGGCCGCGGCGGTGTGATCATTGAGCGCCTGGTGCAGTTCCAGCGCCTGGTGTGGCTTGGCCCAGTAGCTGAACATCACCGGCACCGTGCTGATCACCTGCACCTGCACGCCGAACTTGGCGTAGTCGGCGATGCGCTCCACCGGATCCCAGGTCTTGGGCCAGATCTCGCGGAAAAAACGCCCGTCCTTGTAGATGCGGTGGCGGCCGTCATCGCCGTGGTGGATGACCGGGAAGCGGTTGTCGCCGTACTTGCCGGCCAGATCGGGCCAGTCGCGCGGCAGGAAGTGGGCGTGGGTGTCGATCTTCAGCATGGAGCGCTCAGGTATCCGCCATCACGTACTTGCCGGGTGCCGGGTTCAGGTGCCCGCACTGCGTGCAGGTCCGGTGCGCTTGCGAGGAATAGAAGCGGTCGAACACCGGTGGGAAATCCGTCTCGATGTTCTTCAGGATGAAGTACTCCTCGTACAGCTTGTGATTGCAGCGCTCGCAGTACCACAGCAGCCCATCTTGTTCGTGCGGCAGCCGCCGGCGTTCGATCACCAGGCCGACCGAGTCGGGCATCCGCTGCGGGGAATGCGGCACGCGCGGCGGCAGCAGGAAGATCTCGCCGGCGCGGATCGGGATATCGCGCACTGCGCCGTCTTCCTGGATCTTCAGCACCATCTCGCCTTCGAGCTGGTAGAACCATTCCGGTCCTTCGTCGTAGTGGAAGTCGGTGCGCTGGTTGGGGCCGCCGACCACCATGACGATGAAGTCGCCCGCGTAGATCACCTTGTTGCCGACCGGCGGCTTGAGCAGGTGGCGGTGTTCCTCGATCCAGGCCAGCAGGTTGATCGGTCCGGGCAGCATGTCAGCGTTCCTCGGGCAAGGCGGCGACGCACTTGAGTTCGATGGCGATGGGCGTGGGCAGGGCGGTGATGCCCAGGGTGGTGCGGCAGGGCGCGCGCGCCGCGTCCGGGAAATACTCGGCCCAAACCTGGTTGTAGGCCTTGAAGTCGCGGGCCATGTCGGTGAGGTAGACGGTCACGTCGACCAGATCCTCCCAGCGCGCGCCGCTGGCTTCCAGCACCGCGCGCACGTTGGCGAACACCGCGCGCGCCTGCGCCTGGATGTCGTAGCCGCGCACGCGGCCGTCGGCGAAGTAATCGTTGCCGGGAATGGTGTCGGTGGCCGGATCGCGCGGGCCGATGCCGGACAGGAACAGCAACGGGCCGACCCGGCGCGCGTGCGGATACGCGCCGACCGGCACGGGTGCCGTCGTGGTCCGGATGCCTTCACCCATCGCGACGGTCCCCGCGCGCGGGCATCCGCGCCAGCGCCTGTTCGTAGGTCGGGTGCAGGCGGTCGGCGGCGTCCACGTCCATGCCCAGTTCGCGCACGCGGCCGTCGAACAGGCTGTAGACCCAGCCGTGCACGGTCAGCGGCTGGTTGCGCGCCCAGGCGTCCTGGACCACGGTGGTCTGGCAGACGTTGAACACCTGCTCGATCACGTTCAGTTCGCACAGGCGGGCGTGGCGCAGCGACTCGGTGTCCTCCTCGGCCAGGCGGACGGCATGCTTGGTGGCCACGTCGGCGACGTGGCGCAGCCAGTTGTCGGCCAGGCCGACCCGGGCGCCGGTCATCGCCGCGTGCACGCCGCCGCAGCCGTAGTGGCCGACCAGCAGGATGTGCTCGACCTTGAGGATGTCGACCGCGAACTGGATCACCGACAGGCAATTGAGATCGCCATGCGACATGACGTTGGCGATGTTGCGATGGACGAACACCTCGCCCGGGTCCAGCCCCAGGATCTGGTTGGCGGGCACGCGCGAATCGGAGCAGCCGATCCACAGGTAGCGCGGCGACTGCTGCTGCGACAGGCGTTTGAAGAAGCCGGGATCCTCGTGCTTGATCCGTTCGGCCCATTCACGGTTGTTGCGCAGCAGGTTTTCGAGTTCGCTATCACTCACGGGCGGTTTCCGGTTCTGGCGGGGGAGGGTGGAGCGCTCGGCGGTCCACCGCGTAGTTTGCGCCCATCGCCGGCGATCGTCAGCAGCCGGCCGTGCGCCGGATGGCGGGGAAGCGGGGTTTCAGCCGGTGGCGATGCAGACATTCCGCGCCTCGGTGAAAAACCGCATCGCCTCCATGCCGCCTTCGCGGCCCAACCCGGACCGGCCCATGCCGCCGAACGGGGTGCGCAGATCACGCATCAGCCAGGTGTTGATCCAGACGATGCCGGCACGCAGCCGCGCGGCCATGCGGTGGGCGCGGTCGAGGTCGCGGGTCCAGATCATCGCGGCCAGCCCATAATCGCCCGCGTTGGCCAGCGCCAGCGCCTGCGCGTCGTCATCGAACGCCTGCAGGGTCGCCACCGGCCCGAAGATTTCCTCGCGGTTGCTGGCGCTGTCCGGTCCCAGCCCTTCTATCAGGACGGGTTCCACGAACCAGCCGCCGCGCGCCGACGCCTCGCCTCCCAGCAGGAAGCGGCCGCCTTCGATGCGGGCGCGGGCGATGCAGGCGGTGACCTTGTCGTGATGCGCCTGCGACACCAACGGGCCGAGATCGGTGGCCTCGTCGGCGGGATCGCCAACCCGCAGCGCGGCGGCGCGGGCGCTGAAGGCCTCGCGGAACTCGTCGTAAATGGCACGCTCCACCAGCAGGCGCGAGCCGCACAGGCAGATCTGCCCGGAGTTCTGGAACGCCGAACGCACCAGCGTGTCCAACTGGTTGCGCCAATCGCTGTCGGCGAACACCAGGGTCGGGTTCTTGCCACCCAGTTCCAGCGAGATCTTCTTCAACTGCGGGCCGGCCAGGGCGGCGATGCGCTGGCCGACCCCGGTGCTGCCGGTGAAGGACACCGCCTTGATCCGTGGATGCAGCACCAGCGGCTCTCCGACCCGCGGACCGGTGCCGTGCACGATGTTCAGCACGCCGGCCGGAAAGCCGATCTCCGCGGCCAGTTCGCCCAGCATCGTCGCGGTCAGCGGCGTGACCTCCGAGGGCTTGGCGACCACGGTGTTGCCGGCGGCCAGCGCGGGCGCGATCTTCCAGGTGAACAGGTACAGCGGCAGGTTCCAGGGCGAGATCGTGGCGACCACTCCGAGGGGCTGGCGCAGGGTGTAGTTCAGGCCCGCCTCGCCGTGGTGCGCCTCGCTGCCGATCTGGGTGGCCGCGTGGGCGAAGAAACGCAGGTTGGCGATCGCGCGGGGAATCTCGATCTGGCGCGCCAGCCGGATCGGCTTGCCGCCGTCCCGGGACTCGGCCTGGGCGAACGCTTCCAGGCGGGACTCGAGCGCCGATGCCAGGCGTTCCAGCCAGGCCGCGCGTTCGGAACCGCGCAGCGACGACCACGCAGGCCAGGCGCGGGTCGCCGCCTGCACGGCCGCCTCCACGTCGGCCTCGTCGCCATCGGCGAGGCGTGCGTATTCGCGGGTGTCGGCGGGCGCATGCACCGCGCGCCAGCCGCCGTTGCGGGCCGCCTGCGGCTGGCCGTCGATCCAGTGGGTCAGCGATAGCATGGCGCAAGCTTAACCCGGCCCGTGTCGACGGCCTGCTGCATTGCGGTCGGCGCGGGAACCGCCGCCGGAGTCCTCAGATGGATTGCATGCGTCCGCCGTCCACCGCCAGGCTGACGCCGCTGATGTAACCGGCGGCGGGCGAGGCCAGGAAGGCGATGGCCGCGGCGACTTCGACCGGATCGGCGAAGCGGCCGGCCGGCACCGTGGCCAGCATGCCGGCGGCCACGACGGCTTCGTCCTTGCCACTGGCGGCGCTGCGATCGTCAAGGATCTGCTGCAGGCGGCGAGTGCGGGTATAGCCCGGCAGCACGTTGTTGACGGTGATGCCGTCGGCGCCGAGTTCGCGCGACAGGGTCTTGGCCCAGGACGCCACCGCGCCGCGGATGGTGTTGGACACGCCCAGGTTGGGAATGGGCTCCTTCACCGAGGTGGATACCACGTTCACGATGCGGCCCCAGCCGGCGTCCCGCATGCCCGGGACCACCAGGCCGGCCAGCAACTGGTTGGCCAGCAGATGGCGCTGGAACGCGTCGAGATAGGCACTCGCGTCGGCATCGATGGCGCGTCCGCCCGGCGGACCGCCGGTGTTGTTGACCAGGATGTGCACGGGGGATCGGGCCACCAGCGCCTCGGCGCCCGCGCGCAGCCCGGCGGGATCGGCCAGATCCGCGGCCAGCCAATCGTGCGATTGGCCCGAGGCGACCGTCGGCAGGTCCGCCGCGACGTCCGCCAGCACCTCGGCCCGTCGCGCCAACAGGGTGACGCTGGCGCCGAGCAGCGCCAACTCATGCGCCACCGCGCGGCCGATGCCTTCTGAGGCGCCGCAGACCAGCGCGTGACGACCGGACAGGTTCAGATCCATCGACGTTCCTCGATATGCCGAACCCGCAGTCTACCGATTGCCATCCTGTAGGAGCGACGTCAGTCGCGACCGCCGTGCAGGGACGAGCGAAGGCCGAACCGTTGGCGATTCTTCCGGTCGCGACTGACGTCGCTCCTACAGGGAAGAGGGCGGGGTGTGTTCAGTCGGCGCGGCGAGCCAGGCGGTCCAGCATCCGCGTGGCGATTTCGTGGGCGTTCGGGTCGTCCTGTTCGCGCAGGCCGGCGGCGGCGCCGCGGACATTGGCTTCGGGATGGTTCTGGCTCAGTTTGAACTTCAGTTCGATCCGTTCGACCCGGAAGCGGAAACCGATGATGCCGCGCAATTGGCTGGCGTGATCCTGGCGCTCGGGTTCGAACCGCCAGTCCTTGCCCACCCGTGCCTCGTTGGCCTGGCTCAGACGAGCCACGATGCCGGCGAGCGCGGTGGTGTCCTCGGTGGGTTCCAGCGTGCCGTACAGGTGCGCGATCGCGTAGTTCCAGGTCGGCACGCGCGCGGCGGTTTCCTTGTCCGGATACCAGCCGGGCGAAAGATAGGCGTGCGGGCCGTGCACGATCAGCAGGGCAGGGCCGGCGTGCCGCGCCTGCGGGTTGGGCCGCGCCCAATGGCCCTCGATGAGGATGCGTTCGCCGTCGCGCGCGTACAGCACGGGCAGATGGCTGGCGAACGGCGCGCCGTCGGCGTCGGTGGTGATCAGGGTGACGAAGGCGTCGCGCGCGATCAGCCGGTCCAGTTCCCCCAGGTCGGTCTCGGCGAAGGCGCGCGGGGTGTACATGCGCGCCCGATCAGGCCCGGCCGCCGAGCTGTTGCACCATCTGCGCGGGCAGCGCGTCGTCGCTGTCGGCACGCGGCGGGCTGACTTCATCCAGCGAGAAACCACGCTGCAGCGCGTCTTCCTCGTCCAGTCCGTCGTAGGCGACGAACTCGGCGTCGAACAGCGCCGCGCGGGCGCTGTCCTCGCTGTCGTAGGTCAGGGTGTTGCCATCGCTGTCCAGCACCTGCGCGGTGCCGGCCTCCAGCACCCGCAGGCGGGCCCAGATCAGGGTCCGGCCGAGCGAGGCGACGTACCAGGCGTCATGGATCGAATCGTTCATTTGAGCACCAGCGAGAACACCGTCAGCAACCCCGACGACACCAGGGCAACGAAGATCACCAGCAGCGAAATGCGCGCCGGCGCGGCCAGGCCGCTGAGCGAACTGTCGCGCAGCGGCAGGTAGCCGCGCGCCAGCAGCCAGCGCAGCGCGATCGGCTTGAGGAAAGCGCCTTCGCCCCACTGGCCGCCGAGCGCGGCATGCCGATCCCGGATATGCACCAGCGTGAGCGGCCAGAAGATCACGAACGCGCAGAAGCCGGCGATGGCGACGCCGACAAAACACAGGGCAAAGAACAGCAGCATCGTTGCAATCCGCTCCGGCTCAGAACTCGGCGCTGCCGGGCGCGCGCGGATAGGGAATGGCGTCGCGGATGTTGGTCAGGCCGCAGACGTAGACCACCAGCCGCTCGAAACCCAGGCCGAAGCCGGCGTGCGGCACCGTGCCGTAGCGGCGGAAGTCGCGGTACCAGCCGTAATGGGCCGGATCCAGGCCGAACTGCGCCATGCGCGCGTCCAGCACGTCCAGGCGCTCCTCGCGCTGGCTGCCGCCGATGATCTCGCCGATGCCCGGGGCCAGCACGTCCATGGCCGCGACGGTCTTGCCGTCGTCGTTCAGGCGCATGTAGAAGGCCTTGATGTGTTCGGGGTAGTTCATCACCACCACCGGGCGGCCGACGTGCTGCTCGGTCAGCCAACGCTCGTGCTCGGTCTGCAGGTCCAGGCCCCATTCGACCGGGAAGTCGAACTTCTTGCCGGATTTCTGCAGCAGGCCGATCGCATCGGTGTAGTCGATGCGCTCGAACGGCGCGTTGATGAAGGTTTCCAGGCGGGTGATGGCGTCCGGCTGCACGCGCTCGGCGATGAACGCCATGTCGTCGCCGCGTTCGTCCAGCACCGCGCGGAACAGGTACTTGAGGAAGTCCTCGGCCAGGTCGGCGTCGGCGGCCAGATCGGCGAAGGCGATCTCCGGCTCGATCATCCAGAACTCGGCCAGGTGGCGGGTGGTGTTGCTGTTCTCGGCGCGGAAGGTCGGCCCGAAGGTGTAGACCTTGCTCAGCGACAGGCAGTAGGCCTCGACATTGAGCTGGCCGGACACGGTCAGGAAGGTTTCCTTGCCGAAGAAGTCGCGCGAGAAATCCACCGCGCCCTTGCCGTCGCGCGGCAGGTTGGCCATGTCCAGGGTGGACACGCGGAACATCTGGCCGGCGCCCTCGGCGTCGGAGGTGGTGATGATCGGCGTGCTGATCCAGTAGAAGCCGCGCTCGTGGAAGAAGCGGTGCACGGCCTGGGCCAGGCAGTTGCGGATGCGGGTGACCGCGCCGAACAGGTTGGTCCGCGGACGCAGGTGGGCGACCTCGCGCAGGAACTCCAGCGAATGGGCCTTGGGCTGGATCGGATAGGTTTCCGGGTCCTCGACCCAGCCGACCACCTCGATCCGGCTGGCCTGGATCTCGAAGCTCTGGCCCTGGCCCTGCGAGGGCACCAGGGTGCCGGTGGCGACCACCGCGCAGCCGGCGGTCAGGCGCTTGATTTCGGATTCGTAGTTGTCCAGGTCGCTGGGCGACACCACCTGGATGGCGGCGAAGCAGGAGCCGTCGCTGACATTCACGAAGGACAGGCCCGCCTTGGAATCGCGCCGCGTGCGCACCCAGCCGCGTACCGTGACCTCGCCGCCGGCCGGGATCTTGCCCGCCAGCGCATGTTCGACGCTCACCACCGTCATGACTTGAATCCTTCCGTAACAGGACTATTTATGGAACGGTGGAGTTTACCGGAGCGACGGGCCCAGCGGCTCGTCCACGGCCTATAATCGACGTCCCGCCTGGAGGAATGCATGGCCATCACCCTGACCCCCGTCGCCCTGGAGCGCGTGCAGCGTTTCGTCGAGCAGACGCCGGGTGCGCTGGGCCTGCGTTTCGGCGTTGCCCGCACTGGCTGCTCCGGTTGGGGCCATGTCGCCGATCTGGCCCGCGAGGAGCGCGAGGGCGACACCGTGTTCGAGTTCGAGGGCGTGCGCATCTACGTTGACGCGCAAAGCCTGGCGCTGGTGGACGGCACCGAAATCGACTTCGCCAAGCAGGGCCTGGGTGAAACCTTCCTGTTCCGCAATCCCAACGCCACCGCCGAGTGTGGCTGCGGCGAAAGCTTCACCACCCAGGCCGACGCCGCCTGATCGACGCCGCTTGATCCGGGTTCCCGCCGCGGCACTGCCGGTGGAGCGGGGCAGACGTTAAGCTTGCCGGCTTTCGCACAGGGAGCCGTCGATGTTCCGTTCACTGATGCTGGCCGCGTTGGCGGCCGTCACCGTGGCCGCGCCGCTGCGCGCGCAACCCGCGACCGACAAGCACGCGGCGCTGGAGGCGCTGTTCGCCGCCGAGTGGGAACGCGGCCTGCGCGAAAGCCCCGAGAACGCCAGCTACAACGGCGACAACCGCTACAACGACCGCTGGAGCGACCGCAGCCTGGACGCCATCGCCCGCATCGAGGCCAACGATCGGGCCGCGCTGGAAAAACTGCACGCCATCGGCCGCGAGGGCCTGTCGCCGGCTGACCAGCTCAACTACGACACTTTCGAATGGAACCTGCAGCAGGCGGTCTCCCGCCAGCGCTTCAAGGAATACCTGCAACCGATCGGCCACCAGGGCGGGGTGCAACTGGCCGACGGCATGGCCGAGGTGGTGCCGTTCGCCAGCACACAGGACTATCGCAACTGGATCGCGCGCCTGGCCAGCCTGGACACCCTGATCGACCAGACCCTGGCGCTGATGCAGCAGGGCGTGGCCGAAGGCTACATGCCGCCCAAGGTGCTGATGCAACGCGTGCCGGCGCAGATCGCCGCGCAGATCGTCGACGACCCGTCGAAGAGCCCGTTCTACCGCCCGTTCCTGAAGTTCGCCGACAGCGTGCCCGAGGCCGATCGCGCCGGCCTGCAGCGCGAAGCCCGGCAGGTCATCAGCGCCGAGGTGGTGCCGGCCTACCGCAAGCTGCAGGCGTATTTCAACCAGACCTACCTGCCGGCCAGCCGCGCCAGCATCGCCGCCACCGACCTGCCGGACGGGCAGGACTTCTATGCCGCCATGGCGGCGTATTACACGACCACGCCGCTGACGCCGCGGCAGATCCACGACATGGGCCTGAAGGAGGTCGCGCGCATCCGTGCCGAGATGGAGAAAATCAAGGCGCAGGTCGGCTTCAAGGGGGACCTGCACGCCTTCTTCGACCACCTGCGCAGCGACCCGAAATACTTCTACAAGACTCCGGCCGAACTGCTGGAGGCGTACCAGGCGCTGTCCAAGCGGATCGACCCGGAACTGGTGAAGGCGTTCCATACCATTCCCCGGCTGCCCTACGGCGTGCGCCCCATCCCGGACAACGCCGCGCCCGACACGACCACCGCCTACTACCAGCCCGGCGCCGCCGACGGCAGCCGCGCCGGCTATTACTACGTCAACCTGTACAAGCCCGAGACCCGGCCGAAGTGGGAAATGATGGCACTGTCGCTGCACGAGGCGGTGCCCGGCCACCATTTCCAGATGGCGCGCGGCATCGAACTGCCGGACCTGCCGATGTTCCGCAAGACCGCCTATTTCGTCGCCTACGGCGAGGGCTGGGGCCTGTACGCCGAGCGGCTGGGCTACGACATGGGCCTGTACGACGACCCTTACGACCGCTTCGGCCAGTTGACCTACGACATGTGGCGGGCGGTGCGGCTGGTGGTGGACACCGGCATGCACTCGATGGGCTGGAGCCGCGAGAAGGCCATCGCCTATTTCAAGGACAACGCCGCCAAGACCGACCAGGACATCGTCAACGAGATCGACCGCTACATCGCCTGGCCGGGCCAGGCGCTGGCCTACAAGATCGGCCAGTTGAAGATCTCCGAGCTGCGCGAGCGCTCGGCCAGGGCACTGGGCCCGAAGTTCGACCTGCGCGACTTCAACGACGAGGTCCTCAACACCGGCTCGGTACCGCTGGAGGCGCTGGAGAAGCGCATCGACGCGTGGATCCAGGAGCAGATGGGCGCTGAAGCCGGCAATGGCCCGAGGGAGCGCACCGGGAATGCCGGCCGCTGAAGCCCCGTCGTCCCGGCGAATGCTGGAACCCATTTCCGCGGCCACGCAACACCATGAATCACAGTAAAAAATAAGAAAAATCAAATATTAACTGGATGTTTTTAGAGTGATTTCACGGAGACCCGATATCCATCGCGGATGCCGCGTTCCTACGCCGAGGGCTTCCCGTTATCGCCGCCTGCCTCTCCATTTGCCTGCAAGTCATTGACCTGCCATAATTTCCAGCTCCCTGACGCCCATGCGGGCAACGGGGTCCTTGCTCCACCGCGCCCATCCGGGCGACGGGGGGCTGTCCCGCCCGGCGCCGCGAGGCCGCCGGGCCCACATCCGAAAGGTAAAAACGATGCGTCACTATGAAGTCGTATTCCTGGTCCACCCGGACCAGAGCGAGCAGGTGCCGGCGATGATCGAGCGCTACAAGGGCTTGATCGAGAACGGCAACGGCAAGATCCACCGTCTGGAAGACTGGGGCCGCCGCCAGCTGGCCTACCCGATCCAGAACCTGGTGAAGGCCCACTACGTCCTGCTCAACATCGAGGCCGACCAGGCCGTGCTGAACGAGCTGGTGGAAACCTTCCGCTTCAACGACGCGATCCTGCGTCACCTGGTGATCAAGCGCGATGGCGCCGACACCGAGCAGTCCCTGATCATGAAGAACAAGGACGAGAAGGGTGAGAAGTCGGAGCGTGGCGAGCGTCGCCGTCGCGATGACGACGAAGGCGAGAGCAACGAAGCCGCCGCCGAATCCTCCGACAACGCTGAAGCCGCTTAAGGAGCACCCCCATGTCCAAGTTCTTCCGTCGCCGCAAGTTCTGCAAGTTCACGGCCGAAGGCGTGAAAGAGATCGACTACAAGGATCTCAACACCCTGCGCCAGTACCTGACCGAGACCGGCAAGATCGTCCCGAGCCGCGTCACCGGCACCAAGTCCCGCTACCAGCGCCAGCTGGCCACGGCGGTCAAGCGCGCGCGTTTCCTGGCGCTGATCCCGTACACGGACAACCACGACGTGTAAGCGTCGATGGCCGGGCGCCCAGGCGCCCGGCGGTGGAGCCTCCCCGCAAGGGAGGTTCCTTTCTTCACTGTCATTCGGACAGCCCACGCTGCGGGCAAACCCCGCTAACGAATACGGAGCAATACGATGGAACTGATTCTTCTGCAGAAAGTCACCAACCTCGGCGTCCTCGGCGACAAGGTCAACGTGAAGCCCGGCTACGGCCGCAACTACCTGGTCCCGCAGGGCAAGGCCGTGCCGGCGACCGCCGCCAACCTGGCCGAGTTCGAAGCCAAGCGCGCCGAGTACGAAGCCAAGGCCAAGTCCGTGCACGATGAGGCCGAAGGCCGCCGCGCCAAGCTGGAAGGCGCCAGCGTGACCATCAAGGCCAACGCTTCGACCGAAGGCAAGCTGTTCGGTTCGGTCGGCCCGCGCGACATCGCCGACGCGTTCACCGCCGCCGGCCTGCCGCTGGAAAAGAGCGAAGTGGTGATGGGCGAAGGCCCGATCCGCAACATCGGCGAGTTCGAAGTCATCGCCAAGCTGCATGCCGACGTCGAAACCCCCATCAAGGTGGTCGTCGAAGCCGAAGCCTGATAACCCGGGCCATGCGGTACCGGAACGGGCGCCTCGCGGCGCCCGTTTCCATTTGTATTCCGACGTGTTGTCTCCAGACACGTCTCGTCGAACGGAGCGCGCGGGCATCACGTTGCCGTCCGTCGGCGCACTGCTTCCTTCACCGGCCGGGTCTCAGCTGCTGAGATTCCCACCGGTTATCCACATGGTTATCTGCAACCACCCTGCGGTGGAGCGACTACCATGACCAGTCCCGTTCCGTTCGTCCCGCACCGGTCACAGGAGTCCGTCACCCCCATGTCCGCCCGCCAAGGTTTCCGCAACGACCCGCAGGATGCGCGTATCGAACAGTTGCGGGTGCCGCCGCACTCCATCGAGGCGGAACAGGCGGTGCTGGGCGGCCTGATGCTGGCGCCGGAAGCCTATGACCGGATCAACGACAAGCTCACCGACAACGATTTCTACCGGCGCGATCACCAGCTGATCTACCGCGCCATCAGCGAACTGGCCGAACGCAATCGTCCCTACGATGCGGTGACCCTGGGCGAATGGTTCGAATCGCAGGGACACCTGGAGCAGGTCGCCGGCGGCGCCTACCTGGTGGAACTGGCCAGTTCCACGCCATCCGCCGCCAACATCGTGGCCTATGCGGAAATCGTCCGCGACAAGGCGGTGATGCGCCAGCTCATCGACGTCGGCACCGGCATCGTCAACGACGCCTTCCTGCCCGAGGGCCGCGAGAGCGCCGAACTGCTGGCCGTGGCAGAGCAGAAGGTGTTCGCCATCGCCGAGGCCGGCGCGCGCGGACGCACCGATTTCGTCGGCATGAATTCGGCGTTGAAGGACGCCTTCGAGGTCCTGCAGCACCGCTTCGAGAACGGCGGCAACGTCACCGGCCTGCCGACCGGCTACACCGACTTCGATCAGATGACCGCCGGCCTGCAGCCGACCGACCTGATCATCCTGGCCGCGCGTCCGGCCATGGGCAAGACCACCTTCGCCCTGAACATCGCCGAGTTCGCCGCCATCAAGTCGAAGAAGGCGGTGGCGGTGTTCTCGATGGAAATGTCCGCGGCCCAGCTGGCGCTGCGCCTGATTTCCTCCAACGGCCGCATCAACGCGACCCGCCTGCGCACCGGCCAACTGGAAGACGAGGACTGGAGCCGCGTCACCAGCGCGATCCGGATGCTCAAGGAAACCAAGATCTTCATCGACGACACGCCCGGCCTGTCGCCGGAGGTGCTGCGCTCCAAATCGCGCCGGCTCAAGCGCGAGCACGACCTGGGCCTGGTGGTCATCGACTACCTGCAGCTGATGTCCGTGCCCGGCAACAGCGAGAACCGCGCGACCGAGATTTCCGAGATTTCGCGCTCGCTCAAGGGCCTGGCCAAGGAACTGAACGTGCCGGTGATCGCGCTGTCCCAGCTCAACCGCTCGCTGGAAACGCGTACCGACAAGCGCCCGGTGATGGCCGACCTGCGCGAATCCGGCGCCATCGAGCAGGACGCGGACATGATCGTGTTCATCTACCGCGACGACTACTACAACAAGGAAAACTCGCCGGACAAGGGCCTGGCCGAAATCATCATCGGCAAGCAGCGTAGCGGCCCGACCGGCTCGTGCAAGCTGAAGTTCTTCGGCGAGTACACCCGCTTCGACAACCTGTCCCACGATTCGATCGGCAGCTTCGAATAAGCGCCACGATGCCGCTCGCCCTGGTCTGGTTCCGCAACGATCTGCGCCTGGACGACAACCCGGCGCTGCGGATGGCGCTGGAGGAGGGCTACACGCCGGTGCCGGTGTACATCCATGCACCGGACGAAGAGGGCGGTTGGCTCCCCGGCGCGGCGTCGGATGCGTGGCGGCATCGTTCGCTGCGCGCACTGGACACCGACCTGCGCACACGTGGCTCCGCGCTGCATCTGCGCACCGGTCCGTCCGACGCGGCGTTGCAGGCGCTGTTACGCGACAGCGGCGCGCGCGCGGTGTTCTGGAACCGCAAATACGAACCGGCGACCCAGCCGCGCGACGCCGCGCTGAAGAAGCGACTGCGCGGGCAGGGATTGCGGGTGGAAAGCGCCAACGGCAGCCTGCTGTTCGAGCCCTGGGATCTGGCGACCGGGCAGGGCACGCCGTACCGGGTGTTCACGCCGTTTTGGCGCAATGCGCGGGCGCGCTGGGAGGCGCTCGCTCCGCGCTGGCGGGATCGATGGCGCGCACCGGCGCGGTTGCCGGCGCACGACGTGGCGGCCGGTGTGCCGCTGGAAGCGCTGGGACTGGCCCCGGCCATCGGCTGGGATCGGGGATTCTGGGATCAGTGGCAGCCCGGCGAAGCCGGCGCGGCGGAAGCGCTGGAAGTGTTCATCGAGGGCGCCTTGCGCGGCTACCGCGAGGACCGCGATCGGCCGGACCGGGTGGGAACCTCGCGATTGTCGCCGCATCTGCACTTTGGCGAGATCGCGCCGTGGCGCATCGCCGCCGCGCTGGAGCAGGCGCGCACGGCGGCCAACGCCGCCGACGTCGAAGCCTATCTGCGCGAACTGGGCTGGCGAGAGTTCGCCTGGCACCTGCTGCATCACTTCCCGCACACCGCCGAACGCAATCTCAATCCGCGCTTCGATGGATTCGATTGGGCCACCCCCGGGGCCGGCGTTCTGGCGGCCTGGCAGCGCGGACGCACCGGCGTGCCCATCGTCGATGCCGGCATGCGCGAGTTGTGGGCCACCGGCTACATGCACAACCGGGTACGGATGATCGTCGCCAGCTTCCTGACCAAGCACCTGCGCCTGCACTGGTTGCATGGCGCGCGCTGGTTCTGGGACACGCTGGTCGATGCCGACCTGGCCAACAACACCCTGGGCTGGCAATGGACCGCCGGCACCGGTGCCGACGCGGCGCCGTATTTCCGCGTGTTCAATCCGGTCGCCCAGGCGCGCCGGTTCGACCCGCACGGGGATTACATCGCCCGCTGGGTGCCGGAACTGCGCGGACTGCCGCCACCGGCCCGCTTCGCACCGTGGGAATCGCCGGCGCTCGCCGCGCGGCTGGCACCGGACTATCCCGCCGCGCCGCTGGTGGACCTGGCCGAAGGCCGCGAAGCCGCGCTGGCCGCGTACCGGGCCAGCGGCGGCTAGCCGCGTTGACGCCTTTCGCCGCCGCGTGCTTCACTCGAACGCAGCGAAGGGAGGGCAGCATGGCGACCAAGAAAGGGCCGGGCAAGCCGCGCCGCGAGGCGATGTCGCGGGTGGATACCGCCTGGCTGCGGATGTGCCGGCCGACCAATCCGATGATGATCACCGGCGTGTTGATGTTCGACGAGCCGATGACGCTGGAGCGGCTCAAGCAGGTGATCCGCAAGCGCTTCCTCGCCTATCCGCGCTTCCTCCAGAAGGCGGTCGACACCGCCGCCGGCGCGGCCTGGGTGGAAGACACGAATTTCGACATCGACTGGCACGTGCGCCTGTCCGCGCTGCCCGGTCGCAGCGATCCGCAATCGGAAAAACGCGCGCTGGAACGCTTCGTCAGCCAAATGGCGTCCACGCCCCTGGACAAGACCAAACCGCTCTGGCAGTTCCACCTGGTCGAGCGTTATCGCGGCGGCTCCGCGCTGGTGGCGCGCATCCACCACAGCTATGCCGACGGCATCGCGCTGGTGCAGGTGCTGCTGTCGCTGACCGACACCACCCGCAAACCGGATCGCGGCAGCGAACTACGCGCCGCCTGGCTCAAGCAGGATGGCGTGGAAGTGGTGCGCCGGGTCGGCGCGATTGATCGCTACGTCAAGCTCGGCGGCAAGATGCTCGGCAAGGGCATGGAAATGTACCGGGATCCGACCCTGGCGACGATGCTGGCGAAGGAGGGCGGCGAAATCGGCCGCGAGCTGCTGGCGGCACTGGCGCTGTCCGACGATCCGCCCACGCTGCTGCGCGGGCCGTTGGGCGTGAGCAAGCGGGTAGCGTGGGCCGAGCCGCTGGATCTGGAAGAGGTCAAGGCGGTGGGGCGCGCCTGCGACTGCACCGTCAATGATGTGCTGATGGCCACCGCGGCCGGCGCGCTGCGCAGTTACCTGCTCGAACGCGGCGAGAACGTCGATGGCGTGACCCTGCGCGCGACCGTGCCGGTCAACCTGCGGCCGCTGGAACACGCGCGCAAGCTGGGCAACCATTTCGGCCTGGTGTTCCTGGATCTGCCGGTCGGCGAGGCCAATCCGATCCGCCGGGTGGAGCGGGTCGCCAATTGCATGAACAACTTGAAAAACTCTCGCCAAGCCATTGTTGCATTTGGACTTCTTGCGGCACTCGGAATGGCGCCGGCGGCTTTGCAGGGCGTCGCGCTGGAGCTCTTCAGCCGCAAGGCCACCGCGGTGGCCACCAACGTGCCCGGGCCGCAGCAACCGCTCTACATGGGCGGCAGCCGGGTGCGCGACATGATGTTCTGGGTGCCGCAGACCGGTTCCATCGGCATCGGCGTATCCATCCTCAGCTACAACGGCCGCGTGCACTTCGGCCTGATCGCCGACGCGAAGCTGGTCCCGGATCCCGACGCGGTGATCCGCCGTTTCGGGCCGGAGTTCGAGAAGCTGCTGTACCTGGCGCTGATGGGGAACTGGGATTACACCCTCGACGCCGGCGCGGCCGAGTCGATGCTGGAGCAAACCGCGCCAGCAAGCTGAACAGGAAGGTGCATGCTTTTCCGGATCTTCACGGCGCTTTAGCTATCAGACAGAACGGACTCGGTATTTTTCGCCGACGCTGAATGATTTGGCGGGATGCGTTCCCACACGACGAGGAGATGTCCATGAACAAGTACACCGTCAAGACCACGCTGATCGCGCTTGGCGCCGCGGTGGTGTTGAGTTCCTGCGCCAGCTATACCGGCCAGACCAACGATCCCAATGATCCCAACCGCACCCGCACCGGTGCGCTGATCGGTGCCGGCATCGGCGCGGCGGTCGGCCTGCTGAGCGGCAAGGATGCGACCGATCGTCGCCAGCGCGCGCTGATTGGCGCGGGCGTCGGTGGCCTGGCCGGTGGTTCCATCGGTGCCTACCAGGATCGCCAGGAAGCCGAACTGCGCCGCCAGACCGCGGGCACCGGCATCGACGTCAGCCGCGATGGCGACGTGATCAAGCTCAACCTGCCGGACGGCGTGACCTTCGATTTCGGCAAGGCGGACCTGAAGCCGCAGTTCTACCCGGCGCTCAACAACGTTGCCCGCACCCTGTCCGAGTACAACCAGACCATCGTGGAAGTGACCGGGCATACCGACAGCATCGGCAGCGATGCGGTCAACCAGCGGCTGTCCGAACAGCGCGCCGCGTCGGTCGGCAACTACCTGATCGGCCAGGGCGTGATGCGCGAGCGCTTCGAGATCGTCGGCATGGGCAAGCGCTATCCGATTGCCAGCAACGACACCGATTCCGGCCGCGCGCTCAACCGCCGCGTCGAGATCCGGGTGCTGCCGGTGCGTTCCTGAGCATCGCGGCATTCGCGGAATGAAAGAGGAAAGGGCCGCGCAAGCGGCCCTTTCTGTTTGCGTCTTCCGCCGCGATTGCACACGCCCGCGGGAAGATCAGAATCCGCGCCGCCGGCATTCGCCATCCAGTCGCCTGGCATCGACGTTGCGGCTGTAGTTCGCCGCCTCGCTGGCCGGCATGCCTTCGATCAGTGCCTGGTACATGCCGAGCCGCTTGATCCGCCGGCCAAGCGGGCCGTTGACCTTGTTCTCCTCGGCGACCATGCCCGCGTAGAGGATGGTGAACAGCTGATCCACCAACAAGGCGTCCTCGCCATAGGCGGCGGACAGGCCGGTGATCCAGGCCAGCACGGCGGGACTGGCCTGCGCGCTGGTGCGGTCGTATACGCGCACGAAATCCTCGTACAGGCGGTAGGCGCCGTGGCGCGCCGCCAACGCCTGCAATTCGCCGAAATACCAGGCATCGCGCGGGGCGAAGCGCGATGCGCCCGGTGGCGTCAGGTAGACGCACCAGTCGTCGAACTGGCCGCGATCGAATTCGATCAGCGTGCCATCGGAGAGGGTCTTGAAGTGTCGGCGCATGCCGCTCAGGCGAAGCGGTCGGCCAGCGCGTCGGTGGCCTGCACCAGCGCGTCGACGATGGCCGGATCCGCGGCGCTGTGGCCCGCCAGCACCACCCGCAGATCGGCTTCCGGCCACGCCTGCGCCAGATCGTGGGCGCTCTTCATCGGGCAGATGATGTCGTAGCGGCCGTGCACGATGGAGGCGGGGATGTGGCGGATGCGGTCGACGCCGCGCAGCAACTGGTCCGGTTCCAGGAACACGTTGTGGCGGAAATAGTGGGCCTCGGCGCGGGCGACGCTGACCGCCACCTTCGGATCCTCGAAGTTGCCGGCTTCGGCGGGATCGTGGAGCAGGGTGGTGCTGCCGCCCTCCCAGTCGCTCCACGCGCGCGCGGCCTCCAGCCGGACCGCGGGATCCGGGCCGTCCAGGCGCCGCCAGTAGGCTTCGACCATCTCGTCGCGCTCAGGCTCGGGGATGTAGGCCAGGTAGCGTTCCCAGCGTTCCGGGAAGATCCAGCGTGCGCCGCCGTCGAGTTCGTTGAACCAGCGCAGTTCGCCAGGCCGGCCAAGGAAGATGCCGCGCAGCACCAGGCCGAGCACGCGATCCGGATGCGCCTGCGCATAGGCCAGCGACAGCGTGGAGCCCCACGAACCGCCGAACACGACCCAGCGATCGATGCCGAAGTGCTCGCGGATCCGCTCGATGTCGGCGACCAGGTGCCAGGTGGTGTTGTCGCGCAGTTCCGCAGACGGGGTGGAACGGCCGGCGCCGCGCTGGTCGAACAGCACGATGCGATAGCGCGCCGGATCGAAGAAGCGCCGATGGTAGGCGGACAGGCCGGCGCCGGGACCGCCGTGCAGGAACAGCACCGGCAGGCCGTCCGGATTGCCGCATTCCTCGATGTACAGCGTATGCAGGTCGTCCACGGCCAGCCGCTGGGTGCGGTAGGGCTCGATCTCGGGGTACAGCTCGCGCACGTGCGGGATCCTTTTACGTTTGCGCGAAGGATAGCGCAGGCGCGTCTCCGGCCATGGGCATGAGCTGAATTTACTCGCCTGTCAACCCGTTTCGCGCGCGGTCCGGGGTTGCCACAATCGGCATCCCACCCGGACGCCCGGGTCTTTTTCGACGGAAGCAATGCAAGACAAGAATCCGAAGCTGGCCCTGCAGATCGCCCGGACCATCGCCACCGAGATCGGCGCCCAGACCTCGCAGGCACAGGCCGCCATCGCGCTGCTCGACGAAGGCGCCACCGTCCCCTTCATCGCGCGCTACCGCAAGGAAGTCACCGGCGGGCTGGACGACACCCAACTGCGCAATCTGGAAACGCGCCTGACCTACCTGCGCGAGCTGGAGGATCGCCGCGCCGCGGTGCTGGCGAGCATCGAGGAGCAGGGCAAGCTGACCGACGAACTGCGCGCCGACATCGAAGCCGCCGACAGCAAGGCGCGGCTGGAGGATCTGTACCTGCCGTACAAGCCCAAGCGCCGCACCCGCGCCCAGATCGCGCGCGAGGCCGGGCTGGAGCCGTTGGCCGACGGCCTGCTGGCCGATCCCTCGCAGGTGCCGGAAGCCGTCGCCGCCGCCTACGTGGATGCGGAGAAGGGCGTGGCCGACGTCAAGGCGGCGCTGGAAGGTGCCCGTGCGATCCTGATGGAGCGCTGGGGCGAGAACGCCGCACTGGTCGGCGAACTGCGCGACTGGATGCACGAGGTCGGGGTGATCCGCGCGCGCGTGGCCGATGGCAAGGAAAACGAGGGCGCCAAGTACCGCGACTATTTCGACCACGCCGAATCGCTGGCGAAGATTCCCTCGCACCGGCTGCTGGCGCTGTTCCGCGCGCGCCGCGAGGAAATCCTGCTGCTGGATCTGGATCCCGGCAACGAAGCCGAAGCGGGTCACCTGCTGGCCGAGGGGCGGGTGGCCAAGCATGCCGGCGTCGCCGCGCAGGGCCGTCCGGCCGACAAGTGGCTGCTGGATGCGTGCCGGCTGACCTGGCGCGCCAAGCTGCACATGCACTTGCTGCTGGATCTGTTCAACCAGGCACGCGAGAAGGCCGAGGCCGAAGCCATCGCGGTGTTCGGTGACAACCTGAAGGATCTGCTGCTGGCCGCGCCGGCCGGTCCCAAGGCCGTGCTGGGCCTGGACCCGGGCCTGCGCACCGGCGTGAAGGTGGCGGTGGTGGATCGCACCGGCAAGCTGGTCGATACCGCCACCATCTATCCGCATGAGCCCAAGCGCCAATGGGATCAGTCGCTGCACGTGCTGCGCGCGCTGTGCATCAAGCACCAGGTGGAACTGATCTCGATCGGTAACGGCACCGCCAGCCGCGAGACCGACAAGCTGGCCGGCGATCTGATCAAGCTGGCGCCGGAACTGAAGATGCAGAAGATCGTGGTCAGCGAGGCCGGCGCGTCGGTGTATTCGGCTTCCGAGTTCGCCGCCCGCGAATTCCCCGGCCTGGACGTGAGCCTGCGCGGCGCGGTGTCGATCGCCCGTCGCCTGCAGGATCCGCTGGCCGAACTGGTGAAGATCGAGCCCAAGGCAATCGGCGTGGGCCAGTACCAGCACGACGTCGATCAGTTCCGGCTGGCACGCGCGCTGGACGCCAAGGTCGAGGACTGCGTGAACGCGGTCGGCGTGGACGTGAACACCGCCTCGGCGGCGCTGCTGACCCGCGTATCGGGCCTGTCCTCCAGCGTGGCCGACAACATCGTGGTCTATCGCGACGCCAACGGCGCGTTCAAGTCGCGCAAGGAACTGCTGAAGGTGCCGCGCCTGGGCGAGAAGACCTTCGAGCAGTGCGCCGGCTTCCTGCGCATCGCCGACGGCGACCAGCCGCTCGACGCGTCCTCGGTGCATCCGGAAGCCTATCCGGTGGTCGAGCGCATCCTGGCCAAATGCGGCCGGGAGGTGAAGCAGATCATCGGAGACGCCGGCTTCCTGCGCGGCGTGCGCGCCGAGGAGTACACCGACGAGAAGTTCGGCGTGCCGACCGTGCGCGACATCCTCAAGGAACTGGAGAAGCCTGGCCGCGATCCGCGTCCCGAGTTCAAGGCCGCGCGCTTCGCCGACGGCGTGGAGGACATCAAGGACCTCAAGCCGGGCATGATCCTGGAAGGGGTGATCAGCAACGTGGCCGCGTTCGGCGCCTTCGTCGACATAGGCGTGCACCAGGACGGCCTGATCCATATCTCCGCGCTGGCCGATCGCTACGTCAAGGATCCTCGCGAAGTGGTCAAGGCCGGTGACATCGTCAAGGTACGGGTGCTGGAAGTGGACATCCCGCGCAAGCGCATCGCGTTGACCCGGCGCCTGGACGACACACCGCCGCCTGTGCGCGAGGAGCGTGGTGCGCAAGGTGCGCGTGGGAACAATGGAGGCGGAAGCGGTCCGCGCAACGGCCGCGATGGTGGCGGGCGCGGGCAGGGCGGTGCGTCGCGTCCGTCGGCGCCTCCCGCCGACAATGCGCTGGCCGCGGCTTTTGCGCGGGCGCGCGGGAAGGATTGATGCCTCGTGCTTGATGGAATTGCCGAAGGCGGGTGAAGGCAAACCGGCAGGGTGGCATCGCGCGAAGGGCGCCCCCATCCGGCGCTTCGCGCCACCTTCCCCCGCAAGCGTGGGAAGGGCATGTTGCGGATGTAACTGACGCTATCCGCTTGCGTCCGCAGCCAGATGGTCTTGCGATCCAGCATTGGATGATCCCTTCCCCCGCAAGCGTGGGAAGGGCATGTTGCGGATGTAACTGACGCTATCCGCTTGCATCCGCGGTCAGATGGTCTTCCGACCCGGCATTGGATGCTCCCTTCCCCCGCTTGCGGGGGAAGGTGCCGAAGGCGGATGGGGGCAAACCGGCAGGGTGGCATCGCGCGAAGAGCGCCCCATCCGGCGCTTCGCACCACCTTCCCTCGCAAGCGGGGGAAGGGCATGTTGCGGATATAACTGATGCTATCCACTTGCGTCCGCAGCCAGATGGTCTTGCGACCCAGTATTGGATGATCCCTTCCCCCGCTTGCGGGGGAAGGTGCCGAAGGCGGATGGGGGCAAGCCGACAGAGCGGCATCGTGCGAAAGGCGTCCTCATCCGACGCTTCGCGCCACCTGCTCCTGCAAGCGGGAGCAGGGCGGTGCCATTTAAGGCCAGCGCATCTCGCCCTTGCTGACCTTGGCGCTCAGTTCCAGCGAGGAAACGCCGCCCAGTTGCGGGTAGCGTGTCTTCATCGCCGCGATCAGCGCGGCGGAATCCTTCGCCTTGGCCGTTTCCTCGTCGTAGGCGCGGATGTAGTCGGCGGTGAAGCGCACCGCGTCCAGGCCCTGCGGCGCGTTTGGTTCGAAGTGGCCCGGGATCACTGTCTCCGGCTTCAGCGCGGCAATCCGATCCAGCATGGCCAGCCAGTCGGCATGCGATTGCGGCGTCTGGGTATCTGCCATCCACACATGTTCACCGGCGATCACCGGGATGCCGCCAACCACCGCGCGGATCGAGGGAATCCAGACGACGCTGCGATCCGGCGTGGGCCCGTCCAGACCGATGATTTGCAGTTCCCGGCCTTCCAGGTCCAGGCGATCGCCGGCCAGCGGCTCGGGCATGACGATCTGTTTCGGCGCGCCGGCGCCGAGAATCGGACCCCAGTGCGCCAGCTTGCCCGTGCTGGTTTCGCGGATGTGGGCGATGGTCTGTGGCGTGGCCAGGATCTTCGCGTCCGGGAAAGCGGCTTTCAATGTCTCCAGACCGAAGTAGAAATCCGGATCGCCATGGCTGATGTAGATCGTGGTCAGCCGCTTGCCGGATGCCTTGATCCGTTCGACCAGTTTCGCCGCGTCGGCGGTGGAGAACTGCGCGTCGATGAGCACGGCGTCTTCGCGGCCGGTGACCAGCACGGAGGACACCGCGAAGATGCCATCCGGGCCGGGGTTGTAGACCTCCAGCTTCAGCGGTTCGGCGACCGGTTCGGTCGCTTTGGGAGCTTCGACCACGGGCGTGTCGGCGCTCGATGGTGCCTGGCCACCGCAGGCGGCCAGCGACACGGTGAGCGCCAACGCGCCCGCGGATTTCAGGACAAGGGGTTTCATGGACATCGTCTCCTGCTCGATGGACGCGTTCAATGGACGCGGGTGAGGGTGGATTCGCCGCTGAAGAAACTGCCGTCGGGACGGGTGATGTGGGTGTACACCCGTTCCCGCGCGAAGTCTTCCAGGTGCACGACCGTGGTCCGGTCCGCTTCCTGCCAGCGCACCAGGTACAGGCCTTCGCGGATCCGCCGGTGATCGAAACGGATGGTTTCCACCTGGCCCCGCGAGGGTGGCTGCAGCTTGGTGAAGGTCATGCTGTGGTCGGAGGTGAAGTCGATGTCGAAGGCGTTGCCGCTGCCGAAATCGACGCGATAGATATGGCCGGTCGCGGGAAAAACATCTGTATCGGCCAAGCTGCTTCCGGCATGCGCCGGCAGGTTCTGGCAACCGCTCAGGGCGCCTGACAGCGCCAGCGCGAACAGGAAGATGCTTCGCATGGGAATGCTCCGGTTAGTCGGCGGAATCAGTAGGCCGCGGTGATGATCTGGCGCGGGTGGCGCGCCTGTTCGAGTTCGGCGACGAAAGCCTCGGCATAGTCGGCGTAGCTGATGGCGCTCTTGCCGTCGGCATCGGCCAGCAGCGCGCCGACCTGGGTGCGGAATTGCCCGCGCGCCTCGCCCGGGCCGATTTCCGCGGCCGGCGAGAAGAACGTCCAGGCCAGATCGTCGGCGGCCTGGTAACGCTTGAGCGCATCACGGTGGGCCAGTGCGACCGGCTTGTAGGCGGCGGGGAAATCCGGCACGTCGACCAACTGCACGCCGGGCGCCACTTCCAGGCTGCCGGCACCGCCGACCACCACCACGCGCGGGATGCCGGCCTCGCGGGCGGCGGCGATCAGGGCATCGCTGACGTCGGCGAGGCTGGATTCGGCGCCGGGTTGCGGACCGTAGGCGCTGGCCAGCACGTCATGGCCACGCACGGCGGCGACCAGGGCGTCGGCATCGTCCAGCGGGGCGATGACGATGCGGGCGCCGTCCAGTTCCGGCGGCAGATCGGTGTCGCGGCGGACGATGGCGGTGACGTCATGGCCGCGGGCGATGGCCTGGGCCGCGATCTGGCGGCCGATTTTGCCGGTGGCGGCGGCGAGGGCGATTTTCATGGTGGACTCCGGATGAGGTGGGAAAGTGGAGTCACTGTAGTGGGCTGAAAGCGGACGAAAAACCGCGTATAAGGCACTTGTTTGTTGCATGAATCGAGCAAGTCATGGACCGGATGACCGCAATGGGGGTATTCGTCGAGGTCGCCGAGCGCGGCAGCCTGACCGCCGCCGCCGAGGCGCTGGACATGTCGCGGGCGATGGTCACCCGCTATCTGGCCGAACTGGAGGACTGGCTGGGCGTGCGCCTGTTCCATCGCACCACCCGCCGGATCAGCCTGACCACGCCGGGCGAGCAGGCGCTGGAGCGCTGCCGCAAGCTGCTGGAACTGGGGGCCGACCTGCAGGCGGCGGTCGCCAGCGACACCGACGCGCCGTTGCATGGGCAACTGCGGCTGACCTGCAGCACTTCGTTCGGACAGAGCCAATTGGCCGCGGCGGTGGTCGACTACGTCGGCCGGCATCCGGGCGTGCGCATCGACATGCTGCTGCTGGATCGCACGGTCAACCTGATCGAGGAGCGGGTGGATCTGGCCATTCGCATCAGCCACGAACTGGATCCGAACCTGATTGCCCGCCGGTTGACCACCTGCCGTTCGCTGCTGTGCGCCTCGCCGGATTACCTGGCCCGGCGTGGCGCGCCGGTGCGCGCGGAGGATCTGGCCGCGCACGACTGCCTGACCCATCACTTCGTCGGCAAGAGCCTCTGGCACCTGCGCCGCGATGGCCGCGAGGTGGCGGTCGCGGTCGGCGGCGGCATCAGCGCCAACGAGGCCAGCGTGCTGCTGCAGGCGGTGCGCAACGGCGGCGGCATCGCCATGCTGCCGACCTACCAGGCGGCCGGCTACCTGGCGCGCGGCGAACTGGTCGCGGTGCTGCCGGACTACGACATTCCGCCGATGGGCATCTTCGGTGTCTACGCCACCCGCCGGCTGATGCCGCCGCTGGTGCGCTCGTTCCTGGACTTCCTGGCCGGGCGCTTCGGCGAGGAACCGGAGTGGGATCGGGATCTGTTCCCGGCGGGGCCCGGCTGAGGGAAGGCGGCGGGTCCAATTCAGGTTTTCACCATTGGCTTTCACCTGATTAGGTGAAAAGATTCTCGTGTGAGCCTGACCCTGACCCATCGCCAAGCCGCCGTCCTGGAAGCCGTGCGCCAGCACCTGGCCGAGACCGGCAGCGCGCCGACCCTGCAGGAAATCGGCGCCGCGGTCGGCATCGGCCATGTCAGCGCGGTGTTCAAGCACCTCGATGCGCTGGAGAAGAAGGGCTACCTGAGCCGCGATCCCAGCCGGCCGCGCGGCATCCGCCTGATCGAACCGCGACCGGATCGCGACGACGTGATCAGCCTGCCGCTGGTGGGGCGGGTCGCGGCCGGACAACCGATCCTCAACGATGGCGAGACCGAGGCATTCCTGCACGTGGACGCGGCGCTGTTCCGCATGCGTCCGGATTACCTGTTGCGCGTGCAGGGCGACTCGATGCGCGACGACGGCATCCTCGATGGCGATCTGGTCGGCGTGCGCATCACGCCCGACGCGCATCACGGACAGACGGTGGTGGCCCGGCTCGGCGACGCCGGCATCACCATCAAGCGGCTGCACCACACCGCCACCGAACTGCGGCTGCTGCCGCGCAGCGCCGGCCATGCACCGATCGATCCGGATCCCGACGAGGATTTCGCCATCGAGGGGCTGTACTGCGGTTTGATCCGGCGCGACTGATGGGCAGCGTCGTCGCCCTGGAATCCCTGCTGGCCGCGCAGACACTGTGGCACGCGGGACGCAGCGCCGTCGCTCCGGCCGACAGCGAGAGCACCGGCCATGCCGCGCTGGATCGCCTGCTGCCGCAGGGCGGCTGGCCGCGCGGCGCGCTCACCGAACTGCTGCTGCCGGCCGATGGCGTGGGCGAGATCGAACTGCTGATGCCCACGCTGGCGCGGCTGACCCGCGCGGGGAACGAGGTGGTGCTGATCGCGCCGCCGTATCTGGCCTACGCGCCGGCCTGGCAGGCGGGCGGCGTGGAACTGGCGCACCTGCATCTGGTCGAGGCCGCGCCGCGCGATGCCTTGTGGGCCTTCGAGCAGTGCCTGCGCAGCGGTGCCTGCGCCGCGGTGCTCGGCTGGCCGGCGACCGCCGATGGACGCGCCTTGCGGCGCTTGCAGGTGGCGGCCGACAGTGGCGATTGCCTGGGTTTCGCGCTACGGGATCGCCGGCATGCGCTCAACGCCTCGCCGGCATCGCTGCGGCTGGAATACGCGCGCGAAAGAGGCGGCGCGGCCGGCGCTTGGCACGTGCGCAAATGCCGCGGCGGGCATCCACCCGCGCAGGCGTTCGCCTGGACCGGTTCGTGAGTCGCGCATGCTCTGGGCCTGCATCTTGCTGCCGCAGCTGGCGCTGGACGCCGTCCTTCGCCGTTGCCCCGATCCCGACGCGCCATTGGCGCTGGTGACCGGACCGGCGCAACTGCGCACGCTGCATGCCGTCAACGCCGCGGCCGCGCAGGCGGGCCTGCGGGCGGGCATGCGGCTGACCGCCGCGTACGCGCTGCTGCCGGATCTGGCGCTGGCCGAGTACGAACCGCAGGCCGAAGCGCGCTGGCACCGCTTCTTGGCCGCATGGGCCTATCGCCACAGCTCGCTGGTGAGCGCGCAATGGCCTGGCTGCCTGGTGCTGGAAGTGCGCGCCAGTTTCCGCCTGCTGGGCCCGTGGCCACGGTTCGAGGCACGCCTGCGCGAGGAACTGCACGCGCTCGGCTTCAGCCATCGCATCGCGCTGGCGCCGACGCCGCGCGCGGCGCGCGTGTTCGCCGGCCTGCGCGACGGCCTGGCGATGATGCAGGCGCCGGGCATGAACGAGGTGCTGGATCGCGTGCCGATCCGGCGCGCGGTGCTGCCCGACGATGCCGGCGAGCGCCTGCACCGCATGGGTATCCGCGATCTACGCACCCTGCGCGGCCTGCCGCGCGACAGCCTGCGCCGGCGCTTCGGCCTGGAAGTGCTGGAACATCTGGATCGCCTGTATGGCGAGGCCGACGATCCGCTGGTCCATTACGCGCCGCCGGATTATTTCGACGCGCGGGTGGAACTGGGCTACGAAGTGGAAAGCCACACCGCGCTGCTGTTCCCGCTGCGTCGCCTGATCGGCGATCTGTGCACTTACCTGTCGATCCGCGACGGCGGCGTGCAGCGGTTCCTGCTGCGGCTGGAGCACGAGCAAGGCCATACCGACGTGGAGGTGGGGCTGCTGTCAGCCGAACGCGAGCCGGCGATGCTGTTCGAACTGACCCGCAACCGGCTCGAACGGGTGTCGATTCCCGCGCCGGTGGTGGCGGTGCGCCTGCTGGCGCGCGAGTTGCCGCCGTTCGTGCCGACCGTCCGGGACCTGTTCGACCTGCGCGCGCAGCAGACGCTGCCCTGGCCGCAATTGCGCGAACGCCTGCGCGCGCGGCTGGGCGACGACGCGGTCCACCAGGTGACGCCCACCGGCGATCCGCGTCCGGAGCGGGCGTGGCGGCGACTGCGTGGCGGCGATCATGTGGACATCACGCCGGCGCCCGCGCGTCCGCCGCGCCCGGCCTGGCTGTTGCCGCAGCCGATACCGCTGCGGGATCCGCGTCCGCGCATCCTGTCCGGACCGGAGCGGCTGGAAAGTGGCTGGTGGGATGGTGAAGACGCCCGGCGCGACTACTACGTGCTGGAAACCTCGCAGGGCCAACGCGCCTGGGCGTTCGCGCCGCCGGGCGAGCGGGAACACTGGATGCTGCACGGGTGGTTCGCATGAGCCGCGAACAGGAACGCGATACCGACTCGCCCGGCGGCCGCCCGCCGCGCGCCTGGGAAGTCGCGCAGCGGCTGGGACTGGCGGCAGCCAACGACGACACCGTCGTCGCCGACGATCTGCCGGCCTATGCCGAACTGCATTGCCTGTCGGATTTCTCCTTCCTGCGCGGCGCGGCCAGCGCGGAGGAATTGTTCGCACGGGCCAAGCTTTGCGGCTACGAGGCGCTGGCGATCACCGACGAATGCTCGCTGGCGGGCATCGTGCGGGCGTTGGAAGCCTCGGAGGCCACCGATTTGAAACTGGTGGTGGGCAGCGAGTTCCGGTTGCTCGACGGCCTGCGGCTGGTGCTGCTGGTGGAAAACCATCGCGGCTACACGCAACTGTGCCGGCTGATCACCGTGGGCCGGCGCGCCACCACCAAGGGACGCTACCGGCTCACCCGTCAGGACGTGGAAAGCGTGCTGTGCGAAGACGAGTGCGGACTGTTCGCGCTGTGGCTGCCGGCGCGCGCGCCGGAACCGGAACAGGGAAGGTGGCTGCAACGGGTATTCGGCGAACGCGCGTTCCTGGCGGTGGAACTGCACCGCGACGAGGACGACGATGCCCGCCTGCAACAGCTGCTGGCATTGGCGGTGGAGCAGGGCATGACGCCGGTGGCCGCCGGCGACGTGCACATGGACGTGCGCCGCCGGCGCGTCCTGCAGGACACCATGACCGCGATCCGCCAGGGTCTGCCACTGGCCGAATGCGGAGAGCATCTGTTCCGCAACGGCGAACGCCATCTGCGCACGCGGCGCGCACTGGGCAACATCTATCCGGCGGCCTTGCTGGAGGCGGCGGTTCAACTGGCGCGGCGCTGCATCTTCCATCTGGACCAACTGGAATACCGCTATCCCGTTGAACTGGTGCCGGAAGGCCACACGCCGACCACCTGGCTGCGTGAACTGACCGAGCGTGGCATGCGCGAACGCTGGCCGGAGGGTACGCCCGACAAGGTCAGACGGCAGATCGACGGCGAACTGGCGCTCATCGAAAAGAAGAAATACGAAGCGTTCTTCCTGACCGTCGAGGACATTGTCCGTTTCGCCAAATCGCAGGACATCCTCTGCCAGGGACGCGGCTCCTCGGCCAATTCGGCGGTCTGTTTCGCGCTGGGCATCACCGTGGTCAATCCCGACGAGACCCGCCTGCTGATGGCGCGATTCCTGTCGGAGAACCGCGACGAGCCGCCGGACATCGACGTGGACTTCGAGCATGCGCGGCGCGAGGAGGTGCTCCAGTACGTCTACAACAAGTATGGCCGCGAGCGCGCGGCCATCGCCGCCACGGTGATCCGCTATCGCGGCAAGAGCGCGGTGCGCGATGTCGCCAAGGTGTTCGGCCTGCCGCCGGATCAGATTGCATTGCTGGCCGACTGCTACGGCTGGGGAAACGGCGAAACGCCGATGGAGCAGCGCCTGCGCGAGGCCGGTTTCGACCCGGACAATCCGCTGATCGCGCGGGTGCTGGCGGTGACCGCGATGCTGCGCGGGCATCCGCGCCATCTTTCCCAGCACGTCGGCGGATTCGTGATCAGCGACGCGCCGCTGTCCACGGTGGTGCCGGTGGAGAACGCGTCCATGGACGACCGCACCATCATCCAGTGGGACAAGGACGATCTGGAAACCATGAAGCTGCTCAAGGTCGACTGCCTGGCGCTGGGCATGCTGACCTGCATCCAGAAGGCGGTGAAGCTGATCGAGGAACATCGTGGTTGCGTCATTGACTTGGCCCGGATACCTGGCGATGACGCCGGAACCTACGACCTCATCCAGGCCGCCGACACGGTTGGCGTTTTCCAGATCGAATCGCGCGCGCAGATGAGCATGCTGCCGCGGTTGAAGCCGAAGTGGTTCTACGATCTGGTGATCGAAGTCGCCATCGTTCGCCCGGGTCCGATTCAGGGTGGCATGGTGCATCCCTACCTGCGGCGACGGCAGGGTAAAGACCCGGTGGTCTATCCCTCCGAAGGCATCAAGGAAATTCTCAAAGATACCTTGGGCATTCCGTTGTTCCAGGAACAGGTGATGGAACTGGTGATCCACGCCGGCTACACGGAAGCCGAAGCCGACGGGCTGCGCCGCTCGATGGCGGCCTGGGGGCGCGGCGGCGACATGGAGCCGCATCGGGCACGCATCCGCGAGCTGATGGAGGGCAAGAACTACTCCTCCGAATTCATCGACCAGATCTTCGAACAGATCAAGGGCTTCGGCTCCTATGGCTTCCCGCAGAGCCACGCGGCCTCGTTCGCCAAGTTGGTCTACATCAGCAGCTGGCTGAAGCGGCACGAGCCGGCCGCCTTCACCTGCGCGCTGCTCAACGCGCAACCGATGGGCTTCTATTCGCCCAGCCAGATCGTGCAGGACGCGCGGCGCGGGCGGGGCGGGCGCCTGCCGGTCGAGGTGCGGCCGGTCGACGTGCTGCACAGCGACTGGGACTGCACGCTGGAAGGCGGGCGTTTCCGCATGGGCGACGAGGATGACGCCGGCCAGCCGGCGATCCGGCTGGGCATGCGCCAGATCAGCGGATTGTCGGAGGCGATGGCGAATGCGATCGTCGCCGCCCGCACGCGCCAGCCGTTCCGCGACGTGCGCGATCTGTGCCTGCGCGCGCGGCTGGATGAAAAGGCCCGGCATGCGCTGGCCGAAGCCGGCGCGCTGGAAGCGCTGGCCGGAAACCGCCACGCCGCGCGCTGGGCGGTGGCCGGCATCGAGCGCCAGCGGCCGCTGCTGCCCGGCAGCCCGGACGAGGGCGCCATCGCGCTGCCGGCGCCGCGCACCGGCGAGGACGTGCTGTCGGATTACCGCGCGCTGGGACTGACCCTGCGCACGCATCCGCTGGCGCTGCTGCGTCCACGGTTGCAGGGCGAGCGGGTACTGGATTCGCGCCAGTTGCAGGACATGCCGCACGGGCGTGGTGTGCATGCCGCCGGCATCGTCACCCAGCGGCAGCGGCCGGGCACCGCCAGCGGGGTCATCTTCGTGACCCTGGAAGACGAGCACGGCGTGGTCAACGTGGTGGTCTGGCCGCACCTGGCTGCGCGCCAGCGCAAGGCCCTGCTGGGCGCGCGCCTGCTGTCGGTGCGCGGACGCTGGGAGCACGTGGACGGCGTGCAGCACCTCATCGCCGCCCAGTTGCGCGACATGAGCGACTGGCTGGGCGACCTGGTCACCCCCTCGCGGGACTTCCACTGAGATGGATCTGTTCGCCACGCCCATGCAGCAATTGGCCGACGATGCCCAGGGCGGCATCCGCTACTGGCCGGATTTCATCGACGAGGCACGGGCGTGGCGGTGGTTCCAGGCCCTGCAGGCGGGCGCCAACTGGACCCACCTGCAACGGCCCATGTACGAGAAGGTGGTGGACGTACCACGCCTGCTCGCCAGCTATGATCTCGACGCCTTGCCCGAGGACCTGCCGCTGGCCGAGATGCTGGCGCGGGTGCAGGCCGTGGTGCCCGCGCCCTACAGCCGGGTGGGCATGAACCTCTACCGCGACGGTCACGACAGCGTCGCCATGCACAGCGACAAGCTGCACATCCTGCGCGAAGGCCATCCGATCACCCTGGTCTCGCTGGGCGCGCCGCGCCGCATGCTGATCAAGCGCAAGGGCGAGGGGCACAAGGCCATCGCCATCGATCTGTTGCCGGGTAGCCTGCTCAGCATGAGCCACGCCTCCCAGCTCACCCACGAACACGGCATTCCCAAGACCCGCCGCCCGCAGGCGCCGCGCATCAGCGCGGTGTTCCGGGTCCGGCCCTAGTCCCTGTGGCGCCTTTCACCAGGGCCGGCATTGCCGGACAATCCGCCGGCATGAGCCGCCGACACGCCCGGATGCCATCCCGAAACTGGAAGCGGACCGCCGTGTACGGCGTGGCGCTGGCGCTGGCGGCGATCGGCCTGCAATGGCTGGATTACCAGCGGCTGGCACGCACCCATTGGGACGACTTCTACATTGGCCTGATCGCGCTGGCCTTCCTCGTGCTGGGGGTGTTCGTCGGCGCCCGCCTGTTCGCTGGCCGCCATCGCCCACCGGCCTTCGACGGCAACCCGCGGGCGCAGGACAGCCTGGGCATCAGCGATCGCGAACGGGCGGTGCTGCTGGAACTTGCGGCGGGACGCTCCAACAAGGAAATCGCCCGCGAGCTGCACATCGCGCCCAGCACGGTGAAGACCCACGTGGCCCGGCTGTACGAAAAGCTGGGTGCGCGCCGGCGTACCGAGGCGGTGCGGCGCGCGCGCGAACTGGGGCTGGTTCCCTGAATAGGTGGATCGCATGCCATCCTTGGGCGGAAACGGGCCGAATCACCCGTTTGGCCGATTGCCGCACGCCGGGCCGGGCCGCCCAATGACGCCGCCATTCCCGACCCGAGAGGTGTCCCATGCTGCGCAGAATCCTGTCCTATGGCCTGCTCGCCGGCCTGATTGCCGGCGGCGTCCTGTCCCTCATCGTGCTGACCGTGCAGGACGCCATTCCGTCCGGCTACAGCATGGCGATCGGCTACCTGACCATGCTGGTGGCGCTGAGCCTGGTGTTCCTGGCCATCAAGCGCCACCGGGATCGCGAACTGGGTGGGGTGATCCGGTTCTGGCCGGCATTCGGCCTGGGCCTGGGCGTGAGCTTCATCGCCAGCCTGATCTACATGCTGTCCTGGGAGGCGGCGCTGGCGATCAGCGGCCTGGACTTCGCCGACACCTATGCCAGGGCGATGATCGAGGCGCAGAAGGCCAAGGGCGCCAGTCCCGAAGCACTGGCCAGACTGGCCGCCGACATGGAGACGTTCAAGGCGCAGTACGCCAATCCGCTGTTCCGGCTGCCGATGACGTTCATTGAAATTTTCCCCGTCGGCGTGCTGGTCTCGCTGATTTCGGCCGCCATCCTGCGCAACCCGCGCGTCCTGCCGGCGCGGCTGGGATGAGGCTCAGGCCTTGCGCAGGTAGCGCACCAGCAGTGCGGTGACCTCGTCGATGTAGGCGTCCGCGCGATCGCCGGACACCATTTCCGGCCGCAGCACCACCGCCGCGTGGGTCAGTGCTTCCACCGTGGACACGGCGATGAAGGTCGCCGTGTCCAGATCCTGCACCCGCAGCTCCTCGCGGTGGCTTTCCAGGTACAGGCGGATGAGCGCGTAGACCTCACGATCGATGGCCTCGATGTTCTCCAGCAGTCCCACCCGCGGGGTCTGTTCGACCAGCACCCGGTGCAGGCGGGGATTGATGCGATGCGCGTCGATCATCACCCGCACCAGTTCGCGGGTGGCCAGATCCAATGGCTCCTGCGCCACCCGGGCCAATGCGTCGCGGATGCGCTGCATCATCTCCTGCATGTGCTGGCCGATCACGCCTGCGACCAGCGCTTCCTTGCTCGGGTAGTACTGGTACAGCGAACCGATGCTCACGCCGGCCGCCTGGGCGATGCGATTGGTGCTGGCGCGGTCGTAGCCTTCCTTGACCAGAATGCGAGCGGTGGCTTCCAGCAGCGCGTCCACGGTGGCGCGGGAACGTTCCTGGCTGGCGGTTTTGCGTGGTTTCGTGGCGGGTTTGCGGGCCATGGCGGTCGACGGAAAAGCGAGTAGACAAGGCGAGCGATGACTCACATTCTATGCATGCTTTCATCAGGCGCACAAACCATGCTGACGTTTGATCCACAGGAACGCGTGGTCGGTTTCGACGATACCCGCCGCGCGTCCGATATCCCGCTGGCCAGGCTGAGCGAGGCGACATCCGAATGGATGGTGGCGTTGATCGATATCGTTGATGAGCCGTCGGTGGACGCGCGCTTCTGGGAACGCCATCCCGGGGGCGACAAGATCCTCTACGTGCTGGAAGGCGGAATCGCGGTGACGCTGGCCCCGGAAGGCGGGGAAGAAACCACGGCCAGGGTGATCGCGCCCGACGCCTGCGTCATACCGAAAGACAACTGGCACCGCCTGCAGGTGCTGTCGCCGGGCCGGATGCTGTGCGTGACGCCGCGGGTGGGGACAGAGGATCGCAGGTACGAGTGAGGCGTCCTCCCGCGCTCAATCCGCTCCCGCCGCCTTCTCCAGGAATTCCGCCGAAGGCACGAAGAACAGCGCGCCGGTCACCGCGGTGCTGAAATCCAGCAGGCGATCGTAGTTGCCGGGCGGGTTGCCGATGAACATGTTCTCCAGCATCTTCTCGATGCGCGAGGGAGAGCAGGCGTAGCCGATGAAGTAGGTGCCAAATTCGCCCTTGGCGGCGTCGCCGAAGGACATGTTGTCGCGCAGGATTTCCAGTTCGCGGCCATCCTCGACCAGCGAGGTCAGCGCGTTGTGGGCGTAGCTGGGCTTGGTCGCGTCGTCCAGTTCGATGTTCGACTGCTTGCTGCGGCCGACGATTTTTTCCTGCTCGGCTTCGGGCACCGCGTTCCAGCCGCGCAGGTCATGCAGGTACTTCTGCACGATGACATAGCTGCCGCCGGCGAAGACGGGATCCTCGGCGCCGACCAGGGTGGCATCCAGCGCTGCCTGGCCGACCGGATTCTCGGTGCCATCGACGAAGCCGATCAGATCCCGGTTGTCGAAATAGGTGAAGCCGTGGACCTCGTCCGCGCCGGTCACCGCGTCGCCCAGCCGCCGCATGATGTGGGTGGCCAGTTCGAAGCACAGATCCTGGCGGGCGGCGCGGATGTGGAACAGCAGGTCGCCGGGCGTGGCGACGGCGTGGTGCCGGCCGTTGATCTCGCGGAACGGATGCAGTTCGCGCGGACGCGGCGCGCCGAACAGTCCGTCCCAGGCGTCCGAGCCGATTCCCAGCACGCACGACAGCGCCGCGTCGGGCACGCGCGAGCCGATGGCGCGTACCAGCCCGCCCAGATCGGCGCACAGGGCGCGGCAGGCCTGCGCCGGCGCGTCTCCGCGCGCCAGGGTGACGACCAGGAAAATCGCGGCGCGGGTCAGCGGCGCGGTGACGGGCTGGGCCAGGATGGGTTGCACGACATCTCCTGCGGAAAGAGGAGGAACAGGCTCACGGCGAGGCCACGAGGCGTTCGGGAAAGGTATAGAGATTGCAGCCGTCGCCGCGCGCGAAACCGATCAGGCAGACGTTGGCCCCGCGTGCCAGTTCGATCGCCAGCGCCGTGGGCGCGGACACGGCGGCGATGAAGCCGATGCCGGCGCGGGCGGCCTTGGTCACCATCTCGTAGCTGGCGCGGCTGGAGATCACCAACATGCCGGTCGCCGGATCATCGCCGGCGCGCGTCATCGCGCCGATCAGCTTGTCCAGTGCATTGTGCCGGCCGACATCCTCGCGCACCCGCAGGATGTCGCCCCCGGCGTCGGTCCAGGCGGCGGCGTGGGTGGAGCCGGTGGCGGCGTTCATGGGCTGGTGCGCGTCGAGCGCCGCCAGTGCCCGCCGCAACGCCTCGACGGTGAAGCTGGGCGTGTGCGTGATCGGGGCGGCGGGACGCACCACATCCTCCAACTGGCGCGTTCCGCACAGGCCGCAGCCGCCACGGCCGGGCAGCCAGCGTGAATCGCCTTCGTCTAGGGTCGCGGCGGGCGCGCCGTCGGCGACGGTCATTGCCAGCTCGATGCCTTCCAGCTGCCAGTGCGTGCGGACGCCCAGCAGTTGTCCGGGCGCGGTAATCAGGCCCTCGCTCAGCGAGAACCCCAGCGCGAAATCGTCCAGATCGCAGGGCGACGCCATCATCACCGCGAACGGCCGGCCGTTGTAGCGCATGGCCACCGGCATTTCCTCGGCAAGCCGATCCAGCACCGCCTCGGTGGCATCGCCCTGGCGACGCAGGACATGCCGATCCACCCACCCGGAGGTGGCGGAAGGCGGGGCGTCACCGCGTTCGGGCATGGCGTTTCATTTCCGCTGGCTGGCAATTTCCATTTCGTTCGCCGGCCACCGGATGGAACAACCGGCCGCGGACGAACCGTCGCAGCGTAGCTCATCCGTTTCATCGCGGCGAGGTGGAGCGGGACGGCGTAAAGTGCTTAACTGGCCGCGACGGTTCGCATATGGAGGTATCGGGTCATGAGCGCGCAGAAACCTCCCCGCTACAAGCCCTACCACCAGCCGGCGGGCGGCTGGGGCGCGGCCGCCGCGACCGCCAAGGTGCTGCTGGAACAGAGCGTGGTCAGCAAGGGCTCGCGCGCGCTGCTGGCGATGAACCAGCCCGGCGGCTTCAAGTGCCCGAGTTGCGCGTTTCCGGACGCCGACTGCACCAAGAAGCTGGAGTTCTGCGAGAACGGCGTGAAGGCGCTGGCCTTCGAGGCGACCCAGGCGCGGGTGACCCGCGAGTTCTTCGCCCGGCACAGCGTGTCCGAATTGATGGAACAGTCGGACTACTGGCTGGAGATGCAGGGCCGGCTGACCGAGCCCATGCGCTACGACGCCGCCACGGATCACTACGTACCCTGCGACTGGGACACCGCCTTCGAGATCATCGGGCGCCATCTGCGGGGGCTGAAGAGCCCGCACGAAGCCGAGTTCTACACGTCAGGGCGCACGCCGAACGAGGCGGCGTTCCTGTACGCGATCTTCGTCCGCCAGTTTGGCACCAACAATTTTCCCGACTGTTCCAACATGTGCCACGAGCCGACCAGCCGCGGCTTGCCGCCGGCCATTGGGGTGGGCAAGGGCACGGTGGTGCTGGAGGATTTCGAGCACGCCGAGGCGATCTTCGTGATCGGCCAGAACACCGGCACCAACTCGCCGCGGATGATGACCCACCTGGTCGAGGCGCGGAAACGCGGCATTCCCATCGTCGCGGTCAACCCGATGCCCGAGCGCGCCCTGATCCGGTTCACCGAACCGCAGGACGTGGTGCAGATGGCGACGTTCGGATCGACGGAGATCTCCAGCGAGTTCGTGCATGTCCGCATCGGCGGCGACCTGGCGCTGCTCAAGGGCATGATGAAGGTGCTGTTCGAACGCGAGGCGGCGGGCGAGCCGGTGCTGGATCACGAGTTCCTGCGCGAGCACACGACGGGCCTGGAAGCGGTCCGCGAGGAAATCCTGTCCCTGGACTGGGCGGACATCGTGCGGGTGTCCGGCGTGGCGGAGGAACAGATTCGCCGTTGCGCGGAAATCTACATCCGCTCCGACGCCACCATCATCTGCTACGGCATGGGACTCACCCAGCACCAGCAAGGCTCGCGGCTGGTCCAGCAGGTCGCCAACCTGCTGTTCCTGCGCGGCAATTTCGGCCGGCCCGGCGCGGGGATTTCGCCGATTCGCGGCCACTCCAACGTGCAGGGCGATCGCACCGTCGGCATCGACGAGAAGCCATCGGCGGCGTATCTGGACCGGGTGGGCGAGGTGTTCGGTTTCGAACCGCCGCGCGCGCACGGTCACCACACCGTCGAGTCCATCGCCGCGATGATGGACGGTACCGCCAAGGTGTTCATCGGCCTGGGCGGCAACTTCGTGCGTGCCGTGCCCGACACCGAACAGGCGTATGCGGCCATGCGCAAGCTCGACCTCACCGTGGGCATCACCACCAAGTTGAACCGCGGTCATCTGGTGCACGGCAGGGAGGCGCTGATCCTGCCGGTGATCGCACGCTCGGAACGCATCCAGACCGCCGCCGGCGAGCAGTTCGTCACCATCGAGGACTCGATGTCCAACGTCACCGCCTCGCGCGGGGTGCTGGAACCGGCCAGTCCGCAACTGTTGCCGGAGGTGGAGATCGTCTGCCGGATGGCGATGGCGACGCTGCCGGACAGCCGGATTCCCTGGGCCGACTACGCGGTGGATTACGATCTCGTCCGCGCGCGCATCGCCGATGTCTATCCGGCATTGTATGCCGGCTTCGTCGAGCGCATCCGCGCCCCGAAGGGCTTCCATCTGGATGTCGCGCCACGCCGGCGGGTCTGGCTCACGCCCAATGGCAAGGCCAACTTCCTGCCGCTGCCGGGGCTGGAAGTGAATGATCAGGTCGCGGATCCGTCGATGCTGCGATTGGCCACCGTGCGTTCGCACGATCAGTTCAACACCACCATCTACAGCTACAACGATCGCTACCGCGGCGTGTACAACGATCGCATGGTCCTGTTCATGAACGAGGAGGATCGCCGCGAGCGCGGGCTGCGGCCGGAACAGCAGGTCGCGCTGGAAACCTTCAGCACCGATGGCCGGCAGCGCCGCGTCGAGGGGCTTACGGTGCTCGACTATCCGATGCCGCGCGGCTCGGTGGCCGGCTACTACCCGGAACTGAATCCGTTGCTGCCGCTGGATTATCACGATCGCATCAGCGGCACGCCGGCGGCCAAGTCGATACCGGTGCGCGTGATCGCGATGGATGCGCCGGCGGCGGCGCAAGCGGAGGCTGGCGCGTGAGCAATCCCTACGAGATCCTGGGCGTCCCGGCGAGCGCTTCGGCCGACGAGATCAAGAAGGCCTACCGGCGATTGGCGCGCAAGCTGCACCCGGACCTCAATCCCGGCGACAAGGCGGCCGAGGACCGCTTCAAGGACGTCGCCGTCGCCTACCGCCTGCTCGGGGACGCGGAGCAGCGCAAGCGCTACGACGCCGGCGAGATCGACGAAACCGGCGCCGAACGGCCGCAGCATCGCTACTATCGCGACTATGCCGGCGCCGATCACGGCCATGCCTACGGCAACGACACCGACCATGCCGCCTACGCGGATTTCGCCGAAGGCGATGACCCGTTCGCCGAACTGCTCCGGCGCAGCGCGCAGGCGCGCGCGCACCGGCGCGGACAGGACATGCACTACCGCCTGCCGATCAGCCTGGCCGACGCCATCAACGGCACCCGGACCCGGCTGACGCTGCCCACCGGCGATACCCTGGACGTCACCGTGCCGGCCGGGATCGTACCGGGGCAGACTTTGCGGCTGCGCGGCAAGGGCGCGCCCGGCGGCGAGCAGGGCCAGCCGGGCGACGCGCTGATCGAACTGGACGTGATGCCGGATCCCCGTTTCAGCCAGGACGGCGAGGATCTTGGCCTGGAAGTGCCCATCTCGTTGCGCGAAGCGGTGCTGGGCGGGCCGATTCGCGTGCCCACTCCCACCGGACACGTGGACCTGAACGTGCCGCCGGGCTCCGACGGCAGCAGCCGGCTGCGGGTGAAGGGCCACGGCATGCCGCGCCGGGGCGGCGGGCGAGGCGACGAGTACGTCCGCCTGCGCATCGTGCTGCCCAAGGGCGGCGATCCCGAACTGAAGGACTTCGTCTCCGGATGGCACGCAGGGCAGGGCCATCATCCCCGCGAGGAACCGCAGGCATGAACATCGATCTGGAAGAATTCCTGAGCCAATCCGGCATCCGCCGCGAAACGCTGACCGTGTGGATCGAGAAGGCCTGGATCACGCCCGCGCGGACCGCCAGCCGCGTCGAACTGACCGAAATCGACGTCGCCCGCGCCTATCTGGTACGCGACCTTTCCGACGATCTGGGCGTGAACGAGGAAGGCATCGACGTTGCCCTGCATCTCATCGACCAGATCCACGGGCTGCGCCGCCTCCTCGCGCGACTGCGCGGGGAGATCAAGGGCGAGTAGGGAAGGTCCGTACATCTGCGCGAATGGACTTACTGCGGACATGGGGACACGGCGCGTCGCGGCTCCGCCTCCGCATGCTGATCAGCACTCCGTCCAATCCCGCATGCCCGCTTTGCCTCCCCCTTCGAAGAAGGGGGACCGAGGGGGATTGGCTCTTCGCGGCAGGGCCCAATACCGATGAACCGCATGCCCGATCCCCATGGCCCGGTGTGAACCCACCCCACGAACCACAGGAACATCATGTCCACTCGCGAAGAACTCCTGGCACACCTCTGGGCCGAGGTAATCAACATCCAGCTCAGGCCGGATGGTTTGGCCCAGGTGATCGCCCATGCCAAACAGCGACCGGATGATCCGCTGGCCGACAGCGGACCGGCCCTCGAGCGGCTGCTTGCTCTCGGAGCCGATCCCCGGGACATCTGCCTGCTGATGCGGAACACGGCCTACGAGGCGGTGTTCTCGACGCTCTACGCCATCGGCGACCCCGGCGTCGACGGCAACGACGTCTTCATGCTGCATGAAGACTTGCTGTCGGCCGATCCCAGTGGAATGGAAGGGCGGCCTGGCTCCGCATCCTGATGCGGGTGCGCGCGGGGTTAGGCTTGTCCGCCGGCTACTTGCCGCCACGCATGACGAGACGCATCTGCGGCCAGACATGCCGCAGCTTCAGGGGCACGATGAACGATGCCAGCAACCCCGCGATCAGGCATGCGGTGATCGGACCGTATTCGGACAGGAAATGGACCGCGATGGCCGTCCGTTCGTGATTGCCGGCGGCCCACTGAGGGACAACAAAGACATCCGCCAGGCCAAGTGGGAGGAAGGCCACGCCTGCAAGCATGAAAAATCCGAACGACAACAGCAGGCAAACCAGGATGAAGGAACGGCGGGCACTCATCGGCATGTCGGAGCGCCAGGCAACGAGCCAGGCGAACCAAGCCGCCACCGCCAGCATGGCAATGGCCCCCATGCCGACGATAAACAATGAAATAGCGTCCAAGCAGGCCCCCTCCTCTGGCAGAACAGGAGATCCAGGCAAGCACCTTGCTCATTTCGGGCTCCCCTGGCACACCTCATCCTACGTCGGCACGATGGCATCAACAATGGACAACTGCTTCGGCCTGCCACCTGAACACGCCGCTGTCTGGTTCGGAGGCATTGCGCTAGGCTGACCATGGCTCCCGTCGGCGGCACCCGCATGTCTTCAGAAACCCAGGTCCGGACTCCATACCCGCACAGCTACCTTCTGAAAATCATGTCGCTCGCCGTGGCGTGGTTGATGGTCTCACTCGCGGCCTTCGAGTTCCTCTCCATCGCCTACCAGAAGTACACCCAACTGAATGCCGGCAGCTACGGCATGTTCTGGACCCGGCGCGAGTGGCTGTGGACGCATATCGGTGGTGGCGCGCTGACGGTCCTGCTGGGCGCACTGCAGTTCCTGCCGCAACTTCGCCGCACCTGGCCGCGGGTGCATCGCTGGATCGGCCGGACCTTCCTGCTGGGCATGCTGGTCGCCTGCGTGGGCGCGGTGGGACTGATCCTGACCAGCCCTGCGCCGGCCGCGATACGCACCGCATTCGGCGCCACCGCGCTGGCCTGGCTGGTCACCGCCTTCCTGGGCTATCGCGCCATCCGCCGTGGACAGGTGGACGTGCACCGGCGATGGATGATCGGCTGCTACCTGGTGACGCTGGCGCCGATCACCTTCCGGGCGCTGGTCCGGATTCCCGGCATGATGGAACTCGCTTCGCCGATGGTGATGATCCCGACGCTGCTGTGGTTGAGCTGGGCCGCGCCGTTGCTGGTGTACGGAGCGGGCGTGTCCTTGATGCGCGGGATGCAGGCGCCGCGCGGATTTCCCGGACGCACGCTCCGCAGCAACCCGGAAGTCGAATCCGCATGATTGCAATCCGGCTTTGGCCCGTGTCCTTCGAGCGCCGGACATGAGCGGAATGCTTCCCCCACAGCACCAGGCGTTTGTCGAAAGGGTACGGGCCGGGGTTTCCCGTGATCCGCGGCTGAAGGCCCTGCTTGCGGGCGGTTCCTATGTCCACGGCGGCTTCGACCGCTATTCGGATCTGGATTTCGTGGTGGTCGTGGAGTCTGGCGGGTCTTCCGAGGTCATGGCCACGCGCAGGCAGTTCGCGGAAAGCCTGGGCGACCTGCTGTCAGCTTTCAGTGGAGAGCATGTCGGCGAACCGAGGTTGCTCATCTGTCTTTACGGTCCTCCCTTGCTCCATGTGGATCTCAAATTCATCGTTGCGGAAGATCTGGGCCGGCTCGTAGAACGACCCGCGGTGCTGTTCGCCCGCGACGCCGCCGATATCGAAGCCAGACTCGACGCGGCGGTCATCCATTGGCCCGAGCGCTCCCCGGAATGGTTCGAGCAGCGGGCCTGGATCTGGCTGCATTACGGCGCGGCCAAGCTGGGGCGCGGCGAACTGTTCGAGGCCATGGGGATGCTCGCCTTTTTCCGCGATCAGGTATTGGGGCCGATGCTTCATCGCAGGGCCGGGCGCGCGCAGCGGGGCATACGGCGAATGGAAATATCGGATAGCGCGGCCAGCGAGCTGTTGGTACGTACGGCGGCTACCCATGACGCCGATTCGATCCGCGATGCCCTGTCCGCCGCAGCGGGAATTTACCTTGATCTTCGCGACGACGAGCCACCGCGCGAGACCGTGGTCCACATGCCCGGGGCACTGCTGGAATTTCTCGAAAGTACAGTCGTTCGGACTTGAGCGGAACGGCCGGGAAGCGTTTCGAATGGTCCGGCCGCTCTCGCACCGGGGAACAACGGCAAGAGGCACGGTCTTCCTTCACCGGTTGCATATGCGGGTGCCTTCACAGTCCCGCGCAGCATCGGCAACCGGAAAACGGCCATGAACAATTCGACTTCCACCTTCACCCGCCTGGCCAAGCAGGCCTCCACCTTCACCGGTCGCCCCGCATGTTTCGGACTGGCGCTGGCAGTGGTCATCGCCTGGGCGGTCAGTGGCCCCTTGTTCGGATTCAGCGATACCTGGCAACTGGTGATCAACACCGGCACCACCATCATCACCTTCCTGATGGTGTTCCTGATCCAGAACACCCAGAACCGCGACACCCAGGCGATGCAGATCAAGCTGGATGAACTCATCCACGTGACCTCGCGCGCGAACAACGAGCTACTGGATCTGGAAGAACTGGAAGAATCCGAACTGGAACGCCTGCGCGCGCACTACGAAGCGATGGCGCAGAAGGCGAAGGACGCGCGCCAGCGCCGGCGGGAACACGGCCGGACGCAGGCCGATCATTAGCCCGCTTCTGGACGGAAAAGAAAAAGCCCGCCGAAGCGGGCCTTTTCCTGTGAATGGTGGAGGTGGGCGGAATTGAACCGCCGTCCGAAGGCACTCCATCCCCGGTACTACATGCTTATCCCGCCGTTAAGTCTCGTCCTGTGGCAGCACGGTGGGCAAAGCGCACCCCAGGACCAGCCTGTTAGAGGTTGACCGGGAGCTGACAGGCAGCGGCCCCCGGCGATTCCGTGATAATGACCCTACGCTGCGAGCACGGACACAAGCAGTTTCGGGGCTTACGCCTTAAGCGGCGAGAGCGTAGTTGTCGTCGTTGGCAACTAGAGTTTTGCCGCTGGATTAACGAGGAAAGCTGCCCCCTCGGCATGCACCAGGCAACTTCGCAACCCCCGTCGAAGCCAGTGCACCCCCGGGAGCCAGAATGTTTCCTGACCGCGACAGTGTAGGGGCGGGGTGGGGTGGTTACAAGCTCGTGACGGCGCGGCGGTCAACGGGCGGTTAGCGGGGTGAGGGGCGTCGTGCCGCCTCCGTAGGAGCGACGTGAGTCGCGACCGGGATTCCGGGCCGACATGTCCTGACCGGGGCACGATCCGTTCATGAGGTTCTTGGCTGGAGGGGCTGTTCGCACGGTCGCGACTGACGTCGCTCCCACAAGAATCACCACTCGAATCAGGCGTCGCGGTTGTGCTGGCGCATCACGCGCGATTTTTCGCGGGCCCAGTCGCGTTCCTTGCTGGCGGCGCGCTTGTCGTGGGTCTGCTTGCCCTTGGCCAGGGCGATTTCGGCCTTGACCTTGTTGCCCTTCCAGTAGAGCGAAGTGGGCACCAGGGTGTAGCCGTCGCGCTCGACCTTGCCGATCAAGCGGTCGATTTCGCGCCGGTGCAGCAGCATCTTGCGGGTGCGGCGGTCGTCGGCGACCACGTGGGTGGAGGCCTGGATCAGCGGGGTGATCTGCGAACCGAACAGGAAGATCTCGCCATGGCGGATGGTCGCGTAGGCCTCGGTGATGTTGGCCCGGCCGGCGCGGATGGCCTTGAGCTCCCAGCCCTGCAACGCCAGCCCCGCCTCGAGGCGTTCCTCCAGGTGGTACTCGTGGCGGGCGCGCTTGTTCAACGCGATCGTGCCAGTTGCTTTATTCTTGTCCGGTTTCTTGCCCATCCGTTTATTGTCGCCGAAGGCGGAACCACAAGCGAGTCAAATGCAAACCATCCGCCGCAGCGCCCTGGTCGAACACGCCGCCAGCCGCATGTTCGACCTGGTCAACGATATCCCCGCCTATCCCCGCCGCTTCGACTGGTGCCGCGGCGCCGAAATCATCGAGACCGGCGAGCAGCGGCTGGTGGCCCGGCTGGACCTGGGGCTGGGTTCGCTGAGCACCTGGTTCACCACCGAGAACACCCTGGACCGTCCGCACCGCATCGACATGAAGCTGGTCGACGGGCCGTTCCGCAAGCTGCACGGGCAGTGGGAATTCCACGCGCTGGACGAAAGCGCCTGCAAGGTCAGCCTGACCCTGGAATTCGAACCCTCCAGCCGCCTGCTGCTGCCGGCGCTGACCCTGGGTTTCCAGGGACTGGCCGACCGCATGGTGGACGACTTCGTGCGCGTGGCCGACCGCGGCGAGTGAGATGAAGGTCGAGGTCATCCGCGCCTGGCCGCACCGTTTCGACACGGTAACGGTGGAATTGCCGGATGGCGCGCAACTGGCCGACGCGGTGCGGCTGGCCGGATTCGCCGGCGACCCGGACATCACCGGCTATGCCATCCACGGCGTGGTGGCGCGGGCCGAGACAGCCCTGCGCGAGGGGGATCGGGTGGAACTGCTGAGGCCCCTGACGGTGGACCCCAAGGAAGCGCGGCGACGCCGCGCCCGCAAGGACTAGCGCCGGACCGGCTCAGCGGCCGCCGCGGCCGCCCTTCTTCTTGTCCTTGGCCAGGTTGGGACCGAACTTGCGCACGTCCGAAGCCAGCTGCAGGTCGTTTTCGGGGAAGTATTCGCCTTCCCAGCTGGCCAGCGTGTCGCCCTGGAAGTGCAGGGTCAGCGTCTTGACCTCGGTGGTGCCGCGGCGGTTGGTGCGCTCGCTGGCCGCGTAGTCCCAGCGCTGGGAGTGGAAGGGATCGGCGATGGACGGGCTGCCGATCAGCGCCTGCACCTGCTGCTTGCTCTGGCCCACCTGCAATTGATCCACCGCGGCCTTGTCCAGCAGGTTGCCCTGGTAGATCGGCTGCTTGTAGAGGATGCCGCAGCCGGCAGTCAGGGAGGCGAGGGCGGCGACCAGCAGGAGTTTGCGCATGGGACGGCTACAGGTGGAAAACATGCCGATGATACACTTCCGGCGACCGCCGCAACCCAGCTTCAGGCAGCCGGCGCTAAACCGGTTATGAACGGAGACGCCGATATGGAATCCCAAGAACTTCGCAAGGTTGGCCTCAAGGTCACCCACCCGCGGATGCGCATCCTGGAACTGCTGGAGCAGAAAACCTCGCAGCATCACCTGAGCGCCGAAGACATCTATCGCCAGTTGCTGGAACACGGCGACGAGATTGGCCTGGCCACGGTGTACCGCGTGCTGACCCAGTTCGAGGCCGCCGGCCTGGTGCTGAAGCACAACTTCGAGGGCGGCCAGGCCGTCTACGAACTGGACCGCGGTGGCCACCACGACCACATGGTGGACGTGGACACCGGCAAGATCATCGAATTCGAAAGCCCGGAAATCGAGAAGCTGCAGCGCGAAATCGCCGCCAAGCACGGTTACCTGCTGGAAGAACACTCGCTGGTCCTGTACGTGCGCAAGAAGCGCTGAACCCCGCAACGCCTGAAGCCGCAGTGGGAGCGGCCTCCCGGCGGCGAGCCCTTTCCGCCCTTCCACGGGTGTCCCGACCGAAACCGGGACGCCCGAAAAGGGCGTGCGAACGGATTCCTCAGCCCGCGACGTCGGCCAGCAACCGCTTGGCCGCGGCGTGGGCTTCCTTGCTGACCTCGACGCCGCCTAGCATGCGCGCCAGCTCTTCCTCGCGCTGGCGGGCGGTCAGTACTTCGACCGCGCTCTGGGTCATGCCGTCGACCGGGGCCTTGCTGACCCGGTAGTGGGCGTGGCCCTGCGCGGCGACCTGCGGCAGGTGGGTCACGCACAGCACCTGCCGCTGGGCGCCGAGCGCGCGCAGTTTCTTGCCGACGATGTCGGCGACCGCGCCGCCGATACCGGAGTCCACTTCGTCGAACACCATGGTCGGCACCGCGTCCACGCCCAGCGCTGCGACCTCGATCGCCAGCGAGATGCGCGAGAGTTCGCCGCCGGAAGCGACCTTGCGCAGCGGGCGGGGCGGTTGGCCGGCATTGGCGGCGACCAGGAACTCGACCCGCTCGGCACCGGCCGGGTCGGGACGGTCGCCTTCGTTGGGTTCCAACGCGATTTCGAAGCGGCCGCCGCCCATGCCGAGTTCGGCAATCAGCGCGGTGGTGGTCTTGCCGAGTTCGCGGGCGGCGCGCTGGCGGCTGCGGGTGAGCCGGGCGGCGGCCGATTTCCAGCTTTCGCGGGCGGCCTCGATGTCCTTGTTGAGGCTGAGCAGGCGTTCGCCGGCGCCGCGCAGGCTGTCCAGTTCGGTGGCGATGGCGTCGCGCACGCGCGCCAGATCGTCCGGTGTGGTGCGGTGCTTGCGGGCCAGATCGTGGATGCGGCCGAGTCGGCGCTCCAGTTCCTCGAACTGTTCCGGATCCGCGTCGAGATCGTCGCGGACCTGGCCGAGCAGGCCGAGCGCCTCGTCAATCTGGATGTGCGCGCTTTCCAGCATGCCGTCGATTTCGGCCAGGCGCGGCTCGTGCTGCACCAGTCGCGCCAGTTCGCCGCGGGTCTGCTGCAATTGCCGGGACAGGGAAGGCGATTCGTCGTCGCCCAGCCGCGCCAGCGCCGCCTCGCAGGCCTGGATGAGGCCGGCGGCGTGGGCCTGGCGGCGATGTCCGGCCAGCAGGTTCTCGATGCTGGCTGGGGCCAGGTCCTCGTGCGCCAGTTCGCCGAGTTGGTGCTCCAGGTAGTTGATGCGGTCGGACACGTCGCCCTGGCGGGACAGATGCTCGCGTTCCCGCAGCAGTTCGGACCAGCGGTCGGCGGCGGCCGCCACCGCCTGCCGTTCGGTCGCGTTGCGGGCATGGCCGTCCAGCAGGTCGCGCTGGCTGGCCTTGTCCATCAACGCCTGGTGTTCGTGCTGCCCATGGATTTCCACCAGCCGCCCGGCCAGGTCGGACAACTGTCCGAGGGTCACGCTGCGGCCGTTGATCCAGGCGCGCGAACCGCCGTCGGCGCGGATCACCCGGCGCAACTGGCAGGCCAGTTCGTCGTCCAGTTCCTGTTCGCGCAGCCATGCCAGTGCCGGCGCATTGGCCTCGATGGCGAATTCGGCCGACAGTTCGGCGCGTTCGGCGCCGTGGCGGACCACGCCGCTGTCGGCGCGCAGGCCGGACAGGAAACCCAGGGCATCCACCAGCAGCGACTTGCCGGCGCCGGTTTCTCCGGAAATGACGGTCATGCCGGGGCCGAATTCCAGTTCGGTGGCGCGGACGACGGCGAAATCCTTGATCGCGAGGTGTCTGAGCATGTTCGTATTGTAAGGGCCAGCCATGACACGCATGGCACGCGGCGCCAGCATCGGGGCGCGCCGTCGCAGGAGCCGCGACGGACTACGCGGGCAGCTTCAGTACCATCGCCGCCAGCGCCAGCCAGGCCGGCAGCAGGCTGGCGAGGCCGATGCGGTTCCAGCGGCGCAGCAGCGGTTGGCAATCCTCCCAGCGGGTATCGGCGCGCGCGGCCAGCACCTGCAGGCGGTGCTGCAGCGGCGCCAGCGCGGCGAACACCAGTCCGGACAGCACGAACAGGCCGATGCCCAGACCGAGCCAGCCAGTGCGCAGCAGTGGCCAACCGCCCAACCAGGCGGCCAGGCCGCCGCTGGCGATGATCACCAGCACCGCCGGCACCGTGAATACCCGATCGCTGCGGATGACCCCGGCCATCGCCTCGGCCAGGTGCGGCGGGGAACGGTGACGGGCGGCGTGGCGCACCCAGAACACGCCGGTGGTGACGTTGCCCAGGAACAGCACCACGGCGACGATGTGCAGCAACTTGAACAGCAGATAGGCCATGGCGGCGGGATCGGTCCGTGCGGGAAGGCCATTGACGCGCACCGGCCGGCCGTCGCCAAGGGGCCGGAAGTCACTTCAATGCTTGCGGTCGCCGGGCGATGCGGCTATCTATTCGCCGATGATGTCCGCATCCGCCGACGCTCCGCTGGATCCCCGTGCCCGCCAATTGCTGCGGGCGCTGATCTCCCGTTACATCCGCGACGGCGAGCCGGTCGGTTCGCAGACCCTGGCGCGTTCGGCCGGGCTGGACGTGAGCCCGGCCACCATCCGCAACATCCTGGCGGAGCTGGAGGAAGTGGGCCTGCTGAGCTCGCCGCATACCTCCGCCGGACGGATTCCCACCGCCCAGGGCTACCGCGTGTTCGTGGACAGCCTGGTCCAGGTGAAGTCGCTGGGCGAGGGCGAGATCACCCGCCTGCGCGCCGAACTACCCGCCGGGGCAGGCACCCAGGCGCTGCTGGGCAATGCCTCGGAACTGCTGTCGGCGATGACCCATTTCGTCGGGGTGGTGAGCGCGCCCCGGCGCGAGCAGTTCGCCTTCCGCTACATCGACTTCGTGCCGCTGGACGGGCGCCGGGTGATGGCGATCCTGGTGTTCGCCGACAACGACGTGCAGAACCGGGTCATCGAGCCACGCCGGGTCTACGACCGTTCGGAGCTGGAGCGGATCGCCAACTACCTGAACACCCATTTCGCCGGCCGTCCGCTGGCCGACATCCGCGCGACCCTGTTGCGCGAGCTGCGCGACGCCCGCAGCGAGATGGAAGGGCTGCTGGCGCAGGCGGTGGATCTGGCCGAGCAGGCGCTGGCGCCGCCCGGCGACGACGTGGTGCTGGCCGGCCAGACCCGGCTGATGAGCGTGCAGGACCTGTCGGACCTGGAACGCCTGCGCGACCTGTTCGAGACCTTCGCCCGCAAGCGCGAGATCCTGCAGTTGCTGGAGCGCACCCTGCGCGCGCCGGGGGTGCGGATCTTCATCGGTGAGGACACCGGCCTGGCCCGCCACGACAGCGTTTCGGTGGTCACCGCCCCGTACATGGCCGGTGGGCAGGTGCTGGGGGTGCTGGGGGTGATCGGCCCGACCCGGATGGCCTACGACCGGGTGATCCCGGTGGTCCAGGCGGCGGCCGATGCGCTGGGGGCAGCCTTGAATCCCGACAGCCCGTCCCAATAAGTGGCCTGTCATGCGGCAGGAACCGCCGCGACGGGACCCGAGATGAGCCAAAACGAACACGATTCCGAACTGGGCCAGACGCCCGAACCCCAAGAAGCCGACAACCCCCTGATCGCCGAGTTGGAAACCCTCCGCAACGAAGTGGACCAACTGCGGGCCGCCTCGCTGCTGGAGCGGGCCGACCTAGAGAACCAGCGCAAGCGGGTGGCGCGCGACATCGAGATGGCGCGCAAGTTCGCCAACGAACGCCTGTTGGGCGACCTGCTGCCGGTCTTCGACAGCCTGGACGCCGGGCTGGCCGCGGCCGGCGGCGAGGCCAATCCGCTGCGCGAGGGGCTGGAGCTGACCTACCGGCAGTTGTTGAAGGTCGCCGGCGACAACGGCCTGACCGTGCTCGACCCGGTCGGCGCGCCGTTCAATCCCGAACACCACCAGGCCATCAGCCAGGCCGACGCTCCCGGCGCCGCACCCGGCAGCGTGGTGCAGGTGTTCCAGAAGGGCTACCTGCTCAACGACCGCCTGCTGCGCCCCGCGCTGGTGGTGGTGGCCAGGCAGGACTGAATGCCCGGGCCGCCGGCGCTTGAACCGCGCCGGCCGGACCCCACATCCAGACCATCCCCGGCGCAGCGCCGGACCAAGACAGACACTTTTTAGGGAGCGAACCCGACAATGGGCAAGATCATCGGCATCGACCTGGGCACGACCAATTCGTGCGTGGCGATCATGGAAGGCGGCAAGGCACGCGTCATCGAGAATTCCGAAGGCGACCGCACCACCCCCTCCATCGTCGCCTACACCAAGGACGGCGAAGTCCTGGTGGGCGCCTCGGCCAAGCGCCAGGCCGTCACCAACCCCAAGAACACCTTCTTCGCGGTGAAGCGCCTGATCGGCCGCAAGTTCACCGACGCCGAAGTGCAGAAGGACATCGGCCTGGTGCCGTACTCCATCGTCCAGCACGACAACGGCGACGCCTGGGTGGCGACCGCCGACGGCAAGAAGCTGTCCGCGCAGGAAATCTCCGCGCGCATCCTGGAGAAGATGAAGAAGACCGCCGAAGCCTTCCTGGGCGAGACGGTCACCGAGGCGGTCATCACCGTGCCGGCCTACTTCAACGACAGCCAGCGCCAGGCGACCAAGGACGCCGGCAAGATCGCCGGCCTGGACGTCAAGCGCATCATCAACGAGCCGACCGCGGCGGCGCTGGCCTATGGCCTGGACAAGGCCGACGGCACCGATCGCAAGATCGCCGTGTACGATCTGGGCGGCGGCACCTTCGACGTGTCGATCATCGAGATTGCCAACGTCGACGGCGAGAAGCAGTTCGAGGTGCTGGCCACCAACGGCGACACCTTCCTGGGCGGCGAAGACTTCGACAAGCGCGTCATCGACTACCTGGTGGAAGAGTTCCAGAAGGACCAGGGCATCGACCTGCGCAAGGATCCGCTGGCCCTGCAGCGCCTGAAGGACGCCGCAGAGCGCGCCAAGATCGAGCTGTCCAGCTCGCAGCAGACCGAAGTCAACCTGCCGTACATCACCGCCGACGCGTCCGGTCCCAAGCACCTGAACATCAAGCTGACCCGCGCCAAGCTGGAAGCGCTGGTGGAAGACCTGATCAAGAAGAGCATCGAGCCGTGCCGCATCGCGCTGAACGACGCTGGCCTGCGCGCCAGCGAGATCAGCGAGGTGATCCTGGTCGGCGGCCAGACCCGCATGCCGAAGGTGCAGCAGGCGGTGGCCGAGTTCTTCGGCAAGGAACCGCGCAAGGACGTCAATCCCGACGAGGCCGTGGCGCTGGGCGCCGCGATCCAGGGCGGCGTGCTGGCCGGCGACGTCAAGGACGTGCTGCTGCTGGACGTGACCCCGCTGAGCCTGGGCATCGAGACCCTGGGCGGCGTGTTCACCAAGATCATCGAAAAGAACACCACCATCCCGACCAAGGCCTCGCAGACCTTCTCCACGGCCGAGGACAACCAGTCCGCGGTGACCGTGCACGTGCTGCAGGGCGAGCGCGAACAGGCCCGCTTCAACAAGTCGCTGGCCCGCTTCGATCTGGCCGGCATCGATCCCTCGCCGCGCGGCCTGCCGCAGATCGAGGTGTCGTTCGACATCGACGCCAACGGCATCCTGCATGTCTCGGCCAAGGACAAGAAGACCAACAAGGAACAGAAGGTCGAGATCAAGGCCGGTTCGGGCCTGTCCGAGGAAGAGATCCAGCGCATGGTCGCCGATGCCGAAGCGCATCGCGACGAGGACAAGAAGTTCCACGAACTGGTGCAGGCACGCAACCACGCCGACGGCCTGCTGCACGCCACCCGCACCGCCATCACCGAGCATGGCAGCAAGGTGCCGGGCGACGTGATCGGCCGGGTCGAGGGCGCCATCGCCGAGCTGGAAACGGCGATGAAGAGCGATGACAAGGCGCAGATCGAGGCCAAGTCCAAGGCGCTGGAGGAGGCCGGCCAGTCGCTGTACGCGGCCGCCGCTTCCGGCCAGCAGCCCGGCGCCGACGCCGGCGCCGCCCCGGGCGCGCAGCCCGCCGGCGACGACGTGGTCGACGCCGAGTTCACCGAAGTCAAGGACGACAAGAAGTAAGTCCGGGAATCGGGAATGGGGATTCGGGATTCGGAAACGGCGTTTCCGGTTTCCGGATCCCCTTCCGGTATCTGAAGTTGCGATGCTGTCCGCCATCCCCAATCCCGAATCTCCAATCCCTGCTTGCCGATGAAACGCGATTACTACGAAGTCCTGGGCGTGGCCCGCACCGCCAGCGATGACGAGCTGAAGAAGGCTTATCGCCGCTGCGCGATGAAGTTCCATCCGGATCGCAATCCCGGCGACAAGGCCGCCGAGGCGTCGTTCAAGGAGTGCAAGGAGGCCTACGAGGTGTTGTCGGACGGCGCCAAGCGCCGCGCCTACGATGCCCACGGCCATGCGGCCTTCGAGCACGGCATGGGCGGTGGTGGCGCCGGCGGGCCGGACATGGGCGACATCTTCGGCGACATCTTCGGCAACATCTTTGGCGGCGGTGGCGCGCGCGCCGCCCGTCGCGGCGCCGACATCGGCTACGTGATGGAGCTGGATCTCGAGGAGGCCGTGGCCGGCATCGAGAAGCGCATCGAGATTCCCACCCTGGTGGCCTGCGAACCCTGCCATGGCTCGGGCTCGGAGGACGGCCAGGTCGAAACCTGCGCCACCTGCGGCGGCCGTGGCAACGTGCGCATGCAGCGCGGCATCTTCGCCATGCAGCAGACCTGTCCGGCCTGCGGCGGCCGTGGCCAGACCATCAAGAATCCCTGCAAGACCTGCCATGGCGCCGGTCGCGTGGAGGAAGAGAAGGTCCTGTCGGTCAAGATTCCGGCCGGCGTGGACAACGGCGATCGCATCCGCCTGACCGGCGAGGGCGAGGCGGGACCGCCGGGCACCCCGCCGGGCGATCTGTACGTGGAAGTGCGCGTGCGCGAGCACGAGATCTTCCAGCGCGATGGCGACGATCTGCATTGCGAGGTGCCGATCCGGATTTCGCAGGCGGCGCTGGGCGATACCGTGCGCGTGCCCACGCTCAACGGCGAGGCGGAGATCCGCATTCCCGCCGAAACCCAGACCGGCAAGCTGTTCCGCCTGCGCGGCAAGGGCGTCAAGTCGGTGCGCAGCCGCAGCGAAGGCGATCTGTATTGCCGCGTGGTGGTGGAAACCCCGGTCAACCTGACCAGCGAACAGCGCGAGTTGCTGGAAAAGTTCGAGGCGACCTTCGTCGGCGACGAGGCGCGCAAGCACTCGCCGAAGTCGGCGACCTTCCTGGATGGCGTGAAAGGTTTCTGGGATCGCATGACGTCCTGATCCACGCCGACGCTCTGACCTAGAATGAGGGCTCCCCCAAGGAGCCCTTTTTCGTGTCCCCACCCCTGATCGGCATCGTCGGCAGCGCCGGCGCCTACGGGCGCTGGCTGCGCCGCTTCTTCGAGACCCGGATGGGGCTGGCGGTGATCGGACACGACCCGGCGGATCCCGCTTCGCTGCCGGAAGCCGAACTGGCGCAGCGCGCCGATGTGCTGATTTTCTCCGCGCCGATCCGGCATACCGCCGCGATCATCGGGCGCTACGTGGAGCTGGCCGCCGGCACGGAAGCCGGCAAGCTGTGGCTGGACGTCACTTCGATCAAGGCCGCGCCCATCGCCGCGATGCTGCATTCGCGCGCCGAGGTGGTCGGCCTGCATCCGATGACCGCGCCGCCCAAGGCGCCGACCCTGAAGGGCCGGGTGACGGTGGTCTGCGAGGCGCGGCTGGAGGGCTGGCGTCCCTGGCTGGACGCGCTGCTGCGCGCGCTGGAAGGCGAGTACGTCCACGCCGAACCCGAGCAGCATGATCGGATCATGGCGCTGGTGCAGGCGATGGTGCATGCCAGCCACCTGGCCCAGGCCGGCGTGCTGCGCGGACAGGCCCCGGCGGTTGGCGCGCTGGCCGAACTGCTGCCGTTCCGTTCGGCCTCCTTCGAGATGGACGCGGCGATCCTGTCGCGCATCCTGTCGCTGAATCCGGCGATCTACGAGGACATCCAGTTCGGCAATCCGCACGCGCATGAAATCCTCACCGCGCTGCACGCGCAGATTGGCCGGATGGCGGCGCTGGTGGGCGAGGGGAGCGACGCCGCGCGCGCGGCATTCCGCGAGGAATTCCTGGACGGCAACCGGGAAGCGCTGGGCGCGCGGGCGCTGGCCGACGGCAACTACAGCTACGAGCGCTTGGGCTACCTGCTGGCCGACCTGGCCGGCGCGCAGTCGATGAGCGTGCATCTGCCGGAGGATCGTCCCGGTTCGCTGCGGGCGCTGCTGCACGTGTTCGAACGGCACGGCGTGAGCCTGTCGTCGATCCACTCCTCGCGCACCCCGGAGGGCGAGGTGCATTTCCGTATCGGCTTCGATGCGGACGTGGACGCGGACGGCCTGCGCCGCGCGGCGGCGGAAATCGACGCCAGCGGCATCGGCCGGGTGCTGGCCGCCGGCCGCTGACGCGGTACGGCGGCGTATTGGCGCAGTGCGAAACGGCACGCGCCGATATCCCCGTTACACTGCGCCGATGAACAGCCATTTCACCCTGTCCCGCCGTGCGCAGGCGCTGACCAGTTCGGCGATCCGCGAAATCCTCAAGGTCACCGAACGTCCGGAAGTCATTTCCTTCGCGGGCGGATTGCCGTCGCCGGCCACGTTTCCGATCGCGCGCATGCAGGAGGCCACCGACAAGGTGTTTGCCGAGGCGCCGCAGGCCGCGTTGCAGTACGGACCGACCGAAGGCTTCACTCCGCTGCGCGAATGGGTGGCCGCGCGCCACAGCCGCGATGGCGTGACCGTCCGCCCCGGCCAGGTGCTGATCATCACCGGTTCGCAGCAGGGCCTGGATCTGCTGGGCAAGGTGCTGATCGACGAGGGCAGCAAGGTGCTGGTGGAAACGCCCAGTTATCTCGGCGCGCTGCAGGCGTTCTCGCTGTTCCAGCCGGCGTTCTCGTCGATGCGCAGCGACGACGAGGGCATCGTGGTGGATGCGCTGGACGAGGCGCAACTGCGCGGCGGCCGCTTCATGTACTGCCTGCCGAATTTCCAGAACCCGACCGGCCGGCGCCTGCCGCTGGAACGCCGGCGCGCGCTGATCGCGCGAGCCCGCGCCGCCGGTGTGCTGGTGGTCGAGGATGACCCGTACGGCGAGCTGAGTTACCGGGGCGAACAGTTGCCCAGCCTGCTGTCGATGGATCCGGACAACGTGGTCTACATGGGGTCGTTCTCCAAGGTGCTGGCGCCGGGCCTGCGGCTGGGCTATCTGATCGCGCCCGAACCGCTGCACGCCAAGCTGGTGCAGGCCAAGCAGGCGGCGGATCTGCATACCCCGTCGTTCTCGCAGCGGATCGTGTTCGAGGCGGTGCAGGGCGGGTTCCTGGATCGCCACATTCCCGAGATCCGCAAGCTCTACGGCGATCAGTGCGAACTGATGCTGTCCGCGTTGCAGCGCCATTTCCCCGCCGAGGCGAAATGGAACCGCCCGGCCGGCGGCATGTTCATCTGGGTCACGCTGCCGGAAGGCGTAGACGCCGGCGCGCTGCTGGCCCGGGCGATCGAACAGAATGTCGCATTCGTGCCGGGCGCGCCGTTCTTCGCGGTCGATCCGCAACCGAACACCCTGCGGCTGTCGTTCGTGACCGTGTCGGCCGAAAAGATCGAGCAGGGCATGGCGCGGCTGGGCACCCTGGTGCGCGAGGAAATCGCTGCCGCGGTGGCGTGAGGCATCCCTGTAGGGCGCCCTGTGGGAGCGACGTGAGTCGCGATACCCAGGAAGTCCTGGCGGCCCGTTCGCGACTCACGTCGCTCCCACAAGGAAAGCAGGCCGCCATCTTCGCCCATGGGGCCGGCTCGGCTACCATGCCGGGCATGGAAACCACACCCACCCGCATCCTCATCCACGGCGCCTCCGGGCGCATGGGCCAGGCCCTGTTGCGCCTGGCCGCCGAACAGCCGCAGCGGTTGCAGGTGGTCGCGGCGGTGATGCGCAAATCGCCCGCGCAGCGGGTGGTGGAAGGCGTGCCGTATTTCGCCGCCAGTGAGCTGGGCGGCGTGCCGGCGTTCGACGTGGCCATCGATTTCAGCCTGCCCGAGGGTTTCGACCCGGTGCTGGCGCTGTGCGTGCAGCGCGGCGCGGCGCTGGTGTCCGGCACCACCGGTCTGGACGAGGAGCAGCGGCAAGCGCTGGCGCAGGCGGCCGGCCGGATCCCGCTGGTGTGGGCCTCCAACTTCAGCCTGGGCGTGGCGGTGCTGACCGAACTTGTCGAACGCGCCGCCGCCGCGCTGGGCGGTTGGGATTGCGACGTGGTCGAATCCCACCACGTCCACAAGAAGGACGCGCCCTCGGGCACCGCGCTGACGCTGGGCGAGGCGGCCGGTTCGACCGGCGCACCGGTGCATTACGCCAGCCTGCGTGCCGGCGACATCGTCGGCGAGCATCTGGTGCAGTTCACCGGCCTGGGTGAACGCATCGAACTGGTCCACCGTGCCACCAACCGAGACATCTTCGCGCGCGGCGCCCTGCATGTGGCCGGGCGCCTGGCCGGCCGCGCAGCCGGTCAATATCGCGTCCGCGATCTGCTCGACTGAGCCTTTGCCCGCATGAGCGAGCCATCCGCCTGCGGGGACGGGCGTGGCGCGCGTGGAAACGAAACCGGGAAGCGGAGTCGCTTTCGCATCGCCGACCGCGCGCTCCGCCGCTCGCGGGTGCGATGAACCATGCGCGCCGCTTGCGTCCACGGACGCGGGCGGACGCTGCGATGCGAAGCCGGGACCACCTCGCCGCGGCGGCCGAGGGAATTGCGCCGGAAGGCATCGCTTCTATGCCGAAAGTCATTTGACGGACCATTCAGCCACCGGCAAGAATCCGGCACGCACCCGCCACATCGCAATTCCGCTTCGTCCCGCTTCATTCCGTTCCGTTCCAGCTCCGCGCTGCGGGGCTCATCGCTGGAGAGCAAGCCTTGCGCAGACGTGACTTCCTGGCCTACAGCGGCCTCAGCCTCGGCGGCCTGATGCTGCCGGCCTACTTCGGCAAGGCCATCGCCGCCGAGGAATTGCAGACCTCCCTCGATGTCGGCCTGAAGAAGCGCCTGGCCGACACCGCCATGACCGCGGCCAAGGAGGCGGGCGCCAGCTACTGCGACGTGCGCATCGGACGCTACCTGCGCCAGTTCGTGATCACCCGCGAGGACAAGGTGCAGAACGTGGTCAACACCGAGTCCACCGGTGTCGGCATCCGCGTGATCGCCAACGGCGCCTGGGGTTTCGCCGCCACCCACGAGCTGACCGCGCAGGGCGTGGCGAAGGCCGCGCAGCAGGCCGCCGCGATCGCCAAGGCCAACAGCAAGGTGCAGGGCAAGCCGGTGCAACTGGCGGCCACGCCGGGCGTGGGCGAGGTGGCGTGGAAGACGCCTATCCGCAAGAACGCGATGGCGGTGCCGATCAAGGACAAGGCGGATCTGCTGCTGGGCGTCAACGCCGCCGCGATCAACGCCGGCGCGGATTTCGTCAACTCGATGCTGTTCCTGGTCAACGAACAGAAGTACTTCGCCAGCACCGATGGTTCCTACATCGACCAGGACATCCACCGCATCTGGGTGCCGATGACCGTCACCGCCATCGACAAGGCCAGCGGCAAGTTCCGCACCCGCGACGGTCTGTCCGCGCCGATGGGCATGGGCTTCGAATACCTGGACGGCGACGCCTCCGGCAAGGTGACCTCGCCAAACGGCGTGGTCAACTACGGCCTGTCCTACGACATGAAGGAAGACGCCATCGCCGCGGCCAGGCAGGCGCGCGCCAAGCTCAAGGCGCCTTCGGTGAAGCCCGGCAAGTACGATCTGGTGCTGGATCCCTCGCATACCTGGCTGACCATCCACGAATCGGTCGGCCACCCGCTGGAGCTGGACCGCGTGCTGGGCTACGAGGCCAACTACGCCGGCACCAGCTTCGCCACCCTGGACAAGCGCGAGGCGGCGTTCCAGTACGGCAGCGACAAGGTCACCCTCTTCGCCGACAAGGTCCAGCCCGGCAGCCTGGGCGCGGTGGGCTACGACGACGAAGGCGTGAAGACCAAGCGCTGGAACCTGATCACCGACGGCAAGCTGGTCGACTACCAGACCATCCGCGATCAGGCGCACATCCTCGGCAAGACCGAATCGGACGGCTGCTGCTATGCCGACTCCTGGTCGAGCGTGCAGTTCCAGCGCATGGCCAACGTCTCGCTGCAGCCGGGCAAGCAGAAGCTGAGCGTGGCGGACATGATCAAGGATGTCGAGAACGGCATCTACATCATCGGCGACGGTTCGTTCTCCATCGACCAGCAGCGCTACAACGCGCAGTTCGGCGGCCAGCTGTTCTACGAAATCAAGAACGGCAAGATCACCCAGCAGATCGAGGACGTGGCCTACCAGATCCGCACGCCGGAGTTCTGGAACGCCTGCGCGGCGGTGTGCGACGAAAGCGATTACCGCCTGGGCGGTTCGTTCTTCGACGGCAAGGGCCAGCCCGGACAGGTGTCGGCGGTCTCGCACGGTTCCTCCACCGCGCGTTTCAACGGCATCAACGTGATCAATACCGCCCGCAGCCTGGGTTGAGGCGTGGAGCCGGGCTTGCCCGGCTCCGCCGAACCCCGAGGTCCCCGACAGCGAAAGGCAGCGGAGCGCGCTCCGCTCTACGAGAGAATCCCAGAACATGAGCATCCTTACCGAAGCGCAGGCCAAGGCCATCCTGGACAAGGTCATCGCGCTATCCAAGGCCGACGAGTGCACGGCAAGCCTGAGCGGCAGCATCAGCGGCAACATCCGCTTCGCGCTCAATGACGTGTCCACCAGCGGCATCGTCAGCAACGCCGATCTGGCGGTGCAGGTGGCGTTCGGCAAGCGCGTGGGCGTGGCGACCATCAACGAGTTCGACGATGCCGCGCTGGAACGCGTGGTCCGCCGTGCCGAGGATCTGGCCCGGCTGGCGCCGGAGAATCCCGAGTTCATGCCGGCCATCGACAAGCAGGCCTACCAGGCCAGTCCCACCTTCAGCGAATCCACCGCCGCGATCACGCCGGAATTCCGCGCCGAGGTGGCCAAGGCGTCCATCGATCCCTGCAAGGCGGAGAAGTTGATCGCCGCCGGTTTCCTTGAGGACGGCCAGAGTTTCGTCGCCTTCGCCAACAGCAAGGGCAACTTCGGCTACCAGCGCGCCACCAGCTTCGACTACACCTGCACCGTGCGCACCGAGGACGGACGCGGGTCCGGCTGGGTCGGCCGCAACCTGAAGGACGCCAATGCGTTCAAGGCCGACAGCGACATCCGCACCGCCATGCGCAAGGCCAGCGAATCGGCCGATGCCAAAGCGCTGGAGCCGGGCAAGTACACCGTGATCCTGGAACCGGCCGCGGCCGCGGGCCTGATCTCCTTCATGATGAATTTCTTCGACGCGCGCCAGGCCGACGAGGGCCGCAGCTTCCTGTCCAAGAAGGGCGGCGGCAACAAGCTGGGCGAGCAGGTCTATGACCCGCGGGTGAACCTGACCGCCGATCCCTGGCATCCGGACGCGCCGGTGCTGCCGTGGGATGGCGAGAACTTGCCGCGCGAGAAGATGGCGATCGTCGAGAACGGCAAGATCGCCAACCTGGACTACTCGCGCTTCTGGGCGCAGAAGCAGGGCAAGCGCGCGGTCGGCTCGCCCGGCAACCTGCTGATGGCCGGCGGCGACAAGTCCACGGCCGAACTGGTGAAGAGCACCCAGAAGGGCATCCTGGTCACCCGCACCTGGTACATCCGCCTGGTCGACCCGCAGACCGTGCTGCTGACCGGACTGACCCGCGACGGCACCTTCTACATCGAGAACGGCGAGATCAAGTACCCGGTGAAGAATTTCCGCTTCAACGAGTCGCCGGTGATCATGCTCAACAACATCGAGGAACTCGGCAAACCGGTGCGCGTGGCCGGTGACGAATCCTCGTTCGTGATGATGATCCCGCCGATGAAGCTGCGCGACTTCACCTTCACCTCGCTGTCCGACGCGGTTTGAACCGTTCGCGTCCTCTCCCGGTGGCGGGAGGGGGCCGCGCGGGCGGGGAGGCGTCTTCCCGCGACAGGCCGGCGTCCGCAATTCCGTATCGTTCCGAGATGCCCGTGCCGTTGATGGATTCCGCCTTGTCCCCGCCGCGCCTTCCGCTTGTGCGTGAAGGCACGGCGGCATGGGCGACGGGGGCGCGGGCATGACCCGTGCCGAGTTCCTGCGCCTGATGGCCGGCGGCCTCGCCGGTGCGCTGCTCGGCGCTTCGCCCCGCGCGGCACGGGCGGCGCCCGTCTACGATTTCTGGTTCACCCGCCTGCGCTACGACTCAGGCGACTGGGACGTGGATCAGCGCATGCCGGCCAACCTGATCACGTCGCTGATCGACTACACCCAATTGCGGGTGGATCCGAAGGAACACGTGCTGGCGCTGTCCGATCCGCGGGTGCTGTCGGCGCCATTCTGTTACCTGGCCGGGCACAAGCTGGTCGAATTCAATCCCGCCGAGCGGCGCAACTTCGAGCGGTACGTGCGCAACGGCGGCTTTGTATTCGTGGACGACTGCAACCACGACATCGATGGCCTGTTCGCCAAGTCGTTCGAGGCGCAGATGGCCTCGATCTTCGGGGCGAAGGCGATGAAGAAGCTGCCGAACCAACATCCCCTGTACCGCAGCTTCTTCACCTTCGATGGTCCCCCGGCCACCGGCTTCGAACTCAATGGCTGGGGCGATGATCTGGTCCACGAGTACCTGCAGGGCATCGAAATCAATGGCCGCCTGGGCGTGCTCTACAGCAACAAGGACTATGGTTGCGAATGGGACTACGACTGGCGCAACAAGCGGTTCCTGGCCGAGGACAACACCAGATTCGCGGTCAATATCGTCATGTACGCGCTGAACTCATGAACCGGACCTTCGCCACCGCGCGGTCGTGGTCCTGCCGCCTCTCTTCTCCACGGGATTTCCGATGAGCGAACTTTCCGAAACCGACATCCGGGCGCAACTGGATCGGCTGGCCTCTCTGCGCGACGCCATCGGCCGCGCCATCGTCGGCCAGGAAGCCGTGGTCGAGCAGCTGTTGATCGGCCTGCTGGCCGGCGGCCACTGCCTGCTCGAAGGCGTGCCGGGATTGGGCAAGACCTTGCTGGTGAGGACCCTGGGGCAGGCGCTGGAACTGCAGTTCCGGCGCGTGCAGTTCACTCCCGATCTGATGCCCAGCGACATCCTCGGCACCGAACTGCTGGAGGAGGAACACGGCACCGGCCATCGTCGCTTCCGTTTCCAGCCCGGTCCGGTGTTCACGAACCTGCTGCTGGCCGACGAACTCAACCGCACCCCGCCCAAGACCCAGGCCGCGCTGCTGGAAGCGATGCAGGAACGCACCGTCAGCTATGCCGGCGTCACCCACGCGCTGCCGACGCCGTTCTTCGTGCTCGCGACCCAGAATCCGCTGGAGCAGGCCGGCACCTATCCGCTGCCCGAAGCGCAGTTGGACCGCTTCCTGCTGCACATCAGGGTGGACTATCCCAGCGAGCAGGAGGAGCACGACATCCTGCTGCAGACCACCGGCAGCCAGTTGGGCGAAGTGCCGCGGGTGATGCAGGGCACGGACGTGCTGATGCTGCAGCGGTACGTGCGCCAGGTCCACCTGGGCGAGGACCTGCTGCGCTGGATCACCCGGCTGGTGCGCGCGAGCCGCCCCGCCGATGGCGCGCCGGAGGAAGTGCGCAAGTACGTCAAATGGGGCGCCGGTCCGCGCGCCGGGCAGTCGCTGGTGCTGGCTGCCAAGGCGCGGGCGCTGCTGCACGGGCGCCTGGCCGCGACCCGCGAGGACGTCGCCGCGCTGGCCGCGCCGGTGATGCGCCATCGCCTGCTGTTGTCGTTCGCCGCCGAAGCCGAGCAGAAGAGCGCCGACGACGTGATTGCCGCGCTGCTGCGTGACGTGCCGCTGGCACGGTCCTGACCGTCCACCTCCGATGTCGTACGACCCGATCCCGCCCGAGGTACGGAGCCGCCTGAAGGATCTGCGGCTGACCTCGCGTCGCGCGATCGGCGGGCAGGGCATCGGCCTGCATCGCAGCCGCAGCCGCGGGGCGGGGCTGGAGTTCGCCCAGTACCGCGCCTACGAGCCGGGCGACGAACCGCGCCAGATCGACTGGAAACTGTACGCGCGTTCGGATCGCTTCTTCGTGCGCGAGGCCGAACGCGAAAGCCCGCTGGCGCTGTGGATCCTGATAGACGCCAGTGCCTCGATGGCGCAGGCGGACTGCGCGAATCCCGGCTGGTCGCGGTTGCATGCGGCCAAGGCGCTGGCGGCCTGCCTGGGCGAACTGGCGCTGCGGCAAGGCGACCGGTTCGGACTGGTGGCCTTGCGTGCGGACGGGCTGCGGCTGGTCGCGCCGGCCACCGGCATCCGCCAGCGCGATCGCCTGCTGCTGGAACTGCACGGCCTGGCCGCGCAGGGGGCGTTTCCCGAGCCGGAACAGCTTACCCCGCTGTGGGAGCGCATCGGCGCCGGTGATTTGGTGGTGCTGCTGGGCGATTGCTTCGACGAGGCCAGCGTGGCCATCGCCGAGCGCCTGGCGGCGGCGCGGCGCGAGGTGCTGGTGATCACCCTGCTCACCGTGGAGGAGCGCGATTTTCCGTTCACCGGCGGCCACCGTTTCCGGGATCCGGAAACCGGCGAGGAACTGCTGGGCGATGGCGCGGCGATGCGCGCCGACTATCTGGCGCGTTTTACCGGAGCCCAGCGCGCGCTCAAGGCGCGCCTGGATGCCAGCGGCATCCGCCATGCCGAGCACTTCCTGGATCAGCCACTGGATCTGCCGCTGCGACGGCTGTTCGGCGCGCGTGACGCGGCGGAATACGCATGAGTCTGGCGTTGCTGCTGCCCGCCGCGCTGGCGGCCCTCGGCGCGCTGCTGCTGCCGCTGCTGGTTCATCTGGCGCGGCGCAGCGAACAGCGTCCGACCGATTTCGCCGCGCTGCGCTGGCTGCGCCAGAAGCCGCGCCCACGCCATCGCATCCGCTTCGACGAACGCGGGTTGCTGCTCCTGCGCCTGCTGCTGCTGGCCCTGCTCGCGCTGTGGCTGGCGCGGCCGGTCCTGCAAGGCGTGCATGGCGGAACGCCGTGGGTCGTGGTGTCGCCGGAGGTGGACGCGAGCGTCGCGCGCCAGTGGGGCGGAACGGATTCGGAATCGCGTTGGCTGGCGCCGGGATTTCCACCCCTGGATTCGCCCGCGCCGGCTTCGCCGGCACCCACCGCCAGCCTGCTGCGCGAACTGGATGCGGATCTGCCGCCGGAGGTCGCGCTGACGGTGGTGATGCCCGCCTGGTTCGATGGCGCGGACGGTGAGCGCCCGCGGCTGTCGCGCGCCGTCGACTGGCGCGAGCTGCCGCGTTTGCCGCCATCGGCGTTCCAGCGCGGCGCGACCGAGCCGCCCGTTCTGTCCGTGCGTCATGCGCCAGCTCGGCAGGACGCGCTGCGCTACCTGCGCGCGGCGATCGAGAGCTGGAGTGGCGGAACCGCGATCGCGACCCGAATCTCGGTGGCGGATACCGGGCAGCCATTGGCCGGCGATGCACGTGCATTGATCTGGCTGGCGCCGGGCGAGGTTCCCCCGGCGATTCGCCGATGGATCGCTGCGGGCGGCACGGCATTGCTGGATGCACAGGCACGGATCGGCGATGTCGGCGCGATGACGCCCTACTGGACCGACGAAACCGGCGCGACGATCGTCGAGGGTGGCGCGCTGGGGCAGGGACGCGTACTGCGCTTCACCCGTCCGTTGCAGCCTTCGGTCATGCCGCAACTGCTGGAACCGGTGTTTCCGGCGCGGCTGCGCGAACTGTTCGCCGAGCCGATGCCGGCGCCTGCGCGGGTGGCCGCGCGTGACTACGCACCGCTGTCCGGCGCGGCGGCCTATCCGCAAGCGCCCCGCGATCTGCAGCCCTGGCTGACGATGTTGATAGCGCTGTTGCTGGTACTGGAACGTGGCTGGGCGACCTCGCGCAGGCGGAGCGCCGCGCCATGAGTTCAGCCGTGCTGCCAGGTCTGCTGGCCACCGCGCGACGGCGCGCGGTCCTCGATACCGCACTGGCCGGGTTGCCGTGGCTGGCGGTGGCGATGCTGTCGGGCTGGCGATGCGGTGGCGCCAGCGTGGTGCTGATCGCCGGCGTGGCTGGCGCGGTGTTGCTGGCGACGATGGCCGCCTGGCGCGCGCGCCGGTTCGATGCGCATTGGCTGGTGGAACGGCTGGACGCGCGCGGCGAGATGGAGGACAGCAGCGATCTGCTGTTCGCCGAACCGGCGCGGCTGAATCCGTTGCAGCGCTTGCAGCGCGCGCGCTTGCAACCGCGCCTGGCCTCGGTGCCCGCGTCCGCACTGCGGCCTGCCTGGTCGCGGCGCTGGCTGATCGCGGGCTGGGCCGGTGGCCTGCTGGCGGCCACGCTGCTGCTGGCGTGGCCGACGCCGAAGCCGACGCAGGCCAGGCTCGCGCCCAGTGACGAACAAGTGCCGGTGGTCGCCGGCGTCCCGCGCCTGGTCGGACAGCAGCTGCGCATCGTCCCGCCCGCCTATACACGGCAAACCGCACGCGACGAAGCCCGCCTGGACACCCGCGCGCCGGCCGGTTCCCGCCTGACCTGGACGCTGCGCTTCGCCCCGCAGCCGGCCGCGGCCGAACTGGTTTTCCATCAGGGCCGGCGCATCGCGCTGACCCGCGACGGCGATCTCTGGACCGCTAGCATGACCCTGGACCAGTCGGTGCTGTACCGGGTGTTGCCGCAGGGCGTGCCCGCGCAGCCCGCACCTCGCCTGCATCGCATCGACGCCATTGCCGATCGCCCGCCGCAGATCACGGTGCTGGCGCCGGATCGCGGCCTCAGCCTGCTGGCGCCGGGACAGCGTCGCTGGCCGCTGTCCTTCGAGGTGAAGGACGACCATGGCGTCGCCGCGCAGGCGCAGTTGCGGGTGACCCTGGCGCAGGGCAGCGGCGAGAACATCCAGTTCCGCGAACGCACGCGGGTCGTGGCCGGCAAGGGCGCCGCGACCGCGCGGCGCTTCGACATCGCGCTGGATCTGGCGGAGGCGGGTTTCGCGGTCGGTGACGATCTGATCGTCCAGCTGACGGTGGCGGACAACCGCCAGCCACGGCCGCAGTCCGCGCGCAGTCCCGGCCTGATCCTGCGCTGGCCCGCCGATGCGGGCAACGAGAGCGGCGCGCTGGAAGGGATGGTCAAGAAGGTGCTGCCGGCCTACTTCCGCAGCCAGCGCCAGATCATCCTCGACGCCGAGGCCCTGCAGAAGGACAAGCGCCGGCTCGCCGCGGATCGCTTCCTGCGGCGTTCGGACGAAATCGGCGTGGACCAGCGCATCCTGCGACTGCGTTACGGCCAGTTCCTGGGCGAGGAGGCCGAAGGCGAGCCCGAGCCGCCGCCGACCAACGACGCCGAAGAAACGCATCACGACGACGACGGCCACGATCATGGCGACACCGCATCCGCACCCGTTTCCGCGGAGGCACCGCAAGGCATGGGCCGGGAACAGGACGTGCTGGCCGAATACGGCCATACCCACGATCACGCCGAAGCGGCGACCCTGCTGGATCCCGAAACCCGCGCGACGCTGAAGCAGGCGCTGGACCAGATGTGGCAATCGGAGCTGCACCTGCGCCAGGGACGTCCGGATCAGGCGCTGCCGTTCGCCTACAAGGCGCTGGGCTACATCAAGGAAGTGCAGCAGGCCAGTCGCATCTACCTGGCGCGGGTGGGACCGGAACTGCCGCCCATCGACGAAAGCCGCCGGCTCACCGGCAAGCGCGACGGACTGGCGCGCCGCGAACTCGCCATCGCGCCGGCGGCGACGGGCGACGCGGTGCCCGCCGCTGCATGGAAGGCGCTGGAAGAGGCCGCGGAGGGAACAAAAGGCGCCGCGCCGGATCTCGACGCGCTGCAACGTTGGCTGCGCGACAACGAAACCCGCGTGGCCGATCCGCTGTCGCTGTTCGCCGCCATCGACGCGGTGCGCGGCGATCCGGCCTGCCTGGCCTGCCGCCAGCGCCTGCGCGAACGGTTGTGGCCGGTGCTGGCGCGTCCGCCGGCACAGGTGCAACGCCGTGCCACCGATGCCGCCGGCGAACGCTACCTGGATGGGTTGCGACGGGAGCGGGCGCCATGACCCCGGCCATGCTGCTGGCGGGTTTGCTCGCGCTCGCCGCCGTGCTCGCCATCGCGCGCCTGTTCTGGTGGCAGCGGCGTGCGTCCGAACCCGCGCGCCGCTGGCGTCTGCTGGTGCTGTTGCTGGCGCAGCCGGTTTACGCGCTGCTGCTGTACTTCGCGCTGATGCCGCCAACGGTTCCAGGCCAGCGCGGCACCCTGACCGTGCTCACCGCCGGTGCGCAGGCACCGCGCACCGCGCGCGTTCTGGGCGATGGGGTGATCGCACTCCCTGAAGCGCCCGCCACGCCGGATGCGGAAAGGGTACCGGATCTGGCCACCGCGCTGCGGCGGTATCCGGGCATGCGACAACTCCATGTCGTCGGCGCCGGCCTGGAACCGCGAGATCTCGAAGCCGCACGCGACTACAGCCTGCGCTTCGCCGCCACGCCGTTGCCGCGCGGGCTGGTCCGCCTGGACGCGCTGGCGCAGGTTGCGCCCGGCGCCGCATTCGTCGTCACCGGCCGCGTGCACGCGCTGGAGGGCGGGGTGGTGGAACTGCTGGATCCGGCCGGCCGCCGGGTGGATGCGGCGACGCCGTCGGCGACAGGTGACTTCAGCGTCGGCGGCACCGCGCGCGCGCCGGGACAAGTGGGGTTCCGCCTGCGGTTGTCCGATCGATCGCGCCGTGCGGTGGAGACCGTGGAGGTGCCGATCCGGGTGGCGGGCGAACCGCCGCCACGCGTGCTGGTGCTGGCCGCCGCGCCCAATCCCGAACTGAAATACCTGCGTCGCTGGATGGTCGATGCGGGGATGACGCCGCACGTCCAGATCCAGGTCGGCGCGGGCATGCAACTGGGCGATGCGCCGCTCGCGTTGAACGCCGCCACCTTCGAACGCTTCGACCTGCTGGTGCTCGACGATCGCAGCTGGGCCACGCTGGGTGATGGGTCGCGCACGGCGCTGGTGACCGCCGTGCGCGCAGGATTGGGCGTGCTGCTGCGGGTGGAAGGACCGTTGTCGGACGGCTCCCGCCGGCAACTGCGGGCACTGGGCCTGGCGGTGTCCGGAGGCGGCGACGGCAACGAAGTCCGACTGGTGGTTCCCGAACGCGATGACGACGGCCTGCGCGCACGCCAGGGCGCCGGCAGCCGGGACACGCCGGTCGATACCGACGCCATCGGCGCGCCGGCATTGAGCCGGCGCAATCTGCGCGATGACAGCGCCGACGCGGTCTCCCTGGTGCGTGACGCCGCGGGAAAATCGCTGGCGAGCTGGCGGGCGGAGGGACGCGGCCGGATCGGCGTGTGGCCCCTGACCGACACCTACCGGTTGACGCTCGCCGGCCGCGACGATCTGCACGCGGAACTGTGGAGCGGAACCTTCGCCACCCTGGCGCGCGCGCGCGGTGGCGCCGCACCGGTGTTCGAACAGGATGCACGCGCCGGTCAGCGCGTGCGCGTGTGCGGCATCACCGGCCAGGCGCGGGTGATCGCGCCCGATGGTGCCGTCGCGACCCTGTTGCCGGATCCCGCCGGTGGTGCGGCGGGCTGTGCCGGCTATTGGCCCACGCGCGGGGGATGGCATCGGCTCCGCATGGGCGAGGCGGAATGGCCGTTCGCGGTCCGCGCGCCCGGCGAGGCGCCTGGTTTGCGGGCGATGGCATTGCGCGAGGCCACCCTGCGGCTGGTCGGTGACCGGCCCGCGCGCGTGGCGGCCACCGGCGGCGTGCCGGAGCGGCGCGGCAGCGCCTGGCCGTGGTGGCTGGGGTGGCTGTGTTTCGCCGGCGTGCTGTGGTGGTTCGAGCGCTCGCGCCTGGGGCGTCCGGTGCCGGCCGGGACGTCGCGAGCGGACGGCGCGGAGGCGCCCTGACGCAGGAAACGCGGTCCCCGTGAAAGCGGCCTTTCCCGCGCGCCCGCAGACTGAACAGCGGGCGCGCCGCCGGCGGACGGCGTGTGGATCGGTCAAAAAACTGTAGCGCGGGCGGGGGCTCGCCCGTATAATTCCCGCTCGCCTGTTACCTACCGCCCCGGACCGGAAAAACGCCGAGTCCGCGGTTTCTTGCAGCCGCAAGTCGGAGGGGCAGGGTTCCTCCACCCCAAGGCGAACCCCGTGACTCAACCCGCAATCCTCGTACTCGAAGACGGCACCGTATTCGAGGGCGAATCCGTAGGCGCAGACGGCCTTTCCGTTGGCGAAGTGGTGTTCAACACCGCGATGACCGGTTACCAGGAAATCCTGACCGACCCGTCCTACGCCCGCCAGCTGGTCACCCTGACCTATCCCCACATCGGCAACACCGGCTGCACCGACCAGGACGACGAAGCGCGCCAGGTCTGGGGCGCCGGCCTGATCGTGCGCGACGTACCGCGCCGGCCCAGCAGCTGGCGCAGCCAGGTGGCGCTGCCGGAGTGGCTGATCGCCCGCGGCATCGTCGCCATCGCCGGCATCGACACCCGCAAGCTCACCCGCATCCTGCGCGACCGCGGCGCCCAGAACGGCGCGCTGATGGCCGGCGCGGACGTGGACGTGGACAAGGCGCTGGAAGCGGCGCGCAAGTTCCCCGGCCTGAAGGGCATGGATCTGGCCAAGGTGGTGTCCACCACCGAACGCTACGCCTGGAAGGACGGCCAGCTGGATCTGGATCGCGGCGAGTTCGTCCACGCCGAACCGAAGTTCAAGGTCGTGGCCTATGACTTCGGCGTCAAGCACAACATCCTGCGCATGCTGGCCGAACGCGGCTGCGAGGTGACGGTGGTGCCGGCGCAGACGTCGGCCACCGACGCGCTGGCGCTGAATCCGGATGGCATCTTCCTGTCCAACGGCCCCGGCGACCCGGAACCCTGCGATTACGCGATTGCCGCCATCCGCGAGTTCGTGGCGAAGAAAATCCCGACTTTCGGCATCTGCCTGGGCCATCAGCTGCTGGCGCTGGCCGCCGGCGCCAAGACCCTCAAGATGGGCCACGGCCACCACGGCGCCAATCATCCGGTGCAGGACCTGGATTCCGGCCGGGTGATGATCACCTCGCAGAACCACGGCTTCGCGGTCGACGAGTCCAGCCTGCCGGCCAACGTGCGGGTCATCCACCGCTCGCTGTTCGATGGCACCAACCAGGGCATCGAATTGACCGACGCGCCGGCGTTTTCCTTCCAGGGCCACCCGGAAGCCTCGCCCGGCCCGCATGACGTCTCGCCGCTGTTCGACCGCTTCGTCGCCAGCATGGAACGCGCGGCGTGAGCCGTGTGCGGCTGCGTCTCCTGCTGGCCGCGGGATTGCTGGCCAGCGCCGGCACCGCCGCGGCCGCGCCGGCCACGGTCGATGCCGTGGCCCGCGAGCGGATGACCGAGTATCTGGTCGACATGTTCCCGATCCATCGCATCTTCGCCCAGTTGATGGAAAAGGATCCGAAGGCGCTGGAGACGGAACTGGATGGCAAGCAGCGCGCCTGCTTCAGCCAGCAGGTCGCCCGGCCGGCGTTCGTGGCCCGCAAGCGGCGCGCCGTCGATGCCTACGCCGACCAGGCGCCGGACGAGTTCCAGGCCGCGCTGAAGCTGCTGGACGAAGGCGCCGGCGACACGATGAAGGAACTGGGTGGATTTTCCATCGACAACGCGCTGGCCGGGGAAGGGCAGGGATTCGACCCGAGCAGCATGCCGCCGGATCGGCTCGTGTCCTTCATGACCTTCGCCTACGGTTCGCAGTACCGCCGCCTGCGCGAGCTGTCCGGCTACGGTGAATTCACCGATCAGGATGAGGACCAGCCCTCGGCCAGCGATGCCCAACTGGCGGCGATGGCCACCGAAATCTCCGATGCCTGCGGCATCCCCCCGAAATTCTTCGAGTAAGCCCATGCCCAAGCGCACCGACATAAAGACCATCCTCATCATCGGCGCCGGCCCGATCGTCATCGGCCAGGCGTGCGAGTTCGACTATTCCGGCGCCCAGGCCTGCAAGGCGCTGCGCGAGGAGGGTTACCGGGTGGTGCTGGTCAACAGCAACCCCGCCACCATCATGACCGACCCGGAAATGGCCGATGCGGTCTACATCGAGCCGATCAACTGGCAGACGGTCGAGAAGATCATCGCCAAGGAAAAGCCCGACGCGCTGCTGCCGACCATGGGCGGGCAGACCGCGCTGAACTGCGCGCTGGACCTGGCCGACCACGGGGTGCTGGAAAAGTACGGCGTCGAACTGATTGGCGCGTCGCGCGAAGCCATCCGCATGGCCGAGGACCGCGAGCTGTTCCGCGTGGCGATGGGTGAAATCGGCCTGGAGTGCCCGCGCGCCGCGGTTGCCCACACCCTGGAAGAAGCGATCGAGATCCAGGCCCGCGTCGGCTACCCGACCATCATCCGCCCCAGCTTCACCCTGGGCGGCAGCGGCGGCGGCATTGCCTACAACCGCGAGGAACTGATCGACATCGTCACCCGTGGCCTGGAACTGTCGCCGACCACCGAAGTGCTGGTCGAGGAATCGGTGCTGGGCTGGAAGGAATTCGAGATGGAAGTGGTCCGCGACACCGCGGACAACTGCATCATCGTCTGCTCCATCGAGAACCTGGATCCGATGGGCGTGCACACGGGTGATTCGATCACCGTGGCGCCGGCGCAGACCCTGACCGACAAGGAATACCAGCGCCTGCGCGATGCCTCCATCGCGGTGCTGCGCAAGATCGGCGTGGACACCGGTGGTTCCAACGTGCAGTTCGGCGTCAATGCGCAGACCGGCCGCGTGGTGGTCATCGAGATGAACCCGCGCGTGTCGCGTTCCTCGGCGCTGGCCTCCAAGGCCACCGGCTTCCCGATCGCCAAGGTCGCGGCCAAGCTGGCGGTCGGCTACACGCTGGACGAACTGAAGAACGAGATCACCGGCGGCAAGACCCCGGCCTCGTTCGAGCCGACGATCGATTACGTCGTCACCAAGATTCCGCGCTTCGCGTTCGAGAAGTTCCCGCAGGCCGATGCCCGCCTGACCACCCAGATGAAGTCGGTGGGCGAGGTGATGGCGATGGGCCGCACGTTCCAGGAATCCTTGCAGAAGGCGCTGCGCGGGCTGGAGACCGGCAAGGTGGGCCTCGACCCGACCGGCCTGGATCTGTCCAGCGAGGACGATCTGGCCCAGCTGCGCCGCGAACTGAAGTCGCCGGGCCCGGAACGCCTGTTCCATGTGGCCGATGCGTTCCGTGCCGGCATGAGCGTGGAGCAGGTCCACGCGCTGTCGTTCATCGATCCGTGGTTCCTCGACCAGATCGAGGAAATCATCGCCGACGAGAAGCAGATCGCCGCCGATGGCCTGGGCTCGCTGGACGCGCGCCGCATGCGCCGGCTGAAGCGGATGGGCTTCTCCGACGCACGCCTGGCCCAGCTGGCCGGCACCGACGAGGCCGCCGTGCGCGTGCTGCGCAAGGCGCTGGGCGTGAAGCCGGTGTACAAGCGGGTCGACTCGTGCGCGGCCGAGTTCGCCACCGGTACCGCCTACCTGTACTCCACCTACGAGGACGAGTGCGAAGCCGAGCCGACCTCGCGCGACAAGATCATGATCCTCGGCGGCGGTCCCAACCGCATCGGCCAGGGCATCGAGTTCGACTACTGCTGCGTGCACGCGGCGCTCGCCCTGCGCGAGGACGGGTACGAGACCATCATGGTCAACTGCAACCCGGAAACCGTCTCGACCGACTATGACACCTCCGACCGCCTGTACTTCGAGCCGCTGACGCTGGAAGACGTGCTGGCCATCGTCGAGCTGGAACAGCCCAAGGGCGTGATCGTCCAGTACGGCGGCCAGACCCCGCTGAAGCTGGCGCGCGCGCTGGAAGCCAACGGCGTGCCGGTCATCGGCACCTCGCCCGATTCGATCGACCTGGCCGAGGACCGCGAGCGCTTCCAGCAACTGGTCGAGAAACTGGGCCTGAAGCAGCCGCCGAACCGCACCGCCCGCACCGACGAGCAGGCGCTGGCGCTGGCCCGCGAGATCGGCTATCCGCTGGTGGTGCGTCCGTCCTACGTGCTGGGCGGCCGGGCGATGGAAATCGTCTACGGCGAGTCCGACCTGGCGCGCTACGTGCGCGACGCGGTCAAGGTGTCCAATGACTCGCCGGTGCTGCTGGATCGCTTCCTCGACAACGCGGTCGAAGTGGACGTGGACATCATCGCCGACCGCACCGGCAAGGTGCTGATCGGCGGCGTGATGGAACATATCGAGGAAGCCGGCGTGCATTCGGGCGACTCGTCCTGCTCGCTGCCGCCGTACTCGCTGTCCGCGAAGACCCAGGACGAGCTGCGCCGGCAGGTGGTGGAACTGGCCAAGGCATTGAACGTGGTCGGCCTGATGAACACCCAGTTCGCCATCCAGTCCAACGACGACGGCGACGACACCGTCTACCTGCTGGAAGTGAACCCGCGCGCCTCGCGCACGGTGCCGTTCGTGTCCAAGGCCACCGGCATGGCGCTGGCCAAGATCGCCGCGCGCTGCATGGCTGGTCGAACCCTGGAAGAGCAGGGCGCCACCGCCGAGATCGTGCCTGACTACTACTCGGTGAAGGAGGCGATCTTCCCGTTCGCCAAGTTCCAGGGCGTGGATCCGATTCTCGGCCCGGAAATGCGCTCCACCGGCGAGGTGATGGGCGTGGGCCGCAGCTTCGGCGCGGCGATGGCGCGCGCGCAGGAAGCCGGCGGCATCAAGGCGCCGCAGCCGGGCAAGGCGTTCGTGTCGGTGCGTGATCCGGACAAGAAGCGCGTGCTGCCGGTCGCCCAGGCGCTGGTCGAGCGCGGCTTCAGCCTGGTCGCCACCCAGGGCACGGCGGCGTGGCTGCGCGAGCACGGCTTCGCCTGCGAGCAGATCAACAAGGTGGTCGAGGGCCGTCCGCATATCGTCGACCTGATCAAGAACGGCGAGATCGTGTATATCGTCAACACCACCGAAGGGCGGCAGGCCATCGCCGACTCCTTCTCCATCCGGCGCGAGGCCCTCCAGCATCGCGTCACCTACTCGACCACGATCGCCGGCGCCCGGGCGCTGGTGCATTCGCTGGAATTCCGCGGTACGGGCCCGGTCTGGGCCCTGCAGGAACTGCACAAGGAGCTGCAAGGGTGAGAGCACCATTGACCATGAAGGGCGCGCAGCGGCTGCGCCAGGAACTGGATCTGCTGAAGACGGTGAAGCGGCCGGAAGTCATCACCGCGATCGCCGAGGCGCGCGCGCACGGCGATCTGAAGGAAAACGCCGAATACCACGCCGCGCGCGAGCAGCAGGGATTCATCGAAGGCCGCATCAAGCAGCTGGAGAGCGAGCTTTCGCACTCGGAGATCATCGACGTCACCAAGCTCAACGCCGGTTCGCGCATCGTGTTCGGCGCGACGGTGACGCTGGCCGACGTGGAGACCGACGAGGAGAAGCGCTACCAGGTCGTGGGCGACCTGGAGGCGGACATCAAGCAGGGCCTGATCGCGATCTCCTCGCCGCTGGCCCGCGCGTTGATCGGCAAGCACGAAGGTGACGCGGTCACCATCGACGCGCCGGCCGGCCAGCGCGAGTACGAAATCGTCGGCGTCAGCTACACCGACTGACCCGGGCGATGGCGACCGCCACCCTGTTGCTGCCCACCCGCGCCCGCCTGGCCGGCCAACGCCTGCCCGACGAGGTGGCGAGGGCGCTGGGGCGAGCGGATCGCCAGACGCTGGACGCGGGCGAGCGGGAACAACTGCGCCGGCACTTCCGGCTGGTGCCCGATCACTGGCCGGTGGCGGCGCTGACCCGGCAATTGGATGCCGGCGATGCCGAAGGCGCCACCTGGCTGCGCGCGGATCCCGCGCGCGTGTCGCCGGACATGAATGGCGCGCGCATGCTCGCCTACGGCGAGGCATTGGCGCTGGACGCCGAGGACACCGCGCAGTTGCTGCCGGCATTGAAGCCGCTGTTCGGCGATGCCGGCGTGCTGCTGGATGCGCCACAACCTTCGCGCTGGTACCTGCGCCTGCCGCCGGATGCGCGGCTGCCGGCGTTCGCGCCGATCGGCGACGTGCTCGGCGATGACCTGTTCGCGCATCTGCCCGAGGGCGACGACGGCCGCCGCTGGCGCGCGTTGCTGACCGAGGCGCAGATCGTGCTGCACAACCATCCGTGGAACGCGCGCCGCGTGGCTGCGGGCAAGGCCCCGGTGAATTCCCTGTGGTTCTGGGGCGGCGGACGCCTGCCGCAGTCGGTGGGTACCCGGTTCCGCCAGGTCAAGGGACAGGACACGCTATTGCGCGCGCTCGCGCTCGCAGCCGGCGTGACCGCCGAAGGCGAGGGCGGCGCGGTCGACGCGCTCATCGATCTGCGCCACCTGCGCCAGCCGGAGGTGTTCGCGCGCGACGCCCTGCAACCCCTGCTGGCCGCGCTGGCGCGCGGCGAACTGCTTGCGCTGGAACTGGACTTCGAGGACGGCGAGCGCTTCACCCTGCGCCGCGATCAACGCTGGCGCTTCTGGCGTCGTCCGTTGACGCGCCTGGACGGCGCGGCCGCCGGGCTGACGGCGTGACCCCTTCGCCCCGGATCCGCCGGCGGGAAGCAGTGGTCGCCGGCGAATGGCCGGCGCAGATCCTGCCCTTGCTGCGACGCGTGTACGCCGGTCGCGGTGTCAGTGCCGCCGCCGGGGCGCAGCCGCGCCTGGCGCAACTGTTGCCCCCCGATGCGCTCGGCGGCCTCGATGCCGCCGGTCGCCTGCTGCAGGCGGCCATCGACGAAGGTCGGCACATCGTGGTGGTCGGCGATTTCGATTGCGATGGCGCGACCGCGTGCGCCTTGATGGTGCGAGGTTTGCGCGCGTTGGGCGCGGCGCGGGTCACCGCGACGGTGCCCAACCGGATGGCGCATGGCTACGGCCTGTCGCCCTCGCTGGTGGACGAACTGGCGACGCTGCAACCCGAACTGCTGGTCACTGTCGACCACGGCATCGCCTGCCATGCGGGCATTGCGCGCGCGCGCGCGCAGGGCTGGCAGGTGCTGGTGACCGACCACCATCTGCCCGGCGAGACGCTGCCGCCGGCCGATGCCATCGTCAATCCCAACCTGCGCGAGGACGGCTTCCCCAGCAAGGCGCTGGCCGGCGTGGGCGTGGCCTTCTACGTGCTGCTCGCGCTGCGTCGCCGTTTGCGCGAAAGCGGCCGATGGCCGCAAGGCGAACCGGACCTGACCCCGCTGCTGGATCTGGTCGCGGTCGGCACGGTGGCGGATCTGGTGCCGCTGGACAGCAACAACCGGGCCCTGGTCGGCGCCGGCCTGCGGCGCCTGCGCGGCGGGCAGGGCAGCGCGGGCCTGCACGCCCTGATCGAGGTCGCCGGCCGCGATGCCCGCCATCTGACCGCGTCCGACATCGGTTTCGCGATCGCGCCACGGCTCAACGCCGCCGGACGCCTGGAGGACATGTCGCTGGGCATCGAATGCCTGCTCTGCGATGACTCGGAGCAGGCGCGTGGGATGGCCGCCACCCTCAACGAAATCAACGCCGAGCGGCGCGGCGTCCAGCAGCAGATGGTCGACGAGGCGCAGATTGCGCTGGCGAAGCTCGCGGCGGTGGAAGCCGAACCGCCGCTGGCGCTGTGCCTGTTCGATCCCGAGTGGCATCCCGGCGTGGTCGGGCTGGTCGCCTCGCGGATCAAGGATGGCCTGCATCGCCCGGTCATCGCCTTCGCGCCGGCCGAACCTGGCGCGAGCTCATTGCGGGGCTCGGCGCGTTCGATTCCCGGCTTCCATATGCGCGACGCGCTGGCGGCGGTCGATGCGACGCATCCGGGCCTGATCGAGAAATTCGGCGGCCACGCGATGGCCGCCGGCCTGAGCCTGGCGCAGGCGAACCTGGCGGCCTTCGAGATCGCGTTCCGCGACGTCGCCACGCGCTGGCTGGACGATAGCCTGCTGCAGGCCGAATGGCTGAGCGACGGCGAACTGCTGCCGGAAGAGTTCGACCGCGCCCACGCCGAGGCGCTGCGCGACGGCGGGCCCTGGGGTCAGGGCTTTCCCGAGCCGCTGTTCGACGGCGAGTTCGAGGTGATCGACTGGCGCGTGGTCGGCGCGAAACACCTGAAGTTCTCGCTGCGCCTGCCCGGGCGCGCGCAGCCGCTGGGCGCCATCCAGTTCGGCGGTTGGCGTGAACAGGCAAGACCGAGGCGCGTCCACGCCGTCTTTCAGCTCGACACCGACGACTACCAGGATCGCCGGGGAATCCAGTTGCTGGTTCGCCACTGGGTGGCGCTGCCGTAGCGGGGCGCACGGGGGCGCACGCACCTACAATGCGCCAATGGCATCTTCCTCCGACACGCTCTACCGCCGTTTCCAGCCTTGGCGCCGCAGCCTTGAAGTCGGCTTCTGGGTAATCGGCATCCTGGTCAACGTGGTCGGCAACAGCATCACCACGGTGATGGATGTCCATCGGGCCCGCTTGCGGATCGCGGACTGGGAACCGGTGGTCTGGGAAAGTTCCAGCGGCATCGTGCTGCTGGCGCTGGTGCCGGCGGTGGTCGCGTTCACCCGCCGTTTCCCGCTGCACTGGGATACCCTGCGGCGGCAGTTGCCCTGGTACCTGCTGGCCAGCGTGGTGTACTCGCTGCTGCACGTGGCGGGCATGGTCGCGCTGCGGGTGCTGGCCTATCGCTGGCAGGGCTCGGAGTACGACTTCGGTCCCTGGGCGCGCGAATTCTTCTACGAGTACCTCAAGGACATACGCACGTTCATCTGGGCGGTCGCGACCATCGAGGTCTACCGTTTCCTGCTGCGCCGCTGGCAGGGCGAGGCCAGCCTGCTCGATGTGCCCGACGAAGGCCCGCCGCTGGAGCCGGTGGAACGGCCGGAACGGTTCCTGGTCCGCAAGCTGGGCCGCGAGTTCCTGGTCGCGGCCAGCGACATCGAATGGGCGCAGGCGGCGGGCAACTACGTCAACCTGCGCGTGCGCGGCCACGACTATCCGCTGCGCAGCACCATCGCCGGCATCGAGGCCAAGCTGGACCCGGCGCGCTTTGCCCGCATCCACCGCAGTTATATCGTGAACCTGGATCAGGTGGCTTCCATCGAACCGCTGGATACCGGCGATGCGCGCATTCATCTCAAGGACGCGACCGCGTTGCCGTGCAGCCGGCGCTATCGGGCCGATCTGCGCAGCCGCACCGGAGCGGATCCCGGCTAAGCGCGCGCACCTGTGCGAAAGCAGATGGCTGGCAGGCTTTCGTTTCGCCGCATCGAGCGACGTTCACGAAACGACTGTGTGCTTGGTCAAGATTCAGCCCTGAAATCCCATCGGTTGCGCGCAGGTGTGCGGAAGCGTGCACTTTCTTCATGCATCGCGAACGAACTTTCCGCTACGGTCGATTCGGGATGGCGGGACAGGGGGAATCGAAGATGGCCATGACGGCCCCGATGGAGCACGCAATGCCCTCCGTGGCCTTGCTGGAGGACGATGCGCTGTTGCGCGAGCGGATACTGTTGCCGGGATTGGCGGGGTTCGGCTTCGCGGTCACCGGCATGGATTCGGCCGCGGCGCTGCACGTGCATCTGGCGAGGCACCGCTACGACATCGCGGTATTGGACGTTGGCCTGCCCGATGCCGACGGTTTCACGGTCGCACGCGAACTGCGCGAAGCGTTTCCGCATATCGGCATCGTCATGTTGACCGGGCGCGCCGAGACCCTGGATCGCGTGCGCGGCCTCAGCCAGGGGGCGGACGCGTACCTGGCCAAACCCGTGGAAGTGGAATTGCTGGCCGCCACCCTGTACAGCCTGCTGCGGCGCCTGCAGGGTGTGGCGCCGGTGCGGGCGGCCGCGCCGGCCATACGTGGGGCGTGGCAACTGGACGAGGGTGGTTGGTGCCTGCTGTCGCCTGCCGGGGGAACGGTCGCGTTGACCCGCACCGAACGCCGGGTGGTGGAGCGCCTGACCGCCGCGCCGGGCCAACTCGTCACCCGTGATCAACTGGTGGCCGCGCTGACCGACAACGTCTACGATTTCGACCCGCACCGACTGGATTCGCTGATCTATCGATTGCGCCGCAAGGTCGCCAACATCTGCGGCGAACCACTGCCACTCAATGCCGTGCACGGCGAAGGCTACGTGCTGGTGGCGCACTGAAACCCGCGTGCGGCGCGGTGCGATGCCTCGCCCCGTCCCGCCGACTCAGACCGCGTGGTCGGTACCGACGCCGGCCCACGGCAACCGGATCGTGAAGGTCGTGCCCAGGCCGGGGGCGCTGTCGACTTCGATGTCGCCGCCGACCGCGTTGACGAGGTCATGCACGATGGACAGGCCCAGGCCGGTTCCGGTGCTGCTGGGCTTGGTGCTGAAGAACGGCTCGAACACGTGCGCGCGGACCTGCGCGGACATGCCCTGGCCGCTGTCGCCGAGATCGATCCTCACCAGATCGTCCTGGCGGACGGCGGAGATCAGGAAACGCCCGCCCTCGGGCATGGCATCGCGCGCATTGGCGGCGATGTTGAGGATCATCAGCTCGAACTCGCTGCGATCCAGGTGCACGGGCAAGGCTTCGCCGCTGGCGGCGAGCTCCAGCCTGATCGAAGCGGGGAACAACTGGCGCAGCATCGGCCGCATGCCGTCAATGGCGTCGCGGACATCGAAAGTCTCGATGCGCAGGCGATCATTGCGACTGAAACCAAGCAGTTTGCGGGTGACCGCCGTTCCGCGCTCCGCGGCTTCCTCCACGCCTTCCAGCGCCGCTTCCAGGCTCGCGCTGCGGGCGAGGGGATCGGCGAGGTCGAGGGCGCGATGGCGTTGCGCGGCGAAGCCCCGGATCACGCCCAGGACGTTGTTGAAATCGTGCGCGACGCCGCTGGCCAGGCGGCCGCTGGCTTCCATCTTCTGTGCGTGGATGAGCTGGTTCTGCGCGCGCTCGCGTCGCGCCATCTCCTCCTGCAGTTCCCGGCCGCGTGCATTGGCGTCGTGCAGGCTTTCGCGCAGCGCGGTGACCGCCCGATCCAGGATCGCGGTGATGATCAGGTAGCTGATCACCAGCGAGGGCGCGTTGCGTAGCGCATTGCTGACCCATTGCGGCCCCCTGGCGATGTTCTGCGCGTCGGTGGCGAAGCCGATCGCGAACACCGCCAGCAACAGCGCGAATACGGTCCAGAGCGCGCGCCGGCCCAGCACCAGGCCGGAAATCACCAGGCACAGGATCACCGCGGTCTGATCGATGAGCTGCGCCTGCGCGCCCAGTTTGTGGAAAGCCAGCGCCAGCGAGAACAGCAGCGCGCCGAGGAACAGGGTGATGGCGGGACGGAAATGACCACGCCGGATCAATCCCACGCACAGCAGGGCCAGCGCCGCGGTGGCGAAGTCCAGCAGCAGGACGATGGCCCAGCCGGGCGGTATCGGCCGCGACGAAAGATGCCAGGCCCAGTTGGCCGGCAACGCGGTGCCGTAGAACATCAGCAGCAACTGCATGGCCGGCGCATTGCGCCGGTCGACGGCATCGGCGACGGGCGCGCTGCGCAGCCAGTGCGCGAGGGAACCCCAAAGGGTGTCAGGCGAAACGGCGGGGGTCGACAGGACGGGACTCCTTTGCATGCCTGCATGCCCGCAGGCGGGTGCCACCAGCATCCGCTGCCGCCGGTGAGATATCGGTGATTATTCGGCGAGAACGCGAGCGTGACAACGCCGGCGCGCGCAACTTAGTTTCGCGGTCAGCCCGGCGGCGTTGCAGACGACGCGCAGTTCCATCCAGCGGCAAGCCCGGGGCAGGGCGCGCCACCCATCCACACGGCAATGCGATGCGACGGCCGCACGCGGATTTTCCGCATGCCCTGGGCCGACGGGCGTGGCTTGCCTATCGAAATGACAAAGCAGGAGCGGAGATCGAGATGAACAAGATTTTCTGTCGTGTATGGAGCCATGCCAGGCAGGCGCTGGTGGTGACCTCGGAACTGGCTTCGGCACGCGGCAAGCGCGATGCGCGCCGCCGCTCCGGATCCGGTGCGGGGATCGGGCTGATTACATCCGCCTTGCTGATCGCGCTCGGCGCGCCCCCCGCGTTCGCTGACGATACGGACGCGCCGGCGTCCGCCGTGGGCGCCGACGAATGCGCAAACCAGGTCTCCGCGAATGACAGCGGCACGGATGCGCGGCAATGCGATCAGACCGCGACGCCGACGATGGCTGCGGCCGGCGCGGTACCGTCCATCCTCGATCTCTATTTCCTCAAGATCACCGGACCGCAGGATCTGCCGTGGACACCCGAGATCGAGGGACCGGTGCAGGCGGTGGCCAACGGCTACAGCGCCATCGCGATGGGATCCGGCGCCAAGGCCGAGGGCGATTACACCATGGCGATGGGCGACAGCAGTTGGGCGGCCAGCAACGCCGCGACCGCGGTCGGCGGGCAAAGCGTCGCCTACGGCATCGGTGCCAGCGCATTCGGCCAGGGCGCGTTCGCCTATGGCGATGCCAGCACCGCGCTGGGACAGAGCTCGCTTGCCGCGGGCTTCGGCAATACCGCGGTGGGCGCGAGCGCCGAAGCCACGGCCGAGCAGGCGGCCACCGCGATTGGCGCGCTGAGCACCGCGGCCGGCATGGGATCCACCGCCATCGGCGGTGCCGCGCAGGCGTATGGCGACGGCAGCCTGGTGGGCGGCTTCAATGCCGGCGCCAATGGCGAAGCGGGTGTCGCGCTCGGCGCCAACTCGCGGGCCGTGGCCGGCGATTTCGGCGTCGCCGTCGGCGGCTACGCCACCGCGGTGGGCGGCGGCAGTGTCGGCATCGGTGGCAACAGCCTGGCCTACGGCGCGCGCGCGGTGGCGGTGGGCAACAATGCCGCCGCCACCGGGGAGGGCACCATCGCCATCGGCGGCAGCGAATGGGTGGATCTGGACGGCGACGGCGAGCCCGATGTCGGCGAGGCCACTTTCGCCGAAGGCCAGAACGCCACCGCCATCGGCAATGCCGCCGGTGCCAGCGGCATCGGCGCGCAGGCCATCGGCGATCACGCCAGTGCGCTGGGCAACAACGCCACCGCCACCGGCGCGCAGAGCATGGCCGCGGGCGAATCGAGCACCGCCACCGGTGCGTACAGCGTGGCCAGCGGCGCCGAGAGCAGTGCCTACGGTTACCAGAGCCAGGCGGCTGGCGACTACAGCACGGCCGCCGGTGGCTCCAGCCTGGCGCTGGGCCAGGGTTCCTCGGCGTTCGGCACCGGCGCGAATGCCATTGGCGACCACAGCGTGGCCAGCGGCTACGGCAGCGTCGCCAATGGCGGTGACGCCGTCGCCCAGGGCCATGGCGCCAATGCGGAAGGTGGCGCCTCGGTGGCCATAGGCAATGCCGCCAGCGCATTGCATGGCAGCGGGGTGGCGATAGGCAACCAGGCATTGGCGCAAGGCCTGGGCGCGATGGCGCTGGGAGGGCAATCGGAAGCCAACGGGCTGTTCGCGACCGCCGCGGGCATGTTCGCCTGGGCCGACGGCCGCGAGAGTTCGGCGTTCGGCGCCGGCGCCGTGGGCAGTGGCTGGAAGGCCACCGCGCTGGGCGCGGGCAGCTGGGCGAACGGCCTGTTCGCCACCGCGCTCGGCGCCGGTGCGCAGGCCGCCGACGTATCCGTGGCGGTCGGCCAGGGCACCATCACCGGCATTGCCGGTACCGGCGTCGGCGTGCAGGCCAAGGCCGGCGAAGGTGGCGTTTCGGTGGGCAACAACACCCTGACCGGCCTCAACGGCGTCGCCCTGGGCCGCGAAAGCTGGTCCACCGGCGAGGAAGCCACTTCGGTCGGCTACAACAGCTACGGCTTTGGCAACGGCGCGGCCGCGCTGGGTTCCAACGCCTGGGCGATGGCGGACAACAGCACCGCGGTGGGTTCGTACACCTCGGCGACCGCGGACAACAGCGTCGCCCTGGGCCATGGTTCCAGCACCGGTGATCGCGCCAACACCGTATCGGTCGGTGCGGCGCAGGCGTGGACGGATCAATACGGCAATACCTTCGCCGCGATCGATCGCCAGATCACCAATGTGGCGGCGGGTACCGAAGCCACCGACGCGGTGAACAAGGCGCAGCTGGATGCGGTGGCCGACAGCGTGGGCGATGCCAACCACTACCTGGCGGCCGAGGGCGCGGGCGATGGCAGCGACGCGGCGATCGCCGACGCCGAGCACGCCGCCGCGGTGGGTGCCAACGCCGTGGCGGGCGGCGTGGAAAGCACCGCGATCGGCTACCAGAGCAACGCCGTGGGCGATCACGCGACTGCCGTGGGCGGCTCCAGCCTGGCGCTCGGACAGGGATCCTCGGCTTTCGGTACCGGTGCCAACGCGGTGGGCGACCAGAGCACCGCCACCGGTTATGGCGCGATCGCCAACGGTGCCAACAGTGCGGCGATCGGCAGCAACGCATTGGCCGAGGGCGATGACAGTTTCGCTGCCGGCAACGGCGCGCAGGCCAACGGCGGCGGATCGGTGGCGGTTGGCCCGAGTGCGGTTTCCAACGGCGCGATGGGCGTCTCGGTGGGGGCCGGCGCCCAGAACAACGGCTTCCTGTCCACTGCGGTGGGTGGAAACTCGCTGGCCGACGCGCCGTTCGCCACCGCGCTGGGCGCATTCGCGACCGCGTCGGCGTGGCAGGCCACGGCCGTGGGCGTGGGTGCCTTTGCCGAAGGTTGGAACTCGACCACCGTCGGCGCGGGCGCGACCGCCGGTGGCGGTGGCGTGGCGATCGGCGCGGGAGCCACGTCCGGCTACTGGCAATTCGACGAGGAAACCGGCGAGAACGTCTATGTCTCCACCAACGGCACGGCGGTGGGCGAGAACGCGGCAGCCACGGGTCTGTTCAGTACCGCGTTGGGCGGCTTCTCCGAAGGCTCCTTCAGTTCGGCCGGCGCCACCGGCAAGTACAGCACCGCGCTGGGCGCGGGTGCCTACGCCGGTTCGTACTGGGACAGCGAACTGGTGGGCGACCACACCACGGCCGTCGGCGCGGAGAGCTGGGCCATCGGCGGCTCGGCGACCTCGCTGGGCTTCAACAGCTTCGCCCAGGCCGATCGCGCCACGGTGCTCGGTGCCAACGCCTGGACCACGCCGGACGCGGCCAACTCGGTCGCGTTGGGCGAAGGATCGCTGGCCGATCGCGCCAACAGCGTGTCGGTCGGCGCGGCGCATGACTGGACCGACGCCGGCGGCACCGTGCACGCGGCCATCGATCGCCAGATCACCAACGTGGCGGCCGGCACCGAAGCCACCGATGCGGTGAACAAGGCGCAGCTCGACGCGGTGGCGGATGCCGGCAGCCAGGCCAGCCACTACTTCAAGTCCAGCGGCAACCGGGATGGCAGCGACGATGCCCGGGTCAATGGCCAGGGCGCGCTGGCCGCGGGCGAAGGGGCGGCGGCGGGTGCCAATGGCACCACCGCGGTGGGCGCTGGCAGCCAGGCGGGAAAGATCAGCGCGTCGGCCTTCGGCAACAACGCGCGCGCCACCGCGACCAACGCGACCGCGCTGGGCGCCAATACCCAGGCGATCGCGGCGACCGCGACCGCGGTGGGCTCCAATGCGCAGGCACGCGCGCAGGCCGCCACCGCGCTGGGCTACGACGCGCGGGTGGCCGACAGTGCCCAGGATGGCACCGCGATCGGTGCGCGTGCCCGGGTCACCGCCGCGAATGCGGTGGCATTGGGCGCGGGCTCGATCGCCGATCGCGCCGGCAGCGTTTCGGTGGGCGTGGCGGGCGGCGAGCGCCAGATCACGCACGTCGGGGCGGGCAGTGCCGACACCGATGCGGTCAATGTCGGACAGTTGAACGCCGCAGTGGGCGAAGTCGATGAAGAACTGGCCTCGGCGGTGAAGTACGACGACGAGGACAAGGACTCGCTGACCCTGGCGGGCGCGGAAGGCACCGTCATCGGCAATGTCGCCGACGGCCGCCTGGCGGCCGGCAGCCGCGAAGCCGTCAACGGAGGCCAACTGTTCCAGGTTGGCGATGGCATGGCGCAGGCGCTGGGCGGTGGCGCCTCGATGGGCCCGAACGGCCTGGTCGGACCTGTCTACGGCATCCAGGGCGGGAGCTACTACAACGTCGGCGATGCGCTGGGGGCGCTGGACGGCGCGATCGACGGGCTCAACACCCGGGTGGATCAACTGGAGCAGAAGCCGGGTAACAGCGGCAACGCCGGCAATGGCAACTCGCCCGGCAAGGAGCCTGGCAAGCCAGAGGGCGGCGCTGTCGCGTCGGCGTCTCCCGGCCAGGAAGAAACGGTAGGCGTCGCCAGTGGCGGCGGCGCGTCCACCGCGTCGGCCGCGCCCGTGTCGCCGGGGCCCATTGAAACGGCGGCAGGCACCGCCGGATCTCCGCCGGCCGCCGCCGCGCCGCCGGTGAGCGCGGCGCCGGACGCCGAAACAGTCGCCAGCGCCAACGCCTACACCGACGCGACCGCGACCAAGACCCTGACCTCGGCCAACGCCTACACCGACAGCCGGGTGAAGGCGCTCAGCGACGAGTTCAGCGGCCTGCGTGGCGAACTCGATCACCGCCTGAACCGGCAGGACGAGCGTATCAATCGCCAGGGCGCGATGAGCGCGGCGATGTTGAACATGGCGATCAACGCGGCCAACAGCCGCAGCTCGCGCGGACGCGTCGCGGTGGGTGCCGGTTGGCAGGACGGCGAAAGCGCGCTGTCGGTGGGCTACTCGCGTCCGTTGGGCGAGCGCGCTTCGCTGAGCATCGGCGGTGCCTTCAGCAGCGATGAATCGTCGGCCGGCATCGGCTTCGGTATCGACCTGTAGGCATCCAGCGACGTTCGCCGTACCGCATCCGCATCACCTGTTTCCTGTCACGGCGCGTCGCCGGCGGGCCAAGCCCCGCCGGCCGCGCCCGGTCCCTGAATCCTTCCGGAGAACGCAATGAAAAAGAGCACCCGCATCATCTGCACCGGCACCCTGGCCACCGCGGTGGTGGCCGCCCTGTCGGCATTCGCATCGGGCTACCTGACCGGTGGCACGCCCTGGCCACCTGCGGGCCTCAGCACGCTGGCCACGACCGCTTCGACCAGCGGCGGCGCCATGCAGGGTCCCGCCGTCCCCGGGGCGTCGACCGCGTCGCGCGGCAAAAGCATGCTGCCCGGGGCGCCCGCGCAATCCGGATTCGATCGCTTCATCGTGCGCCAGCGTGATGGCGCACGCGCCGTCCTCAGCGGCGCTTCCGTGCGCGATGCGGTGCAGGCCGCCGCGCGGCGCGCGGGCGTGGCCGGCCCGCGCGCTTCGGCGCGAGGTGCCGCCGCGTTGGACGTACAGCATCTTCGCCGGATGGCGAGTGGTGCCGACGTGGTCCGGTTGTCGCGAAAACTCAGCCGCGGCGAGGCCGACGCCCTGCTGGCGGAACTGCGCGCCGATCCGGCGGTGAAGTACGCCCAGCCGGACTACATCAAGCACCGGCTGGATTTCATCCCCGATGACCCGCGCTTCGATCTGCAATGGCACTACACCCATCCCACCGCCGGCATCGGCATGCCCGCGGCCTGGGACCTCAGCCACGGCGACGGCGTGGTGGTGGCGGTGCTCGATACCGGCTACCTGGACCATGCCGACCTCAATGCCAACATCGTGCCGGGCTACGACTTCGTGCATGACCCGGAAGTCGGCGGCGATGGCGACGGCCGCGATCCCGACGCGCACGATCCCGGCGACTGGTACGGCGGCGATCCCAGTTCCTTCCATGGCACCCACGTGGCCGGCACGGTCGCGGCCACCACCAACAATGGCGCGGGCCTGGCGGGCGTGGCGTTCGGTGCCAAGGTCCAGCCGGTGCGCGTGCTGGGCCATGGTGGCGGCTACACCTCGGACATCAGCGACGCCATCGTGTGGGCCTCCGGCGGCCATGTCGACGGCGTGCCCGACAATTCCGATCCCGCGGAAGTGGTCAACCTCAGCCTGGGCGGCAGCGGTTCCTGCAGCCAGGACCCGGCGACCCAGGAGGCGATCGATGGCGCGGTGGCGCGCGGCGTCACCGTGGTGGTGGCCGCCGGCAACGACGACGCCGATGCCGGGTTCTATTCGCCGGCCAGTTGCAAGGGCGTGATCACCGTGGGCGCCAACGGCATCGACGGCGCGCGCTCATGGTTCTCCAACTACGGCGCCTCCGTCACGGTCACCGCGCCGGGCGGCAATGCCACCAGCGGATCGGATCCGGATGATCGCTGGATCTGGTCGCTCGGCAATGCCGGCACCCAGGCGCCGGTGCCGAGTCCGGAGGGCGATCGCCTGATGGGCATGATCGGTACCTCGATGGCCAGTCCGCACGTGGCCGGCGTGGTCGCGCTGATGCAGGCCGCGGCGAACGCCGCCGGTCGTCCGCCGCTCACGCCCGAGCAGGTCAAGCAATTGCTGAAGGGCACCGTGAAGCCCTTCACCGTGCCGCCGCCGGTCAGCAAGCCGCAGGGGCCAGGGATTGTCGACGCCACCGCCGCGGTACAGGCGGCGACCCAGGAGATTCCGGAAGACGAGGGTGAACTGCTCAGCAATCGCGTTGCCCTGACCGCGCAGACCGGCGCGGCGGGCGACTCGCTGCTGTATCGCATCGTGGTGCCGGCGGGTCGGACCAGCCTCAACCTGCGCAGCTACGGCGGCAGCGGCGATGTGTCGATCTACGTGGCGCGCGAGCGGGTACCCACGACGACGCTATACGACCGCAAGTCGGTCAAACCCGGAAACAGCGAAGCGGTACTGATCACCAACCCGGCGCCGGGAACCTACTACCTGCGCGTCGTCGGCGAAACCGCCTTCGGAGGCGTATCGGTGATGGGGCTGTATTGATGGCCGGCGGGCGGGTGGCGCATCGGCGTCATCCGCCCGCACTCCGATCTCCGGTCGCGAGGGGCTTTGCTCATGCGGCGAGGCCACCGGCGCGAGCGTCGTTCAGAACATCTTGATCGAAAGGACGCGGCCGCGCTTGCGCGCGTAGGGCTGGTAGCCCTGGAGGATGTCGTAGCGTATCGGCGAGCCGTTTCCTTCCGTCTCCACGTAATAGCAATTCGCGCTGAGCTCGCCGTCGAACTCCATCGCCTGGGTAACGCCGTGACCGGTGCTGCCGTCAATCCAGGTGAATTCCAGAGCCTGCGGCTTCGTATACAGCCTCAGATCGCATGCCGCTGGGGCCATGTGCCGAAGCGCATAGGCGGCGTGGGTCAGTTCTCCGCGATAGTGGTACAGGTGGCGGCGCCGGGGTTGGGACAGGTTACCCGCGGGAATGAATTGACCATAGCCGCGGATGGTGATGACACGGCCGCTGACTTCGGTGAACTGGAACGGCGGGGTGTCCTCGTCGGGAACCTGCTGCCGCGCCAGGATGGCGCCGGCCCGCTCTGGCGACAGCAGGGTATTGTCCTCGCGGCCCCCGTGTCCGGTGACGTGGAAACCGTTGATGTCCGACAGCATCTGGCGGAGCAGGGCTTCGTCGGGGGCAGGGTGCCTCCAGCGCACGTTTCCGGCGCAGCCGGCGGCCAGCAGCGCCAACAACGCTGGCGCGAGGATGGGGCGGAACTTCGATTTCATGACGGATCGGGATTCGGAAAAGCGGAGATTCTGGGTCGGGCGGCGGCCCGGCCCCATAGGAATGCTCCCAGAAGCCGCCGCTCCACGTTTCGGGCGGGCGGGGTCGGCGGCGGCTTGTTACAATCCCCGGTTCCTCTGTGTGCCCCCCACCTCCCGCCATGATCGAACTGAACCCCATCCGCCAGCGCATTGCCGACCTGCAGAGCCGGCTGGTTTCGCTACGGGGGTATCTTTGACTACGATTCCAAGCGCGAACGCCTGGAAGAAGTGAACCGGGAGCTGGAAAGCCCCGATATCTGGAACAACCCCGAATACGCCCAGCAACTGGGCCGCGAGCGCTCGCTGCTGGACAAGACCGTCAACGGCATCCGCGAGATCGACGAGGGGCTGATCGGCTCCAGCGAACTGCTGGAACTGGCCGAGAGCGAGAACGACGAGGAAACCGCGCAGGCGGTGGTCGAGGACGTGGAGCGCTTCGCCGGCCGGGTGGACAAGCTGGAATTCCAGCGCATGTTCTCCGGCGAGATGGACAGCGCCAACGCCTTCGTCGACATCCAGGCCGGCGCCGGCGGCACCGAGGCCCAGGACTGGGCCGAAATCCTGCTGCGCATGTACCTGCGCTGGGCCGAATCGCGCGGCTGGAAGGTCGAACTGATGGAAGCCAGCGACGGTGAAGTGGCCGGCATCAAGTCGGCGACCTTCCGGGTCGAGGGCGACTACGCCTACGGCTGGCTGAAGACCGAGATCGGCGTGCACCGGCTGGTGCGCAAGTCGCCGTTCGATTCGGACAACCGCCGCCACACCAGCTTCACCTCGGTGTTCGTGGCGCCGGAAGTCGACGACAACATCGACATCGAGATCAATCCGGCCGACCTGAAGACCGACGTCTACCGCTCCTCGGGCGCCGGTGGCCAGCACGTCAACAAGACCGAATCGGCCGTGCGCATCACCCACGTGCCCAGCGGCGTGGTGGTGGCTTGCCAGACCGAGCGCAGCCAGCACGCCAACCGCGATCGCGCGATGAAGATGCTGAAGGCCAAGCTGTACGAGATCGAGATCCAGAAGCGCAACGCCGAGAAGAACGCGCTGGAAGCGACCAAGGCCGACATCGGCTGGGGCAGCCAGATCCGCAACTACGTGCTCGACCAGAGCCGGATCAAGGATCTGCGCACCGGCATCGAGCGCACCGACACCCAGAAGGTGCTGGACGGCGACCTGGACGAATTCCTGGAAGCCAGCCTGAAGGCAGGCCTGGAAGCCGGCGCCAAACGCATCGACGCATAATCACCGGGCGGGGCGGCGTCCCGCCCGATCCCGCGGTCCCGGCCGCATCCACCACGTTTCCCCATCCCAATCCCTATCCCGCCATGACCGAACAGCCCCCCGTGCCGACGCCCCACGCCGACGAGAACAGCCTCATCGCCGAGCGCCGCGCGAAACTGACGGCGCTGCGCGGGCAGGGCATCGCCTATCCGAACGATTTCCGCCGCGCCGATTACGCCGGCGATCTCCAGGCCCAGTACGCCGATGGCGAGCTGTGGACCGCCGAGAGCCTGGAGGCGGCCAACCGCCGGGTCAGCGTCGCCGGCCGGCTGATGGCCAAGCGGGTGATGGGCAAGGCCAGCTTCGTGCAGATCCAGGACGAATCCGGCCGCCTGCAGCTGTTCCTGCAAGCCAATGCGCTGGGTGACACCTACGACGCCTTCAAGGGCTGGGACATCGGCGACATCGTCGCCGCCGAGGGCGCGCTGACCCGCACCAAGACCGGCGAGCTGTCGGTCAAGGCCGACCAGTTGCGCCTGCTGACCAAGGCGCTGCGCCCGCTGCCGGACAAGTGGCACGGCCTTTCCGACGTCGAGCAGCGCTATCGCCAGCGCTACGTGGACCTGATCGTCACCCCGGAGGCGCGCGACGTCTTCATCAAGCGCTCGCGCATCATCCGCGCGATCCGCGAATGGCTGGACGCGCGCCGCTTCCTGGAAGTGGAAACGCCGATGATGCATTACATCCCCGGTGGCGCCGCGGCCAAGCCGTTCGTGACCCATCACAACGCGCTGGACATGGATCTCTACCTGCGGGTGGCGCCGGAGCTGTACCTCAAGCGGCTGGTGGTCGGCGGCCTGGAACGCGTCTACGAGATCAACCGCAACTTCCGCAACGAGGGCGTCAGTACCCGCCACAATCCCGAATTCACCATGCTGGAACTGTACGAGGCCTATGCCACGTACAACGAGATCATGGATCTGACCGAATCGGTGATCCGCGATGTCGCCCATGAAGTGCTGGGCACGGGTGCGGTGAGCTGGGAAGGGCAGGCCATCGATCTGGAGCCGGCGTTCCGCCGCTGGCGGATGGACGAGGCGGTTCGCCACCACAATCCGGAGATCAGCCTGGCCGACTGCACCGATCGCGAAGCGCTGGCGAGCCATTGCCAGCGCCTGAAGATCGCGGTCAAGCCGTCCTACGGCTGGGGCAAGCTGTTGCTGGAGATCTTCGAGAAGACCGTCGAGCACACCCTGATCCAGCCGACCTTCATCACCGATCATCCGGTCGAGGTCTCGCCGCTGGCCCGCGCCAACGATCGCGACCCGGGCTACACCGATCGCTTCGAACTGTTCATCAACGGCAAGGAGCTGGCCAACGGCTTCTCGGAGCTCAACGATCCGGAAGACCAGGCGGCCCGGTTCCAGGCCCAGGTGGCGGCCAAGGAGGGCGGCGACGACGAGGCCATGCACTACGACGCCGACTACATCCGGGCGCTGGAAGTGGGCCTGCCGCCGACCGGTGGGCTGGGCATCGGCATCGACCGGCTGGTGATGCTGCTGACCGGTTCGGATTCGATCCGCGACGTGTTGCTGTTCCCGTACATGCGTCCGGAACACCACGGCTGACGCGAACGGTCGCGCCGCGACAGGCCAGGTGACGCGCTGGGGCGATTTGCCTGCCCGGAACCCGTCACCCGCCATGTCCGGACCTGGCGTGCGGCTCCCCTCCGGCCGCCGGAACCGCCCATCCGTTTCCCACGAAACGCCCGCCCTGCGGGCGTTTTATGTGACTACTATCCCGATTTTCCGGTTCCGTCGGCGACCTGAACCGCACTGGCACGCTTTCTGCGTCAAAAATCCCACGCTCCGTGGTCCGGCGTCGGGTTCATGACCCCGCCAACGGCCGCGGACCCCGCAGCAGTGGTCAGCGATACACGCAGGAAACGGTTCCCATGCTAGATGCCAGCGCAGCCATCGCCGGAGTATCCTTGCCCGACAGTCACTTCATGTGGCCACAAGGGGCGGGAAGCGCTTTGAATATCGTCATCGTCGATGACCAGACTTCGGCGCGCACGATGCTGCGCCATGTAATCGAGGACATTGCCTCGGAACTGAGCGTGCACGACTTCGGGGATCCCCAGGTCGCGCTCGAATGGTGTGAGAAGAACCGCACCGATCTGCTGCTGCTGGACTACCGCATGCCGGGCATGGACGGACTGGAATTCGCCCGTCGCTTCCGCCGGCTGCCGCTGCACCGCGACATTCCCATCATCCTGATCACCGTGGTCGGCGACGAGCCGATCCGGCAGGCGGCGCTGGAAGCCGGCGTCATCGATTTCCTGGTCAAGCCGGTCCGCCCGCGCGAACTGCGCGCCCGTTGCCGCAACCTGCTGCAACTGCGCCAGCAGTCCGAGAACGTCAAGCAACGGGCCCTGTCGCTGGAACAGCGCCTGCTGTCGAGCATGCACGAGGTCGAGGAGCGCGAACGCGAAACCCTGTCGCGGCTGGCCCGCGCCATCGAGTACCGCGACAGCGGCACCAGCGCCTACCTGGAGCGCATGGCCCACGTGGCGGCGCTGATCGCCGACGAACTGGGCCTGCCGGAAGACGAGGTCCGCGCCATCGAGCTGGCCGCGCCGCTGCACGACATGGGCAAGATCGCCATTCCCGATTCGGTGCTGATGAAGCCCGGTCCGCTGACCGAGGACGAGACCGACGTCATGCGCCGGCATCCCAAGATCGGCCACCAGTTGCTGTCCGGCAGCCAGAACCGTTTCATCCAGACCGGCGCGATCATCGCGCTGCGCCACCATGAGCGTTACGACGGCAGCGGCTATCCTGATGGCCTGGTCGGCGACGAGATTCCGTTGGAAGCCAGGATAGTGGCGGTTGCGGACGTGTTCGACGCGCTGATCTCGCCCCGGCCCTACAAGAAGGCCTGGGAGAAGGACGCGGCGCTGGCGTACCTGTACGCCCAGCGCGGCCGCCTGTTCGACCCCTCCTGCGTGGATGCGCTCATCCGCGGGCGGGAACGTCTGGACGACATCTGCGAGCGCTACTCGACGGTGCAGAGCCGTCCAGGGATGGAATGAGTCATGGAACGCAATCTGGTCTCATGGATCAAGCATCGTCTGGCCAACCGGCCGGACAGTGAGCACGGCCAGACGGCGATCCGCGTGATCATCTTCACCGGCGTGATCGTCTACATGGGCGTCGCCGCCCTGTATGGCACGCTGCCGCCGGACGTGTACCGCTGGTCCGCGACCATGAGCGGGGTCGGTGCCGCGATCGGCCTCATGCTGTTCATCGCGATCCTGCTGGAGCCGGGCAAGTCGCACGTCCGCCGGGTCATCGGCATGCTCACCGACTACGGCCTGATGACCGTGGCGATGGTGCTCAAGGGCGAGCCGCTGGCCTGGCTGTACGTGATCCTGATGTGGGTGACGGTCGGCAACGGCCTGCGCTACGGCAACCGCTATCTGCTCGGCGCGGTGGCCTCGGCCTGTATCAGCTTCGGTATCGTGCTGATGGTCAGCCCGTACTGGCAGCAGAACCTCAATCTCGGCCTGGGCCTGTGGGTCGGCCTGATCGCGGTCCCGATGTACCTGTCCGGCCTGCTGCGCGATCTGACCCGCGCCACCGAGGAAGCGCGCCGGGCCAACGAGGCCAAGAGCCGCTTCCTGGCCAACATGAGCCATGAATTCCGCACGCCGCTCAATGGCCTGGCCGGCATGTCCGAACTGCTGGCGACCACCCGCCTGGACAGCGAACAGCGCGAATGCCTGTCGACCATCCAGGCTTCCACCCGCAGCCTGCTGGCGCTGGTGGAGGACGTGCTCGACATCTCGGCCATCGAGGCCGGAAAACTCAAGCTCAACGTGGTCGATTTCTCGCCGCGCGAGCTGGTCGAGAGCATCGGCCTGATCCTGCTGCCGCAGGCGCGCGGCAAGCAGCTCAACTACGAAGTGCACTTCGACGACGACGTGCCCGCGGTGCTGCGCGGCGATTCCGGACACCTGCGCCAGGTCCTGCTGAACCTGGCCGGCAACGCGGTCAAGTTCACCGACAAGGGCGAAGTGCGCCTGCAGGTCGCCCTGGCCGGCAGTCCGAACCGGCTGCGCTTCACCGTCACCGATACCGGCATCGGCATTCCCGCCTCGGTCCGCGAACGCCTGTTCGAGGCCTTCGAGCAGGCCGACGTCAGCCTGGCGCGCCGCTATGGTGGTACCGGCCTGGGCACGACCATCGCCAAGGGCCTGACCGAGGCGATGGGCGGCACCATCGGTTTCGAGAGCAGCGAACAGCGTGGCAGCTCGTTCTGGGTGGAATTGCCGTTCGAAGCCGTGCAGCCGCGCGAGATCACCCCGGCCATCCAGGTGCCGGCGAACTGGCTCGACGACGCCAACGCCAAGCCCGGCGCCGAAAACATCATCGCGTTCTCCGATCCGTTCCTGCGTCATCGCGCGCGGGTGCGCAGCATGCAGATCCTGGTCGCCGACGATCACGAGGCGAACCGGATGGTCGTGCAGCGCCTGCTGCAGAAGGCCGGTCACCGGGTGACCTGCGTCAATGGCGGCGAGGACGTGCTCAACGCCCTGGATTCCTTCGACTACGATGCGGTCATCTGCGATCTGCACATGCCCGATGTCAGCGGCCTGGATCTGTTGAAGCAACTGCGGGTGATGGAAGCCGGCTCCGGCCAGCGCACGCCGGTGGTGATCCTGAGCGCCGACGTCACCCCGGACGCCATCCGCAACTGCGAACGCGCGGGTGCCCGCGCGTTCCTGGCCAAGCCGGTGGTGGCGACCCGCCTGCTGGATACGCTGGCGGAAATCGCCACCAATGGTTCGATCACTTCGCAGGCACAGACGCAGGCGCCGGTGCCGACCACCGCGATGCGGGCGGGCGACGAGATCCTCGACATGACCGTGCTGGACGAACTCGGCGCGCTGGGCATGGGCGAAGCCTTCGAGCGCGAATTCATCGCGCAGTGCCTCAACGATGCCGACGGTTGCATCGGCGCGATGGCGCACGCGATGGAACATGGCCAGGGCGAACACCTGCGCGATCACGCGCATGCGCTGAAGGGCGTGGCCAGCAACCTGGGCCTGATCAAGCTGGCGGCGGCGGCGAGTGAACTGATGCGCCTGGCCGACTGGCAGATCGCGCGCGAGTGGCGGCAACGCCTGGCGGCGGTGAATTCCTATCTGGCCCAGGGCAGGGCGGCGCTGGAAGCACGCGAACGGTCACGCCATTCGCCCGATCACGGCAGCCACGAGCGCAACTGATCGGCGGTTGCGTGATGGCTGAAAGGGGATGGCTCAGGCGGGCGGCCACGGCCGTCCCGCCATCCGGGGAAGCATCGCGCCGTCCCCGCCCCCTGTAGTTGGCTGCGATTCGATCGTCGATCAGGCGGCCTGCATGGCACGCTTTTCCTGCGCGCGCACGATGCGCTCCATCATCCGCAGGGACTTGTCGCCCAGCGCCAGCGCGGTATCGACCCACACTTCGGTGATGTTCATCAGCTCGTCGTAGCTGACCCGCTGGGCCAGGCCGCGCACCGTGTTCATCGCCAGGTGGGAGTAGGGCGCACGCTGCTGCTGGCGGATCAGATCCTGCACGGCGGCTTCGCCCTGGCCCTTCGGCACCAGGATGTCGACGATGCCCATCTTGTGGAACTCCTCGCTGGAATACATGTTGCCTTCCAGGATGATGCGTTCGGCCAGTTGCGGCGAGACGCGCTTGCACAGGAACGAATAGGCGCCCATGCCCGGGAACAGTCCGAACAGGACTTCCGGCAGGCCCATTTCGACGCCTTCCTCGGCGACGATGGTGTGGCAGGCCAGCGCCATCTCAAGGCCACCGCCCAGCGCGTCGCCCTGCAGCAGCGCGATCGTGCGCACGTCGCCGCCCAGTCCGGTGTGCAGGGTGTACACGCCATCGATGCAACGGCGGGCGTACGACAGCAGGTGTTCGCGGTCGTTGCTGCGGATCAGCTTGGCGAACAGATCCAGGTCGCCGCCGAGGTTGAACGCCGGCGCGGACGAGGCCAGCACGAAATGGCGCAGGCGACCGGACTGGCGCTCGCTCTCGCGCAGGGTGATCGAAGAGGTGAAGCTCCACATTTCATCCAGCAGTTCGCTGCGGAAGCACGGCCGGGAACCCTTGCCAGCGTCGTTGTGCATGTACATCCAATGGCTGTTGCCATCGGGCGCGGACTCCACGCGGATGGTGGAGAAATTGCGGGTGCGCTGAAGTTTTTCGACGTTGTTCATGACGACTCCTGGTGGCCTGTGGCCGATGGTGTGGGGATTGGTATTGGGGACGTGCTGGGCACGGCGCGATGCTACACCTGAACGGATAGTGAAAAGACGACGCACACTGACTGACCGGTCGGGGACAGCATTTATCCCTTCCCATCGTTCATAAATGTGATGAAAATCTCAAATTTAACCCTAAAGTTTTGACGGACAAAAAGAAAGGCCGGCTTGCGCCGGCCTTCCGATTTCAGTGGGTGGCCCCGGTCTGGGGCGGCTCCCGGAGCTCCTTGCGGAGGATTTTCCCGACGTTGGTCTTCGGGAGCTCGGTCCGGAATTCGATGTAGCGGGGCTGCTTGTACCCGGTCAGGTTGTCCCGGCAGTACGCCTTGATCTTCTCTTCGGTCAGGGCCGGGTCCTTCTTGACCACGAATACCTTGACCGCCTCGCCCGAGCGTTCGTCCGGCACGCCGATGGCGGCCACTTCCAGCACGCCTTCCAGGCCGGCGATGACGTCCTCCACCTCGTTGGGGTACACGTTGAAGCCGGACACCAGGATCATGTCCTTCTTGCGATCGACGATATAGAAGAAGCCCTCGGCATCCATCTTGGCCATGTCGCCGGTATGCAGCCAGCCCTCGGCGTCGATGACCTTGGCGGTCTCCTCCGGACGCTGCCAGTAGCCGCGCATCACCTGCGGCCCCTTGATGCACAGTTCGCCGACCTCGCCGAGCGCGACCAGGTTGCCGTCGTCGTCCTTGAGGCAGGCGTCGGTGGAGGGGATGGGCAGGCCGATGGCGCCGTTGTAGTCCTTCAGATCCATCGGGTTGATGCAGGCCGCCGGCGCGGTTTCGGTCAGGCCATAGGCTTCCACCAGGGTGATCCCGGTGACCTTCTTCCAGCGATCGGCCACGGCGCGCTGCACCGCCATGCCGCCGCCGAGGGTCAGGTGCAGGCGCGAGAAATCGACCTGGTCGAAGCCGGGCGTGTTCAACAGGCCGTTGAACAGCGTGTTGACGCCGGTGATCGCGGTGAACTGGATCTTGCTGATCTCCTTGACGAAGTTCGGCATGTCGCGCGGGTTGGTGATCAGGTGGTTGGCCGCGCCGAATTTCATGAACACCAGGCAGTTCGCGGTGAGCGCGAAGATGTGGTAAAGCGGCAGCGCGGTGACGATCAGCTCGCCGTCGGCCTTGACGTCGCGGCCGATCCAGGCCGAAGCCTGCTGCATGTTGGCGACCATGTTGCGATGGGTCAGCATCGCGCCCTTGGCCACGCCGGTGGTGCCGCCGGTGTATTGCAGGAAGGCGATGTCTTCCGGTGCGATGTCGATATCGGGCAGGGCATGCAGGCGGCCCAGGGTCAGCGTGTCCTTGAAGCGGACCGTGCCGGCGATGTCGTAATCGGGCACCATCTTCTTGACGTACTTGAGCACGAAGTTGATCAGCGGTCCCTTCGGGAAGCCGAGCAGATCGCCCAGGCCGGTGGTGATTACCTGCTTGAGCGAGGCCAGTCCGGGAATGGCTTCCTGCACGGTCTTGCCGAAATTGTCCACGACCAGCAGCACGCTGGCGCCGGAATCGGACAACTGGTGGCGCAGTTCGCGCGGGGTGTACATCGGATTGACGTTGACCACCGTCAGGCCGGCACGCAGCACGCCGAAAATGGCGACCGGGTACTGCAGGCAGTTGGGCATCATGATCGCGACCCGATCACCCTTCTTCAGTTTCAGCTCGCCGAGCAGGTACGCGGCGAACTGCTTGCTGAGGGTGTCGATCTCGCCATAGGTCAGGCTCTTGCCGAAGTTCGAGAACGCCGGACGGTTGCGGTAGCGGTCGATGGCCGTCTCCAGCACCGAGACGATGGAGCGGTATTCATCCAGATCAATCTCGTGCGGAACGCCTTCCGGATAGCTCTTGAACCACGGACGGTCTTGACTCATCTTCTACTCCCTCCCCAGGGCCATGCTTCGGGTATGTTTGCAGTGTCGGCGCCTGCGCGCCGCGTGGGGTCCACGACAGGGAGCATACCGTTCCGGATGGAAAAGGCGAAGGGTGCGAAGGGCGTAATCCCGATGCTGCGGCGGCACGCTGCGTTGCCCGGATGGATCGGCGCGATGCTGGCGGTGATGCTGGTACTGGCCGGATGCAGCCGGAGCTCGCCGGAACAGCAACTGCGTGATCAGTTCGCGGCCTTGCAGCAGGCGGTCGAAGAGCGCCAGCCGGCCGAGGCGATGGACGGGGTCGCCGAAGATTTCTCCGGCCCGGCGGGCATGGATCGTGCTGCGTTGCACAACCTGCTGCGCGCGCAATTGCTGGCCCGAGACAGTATCGGGGTGACCACGGGGCCGCTGGAGGTCAGCCTGCAGGGCGACACCGCGACGATTCGTTTCGACGCACTGCTGACCGGTTCCGGTCGCGGGCGTTGGCTCCCCGACAGCGCCCAATCGTATCGGGTCACCACCGGTTGGCGCCGGAATGGCGACGACTGGCGGCTTTACTACGCGGAGTGGCAGGCGGGCCCGTGAACCTGCCGGGTCAGCGGCAGCGCAGGTAGGGGGAACCGGCCACCAGCGCACGATTGCGCGGCGACAGCGGCGGGCCACCGGCGTATCCCTCGTCGTGCGGCGTCAAGCTCAGCACCCCCGGCTTTTCGTCCGCGTTGAAGGTCATCAGCACCGGATAGGCGCCCTCGCGGCCGAACGGAAAGAACCACTGGCTGCTGCCTTCGTAGAAGTTGCCGCCGTAGCTGGCCGCGTACTCCAGTCGCGCCACCCGTTCGCTGCGTCCTTCGAGCTCGAAGACCATACCGCTGGCATCGACGGCGATCCGCGGTTGCCGTTGGCAATCGCCGCCCGGCGCGTAACGGCCATGCAGGTTCGGGAAATCCTTCATGCCGGTGATCTCGACAGCGTGTACGGCCGGGATGCAGGCGAGCGCCAGCGGCAGGAACCAGCCGGCCAACGATGGGGTACGCATGATGTTTCCCGGCGGACCGGCGAATCCGGTCCTGTCAACGGATGCCACGCCGAAGCCGCCCGGAACCGGCAACCGCCGGGCGGATCTTCCGTAAGTTGATCCTCACGCAGTCCTGGCGGTCACCCGCCTTGTCGGAAAAGACCCTGTCGCTGCAGGAGCGACGTCAGTCGCGACCGGGATGCCCATCCACCCGTACCCGTCGCGACTCACGTCGCTCCTACAGGGAAGACAGCGGCGTCCGCCCAAGTCACGCTTGCTTGAAACCAGAAACCGCTGTGCGGATGTGTCGGGACACGATTAGAAACCCAGGCAGATCTGGCTGCATCCCACCTTGTAGGAGCGACGTAAGTCGCGATAGCCGGCACGCAAAGCATCGCGACTCACGTCGCTCCCACAGAGAGAGACACCACCCCCGTAGGAGCGACGTAAGTCGCGACCGGAATACCCGCCAGCCTTTACCCGTCGCGACTCACGTCGCTCTTACAGGGAAGAGAATGACACCCGACGCTCGTGGGAGCATCGGGCGCCGTTTCGTTCAAGCCGCCTTGCGCGCCGCCAGCTGGCGGAGCACGTAGTGCAGCAGGCCACCGTGGCGGGCGAAACCGGCGCGTTTGCGAGCCATGGCTCGCGCGCCGGGAGAGCGCCCCGCGTGCTTCGCGGGGCGGGGCTTCCGTTGTTTCAGCGTCTGATCACGCCGCTCACGCCGCCTTGCGCGCCGCCAGCTGGCGGAGCACGTAGTGCAGCAGGCCACCATGGCGGAAGTACTCGACTTCCTTCGGCGTCAGCAGCAGCACCTTGACCTGGAAACGGATCTCCTGTCCGTCGGCGCGGCGCGCGGTGACGGTGGCCACCTTCGACGCGCCGTCCTGCAAACCGGCGATATCGAACACCTCCGAACCGTCCAGTCCTAGGGTCTGCGCGTTCTGCCCGTCGATGAACTGCAGCGGCAGCACGCCCATGCCGACCAGGTTGGAGCGGTGGATGCGCTCGAAACTCTCGGCGAACACCGCCTTCACGCCCAGCAGGTTGGTGCCCTTGGCCGCCCAATCGCGCGAGGAGCCGGTGCCGTATTCCTTGCCGGCCAGCACCACCAGCGGTACGCCATCGGCCTTGTACTTCATCGCCGCGTCGTAGATCGACAGCTTTTCCGGCGTCCCGCCGCCCGGCGGGTGGTACAGGGTGTTGCCGCCTTCCTCGCCGCCGAACATCAGGTTCTTGATGCGGATGTTGGCGAAGGTGCCGCGCACCATCACGTCGTCGTTGCCGCGGCGGCTGCCGTAGCTGTTGAAATCCACCGGCTGCACGCCGCGCGAGATCAGGAAACGACCCGCGGGCGAATCCTTCTTGATGTTGCCGGCCGGCGAGATGTGGTCGGTGGTGATCGAGTCGCCGAACAGGCCGAGCACGCGCGCGCCATGCACGTCGTCGATGCCGCCGGTCGCCATCGTCATGCCTTCGAAGTACGGCGGATTCTTGATGTAGGTCGAATCCGAATCCCAGGCGTACAGATCGCCATCGGGCGAAGCGATGGTGTTCCAGCGGGTATCGCCCTTGAACACGTCGGCGTAGTTCTTGGCGAACATCTCCGGCCCAATGGTGCGGGCGATGAAATCGCCGATCTCGCCGTTGCTGGGCCAGATGTCCTTCAGGTAGACCGGCTGGCCATCGTTGCCGGTGCCCAGCGGCTGGGTGGTCAGGTCGATGTCGGTGGTGCCGGCGATGGCGTAGGCGACCACCAGCGGCGGCGAGGCCAGGTAGTTCATCTTCACTTCCGGATGCACGCGGCCTTCGAAGTTGCGGTTGCCCGACAACACCGACGTCACCACCAGGTCGCCGGTGGCGATGCCCGCGCTGACTTCCACCGGCAACGGGCCGGAGTTGCCGATGCAGGTGGTGCAGCCGTAGCCGACCACGTAGAAGCCCAGCTTCTCCAGGTCATCCAGAACACCGGCCTTTTCCAGGTAGTCGGTGACCACGCGCGAGCCCGGTCCCAACGAGGTCTTGACCCACGGCTTGCGGTTCAGGCCCTTGGCCGCGGCGTTGCGGGCCAGCAGGCCGGCGCCGATCATCACCGCCGGATTGGACGTGTTGGTGCAGGACGTGATCGCGGCGATCACGACGGCGCCGTCCTTCAGCCGGACCTTCTGGCCTTCGGTCTCGATGTCGGCGTAACCGCGGCTCAGCGCCTCGTTGCCCACCGCCGAGCCGCCGCCCTCGGCGACGAAATCGGAGATCGCCTCGCTGCGCTTGTCGCGCGCCTCGGCGAACGGCTGCAGGTTGTCGCGGAAGTTCTGCTTCACGTCTTCCAGCAGCACGCGATCCTGCGGACGCTTGGGACCGGCCAGCGACGGCTTCACGTCGCCCATGTCCAGGTGCAGGGTCGCGCTGTACTGCGCATGCGGGCTGTCGGCGTCGTGCCACAGGCCCTGCGCCTTCGCATAGGCCTCGACCAGCGCGATCTGCGCCTCGCTGCGGCCGGACAGGCGCAGGTAGTTCAGCGACTCGGCGTCGATCGGGAAGATGCCGCAGGTGGCGCCGTACTCGGGCGCCATGTTGCCGATGGTGGCGCGGTCGGCCAGCGGCAGGTGCTGCAGGCCGTCGCCGTAGAACTCGACGAACTTGCCGACCACGCCCAGCTTGCGCAGCATCTGGGTGACGGTCAGCACCAGGTCCGTGGCGGTGGCGCCTTCGGGCAGCTTGCCGGTCAGCTTGAAGCCGACCACCTGCGGGATCAGCATCGAGGAGGGCTGGCCGAGCATGGCCGCCTCGGCCTCGATGCCGCCGACGCCCCAGCCCAGCACGCCGATGCCGTTGATCATCGTGGTGTGCGAGTCGGTGCCGAACACGGTGTCCGGATAGGCGAGGGTCTCGCCGTCCTTCTGCGCGGTCATCACCACCCGGGCGAGGTTCTCCAGGTTCACCTGGTGGACGATGCCGGTGTTGGGTGGCACCACCTTGAAGTTGTCGAACGCCTTCTGGCCCCAGCGCAGGAAGCTGTAGCGTTCCTTGTTGCGATCGAATTCGATCTTGCCGTTCAGATCCAGCGCGTCGGGCTTGCCGAACACGTCCACCTGGACCGAGTGGTCGATGACCAGTTCGGAGGGGATCAGCGGGTTGATCTGGTCGGGATTGCCGCCCAGCTTCACCACCGCGTCACGCATCGCGGCCAGATCGACCACGCAGGGCACGCCGGTGAAGTCCTGCAGGACCACGCGCGCCGGCATGAACGCGATTTCGGTGTCCGGCTCGCGGGTGGCATCCCATTTCGCGACCGCCTCGATGTGCTCGGGAGTCACGCTGACCCCGTCCTCGCAGCGCAGCAGGTTCTCCAGCAGGATCTTCATGGAGTAGGGCAGGCGGGCGATGTCGAAGCGCCGGCCCAGCGTAGGAAGGCTGAAGTAGGTATAGGACTGGCCGTTGACGTCGAGACGGCTGCGGGTGGAGAAAGAGTCGCTCATGCGGGGTGCTCCTTTGCGAATGCTGGCGATGGCAACGGCCATGGACCGAATGCTTGCGGGACGCAGGCGCCGGCGTGGGGAACCGCGGGCGGCACATGGCATTGTCCCCCAAATGGTGTTGCAGATGGAATCAGGCAAGGGCCGGCGGTGGATCGCAGTGTTGCCGGAAAGGGCTTGCCACGAGATCCGGGGCCGGAACGGGGCCCCGGATGTTCATCCTCCCTTCCAGAGGCGCTTGAGGGTATGCAGGAACTCCTCGGCCACCGGTGACAGCTGCGCGCCGCGGCGACGCACCACGCCGATCGTCCGCGAAACCACCGGATTGGCGAGCGGGCGCGTCACCAGGGTGGCATGTTCGCCGCGCGGCGTGGCCATCTTCGGCAATACCGAGATGCCGACGCCGGCTTCGACCAGCCCGAGCGAGGTGGACAGGTGGGTGACCTCGTAGAACCAGTTCAGCCGCAGGTTCTCGCGCGCCAGCGCGCCATCGAGCAGGGTGCGGTTGCCGCTGGTGCGGTGCACGGTGATGAGCCGGTGCGGCGCCAGGTCGCTCCAGCTCACCTTGCGCTTGCGGGCGAGCGGATGATCGCGCCGGCAGGCCAGCACGAACGGATCCTCCACCAGTGTGTCGAAAATCAGATCCGGATCCGAAGCCCCCATGAAGTTGATGCCGAACTCGACTTCACCGCGTTCCACCGATTGCAGACCCTCGGTGGCGGGAAGATCCAGGATGCGGAAGCGCACCTGCGGATGGTCCTGCTGGAAGCGCGCGATGACGCTGGGCAGGAAGTAGAACGCCGCGGTCGGCAGGCAGGCGATGGTGACCTGCCCGCCACGATGCTGGTCGCTGCCACGCAATGAAAACAGCGAGCCGTCGAACTCTTCGATGAGTCGCCTCACCAGCGGCAGCAGGTCCTGCCCGAGCGCTGTCGGCACGACATGGCGGGTGGTCCGCTCCAGCAAGGGGGCACCGACGTTCTGTTCGAGCTTCTGGATGCGCCGGCTGAGCGCGGGCTGGGAAAGATGCAGGGTTTCCGCGGCACGATGGAAGCTGCGGGTTTCGCTCACCAACAGGAATGCACGCAGGTCGAGGATTTCGCAATTGATGCTCATGGCCTATCAATAATCGAAAAATTTGCAATTCTCAAATCGGCCGTGCCCATGCCAGTATCGAATCATGTTCTTGAATTAATGTGATTTTTGCATGGATCCGGCCGTCGATTCGAATGACCTGCTCAGCCTGCCTTGCGTGCTCATGCGCGGCGGCACCTCGAAGGGGCCGTTCTTCCTCGCATCGGATCTGCCCACGGAACCGGCGCTGCGCGACCGCATCCTGCTGGCGGTGATGGGGGCCGGGCATCCACTGCAGATTGACGGCATCGGCGGCGGCAACGCGCTCTCCAGCAAGGTCGCCATCGTCGATCGCGCCAGTCGCCGGGATGCCGACGTCGATTACCTGTTCGCCCAGGTGGTGAATGACCGCCAGATCGTGGATACCAGTCCCAATTGCGGAAACATGCTCGCGGCGGTGGCGCCGTTCGCGATTGAAGCCGGTCTTGTGGCCGCCCGCCATCCCCAGACCCAGGTGTGCATCCACAACGTCAACACCGGCAAGCTGATCCGCGCCACCGTGCAGACCCCGCAGGGCAGGGTGTCCTATCGCGGCGACACCCGCATCGCCGGTGTGCCGGGGCAGGCCGCGCCGATCACGTTGTCGTTCCTGGACGCGGCGGGAACCCGCACCGGCGCGCTGTTGCCCACCGGCACGCCACGCGAACGGATCGACGGCGTGGATGTCAGTTGCGTGGACTGCGCGATTCCGATGGTGCTGATGCAGGCCTCGGACCTTGGCCTGTCGGGCGATGAATCGCCGGCGCGGTTGAATGCCGACGCAGCGCTGTTGCGCCGCCTGGAAGCCATCCGGATCGAGGCGGGCCGGCGGATGGGCATCGCCGACGCCGGCGAACGGGTGATTCCCAAGCCGGTGCTGCTGTCGCGTTCGGACTCCGGCGCCGCGCTGCGGGTGCGCTATTTCATGCCGCATCAATGCCACAGCGCATTGGCCATCACCGGTGGTGTCGGCATCGCGACCGCTACCGTGACCGACGGTACCGTCGCGCATGCGCTGGCGGGACGGAGGGAAACCGTCGGCCCGCTGCTGCTGGAACATCCGGGCGGATGCCTGGAAGTGACGCTGGAGCGCGACGCTCCGGACGCGCCCGTCGTGGCCAGCGTCGTGCGTACGGCGCGACGCCTGTTCGAGGGCCGCGTGTTCGCCAACGAGTCGCGCCGGGACGCGCGGCGCAGCCAGGCGGCCTGAGCCGGCCCGCGACGCGGCCACATTCCGATTCACCAACGCTCCGGGAGGGGAACATGTACAAGACAATGCTGGGTATCGGCGCGACGGCGCTGTTGCTGTTGGGTGGTTGCGGTGGCGCATCCGCGCCGGGAGGCGGGGCGGAAGGCGGCAGGCCGGCGCAGGGTGAGCAGGAAGTGCGCATCAGCGTCGGTTCCTACAACCTCAACAACCTGCCGTTCTTCATCGCCGACGCCCAGGGCTACTTCAAGGACGAGGGCCTGAAGGTGCGCACCGAGAACTTCGCCCAGGGCGGCTCCAAGGTGCTGCAGGCGCTGGTGGCCGGTTCCACCGACGTGGCGGTGGGTTTCTACGATCACACCATCCAGATGCAGGCCAAGGGCAAGTCGGTCACGGCCTTCGTATTGCTGTCGCGCAATTCCGGACTGGTGCTGGCCGGCGGCAACGACAGCCGTTTCGATCCGGCCAGGCCGGACACCATCCGTGGCGCGCGCGTGGGCATCACCGCGCCGGGGTCGTCCTCGGATTTCTTCGTCCGCTATTACCTGGAACGGCACGGCATCCCGGTGTCGGAAGTGTCGCTGATCGGCGTGGGTTCCGGCGCGGCGGCGGTGGCCGCGCTGCAGCAGGGCAAGGTCGACCTGCTGGTCAATTACGACCCGGCGGCGACCCTGATCCAGGAGCGCGGCATCGGCCGGATCCTCATCGACGCGCGCAGCGATGCGGGCGCGCGCGAGGTCTACGGCGGCCTCTATCCGACTTCGGTGCTGTACGCGCAGCAATCCTTCATCGATGCGAATCCCGAGGCCATCGGGAAGATCGTCCGCGCCGAACAGCGGGCCCTGAAGTTCATCGCCGAAAGCAGCGCCGACGCCATCGTCGCCGCGCTTCCCGACAGCTACGTCTCCGGCGATCGCGCCACCTATGCCAAGGCGGTGGAAGCGGCCCGCAGCATCTTCTCCGTCGACGGCCGCTTCACGGAAGCCGACATGGCCACGCCACTGGCCGTACTCTGCGAATTCAATCCCGATGTCGCCGCGGCCAAGGTCGATCTGGCGCGTACGTATACCAACCGATTCGTCGAGCAGGACTCGGCGAAACACTGACGATCTTGTCTGGGAGGGCAATGTCATGACAGCAATTGCACCGGCGCGTCCGCACCAGGACGCGCCAGCGGCGGCCATCGCGGTCGCCGAACCACCCCGCACGATGGTCGCGATCGAACGGATGACGATGGCGTTCGGCGACTTCGTGGCCGTGCGCGATGTCGACATCCGGGTCGGCGACGGCGAATTCCTGGCCATCGTCGGCCCCACGGGCTGCGGCAAGAGCACCATCCTCAATGCGGTGGCGGGCTTGCTGGCGCCGGCATCCGGCGGCGTGGCCATCGACGGGCGCGCGGTGGCCGGCGTGCAGGACAGCGTGGGCTACCTGTTCCAGCAGGATGCGCTGCTGCCGTGGAAGACCGCGCTGGAAAACGTCGAACTGGGCCTGCGTTTCCGCGGCGTGCACGCGGTCGAACGGGGCCGGCGCGCGCGCGATTGGCTGGCCAAGGTCGGACTGTCCGGTTTCGAAAACCGCTACCCGCACCAGCTTTCGGGCGGACAGCGCAAGCGCGTGCAGATGGCGCAGGCGCTGATCGTGAAGCCCAAGGTGATCCTGATGGACGAGCCGTTCTCGGCGCTGGACATCCATACCCGCCACCTCATGCAGAACGAACTGCTGCGCCTGTGGCAGGAGGATCGGCGCTCGGTGATCCTGATTACCCATGATCTGGAAGAAGCCATTGCCCTGGGCGATCGGGTGGTGGTGCTGGCGTCGGGGCCCGGGAGCCGGGTGGTGGAGAGTTTCCATGTGCCGCTGGAACGGCCGCGCAACGTGGCCGAGATCAAGCTGGATCCGCGCTTCACCGATCTGTATCGCGACATCTGGGCCTGCCTGCGGGGCGAAGTGGAGAAAAGCTATGCGTACGGGGACTGAGCGGCTGATCCAGGCCGCCCTGGTGGTGGTGGTGTTCGGGGGCTGGCAGGCCGGCGTGGCCACACGGGTCATCGACCCGTTCTTCTTCCCGGCGCCCTGGGACATCGTTGGACAGATGTACGAATGGTTGAGCGACACCGGCTTCTACAAGCACGTGTCGGTGACCCTGACCGAGACCGCGCTGGGCTATGTCATCGGCACCGTGCTGGGCGTGGTCGGCGGCGTCTGGCTGGGATTGAACCGGACCGCGGCGCGGATCCTCGATCCCTTCATCAAGAGCTTCAACGCGATTCCGCGCGTGGTGCTGGCGCCGATCTTCGTGCTGTGGCTGGGCCTGGGCCTGTGGTCGAAGGTGGCGCTGGCGGTGACGCTGGTGTTCTTCATCACCTTCTTCAATGCGATGCAGGGCGTGCGCGAGGTCAATCCCACCGTGCTGGCGAACGCGCGCATCCTCGGGGCCAGCCGGCGTGATCTGTTGCGCCATGTGTACTTTCCGGCCGCCGCGAGCTGGATCCTGTCCTCGCTGCGCACTTCCGTGGGTTTCGCGGTGGTGGGCGCGATCATCGGCGAGTATCTCGGTGCCTCGGCCGGACTGGGTTATCTGATCGCGCAGGCCGAAGGCAACTTCCACGCGGTCGGCGTGTTCGCCGGCATCGTCATCCTGGCGATGTTCGTCCTGGTGATCGATCGCATCCTCGATGTCGCCGAGAACCGGCTCATCACCTGGCGTCCCGACGCGCAGGGCGCGAACCGCTGACGTTTCCCGGCCCGTGCCGGTCCCGGCGCGGGTCTCTCATTCCCACCGTTGCCGGCGGCAGCCATGCCGAGGGTGGCGGCTTGCCTGGAGAAACCGACCATGACGAACCTTGTGGGCAATACCCGCCGGCTGGCGGCCGCGATCACGTTGGCCCTGACTGGAGCGCCATTGCTGGCGTGCGCGCAGGAAGCAGCCCGGCACCCGGGTTCCGCCGATGCATCGAACGTCGGACTGGTCCGCTTGATCGAGCAGCAATCGCAGCGCATCGCGACGCTGGAAGCGCGACTGGCCGCGCTTGAAGACGCAACGGGCGAGGGTACGCCAGCCGGACAGGCACAGGATGCCGGTTCCGTGGAGGCGCGACTGGCCACGCTCGAAGCCGACCAGGCGCGGCAACCGAAAGTGAGCTGGTCCAAGGGCGCTCCCGAATTCGCGAGCGCGGATGGCAAGGCGCGGTTTCGCCCGCGTGGCCGGTTCTTCGTCGATGCCTCCTCCACCGGCGGCTCCGATCACGCAGGGCGGAATCTGTCCGGTGCTGAAATCCGCTCCGCGCGTCTGGGCGTCGAAGGTCGCCATGGCTTGCTGGGCTACGTGGTGGAAGGGGAGTTCGCCGGCAACACGGTGGCGTGGAAGTCGGCGTATGCGGCCTTCGACCATCGCCTGTTCGGGCATGACGCCGAGTTTTCCGTCGGCCATCGCTTGAACGAGCGCGGCCTGGATGGCAGCAGCAGTACCGCCAACACCCCGTTCCAGAGCCGCAATCTGGTCGGTGCGGTGATCATGCCGCAGCGCGGTTCGTTCGGATTGGGAGTGATGCAGAAGATCCATGGCGCGAACTGGCATGCCGCGCTGCACGTCAGCGGCAACAGCCTGGATAACCCGGGCGACGGCAACGACGGACTGACCTACGCGCTGCGGGCGCACTGGAACCCGGTGCGCACGGACGCCGCCACCCTCCACCTGGGCGGCTGGGCCTTCCACGAGGAGATCCGCGGCACCGCGCGGGTGTTGCGCAGCGCGGCGGTCGCCGGCCCCTTCAACGATCAGGTGCGGATCGGCAGCGGGCGCGTGCAGGGGGCAGAGCGCGGCGACGGCCATGGACTGGAACTGGCCGGCTTTTCCGGGCCGTTCTGGGCCTATGCCGAATGGGGCCGGCGCGGCTTGAAGGGACGCGAGGCCAGTGGCGACTATCACCGGCATCACGACGCCCACGCGTTGTCGATGGGCTGGTTCCTGCGGGGCGCCGGTCCGGCGTACTCGGCCAAGGCGGGCACCTGGGGGCGGGTGAAGGTCGCCGATCCGGTCACCGCCGGAGGCGGGGGCGCGTGGGAGCTGAAGGCCCGCTACGAGGCGGCCGACTACCGGGATCTGCCCGGCGGCGGGCAGGGCAGTGGCTGGACCGTCGGCACCAACTGGTATCTGAACGACTGGAGCCGGGTGATGCTGGACGCGGTGCGCTGGCGCAGCGACAACCGTTCCGGTGCCTGGCCGGGCCTGGATCGGGGCTATACGGTCAATCTGAGGTTCCAACTGGCGTTCTGACCTCGCGGCGAGGGCCGTGTGACGGACTTCACGGCCCGTTTCCGTTGCCTGGGTCCGCTTGGGTATGCATCCGGAAGTATGTATAATTCGTGCATACTTTCCCGGAGCCGCCCATGGAAGCGACCGTCGCCGAGCGTGGCCAGATCACCCTGCCCAAGGCCGTGCGTGACGCCCTGGGCCTGACCAAGGGCAGCGTGCTCAAGGTCGAACTGGAAGGCAGCCGGATCATCCTGCGCAAGAGCGTGGACGATGCCATCTCGCGCGCCCGCGGCCGGTTCAAGCTGGACGGTTTCGACAGCACCGACGCGGCCATGCGCGCCCTGCGCGGCCACTCGCCCGGCGAGACGCCGGAACAGTGAGGCCGACGCGATGATCGCCCTGGATTCCTCCGTCCTCATCGACCTGCTGGCCGACGGTCCGCAGGCCGACGCCGCCGAGGCCTGCCTGCGGCAATGCCTGAGCGCCGGACCGGTGGTGATCTGCGAGGTCGCGCTGGCCGAAGTGTGCAGCGCGTTGCGCGATGGTTCCGAGGCGCTGGCGGTGCTGGAGGAGATGAGCATCCGTTTCAGCGCGCTGGAAGCCAAGTCGGCGCTGCGCGCCGGCGAGATGCAGCGCCGCCACCGCCAGCGCGACGGTGCCAGCCACCGTGCCGCGCCCGATTTCCTGATCGGCGCCCACGCGCTGCTCCAGTGCAATGGCCTGATCACCCGCGACGATCGGTTCTACCGCGAATACTTCAAGGGACTGAAGTTGATCGTTCCCGCCGCGGAATAAGTCCCACCCGTTGTTTCCCGTCACCTCACCGCATTCCGGAGTCACCATGTTGGAAGCCTATCGCCACCACGTAGCCGAGCGCGCCGCGCTGGGCATCCCGCCGCTGCCGCTGTCGGCCCAGCAGACCGCCGAGGTCATCGAACTGCTGAAGGCGCCGCCGGCCGGCGAGGGCGACTTCCTGCTGGACCTGATCACCCATCGCGTGCCCGCCGGCGTCGACGACGCCGCCAAGGTCAAGGCTTCCTACCTGGCCGCAGTCGCCTTCGGCAGCGAGCAATGCCCGCTGATCAGCCGCGAGCGCGCCACCGAACTGCTGGGCACCATGCTCGGCGGCTACAACATCCATCCGCTGGTGGAACTGCTGGACGACGCCTTGGTCGGCACCATCGCCGCCAACGCGCTCAAGCACACCCTGCTGATGTTCGACGCGTTCCACGACGTTCAGGAGAAGGCGCAGAAGGGCAACGCCAATGCCCAGTCGGTGCTGCAGAGCTGGGCCGACGCCGAATGGTTCACCAGCCGTCCGGAAGTGCCGCAGTCGCTGACCGTCACCGTGTTCAAGGTGCCGGGCGAGACCAACACCGACGACCTGTCGCCGGCGCCGGACGCGACCACCCGCCCGGACATCCCGATGCACGCGCTGGCGATGCTGAAGAACAAGCGCGACGGCGCACCCTTCACCCCGGAAGAAGACGGCAAGCGCGGCCCGATCGCGTTCATCCAGTCGCTGACCGAAAAGGGCCATCCGGTCGCCTACGTCGGCGACGTGGTCGGCACCGGCTCCAGCCGCAAGTCGGCCACCAACTCGGTGCTGTGGTGGACCGGCGAGGACATCCCGTTCATTCCGAACAAGCGTTTCGGCGGCGTCTGCCTGGGCAGCAAGATCGCCCCGATCTTCTACAACACGATGGAAGATGCCGGCGCGCTGCCGATCGAACTGGACGTGTCGAAGATGGACATGGGCGACGTGGTCGAGCTGCGTCCGTATGAAGGCAAGGCGCTGAAGAACGGCGAGGTGATCGCCGAGTTCCAGGTCAAGAGCGACGTGCTGTTCGACGAAGTGCGCGCCGGTGGCCGCATCCCGCTGATCATCGGCCGCGGCCTGACCGCCAAGGCGCGCGAGGCGCTGGGCCTGCCGGCATCGACCCTGTTCCGCCTGCCGCAGAACCCCGCCGACACCGGCAAGGGCTACACCCTGGCGCAGAAGATGGTCGGCCGCGCCTGCGGTCTGCCCGAAGTCAACGGCGTGCAGCCGGGCATCCGCCCGGGCACCTATTGCGAGCCGAAGATGACCTCGGTGGGTTCGCAGGACACCACCGGCCCGATGACCCGCGACGAACTGAAGGATCTGGCCTGCCTGGGCTTCTCCGCGGATCTGGTGATGCAGTCGTTCTGCCACACCGCCGCCTATCCGAAGCCGGTCGACGTCAAGACCCACCACGAACTGCCGGCCTTCATCAGCAACCGCGGCGGCATCTCGCTGCGTCCGGGCGACGGCGTGATCCACAGCTGGCTCAACCGCATGCTGCTGCCCGACACCGTCGGCACCGGCGGCGACTCGCACACCCGCTTCCCGGTGGGCATCTCATTCCCGGCTGGCTCGGGCCTGGTCGCCTTCGCCGCCGCCACCGGGGTGATGCCGCTGGACATGCCCGAGTCGGTGCTGGTCCGCTTCAAGGGCCAGATGCAGCCGGGCGTGACCCTGCGCGATCTGGTCAACGCGATTCCGCTGTACGCCATCAAGCAGGGCCTGCTGACGGTCGCCAAGCAGGGCAAGAAGAACATCTTCTCCGGCCGCATCCTGGAAATCGAAGGCCTGCCGGATCTGAAGGTCGAACAGGCGTTCGAACTGTCCGATGCCTCGGCCGAGCGCTCGGCCGCCGGCTGCACGGTGCACCTCAACAAGGAACCGATCATCGAGTACATCAACAGCAACATCACGCTGCTGAAGTGGATGATCGCCGAGGGTTACCAGGATCCACGCAGCCTGCAGCGCCGCATCAAGGCAATGGAAGCCTGGCTGGCCGACCCGCAACTGCTCAAGGGCGATGCCGACGCCGAGTACGCGGCGGTCATCGAAATCGACCTGGCCGACGTGCACGAGCCGATCGTGGCCTGCCCGAACGATCCGGACGACGTGAAGACCCTGTCGGAAGTGTCCGGCGCGGTCATCGACGAAGTGTTCATCGGTTCGTGCATGACCAACATCGGCCACTTCCGCGCCGCGTCCAAGCTGCTGGAAGGCAAGCGCGACATCCCGACCAAGCTGTGGGTCGCGCCGCCGACCAAGATGGATGCCGCCGAGCTGACCAAGGAAGGCCACTACGGCACTTTCGGCACCGCCGGCGCACGCATGGAAATGCCGGGCTGCTCGCTGTGCATGGGCAACCAGGCGCAGGTGAAGGAGGGCGCCACCGTGTTCTCCACCAGCACCCGCAACTTCCCCAACCGCCTGGGCAAGAACTCGAACGTCTACCTGGGTTCGGCGGAACTGGCGGCGATCTGCTCGCGCCTGGGCCGCATCCCGACCAAGGCCGAGTACATGGCCGACATCGGCGTCATCAACGCCAACGGCGATCAGATCTACCGCTACATGAACTTCGATCAGATCGCCGACTACAAGGACGTGGCGGACACCGTCGCCGCGTAAGCGGCCAGGTGGTGGTTGCCATGCGAAAACCCCGGCGAAAGCCGGGGTTTTTCGTTGCCGGGAAGGTGTCTTCCGCCACTGCGCATCGACGCGCGATCACGAATGGTCGCGCAGCAGCCGCACGAACTCCTCGTCCGCCGCGGTCTGCTCGCCGGGGCGGCGCACCAGCACGTACTCGGCCTTCGGCAATGCCGGCAGGCCCAGTTCGTCGTTGACGATCTTCAGGCCCGGCACCAGTTCGGTTTTCGTCATCACCGCCACGCCCAGCCCGGCCAGCGTCGCCGCGCGCAGGCCCTCGTTGCTGGCCGAGGTGAAGGTGAAATGCCAGGGCTGGGCGGCGCGCTCCAGCGCGGCCAGGCCAATCTGACGGCGCAGGCAGGGCGAGGGCGCGAACGCGAGCGGCAACGAATCGCCGGCGGGCGGCGCGAAGTTGTCCGCCGCACTCCAGACGAACTGGGTGCTGCGCAACAGCAGATCCTCATCCTGGCCCGGTTCGGCCAGCACCACCGCCATGTCGAGTTCGCCGGCGGCGACCATCGCGCGGAAATCCGGGCTGGAGGAGACATTCACCTCCAGCCGCACGCACGGATGGCTGCGCGCGAACTGGCCCAGCAGGGTGGGCAGGCGCGAACCCAGGTAGGTATCGGCCACGCCGAAGCGGATCACGCCGGACACCGGCGAGAGATGGAAGCGCCGGGTCAGCGCGTCGGACGCATCGAGGATGCGCTGGGCGTGGCTGAGGAATTCCTCGCCATCCTCGGTCAGGGTCAGGCGACGGGTGGTGCGGTGGAGCAGGGGACGCCCGACCTGTTCCTCCAGCCGGCGGATCTGGTGGCTGATCGCCGACTGGGTCAGGTGCAGGCGCTCGGCGGCGCGGGTGAACCCGCCGGTCTCGGTGACCGCGATGAAGGCGCGCAGCAGGGAGGGGTCGAAGTCCATGACTAACCAATGACGAAAATTACTGGATGGGAATAAATTAAATCATTTCCCTCATTTAATGGGGTTTCCGACAATGGCTCCACGTCCCGAGTGGCCGCTCCGCCTCCCTTTGTGGAGGCTGCCCGCGGCCCTGTCCACTGGAGCCCCCATGTCCGCTTCCCTGTCTTCCCGGAACAGGACGGCGCTGTTCGCCGTCTGCCTCGCCTCGCTGATGTTCGGCCTGGAAATCTCCAGCGTGCCGGTCATCCTGCCGACCCTGGAGCGGGTGCTGGGAGGCGATTTCCGGCAGATGCAGTGGGTGATGAATGCCTACACCATCGCCAGCACCACGGTACTGATGGCGGCCGGCGCGCTGGCCGACCGGTTCGGCCGCCGGCGGGTGTTCCTGATCAGCGGCCTGTTGTTCGGTGCCAGCTCGGTGATGTGCGGACTGGCGGGCGACGTGACGACGTTGATCGTGGCGCGCGCCCTGCAGGGCATGAGCGGCGGCGTGCTGCTGATCTGCATGCTGGCGATCCTTTCGCACCAGTTCCGTGATGGCCGCGAGCGCGGCAAGGCGTTCGCGGCATGGGGCGTGGTATTCGGTTTCGGGCTGGGCTTCGGACCGCTGATCGGTGGCGTGATCGTGGCCGTGTCCGACTGGACCTGGGTTTTCCTGGTGCACGGCCCGATCGCCGCGCTGACCCTGCTGCTGGTGCTGACGAGCGTGGAGGAATCGCGGGATCCGCAGGCACGCCGGCTCGACTGGGCCGGGATGGTGTCGCTGTCGCTGGCGGTGCTGGGCTTGGCGTTCTACCTGACCCAGGGCGGCGAGATGGGATTCGCGCGACCGGCATCGCTGGGCGTGCTGGCGGCGACCGTGTTCTTCCTGGCGATGTTCATCGTGGTGGAGCGGCGGGTGCCGCATCCGATGTTCGACTTCTCGGTGCTGCGCAACCGCGAGTTTTCGGGCGCTCTGCTGGGATCGATGGGCATGAACTTCAGTTTCTGGCCGCTGATGGTGTACCTGCCGCTGTACTTCCATGGCGTGCTCGGCCTGGGCGAACTGGCCTCGGGCGTGGCGCTGCTCGCGTATACCTTGCCCGCGCTGGTGTTCCCGCCGGTGGGCGAGCGCTTGTCGCTGCGTTACCGGCCCGGCCTGGTGATACCGGGCGGATTGTTCACCATCGGTGCCGGCTTCCTGCTGATGCACTGGGGCGTGGGCGCGAGCGAGCCGGGACTGTGGAGTGTGTTGCCGGGCGCACTGGTCGCCGGCATCGGCCTGGGCATCACCAACACGCCGGTCACCAACACCACCACCGGTTCGGTATCGCCGGATCGCGCCGGCATGGCATCGGGCCTGGACATGAGCGCGCGCCTGATCTCGCTGGCGGTCAACATCGCCCTGATGGGCCTGCTGCTGGTGCGCGGCGTGCAGTCGGGCCTGGGAGGGATGACTACTGACGCGGGCGAGGCGGCGAACCTGCGCGTGCTGGCCGAGCGGATCGCCGCGGGTGACGTGGCCGGGATTGCGGCGGCGCCGGCCGCGCTGGCGCACGGATTCGGCTGGATCACCCTGTATGGCGGGCTGAGCGTGTGCCTGCTCGCGTTCGCCAGCCTGGTGCTGTTCGGCGTGCCGGCCGCGGGACGGAACCGGCGGGCCACCTGCGCCGGCTGAGCCGGCGGCCTGCCCCGTTCAACCAGCCCTCAGTTCAACCAGCCGTCGACGGCCGCGGCCATCGCGCGGCGCGAGAACAGGAAGTCCCAGTAGCTGCCGCCCAGTTGCCGCCACAGCACCGCCGCGCGCACCGCCGCCAGCAGGATCGCGCGGATTTCGGCGACCACGCCGGGCTGGCCGAGGTAATGCGGATTGCCCTGGACCATCACCCGCGGGCGCAACTGGCTGAGGGTTTCGGCGTAGAGGTTGCCGAGCGCGGCGATCACTTCCGGGTGGGTGCTGCCGAGCTGGCCGGATTGCGGGGACAGCTTCTCCACGCCCTGTCCGATCGCATCGATCAGATCGTTGCGGCGGATGAAGCGACGCTCCAGCTGCAGCACCGCCATGCCCAGGCGGGGCAGGGTGTCTTCCTTGTTCTCGCCGGTCAGGTAACCGCGCAGCAGGCGCAGGCCGGGATTCAGTTCGGAGGCGCGGCCAAACACGCCCGCCGTGTCGACGGCGTCCAGGCGGAACACGCTGTCCAGCGCGGTCTGCACCACGGCGGCTTCGGAATGGCCGGTCTCGGCAATGCGGCGGACCTGGTGCAGCGCCTGCGCCAGTCCGGCCAGGGCCAGGACACGTTCGGAAAACTGGTTGCTCAAGCCGCTTGCTCCGCGATTCTTCGTTCCAGGGGGGCGTCGGTGGCGGCGATGACCGCGCCGCCGAGGCAGACGTCGCCGTCATACAGCACCACCGACTGGCCGGGCGTGACCGCACGCTGCGGCCGCGCGAACGCGACCTCCAGCCGGCCATCGTCGGCGACCGTCACCGAGCAGGGCTCGTCGGCCTGGCGGTAGCGTGTCTGCGCGGTGCACTCGAAGCGCGTGGACGGCGCACCGCCGGTGGTCCAGTGGGCCGGCTCGGACCACAGCCGGTTCGATTGCAGGTAGGGACTCAGGGTGTCCTGGTCCACGTACAGGATGTTGTTGGCCACGTCCTTGCCGACCACGTACCAGGGCGCGGCGGGACGCCCGCGCACGCCGCCGATCTGCAGGCCCTCGCGCTGGCCGAGGGTGAAATAGAACACCCCCGGATGCTCGCCGATGCGCTGCCCCTGCGGATCCCGCATCTCGCCGCGGCGGGCGGGCAGGTAGCGGCCGAGGAACTCGCGGAAATCGCGCTCGCCGATGAAGCAGATGCCGGTGGAATCCTTCTTGTCGTGGGTCGGCAGGCCGGCCTCGCGTGCGACCGCGCGCAGATCCTGCTTCTGCATTTCCCCGATCGGGAACAGGGTCACCGACAACTGTTCCTGGCCCAACTGGTGCAGGAAGTAGCTCTGGTCCTTGCCGCGGTCGATGCCGCGCAGCAACTGCCAACGTCCGCCATGGAAACCGATGCGCGCGTAGTGGCCGGTGGCGATCTTCTCGGCGCCCAGTTCGCGCGCAGCATCGAGGAAATGCTTGAACTTGACCTCGCGGTTGCACAGCACATCCGGATTGGGTGTGCGGCCGGCGGCGTATTCGGCGAGGAAATGTTCGAACACGCCCTGCCAGTACTCGGCGGAGAAATCGCGGAAATGAAACGGAATCCCGAGCCGGCCGCACACGGCCACCGCGTCGCGGCGATCATCCTCGGCCCGGCATTCGCCGCTGCCGTCGTCGGCCCAGTTCTGCATGAACAGTCCGGCCACGGATTCACCGGTCTGGACCAGGCGCAGCGCCGCCACCGACGAGTCGACCCCGCCCGAGACCCCGACGATGACGCGCGGCGTGCTCATGCCAGGTGGTGGAGCATGTCCAGCGGGTAGCGGCGGCCGCCCAGGTAATCCTCGACCGCCTGCCACACCAGCGGACTGCGATGGCGCGCCTGCGCCTGTTGCAGCTCGGCCGGGGTCAGCCAGTGGGTCTGGACGATGCCTTCGTCCAGCGCGCGCTCCGGATCGTGGCGCACCGGCTCGGCGGCGAAGGCGAAGCGCAGGTAGTGGCGGCCGGTTTCGGTGGCCTTCCACTGGTAGGCGCCGACGAACGCGGTCAGGCGCACGTCCCAGCCGGTTTCCTCGCGGGTCTCGCGCAGGGCGGCGTCGAGCAGGGTCTCGTCCGGTTCCAGGTGGCCGGCGGGCTGGTTGAACACCAGCCGGCCCTGGGCGCGTTCCTCGACCATGAGCAGGCGGCCGTCACGCACCACGATGGTGGCGACGGTCACGTCGGGTTGCCAGAACCGGCCTTCGCGATAGCTCATGGGCGCATCCCGGAATCAATAGTCGTCGGAAGCCGGATCTTCGGCCAGTTCGACTTCCATCGCGTCGGCCGAAACGGCGGCGGCGGAAATGGCGTCTTCCAGCAGTTCGGTGCTGGCGTCGGCCGGCAGCTTGACCACGTAGACGGCGCTGCGATCCTGCTTGACCCAGGAACCGAGGATCAGCGCGTTGGAAGCGTCCAGCAGGCGGTTGGCGACCACCGCCGGCAGCGATTCGCTCGGCGACTGGTAGGCATACGACCACAGCTCGCGGACCCGGTGCTTGCCGTAGGTCTCCACGGTCGAGCGGATATAGACGATCTGGCTGCGCTCGTCGTTGTCGCCGGTGGCCATCAGCAGCTTGTAGTCGCCATCCTCGTCCACCTCGTACTCGTAGCCGAGCCCCTTGAGTTGCTTGGCGATGGCCGGATCGGCATCGGCGGCGTGCGCGGCGGGCAGGCCCGCGACGGCGGCGAGGACGAGGGCAAGGGCGGCGTATTTCATCAGCGGGCAGTCCATTGGGGGAAAGGGGTTAATTGTGCGTGCAAGCTCGTTGGGCGTCCAATCCGTATAATTGCCACATGTCCCGCAAGCATGAAAACGAACGCGACCACGCCGTCCTGGTGGAAACCGGAAAACCGGAGGTGGCGCCGCCGCCGCTCTACCAGGTGGTGCTGCTCAACGATGATTACACCCCGATGGATTTCGTCGTGGTGGTCCTGCAACAGTTCTTCGGCATGGACCTGGAAAAGGCCACCCAGATCATGCTGCACGTCCACACCCGGGGCCGCGCCGTCTGCGGGGTCTACACCCGCGAGGTGGCAGAATCCAAGGTGGCCCAGGTCAACGAATTTTCGCGGGTGAACCAGCACCCGCTGCTGTGCACGATGGAGAAGTCCTGAGGTTTTGATGTTTGGGCGCCGCCGGCCCTTGCAAGGCAACGATTCCTGAACACTGAAATCCGGATGGGTGATGGAAATCCACCCCTCAGGCCGCATATTGTCGGCATCGGCCCCGGAGGCGACCATGTTCAGCAAAGATCTCGAGCAAACCATCGGCCAGTGCTACAAGCGCGCCCGCGAAGCACGGCACGAGTTCATGACGGTGGAGCACCTGCTGCTCTCGCTGTTGGAGAACCCGTCCGCGCAGGCGGTGCTGAAGGCGTGTGGCGCCGATTCCGGCCGCCTGCAGCAGGAACTGGAACAGGCCATCGAGGCCTCGGTGTCCCGCCTGGCCGAGGATGACGGCCGCGACACCCAGCCCACCCTGGGCTTCCAGCGGGTGCTCCAGCGCGCGGTCTACCACGTGCAGTCCTCGGGCAAGAAGGAGGTCACCGGCGCCAACGTGCTGGTGGCGATCTTCGGCGAGAAGGACTCGCACGCGGTCTATTTCCTCAACCAGCAGGACGTCACCCGCCTGGATGTGGTGAATTACCTGTCCCACGGCATCGCCAAGCAGGGCGAGGACGGCGAGGCCCAGGGCGCCCACGAGGGCGAGGGCGGCAAGACCGAGGCCGGCGAGGGCGACGGCAAGGGCGATGCCCTGACCGAGTTCGCCAGCAACCTCAACGACCTGGCCCGGCAGGGCAAGATCGATCCGCTGGTCGGGCGCGCCGACGAGATCGAGCGGACCATCCAGGTGCTGTGCCGCCGCCGCAAGAACAATCCGCTCTACGTGGGCGAGGCCGGCGTGGGCAAGACCGCCCTGGCCGAGGGCCTGGCCAAGCGCATCGTGGACGGCGAGGTGCCGGAGGTCCTGCTGGACGCCACCATCTACTCGCTGGACCTGGGCGCACTGGTCGCCGGGACCAAGTACCGCGGTGATTTCGAGAAGCGCCTGAAGGGTGTGTTGGCGGCGATCCGCAAGATTCCCGGCGCAATCCTGTTCATCGACGAGATCCACACGATCATCGGCGCCGGTTCGGCCAGCGGCGGCACCATGGATGCCAGCAACCTGATCAAGCCGGCGCTGGCGTCGGGCGAACTGCGCTGCATCGGTTCGACCACGTTCCAGGAATACCGCGGCATCTTCGAGAAGGATCGCGCATTGGCGCGGCGCTTCCAGAAGATCGACATCGTCGAGCCGACCGTGGGCGAGGCGTTCCAGATCCTGCAGGGCCTGAAGCCCCGCTACGAGGCCCATCATGGCGTCACCTACGCCGACGAGGCGCTGCAGGCCGCGGTGGATCTGTCGGTCAAGCACATCGGCGACCGCCTGCTGCCGGACAAGGCCATCGACGTGATCGACGAGGCCGGCGCCCGCCAGCGGCTGCTGCCGGAAGGCCAGCGCAAGGATCTGATCGACATCGAGGAAATCGAGACCATCGTGGCGAAGATGGCGCGCATCCCGGCCAAGCAGGTCACCTCGTCCGACAAGGACGTGCTGCAGCACCTGGAGCGCAACCTGAAGATGGTGATCTTCGGTCAGGATCCGGCCATCGAGACCCTGGCGTCGGCGATCAAGCTGGCCCGTTCGGGGCTGGGCAATCCGGACAAGCCGATCGGCAATTTCTTGTTCTCCGGTCCCACCGGCGTGGGCAAGACCGAGGTGACCAAGCAACTGGCGCTGCAACTGGGCATCGAGCTGGTCCGCTTCGACATGTCCGAGTACATGGAACCGCATTCGGTGAGCCGCCTGATCGGCGCGCCCCCGGGTTATGTCGGTTTCGACCAGGGCGGCCTGCTGACCGAGAAGATCGTCAAGACCCCGCACTGCGTGCTGCTGCTGGACGAGGTCGAGAAGGCGCATCCGGACATCTTCAACATCCTGTTGCAGGTGATGGATCGCGGCGTGCTCACCGACACCAACGGCCGCGAGGCCAACTTCAAGAACGTGATCCTGGTGATGACCACCAACGCCGGCGCGACCCAGGCCTCGCGGCGTTCGATCGGCTTCACCCAGCAGGATCATTCGACCGACGCGATGGAGGTCATCCGCCGCAGCTTCACCCCGGAATTCCGCAACCGCCTCGACGCGGTGGTGCAGTTCCAGGCGCTGGGCTTCGACCACATCCTGCGGGTGGTGGACAAGTTCCTGATCGAACTGGAGATGTTGCTGCAGGAGAAGCACGTCAGCCTGTCGGCGACGCCGGCGGCGCGCGACTGGCTGGCCCAGCACGGTTTCGATCCGCTGATGGGCGCGCGCCCGATGGCGCGCCTGATCCAGGACAAGGTCAAGCGCCCGCTGGCGGACGAACTGTTGTTCGGCAAGCTGATCAACGGCGGCCGGGTCAGCATCGACGTGCGCGACGGCGAACTGGTGGTGGAAACCCAGGCCGAACCGGAGAAGCTGTTGCCGGTGACGGTCTGAGGCCGGAGTCCGTCCCGGTGACGGGATGGCTCGTTCGAAGCCGGAGCGGCCACGCTCCGGCTTTTTTGTTGCCGGGTGCGGGGCGGGGGACCGGGCCGCCGCCGATGCGCCAGACGTCAAAAACAAAAAGGGCGCCAAAGGCGCCCTTTTTAATCAAAAGCTTATCGTAATTACTTCATGCGATACGTGATGCGACCCTTGGTCAGGTCATAGGGGGTCATTTCGACCTTGACCTTGTCGCCGGTCAGGATGCGGATGTAGTTCTTGCGCATGCGACCGGAAATGTGGGCGATGATTTCATGCCCGTTTTCCAGCTTGACCCGGAACATGGTGTTGGGCAGCGTTTCGGTAACGGTGCCTTCAAATTCGATGGAGTCGTCTTTCGACATGCAGACCTGTGCTGTGCGGCCGGAGACGGCCAGGGCGATAAAGTCCGCCATTGTACGCCGCTGAGGCGCCGCGCGCAAAAATACCGTTAATGCCCGGTGGCGTCCGCCATTCGGGCGGCGGGAAACTCGCCAAAGCGAGTGGTCCAGGCCGCCGTCGGCTCGGGCTGGTCCACCAGGCCGCGGATCTGGTGCAGGAACCCGGCGCGCGGGAGACGCTCGGCGCCCAGGCTCAACAGGTGCGGGTTCTCCACCTGCGCATCGATCAGCGGCCAGCCCCAGCCGTGCAGGGTATGGGCGAGTGCGGCGATGGCGACCTTGGAACCGCCGCTGTCCGCGCTGAACATGCTCTCGCCGAAGAACATCCGGCCGATGGCCACCCCGTACAGGCCACCGACCAGGCGGGCGCCGTCGAACACCTCGATGGAATGCGCATGGCCCGCCCGGTGCAGGGCCACGTAGGCGTCCTGCATGGATGGAGTGATCCAGGTGCCATCCTGGCCCGGACGCGGACGGGTGGCGCACTCGGCGATCACCGACTCGAAGGCGGTATCGGCGCGGACCCGCCAGGTCGAGCGGCGCAGGCCGCGCCGGAACCGCGAGGCGAGATGCAGCCGGTCGGTGCGGAACACCATGCGCGGGTCCGGCGACCACCACAGCAGCGGCTGGCCCTCCGAGAACCAGGGAAAGATGCCGCCGCGGTAGGCGTTGAGCAGCCGCGGCAGGCTCAGGTCGCCGCCGACCGCCAGCAGGCCGTCGGGTTGGCGCAGGGCGAGCTCCGCCGGCGGAAACGGCGCGTCGGGTTCGGGCGCGAGCAGGAAGGGACGCTGGCTCATCGCGACATTATCGGCATCGGGCGCGGCATGTCGCCACGTGGTCGGGTTCAGCGCGCGCTGGCCTTGAATGGCGAATGCGCGGCCAGGGTGGCGGCGTAACGGCGCACCGCCAGGGTTTCCTCCTCGCACCAGCGGCCCAGCGCCTCGGCGAACGCAGGATCGGCGATGCGGTGGCGGCTGCGCACGAACACCGGCAGGAAGCCGCGCGCGATCTTGTGCTCGCCCTGCGCGCCGGGTTCGAACACCCGCAGGCCCTCGCGCAGGCAGTATTCGATGCCCTGGTAGTAGCAGGTCTCGAAATGCAGGCCCGGCAGGTTCTGGCGGCAGCCCCAGTAGCGCCCGTACAGGGTGTCGCCGCCGCGCAGGCACAGCGCACCGGCGATGGCTTCGCCGTCGCGTTCGGCCAGGAACAGCACCAGTTGGCGTGGCAGGGCCCGGGCCAGATGGTGGAAGAACTCGCCGGTCAGCGCGGGCGAATTGCCGTAGTCGTGGAAGGTCTGCAGGTAGAAGCCGAACATGGCGTCCAGCTCGGCGTCATTGGCATCGCCGCCATGGACGGTCCGGAAGGTCACGCCGGCACGCGCGACCCGCGCGCGCTCCTGGCGGATGTTCTTGCGGTGCTTGTGGTCGAAGGCGGCCAGGAAGGCGTCGAAATCCGTCCAGCCGGCGTCGTTGCGCCAGTGGTACTGCACGTCGGTGCGGGACAGCCAGGTCGGGTCGAACGCGGCGTCTTCCGCCTGCGGATGGAAATTGACATGCACCGAGGACAGCCCGTCCTCGTCCGCGCGTTCGGCCAGTGCGTCGATCAATTGCCGGCGCGAGGCGGCGGTGGGCGCCAGCAGGCGCGGGCCGGTCACGGGCGAATAGGGCACCGCGCACAGCCACTTTGGGAAGTAATCGCGTCCATAGCGCGCGTACGCCTGTGCCCAGGCATGATCGAACACGAACTCGCCGTGCGAATTGTCCTTCAGGTACGCCGGTGCCGCCGCGACCAGCGTGTCGCCTTCCCACAGCGTCGCGTGGCGTGGCGTCCAGCCCCAGTCCGCGCGCACGCAGCCGTGCCGTTCCAGCCCGGCCAGAAATGCGTGCGAGACGAACGGATTGCGGCCATCGTGCAGCGCGTCCCACGCGGCGGCGGGAATCGCCGACAGATCCTCGAGCAGGCGGAGACGGGGAGGGGCGGACACGGTTTCAGCCGCCGCGGTAGACGTCCGGATCGTGCTTCTGCATGTGCCGCTCCGGCTGGCTCAGCGCCTCGAATCCGAATCCGGCGTACAGCGGCTGCATGTCGCGGGTGACCAGGTGCAGCCGGCGCAGCCCTTGCAGGCGCGGATCATCCAGCAGTGCGCGCACGATGGCGCGGCCATGACCCTGGCCGCGATGGGCCTCGTCGACGAACACGTCGGCGAGGTACGCGAAGGTGGCCTGATCGGTCACCGCGCGCGCGAAGGCGATCTGCGAGCCGTCGAGGAAACCGCAATAGCAGATCGAGTGATCCAGCGCACGGCGCAGGGTGGCGGCGGGAATGCCCGCCGCCCAGTAGGAATCGCGCAGGAACGCGTGGACCCGTTCGAAATCCAGCTCCGCCGGGTCCGCGCTGATGCGCAGCATCAGGCGTCCTTGTCGAGGAACCGCTCGGCGTCCAGCGCGGCCATGCAGCCGAAGCCGGCCGAGGTGATCGCCTGGCGGTAGTGCTGGTCGGCCACGTCGCCGGCGGCGAACACGCCCGGCACGGTGGTGGCGGTGGCGCCGCCGTCCAGCCCCGACTTGATGGTCAGGTAGCCGTTGTTCATCCCCAACTGGCCCTCGAACAGGCTGGTGTTGGGGGTGTGGCCGATCGCCACGAAGAAGCCGTGCACGTCCAGGTCGCGGGTGCTGCCGTCCTGCACCGACTTGACCCGCAGGCCGGTCACGCCGGCCTCGTTGCCCAGCACCTCGTCCACGGTGTGGTGCCAGACCGGCTCAATCTTGCCGGCCTGGATTTTGGCGAACAGCTTGTCCTGCATGATTTTCTCCGCGCGCAGGGTGTCGCGGCGATGCACCAGGTAGACCTTGCGGGCGATGTTGGCCAGGTACAGGGCTTCCTCGACGGCGGTGTTGCCGCCGCCGACCACGGCCACGTCCTGGTCGCGGTAGAAGAAGCCGTCGCAGGTGGCGCAGGCGGACACGCCGCGGCCCTTGAAGGCCTCTTCCGAAGGCAGGCCCAGGTACTTGGCGGTGGCGCCGGTGGCCAGGATGAGCGCGTCGGCGGTGTATTCGCCGTTGTCGCCGATGAGCTTGAACGGACGCTGGCCCAGGTCGGCGGTGTGGATGTGGTCGAAGATGACTTCGGTGTCGAAGCGCTCGGCGTGGGCCTGCATGCGCGCCATCAGGTCCGGACCCATCAGGCCGTGGGCGTCGCCGGGCCAGTTGTCCACCTCGGTGGTGGTCATCAGCTGGCCGCCCTGCTGCAGACCGGTGATGACGACGGGCTTGAGGTTGGCGCGGGCCGCGTAGACGGCGGCGGTCCAGCCGGCCGGGCCGGAGCCCAGGATCAACAGGCGGCAGTGCTTCGAAGTGCTCATGTATACTCGCGGAGAAGGTGGATTGGCCTTGCGATTGCAACGGCTGGCACGCCGTCGCAGGCGACATAGAGTGCGGGTGTGATCAGGTTCGATCAAGGCGCGCGGATGGAATGCGGTGATGCGCAACAACACGCGAGCGGCACGCGGGCCACGGCCCGGCGACAGGCTGGCGATCAGCGACAGGGCGCCACGGTAGCGCCTTTTTTTCTGCGGGCTTTCCCGGGCCGGACGCCGAGACGGCGTGATTCCGAGGGCTGAAATCTGCCAATGTTTCGTTTATTATCAAAGACTAATGGCATATTCCTAAGGTCTCATCGAAAGGTGGCGAAACCAGCATCCGAAAACGGCAAGGGCAAGGGCGCCAACGCGGCCGCGCGCAAGCAGGCAACCGCGACGGCGAATCCGCGCCGGCAACGCCTGTGGCGCGATCTCGCGTTGATCGTGATCGCGCCGCTGCTGCTCTATCTCTTCGCCAGCCTGTTCTCGTATTCGCCGGACGATCCCAGCTGGTCGCAGGCGGGCAGCGTCACCGCGCCGATCCAGAACTGGGGCGGCAAGGTCGGCGCATGGCTGTCGGCGCTGCTGCTGTCGTTGTGCGGTTATGTCGCGTTCCTGCTGCCGGTGATCCTCGGCGCGGTCGCCTGGATCGCGTTGTTCGGCATGGACACCGATGGTGACGGCGAAGCGGATCTGGGGCCGGCGCTGCGGCTGGTCGGCATGGTCGGCTTCCTGATTTCCTCCACCGGCCTGCTGTTCCTGCGCGGGGTGCCGGCCCAGCATTTCTCCGACGGGCCGGGCGGCATCCTCGGCACCCTGGTCGGCAAGTCGCTGCTCAGCGGCTTCGGTGGATTGGGCGGCAACCTGTTTCTGCTGGCGCTGTTCCTGGTCTCGGTGACCCTGGCCACCGGCCTGTCCTGGTTCGCGGTGATGGAGCGCATCGGCAAGGGCGTGCTGGCGCTGCCGGGCATGTTCCGCAAGGGCAGCCAGCAGGCCGCCGAATGGCAGCAGACCCGGGTGATGCGCGAAGAGCGCGAGGAAGTGCGCCGCGCCGACGCGGTGCTGCGCGCCAAGCGCGAGCCGGTGAAGATCGAACCGCCGCCGGCACCGGTGATCGAGAAGAGCGAGCGGGCCAAGCGCGAGCAGCAGATCCCGCTGTTCCATGGTACGGGCGGGGACGCCTCCGGCTTGCCGCCGTTGTCGCTGCTGGACGATCCCAAGCCGCAGACCAAGGGCTATTCCGAGGAAACCCTGGAAACCCTGTCGCGCCAGATCGAATTCAAGCTCAAGGACTTCCGCATCGACGCGCAGGTGGTCGGCGCCTATCCGGGCCCGGTGATCACCCGCTTCGAGATGGAACCGGCGCCGGGCGTGAAGGTCAGTCAGATCAGTTCGCTGGACAAGGACATCGCTCGCGGCCTGAGCGTGAAGTCGGTACGCGTGGTCGACGTGATTCCGGGCAAGTCGGTGATCGGCCTGGAAATCCCCAACACCAGCCGCGAGATGATCTTCCTCAGCGAGCTGCTGCGTTCGAAGGAATACGACAAGTCCGGCAGCGCGCTGACCCTGGCGCTGGGCAAGGACATCGCCGGCCGCCCGACCGTGGCCGACCTGGCGCGCATGCCGCACCTGCTGGTCGCCGGCACCACCGGCTCGGGCAAGTCGGTGGCGGTCAACGCGATGGTGCTGAGCCTGCTGTACAAGGCCTCGCCGAAAGAACTGCGGATGCTGATGATCGACCCGAAGATGCTGGAACTCAGCGTCTACCAGGGCATCCCGCACCTGCTGGCGCCGGTGGTCACCGACATGAAGGAGGCCGCCAACGGCCTGCGCTGGTGCGTGGCGGAGATGGAGCGCCGCTACAAGCTGATGAGCGCGGTGGGCGTGCGCAACCTGGCCGGCTTCAACAAGAAGGTCAAGGACGCGCAGGACGCCGGCCAGCCGTTGATGGATCCGCTGTTCAAGCCCAATCCGGATCTGGAGGAGGCGCCGCGCCCGCTGGAACCGCTGCCGTTCATCGTCATCTTCATCGACGAATTCGCCGACATGATGATGATCGTCGGCAAGAAGGTCGAGGAACTGATCGCCCGCCTGGCGCAGAAGGCGCGCGCCGCCGGCATCCACTTGATCCTGGCCACCCAGCGTCCGTCGGTGGACGTGATCACCGGCCTGATCAAGGCCAACATCCCGACCCGCATCGCGTTCCAGGTCAGCTCGAAAATCGACTCGCGCACCATCCTGGACCAGTCCGGCGCGGAGACCCTGCTGGGCCACGGCGACATGCTGTACCTGCCGCCGGGCACCGCGATGCCCGAGCGCATCCACGGCGCCTTCGTCAGCGACGACGAGGTGCACCGCGTCGTCGAGCACCTCAAGGCCACCGGCACCGCCGACTACATCGAGGGCGTGCTGGAGGAGATCCAGACGATGGGCGATGGCGTGGTGGTCGGACCGACCGGCCTGCCGGAAACCAGCAGCGGTGGCGGCGACGAGAGCGACCCGCTCTACGACGAGGCGGTGCGCATCGTCACCGAGAGCCGGCGCGCGTCCATCTCCGGCGTGCAGCGCCGGCTGAAGATCGGTTACAACCGCGCCGCCCGCCTGATCGAGGCGATGGAGGCGGCCGGGGTGGTGTCGCCACCGGAACACAACGGCGATCGCCAGGTGCTGGCGCCGCCGCCGCCCCGTTGATGCGCCGGGAAACCTTCGCGCGCCGGCAGCCTGAACGCCGGTTCATGGCGTGCGGAATCCGGGCCAACGCGATGCGCCTCATTCAGACTCGCCGGGGCACACTCGGCGCCGAATCCGAACCCCAGACCTTGCAGACGCCATGATTCGAATCGCCCGTCCCGCCGTCCTCATCGCCGCCGCGCTGTTCGCCGGCAACGCCTTCGCCGGCGCCCGCGACCAGCTCAAGGCCTTCACCACCGGACTCAAGGGCCTGGACGGCCAGTTCGTCCAGCAGGTCCATGACGGCGGCGGCAAGCTCAAGGAAACCTCCAATGGCCGCGTCGCGCTGTCCGCGCCGCGCCTGTTCCGCTGGGAATACAACAAGCCCTACGAGCAGTTGATCGTCGCCGACGGCAAGCAGGTGTGGGTCTACGATCCGGATCTGAAGCAGGCCACCGTGCGCGAGCAGGGCATCGAGGAGCAGAACAGCCCGCTGTCGGCGCTGATCGATCCCGGCAAGCTGGACCAGCAGTTCAACGTCAAGGAAACCGGCAACCAGGGCGGCCTGGAATGGCTGACCCTGACCCCCAAGCGCGAAGGCGACGCCAACTTCCAGTCCGCGCGGCTGGGTTTTGATGGGAAGGGCCTGGCGCAGATGGAAGTGATCGACGCGGTCGGCCAGCGCACCACCATCAAGTTCAGTGGCTGGAAGCGCAATCCGTCGTTCCCCGGCGGCACCTTCAAGTACGCGCCGGGTCCGGGCGTGGACGTCGTTGGCGGTTCCTGAGCCGCTACCGCAAGCACGCATCCGCCGGACCATCCAGGACCGGGTTCCCATCGGGAATCCGGTCCTTTCATTTTCACCGGCCGATTCAACGGCGCGAATGCGCCGCGCGGACGGTAGAATCGGCGGGTGGCACGATCCCCGAAAACACGAAATCCGTTCCCGCAGGAAGCGGATCTGCTGAGCGTCGATCGCTCGGCGATGCGGCCGCTGGCCGAACGCATGCGGCCACGCACCCTGGACGAGATGGTCGGGCAGCGCCGGCTGCTCGCGCCCGGCAGCGCGCTGCGCCGCGCGGTCGAGTCCGGGCGCGTGCATTCGATGATCCTGTGGGGACCGCCGGGCTGCGGCAAGACCACCCTGGCGCTGCTGCTGGCGCAGTACGCCGATGCCGAGTTCCAGGCCATTTCCGCTGTGCTGTCCGGGTTGCCGGACGTGCGCGCGGTGCTGGCCGAGGCGGCGCAGCGTTTCGCCGAAGGGCGGCGCACCGTGCTGTTCGTGGACGAGGTGCACCGCTTCAACAAGGGCCAGCAGGACGCGTTCCTGCCGCACATCGAGCGCGGCACCATCCTGTTCGTCGGCGCGACCACCGAGAACCCGTCCTTCGAACTGAACTCGGCATTGCTCTCGCGCTGCCGCGTGCACGTGATGGAGGCGGTCTCGGCCGATGACATCCGCCACGCGCTGCGGCGGGCGGTGGATGACGGGGAACGCGGCCTGGGCGGGCAGGACCTGCAGGCCAGCGATGAGGCGCTGGGTGAAATCGCCGGCGCCGCCGATGGCGACGTGCGCCGCGCGCTGACCCTGCTGGAGATCGCCGCCGAACTGGCGACGGGCGAGGACAACACCATCACCCCGCAGACCCTGCAGCAGGTGCTGGCCGATCGCACGCGCCGTTTCGACAAGGGTGGCGAGCAGTTCTACGACCAGATCTCGGCACTGCACAAATCCATCCGCAGTTCCAATCCGGATGGCGCGCTGTACTGGCTGGCGCGGATGCTGGACGGTGGTTGCGACCCGGTCTATCTGGCGCGGCGGTTGACCCGGATGGCGGTGGAGGACATCGGCCTGGCGGATCCGCGCGCGCTGCAGATGGCGGTGGATGCTTGGGACACCTATGAGCGATTGGGCAGTCCGGAAGGCGATCTGGCGCTGGCGCAGGTGGCGATCTACCTGGCCAGCACGGCCAAATCGAACGCCGGCTACAAGGCCTTCGGGATGGCCAGGCAGGACGTGCGCGAACACGGCACCCAGGAGGTGCCGCTGCACCTGCGCAACGCCCCGACCAAACTGATGAAGCAGCTTGGCTACGGCGGCGGCTACCAGTACGACCACGATGCCGAAGGCGGCATCGCGCTGGACCAGACCGCGTTTCCCGATGCGATGGGGGAGCGCGTGTACTACGAACCGGTCGAACGCGGGCTGGAAATCAAACTCAAGGAAAAACTCGATCGCCTGCGCGAGGCCAGGCGCGAGGCGAGGGCGGGCAAACCCCGCAAGTAAGCGGGCGGGAATGCATTGTCCGGATGTGGGGAATCAACCCGTCAAGCCGCGCAGCAGCCGCACCGTCACCAACCCCAGGCCGGTCATCAGCAACGAACCCAGCACGTGCACGGCGATGAGGGCGAACGCCCAGCCGTACTGCAGCCGCAGGATCAGCTGCATGGCTTCGGCGGAAAAACTGGAGAAGGTGGTCAGTCCACCGAGCAGACCGGTGATCACGAACAGGCGCCATTCCGGCGCCAGCGCCGGATGGTGGGCCAGCCAGCCCATCGCCACGCCGATCGCGTAGCCGCCGATCAGGTTGGCGGCGAGCGTGCCGAGCGGCATCTGCGCATGCTGCGGATTGAGCCAGACGCTCAGGCCCCAACGCGCCCACGCGCCGAGCGCGGCGCCCACTGCAACGGCCAGGAAGGAATGCATCGCCAACTTCTCCAGAAAGGGAGCGATGGCGCATGCCCACCGCCCCGGATTGCGGGTTTCGGTAGGCATCATCAGCCGGCGCGCCGGCGGTTCGGGGAGGCATGCCATCTCCCGGGGCGCACAGCCTAGCATCGCCGCCGAGGTCCGTCGAAGACTTCGGACGATACGCAAGAACGGCGCCTATCGGCTTGATCCGGCAACCGATTGTCGGCGCGTCAGGGGGCGTATTCGGCGGCAGACGAGCGGCATGACGGTTAACGAAACCCTAACAAACACCCCCCGGCTGACTAACGTTTCCTGTGTGAGCGTGACCAACGTCGTTTTTTAGCGCCTCCCCTGGGCGCCAGAACGACTCAGGAGATAAATCATGTGCACGCGTAAGACTCTCATTGCATCTGCAGTGTTACTCGGACTTGGTCTCACGGGACAGGCTTTCGCACAGGCAACCAACACGGAAAACGGACCTGGGGCCGATACGCTCGTCGCGGTGGACTTCGACGCCACCGACAGCAGCACCCACGACGGCGACAATCGCAACAACGACGGCGTGGCGTATGCCGATGGCTACGGCACGGCCGCCGCCAACAATGGCGGGACGGCGACCGCCACTTTCTCCAACGCGTTCAACCACAGCAAGGCGGTGGCCGAAACCAAGCTCATCGGCTCCGTCAGCGGGGTGACCGTGCATGACATCGGCAACGTCGCCAAGAACTGGGGCGATGCCAACGGTGGAAGTGGCGGACGCGGTGGCGCTGGTTACGGTGGTGACGGTTATGGCGGTGAAGGCAACGGCGGACGCGGCGGCAACGGCGGTGCCGGCGGCAGCGGCGGCAGCGGTGGCGATGCCATCAACGGCAGCGCCAGCGCCGGCGATGTCAGCAACGGCGGCGCGTCGGTCGGTGACGCGGTGGCCGGCAATGGCGGCAACGGCGGACGCGCCGATCACAACCGCGGCGGCCGTGGCGGCGACGCCGGTGCGGCCGGTGGCTGGGGCGGTGGCGCCAGCGGCGGCTGGGGCGGCGATGCCGCCAGCGGCAGCGGCGACACGCTCGCGGCCGATGGCGCGGCGGGTGGCGATGCCAGCTCCAATGCCGGACGCGTGCGCGAGCGCGGCGCGGGTGCGGCCACGGGTGGCACCAGCACGGCGACCGGCGGCGACGGCACCTCCGGTGGTGCGACCGCGACGGGTGGATCCAGCAGCGCGACGGCGGGCGCGGGTACGGGTGGTTCGGCCACCGGTACCGGCGGCGACGGCACCGCGACCGGTGGCGCGGGCGGCAGCCTGACCGCGACCGCGGGTGACGGCGGTGCGGGCGGCTCGGCCACCAACGGCGACGCCACCAATGGCAGCGCTTCGTCCACGGCCAGCAATGGCGACGCCACCGCCGGCGACGGCGCGATGGGCGCGGTCGGTGCCGAAGGCGGCACGGGCGGCGATGGCAACGGCGGTGTCGGCAACGGCGGCGTCGGCAACGGTGCGACCGGCGGTGCCGGCGGCATGGGTGGCTCCGTCGCCAACGACGCGGGCACCTTCAACATGTCCAACACCATGAGCAGCGTCGGCCAATCGGCCGCCGGTGTGATGGTGGCTGCGCAGAACAGCGGCGTCGCGTCGCTGATCCAGCAGGGCATCACCGTGCAGGCCAACCTGACCGTAGGTCCGTAAGCGCTCCCCGGGCGCGCCGGGGCCGCTTCGGCGGCTCCGCGTGCCATGCGCAGGACGATCCCGCCGCCCCCGCGGCGGGATCGACAGGGGGCGCGTGGCAAGGGCGTGCCTGGATGGAACGCATGGCAAGGGAGCATGACCATGCAGACCCGATATCGCTTCGTGCGGCGCCAGCGCGCCGCACCCGCCTTGCTGTTCGTGTTGTTCGCGCTTTTCGCCGGAGGAAGCGGCAGGGCCGCGGCGGATGAACCCGTCGCCCCTGCAACCGGAACCGCCCCGGCGATGCCGGAAATTCCGGTCTCGGCCATCGACCCGCCGGCGAGCTGGCTGGTGGTGAAACCGCGTCCGGTCAGTGACATCGGCGCACCGGTGGACGTGGCGCGACTGGCCGGCATGCGCGGTGGCGAGGATGACCACGGCAGTGTGGTCGTCATCGATGTCGACGGCACCGTCGACGGCAACACCGCGCATCACATCGACAGCGGTGGAAACACCATCACCCAGGGCGCCTTCGACAATGCCAACGGCATCAACACGGTCATCCAGAACACCGGCACCAACGTGCTCATCCAGAACGCGATGGTGGTGACAGTGAATTTCGCGGATCCCGCGCGGTGAACGCCGCCCGCGCCGCCGTGGCGCTGGCCATCGCCGCATTGGCTTGTGGCGGCGCGCCGGCGGCCGCGGCGGACATGGACGTGCGCGCGCCAGGTGGTGCGTACCAGGTGCGGGTGACCAGCCTGAAGGAAGCCCGCTTCCGCACCACCATCCCCCAGCAGTTCGATTTCAGTTGCGGTTCGGCGGCGACCGCGACCCTGCTGACGTTCCAGTATGGCCATGCGGTCAGCGAACAGGACGTGTTCGTGCGCATGTACACCTACGGCGACCAGGCGCGCATCCGCAAGGAGGGTTTCTCGCTGCTGGACATGCGCCGCTATCTGCAGTCGCAGGGATTCGAGGCGGACGGTTTCGAACTGCCGCTGGAGAAACTGCAGGAGGAAGGCGTGCCGGCGATCGTGCTGTTGAACGATCGCGGCTATCGCCATTTCGTGGTGGTCAAGGGATTGAAGAACGGACGCGTGCTGCTGGGTGATCCGGCACGCGGCACGCGGGCGATGCCCAAGTCGCGGTTCGAGGCGCTGTGGGACAACCGCGTGCTGTTCGTCATCCACAACCGGCGCGCGCAGGCGCGCTTCAACCAGGAACGCGACTGGCGCACAGCCCCGCCGGCCCCGCTGGATATCGGTATCCAGCGCGATGGCCTGCGCGGCATCGCGGTGCCACGACGCGGTCCGGGAGACATCTGACATGGACAGAGCATTGTTTTCGAGCCTGCTCGCGCTGGCCGTGCTGCTGCCCGCGGCGGCCGCGCCGCTGGGCGCGCGCGGCGATGACGGGAATGGCTTGGGCGCCGAGTGGACACCGATCGATCCGGCGCGGCTGGACGGCATGCGCGGCGGCTTCCAGTTGCCGTCCGGCGCGACCCTGTCGTTCGGTATCGAGCGGGTGGTGTACGTCAACGGTGAACTGGCGGCCAGCACCGCGGTGCGGGTGGCCGATCTGTCGCGGCTGAGTGCGGAGGAGGCGCGCGCGTTGGGCGAGTTCAGCCAGGGCATCGTGATCCAGCGCGGCGACGGCAACCGTTTCGAGCCGATGCGCCTGCCCGGCGGCGTGGTGATCCAGAACACCCTGGATGACCAGCGCATCACCACCATCACCCGCCTGGAGATCGACAGCCCGGTGCTGGGTGCCTTCCAGGGCATCAACGCCGGGGGAGCACTGCAGGACGCCCTCAACGGCACGGCCGGTACGCGCTGAAACCACCATCGCCAAGGAGACACCCGATGAAACGGACGTCGAATGCTCGCCGCAAGCCGCTGGTTCTTGCCCTGGTCCTCGCGTTGACGGGCGGTACGGCCTGGGCGCAGGAGGCCCCCGTCACGGGCGCGCAACCACCCGGCGATGGCGAGGAGCGGCTGGATGGCCTGCAACGCCAGATCAACGAACAGACGCGCCAGCTGGAGCAGACCCGGCGGGCGCTTGAGCAACAGCAGCAGGCGCTGGCTCAATTGCAGTCGGCGCTCAACGAGGAAGTCCTGGCGAACGCGCGTGCGCGCGGCGCCCCCGCGCCGGCGGTGATGCCGGTGCTCGGACAGGCACCGGTGCTCGCCGCGCAGAGCGCGCCGGCGCAGGCCACCCCGGCCGCGCGGCCCGCCCCGCAGCCGGTGGGGCAGGCCCCCGAATCCGATTCGCGTCCGCCGGAGGTGGCGCAGATCTTCGACCAGCCCGGCGTGCTGACGCCGCCCGGAAAGTTCGTGCTGGAACCCTCCCTGCAGTACGGCTATTCGGCGAACGATCGCGTCGCACTGGTCGGTTACACCGTGATTCCCGCGATCCTGATCGGGCTGATCGACGTGCGCCAGGTCAAGACCACCACCGCGGTGGCGACCCTGACCGGACGCTACGGCCTCAACCGGCGCTTCGAGCTGGAAGCCAAGCTGCCGTATGTCTACCTCGACGGCGACACCGTCAGTCGCGAAATCTTCACCGGATCGGCGCAGGACCGCGTGTTCAACGCCAGCGGCAATGGCATCGGCGATGCCGAACTGACCGCGCGCTACCAGATCAACCGCGGTGGCCCGGACAAGGCGTTCTACATCGGCTGGCTGCGCTACAAAAGTCGCACCGGCAAGGACCTGTTCGACGTGGTCACCGATTGCGTGACCCGTTGCGTGGGCAACACCACCGGCACCGGCCTGCCGCTGGAGCTTCCCACCGGCAGCGGTTTCGAAGCGCTGCAGCCGGGCGTGACCTGGCTGTATCCCTCGGACCCGGTGGTGTTCTTCGGCAGCTTGAGCTACCTGCACAATTTCAAGCGGCGCAATGTCTCGCGCCTGCTCGTCGACGGACAGCGCGAGCCGCTGGGCGACATCGAAGCCGGCGACATCATCGGTTTCAACCTGGGCATGGGCCTGGCGCTCAACGAGAAAGCCGCCATCAGTATCGGTTACGACATGAACGTGGTCGGCAAGACCCAGCAGAACGGCCGCGACGTGGCCGGCGCGGTGCGGGTGACCCTGGCCACGTTGCTGCTCGGCGGCACCTATCGCTTCAGCGACAGGGTTTCGCTCAATGTCGCGCTGGGCGCCGGACTGACCCGGGACACGCCGGATGTGAGCTTCACCGCGCGCGTGCCGATTACCTTCTGAGTACGGGTCGGACGGCTACAGCAGGAACAGGCAGTCGCGCAGGTGTTCGGCCAGGCGCATGCTGAGCGCGACCAGGGTGAAGGTGGGAAAGGCCCAGCCACCGGTCGGAAACACCGAACTGCCGGCGACGTGCAGATTGTCCACGCCATGCACGCGCAGGTTCCGATCGACCACGCCATCGGCGGGGTCATCGGCCATGCGGGTGGTGCCCATGTGGTGGGCGGTGCCCTGCAACTGCGGCGCGCGTTCGTCGTGCAGCCAGGCGTCGGCCTGGAAACGTCCGCCACAGGCCCGCGCCAGTTCCTCGCCGAACAGGTGCGTGGCGGTCCGGTAGGTGTGCCAGTCGAGCGGCGTCAGCCGCCAGTCCACGCGCACGCGGCGTTGACCGAGCGGGTCCAGATCGTCGCCCAGGCGCACCCGGCTGTCGGGATTGGGCGCCTGTTCGAAATAGCCGACGACATCGACATGGTCGGGCGGAACGATCGGGCGATCGGTCAGCCGGTTGAACATGCCGCGCGCCAGATCGCCCATGCCTGGCGCCAGTTGCAGGGCGAGGCGGGCGAGGTTCTCCTGAGGAGGCGGCGGTGCCTCGTTGCCGCTGCCGAAGCGCAGCGCCTGCGACATCTGGCCTTCCAGCGAACCTCCCTCGTCGGGACGTGGTTTGCGCAGCGCCGAACGCAATCGCCGCGCCGCGTGGATGCCGCGCGGCACCTGGCCTTCCACCGCCACCGGCCGCACGCGTCCGCTGAGCATGCGATGGGCACGCATCGCGTCCTCGGACAGGCACAGTTCGGGGAATACCGGCGTGGGACCCTTGCCCCCGGAACGATCGTAGGGACGGGTAAGCGGGGTGACCGCGCGCGCATGCAGCGTGCCCAGCCGGCCACGTGGGTGATCCATGAAGTAGCGTCCGACCAGGTCCTGTTCGTTGCCCAACCCGTGCGGCACGGACGAGTTCGACAACAGCAGCAGGCGCGCGTTCTCGATGCCGCCGCAGGCCAACACGTAGCGATGCGCGCGCACCTGGCCGCGCTTGCCTTGCAGTGAGCCGATGCGGGCGGCATGCACGTGCTCGCCACCCGCATCGGACAGCAGTTCCAGCACGTTGGCGTGCAGTACCACCTGGATGTTGGGCGCGCGCTCCAGTTCGGCGCGATAGGCTTGCCCGAAAAATACCGGACTGAGCACGAAATTGCGGTTGACCAGGCGATCGCCCTTGAAACTTGGCGGGCGCCGCGCCGGTGCGCTCAGGAAACCGCCCGCCTCGAAGTCGTGCCCGTCGATGGCGAGCAGATCGCGCGCGCGGGCGTAATGGGGTTCCAGTTCGGCATAGGAGATCGGCCAGCCGCTGTGCGGCACCCAATCACGCGCGGCGAGATCCATCCGGCTCAACGGGATGCAACCGCCGCCCCAGGCATTGGTACTGCCACCGAATGCGCGCAGGCGGCTGGCGGCGGGATCCAGTTGCGGATTGCCGATCGAATCGCCCGCGTAGAGGTCCTGGGTCTCGGCATCGCCGGCCATGCCGCCGCCCACCAGCAGGCAGACACGGACCGCCGTGTCGAGGTAGTGGCGCGCGATGGCGATGCCGGCGGGTCCGGCGCCCACGATGCACAGGTGAGCATCGAAGTCGTCGGGCGTCGCGGCGTGGCGATAGTCGATCAACACGCCCGGGCCTTCCGCTTGCGACGGTTGCGTGGCTTCCTCATCGGAATCGCCTCGACCAGCCGGGAAGGGCCGGCACACTAGGACTGTTACGCGAAGTGCGGCAAAGGCAGGCCACCGCGTCGATTCCTGGCCGCCATCTCCCTGTCATGCAAGGCAGGCAGAGTCATTGGGTTTGGAACGGGAATCCGCCGATGAACGGCCTGCAAGACGAAAGGAAAGACCGGCCGACGCCGCAACCGCAGGCGGGTGCCGACACGACGCGAAACGGAACGGGCGGCTGGCTGCGGCGCCTGCTGGGTGCGGCCATAGCCTGGACCACGCTTGGCGCCACGGTCGGGGCCGCCGCACAGGATCCGGTTCCCCAGCACTGGCTGGCGTATGCGCAGCAAGCCGGCACCGAACTGCAACGTAGGCTGGGCGAGGACAGCGTTCCCGCCAATCAATTGCACGACTGGATGGAACGTTCCGCCAGCCTGCCGCAGCGGCAGGATCCGGTGGTGGTGAAGCTGTGGATCGCGGCCAATGGCCGAATCATCCGCAGCGAGTTCACCTCGCTGGGCGACGCGGAAGCGGACGCCGCGCTCGAATCGTTGTTGCAGCCGCCGCTGGCGCAACCGCCCGCCGACATGCGCCAGCCGTTGGTACTGGGCCTGTCGCTGCGCGAATCGGCGGAACCGATGGAGCCGGCGGGGCCGGGTGCCCACGCGGGCACCAGCGGCACCTCACTCTGAGGCATCCGTCGCGTCGCTTGCCTGGCGCAATCGCTCAGCGTCCGGGAATCACCGGCTTGGGCGACGGCGGCGGTGGTCGCTGCGGCTGGGTCGACGTGCCGAAAGTGTTGCCCATCCGCTGCTGGGTGGCGGCGCGATTGGCCAGGCCTAGCTTGGTGGGCGGCTGGCGCACGATGCGCTCGGAACCGGTGAGGTTCGCATCGGGGGAGGCGGGCGGCGTGGGCGAGGTCATCAGTTGTCCCAGGCACGCGTAGTCGGGCACGCGCTCGCCATTCACTTCCACGTCGACGCAGCGGGTGTCGGCGGGCTTGGCGGATTTGGCGGGCGCCGGTGTCGATGCGGAGTCGGTCGCCGGTGGCGTGGCGGGTATCTGCGTCGCCTGCGGTTCGGCGGCCAGCGCGGAGGAAACGAGCAGCGCCGCCGCGAATGGCAACAGGCGATGCGGGGAAAGACGGGGCCGGAGCGGATTCATGGCGTGTCACCGGACTGCAACGAAGGCGGAATAGTGTGCCGTGCTCGGCGTTTCGATACTGGCGCGTTCTGCCTGCAGTTTGATGACAGCTACTTGCGGAACGACCGCTGAACCCTTCGCCGCCTGCGTGCGCGCGCCGACCGCGCGGCGAATGCCGATGCTTGCCATGCTGCTGGCCGCCGCGCTGGCATCGTTCGGCGCGGCGGCGAGGGGACCGGACGCATCGCATGACTTCAATGTGTCGGCGCAGCCGCTGGATCGCGCCTTGCAGGCCTACGGACGGATCACCGGGCTGGCGGTGCTGGTCGATGCGCGACTGCTGGCCAATCTGCATTCGGCAGAAGTGATTGGCCGCTATCGCGATGACGAGGCCCTGCGGAGGATGCTGGTGGGAACCGGATTGACCCCGCGCTTCGTCGGCGACGATGCGTTTACCCTGGTGATGTCGGGTGCCGACGCCGCGATGGACGAGCCCGCGCCGGAAACCATCGCGCCGGCGGCCACCGACAACCAGGACGCCGCCGCGCGCCGCCGTGGCGCGCGCATTCTCCAGCGCTCGCTGGAAGACGCGCTGTGCGGCGACGAATCGACCCGGCCCGGCGGCTATCGCGCCGCGATCCGGTTCCGGCTCGATGCGAGCGGCCGCATCCGGCAAGCGGAAATCAGCGAATCCAGTGGCGATGTCCTTCGCGACGCCGCGATCCTGGCACGCCTGGCGGATCTTACGTTGATCGGCCTGCCGCCGGATCTGCCGCAACCGATCACCCTGACCCTGTTGCCGGAAACCGGCCAGTCCACGCCGCCATGCCGGGGGCGGGAACGATGAGTGCCGGTCTGCGGGTACTGTTGCTGGATCACTACGAGGAATTCCGTCGGCGGTTGCGTCGGCGGCTGGGTTCGGACGATCTGGCGCTGGATGCCCTGCAGGAAACCTGGCTGCGGGTGGAACGGATGCGCGAGGCCGCGCAGCCGGAACGCAATCCCATGGCCTACCTGTTCCGGATGGCGATCAACGCCGCCGCCGATCAGCGCGTGGCGCAGTCGCGGATCCTGACCGGGTTGGAAATCGACGCCTTGATGGACGAAGTGATCGACGAGCAGGATCCGGCGATCGTCGCGCTGGGCCAGGCCGATATCGCCGCGCTGGCGGAAGCCTTGCAGGAGTTGCCGCGCCGCCAGCGGGCGATCCTGCTGGCAGCGCGGGTGGAACAGGAACCGCTCGACGCCATCGCCGCCCGCCACGGCATTTCCCTGCGCATGGTCGGCAAGGATCTGAAGAAGGCGTTGCAGCACTGCGCGGACCGGCTGGACCGCCGGGTCGTGCAGCGGTTCGGTCCCGGCGCGGGAAAACAGTCGTGATGAATATGAAACCGGTCGAATCCGCTTCCCGGGAATGCGAACTGCGCGAACAGGCGCAGGCGTGGCTGCTGCGCCTCCAGTCCGGCCAGGCCACGGCCGCCGACGCCGATGCGTTCCGCCAATGGTGCAAGGCCGAGCCGGCGCACGTGCGTGCGTTCACCGAGGCGCGCCGGCTATGGAACGCGCTGGCGCCGGCCGCGGCATTGGCGGCCACCACCGCCATGACGGTGCCCGCGGCAGTCGAAGCGAACAGCGCGGGCGTCGCGGCATTGCCGCCTGCCGGCACGCATCGCGATGGCCGGCGTCCGCGCGCGATGCGGATGGGCCGGCGTGCGTTCCTGGGCGGCGCGGTGGCGGCCACGGCGGGCTGGTTGATCGCGCGTCCGCCGCTTGGCCTGTGGCCGGGCTGGGAGGAAGCCGCCGCCGACTATCGCACCGCCGTGGGCGAATTGCGTGACATCGACATGGCCGGAGTGAAGGTGGCGATGGGCGCGCGCACCGCGCTCAGCCGCGAAGGCGGCGCCGGCAACGAACTGCTGGAACTGGTCCAGGGCGAAGCACAATTCCGCACGCCCGAATCACCGGCCTCGCCGCTGCGCGTGCGGGTTGGCGATGGCCTGGTCACGCTGGCGCCGGGATCGCGCGTCAACCTGCGTTGTGTCGCCGAGGATCGTCGAATCACCTGCCTGTCCGGACAGGCGCGGGTGGAGCAGGGCGGACGCGCAGTGGTGCTGGGTCCCTCGTGGCAGGCGCGGCTGGCGGAACGCCGGATCGCGTCGGTGGCGCCGGTGGACACGTTGCGGGTGGACGCATGGCGGCATGGTTTCCTAGTGTTCGACAACGAACCGCTGGCGCGGGTGGTCGACGAGATCAACCGCTACCGGCCGGGCCGAATCCTCATCACCCGCGCCGAACTGGGCCGGCGCACCGTGCAGGCGCGCATTCCGATCCGGCAGGCCGACACCTTCCTCGATCTGGTCAAGGACGTCTACGGCGCGCGGGTGGTGCAGATGCCTGCTGGCGTGACCCTGTTGGGCTGAACGCATGGCCGGGCGACGGTGATGCCGCGCCTTTCTAATTCCGCGCTCGAATCCACGAATGCGCCTGCATCGAGGGCGTGGCGCGCTCGCGTGCACGCCGATTCGCTCGTCCGCACGGGCCCATTCGAAGCCATGCATCTTTCGCGGACGATCATCGTGCGCGTCTACCCAATGCAGTCATTAGCAGGTGTAGATGACAGAAACATGAAATTCATCCGGCGAGTTGCCGCCCATTTTCGCGTGCATGAATTTTTTGTTTCAGCAGTTCAGTCGTCACCGGCCCCGTCGGTCTTACCCATCGTAACGAGCACAACCCATTCCAACGCGATGATCCGGAGACGGACGCGGGAAGGCGGGAAGTGCATCCAGCGAACGACATTCCACGGGTGGAAACAATGGTGAATCAGCCGCAGCGCACGCGCACTCCTTCCACGGTCGATGGCTTGGGCATCAAGCCGCTGGCGCACGCGATCACCGCGTTGCTGGTCGCCGGCGGCATGATCGGAACCGCCAGTGCGCAGCAGGCGTTCAGCGCGGCCTGGTTCGCCAACAAGGGGGCCAACCAGCAGTCGGCGGCCCAGTCCGGGCGCCTTCCCAACGGGCAGCCGAGCAACCTGCCGCGGCCGGAACAACAGAACCGCGAGGCGCGCGACAAGCTCAAGACCTCGATCGAGAACCTGGCCACCGCCGCGCAGGCCATCGCCATGCAGCAGCGGCTGCAGCAGGCGGCGCGCGACGCCGCCAGCCTGCGCGCGCCCACCGTTCCCGACGGTCTGGGCGAGGGGGGGCTGAAGGTTGATCAGGACGCGCTGACCCGCGGCTGGCACAACGCCAAGGATCCGACCCAGCAGGTGGCGGACGGCAAGACCACCGTCACCATCGAGCAGACCGCCGATAAGGCCATCCTCAACTGGGAGACCTTCAACGTCGGCCGCAACACCACTGTCGATTTCAAGCAGGATGCGGCGTGGTCGGTGCTCAACCGGATCAACGATCCAAGTGCGCGGCCGTCGCAGATCCAGGGCCAGATCAAGGCCGATGGCACGGTGTTCCTGATCAACCGCAATGGCGTGGTGTTCAACGGCACCAGCCAGGTGAACGTCAAGAACCTGGCCGCGTCCGCGGTCGGCATGACCGATGCGCAGTTCCGCAGCGGGCTGTACAGCCAGGCGCAGGGCAAGGACTTCATTCCCACCTTCGCCAACGATCTGACCTCCACCGCCAGCAGTTTCCAGCATGGTGCGGCAACCGGTGCCGTCACCGTGGAGCAAGGTGCGCGGATCAGCACGCATGTGCCCACTTCGGTGACCGAAGGCGGCGGCTACGTGCTGCTGGTGGGCCAGCAGGTGCAAAACCATGGGCAGATCGCCACCGCCAACGGCCAGACCACGCTGGCCGCGGGCGACGCGTTCGTCATCCGCAAGGGCATGGACACCGATGGCAACCAGGCCTCGACCACGCGCGGCAATCTGGTCTCGACCCTGCGCCTGCCGGCAACTTCCGGCACCGGCACCGAGGGCAGTGCGCCAGCGACCGGCATGGTCACCAACACCGGTCTGATCCAGGCCACCACCGGCGACATCAGCCTGGTCGGCCACGAAGTCCGCCAGCAGGGCGCGGTGATCGCGACCACTTCCGTGCACACCCGCGGCACGGTCCATTTGACCAGCGATGCCACCGACGCAGACAGCCGCATCGTCCTGGACAAGGACAGCACCACCGCGGTGGTGCTGGACGAAAGCGCGACCACCGCCCTGGACGTGCAGCGCGAAACCCTCGTGCGGGACACCGACAAGCCGGACGGCAATGCCACCCACCGACGCGACCAGTCGCTGATCCGGATCAGTTCCGGTGGCGACGTCGATTTCCAGGGCCAGTCGCTGACCCTGGCCACCGGTGGCCAGGTGCTGGTGGACGCGGCGGGCCGGTCGACCGTCGCCGATGGCGCGCGCATCGACGTGTCCGGCGCGGTCGGCGTGCGCATCGCGATGGAAGCCAACAATGTCCTGATCAACGTACAGGGCAACGAGCAGCGCGACGCGTCCGGCAACCGCGACGACAAGAGCCTCAACAACAGCAACATCTGGCTGGATCGGCGCGATCTGGTGCTGGTGCCGGCCGGCACCAACGGCTACGAAACCGATCGCTGGTACACCGCCGGCGGCCTGCTGGAAGTCGGCGGCTACCTGGGCGTCACCGGCCACGGCATCGGTGAATGGTCGGCGCAGGGTGGCACCGTGCAATTCAGCGGCGGCGAGATGGTGACCCGCCAGGGTTCGCACATCAACCTGTCCGGCGGCACCCTGGACGTGCAGACCGGCTGGGTCAACCAGACCTTCCTCAAGGGCGCCGACGGCAAGCTCTACAACGCGTCGAACGCGCCGGGTGATCTTCTCTACACCGGCCTGTACAAGGGCTTCGAGGATCTGCACGAACGCTGGGGTTCGCAGACCACGTCCTACTACTACAACCCGCTGATCGCACCGCGGACGCGCCTGGAAGGCGGCTACGTGGTGGGACGCGACGCCGGCAAGCTGGTGGTCGCGACCCGGGGCGCGGTACTCGAAGGCGACGTCGAAGGCACCACCTTCCAGGGCGATCGCCAGCAGCGGGCGCGTGATGCGACGCTGGATGGTTACCAGCAGGCGCAGACCGCCGCCGCACGCGGCGCCAGCCTGATCATCGGCAGCCATCGCCCGGTGTACGACAAGGACACCGGCGATCTGCGCTATTCGCCCGACGCGGTGGTCAGCGCGGTGACGATCGGCGAAGCGGCATCGGGCGCCGAACCGGAGGCGGGCCGGATCGCGCTGGACGCGGACTGGTTGAACCGTCAGGGATTGGGGGGGCTGGAGGTCTATGCGCGCGGTGGCGTGCGCGTGGACGAAGCCCTGACCGTATCGCCCGGCGGCGAAATCGCGCTGCACGCCAGCCAGGTGGACGTCAATGCGGACCTGACCGCACGCAGCGGCAGCATCCGCCTGGGCAACATGGTCGTCCGCCACATCAGCGCCGAGGGCGGCAGCTGGCAGGAAACCGCGATCAGCGAAGTCACGCCGCCCGGTTATGCGCGCCAGACGAACCTGGCCGACGGAGTCACCCTGGACGCACGCGGCCTGTGGAACAACCGCCAGCACGATCCTCTCGCCATCGGCGGCCTGCCGTACGTGGATGGCGGCAGCGTGTCGTTGCGCAGCGACGGCAACGTGGTGCTGGGCAAGGACAGCCTGATCGACGTTTCGTCCGGCGCCACCCTGGGCGCGGACGACCGCCTGCATGGCGGTCGCGGCGGCAACGTGAGCCTGGCGGCCGGCCTGACCGGCGGCGCCGGCGTGTTGTCGCTCGACGGCAGCTTACGGGGCCATGGCGTCAAGGGCGGCGGTCGGCTCGACATCGAGCATGGCACCCTGGTCAGCATCGGTGACGGCGTCCCGCAGATCATCGAGCAGTTGGAGGCCGGTGAAACCAGCGATCTGCCGCTGCGCCTGGCAAACGACTACGTGATCCCGGCCGGGCAGCCGATTCCGATGGACTTCTCGGTCGTCATGACCCGCGTGCTGGGCGACCAGCCGGTGCCGGTGCGCACCCGCCCGCTGATCAGCGAAGCCAATCCGGTGACGTTGCAGGCCGAGTGGCGCTTGCCGACCGCGGTGCTGCTCGCCAATGGCACCTACCAGTACGCCGGCACCGTGCTGCCCGCCGGCACCGTGCTGCACGCCATCACCGAACTGGAAGCGGGCTACGTGGTGCCGCGCGACGTGTTCCCGGATGGCTTGCCGATCACCGCGTATACGGCGACGTACCAGGGCGGCAGCATCGCCGCCACCGACATCGTGGTGCCGCGCGGCCAGCGCATTCCGCCCGGCACCGCCTGGCCCGAGACCGTCGAAGTGCAGTCCTTCCTGGCATTGGACGGGGCGCTGTTCCAGTCCGGTTTTGGTGCCTATGCGATCCATGGTCGCGACGGTGTTTTGGTGCAGCCGGGCACCGAACTGTCGGTGCTGATGCCGCTGCTTGACTACGACCGCGACACCGCGCGCCGGATCGCGAGCGGCGCGGACCCCTCGGAAGCGCTGTCGGTATGGCTGCCGCCGACGCAGGCCGACGATCCCGACCAGGGCCGGACCACGCTGCGCCGGGGCGCGAGCCTGTCGCTCACGGCCGGTTCGATCTACGCCAATGGCGTGCTGGAGATGGGCAAGGACAGCCGCATCGAGGTGGATCCGGGGCAATCGATCACCTTGACCGGCAACGACCAGATCACCATCGAGGGCGAACTGCGGGCGCATGGCGGGCGCATTTCCATCCTGCCCGGCGCGTGGGGGCAGGGCCTCGACAGGAACCGGCCGAACGGGAAGCCGAACGGACGCTCGATCTGGATCGGCGACGACGCGGTCCTGGATGTGTCCGGACGCGCCTACACCGGCGTCGACGCGAACGGGCGCCGCTTCGGCCAGGTGCTCGACGGCGGCACCATCGAAATCGGCGCGCGCCATGACCTGGAGGCGCGCGAATTCAACGCTGTGGACGCGTTCCTGGTGGTGCGTCGCGGCGCGCGACTGGAGGCGTCCGGTGCCCAGGCGACGCTGGATCTGCCCGGCCTCGGCGGCACACTGATTCCCAGTCATGGCGGCGTGATCGCGCTGAGCGCGAGCAATGGCCTGTATATCGACGGCCAACTGCGCGCGGCCGCGGGCGGTGCCGGTGCGGCCGGCGGTACTCTCGCACTGAATCTGGAAACCCCGCTTTACCGCGAAGTGGGGCGCTGGGATTACCTGGGGGATGACGTCGACGACGCCGTGCGCGTGCCGCGCGAGCTGCTGCTGGAGCAGAACTACGGCGGCAGCGGACTGGCCGACGACGCCGAAGTCGGGCAGATGCACGAGAGTCTGGTCTATGGCCGGGCCCGCTATGGCGTGGACGCGATCCACGCGGGCGGATTCGACACCACCGCGCTGCACGTCAACGGCTTGCTGAGCTTCGCCGGCGACATTGACCTGCGCATGCGGCAAGCCCTGTATCTCACTGCCAGCGGCATCGGACTGGGTGCCGATGCCGCCCGCGACAGCCGGGTGACCCTCGCCGCGCCGTACCTGCGACTGTCCGGCTCCACGCGCCGCCAGGGCGATGGCGAGATGATGCCGAATCCAGTGTTCGGTTCGCGCAACATCAGCGCCGGCAATGGCACCCTGGGCGTGCCCGGCATCGCCGAAGGCTCCGCGCTGCGCCTGGATGCGGATCTGATCGACATCGTCGGCGAAGTCGGCATGGGCGCCAATGGCGCGATCATCCACAACAGCGGCACGCCGCTGGAAGTCCGGCGCGACGCGTTCGAGGCGCTGCAACTGCACAGCCGCGGCGACCTGCGCCTGCGCGGCGCCAAGCTGTTCTCGCCCGGCGACACCTTGCTGGAAGCCCGCCAGATCTACGGCAATGGCAACGTCGTCGTCGGCCTGCGCAGCCGTGTCAACCAGTGGAACAATCTGGAGCAGTACTACGACCCGGACAGTCGTCTCGACATCGCCCGGGTCGGCAGCGAACTGCCGCCAATGCCTTACAGCGTGTTCGGCGCCATGAGCTTCGCCGCCGCCACCGTCAACCAGGGCGGCGTGCTGCGGGCACCGCTGGGCAGCATTACGCTCGGCAGTGCGGACAGCAACGGCAAGACAGGTCTGGTCAACCTGTTGCCAGGCAGCGTCACCTCGGTCAGCGCACGCGGCCTGATCATGCCCTACGGCGGCACCGTCGATGGATTGGTCTATCAGTACGAAGGCACCGACGTCGAATTCCGCGGACTCGGCAACGAGCCGAAGGTCGAGTTCCAGAGCCATGCGGTGAACGCACAGGCCGGGGCAACGGTGGATCTGTCCGGTGGCGGTGAACTTGCCGGTGCCGCATTCCTGTCCGGCCGTGGCGGCTCCACCGACGCGCGCCTGCATCCGTTGGTGCAGATGGCCGCCGATGGCAGCGGTTTCACCTTGCCGGGCCTGTCGACCAATCCGGTCTATGCGATCGTCCCGGGCGTGCAGGCGGGACAGGCCCCGGTGGGAGGAGAGCAGGGCGCCGGTGCGCCGGCGCTGGGTCGCCAGATCACCATCGGTGCCGGCGTGCCTGGCCTGCCGCCGGGCACCTACACGCTGCTGCCTTCGACCTATGCGTTGCTGCCGGGCGCTTTCCGTGTCGAGATCAACGGCTTGGCCAATTCCGCGGCCTCGTTCGGCAGCACCACCGCGATGCGCAACGGCTCCTGGAGCGCGGCGGCGCAGCTGGGAACCGCCAATACCGGCCTGCGCGACGTGCTGCCGACCCAGGTCATCCTGACCTCGGCCGACACCCTGCGCAGCTATTCGCAATACAACGAGACCAGCTACGCGCAATTCGCCATCGACAGCGCCGCGCGCGACGGAGTCCCGCGTGCGCTGCTGGAGCGCGATGCCAAGGCCATCAGCCTGCGCCTGATCGAACGAAGCGAGGAAGGTTCGCGCGGCGAACCCTCGCTGCGCTTTGACGCCACCGTGCTGGCAAAGCCCGAGCAGGGCGGGCACGGCAGCCTGACCAATCTCTGGTACGCGCGGAACTATGAAATCCTGGCCGACGGCGCCGCGCCCACCGAGGGCTTCACCGGCGTTTCGATCCATGCCAGCGAACTCAACGCCCTCGGTGGCGCGCGCCTGGTCATTGGCGGACGCCTGACCAGCACGCAGCGGGATCACACCGGCAGCCAGCAGCGGGCCAACCAGATCGGCATCTTCGGCAACTCGACGGCAAACATCGTGCTGCGCGAGGGCGCGGTGCTGGAGGGCACCGACGTCTTCCTGATCAGCAGCCGGGTGGACGGCGCGATCACGCTGGAGCAGGGCGCCGGCATCAATACGCTCGGCAAGGGAGCTTCGACGCTGGGAGCCGAACAGGGCTACGTGTATACCCCCGGCCAGAACTCCGTGCTGGCGGTTTCCAATGGTGCGCTCGACCTGCTGGCACCGGACGCGCCCAATTCGGACGGCGGCGGCGCCGGCGCGATCGAGATTGGCGTGTGCGCGGCGGGGGGAAGCTGCGCGGGTGAAACCCGGCTCTATTCCGAAGGCACGATCGCCACCGCGACCGACAACCGCTTCGTGCTGGGCGACGAGGTGCGCTACGGGACCCGCAACCTGGTGCTGGCGGTGGGCGGCATCAATGTGGGCAGCCAGGCCGCGCTGGCCGACGCCGCGGCGCGCGGCGCGCTGCCCGCCGGCATGACCCTCAACCAGCAGGTCCTGGACCGGTTGCTGCTCGGCGATACCCGCAATGGCGCGCCCGCGTTGCAGAACCTTGCGCTGACGGTGCGCGAATCGATCAACTTCTACGGGTCGGTCAGCCTGTCCACCTTCAATCCGGTCACCGGCAAGTCCGCGCTGGAGCAACTGGTCCTCGGTGCACCGGCGATCTACGGCTACGGCGATGCCGGCGACGTGGCGCGCATCCATACCGACACCCTGGTCTGGACCGGATCGCGGCTGGCGGGTGGCAACGTGGTCGCGCAGGGCCCCGGCACTGGCAGCGGGCAGCTGACGGTCGATGCGCGGGTGATCGACTTCGGCCATGCGACCAAGAGCCAGCCGGATACGGTGCGCAGCTACGACCGGATGACGCTTGGCTTCGCCGGCGTGAACCTCAACGCGAGTGAACGGGTCACCGCCTCGCACAAGGGGACGCTGTCGGTGTACCAGTCGCAGGGCGCGTGGGATCCGGCCGCCAAGGCGTTCACCTATCACGGCGGTGATCTCAACATCAGCACGCCGCTGTTGACCGGCGCGGCGGGTTCGGTCAACCGGATCACCGCCGGTGGCGATGTGCGCGTGACCGGAACTGGTGGCGTGGCGCCGGCAGTGGCCAGCGATGCGCTCGGCGCCGAGATCGCGCTGGACAGCCGCGGCGGCCGGCTGCTGTTCGACGGACTGGCGTGGCTGCCGAGCGGCAAGCTCACCCTGAGCGCGCAGGACGACGTGGTGCTGGGGGATGCCGCACGGCTTGATCTGGCCGGACGCAAGCTCGAATTCTTCGATGTCAGCAAGTACAGCTGGGGCGGCGACGTGGTGCTGGAAAGCCGCACCGGTGACGTCCGCCAGTCCGCGGGTGCGCAGATCGATCTGTCGGCGCGCTTCAATCGCGCCGGCAAGCTGGGCGCGTTCGCCCAGGCCGGCACGGTGGACCTGGCCGGTCGCATCCTCGGCGCCAGCAGCGGCCACTACGACGCCGGTGGCACCGAGGTGCCGTTCATGGCCGGTCGCATCGACGTGCATGGCCTGCACATCGCAGATTTCGGCGGGCTCAACGCGCGGCTGACCGCCGATGGCGTCACCGGTGCGCGCAGCTTCCGGCTGGGCGAGGGTGATCTGGTCGTGGGCAACGAGATCAAGGCCCATGAAGTCAATGTCTCGCTCGACAAAGGGCATCTCACGGTCGATGGCGTCATCGATGCCAGCGGCGAACAGGCGGGCAGCATCCGCCTGGCCGCGCGCGATGGCGTCACCCTGACCGGCGGCGCGGTGCTGGATGCCAGTGCCGACGTGCTGCGCCGGGACAGCTACGGTCAGGTCATCGAGGCGCCCAACCGCGCGGTCATCGAGGTGGATTCCGGTGCCGGCCTGTTGCGGATCGACAGCGGCGCACGTATGGATCTGCGGGTGGCAGGTGCCGATCGTGGCTATGGCACGGTGGCGCTCAACGCGCCGCGCATCGGCGGCGACGATGTCGCCATCGATGCCCGCGGCGACATCGCCATCGAAGGCGCCAAGACCATCACCGTCAACGCTTTCACCAGTGACGACAGCGCCCGGCCCGGCGTGGATGCCACCACCGACGGCGGCAGCTACCAGATCATCGACCAGGACTATCTGGACCGCCTGCACGGGCAGAACACGGCATTCATCACCGCCGCCCTCGGCAACGCGGATCTGATGGAGCATCGCCTGGCCGGCCTGCGTGGCTATCGCGATCAGTTCCATCTGCGCCCGGGCGTGCAGATCGTCAGCAGCACGGATCCGGCCATCAATCCGGATGGCAACCTGCACGTGGATGGCGATCTGGATCTGTCCGGCTACCGCTACGCCAGCGTCAATCCGCATTCGCAGCAGACCGCCACGCGCGGTTCCGGCGAAGCCGGCGCGCTGGTGATCCGCGCGCGCGGCGATCTGGAAGTGTTCGGCAGCATCAGCGACGGCTTCGACGGCTCGCGCCTGAGCCCCGGCTTCGACGATCAGGGCTGGATCCTGACCAAGGGGCGGCAGCCGCACGGCGCCGACGTGGTCGTGCCGCATGGCGGCAAGGTCACGCTGGTGGCCGGTACTGTGTTCCCCTCCGGCAAAGTGCTCAATTACGACGTGCGCATCGTCGGCATGGAAGTGGCCGCGGGCACCCAACTGCCAGCGGAAGCGACGCTGGCGCAGCCGTTGACGCTGGCGCGCGGCACCGTGCTGGGCGGCCCCGTGTTCGATGCCGGCGGCACTCTGCTGTACGCGGCGGGCACGGTGCTGGCCGACACGGTCACGTTGCCGGCCAATACCCACCTCGGCGCGGGCCTGCGACTGCCGACGGCGGCGCGACTGGGCGAAATGATCTGGCCGGCCGGTATCGCGCTGCCGGCGCCTTCGCGCGGTTCCGGCGTGGCACTGGCCGCCGATCTGGCGCTGGCCAAGGGGGCTTTCATCCCCAGCGAGACCGAAGTCAAGTTGCCGGGTGACGTGCAAACCGTCGACCTGCGCGACAAGGACGCGGATGGCCATCAGGGACTCCAATGGGCACTGGCGCCGATGCTCGCGGCCGGATCGCAGTCCTGGGACATCACCCTGGTGGGTGGCGCCGATCCGGATGCGGCGGACCGCCTGGCGGTCGCGCGTGAGCGAACCGGCGGTCTGCGTCTGTCCGACAACCATTACGGCATGGGCATGCAGCAGTTGCCGGTACCGGGTACGGGTTCTCCGGCGGTGTATCGCTGGGGCGATGCGCCCCACCAGGAATTCGTCGACCTGCTGTCGATGTTCGGTTACTCGTTCCCGATCATCGCCGGCGCGGTGATTACGCCCGCGGAAGTCGAGGAACTTCAGCTGCTGGGCATCATCGGTGTCGACGCGGGCGAGCTGAACCTCTGGGGTTATGGCGATCTCTCCGCGCTGGTCACGCCTGCCACGCCGCCGGACATGGATTACTACACGTTGCCGGTGCGCGAGCAACTGGCCAGTGTGGTGCGCACCGGCACCGGTGATCTGAAGCTGGTGTCCGGCGACGACATCCTGACCACGTCGCTGTACGGCGTCTACACCGCCGGCACGCCGTCGGCGCGCATCACCGCGGCCGATGGCAGCGAGCCGTTCAACCTGCCGCGGGGCGCGGTCGTGGATGGGACCATCCTGGGGCCAAGTGGCGGCGACCTGTTCGAACATCTGGTCGACGGCGGCAGCCAGAGTCTGTACCAGGCGTGGTTCCCGGAGGCCGGTGGCAACCTGCTGCTGCGCGCACGCGGGGACATCATGGGCGACAGCGTCGGCAAAACAACGGCCGTGATTCGCCCGGATGCGCTCGGTTACCGGAATGGCCCGCTCACCGGCAGCGCATCGATCGGCAACTGGCTGTGGCGGCAGGGCAGCGGCAGCGTCGGCGATGCCGGCGGCAACGTGGCCACGGCATGGTGGATCAACTTCGGCACCTACATCGCGTCGAACCGGGATAACGGCATGTCCGGATTCGAAGGCATGCCACGAATGATGGCGTTCACCGGTTTCGGCACGCTGGGAGGCGGCAACCTGCTGCTGGAAACCGGCGGTGACGCCGGCATGCTTCAGGGACGCGGCGACAAGGGCTACGTGATCGCCCGCAGCCAGGGCGTGAACCTGGCGGTGGCCAGCACCGGTCGGGTGACCGCGTCCGGTGAACTGGTACAGACCGGCGGTGGCGATCTGGATATCCGCATCGGCGGGGGCCTGAACCCTGATCCGTACGAGCGCAGCTTCCCCGTCGGCAACCTGGTTCCGGAAGCCAATACCTTCCCGGCCAACAACGTCCACCGCCTGGACCTCAACGGCAGCTTCACCAACCTGCGCGGCGCGCTGCGCATGGAAGCCGGAGCGGTCGGCGGCGTCGAACTTCGCCATGGCGGCATGGATCCCAAGGAGTCGCGCGCCAACGACGTGTACACCGCGACGGCGGCGACCTCCGGTGGCGGTCCGTTGCTGGTGCTGGGCGACGCCACCGCGCGCATCGATACGCGCGGCGATCTGGTCCTGACCGGCGCCGCCGACGGTGGCCGGGTGCCGCAGTTCCACGGCGGATCCCCGTACCGGATCAACGACACGCTGCACGATGGTGGCGGCTGGAACTGGTTCTCGCTGTGGACACCTTCCACCGCGGTCGACCTGTTCGCCGCCGGCGGCAACCTGACCCCGACCCTGGGTGAACTGGATCGCGGCAGCTTCAGTGACTTCCAGGCCACCGACGGCAATTTCATCTATCCCTCGACCGTGCGTGCGGTCGCCGCCAGCGGCAGTCTGTTCTATGGCATCAACGGCCTCGCCAACGGCGTGGTCCTGGCGCCTTCGCCGGTGGACGGGCGTTTCGTGGTCGAAAGCGCCGGCCAGCTCGAATTGCTGGCGCGCGATTCCATCTACGCGGGCGGCAATGGCTTCTCGGTGTCGGGTGCGGATCCGACCCGCTTGCCCAGCCCCTTCAATCCCGGTTTCGTCGGCTTTGATGACAACGTCTGGTACGGGCGTCGCGTCTGGCACAACGTCAGTCCCGATGCGCTGGCACCGTCGGCACTGTTCGCCTTCGGTCACGACGGGCCGCTCGGTACTTCGCAGGCCTATCCGCTGTTCTCGTTCACGCCGCCCACCGCGTCGGGCCATGTGTACGCGGGTCGCCAGCCCGCGCGTTACTACGCGGTGGAAGGGGATCTGGTGGGGCTGCAGCTTGGCGGCATCGTCTATCGTGGCCTGCATACCGGGGAGCGCGGCAACTATCCGTCCTGGTACGACGGCGGTGGCGCGGTCGCGGTCCGCGCCGGCCGCGACATCGTCAACGCGGGCACCCAGTTGGGCCAGTTCGATACGCTTGGCCAGAACTACGGGCAGGAGACGGGCGCGCTCGGCTGGTTCGGTGTCCCGACGACCCTCGACCTTTCCGCGCCACACAAGCCGAATTACGTCGGCACCGGCACCTCGCGCGGCAATCTGATCGTGCACACCAGCGCCGACGACGTGTCGGTGGTCGAGGCGGGACGGGACATCCGCTTCAGCTCCTTCTACATCGCCGGCCCCGGCGAATTGGAACTCACCGCCGGCCGCGACGTGTACATGGCCGACAAGGCCGAATTGCGCAGCATCGGGCCGGTCTACAACGTTACTCCGGGTGATCGGGGCAGCGGCGCCGGCATCACCGTCATGGCCGGGGTAGGCGAGCACGGTGCGGACTGGGCGGCCTTCGCGGCGCGCTACCTGGACCCGGCGAACCAGGCCGATCCGGAACGCCCGCTGGGCGATCAGTCCGGCAAGGCGGTGCGCATCTACGACGGCAGCCTGACCCTGGCGCAGTGGCTGGCGCGCGAGTTCGGCTACACCGGAGACGAGGCCGGCGCGACAACATTCATGCTCGAAAAGCAGGCCGAGCTGGATCAGGTCCGCAACACCGCGCTGGCAGCAGGCAAGAGCGCAAGCAACCGCAACCTGACGCGCGAGTTCCAGCGCGAGAGCGATCTGCACCTGGTCAACTGGCTCACCGCGCGTTTCGGCGGCGCCAACGGCCTGGGCCTGCACTTCGACGCCGCCGGCATGGACGCGCGCGCCTTCTTCGCCGCGTTGCCGCCGGAGCAGCAACGCGTGTTCCTGCGCAATGCCTATTACAACGAACTGAAGACGGCCGGTCGCGAGTACAACCAGGACGGCGGCCCGCGCGAAGGCAGCTACCTGCGCGGACGCGAGGCGATCGCCACGCTGCTGCCGGCGAAGGACAGTGCCGGCAACGCCATCCGTTACGAGGGTGGCCTGACGATGTTCAGCAGCGCCTTGTACTACGAGACCTTCGGCGAGACGCCCTCCGCACGCCCCCGGCCGGGCCAGAGCTACATCCGCGAGGACGAATGGTTCGCGCGCGGCCGTCCCGGCAGCGTGCCGTTCTACAAGGTCCTCGATGCCGGCATCCATACCGACTTCGGCGGCGACATCAACCTGCTGGTGCCCGGCGGCCGCACGCTGGTCGGCGTGGATGGCGGATTCACCCCGGCGGAAGGTTCCGGCGTGCTGACCCAGGGCGATGGCGACATCAACATGTACTCGCAGGGCAGCATCCTGCTGGGCCAGAGTCGCATCTTCACCACCTTCGGCGGCAACATCCTGGCGTGGTCGGCGGAGGGCGACATCAACGCCGGCCGCGGCAGCAAGACCACCATCGTGTACACGCCGCAGCGTCGCGCCTATGACGCCATCGGCAATGTTTCGCTGTCGCCCACCACGCCGAACACCGGCGCGGGCATCGCCACGCTCAATCCGATCGCGGAAGTGCCGCCCGGCGACGTGGATCTGATCGCGCCGCTGGGCACCATCGACGCGGGCGAGGCGGGCATCCGCGTTTCCGGCAACGTCAACCTGGCCGCGCTGCGGGTGGTCAACGCCGAGAACATCCAGGTGCAGGGCGAGGCCAAGGGTATCCCGGTGGTTGCGGCGGTGAACGTCAGCGCGCTGTCCAACGCCAGTTCTGCCGCCACCAGCGCGGTGCAGGCGGCGCAGGACGTGGTCAAGCGGCAGAACGCGCGGAATCGTCCGTCGGTGATCAGCGTGCAGGTGCTCGGCTTCGGCGCCGACGCCAGCGGCGCCGCGCCGCGCGGTGGCGAAGGCGAGGACTACGACGCCAACAGCGTGGTGCAGGTGAGCATGGGCGATCCCGCGGTGGAACCGCGCAAGCGCCCGGCACCGTCAAACCCGCGTCAAGGACGGCATTGAGAATGAAACGACGCCCGATGGGGACCGGATTCGTCCGCACGCTCCGCAATCCGGCAATCCCGCTGCCGCTGGTCTCGATGACGCCACCGCCCATGCAGCGGCGTCATCGGATGAAGGTCGCTGCCGATTCGCTTTCGCCCTTCCTTACGCATTGAGAACCCGACCGATGTTCCCAGACAAGAAGGCGCCGAGGCTGGCGCCGTTGACCCTGTGCCTGCTGGCCGCCAGCACATCCGCGGTCGCGCAGGATCCGACGCCGTCCGCTGTACCCACCGCGTCAGAGGCACCGGCGTCGTCGAGCGCGCCGCCGCAGCGGGTGAGCATCCAGGAGTACCGGGTGCGCGGCAACAGCGTGCTGGCGGCGCGGGAGATTGAGCAGGCGGTGATGCCGTACCTGGGCCCGGG